>CAWAPE010000001.1:0-208775 GCA_963783855.1 uncultured Bacteroidota bacterium
AATTCGGCCGGGTTCTGCTACCTGTCCGAATACATAAACAACTTTTTCTTTTTGTGGAATAATAATTACATCGTTATCCTTTACAATATATTTTGAGGCCTCAGAGTTTTCTTCATTAAGTTTTGTGAAATCAATTGAGCCACCATCTGCTGTTAGCCTTAACTGGTTTTCAAGGTAAAAATAGGCCGAGTCCTGTTCAGTAATATTTGACATCCTAACCATCAGATAATTTTCAAAATTAAAATATTTTTGTTCTAATTCTTTTGAATCAAGTTTCCCATTCTCTGAGAAATTCATACCAAATTGTTTCTCTAGAATCGGCATAATACTTTTACCGGTAAAAAGGCGGGATCTTTTAAGCGAAGCATTTCCTGTAAATCCACCAGCTTTCTTAATAACATCTTTTAGAGTTGTTGCATCTTTTGTAATTGGTATTTTCCCCGGCATGTTAACTTCCCCGGCTACAATAACGGAAAAATCCTTTTTCTGTGTTTCATCTGCCAGTATTATTATCCTGTCTCCTCTTTGTAAAGAAACATCGGCATTTATATCAATAATTTTTGCAGTTAATTTATCGCCATTATAATCCAGCCTATCAATTTCTGCTTTAGTAACATTTTGATATGCTTTATTAATTCCCTGGGCCAGTTCAATAGCGTCGGAAAGTTTATCGCCATCAACAAAATAAAATTTGCCCGGTTTATTTACCGCTCCGGATATACTAAAAAAATTTCTTTCCAGATCCGCCGCAGGAAAAATTAGTACATCATCATTCTTTAGATATGGATTATTTTTAAAATTACCGTTAATTCTAAATTTCAAAAGATCAATCTTTATTGTTTCCCCCGATGATCTTTTTAAAGTTATGTCCCTGAGTGAATATTGGTTTAGCTTTTCATTAATCTGTTTTAATAAATCCGGGTCAGTTATATTTGCTAAAGCTTTTTCGCGGGCATTGATATACATTCTTGTAACAAACTGATCAACTCTTTCATTAATGAATGCAGGGAAAGAGCCGGTAATTGGAAAATCTCCGCCCACGGTAACGCTGATTGTCGGGTTATTCAACAATGAGTTCAAACCGGATTTATTATCCGTTTGTGAAAATGAAATATTTACAGCAAAAATTATTATCAGTATTACAAAAGTTTTTTTCATTTTAATTCCTAAAGATTTCATCTACCTGTTATTATAGAGCGAATCATAATATTTTTGGTATTCACCGGAAATTATTCTTTCCCACCAGCTTTTGTTTTCTAGGTACCATTTAATAGTGTTATCAATTGCAAGATCAAATGTAAACTCGGGCTTCCACCCTAATTCATTCTGAATTTTTGATGAATCAATTGCATATCGCCTGTCGTGTCCCGGTCTGTCTTTAACATATTCAATTAGGTCTTCCGATTTTTCGAGATGCTTCAAAATCAATTTAATAATTTCAATATTAGGCATTTCATTACTTGCGCCTATATTATAAACTTCGCCAATCTTACCTTTCTCAAAAACCAGGTCAATTGCTTTATTATGATCAATAACATAAATCCAGTCGCGTACATTCATTCCATCGCCATAAACTGGAAGTTTCTTATTATTCAATGCATTAATTATCATTAATGGAATAAGCTTTTCAGGAAATTGCAAAGGACCGTAATTATTAGAACATCTTGTGATGACAACAGGCATACCATAAGTATGATAAAACGCCTGCACCATCATATCAGCGCCCGCTTTACTTGATGAATATGGACTATTAGCCGAGAGTGGTGTCTTTTCAGTGAAAAGCCCTTCTTTACCTAGACTTCCATATACTTCATCTGTTGAGACCTGCAGAAATTTTTCAACTTCGTATCTCCGTGCGGTTTCTAATAGAACATTTGTACCTATTACATTTGTCCGGTAAAATATTTCCGACCCAAGAATACTTCTGTCAACGTGAGATTCTGCGGCAAAATTAATTACACGTTTAATCTTATATCTTTCGAAAATATAATTTACAAGTTCGGAATTTGTAATATCACCTTTAATGAAATGATAATTTTTCATTCCTTCCGATGACTTTAAATTTTCAAGATTTCCGGCATATGTTAACTTATCAAGATTAACAATATTATAATCATCCCTTTCATCAAGGATATGATTGATAAAATTGCTGCCTATAAATCCCGCTCCGCCTGTTACTAAAATATTTTTCATAATTAATAAGAGAAAAATCCTATAAAAATTCCTGATTGTAGAAAGAAACTTTTTCCATTTAGATTTGATGGAACATTATTCAATGATTGATCATTTTCTATTGTCCAGTCATCGCCAAATGTAAATTGGTAGCCTGCACCAATTCTAAGTGTAACAAACCGCTGAACAGGTATATCAAAATTAATAGTGGGGCTAAATATCCAGTATTTATCATTAATGGTTCTGCTGTAATATGGAGTTGATGCTTTCGACGCTTCCGCCCAGACATTTGCCCATTCAAATGAACCATTGTTTTTGTAAATCTCAACCTTCAAATTCCCTCGTCCTATCATAGCGCCTATTGAGATACCGAAAGTGCGTACAAAAGGTAACGTGTACTCTAAAGTTAAAGCGCCTCCGCTTAAAGAATATTTTGCTTCCCTGTTCTCGCCGTTAATCATTCCGGAACTAGTAGTGGAACCTCCGAATCCCATTCCACCAACTCTTAACTGTGGAATAAAACCAATATAAATAAACCCTGCACCACCGGAAGTATAGAACCCGTTATTAGAAATCTCCGGAACTCCGAAAGATTTCAACTGCAAATTTACCTGGTCGACATTAGGAAAATACCACCCTGGTGTGTATCCGCCTCCCCCACCAAACGGGGCATCAAAATACTCGCTATCCTGTGCAAAAACAGAAAGAGAGAGAAAAAATGAAAGAGTTACAATTCCAAATAATTTTTTCATACTACCACAACAAATATTTATTAAATTTACCAAACAACATTTCAAAAACCAAAGTCAGTAATTACCCGCCACTGATTATCATATCCGCCAGTTCCCTGAATGCACCCTTTCCGCCATCTTTTTGACAAACATAATCCACTACATTTTTTACTTCATTAATTGCATCATTAGGGCAGGCACTCAAACCGGCCATTTGCAAAATTCCGAGATCATTCACATCATCTCCGATAAAAGCAATATTTTCAGGGTTCAAATTTCTCACAAAACATACTTCATTCATAATTTTTTTTTTGTCTTTTACACTATTATAGACAAGATCAAGTTTTAACCTTTTTCCTCTTGCAATGGCTATATCTGAGTTATCGGATGTAACTATTCCAACTTCTATCCCCTTTTCTTTCAGAAGAACTGCTCCCATTCCATCCTTTACAAAGAATTTTTTCATAACAATACCTTCATCATTATAATAAAGGCCGCCGTCCGTCAATACACCATCGATGTCAGTCAGTACTATTTTTATCTTGGATATTTTCTCTTTAAGAGTCAATTTTAACCTTTTATAATTTTTTCAATAAGCTAATATATCAATTCATTTTGCAAATTTATAAATAATCGGCTATTAAATTAAAATTAATTTTGACCGCAGGAATATCAGCTTTTTTTACGTCTAATATTTAAAGTATAATAAACCATTTACCGATTAATATTGTCTATTTAATAAACATATTTGAAGTTTATGCGATTTAACTTGTAAGGATTGAAAAATATCCTTTTATTTAAATCGCTATTTTATTTTATCGCATCTAATTACGGGGACAATTCTTTTAAGAAAACGAAATACATTCATTCGGGAGAAGTTTATGAGCCAGTTAAAAATCAAAGAAAATTTGGCAATCAGCGACTCAGGTTTTTTATTTTTTCCTACTACAGGAGAAACTTTTACTGTAAACGCTATGGGCACTGAGATAATTAAAAACCTTAAAGAAGGAAAAAATTTTGATGAGATTATTGATGTTGTCCTTGAGAAATTCGATGTAGACAGGGAAACGGCTGAAAGAGATCTTGATGATTTTCTCAGTCAATTAAAAAATTATGATCTGGCGAAAGAATCATGAACATAGCAGTAACAGGGCTTAACGCAACAGATAATCCCGGTCCGGGTGTTCCGGTTATCCGAAGCATTAAAGAATTTTCAGACATTAAGGGAAAAATTATCGGGCTGCTTTATGACAGCCTTGAACCCGGATTGTATATGGAAAATATTGCTGATAAATGCTATTTAATTCCATATCCCTCAAGCGGACTCGATAATTTTTTTGAACGCATTGTCCAGATTCACAAAAAAGAAAAACTTGATCTCATTATTCCCACTCTTGATTCAGAGCTTTATGCATTTGCAAAGTTAAGTGATAAATTAAAAGACCTTGGAATAAAAACCTTTCTGCCTACTACCGAACAATTAAATATTCGCGCAAAGGATAAACTTTTTGATTTTTGTTCAAACAATAGTATAAAGGTCCCAAAAAATATCACCATTACTTCTTACCAGGATATTTACAAAGCATCGGAAAAATTTGAATATCCGGTTGTTGTTAAAGGAATATTTTATGAAGCCTATATAACAAATAATTTTGAAGAAACTCTTTCAAAATTTCAAAAGCTTGCGGGCAAATGGGGATTCCCGATAATTATCCAAGAATTCATTTCAGGAGATGAATTTAATGTAGTTGCTCTCGGCGACGGTGAAGGTAACACCGTTGGAGCAGTACCGATGAGGAAATTATATATAACAGATAAAGGCAAAGGCTGGTCGGGTGTTACAATTGATGATCAAAATCTAATGGAACTTTCCCACAAAATTATTAAAAAGCTAAAATGGAAAAGTGGGATGGAACTGGAATACTTAAAATCAAAAGAGACAAAAGAATATTATTTACTGGAAATAAATCCACGTTTCCCGGCCTGGACTCTGCTGGCCCCTGCAGCAGGACAAAATCTCCCGGCGGCCCTGGTAAAACTTGCAATGGGAGAGAAAGTTGCACCATATTCAAAATATGAGGTTGGGAAAATGTTTGTGCGTTCATCGTGGGATCTATTTTCAGATATGAAAACATTTGAGAAAATTGCTATTCAGGGAGAAATATGATGGAAAAATTAATTTATGAAAGACCCGTTATTTCAAAACACAATTCCGGCCTAATGAATAAATTTGGCTCAAAAACCACTGCAGGAATAATTTCAGAAATTGATGGAGTTCCTGTAAAAGAACTGGCGGAAAAATTCAATTCACCACTCTTCGTTCTTTCTGAAAACAAAATCAGGCAAAACTTCAGAACTGCAAACAGAGTTTTTAAGAATCGTTATCCGAAAGTTCAATTTGCATGGTCTTACAAAACAAATTACTTAAATGCTGTATGTTCAGTTTTTCATAGTGAGGGTTCCTGGGCAGAAGTAGTCTCTGAATTTGAATATGAGCGCGCAATTAAATTGGGAGTAAAAGGTGAAAATATAATTTTTAACGGGCCGGATAAAAGTGATGTGGTACTTTTGAAGGCAATTAAATTAAATTCAAAAATTCATATTGATCATTTTGATGAGTTATACAAAATAATTGAACTTGCTGAAAAACATAATCTGAAACCCAAGGTCGCAATCAGAGTGAATATGGATGTTGGCGTATATCCCAAATGGGATCGTTTCGGGTTTAATTATGAAAATGGCGAAGCCTGGAACGCAATTAAAAGAATAATAATGAGCAAAAAATTGCAATTGACCGGGCTGCATACTCACATCGGAACTTATATGATGACTGCAGATGCCTACAGAATAGCGGCGGCCAATCTTGCGACACTGGCAAAAAGTATAAAATCCCAGTTCCAAATCTCACTAGACTATATTGACCTTGGCGGGGGTTTTCCTTCTAATAATACTTTGATAGGTCAGTACCTGCCTGCGGAACAGGTGCTTCCGACACTTGAACAATTTGCGGATGCAATTTCTACAGGTTTGTTTGATCTTGCCACAAAGGATGATGAATTACCGCTTTTAATTTTGGAAACCGGAAGATCATTAATTGACGACGCCGGCTATTTAATAACCTCTGTAATTGCAAACAAACGTCTATCATCGGGAAGGAAGGCTGTAATAATTGATGCGGGCGTAAATCTTATGTTCACAAGTTTTTGGTACAAGCATAATATTTCCCCGGCACAGCAAGGCGGAGTTCATATGGAAGATTCGACAATTTACGGACCGCTTTGTATGAATATTGACTGTATTTCAGACGGTATAAATCTACCTTCATTAAAGAAAGGCGATAAACTCGTTATTCAATATGTTGGTGCCTATAACATGACGCAATGGATGCAGTTCATAACGCTCAGGCCAAATATTGTTATGATAATGTCCGATAAATCTGTTGAACTTATAAGAAAGGCTGAAACTCTCGATTATATTATGCAGCAGGAACAGACTCCGAAAAAACTTTTATCATCTGACAATAAATAAATCAGGAATTTACTTATGAAGTTTTTTCTGGATTCTTTATTCTTCAGCTACGCACAGATTTTTTTTAGCAACCGAAAGTGGTTTGGCATTGTAGCTTTACTATCCACTTTTATTGTCCCTGAACTCGGTACTCTTGCTTTGCTTGGCGGCCTGATCTCAAACTTCCTGGCTATATATCTAAACTTCGATAAGACTAAAATCAGAAATGGTTTTTATGGCTTTAACGGAATTTTATTTGGAACTGCTTCAGCATTTTATTTTCAGGTTACTCCATTTTTATTTTTCATAATACTGGTATTCCTTGTAATTACATTTTTTATTTCCAGCGTCCTGGAAAATTACATGGCCGTAGGATTTAATCTTCCGGGCTTTAGTTTACCGTTTATAATTACGTTATATATTTTTATTATCTTTTTAACCAACTATGATTTTATAAATCTAAATCAGCTTCATTACATCGATTATTCTTTCCTCTGGTTTGTTCCATATGTTGTAAAAAAATATTTCCAGGCAATGGCACTTATTTTATTTCAGCCCAGCCTTTTGACAGGGATAATAATTACTGTTGCAGTTTTATTTTTCTCACGCGTAATGTTTATGCTGAGCATAATTGCATTTACACTTAATTATTTTTTCCTGCAATTAATTATTCCTGCACAGTTTGATAATATATTGGTCCTCGCAAGCTTTAACTCAATACTTACAGCATTTGCTCTTGGCGGAAACCTGGTTATAATTTCAAAAAAATCTCTGCCATTGGTAATCATTTCAACAGTTATGGTGATAATAATTACCGGGTTTTTTATTAAGCTGCTTTCTTATTATGATCTCCCGGTTCTTGTTCTTCCCTTTAATTTTATAGTATTGTCAATACTTTACAGTCTTAAATTCAGGCAAGAACAAAGTGACCTTGCACTGCTGTATTTTCAACCGGGCTCACCCGAAGAGAATTATTATTATCACCAGAACAGAAAAACACGATTTGAAAGATTCAAATTTTTGTTTCCAGAACTTCCTTTCTTTGGTGAGTTTTTTATTCCGCAGGGAATTGATGGTAAATTAACCCACAAAAATGACTGGAAATATGCCTGGGATTTTGTGATTACTGATGATCAAAATAAAGAATACAAAGATGAAGGAACCGCTCTTGAGGAATATTACACCCATAAAATTCCTGTAATTTCTCCGCTGGATGGAAAAGTTGTAAAGGTTGTTGATGGAATTCCGAATAATCCGGTAGGCGAAATAAATCTTGAACAAAATTGGGGAAACACCGTAATTACAGATCATGGTAAAGGATTGTTTTCTTCAATTTCCCACCTTGAGCCTGATTCAATAAAAGTAGAAGAAGGCGAAGAAATTAAAAAAGGTAAAGTTATTGGTCTTTGCGGAAACAGCGGACGCTCTCCGTCACCGCATATTCATTTTCAATTTCAGGCTACTGACAAGCTTGGAGATAAAACAATAAAATTCCCGATTGCATATTTCATTGAGCGAAAGAATAACAAAGTTGAATTAAAAACATTTGAATACCCTGAGGAAAACACACACGTGCAGGCGCCGGAAACACACTCTATTATCAAGAAGGCTTTCAAATTCAGATATGGTGATAAATTAAAGTTTAATTATGATAACAAAGGGAAAACGCTTACTGAGCAATGGGAAATCAAAGTTGATACTTTCAATACACTATTTATTGAAAATTCATTTGGTGAGACGGCCCATATTTATTCGACTGATAAAATCTTCTATCTGACAAATTATGTAGGTAAACGAAAATCTGCACTGTATAATTTTTATCTGCTTTCTGTAAAGGTACCTTTGTGCTATAATGAAAAACTAACCTGGAAGGATGAGTATCAGCTTTCAAAACTGTTGAATAATTTCACAAGGTATATTTCGGAATTTTTCCTATTATTTAAGCAACAAATAACAGCAAGGGGAGAATTTGCTTATAAGCAGATAACCGAAGATGAAAATGGATATACAATTAACAATAATATAGAGATAAAAGGCACAGGGCTATTCTCCTTTTATAATAAAGAAATATCCGGCTCACTTTTCATTGATGACGACGGCAACATAAAGGGAATAAAAACATCTGAAAATGATAAAAATATTTTTACAGCTAATGCGGTAAAAAAGGAGGACAATTAAAATGAAAAAGCATTTAATATTTGGGATAATAATTATTTCTTCAATAATATTACTTAATAATTATTCCATAAATGCACAGGGAAATAATAAAGTAAAAACTTTCAACGAATCCCTTCAATATGAAGCAAATAATGATTACCAAAAAGCGCTTGATGTTCTCGTTAAAAATTCTTTTGGGAATAATTCTTACCTTATGAACATGCGGCTAGGTTGGCTTTATTACAAAGTTGAGGATTATGAAAATTCAAGAAAATTTTACACCGCAGCTATAAGTCAACAAAATAATAGTATTGAAGCCAGACTCGGGCTTACACTTCCTCTGGGAGCGCTTAATGAATGGGATGATGTAACTAATCTTTATCTGGCAATATTAAAAATTGATGTGAAAAATTATTACGCTAATTTACGTCTCGGACAAATTTACATGAACAAAGGTGACTACTCAAATGCTAAAAAATATCTCGAAAGAGTATTTACACTTTATCCTGCCGAGTATGAAGTAAATCTTTCCCTGGGCTGGACATATCTTTATCTCGGGGAAAAACAAAAAGCAAAGCAATTATTGACCTCAGCACTTATGATGAATGAAAACGATGAATCAGCAACCGAAGGCTTGAAAAAATTGGAGGACTGAGAATGAGTAGGTTTTTCCGGGTTATTTTTTTATCCCTTATAATTTCAGTATTAGTCAAAGCAGATTCACTTTCTGTTTATCCCGCTTTTTATTATACGTACGGTAATTATTCATCTAACGCCTCTTCAAATTCTTATGCAGGCTATGTACCATTGGTATTTAACTTAAAACACACCCTGGTTTTGGGTTATGATAATCTAAGAATCAATACAACAGATTGGAAATACGATCAGAAGACTTACATTGCCGGGACAATTTTTTCTTTCGATCCTGTTTATTTGAAATTTAATTATGCTTACCTGGGCGGTGATTATGCTGAAAATACCGGGTATAGTTATAAAGACAAAACGAATATTTTAAATCCAGGTATCTTTTTTAGAATTGGGAAGGTCTACCTCGGGGTTTCCTATGTCCATTTGAATATGGATGGAGGGATTATTCAGCAGACTACCAATCAATTTACAGGAAGGTTAGAATGGATTGTCGGGCAACGTGTTTTTCTTTCTGTAAGGCCAAACTATGTCAGGTTAAAAGATGGCCGTAATCTTACTTCAGTAGCAGCAAAGATTCATTTTATGCCAGGCCCCAATGTATTATTAAAAGCCGGTGGTATGATAGGGAAACGTGCTTATTATTTTGATCCCGATCTCCTGACAATTTTTAATCAGGATGAGACACAAAAGAATTTAATTTTCGGGCAGCTTGAATATTCACCAGCAAAAAAGTTTACGCTAATACTGGCAGCTCAGCATACATCGTTTGACACCTTCTCAATTAATTATTATATAGCAGGTATCAAAACAAACTTTAGTTTATAGTGGTAGCAATATCTATTTCTTATAATTAATTCGTTAGCCAATCCTGCAAATAAATTTTAGCCTTATATGAAAATCCTAATTACTGGTGGTAATGGAGTATTGGGTCAATACCTGAATATGGCTCTGTCAAAAAAATTTAAGCTACTCACTACATTCCATAGCAATACCGGAAATTGTATAGATCATAATTCAATTCAAATCGATATAACAAACCGAAAAAATATTAGTAGCATTATTAATTTGTACCGACCAGAAATTGTAATCCATTCTGCAGCAATAGCAAACCCGATGGTATCAGGTCCAGTTGATTCAGGCGCTGTATACAATACTAATGTAACAGCTACAAAAAATATTGCAGAACTCTGTGATAAATTTTCCGCGAAACTAATTTACATATCAACTGATCTTGTTTATGCGGGCTACCGTGGATCAATGCTGAAAGAAGACGCGAAATTAATTCCGGCTTCTTTGTACGCTGAGACTAAGTTAATGGGTGAAATTAAAATACAGGAAACTTTAGACAATTATCTGATATTTCGTACGGCCCTGCTGTTCGGATTTGGAATCGGTAATAAGAAGACTCATTTTCATCAAATGTATGAAAATTTTGAGAACAACAACCCTGTTAAACTTTTTTATGATCAGTACAGAACTCCGCTTTCATTTTTTGAAGCTGGCCGGATTATAAACAAACTTACTGGTTCTGAGCTAAAAGGAGAAATAATAAACCTGGGCGGAAAAGAAAGAGTAAGCAGGCTGGAAATGGGTGAAGTTTTATGCAACCTGACCGGGTTTGATAAAAATCTAATTGAAAAAGTTTCGATGGGGGATCTGCCCGATTATCCTGCGGTAGAGGATGTTTCGATGGATACAAGTAAACTTCAATCCTACGGCATAAAACTTAAATCAATAGAAGAATCTGTAAAAGAAATAATCACGTCTTAAACCATGGAACAACTCTTAGGCGCACATACATCAACTTCAGGCGGTGTTCATAAAGCTGTTGAAAGAGCTGAAAAAATGAAATTTTCAGCTATGCAGATATTTACAAAAAACAACAACCGCTGGAATGCAAAACCCCTCGAAGAAAAAGAGATTGATAAATTTAAAGAGCTGCTCGAAAAATCCGGGATAAAATTTGTGCTTACCCATAGTTCTTACCTTATAAATCTTTGCTCAAAAAATAAGTACACGCTAAAAAGATCACGGGAGGCATTGATGGAAGAACTTCAGAGGTGCGAACTTTTGGGAATTCCACATTTAAATTTTCATCCCGGTTCCCACAGTGGACAGGGCGAAGATGAAGGAATAAAAATAATCGCTGAATCACTAAATATTTGTCACGATAAAACTAAAAATTACAAAGTAACTTCAATGCTGGAAGCTACTGCAGGTCAGGGAACAACATTAGGATATAAATTTGAACAGCTTCAAAAAATAATTGACCAGGTTGATGATAAAAAACGAATGACCGTCTGTATAGATACTGCACATATATTTGCTGCAGGCTATGATATAAAAGATTCAAAAAAATATAATACTGTTATAAAAGATTTCGATGATATCATAGGACTGGATAGGCTAAAATGTTTCCACATGAATGACAGTAAAAAAGAATTTGCAAGCAGGGTTGACAGGCACGAACACATCGGGGAAGGGTTTATTGGGAAGAAAGGATTTGCAAATATTATGAATGATAAAAGGCTAATAAAAATTCCAAAAATACTTGAGACACCTAAGGGGAAAGAAATGAAAGAAGATTTAAAAAATATTAAGACTCTCGTTAGCCTCATTAAAAAATAAGACTTATCCCCTTTTAACATCAACATGCAAGAGACTTTCTTTTTTTGCATTGCAAATAAGACATATCATTAGTAACATAAAATATTACAAACAAACAGGTTAAAACAGCAAAGCAGTTACTTTTCTTATGAAAAAACAAGCCCACTTGTTATTTGATACCCTCATACTCGGGATTATCGGTGCGCTCGGCGCCGAACTTTTCAGGCTGCTCCTCGATTTCTTTCAGACAATTTTTTTCGACTATATTGCAAAATACAACGCTCCCGGCCTCGCTAGTGAAGGCAAAAAACTGGCTGAAAACATTGGCCCTTACGGATTATGGTTGATCCCGGTTATCCTTGTCATTGGTGGATTAATATCCGGATTTATTGTTTACACTTTCGCCCCCGAGGCGGAGGGACATGGGACTGATACAGCGGTCAAAGCTTTTCACAGGCAGGGCGGTACTATAAGAAAAAGAGTCGCTCCAATTAAAATTTTAGCTTCCGCAATTACAATCGGTTCGGGTGGTGCGGCTGGTCGTGAAGGTCCTACTGCATTGTTCAGCGCGGGCTTCGGATCCATTTACGCAGGTCTATTAAAACGCACGGATAAGGAAAAACGCCTGCTTGTATTAATCGGTATGGCCGCGGGTTTGTCGGCAATTTTTCGTTCTCCTATCGGTACAGCAATTTTTGCAGTAGAAGTACTATACAGCGATATGGAATTTGAAACCGAGGCTTTGATTTATACTATGCTTGGTTCAATTATAGCGTACGCATTAAATGCAGTCTTTGTCGGATGGAAACCCTTGTTTAACGTGCCCGGTAATCTCGCCGCAGAGCATTTTATTGATTACGCATGGTACGCGCTACTGGGAATTTCGAGCGGTATCATCGGAACGTTACTTCCCAACCTGTTTTATTATACGCGTGATCTGTTCAAAAAAATTCCGATAAGGGACCATTTTAAGCCAGCTATAGGAGCTTTGGGAGTCGGATTGATAGCTCTTGCATATCCACAGGTTCTTGGAGGCGGGTACGGTTGGATACAACAGGCAATAAACGGTCAACTGGTCTTTTCATTACTTTTTATACTGCTCTTTGGAAAAATGATTGCATTTGCGCTGACAGTTTCCTCAGGTGGTTCAGGCGGCGTGTTTGCCCCGACTTTATTTGTTGGTGCGATGCTTGGAGGTCTCTTCGCGGAAATTTTCCACCAACCTTCAGCGGCATTTGCTATAGTAGGAATGGCCGCAGTATTCGGAAGCACGGCACGTGTGCCTATCGCTACATTGCTCATGGTCACCGAAATGACCGGAGGATACAATCTGCTTGTTCCTGCAGCACTGGCAGTAATAATCGGTTTTTATGTACAGGATTTTCTTTCCGAAAAATTGAACGTAAAATACTTAAGCCTTTACGAGGCACAGGTGCGAAGGCAGTCATATTCCCAGGCACACAGGATGGATCATTTGAAACGGGCGCTTGCAATTCTTAAAGATAAAAAGAAAATTGATCCCTTAGTTCTTGGTAATATTAATCTTTTCCCTTTACTAGATTCAAAAATTCCCGTGAAACTAACAGAGAACGAGCAATTATTCCTTGGAAAAATCTCTGAGAAAAATTCCTGCGTAAATACATTAATAAAAGATCGTTGCTTAAATAAAGAAACTGAGGACTGGGAAATTGTTGCGATAATAAGGGACAATGAAATGGTGTTTCCAGAGCCTGGGGAGAAATTAATGCCGGATGATGACGTCTTAATTTTAAGTTCTAAAGAAATTATGGACGAAATAAAAAAGAAGTTTTAATAAAAAAACTATCTCTTCGGCTCCTGCGGCCTTGCTATAATTATTCCGGTTTGTTTCTTATTTCCTTCAATATATCTCGACAAAGAAACATAAGAGATTTTAACACGCTGTCCAACATCAGGAGCGTGAATGATATGAACTTTTCCATCAGCCATATTGAGAGCTATTGCTGTATGGGATACATCAAGTCCGGGAATACTTGTTGTAAAAGCTATAATATCGCCGTCTTTTATTTTACTTTCAATCTTGGCAACGCTGTCTTTCGGAATGTAATATAATTTTCTTTTATTTAGTTCCTTTTCTATTTCACCAATCTCTTTATAGAATTTATCGTTCTTTAGTTGTTTATAAGCTTTACGGTGAGTGCTCATAAAATCAATTTTCTTATTATAAGGTATGCCACCAAGCTTTTTAGTGATATCCTTTACAACTCCTTTTTTTTGCCCGTCATATATCCAGTCAGTAAAATAATGAAGTCTGGAAGTATACCCGTCAATTTTTCCGTGCCTGTATCTTTCCAGTTGAAGCTGTTCCATAAATTTTTTTACGGTCGGTTTTTTCATTTTGGAAACTCTGGCGAGAGTCAGACTATTTTCCACTAGGGTAGTACAATCAAATCCCCTGAGATTTACAACCAGTGTTTCGGGTTGTGCTACTTCCAGTGTGTGCGCCATATACATTTTACCGATAAAACTTTTGGCAATGGCAGCCATAATTTCCCCAACAGGCTGGTGTGTCAATTTCTGATCAATCACCATTTGAAATTCCTGGACACAAGTATTGATATCAGCTTGTGAATAAACCTGAGCCTTTGAAAAGCCAGTAAAAAATAATAACAGTACGATTATATACTTCTTCAATTTCATTCTTCGATTTTTATGAATTTAAATTTGTTAGATAATATCTTCATTGCCCGGTAACTCGCCAACGGATGACTGGGCATGATATTCTTCAATCTGTCTCTGGTGAGCAAGATTTTCGAATCGTGCATATTCTTTTACGAACGCAAGTCGTTTATCACCAACAGGACCGTTTCTTTGTTTACCTATTATAATTTCAGCAATACCCTCAGTAGAGCTCGCATCGTCCGCAAATGTTTTTATTCCGTAATATTCCGGCCTGTTAAGGAAAATAACAACATCCGCATCCTGTTCAATAGAGCCGGACTCCCTGAGATCAGATAGTTGCGGTCTTTTATCATTTCTAGTTTCAACAGCCCTGTTAAGCTGTGAAAGAGCAATTATAGGAATGTTTAATTCTTTAGCCAGGGCTTTTAGCGATCGAGAAATATGAGAAATTTCCCTCTCACGGCTTTCCGCTCTCGCCGGTCCCTGCATAAGCTGAAGGTAATCAATAATTATCATACCAATATCTTTTTCAGCTTTCAGTCTCCTTGCCTTCGCACGGATTTCAAGTACTGTTTGGGCCGGTGAATCATCAACATAAATAGGAGCTTCGATTAATTTGTGAGCATTCTTGCTCAGTTTAACTCCCTCTTCATTAGGAAGTTTTCCTGTTCTAACAAGATGTGCGTTCAGTCTACCTTCTGCGCAAAGCAGACGGATTATCAGCTGCATCGTGGACATTTCAAGACTGAAAATACCAACCGGCACTTTATGATCAACAGCAGCATTTCGCGCAAGTGTAAGAGCAAAAGCTGTTTTACCCATTGATGGACGGGCAGCAATAATTATTAAATCCGATTTCTGAAAACCGCCGAGCATTTCATCAAGTTCGTAAAATCCGGTCGGGACGGAAAATTTATCGTGAGATGAAGAATGTATAGCTTCAATATATTCAATAGCATCACGCACTGCCCTGTCCATTCCCTGGAAGGATTTTTTGAGATGACTTTCAGTAATTTCAAATATTTTCCTTTCTGCCTCATCCAGAATATCAAATGCGTCTTCTGTCCCTTCATATGCAGATTGTGCAATTTTGTGAGCACTTGTAATCAGGCTGCGCAAAATTTCTTTTTCAAGAATAATTTTTGAATGGTATTCAATATTGGCGGCAGAAGAAATATTCTGTGAAAGTTTACTCAGATAAACCGCCCCACCAACTTCTTCAATCTGATCACGTTTTTTTAATTCTTCGTAGAGAGTTACAGTATCAATCGGTTCGCCGGACTCAAAAAGGGAAACCATTGCTTCGTAAATCAGCCTGTGTTCTTTCATATAAAAACTTTCGGCTGTCAGCAATTCAATTGCTTTCGGTACAGCTTCTTTTTCAATGAGCATCGCGCCCAAAACTGCGGCTTCAACTTCGGGCTCTGCCGGTGGTTTGATGTTGGCAGGCTTAATTTCTTCCAGTATTATATTTTGCTTTTTGAATTTTCCCATTAGTTTAGCTTGTTCCAAGAAATTTTAAGTTCCAAAGTTTCATGTAAATATCAAAATTAAGATTAAAAAAGCCCCGTTTTCGAGGCTTCAATTTACAGCAAGTTCTGATCAAATATATCAATTTTTACGATAAAAATTCGCCGTCCTGATGAGAAAATTGATTAAGACGAAGTTAATTCATCATATAATTTTCTGAATTTCTGCACATCCTCCCAGCAAGGCCTTTTCCAGTTCGGGTTCCTGAGCAAAGCTGCCGGATGATAGGTTACCATAAGTTTTGTGGTGAATTTCCCTGTGTCAAAATCAAAAACATTTCCGCGCATATTTGTCAGGGAATCTCTTTTTTTCAAAAGTCCCTGTGCTGCTGTCAATCCGAGACACAAAATAACCTTCGGTTTTATAAGCTCTATCTGTTTTTTCAAATAAGGCATGCAGGTATCCATTTCAACAGGAAGAGGTGTTCTGTTACCCGGCGGACGGCATTTTACAATGTTAGCTATATAAACATCTTCGTCGCGTGAAAAATCAATTGCCTTTAGAATATCTGTCAGCAGTTTTCCCGCACGACCAACAAAAGGCAAACCCTGAGCATCCTCATCCGCGCCCGGGCCTTCGCCTATACACATTGCATCCGCAGTTGGATTTCCTGATCCAAATACAAATTTGTTTCTCGTAGCCCCGAGTGAACATTTCTGGCAATTGCAGATTAAGTTATTCATCTGCTCAAGATTTTCTGCTGATTCCCATTCCTCATGAAATAATGCTTCAGGTTCTGAAATTTTATTATTACCGATTTTTGTTCTCCTGTAATTGATTATGTTTTCTTCCAAAAGATCATCACCAAAAATTTCTTTTTGATCCTTAAGGGACTGTATTAATTTATCTTTTAATGATTGGGCCATTTAATGTTCAATTTACAATGTATAATGTAGAATTTATAATGAGTTTTTTCAGGATATTTTCACTATTTCGGAAAGTATCTTATTTGCCGCCTGGAATTTTGACATCAAAGGCAGTTCTTTCTTTTTACCTGATTTATAGAATATATTTATCTTATTCGTATCAACTTCAAAACCGCTGTTTTTGTCTTTTAATGAATTCAGGACTATCATATCAAGGTTTTTAGATTTTAATTTTTTCTTTGCATTGCTCAATTCATTATCCGTTTCAAGAGCAAATCCCACAATAATTTTATTATCCTTTTTGATTGAGGATAAAATATCATCCGTCCGGTTTAGTTTTATAGTTTCCGGATTATCTTCTTTTTTTATTTTTTTTACAGCAACTTTTGCAGGTTTGAAATCAGCTACAGCGGCAGACATAATAAGTACTTCATTATTTTTGAGATTTTTTTCAACAGCCGATTTCATTTCTTTTGCAGATCTCACATTTACGGTTTTTATTTCCGGGTAGGCAATTTCGTTAGTCGGGCCAGAAATCAAAGTAACCTCAGCGCCTCTCAGAAACGCAGATTTTGCAATTTCAAATCCCATTTTTCCGGATGAACGATTTCCCAGATACCTGACTGGATCAATATCTTCATAAGTTGGTCCTGCAGTAACAAGAATTTTTTTACCAACCAGATCTTTTTTATTATCCGAAAGAACTAATTCAATGGAATCAACAATCTTATCGTTTTCAGCAAGTCTTCCTTTCCCTTTAAGTCCGCTTGCAAGTTCACCCTCTTCCGCATCAACAATAAAAAATCCAGAGTCTCTTAAAGTCTGTAAATTTTTCTGAGTAATTTTGTTTTCATACATGTCAACATCAGCAGCCGGGGCAATTATAAGCGGGCTGCGGAGAGCAAGGACAAGTGTAGTTAAAGCGTTGTCAGCAAATCCGTTTGCAATTTTTGCTACTGTATTAACAGTTGCGGGGGCAATAATCATAACGTCCGCCCAAAGCGCGTAATCTATATGCCAGGTATTAATTGAAGTTGTTTCATTTTTTGATTTTGGAAAAAGATTTACAATTACTTCATTTCCGGAAAGTGCAGAGAGAGTAAGCGGCGTAATAAATTCCGTTGCCGAAGGTGTCATTACAACACGAACTTCCGCTCCTCTTTTTACCAGATCCCGGACAAGATAAACTGATTTATAGGCAGCGATACAACCTGTTACTCCAAGTAGTATTTTCTTTCCGGATAATATATCTTTTTTCATAAAATTTAAATTTTAGTAATTTCTTCAAATTCCCGGTTCAATAAAACCTTATTCTCTAATATAATTAACAACTCAGTCAGGGTAAACACATTGTCAGATATAAAAGTTTTATCTGTTTATTTTACATTCTGATAGAATTTAAGGCATTATTTTTAATAATGCTGTTAATTTAATTGATAATTATATATTTTTTTACCCTAATTAAATCGAGAATAAAAGAGACAAACTTTTTTTGTTTCAATTTCCTTTCAAAAACCTTTATAGCCCAAAAATGAAAATCTTATTACTCTATCCTGAAATGCCTAACAACATTACTAATTGCAAAGAGACAGTGAGATTAGCAGGCAGGAAATCATCTTTTCCTCCAATCGGACTTTTAACAGTAGCCGCTCTTCTGCCTGAAAACTGGGAGAAAAAAGTTGTCGATCTGAACACTGATTCTCTCAATTTAAAAGATCTTGCCTGGGCTGACTATGTTTTTATCAGCGCAATGAATGTACAGGCAAAAAGTGTTTTTGAAATAATAAAGATTTGTAATGAAAATAATTCTAGAATAGTTGCCGGCGGCCCGCTGTTTACTCATGAATACCAGTATTTTGATGGAGTTGATCATTTTATATTAAATGAAGCAGAAATTACCCTGCCTGAATTTTTAAAAGATCTTGAAAAGGGAAATCCGAAAAAAATTTATCAGTCAAAGGAATTTGCAGATGTTGAACGAACTCCGCCGCCTATGTGGGAACTGGTTGATTTAAATAAATATCTTTATTCGATAGTTCAATATTCCCGCGGCTGCCCATATTTATGCGATTTTTGTGATGTTACTGCTCTATTCGGAAGAAGACCAAGAGTGAAAACACCGGAGCAGATTATTGCTGAACTTGATGTTCTCGTTTCTACCGGCAAAACGGAATCAATTTTATTTGCGGATGATAATTTAATCGGGAACAAAAAACTGCTTAAAAAGGAACTGCTTCCTGCCTTAATAGAATGGAGAAGAAAAAATCCATTTGCACCCGGATTTACAACCCAGCTAACAATTAATCTTGCTGATGATGAAGAACTTTGCCATTTATTACTGGAAGCAGGATTCAGGCACGTGCTAATTGGTATTGAATCAATAGAAGAAGAATCTTTGAAGGCTATGAGAAAAAATCAGAATGCTGGACGAAATATTTTAGAAATTGTAAAGTACCTGCAGGGAATGGGATTTATGATTATCGGTACTTTTATTGTTGGGCTTGATACCGACAAACCAACAGTGTTTGATGATGTAATCAATTTTATTAAGAAAAGTGGTATTGTTTACGTAATAGTTAACGTCTTAAAAGCACCTCCAGGCACCGAATTATACGACAGAATGGTCAAAGAAAACAGGCTGCTGAAAAAATTTGAATTTGATGAAGATAAGACGAACATCATCCCTTTAATGGACACAGAAGAATTACACAAAGGTTATAAAAAAATATTGATGGAAGTTTATTCTTCTGAAAAGATTCTGGAAAGGGTTCTACAATACTATAAAGACAAAAACAATCTTTACAAGGTTAAAACTTCGCTGAAAAGGAAACCGACATTTGCACACGTTGCAAGTTTTTTCAGAATTACTTATAAGCTTGGGGTACAACAAAAAAAGAGGAAATACTTCTGGAAGTTGCTGCTTGAGACAATAAAATATAATTATCGTTTCCTGGATACCGCGATATTTTATGCGACCCTGATGTATCAATACGAAATACTGCTTGAAATTTTTCTGGAAAAGGATAGAAACGGAGTGTTTATATATTCAAATAAATTGTCGGCCTGATAAAGATCAGAAATTTTTGCGACTTCATTTAAATGCCAAAATTACCGCAAAAATTTCCAATCCTCTGAATCTTTTTATTCTTTGTACCTGAAATCTATTTTACCTTCGAGCAATTCTCCAAGAGCCTGAATATGTGGCTTTTCTTTCTTTTCAAAATCCAATGAAATTTTTAACTGAGCCGGATTCTGAATATCTTCAGCATCATCTTCGCCTGCTGCAACGGGAATTGTACTTACAAGAGCATTGTACTCTATTTTATATTCATCATTTAGCTGGCGTGCTCTTAATGCAGAGACGATAATCCCTTCATAAACATTGGAAGCATTTTTATCTACTTCACGTAAATCAACTGGTGTAATTGGCATTTAACTATTCTCCTTTAGAAATAATTTTTTTTACTAAACTCTCTGTTTCAGAAACCGCGGTTTCCAGGTTTTCATTTTCAATTGCAAAATCAAACTTATCTTTCAGTCCCAGTTCCATTTTTGCCCTGTCAATTCTTTTCTGCAAATCTTCTTCGCTTTCCGTATTCCTGTTCTTTAACCTTTTTACAAGTTCATCAAAACCGGGGGGTACAATATAAATAAGAACTGACTCAGGGTAAATGCTTTTCAGCGAAAGAGCACCTTTTACGTCAACTTCAAGAATGATCGATTTTTGGCTGTTTACAGCGTTTTGTACCTCAGATTTGAAAGTGCCGTAATAATAATCGTAAAATTTTTCCCATTCAATGAATTCATTTTTCTCTATTTTAGCTTTGAACTCATCTTCGCTGATAAAGAAATAATGGAAACCGTCTTTCTCATTTTCCCTCGGTTTGCGTGTGGTTGCCGAGACGGAAAACACCAGTCCGGGAATATCTTTTAAGACCCTTCTGACAATTGTAGTTTTACCTGTACCGCTTGGTGCGGATATCGCAATAATTTTTCCTTTCTGATTCTCCAACGATCACTCAATATTTTGTACTTGTTCACGGATCTTTTCAATTTCTTCTTTTATAAAAACAGCTTTGTGTGTAATGGAAGTTGAGATAGATTTTGAAGAAATAGTATTTGCTTCCCTGTTCAGTTCCTGACAGAGAAAGTTTACTTTTCTCCCCGGCTCACTTTCATTTTTAAGGCTTTCCCTGAAAAATTTTATGTGACTTCTGAGTCTTACACATTCTTCGGTTATATCTGCTTTGTCTGCCATAATTGCAAGTTCAAGTTCCAGCCTGTCATTGTCGGCCTGCTGTCCATCGAGTAAAACATTAACTCTTTCTTTCAGTTTATCGTAATATATTTTAACACCGCTTTCTACGGCTTCTTTTTCAATTTCCGAAAGATGTTCCTCAATATTACCGAGTCTCTGCAGAAGATCTTTCTCAAGTTCTTTGCCTTCGGCTTTTTTCATCTTTAAAAGCTGATCGAGCGCGGAGGAAGTAGCTTTTCTCAAAACTTTAAATTCTGTTTCAGCTATTTCACCATCGCCGCTTAGATAAATATCTTTATTCAATAAAATGTGGTCAATTTTAATTTTGTCTGACAGTTTAGCGACTTTCTTAATTTCTTTCAGTATCGCAAGCTGGTTTTTTACTTTTGCTTTATCAAGCTGGGGTAATTCATCTTCCGCACCGTTAACATTGAGCTGGGTAATTACGGTAAGCTTACCTCTTTTAATTTTGCCTTTTATTAATTCCCTCAATTCGTAATCACGGTTCATGAGGGAATTTGGAAGTTTTAAGAATATATCAAGAAAGCGACTGTTAACGCTTTTCACTTCTACTTCAACTGTTATTTTTCCGTTTTCGGCAATTCCTTTACCGTAGCCGGTCATGCTGTAAATCATAATTTAAAACCTAAAAAGAATGTTTAAAATAAGCATTTCAAGGCTGTTTTACAAAGAATAAAATTACCAAAGAAACTGCAGGGTCCAGCTGTTTTGGGCTAAATAACAGGAGTTCAGTTATTTAAAGGACAATTTTGAAACCTGCAAAAGCAGTATTTAAAACGCTTCCCCTATTCCGAAATTGAAGGCAAAATTACTAAATACTTTTTTGTTGAAAATAAATCTCTTATCTGCAGGGTCATAAAGCTTGAATCCGAAATCAATCCTGATAGGTGCAACCAGAGTATAATACCTGAATCCAAATCCAACGGCAATGGCAACGTCATCAAAACGAAATTGCTTATAATTCAGCCAGGTGTTTCCATAATCCATAAAAAATGCCAATCCGTAATAATGGAGAAACCTGAAACGGAATTCGGCCGAGCCCTCATACAAAAATGTTCCGCCCTTTACATTTGGTCCCTGCTGTGTAATACCGCGTATCACGGGCGAATTGCGCGGTACAAGCTCGTTTGCACGCCAGCCTCTTATAGAGTTGCTTCCGCCCGCGTAAAATGTTCTGTTAATCGGAATGCCTGAATAATCCCCGACATAAGCCTGTATAACTCCACTTTTATTTTTCAGAGCAAATACCGAGGTACGTTCTTTATTCATATTAAAATAAGTGGAATATGTTGCGAGAAGTTTATAGAATAATGCACCGTCAAAACTACCACCAAAAACTTTTGTAATTCCGTAAGGTAAAATATTTGCCTCTTCAACCTGCAGGGAAAGATTATAGCCACGTGACGGAAATAAAAGACTGTCAACTGTTGTGGAACCTATATTAAGACCGATAGCAGAAATTAATTTCGAAGAAAGGCTGTCATTGTAAAGCCTGTAAACCTCATTGGATCTTTCAACATTATAAAATGCACTTAAAAAATTCACAAACGTATAACGAGGCATTTCAAATTCCAGAGTCAATTTGGACCCGAATACAGTTGTATTGTAAGTGCGTTGTTTATTTATTGTAATATAGTTCTCCCACGTTCCGAATATATTTTTTTCAAACATATACGGCTGTTCAATTGTAATTCTTGAATCAAAATAGCCCAGTAATGTTGTATCCCGAAATGAAAATTTATCAATAAGCTGCCCAAAGTTTACCTGGAAAATATCCTGTATACCAAATGACGAGGCAAAAGTTAATTTCCTGGCATCACCTAAAAAATTTTTCCTTACATATGTTGCCCCCAGACCTGCGTTAAAAGCGTTCTGCTGGTTGTTAAGAATGATCTCAGGCGATAGTTCATTCAGCAGACCTATATTTCCATCAATTCTTAAGGGAACATGGTGGTCAGTTGTGTCAGATTCTATGCCGGAAAGAGTAACTGAATTAAATAGCCCGGTACGGTACATACGCAGTTGATTACGTCTCATTTTTTCAAGGTCGTAAAAATCTCCTTTGTTAAAACCGCTTATATCGCGCAACAAAGTACTATCTACAAGATCAGCGCCTTCTCCACTTTTTGTAACTACCAGAGAATCAATTGTGTATCTTTTACCTGAAGTATAGTAGATATTTAATCCCGCATTGTCTTTTACAGTATCACGATATACAATAGTGCTGTCATATTGTGCAAACATATAGCCCTCGTTCAACAAATCGTTTAATCCATAATCAATATTTGCCTGAAGAAGATCCTGGTTAAACCTTTTTGTAGTATCTGTATTAATATCATCTCTCACATTATCAGCTATAGTTTCAGGAACTTTACCCAACCCAAAAATTTTTAATTTACCATAATTTGAGGGCGCATTTTCATTAATTATATATGTTAAGTCCACCTGCTTTGATGAGGTATCAATTTCTACATCATAAGAAAACCTGGCATTGAAGAAACCGTTGGCATTATAGAATTCCTTTAATGCTTCCAGATCAAGATGGATATTTGTTGAATCAAAATATGAAGCCCCCCTTGCAAGGCCGGTTACGGAGTGCAGCATTTTCCAGAACCACCACGGAGTTTCACGGGAATAGACTTTATATTCAAGCGCCGAAGTTGCAATTTCATCATTCCCTTCAAAATTGAGAGAATTTAATTCATATTTTTCTTCAGTTGATTGTGCGAAAATCAACCTGCTGAGTAAGAGAAATATAATTAGAAATAATTTCTTAAAATGCATAAATACGCAATAAATTGAACATCATTTTTTGAAGGTTACTTAAAATTTTAACCTGACATCTTTTGAGGAAAGACTAATTTTGGGATAATCCCGTTTGAAATTCAAAATAAAAAAATTCTTAATTTCCGGCACATCTATATTCTCTGATATAAAAAGAACAGCCGGTTTATTCTCACCTGCAACAAGGTGTGCATAATAGGTTTTATTTTCCTGAAAATTAATTATGTATGAAAATATTTCGCCTCCTGCACTGCCCAGAAAATAATCCCTAGAATTATAATAGATTAGTTCGTGGTTAAAAGATGGAAATTTTATTTTATTGCACAAACTTCCTTTAAAAGATCCCTCGAGTAAATCAGTCTGTGCAACTTTTACCAGATCATCTCCCTGAAGTTTCAGAAGATAAAACCTGATCCCCCACTCTGATTTATTTGATATTTCAGTTCCAGCAACAACTTCGATTACAGAATCCTGATCAAATCGCCCTTTAAAGGCAGTTAGTACTCTGTCACCAAGAACCCTTTTAGCCTGTGAAAGAACAAAGGAAGGATCATTATAACTGTTTTCTAATTTTGCCCTTTCCTCTTTAGATTTATTCCCTCCACATGAGAAAAGCACAAGTGATAATAATATCACTACTGATAATATTTTTTTATTGGATAACAACTTTAGTTCCTTTTTTTACTACTAAGTTTATTTCATCAATGGCTTCATTGCTTACCGCAATCGATCCGTCGGTCCAGTTATACACAAAAGGTAAATTCTTTAAAAGGAAATTTAATCTGCCCTGACCATGAATCCCTAATGGTCCCCCGATATAAGTTTTAGTTTTCGGGCAACCTTCATAATAGAATTCATATCTAAGTTTGTCATATTGTTCCTGTGTAATGACACCCTTTCTTAACGCCTCGGTCATATCTTCTATATTCGGATAATTTAACCGGAGAAATTTATCATATACACTTTCAGTATCAATTGAACAAATTTGATAATTTCCAATAGGAGTTGCCAATTCTTCGGTAAAATGACTTCTTGAATTTACATTTCTGCCAAAGCTGGCTCTATAACTTTTTACAAGAACAGAATCACTATAAAGAAACAATGCATATTGCTTTTTGTTTATTACAATATGTGGATTAGAAATTTTTTTTATCCCTTTATTAGCCATAGCTTCATCAAGCGTAAGGGTTCTCAGATTTATAATTATTCCATAACCAATAACGCCTGTAATAAAAAGAACAATTCCACCTGAAAAGAATAAGACACTTTTGATTGTGTTCTTATTGAAGTAAGTAAAAAAATTCCTTTTTATTTCAATTTTAGGGTCTTCTTCGAATCCCATAATATTATTATGCCTGGCTCAAAGAGAAAAAACTTCTGTTAAATAAAATTTAATTAAAATTTTCAGCAAATAATAACTTTTTTAACTTCAATAAACACTAAAAAACCCAATTCCTGCAATTCCGCGTAGCTGCGGCACAGAAATTGGGTCTTAAAATCAGACTAAAACTAAAAGCTAAACCTCCATTATCTCTTCTTCTTTGTGCTTAAGAATTTCATCAACTTTCTTGGTATGTTCATCTGTCAGTCTCTGTACTTCATCTTCAGCATCCTTCAACTGATCTTCTGATAATTTTTTATCTTTTTCTGCCTTTTTAAGATGATCATTAGCATCGCGCCGAATATTTCTTACAGCAATTTTTGAATCTTCACCAAACTTTTTAACAAGCTTAGCAAGTTCTTTTCTTCTTTCTTCATTTAGAGGTGGAATTGGAACTTTAAGATTTGTTCCGTCGCTAACAGGGTTAAGCCCTATGTTTGCTTCAAGAATGGCTTTATCTACAGCCTGTACAACCGTTTTATCCCACGGAGTAACAGAAAGAGTGTGTGCATCAAGAACTGTAATATTTGCAACCTGGTTTAACGGAGTCTGAGTCCCGTAATATTCAACTTTTATTCCATCGAGAAGTGCGGTTGTTGCTTTACCAGTTCTTATTTTTACAAGCTCTGCTCTCAAAGCTTCCAATGATTTATCCATCCTGGATTTTGCATCTTTTATTATAGGATCCATACAACCCTCGTTGTTTATTCAAACAAAATAAAATTTAACTTAATAAATAATTACTACAAAGCAGAACCGAATTAATTTCCATTGTTAACAACTGTTCCGACATTTTCGCCGGTTACCAGTTTTAGCAGGTTGTCAATATGATCCATATTGAAGACAACCAGTGGCAAATTATTTTCCTGGCAGAGGCTAACAGCGGTCAGGTCCATAACCCGGAGATTCTTTTTTAGTATATCAAGGTATGAAATATTTTCGAATTTAAATGCTTTATCATTTTTTTCCGGGTCGGAATCATAAACGCCGTCTACCCGGGTACCTTTAATAATAACATCGGCGCCTATTTCCACAGCTCTTAATGATGCAGCAGTATCAGTGCTAAAATACGGATGACCTGTGCCAGCTCCAAAAATAATTACTCTACCTTTTTCAATATGCCTTAATGCTCTTCTTCTTATATATGGTTCAGCAATTTGTTCCATATGAAGCGCACTTAACAGTCTTGTATGAATTCCTTTGTGTTCAATTGCATTTTGTAATGCAAGTGAGTTTATCATTGTAGCAAGCATCCCCATCTGATCGCCGGTTACCCTATCTATTCCCTGATCACCTGCGCTCAAACCACGATAAATATTTCCGCCCCCAATAACAATTCCAACCTGCACACCAATGTCATGAACTTTTTTAACTTCCGTTGCAAAAAACTTGAGTACTTTGTGATCAATACCAAAGCCTTTGTCACCCATTAAGGATTCACCGCTGAGTTTAAGCAGTATCCTTTTGTATTTTAGTTTTGCCATAATAATGTAATTCTAAATTATAGGATTAATATAAAAAAAGGTCTTAATAAATTTAAGACCTTTTAGATAAAGAATGATTATTTTTTCTCGTCGCCAAGATGAAATCGGTGAAACAGGGCTATAGTGGCATTAGTGCCGTGTTTCGAATTTAATTCTTTCAGCAGGTCATTTACCGATTTTGAATTGTCTTTTATATAAGCCTGCTCAATAAGACAGTTTTCCTGGTAAAATTTATTCAATTTACCTGTTGCAATTTTTTCAAGAATTTGTTCCGGTTTTCCTTCTTTTCGGGATATTTCCTTGTAAATTTCAATTTCTTTATTGATGGTGTCAGAGGGAACTTCTTCACGTTTTACGCAAATAGGGTTCATTGCTGCAACCTGCATTGCAATGTCTTTTCCAATTTCTGCCAATTCAGTGTTAGCATCACCGGAATTATCAAAGCGAACCAGTACGCCAAGTTTCGATCCCATATGTACATAATCAACAACGAGACCGTTTTCAGATTTTTCAATGGCAAAACGTGAAAGTTCAATTTTCTCACCTACTTTACCAAGTAAATCAGCCATCTTAGATTTTAATGCCTCATCGCTGAGCAATTCTTCCATATTAGCAGGTCTTTTGGAATCTACAACATTCATTACTTCATTTGCAAAATTTATAAAGTCTTCACCTTTTGCAACAAAGTCTGTTTCGCAGTTAACTTCAACAATAATTCCTGTTTTTCCTTCGTCAACAATTTTAGTTAACACTATTCCTTCGTTTGCAGATTTTTCGGCTCTTTTTGCAGCAACTGATGCGCCTTTCTTACGAAGAATTTCTATAGCTTTTTCAAAATCTCCGCCTGCTTCGGTCAGGGCTTTTTTACAGTCCATCATACCGGCACCGGTCTTCTTTCTTAATTCATTTACTTGTGCAGCTGTAATAGCCATAATTTTTACCTATTCTTTTTCTGTTTCTTTGTTTTCTGTTGTTTCTGTTTTTGTTGCTACAGGTTTTTCAGTTGTTTCTGTTTTTGCTGGTTCAGGTTTTTCAGCAACCTCAGCTTTTACCTCTTCCGTTTTTTTAGTTTCGGCAGTTGCAACATTTTCGGTTTTATCTGCTTCTTCTTTTTTAAGAGTCTTTTTAAGTCTTTTCTTTGTCTTTACCTGTTCATTTTCTGAAGGTGTCTCTGTTTTTTCAGATGCTTCTCTTTCTTTTGCTATTCTTTCTGCAGCAGCAGCTTCTTCAGCTTTTTTCTCTTGTGCAACCATTCCACCCTGTGCAACAGCATCGGCCATATAGGCTGTGATTAACTCAATAGTTTTTACTGCATCATCATTTGCCGGGATTACATAATCAACATCATCCGGATCACAATTTGTATCTACAATTGCGAATACGGGGATATTAAGTCTGTGTGCTTCTTTAATTGCAATTGATTCTTTTTTAATATCAACTACAAACATAGCTCCCGGAATCCTGTTCATCGATTCAACGCCTTCAAGAACCTTTTTCAGCTTGTCTTTTTCTCTCGTTAAGAAAAGTCTTTCTTTCTTGGTGATCTTCTCAAAAGTTCCGTCTGTTTCCTGTTTCTCGATCATGTTTAATCTTTTTATGCTCTTTCTAATAGTGGAAAAGTTTGTAAGCATTCCACCGAGCCATCTTTCGCTCACCCAGTTTGCATCGCATCTGCGGGCTTCTCCATCAATAACATTTTTTGCCTGTTTTTTTGTACCGACAAAAAGTACTCGTTTACCTTCAGCAACCAGATTCATTAAATTTTCAGCTGCTTCGTTAACGCGGGTTTGTGTTTTTTTAAGATCGATTATATGAATCCCGTTTTTCTCCATGAAAATGTATTCTTTCATTTTAGGATTCCAACGGCGGGTAAGGTGACCGAAGTGCGCACCAGCTTCTATAAGCTGGGTTAGTTCTAGCTTTTTCATTTTGCTCCTGTTTTTTCTTCTACTCCCGTCTTCTTTACTTTCCATCCCTTTTTATGCGGGACACAGGCAGTAAATCAGAGAGTATGAATGATTGTTAATAGATACTCTGAATAAAATCTTATCTCTTAGAGAACTGGAATCTTTTCCTTGCTTTTGGCTGTCCGTATTTTTTACGTTCAACCATTCTCGGGTCTCTTGTAAGAAATCCAAATGGTTTAAGATCAGCACGATAATCGGGGTTAATAGCAACAAGCGCTCTTGTAATTCCTAATCTGATTGCCTGAGCCTGCCCGGTTGTACCACCGCCATTTACATTAGCAACAACATCATAGTTGCCCTTATTCTTTGTAACATTTAATGGTCCAAGAATATCTTCTCTGCTGAGTAACATAGGGAAAGCTTCTTCAAAGGCTTTGCCATTAACGGTAATTTTACCACTACCATTTCTTAAAATTACTCTTGCTGTAGATGTTTTTCTTCTCCCAATATAAATCTGATCGGCCATTCTTTCTCCGTTATAAACTTATCTGTTCAGGTTTCTGAGCAGTGTGAGGGTGATCTGAACCTTTATATATTTTTAACTTTTTAATTAACTTATTTCCCAGCCTGTTTTTCGGAAGCATTCCTTTAACTGCATTTTCAATAACGAATTCAGGTTTCTTTGCCATCAATTCTTCAAAGGTCTGAACTTTTCTTCCGCCGGGATATCCACTATAGTGTGAATATGTTTTTAAAAATTCTCTTTTACCTGTAACTTTAATCTGATCAGCATTAATAACTACGACAAAGTCACCTGTGTCTGCATTGGGTGTAAAAGTCGGTTTTGTTTTACCTCTGATAATGCTTGCTACTCTACTGGCCAGTCTTCCAAGGACCTGTCCTTTAGCATCAACAACAACCCATTTGCGTTCTGCATTTTCAAGGTTGATGAACTTTGTCTGTTTTTCCTGTTTCACGCTATTTTCCTCCGAAACCTTATAAATCTTTTCAAATAAAGAGCACCAAAGATAGTTTGAAACCGGGAAAATGTCAAGATATACCCTAAAAGATAGTTTATCCCACACCCATAATATTTATTGGGTTTAGGATAACCAGAAGTAATATTCAAATATAAGCTATTTTGCTTATTTCTTTCCACCCATCGGCATTTTCATTTGGCTGTACCCGTCAGGTACTTTGAAAAAAGAATCCTCAAGGTTCATTTTTACTACAGACAATACGTTGAATTTGCTTATCTCTTGCCCCTCATTATTTTTTTGGATTACCAGCATCGGGAAGTAACCCGTCCCTTCAATATCCTTCTGCCACGAACTTTCGGATTTCTCTCCCATTGGTGAATCAAAAAACATGAAGCTTCCCAGTTCTTTTGTCATCCACGCTTCTGTGCTTCCATTATCTTCATTTATTGTCCATTTTTCACAACTGTATCCATTAATTGTTTTCATCTCCCCGGTTTTTTCAATTTTTTCAGTCTCTTTTTCCACTTTATCATTTATAGAATTATCATTCATAAAATCCATAGGAAATTCCATATACATTTTCATTTCGGGCATTATCATATAAACTTTTTTATCAGCTTTATCGAAAAGCATGTTTGCCTCCCCTCTTGCTGATCTTACATCAAATCTGGCCTGATCACCTTTTACATAATAAGTAAGTGAGCCTGCACCACCCATTCCAGAGGTTTCAATAATTACCTTGCCCTGAAAATTAGATTGAGAATACAAACTTGTTGTAGTAAAAGAAATCACCAGTAATAAAGCGAAAAATAATCCTGAACGTTTCATATTGTTCCCTTTTAAATATTTGGAAATAAATTACTAATATCTCTATCAATAATATTTAGTATAATAAATTATTATTAATAAAAAAAATCAACGATTTTTTTGCATAAAATTTTTCATCAAATTTATATTTGGCTTTTTCATTTCTTCAAAATCGCCAGGAGGCTGAAAATAATCGTTCTCCAGTTTCATTCTTTTAATATCTTTTACTTCTAATGTGGTAATGGCTTTCCCACTGTTTGATTTTTCTTCAATCTTCAAAGGAAAGTAACCGGAGTTTTCTATGTCATTTTTCCACACTATTGGTGTGTGATTTTTATCAGGATTCCTAAAAAATCTGAATTGCCCTATATCTTTTGTTAACCAGACAATAATCTCTTTATTATTGGTTTGATAAATCCATTTTTCGCAATCGTGACCCTGAATATTTTTTTTACTCCCTGTGTTTTTGAATTGCTTCAGAATTTCATTCTTGTTAACCATACCTGTTTCAACATAGTTATCAAAAGGAAATATAATATATTTACTCATTTGAGTTTTCAGCAGTATCATTTCCTTTTTATCAGGGTCAATAATCAGATCGCTGTTCCTCTGTTTTCCTTCCACATTAATTCTGATTTTATCGCCTTTAATATAATAACTCAGTTCTCCGTAATTTTCAATTTCAGGAACTTTAATGGTTATTTTACCTTCAAATTTTCCCTGTGAAAGATTACTTGCAGGAAAACATAATAACCCTGTTAATATCATTATAGAGATAATCTTTACTTTGCACATCAATAACTTACCCGGGATGTTTTCTATATTATTCATCATAGAAGAAAAGTTAAGCATAATACACAATAAATTCTAAACTGAAATTATGCCTTTTAAAGGAAATATCACTCTATTCTAAACTTTTGACCTGCCAAAATGATTTGAATGCGTATTAAAATTCGTTAATTTTAAGTTTGCATTTATGAAAAAATTCAGGATTTAATGATGAAATTTCTCGTAACAGGGGGTTCCGGGTTTTTAGGGATTAATATTGTCCGATACCTTGTTAATAAAGGTCATGAAGTAGCTTCACTTGATGTAGCTGATTTTGATTATCCTGATATGAAGGATAAAATTAAAATCATTAATGGAGATATAAGGGACAAACAAATTGTTCATCTTGCCGCTATGGATATTGATGTTGTCATCCACACGGCCGCGGCACTGCCTCTATATAAACCGGAAGATATCTTTTCCACTGATATTCAGGGAACCAGAAATTTACTGGAAGCTTCAAAAGAAAATAAAGTCGGTAGATTTATCCATATTTCTTCAACTGCGGTTTATGGAATTCCGGATCATCATCCACTTTATGAAGATGATAAACTCGATGGTGTAGGTCCATACGGCAAAGCTAAAATTGCCGCTGAAGAGGAATGCTCAAAATACAGAAGAATGGGAATGTGTGTGCCAATTATCCGCCCAAAGTCTTTTGTAGGCCCGGAAAGACTTGGTGTGTTCGCACTTCTTTACGATTGGGCAAAAGATGGAAAAGGTTTCCCGATGATAGGAAGCGGGAATAACCGTTACCAGCTTTTGGATGTAGAAGACCTTTGTGATGGAATTTATCTTTGTGCAACTCTCGACAAATCAAAAGTTAATGATACTTTTAATATAGGCGCAAAAGAATACACTACAATGAAAGAAGATTATCAGTCAGTACTGGATTTGGCCGGACATGGTAAGAAAATAGTGCCGCTTCCGGAAAAGCCGATTATCATGATGCTTAAATTTTTGGAAGCGTTAAAACTTTCTCCACTTTACAAATGGGTTTATGAAACGGCCTCAAAAGATTCGTTTGTGTCAATTGAAAAAGCTGAAAAGCAATTAGGCTTTAATCCAAGGTATTCAAACAAAGATGCATTAATTAGAAACTTTAAATGGTACCTGGAGCACGAAAAAGATTTTAGAAATCAGAGCGGGGTTTCTCACCGTGTACCGTGGAAGCAGGGAATTTTGAAGATTGCAAAAGCATTTTTTTAAAATTGGATTAAAAATATAATTTCAGATTTGTCTATAAAGTTATATATTAAACAAAGGTCGAAGGAAATAAACAAGGAGTAGGTAATGGCAAACAAACAGGATTACTTAAAAGAAGTAATTGAACATATAGATATTAAAAAACACAATGTTATTCCACTGGTTGATGCCATGGAAAAGATGGCATTTTCTGCCCGCGATCTGAACCGCGCGGCAAAAATTTACGATATGATGTTAGCAGACACTGAATGCGGTGTAATTTTAACCCTTGCCGGAAGCCTTTTCAGTGCAGGGTTAAAGAAAGTAGTTTTTGATCTTATTAACAATAATATGGTTGATGCCATTGTTTCAACCGGCGCCATTATGGTTGACCAGGATTTCTTTGAGGCACTCGGTTTCAAACATTATAAAGGCACTCCTTTCAGCGACGATAACGAATTAAGGGATTTAGCTATTGACAGAATTTATGATACTTATATAGATGAAGACGAACTCAGAGTCTGCGATGAAACAACAGAAAAAATATGGAACTCGCTTGAGCCACGTGCTTATTCCTCAAGAGAATTAATCTGGGAAATGGGAAAGTATCTTGAAAATAATGGCGGACCAAAAGTTGACGATAGTGTTATTTATACTGCTTACAAAAAAAATGTCCCAATCTTTGTTCCGGCTTTTTCAGATTGTTCTGCAGGATTTGGTTTTGTTGTACACCAGACCAATAATCCTGACAAACACGTTTCCATTGATTCCGCAAAAGATTTTCTTGAACTGACTAAAATAAAACAGACCTCTAAGGATACCGGGCTGTTAATGATCGGCGGAGGCGTGCCTAAAAATTTCACACAGGATATTGTGGTTGCCGCAGATATTTTGGACGGCGAAGCATCAATGCACAAGTACGCAATACAGATTACAGTTGCTGATGAAAGAGACGGCGCTCTTTCAGGTTCAACTCTAAAAGAAGCCAGCAGCTGGGGCAAAGTTGAAACAACTTATGAACAGATGGTTTATTCCGAGGCTACAATTGCAATGCCGCTTGTGACCGGTTATGCCTATCATAAAGGCTCCTGGAAAAACAGAAAAGGCAAAGAATTTGCAAAACTGTATATGGCTGAAAAAACTACTACATAAGCTGGTATTTTTAATTTAATAAACCTTCGGGTGTTAGATTTATTTCTTAAAATAAATTTTCCCGAAGGTTTTTCTTTTTATTTTGCCGCAATTAAAGGGGAATTTACTCATTCCAAATGCCAGCCACTCATCGTATTTACGGTGTAAATCTGGCTTAAAAACCTTATATTCACTGCCTGAAAGAACGCGATTATTATGTCTAAAAAAGAATTATTAAAAAAATATAAAGATCCACAGAATTTTTTTAACAGGGATTTAAGCTGGGTTGAGTTTAACCGGCGAGTGCTTGAAGAAGCATTAAATCCGGATTTACCCCTGCTCGAAAAGGTAAAATTCATTTCGATTTTCCATACAAATCTTGATGAATTTTATATGATTAGAATAGCTGGAATTAAAGAGCAAATTGCGGCAAATATTCTTGAACCATCAATTGATGGATTAACTCCGATTGCACAATTACAAAAAATAGAAAAAGCTCTTCAGCCAATGCTGAAAACAATAATGGAACTTTGGTCAAACCAAATAATTCCGGAACTTAAAAAAAACAAAATATCTATTTGCAGCTATGATGAATTAAATGACAATGAAAAACTGATTCTAAAAAATTATTTTAAAAAAGAAATTTATCCTGTATTAACTCCACTTGCTTTCGACCCGGGAAGACCTTTCCCTTATATTTCTAATCTAAGTTTAAGTCTTGCAATTCTTGTTAAAAGACCGAATGGCGAAAGTCATTTTGGAAGAGTAAAAGTACCAAGCATTCTTCCAAGATTAATGCAAATAGATAAAATTATTGAGCCAGATAAAAAAATCGGGACAAACGGAAGTTTTAGTGTAAGATTTTTATGGCTTGGCGACCTGATAAAAGCTAATCTTGATTTGTTATTCCCCGGTATGGAAATTCTTGAAGCTCATCGTTTTAGAATTACCAGAGATACCGATATTGAACTCCAGGAAGATGAAGCGGATGATTTATTAAGTGTTATCGAAGAAAATATCAGATTGAGAAGGTTTGGCAGCGTAGTCAGGTTAGAAGTAGAAAGTAAAATGCCGGAATTCATGCTGGAAACGCTAATTGAAAACCTGCAAATAAAAAAAGATGAAGTTCATATAATAGAAGGACATCTTGGATTAAGCGATATTTTTACATTATACGATCTTCCTCTTCATCAATTAAAAGAAAAACCGTTTTATCCGATAACACCAAAAGAATTTGAAGATGATGAGGATATTTTTTCGATTATTAGTCCAAAAGATATTTTAGTTCATCATCCTTATCATTCTTTTACTCCTATTATTGATTTCATCAAGCAGGCCTCAAAAGATCCTGATGTTCTTGCAATTAAACAGACATTATACCGGGTGGGCCCAAATTCTCCGATTGTAAAATATCTTATCGAAGCGGCTGAACGCGGAAAGCAAGTTGCTGTTCTTGTTGAACTTAAAGCAAGATTTGATGAAGAAAATAATATTTTCTGGGCACGAGAACTTGAAAAGGTTGGTGTACACGTAGTTTACGGGCTGGTCGGTCTTAAAACTCACGGTAAAATGACACTTGTTGTCAGAAAAGAATCCGAAGGGGTGAATAGATATGTTCACGTATCAACCGGAAATTACAATGCAATAACTGCTAAAACTTATACTGACATTGGTTTTTTCACAACAGATCCCGACATTTGTACAGATATAGCAGACCTGTTTAATTACCTGACAGGTTATTCAACTCTTGATAATTTCAATAAAATTATAGCCGCACCTGTAAATATGCGCGAAAAATTTATTGCAAAGATTTTGCGTGAGATTGAAAATGTAAAAAATGGGAAAGAAGGTAAAATAATTTTTAAATTGAACGCCCTGGTAGATCCACTAATTATTAGTGCCTTGTACGAAGCTTCTAATAATGGAGTAAAAATTGACCTGATCGTTAGAGGAATTTGCTGCCTTGTTCCCGGTGTAAAAGGATTAAGTGAAAATATAAAAGTAATTAGTATTGTTGGAAGATTTCTTGAACACAGCAGAGTTTATTATTTTTATAATGATGGTAGGGATGAGCTTTATATAAGCAGCGCAGATATGATGCAACGAAACCTTGATAGAAGAGTTGAAATAGCAATTCCAATTGAGAACGAAGTAATTAAAACTGATTTGCTGCGGACCTTAATAAAGCATGCTCTTCGTGATAACGAAAAAGCAAGAAAACTTTCTCAGGATATGAAATACACATTAATAGAAAGAACAAACGAAGATAAGAAAGTTAATTGTCAGGAATGGCTTATGAATCATGCCGGTAAGCTTACCTCCGTTTCAAGGTAAATATTGCTTCACATAAAAAAGAATTCACTGACCGAGCTGATTTTTAGCATTCAATTTGAATGTTAATTTTCTTAAATTTAAATATGAAACTTTTCAGAAAAAATAAAGGAAAAGAAATGTCTGATATGACCAAAAGCGGGATATTAAACGCCCTTAAGAAAATTGATAATGATAAATTAAATAAGAATTTACTTACACTTAATACAATAAAAGATTTTAAAGTCTCTGGAAACAATCTGGATTTAACTATATCGTTGCCGATTTCGCAGAGTGATTTAAACGATGAATTAAAAAATAAAATTATTACTGTTTTAAAATCTGAATTTAATTCCTTAGATAAAGTTGAACTTAATCTCCAGGGAAAAGTAACAGCACACCAGGACTCTAAAAAAGATGCTTTGCTTCCCGGAGTAAAAAACACTATTGCAGTAGCAAGCGGCAAAGGCGGAGTTGGCAAAAGCACGGTTGCCGTAAACCTGGCAGTTGCACTTGCAAAAGACGGAGCCTCTGTTGGGCTGATAGACGCCGATATTTACGGACCCAGTATCCCATTAATGCTCGGCATCAAAGAAAAACCGAAAGTCTACCAGGATAAAACTACGATGAAAATGATTCCGCTTGAAAATTACGGAGTAAAAGTAATCTCAATCGGATTTTTGGTAGATGATAACGCACCGGTTATTTGGCGTGGACCAATGGCAAGTGGTGCAGTAAAACAATTTATGACTGATGTTGAATGGGGTGAACTGGATTACCTTATTTTTGACATGCCTCCGGGAACCGGCGATATACAACTTACACTTGTTCAGACAGTTCCGCTTACCGGCGCGGTTATAGTCACCACACCACAGGAAGTATCATTAATTGATGCACGCAAAGCTCTTAAAATGTTTACAAGAGTTAATGTTCCTGTACTTGGTGTAGTTGAAAACATGAGTTATTTTATTGCTCCGGACACGGGCAAAAAATATGATATATTCGGAACTGGCGGTGGCTCTTCCCTCGCGAATGAATTAAATGTACCTTTCCTTGGAGGAATGCCTATCGATTCAAGAATCAGAGTTGGAGGAGATAAAGGAGTTCCAATTGTATACGATGCTCCCAACTCTGAATATGAGAAAGTGATAATAGATATTTCCAGAAATTTTGGAAAACAAGTAGAAATCAGAAATATTAACCCGGAATCAAAAGTTGAAATCCTTTTGGATGACGACGATAAATAAAGAGCGAATGTGAATATTTCAAAAGAACAAGTCCTGAAGTCACTCGAAAGTATGAGGCCATATTTGCAGGCTGACAGTGGTGATGTGGAGTTAATTGAAATCAGTGAAGACGGAATTGTAAAAGTTAAACTTACAGGTGCCTGCAGCGTTTGCCCTATGTCAATTATGACACTTAGAGCGGGGATAGAACGGGCACTTATGAGGGAGATACCCGGAGTAAGAAGAGTAGAAGCTGTCAGTTAATTATTTTGAAATGTTATTTCTTTATGTAAATTTCAACCGGGTTTTGAAAAGATAATTTAAGTTGGGAAATGTTTGTTATGGAAAGCAGTACAAAAAAGACCGGGAAAATTATTTTATTGTTTCTGGGTATTGCAGCCCTGCTCTATCTTTTTTATCTGCTTTCAACTTTAATTATAATCATTGCAATTTCAATTCTCATCGCATTCATTTTTGAACCAATTGTAAAGGTATTAGAAAGAGAAGGATTCAACAGGCTCAGTTCAACCTTTATAGTTTTTGTTGGCGTTACCTTCCTGATTTATTTTGGCGTGTCATATTTCATCCCAAAATTTATTTACCAGCTAAATCACCTTGTAGAAGCCTTACAGGTTTATTCAATACACGATCAAATAGTTTCTGCTGAAAAGGAAATTCATAAATATCTTCCGTTTTTTAATCCCGGTGAATTATCCCAGAAAGTTGAAGATTTTATATCCTCAGGTATTGTAAACTCAGTTGATAAAATCTCAATTATTTTTACCAGTATAATCTCTGTAATTGCTATAGTTATCATTGTTCCGTTTATAACTTTCTTTTTAATTAAAGACAGCAGAATAATCCAGCGCGGTATAATTCATATTATGCCAAACAAATATTTTGAAATGTCGTACTGGATTTTGAAAAAAGTCAGTATACAATTAGGCAGATTTGTAAGGGGATGGATATTTGATGCGGCTTTTGTAGGAATTTCCTGCGGACTTGGATTTTATTTTATTGGAATTGATAATGCACTTCCGCTCGGTATGGTTTCTGCTCTCGGGCATCTTGTCCCATATTTCGGACCAATAATAGGTGGTGTTCCGGCAATTATTTTTTCAATAATCCAATACGGCGATCTCTCCCACGTACCTTTTATAATAATTTTAATGCTTGCTGTATACGCAATTGATAATGGTTTCGTACAGCCCTATGTCTTTGCAAAAAGTGTCGATATGCACCCGATAGTTATTATACTATTAGTCTTAGCCGGCAGCCAGGTTTTTGGGATAATCGGAATGTTGCTGGCCGTCCCGCTGGCTTCGGTAATTAAAACAGCTTCTCAGGAGATATATTTTGCATTTAAGAATTACAAGATTGCACGGCTCTAAGTAAGTTTTAATTTAGCGGCTGTATCACTCGTTTAATTTTCTTTACCTTTTACAGTCTATAAATAAGGGGATTTAAATTGCTGAAAAATCCGGTACTTTACGAAATAAACACACGGGTCTGGATTAAACGGTTTGGTAAAGACATAAAGCTCTCAGAAATTCCAGACGAATATTTTAAAGACCTGGCTGATAAAGGAATTAATATTGTCTGGATGATGGGAGTCTGGGAAACAACTCCTCAAATAATTGAGAAATGCTGCCTCAGCCCTGAACTTGTCACTGCTTACAACAAAAGCCTCAACAAATGGAAAAGAGAAGATATAATCGGCTCTCCATATTCAATCAATGATTATCAAATAAACCCTGATTTAGGTTCTTTAACTGATCTCAAATTACTGAGAGATCAGTTAAGTAAATTTCAAATAAAATTATTTCTTGATTTCATTCCAAATCACTTCAGTGCAGCTTCAAAATTAATTGATAAAAAACCAGAACTGTTTTTATCCGGTGATGAAGAATTATTGAATTATGATCCAGTTACATTTTTTAAGCCGGGGCCGGACAAAGATGAAATTTTTGCACACGGAAGAGACCCGTTCTTTCCTGCGTGGAGTGATACAATTCAGTTAAATTATTATAACCCCGAAACCCGCAAATTTATGATAAACAAATTGTTAAATCTTACTGAAATTTGTGACGGTGTACGTTGTGATATGTCTATTTTACAATTGAATAATATTTTTACAAACACATGGTCAGGCGTTTTAAATAAACTGGATTACCCCAAACCTAAAACAGAATTCTGGAAAGAAGCAATCGCAAAAGTTAAATCACAAAATCCGGATTTTACATTTATTGCAGAAGCATACTGGGACCTGGAATTTGATCTTCAGCAGCAAGGATTTGATTATACTTACGATAAAAGACTAACAGAAAGATTAGCTTCAGATGATATCTTCGGGGCAAAAACTCATCTTGATGCCGACATCATTTACCAGGAAAAATCAGTTAGATTTTTAGAGAACCATGATGAAAAAAGAGCAGTCAGTTCTTTCGGAAAGCAAAAATCTCTTGCAGCAGCAACAATAATGAGTACTGTACCGGGAATGAAGTTTTATTATGACGGACAGTTCGAAGGGAAAAGAATAAAATTACCGTTACAACTTGGTTGTGAACCGGAAGAGAGGAAAAGTCATACAGTTATGAATTACTACAACCAGCTTTTGCAAGTAATCCAGAATGATGTCTTTAAGTATGGAGTTTTTAATAAATTAGATCCGATTTCCGCAGGAGGGAATAATCATTCTTTTGAACATTTTTTCTGCTGGCAATGGACATATAAGAGAGAACTTTGGATAGTAATTACTAATTATTCCGAGACAACTTCGCAATGCAGAATAAAATTTGATATCTTTTTAGATGCAAACAAGATAGAATTGTTTGATCATCTGGCTGGTATTTCATATACACGTAATGTTGATGAAATAAAATCACAGGGATTATATGTAGAATTAAAAGGATACCGCAGCCACATTTTTTCAGTTAAGTAACAGCATAATATTTTGTAATTTAGCCTTATCTTAAATCTTTCCAAAGCAATAACAGTATGAAAATTGGTGTCATAATTCCTGCTTATAATGAGGAACAGTCAATAGGAAAAGTTGTTTCTGACATTCCCGGGAAGATCGTCTCGGAAATTGTTGTAATAAATAATAACTCAACAGACAAGACAAAAGAAGTCGCAATTGAAGCAGGAGCAATTGTTTTGGATGAATCTTTCCAGGGGTATGGGGCATCCTGCTTAACAGGAATAGAATACCTAAAATCCACTAAAACTGATATTATTGTTTTCCTCGATGGTGATTACAGTGACTATCCCGGAGAAATAGAAAATCTTATCACTCCAATACTTAATGAAAACTACGATTTCATAATTGGCAGCAGAATTTTAGGCAAAAGAGAAAAAGGTGCACTTCCACCGCAATCAAGGATTGGTAGTGTTATTGCAGGATTATTAATCCAACTATTCTGGAAAACCAGGTATACCGACCTCGGTCCTTTCCGTGCAATTAAAACCGAAAAACTTATCAAATTAAATATGAAAGATAAATGGTACGGCTGGACAGTTGAGATGCAAATAAAAGCTATTAAAAAGGGATTAAGGTTAAAAGAAGTACCTGTAAGCTACCGTAAAAGGATCGGTAAATCGAAAGTAACAGGTACAATAAAAGGTACATTTATGGCGAGCGTAATAATTCTTAAAACAATTTTTACTGAATTTTTTAGAGACTAATGGGAAAAAACACTCAAAAGCATGCTGTAATAGTTTTTGCAAAATACCCGGATGACGGGAATGTAAAAACCAGGTTAGCTAAAACCACAGGGGATAAATTCGCAACGGAATTTTACAAATTATGTGCACAACATACCTTCCGGGAATTAAATAATCTTCCCGAAAAAACCATAAAAATTTATCTCTTTTTTGTTGAAGGAATTGACAATGAGAAAATAAAATCCTGGGTAGATTATAATTTCCTGTTCCGTCCACAATCAGGGAAAAACCTCGGCGAAAAAATGTATAATGCTTTTACTGAAATATTTGAAAACGGATTTGAAAGGGTTGTAATTATAGGAACAGATCTTCCCGATATTTCATCTGGGATTATTATGGAAGCATTTGCTGCATTAGAAAATAATGATGCTGTAATAGGCCCTTCAACTGACGGTGGATATTATCTTTTAGGGATAAAATCGCCAAAGGAAGAATTATTTTCTAAAATTGATTGGAGTACTGAGTCTGTTTACCAACAAACCTTAGATAAATTACTAAATGCAAATATGGAGGTAAAGACACTAACGGAATTGGTCGACATAGATACAGAAGAAGATCTTATTGATTGGTTAAGCAACAAAAAAGAAAACAAAGAAAATAAACTATATTTAAAGATAACATCGATTTATACTCCATAAGATTTTAAAAACCCCGTTTCTTTAATTCAAATAAAATGACAGATAAATAGGATTTTTTTTTCATTTATCGGTAATATTATACCATTGAACGAGCATAATAGCTATTGGTTGAATAATACCTTTCAACCTATTTACATTCCCATTACCAATACATATGTTGTATTCAATTGTAATACGTTGATATAAATGTATTAAATAATAGATGAATTTCATTCTATTTACCGGAGGGCTTGGTAATGGATTTAACACAAGTTGTATTGTCCGCAGTTGCGGTTGTTGGAGGCTCTTTCTCACTGTTAATTGGGGGGTCTTATCTCGCTTATAAAATGAAGAAAAACTCCAACAAATAATAGATAAAACCCTTACATTGGTATACTTTTTCTAAACCTCTGCATCTGCTTTAAAAATAACATCGATATCTGCCTCACTTGACTGGTACAACATTAAGATTTTAACGTACCTGTTAAGCACCGAAACCTGGAAACTAATAAAACAATAAAGAGTATAATTTATTATCTTTGTGGTAATATTAAAAAAAAAACGATATTCTAAAGAAATTATGGCACAAAAAAACAGAAAAAAAGAACGTGTAATCGGGAAACCAATTGAACAAAAGAAGCATCTAATTGATCCGAAGTATAAAAGTACTGTCTGGACAATTATTATTGTAGTAGTGCTCATTGTATTTTTTATAATAAATAATACAAAAAAAGAACCGGACCAGGGTCCGTATCCGCCTAATTACAATCCGAAAGCAGCACAGGAAAGACTTCAATAATTATATCAGGATAAATTTACAGGAGAATTTTAATGAGACTAAAGATTTTAGCATCAATTTTTCTTTTCACAGCTGCAACAATAGTGGGCTGTGGAGGTAAAAACGTAAAAGAGGTTCCTTCAAATGATAATACTTCAACTGCTACAAATAATACTACAACCGTAGATAACTCAAATAAGGCACCAAATTTTTCATTGGCAAGTACTGATGGAAATACGTTAAAGCTGTCCGACTTCAGAGGCAAAGTAGTAATTATTGATTTCTGGGCTACATGGTGTCCCCCTTGTCGAAAAGGTATACCTGATTTGATACAGCTTAAGAAAGATTTTAAAGATAAACTGGTAATAATTGGTGTTTCAGTAGATACTGATACAAAAAAAGATGTTGTTCCGTTTATTAAAAAAATGGGAATCAATTACCACGTAGCTTATGCAGACAACAACATTACACAGGCTTACGGCGGTGTGCAGGCTATCCCAACTTCCTTCGTTATAGATAAAGATGGAAATATAGTTAAATCGTTTGTAGGTTTGCAGGACATCAGCACTTACCAGAGTTTGGTTACAAATTTATTATAATAATTTTCCCTAAAAAAAAGCCCAGATTCATAATTGAAACTCGGGCTTTTTAATTTTTAAAACCGTAAGTATTACTTCCCTTCCCTCAAAAACTTGGGCTGTTCAAGAGTAAGAGTTAGTGAAATTCTGTGAGTATCGCCGAGTGTTTCATCCGAAGAGCCACTGAATTTTGCGAAAGAATAATCGATATTTAATTTTGGCAATTTAACTCCGGCGCCGATTGTAAACTGTCTTACATCATTATAACCGGCGCGTACCATAAAAATATTTTTAAAATTATACTCAACCCCGTAATGCAAATCAAAACTAATCGGTCCCAAATTATAATTAGCAGAATACCTTCTACCTTCATATCTTATATCCATATCTATAGCCGGAAGAAAAGTCCCGCCTAAAAATTCAAACCTGTACGCCACACCGACTTTTGAAGTGGGAGAAATCAATTCATTTCTTCCCGTACTCCAGGCAACAAGAGTGGTTGTTACATCCTGGATATTTGCGCCAAGGAATAAATTATCTGTCATCCTGTATTGAGCGCCAACATCAAAACCGATTCCGGTCGCACCGTATTCAGCCAGTACCCTTCTTATAATTTTTACACTGGCGCCATAAGTAAATTTTTCTGAATGTCTTTTTGCAAAAGAAAAGTAAATTGCCCAGTCCTGGTTACTGAACTCTGTAATCTTACTGTAATCCAGCCTGTCGTCTTTAATATTAAGTTGACCGTCCCCGTTTGCGTCCACAAGTGCATTTCTTGTATCAGGTATTCCATCAATTCCGAGGCGCATAATACTCAATCCAAAACTCATATCCGTTCCATAAGGAATTGCTACGGCTGCATAATCGTAATTTACCAGCGAACCGAACCGCTCTTCGTGCATAAGTTCAATTTGAGGATAATTAAGATGTATCAATCCGGCAGGGTTATAATAACCTGAAGTTACATCGTTAGCAACAGCAACATAAGCACCGCCCATTCCGAGTGCCCGCCCGCCAACACCGATTGCAAGGAATTCACCTGCGTATTTTCCAATAGTTGTTTGTGCGGACATTTGCGGAACGGCTGCAAGAAGAAATGCACCGATAAGCAGATATTTTTTTAGAATCAACTGGACTCCAATAAATAGGTTTTTCTGGTCTCAAATTACTAAAAAAGAAAATTAAATCGAACCAGTATTTTTAACTAAATGATAAAATAATCGCTGCAAATTTTACTTTAGATTAACCAAGGATTCATCATAATCTTCAACTTTTTCATATCCCAGCAGATTTAAAATTGTTGCCGCAATATTTGTAAGCCCGGGGTTTTTAGCGCCGCTCATTTTGTATTCATCATGAAAGCCAGAGTCATAAATAATAAACGGTACCGGGTTTAAGGTGTGAGACGTTTTCGGAGTTCTCTTCCCGTCTTTCTCAGTGTACATTTCGTCAGCGTTCCCGTGGTCGGCTGTAACAAGCGCAATTCCATCTAGTTCTTTTATTACTTTCAATAATTTCCCAACGCACTCGTCAGTTGTTTCAACAGCGGTAACAGCGGCGTCAAAATTGCCGGTGTGCCCCACCATATCGCCGTTCGGGAAATTTATTCTGCCGAATTTATAATCCCCGGACTTTAATAACTCAATAGTTTTATCTGTTATTTCATAAGCTTTCATCTTCGGGGCTTTATCAAATTCAATTTTGTCGGAGGGAATTTCGATATATTTTTCCAGGTTTTCATTAATGTATCCCGACCTATTCCCGTTCCAGAAATATGTTACGTGTCCGAATTTTTGCGTTTCCGAAATAGCAAAAGATGTAACTTTTTCGGCACAAAGATATGCGCTGATAGTTCTTTCAATCTGAGGAGGAACGACCAGGTAATTTTTAGGAATAAGCAGATCCCCATCGTACTGCATCATTCCCGCGTAATAAACTTCAGGCATCCTGATCCTGTCGAATTTATCAAAATCTTTTTCTTCGAATGCTCTAGAAAGTTCAATCGCCCTGTCGCCACGGAAATTAAAGAACACAACTGAATCTCCGTCTTCAATTGTGCCAACGGGTTCATCTTTATCATCTGCAATCACAAAAGGGTCCAGATACTGATCTATAATTTTTTCGTCCTCTGCATAAAAGGTTTCAACAGCCTGTTTTGCAGAATGAAATTTTCTGCCGATTCCAAGAACATGGGCTTTCCAGCCTCTTTCCACTATGTCCCAATCCGCATTGTACCTGTCCATCGTAACTATCATTCTTCCGCCGCCCGAAGCAAATTTATACTCAAATCCTTTTTCGGATTTTATTTTCGAGAATAATTCTTCGGTTTGTTTAATGTATGTTAGTGCCGTTCTGCCAGGCACATCTCTTCCGTCCATTAAAGCGTGAAGCCTCACATTTCTCTATTCCGAGTTCAGCGCATTTATTTATCAAGATAAATAACTGGCTGATATTCGAATGAACATTACCGTCTGACAACAATCCTATGAAGTGAACCGTACCGCCGTTTTTCCCTTTTTCGAATAACATTGTCCCAGACTTCAGTTTTAAATATATCACCGGAGCTCAAAGCTTTGTTTACAAGTTTTGCTCCCTGGGCAAATACTCTGCCCGCGCCAATAGCGTTGTGTCCCGACTTCGCTGTTTCCCATATCATCGTCAGTCGGCAGGCCAACTGCCGGACCGTGTGCATTGAGCTGCGCGTACAATTTTGAATTCATAAGTTCATCAAGCACCGGCGTATTTGCCCGGAGAACCGCATTGCCTTCATAGTCTTTGCCAATACCTACACCATCCATTATAATTAATAATAAGGGGCCTTTTCTTCCATGAAATTTTTCCAGCTTTTTAAGTTTCAAATCCATTTAAGTAAATCCATATTTTGATTAATGCAATTGTCAAAAATAGCGACCTGTTTTTCCAAATTAAAGGGAAAAGAACGTCGGGCTAATTTCACTTGAAATTTAAATTGTATAACTGTCATTCTGAATTTATTTCAGAGTCCCTGCAAAAAATGAGATCCCGAAATAAATTCGGGATGACCGTTACTAAAATTAGTCCGCTGCCCCAAAAGTAAAAATTTGCTATCTTATTCTTTTGTAATTCCCGGCTTTAGCGTGTACTTCAAAAGAAAGAAACCCGCTACTCCCGATAAAAATGACGCGGTTAGAATACCGACCTTGGAAATATTCAGCATTTCTTCACTGGTAAACGCCAGGTTCGCAATAAACAGTGACATAGTAAAACCTATTCCAGCCAGAATTCCTGCTGCGTAAATCTGTTTCCAGTTTACACCCTGAGGCACAGAAGCAATTTTTAGTTTTACAGAGAGCCATGAGAAGATAAAAATTCCAAGCTGCTTTCCGAAAAACAGACCAACTATAATTCCTTCACTAATTGGATTGGCGAGGGCGACAATAAAATCTTCTCCCAATGTAACTCCGGCGTTGGCCAGAGCAAATACTGGCATAATAAAAAATGAAACCCAGGGATGAAGCGCGTGTTCAAATCTCTGAAGGGGTGTCATAATTTTTTCGCAGTTACCTTCCAGACTCTGAACAGCTGATTGTCTCTCTTCATTGGTAAGAACATCCGGACCTTCCTCCCCGGCTTTGTCAAATTCTTCCATAAGTCTTTTGCCGTTAGATAAAAACTGTGAAGTATTAATTCTTGAAGATGCCGGAATTGTGAATGCCAGCAGAACACCTGCAACAGTTGCGTGAACACCCGAACTTAAAAAGAATAACCAGAGAAGAATTCCGAGTACAACATATACAAGTAGATTGCGCACACCCGATAAATTTGCCAACACGAGTAAAATCAAAATAACTCCGGCATAACCAAGACTGATAAAAGAAATCTGCGAGGTGTAGAAAAATGCGATTACCAAAACCGCACCTATATCATCCGCAATTGCAAGAGCAGTTATAAATATTTTAAGTGCCAGCGGAACACGCGGACCCAGCAGTGCTAGAATCCCAATCGCAAAAGCGATATCCGTTGCCATTGGAATTCCCCAGCCGGAGATTCCATTAGAGCCGACGTTAAAAAAAACATAAAACAACGCTGGAAAAACCATCCCTCCCACAGCCGCCATAATCGGAAACGATGCCTGCCTGAATGATGACAACTCACCTACGAGAAACTCGCGTTTAATCTCAAGCCCTACCACAAAAAAGAAAACAGCCATCAAACCGTCGTTTATCCAGTGATGAAGCGTGTAATCCAGATTAAGACCAGAAAAGCCCACGGCAAATTTTGTATGCCACAAATGTGAATAGGAATCGGCGAAAGGTGAATTTGCCCATACAAGTGCAACCGCCGTAAAAACCAGTAAAAGAATTCCACCAGATGCTTCTTTTTCAAGAAAATACTGGAATGGTTTTATTATCTGTTCAATCGGGGTTTTGTCTTTTTTACTTTTTACCATCTTTTATTTTTTATTTATTATTTTTTTTAGTAATCTACCGAAAAAAGAGGGGCTTATGAAATTACTTATCTCATTTTTCATATTATTTATTTTTGCAGCAAATACCAATGCCCAGAATAATATGGAACAGGAAATAGATAAAGCATTTGCAAATGCCAGGAAAGGTGTTTACTATGCTTTATCAAATATCCCTGAAAATAAATCCAGAATGAGCGACGACCTGATTGAGAAAGATAAACTGCTCGCAAAGGTAAAACTCACAAAAGAAATAAACGGCGTAAAAATTGAATCAACCGGGTATAATTCTTCCAACGAAGTTACAATAACTTTATATAAATCACTTAAAAATCTAATGAAAGAAGGTTATCTGAAAAAAGGAGATATTGAGGACGGTAAGTAATTATAAAATCAATTACTTAGAATTTTTTCTCCAGCCTCATCAGTAAAATTGCTAACAAGAATAGAAACAGTCTCCTCCTTCCCCAGCATATCTTTGAGTGTAATTTTACTCAGAACATTATCAAGCATATCCTGGATATTTGACCAGAGCGACCGCACTGAGCAATCGATAGAATTTGTGCAGATAGAAGCGGCCCCCGAATGATCCTGGCAGAAGCTCGCTTCAAAAAGCCTTCCGCCCAATACAGCAAGCACTTCACTGATCAGGATTTTATCAGCCTGCCTTGCAAGTTTATATCCCCCGTTTTGTCCGCGTTCACTTTCAATAAATTTACCAATACGTAGTATCCTCAGCAATTTCCCAACGTGAGCAACAGATAGTCCTTCCATTTCACTGATTTCAGGTATTGTCAAACCATTTGGTTCAGCCTTCCCGATTCTCAGCAAACATCTTAAGCCATATTCTTCCTGTGAACTAAATTTCATAATATTATTATTTTTTATTTATAAACATATACACCATCGATTGTCATTTCGAACACTGAACGAAGTAAAGGAGAGAAATCTTTAGCACAATTTAAAAGATTTCTCTCCCGCCTACTACGGGAGAGAAATGACATTTACTTCCCTTTATACGCAGGAATTTTTGATCCGCACATTTTAGCGTGCATAACTTCCGCGTAAGCTTCGGGACTAATTGACGGTCCCTTTGCTGAACAGTGTTCGTTAAAAACTTTTTTCAGTTCATTGGCAATGTAGTCGGCATCAAATCCTTCTATGTCTCTTCTTTCCATAAAATAGATAAGTTTACCATTTTTAAATAATGCCGCACTTGGTGAAGATGGAGGATATTCCGAAGCATACTCTCGCACTTTATCAACTGCTTCTCTTTCCTGTCCGGCAAACGCAGTGTAAAGCCGATCTGGAATAATATCGTTCTGTAAAGCTAGAGAAACACCCGGCCTTGCACTACCAGCAGCGCATCCGCAAACGGAATTTATCATCACCAATACGGTCTGATCATCCTGAACATTAATCGCCTCATCGACATCTTTAGCCGTTAATAATTCTTTAATCCCCACTGCTATCAATTCATCTCTCATCGGTTGAACAGCATCCTGATCATAGATAGGGGGGCGTGAAACTATATTGAACATGTTTTATCTCCTGTACTTTTTTTTGTTTATAATTTGTAACTCCCCTTAGTTTAAATTTTTAATATAATTCGGTTGTCATTTCGATCCCGCCGCAGGCGGGGGAAAATTATTTTGAAGTTACAAGATTTAATCATTTTTATTTACATAAATCCTAATTCTACTTTCGCTACCTCTGACATCATATCTTTATCCCATGGCGGATTCCACACAAGTTCCACCTTAGCATCTTTTACATCGGGTAAATTTTTTACTTTTGCCTCCACCTCACCGGGTAAAGAACCGGCAACTGGACAGGCAGGCGATGTAAGAGTCATCAAAAGTGTTACATTTGATTCGTTGTCAATTCTAATTTCGTAAATCAAACCCAGTTCGAAAACGTCCACCGGAATCTCCGGGTCGTAACAGGTTTTCAATACGCTAATAACTTTTTCTTCCAGTTCCTGTTTGTTTACTTCGCTCATACTAATTTTTATTCTGTAGTTACAAGACTTTTTTCTTCATTAATTGCATTTATCATTGTATGCCAGGCAAGGCTGGCACATTTAACACGTGCGGGAAATTCTTTCACGCCGGCGAGAACCGCAAGCTTGCCAATTTCTTCAAGGTCGGGGTTTTCACCGAGTTTTCCGGTTATCAGGTCTTTGAATTTTGCGAATAATTTTTCCGCCTCTTCAACCGGTTTGCCCTTTACTATTGAGCTCATCAGCGATGCTGAGGCTTTCGAGATCGCACATCCCTTTCCCTGAAAAGAGATATCCTCTATCACACCGTCTTTCACTTTTACAAATACGTCTATCCTATCGCCGCACAATGGATTGTAACCCTCCGCCTGATGCGAAGGATGCTCAATTACTCTAAAATTTCTCGGACTTTTATTGTGATCCAGAATTACCTGCTGGTATAATTCTCTTAATTCGTTATCCATTATCCGAATACCTCTAAAACTTTTTTCAAGCTGTTTGCAAGTAAATCGACTTCTTCTTTTGTATTGTACATAGCGAAAGATGCTCTCGTTGTTGCAGGGATATTAAACCTGTCCATTACCGGCTGTGTGCAATGATGTCCGGTCCTGACGGCCACGCCGTCAAAATCGAGAAACGTTCCTATATCGTGCGGATGAACATCTTCAAACACAAAAGAAATTACGCTGCATTTTTCTTTTGCACTACCAATAATTCTTAAGCCTTTTATTTCGCTCAATTTTTCAGTAGCGTAATCGAGCAGCTCTTTTTCATATCCGGCAATTTTATCAATACCAATGTTCTTTATATAATCTATTGCTTTTCCAAGACCGATAGCATCTGCAATGTTCGGAGTACCGGCTTCAAATTTATATGGAAGCTCATTATAAGTTGTTTTCTCAAACGTAACTTTCGATATCATATCTCCGCCGCCCTGGTAAGGAGGCATCGCTTCAAGCAATTCTTTTTTTCCGTAAAGTATCCCGATTCCCGTGGGACCGTAAATTTTATGTCCGGAAAAAGCGAAGAAATCACAATCGAGTTCCTGCACATCAACTTTTAGATGTTGTACAGCCTGCGCGCCGTCAAGCAAAACTGGCACACCAAGACTGTGAGCCTTTTCAATAATTTTTTTAACGGGATTTATAGTACCCAGGGAATTTGATATATAAACAACCGAAACAATTTTTGTCTTTTCATTTATTAGCTTTTCAAATTCATCAAACAACAATTCGCCATCTTCATTAATCGGAACAACTTTTAATATTGCTTTTTTTTCCTCACAGATCATCTGCCAGGGGACAATATTTGAATGGTGCTCCATCCCTGTGATTAATACCTCGTCTCCCTCATTCAGGTTTTGTCTGCCAAATGTCTGTGCAACAAGATTAATTGATTCCGTTGTTCCGCGGGTAAAAATAATTTCTTTTTCGCTCGAAGCATTAATAAAATTTTTAACGGTTTCCCTTGAGCCTTCGTAAGCGTTGGTAGCCAGTTCACTCAGTGTATGAACACCGCGGTGTACGTTGGAATTAATCGTTTCATAATATTTGCTGAGCGCATCAATCACTGTTTTGGGCTTATGCGTAGTTGCGGCATTGTCCAGATAACATAAATTTTTCCCGTGAACCTTTTCAGAAAGTATTGGAAAATCTTTTCTTATTTTTTCCACATCAAACGCTAAATTTTTTAATTGTGGTGTTTCAACTTTTGAATTCATAATAGCCTACTTTTAACCATCAAAACGATTAGAGAGAATTTTTTCTACGTAATCTTTTATTGCCTTAATTTTTATGCTCTTTATAACATCGCTCGCAAATGCGTGAATTAGAATCGATTTTGAAGTCTCCTCGCCTATACCTCTGGATTTCAAATAGAACATGGCTTCCTCATCAAGCTGACCAATTGTGGCACCGTGCGAACATTTCACATCATCTGCAAAAATCTCCAGCTGCGGTTTTGTGTTAATAAGAGCGTCATCGGAAAGTATTATATTATTATTTTCCTGGAACGCATTGGTTTTCTGCGCATCCTGCCTTACGATCACTTTACCGTTAAATACTCCTCTGGATTTATCATCCAGGATTCCCTTGTAATGCTCGTGACTATTGCAATGCGGTTTCGCATGATCTATCAGCGAGTGGGTATCAAAAAGCTGTGTCCCGTCCGTAAGGAACAGTCCGTTCATCATACATTCACCGCCTTCATCGTTAAAGCGGCTATTGAAATCATTTCTGGCAATATCCCCGCCCAGCGAGATTGCGTGTGATGAAAAATTGCTGTTCTTCTCCTGATCAATTTCCATTCGTGCTACATGAAACGATTTTTTATTTTCTTCCTGCAGCTTAACGTGATCAATAATCGAATTTTCATCAGCGAATATCTCAGTAACACTGTTGGTGAAATAAATATTTTCACCAAGTGAAGCATAATGCTCAATGATTTTTACCTGAGAATTTTTCCCTGCGACAAATAAATTTCTTGGCTGAGTTAGAATATTTTCATCCGATTCAGTTGTCAGGAACAATATGTGAATTGCCTCTTCAACAACTTTTCCATCCGGTACATAAATAAACGCGCCATCTTTGGTATAAGCAGTGCTGAGAGCTGTGAATATCTGGTTTTTGTAATCGGCGTATTTCCCAAAATGTTTTTCAACAACCGGTGATTTCTCTTTTATCGCGTCGGCAATACTCCCGGCAGAAACTCCCTTCGGGAGATGTTTTATCCTGGACAAACCTGCATCAAAATGACCATTAACGAAAACCAGGAGACTGTGTTCCAGTTCATCAAATAAATACTTATTAACCTGCTCTTGTTTTACATCCTGTTTTTCAAGGGAAGGTTTGAAATTATATTTCAACAATGGAGAAATATTTGTGTATTTCCATTCTTCGTCTCTTGTATTTGGAAAATCAAGATTTGAAAAATTTGAAATTGCATCTTTTCGGATTTTATGTATCGGAGCGGTACTCTCCCCGTTCAAACTATTTTCAAATAACTTGAACTCGTTCAAATACCATTTTTTAATTTCCGCAAACTGATTCATAAATTTCTATATCTCCCTTAGTTTTCAACTACTGCGTTTGAATCTTCTTTTATCCAGTCGTATCCTTTCTCTTCAAGTTCAAGCGCAAGTTCCTTACCGCCTGATTTTACTATCTTACCCTTATAAAGGACGTGTACAAAATCCGGCACGATGTAATTCAATAATCTCTGGTAGTGAGTTACAACTATTGTAGCCTTATCTTTAGATTTTAATTTATTTACACCGTTCGCAACTATTCTTAAAGCGTCAATATCAAGCCCTGAATCTGTTTCATCAAGAATACCAAGCTTAGGTTCAAGCACTGCCATCTGGAATATTTCATTTCTTTTTTTCTCTCCTCCGGAAAATCCCTCGTTTACAGCACGGCTCAGCAATGACTGATCGAGTTCAACAAGTTTCATCTTTGCCTTTATCTGTGTAAGAAATTCCATGGTATCAAGTTCTTCCTGCCCATTGTATTTTCGAATTTCGTTCAGAGCAGTTTTTAATAAATTAGTATTGCTCACGCCCGGTATTTCTATCGGGTATTGGAATGCAAGAAATACTCCTTCCCTTGCGCGATCTTCGGGCGATAAATCAAGAAGATTTTTACCGTTATATAGCACTTCGCCTTTGGTAACCTCATATTCTTCTCTTCCGGCCAGTACCTGTGCAAGTGTACTTTTACCCGATCCGTTAGGACCCATGATTGCGTGAACTTCGCCTGCGTTAACTTTAAGGTCAATTCCTTTAAGAATTTCTTTTCCTTCTATATTAGCGTGTAAATTTTTAATTTCTAGCAACATCGATTTTCCTGTTTTAAAATTTTATTTATTACTTTTTAATTTTGACTTTTGAATTTTATCCTACGCTTCCTTCGAGGCTGATACTCAATAATTTTGTAGCCTCAACTGCAAATTCCATCGGTAATTCTTTAAATACTTCTTTACAATAACCGTTTACAATCAACCCTATCGCATCTTCAGTTGAAATCCCTCTCTGGTTCAAATAGAATACCTGATCCTCACCAATTTTGGAAGTTGTAGCTTCGTGTTCGATTTGAGCCGATGGATTATTTATTTCGAGATAAGGAAAAGTGTGCGCTCCGCATTTATCACCGATTAGTAATGAGTCACACTGTGAGAAATTTCTAGCGTTCTCTGCTTTCTTCGAAATTTTGACAAGACCACGGTAACTATTATTACTTTTTCCTGCAGATATACCTTTTGAAATAATTGTGCTTCTTGTGTTCTTTCCAAGATGGATCATTTTAGTGCCGGTATCCGCCTGCTGATAATTATTTGTTACGGCAACGGAATAAAATTCACCGGTTGAATTATCCCCCTGCAGTATGCAGCTTGGATATTTCCATGTAATTGCCGAACCGGTCTCAACCTGTGTCCAGGAAATTTTTGAGTTTACACCACGGCAGGCACCACGCTTTGTCACGAAATTATAAATTCCGCCCTTGCCGTTTTTATCGCCCGGGTACCAGTTCTGTACAGTTGAATATTTAATCTGTGCGTTATCTAAAGCAACAAGTTCTACAACTGCAGCGTGTAGCTGATTCTCATCTCTCATCGGGGCGGTACAACCTTCAAGATAACTAACGTATGCACCTTCTTCGGCAATTATTAGAGTCCTTTCAAACTGGCCCGTGTTTGCGGCATTAATTCTAAAATAAGTAGAAAGTTCCATCGGACAGCGGACACCTTTCGGCACATACACAAAAGAACCGTCGCTGAAAACGGCCGAGTTAAGAGTTGCAAAAAAATTGTCAGTATAAGGGACTACGCTCCCTAAATATTTTTTTATCAGATCAGGATGATTTTTAACAGCTTCTGAAAATGAGCAGAAAATAATTCCAAGCTCAGATAATTTTTCTTTAAATGAAGTTGCTACCGAGACGCTATCGAATACAGCATCCACAGCAACATTACTCAATCTTTTTTGCTCGTCTATTGAAATTCCGAGCTTGTCGAAAGTTTCTCTGAGCTCAGGATCCACTTCGTCAAGGCTGTTTAATTTTGGTTTTTTCTTGGGAGCTGAGTAGTAGCTGATTTCCTGGTAATCAATCTTCGGATAGTGAACATTCGGCCATGTCGGCTCTTCCATTTTCTGCCAATGGCGAAATGCCTTCAATCTCCATTCGAGTAAGAATTCAGGCTCCTGCTTTATTGCCGAGAGTTGCCTGATAATATCCTCATTTAATCCTTTCGGCAACGTATCCGCATCAATATTTGTAACAAATCCATACTTATAATCTTTATTCGTAAGCTCTTCAATCGTTTTTACTTCCGTATTACTCATGAAACTCCTTGCTAATTTTCTTCTTTCAAAATCCTGAAAAAATGTTCATTTCTTTTTATTTCAGCAGTGTTAAACTAATCAATCTATACAAATTTGTCAAGATTAAATTACAGCCTGAATAACCCACTATCCAGATTTGTAAATGCTTGAAAATACCCCATATAAATTGTTTTTCACTAATTATTGAGTTAATTTTGGGCTAAGTTATAAAATGATGGACATTTAGTGGAAGATAGCAGCAAAAACGACAGTAAATCGGGCAGTAATGTCCCTCAAAAGCCGGGACAGAATTCTCAAAATGGAGGAAACTCTTCCCCCAGAAAAAGCTACCGAAAACCTTACTATAATCGTCGCAGAAAATATTCAAACAAATCCGGCAACACTTCGGGATTTCAGCGAATAAATACGAAATTCAGAAAAATTTCAATTGTGGTTCCCCTTTTTAATGAAGAAGAATCCATTCAGCCTCTTGCTAATGAAATCAGGAAAGCATTGAAGCCTTTAAATGCTGCATATGAGGTAATCCTGGTTGATGACGGAAGCAAGGATAATTCATTAAAGATTATAAAAGATCTTTGCAAACCGGATAAAAGATTTCGATATGTAAGTTTCAGAAAAAATTACGGAAAATCGGCAGCTTTACAAATTGGATTTAAGGAAGCGACTGGAGATGTTGTAATTACTATGGATGCTGACCTTCAGGATGATCCGAATGAAATATCTAATCTCTTAAAGAAACTTGAAGAAGGATTTGACCTTGTATCCGGATGGAAGAAAAAAAGACATGATCCTTTTATAAAAAAGATATCATCAAAGTTTTTTAATTTTATAACAAGATTAATGACCGGGATAAAAATACACGATTTTAATTGTGGATTGAAAGCATATCGCAAAGAGGTTACAGAAAACATAAAAGTTTACGGCGAGCTTCACCGTTATATGCCCGTGCTTGCAAAATGGGAAGGTTTTACAATTTCAGAAGTTGTTGTTCAGCACCATCCCAGAAGATATGGCAAAACTAAATTTGGAATTTCCAGATTTTTTAAAGGCTTTATTGATCTGATTACAGTTTTATTTTCGACCAGGTATATTAAAAGACCAATGCACTTTTTTGGGTTCTTTGGTGCGTTTTCTTTTTTTGTTGGTCTAATCGTAAATGGTTATCTAACATATTTATGGATAACTGGTGTACCTTTGAGCAACAGGCCGATGTTATTTTTAGGTATCCTGTTAATAATTGTTGGAGTTCAGTTCTTTTCCGTAGGATTGCTTGGCGAAATTCTTGTTCACAATTCTATGGATGAAAAAGAATACATTATAAAAGATAAAGGATAACCTGTCCGGATTGTTAACAATTCTTTTTCACACATCTTTTTTTGAATATGAAAATTCCTGATCTGAAATATACCTTACACACCGTAAATGAATTGTTTTTAATAACAGCCTCAATTTTTCAGTCCCGATGAAAATCACGATTCTTTCAACAGCATTCCCCTACCGGGGAGGAATATCAAATTTTACAAGTCTGTTTTATGCAGAATTAATGAAAAAGCACGATGTAAGTGTGATTACTTTTAAGCGGCAGTACCCATCGTTGTTCTTCCCGGGAAGTTCCCAGTTTGAAGAAGGAGATACGCCGGGCAGGATTCCATCATCACAAATAGTGGATTCAATAAACCCGTTTAACTGGATATCTATCGGACGACGGATTAAAAGCGATCAACCTGATTTATTACTCCTGACATATTTTCTCCCATTTTTTGCGCCCTGTTTCGGAACAATTACTAAAATTGTAAAAAAAAATAAAAAGACAATAGTTCTTGCTTTATGTCACAACATTATTCCACACGAAAAAAAAACCGGGGATAATTTACTCACAGGTTATTTATTTAAAACTGTAGATTATTTTATAGTTCTCTCAAAAAAAGTCCAGGCTGATCTTTTAAGAATTAAGCCCGACGCTAAAAATAAAATATTGCCTCATCCTGTTTATTCTATATTTGGTGAACCTGTTGAGAAAAAAGTAGCTAAAAAACATTTAGACATAATCGATGAAAATGTAATTTTATTTTTTGGCTTTATTAGAGATTATAAGGGACTTGATATATTATTTGAGGCTATTTCCAGCTTAAAAAATAAAATTAAATTGAAATTGATCGTTGCGGGTGAATTTTATTCCAACGAGACCACATATAAAAGTTTAATAAAATCTCTCGGAATTGAGGAACAATTGATGTTACGTACTGATTATATTCCTTCATCGGAAGTTAAATATTATTTTTCAGCAGCCGACGCAGTAATACTTCCCTACAGGAACGCGACCCAGAGCGGGATAGTACAAATAGCGATGAATTTCAGGAAACCCGTAATTGCTGCAAATGTGGGCGGGCTTGGAGAGGTTATTTCAGATAATAATACAGGTTATATTGTGGAAAAAGAAAACCCAGAAGCTCTGGCGGAAGCAATTGAGAAATTTTATATCGAAAAGAAAGAGAAAGGATTCATTAATAAAATTGAAAAAGAAATTGAGAAATATTCCTGGAGTAGTTTTGTCCGGGGAATGGAAGAACTAATAAAAGAATAATTTATGCAATACGATCCTATTAAGAATATATTTGCCTCAACTATTAAAAAGTTTCCTTTTCTGACCGTATTATTTTACAGGACGCTTGATTTAATGTTTCTTCGTTCCTGGTATGTCAGGAGAGAATTAAAAAATTTACGAAAACTCTTCGGCAACAGAAAAATATCTGTATATGACGCAGGAACCGGATACAGCCAGTATTCCTACTTTATGGCAAAAAACCTCCAACCAAGTAATATATATGCAATAGATGTAAAAGAAGACTGGATAAAAAATTCGAAAACTTTTTTTAAGGCGCAAAATTTGGATAATGTGACTTTTGGAATTGAAGACCTGACAGAAATAAATCACAAAAGTAGATTCGATCTCATCCTCAGCGTCGACGTAATGGAACATATTGAAAATGATGTTCAAGTTTTTGAAAATTTTTATAAGGCATTAAATAAAGGTGGATATTTAATAATAAACACCCCTTCGATATACGGAGGAAGTGATGCTCACGAAGACGAAGATGAAAGTTTTATCGGTGAACACGCACGGGTTGGTTATTCATTTGAAGACCTCGGGAATAAATTAGAACCACTTGGATTTTCCATCTACAGAAAGAGATATACATACGGAAACTGGGGTGTCAGGGCCTGGAGACTTGGAATAAAATACCCTATGTTAATGTTAAATGCGTCAAAATTTTTCTTTTTCATTTTACCTTTTTACTATATTCTTACTCTTCCCTTTACGCTCTTAATGATGTATGTTGATTATTCAGGAAATAATAAAATCGGTGCCGGAATAAATTTAATAGCTCAAAAAAAATAATTATTATTTAAAGATTTGCGGTAAATTAATGGCAAAAATAAAAAAAGCAACAAAACAAAAAAAAGAACAGGAATCTTTTTTTTCGAAATTTGATTTTGAAGAATTCCTCCCACAAAAATATCATGTTCTAGCTGTAATACTTACCATAATTATTTTATTTCTAATATTCCTGAATCCGCTTTATTTCGGAAATCAAACTTTCCAGTCGGGCGATATAATTGCCGGAATAAGTAATCTATCCTATGTCCATAACCATGGAGAAGGCTTTACTTTATGGGACCCGTATATCTTTTGCGGAATGCCGGCCTATACACTTAGCACAGCCGCAACATGGTTCAATATTATTTATACGATATTTACCGGGGTAAGAAATATTTTTGCTGGTTTATTTTCAGTCGATTATACAATGTGGAGTTACTACCTGATCATCCTTGGCATAACTTCATTTTTCTTCATGAAATATATCACTAAGAATACGCTGGTGAGCCTGTTTACGGCTATCGCCACCTCATTCAGTACCGGTTTGATAGTTTTCCTTTATATTGGTCACGTTACAAAACTTACCTCACTTTGTATGTATCCCCTTATATTTTTATTGCTGCTAAGGTTTAAGGAAAAAATAAGGTTGCTTGACATTCTCCTCCTGATAATAACTCTTCAGCTTTTCATACAGGGATTTCACGTACAGATAATTTTTTACACTTTATTTTCCGTATTTATATTCTTTTTGTACTTCTTCATTAGTTCACTGATAAAGAAGGAAAACGAGATAAGAAAAAGAATATTCAAATCCGCTTTAATATTTCTGGGTGCTATGTTTATTGCCGGATTAATCCAGATGGATAACTTTACTCAGATTTATGAATACATGCCGTTTTCAACAAGGGGGACTAAAAGCATTGTTGAAAAGTCCACAGGCCAGTCTGAGCAATCAGATTCAGAATATTACAAATACCATACTAACTGGTCATTTTCTCCTGAAGAAGTGGCCACATTTGTCATACCATCTTTTTATGGATTTGGTAATTCAAAATACCAGGGTCCACTTACGAACGGGCGTGAAGTGGAAGTAAACACCTATTTCGGACAGATGCCATTTGTTGATGTTGCTGTAGGCTATATGGGAATACTGGTCTTATTGTTTGCGTTTGTTGGCATATTTACAAGATGGAAAGAGCCGTTTGTAAGATTCCTGACATTACTAACAGGTATAGCACTATTAATTTCTTTCGGCAAGAATTTTCCAGTTCTGTTTGACCTCTTTTTCTATTACATGCCATACTTTGATAAATTCCGTGTACCATCGATGATGCTTGTCTTAGTGCAAATGAGCATCCCTATGCTGGCAGGATTTGGCCTGATGAAAATTATTTCTCTAAGGAAAGAAAAGGATGAAAGACTTACTAAGATAGTTAAAAACACGGCAGTAGTTTTTTCGGTAATCTTCGTACTGGCGCTTCTACTCAACAGTTCGCTTTCAGCCTGGCAGTCCGGCAGGGTGAATGACTATGCTAATGCCCTTTCTGTAACACAGAAACAATACGCTCAGCAATTTTCAGCATTATCTGGTTTCATAGGTGATATGTTTGCAACCGATTTTCTCTTTGCCTTTGGGTTTTTAACTATTACTTCCTGGTTTTCATATTTATATATAAAAGGTAAATTGAGCAAAGATATTCTAGTAATCTGTATAATAATTTTAACAATTATTGACCTGTGGAGAATTGATGCTCGCGGAGCGAAATATTCTCCAAATCCGGACATACAAAACCTATTTAAAACACCCGATTATATCACCGCTATAAAAGAACAGAAAGATGAAAAGCCATACAGGATTTTAAATCTTAAACAGGATGGGTCGCTCGGCTCCTTTACTCAAAACTCAGACTTTAACGCATACTTTCTGGAAGAAGATTTTTACGGATACTCGGGTATTAAGCCAAGATCTTACCAGGATATATTAGATGTTGCGGGCCCCGCAAATACAACGATCTGGAGAATGTTAAATGTAAAATATATCATAGCTAACAGTCCCGTGCCATTCAACGGGCTCCAGGAAATTATGAATACTAACAATACTTATGTTTACAAAAACAATAATGCCCTACCGCGTTTGTATTTTGTGGATAAAGTGGAACAAAAAAATGATATTGACGTTTTAAGATCAGCTAAAGAAAACGGATTCGATCCAAAACAGGTTGCTTATGTAAATGACCAAAATTTAAATGTTGATGTTCCGGATTCTACAACTTTTGTAAAAATTACAACATATAAAGATGAACTTATAACAGCTGATGTAGATGCAAGCGGAAATAATTTCCTGTTTTTAGGCAATACTTATTATGCGGGGAAAGCGGACTATAAAATCTTTAAAATATCCACCGGCTGGAGTGCTTATATAGATGGAAATAAAGTTGACATATATAAAGCTGACCACGGTTTTATGGGCATAGTTGTACCAAAAGGCAGGCATAATATCGTGTTCGAATTTGCGCCTCCCAGTTTTTATATTTCTAAATACGTCTCGCTTATTCTGAGTTCTATTACAGTGGCTGGTTTATTTCTTGTGATTTTTACTCAATATAGAAAGAAAAAAGAGCCCATCGCTCAAAAAGAATAAAAGATTTGCAGGAAAAAGAAAAAACAAATACCAGGATTAATTTTAAGTCGGATTCTTTTAAGAAGTATTTCAAAAATACTTCCTGGCTTTTAGTTGAAAAAATTATTCGCGTCATCCTTGGCGCATTTGTTATAATATCAGTAACTAATTATCTGGGCCCGGCAAATTTCGGATTATATTCCTACGCATTAAGTTTTGCGGGGATTTTTACTGTAATTTCAACACTAGGCATTGATTCCATTTTAACCAGGGAATTAATTAAAGAACCTGAAAAGAAAGATTCTTTCCTGGGAACCGGGATCGGTTTGAAATTTATCGGAGCTTTTTTATCCCTCTTAATTCTTCTAATCGCAATACTATTCACTGAACAGGACAGATTTACTAACATATTAATATTTGTTATCGCCGCTGCTCCTATATTCCAATCTTTTAATGTTGTCGATTTTTTTTTCCAGTCCAAAGTACTTTCTAAATACTCGGTTATTGTTCAATCTTCTTCTTTCATAATAGCTTCGATAATAAAACTATTATTGATAGCTTTCCACGCATCTTTATTATATTTCGCCATTTTCACTACAGCTGAATATATTTTCCTGGCTGCAGGTTTTGTAATTATGTATAAAAGCCGGGGACAGAAAATATCAAGCTGGAAATTTGAAAAGACAATTGCCTATAGAGTTTTAAAAGATTCCTGGCCGTTGATATTATCCGGCGTAGTTATAACAATTTATATGAAAATTGACCAGGTAATGATAAAGCAGATGTTGGGCGACACCGAAGTGGGTTATTATGCCGCCGCGGTAAGACTATGCGAGGCGTGGTATTTTCTGCCTACAATTATAACGACATCACTGTTCCCCGCTATAGTTAATGCAAAAGGAAATAATGAAGAATTATACCAGAGCAGACTGCAGAAGTTATACGACCTGCTTGCATGGGCTGCAATTGCCATTGCTCTGCCGACCACATTTCTGTCGAACTTTATAATCGAGATTTTATATAAACCTGCGTTTTTGCCGGCAGCTCCCGTGCTTACAATCTACATCTGGGCAGGAGTTGCCACATTTCTAGGTGTTGCAAGCAGCCAGTATTTAATCACCGAAAATTTCACTAAGATTGCATTTATAAGAACATTTATTGGCATGATTATAAATGTAGTTCTTAATTATATTTTGATTCCTGTTTACGGTATAAATGGTTCGGCAATAGCTACACTTATTTCCTATTCTGCGGCTACGTTTTCAATTATTTTTAGTAAAGAAACCCGCGAACAGTCGTTTATGATGTTTAGAGCAATATTGTTTATTGATTTATTCAGAGGTGTAAATAAATTATGGCAGTCTCCTTTAACGAAAGATTAAAAAGCTTAATAAGCCTGCTAACAGATTACAGGACATTAAAAGCTCTGCTATCGTTGAAACATAGTGGATACCTGAAAGAAATCGGGTGGTTTAATGCTTTTGATTCAGGTTTCCCTGTTGACAGGAATAACAACCCGGTTCCATGGGTTACATATCCTTTTATTGATTTTATTTCAACAAGACTGAAAAATAATTTCACTGTTTTTGAGTACGGCTCCGGAAGTTCTACGCTTTTTTATTCTAAAAGGGTAAAAGAACTTACCGCTGTTGAACATGACAAAGAATGGTTCAATAAAATAAAAGGAATTATGCCACAAAATGTTAACCTCGAATATAATTCAGAAGATGAGGACGGCACTTACTGCCGAACAATAGAATCGCAAAATAAAAAATTTGACCTTATAATTGTTGATGCAGTAGACAGGAACAATTGTATTAAAATTTCTCCCGGCTACCTTTCTGATAATGGCATCATAATCCTGGATGATTCCGAAAGAGAACAATATGAGGAGGGTAAAAACTTACTGAGCTCACAGAATTTTAAATGTCTTGATTTCTGGGGAATATCACCAGGTTACCTGAATAGAAAATGCACAACCATTTTTTATAAATCAGTAAACTGTCTAGATATATAGATTTTAGAAAAAAATACTAATTAAAATGAAGATCGCTCTTCTTACAATACTTTATAAAAATAGCGTAAGCCGGATCTATGACAGCAGGCCTGAACTTGCCATGTCGCCCTATTCCAAACAAAAACAAATTGTGGATAAAGAAGCATCTATATGGGCTTCAGGATGGGAAGATGCATTAATAAAAAACAATCACGAAGTTTTTACAATTCCTATTAATGTTCTGCCAATGCAGCAAAAATGGGCAAAAGAACAAAACGTTAAATTAAGCAGTGAAGCTGACATAGCATTTCAACAAATAAAGCAATTCAATCCGGATGTAATCTGGTATGACTATTTTGATGTCCAGCTGTTAAAAAAAATTAAATCTGAAGTAAAGTCAATTAAACTTGTACTTGGCTGGACCGGTAGCGCCATTGTTGATTATAACATCCTGAAAGAAACTGATTTGGTACTTTCCTGTGCACCCGAGGCTGTTGAAGAATTAAAGAAATCAGGTATTAAAGCTGCTCACTTAAATCATGCATTTAATTTTTCCATACTTGAAAAATTAGACCTTGATAAGATAGCTAAGGGTATTGATTTTATTTTTATTGGACAGATTTTCAGGGGAGCAAATCTTCACAATAAAAGAGAGAAATTGTTAAGCGATTTAATTACAAATACTGACTTAAAAATTTATTCCCCAATTTTCGATTTTAACCATAAAACTATATTAAAATCCATAATAAAAAGAGCCGGATATTACTTAACTGCCCCGCTGGGCAATACCACGCTTTCAAAAGATTTATTGCTTAAGAACGAGTTCTTTAAGGAATTCAGAAGATCAAAAAATTCACCTATATTGCCCTACAAATTCGGGCTGAAAAGAAAAGTATTTCCGCCTGTTTATGGTGCTCAGATGTATTCAGTTATTAAAAACGCAGGAGTTGTATTAAATATTCATTCCGATTCATCAACTAAATATGCTTCAAATATGCGGCTTTTTGAAACAACCGGAGTAGGGACCTGCCTACTGACGGATTGGAAAGAAAATCTAAATAACCTATTTAAAGACGGGAGTGAGATAATCAGTTACAAATCGACTGAAGAATGTGTTGAAAAAGCAGGATGGCTTTTGAATCACAGGGAGGAGTCTTTGCAAATAGGTAAACGGGCACAGAAAAAAACGTTAACTCAACATACATATGAACAGAGAGCACCTGAATTACTTTCAATAATTAAAAAAAGTCTGAAATGAAGATCAGGAAAATCTTAAAAAGAAAATTAGACGGTACAATCTGGGGCAGCCTGAGAAGCACAGAGCCGGTATCAAAGGTATTTGGACTTGACAGAGGTTTGCCTGTTGACAGGTATTATATTGAAAAATTCTTATCTGAAAATTCGGGCCTGATTAAAGGAAAGGTACTAGAAATATCTGAAGACACATATTCTAAAAAATTCGGAATTAATATAGAAACAATTGATATTCTGCACTACGATAAATCAAGTAAGAAAGCTACACTAATAGGAGATCTGACAAAACCCGAATCACTTTCTCAAAATAAATTCGACTGCTTCATTTGTACACAGACTTTAAATTTTATTTACGATATCAACTCAGCAATCTCTGGAATTAAACATTTATTAAAACCGAACGGCTCGGCTTTAATCACAATGGCTGGGATTTGCCAGATTTCCAGATACGATATGGACAGATGGGGAGACTACTGGAGATTTACCACCGGCTCAGCAACAAAACTATTTTCAGAACATTTTGGTGGCCATAATATAACAGTGAAATCTTATGGCAATATTCTTTCAGCTATCAGTCTCCTTGAAGGGATTGCCGCGGAGGAGCTTTTGCCCCAGGAACTAGATAAAAATGATAACAATTACCAGGTTGTTATTACCGTAATTGCAAAAAAGGGGAAATAGTGCCAAACCTAATTCTTAAAAGGATCAATGATATAATTTCTCAAATTAGTGATAAAAATTATAGAGAATATATCGGACTTTTATTTAAATACGGCTCCACTCCAAGGAACCAGAAGCGGATCATCACATTTTATAAGTATAAAATTGAAGTCCCAGATTTCCTCTCTTTTATATTTCAGTACAAAGACATATTTGTAAAAAATATTTACAAATTTAACTCCGGGAATAATTCCCCGCTAATTTACGACTGCGGAGCAAACATCGGAATTAGCTGCCTTTATTTTAAAGAGTTATTTCCATCCGCACGTATTAAGGCCTTTGAAGCTGACCCTGCAATTGCGAATATATTAAGTAATAATTTACGTGCTAATAAAATTTCCGGTATTGACATCACAGCAAAAGCCGTCTGGACAGATAACAATGGAATTGATTTCAATTCTGATGGTGCGGACGGAGGCTCTATCACTCAAAGCCCGGGAGGCAAAAGGGTAGATTCAGTAAGCCTCAGGAATTTATTACTGAATGAAGAAAAAATTGATCTGATTAAGATGGATATTGAAGGTGCTGAAGTTGATGTGATAATCGATTGCAATGAAACATTAAAGATAGCTGATAAAATATTTATTGAATTCCATAGCTGGATGAACAACAGGAAAAGACTGGATTTGCTTTTGAAGACTTTACATGATAACGGATTTTCTTATTTTATAGAATCGATTTCAAATTTGAGTTCTCCATTATTAGGTTCAAACATTACCGGGTCAAACCTTCAGCTTAATATTTTTGCAACGAACAATAATTTATGAATATTAAGGAAATAATATATAATTCTCTTTTTGCTCCCGTAAGATTTGTGGAGAACCTGTTGGAAAGTCCAGCAATAATTTTGATATATCACCGTGTTGCAGATCTTGAAGACGATTCTCAGCAACTTGCAGTTAAACCGAGAAATTTCTCAAAACAGATACATTATCTAAAGAATAATTTTAACCTCCTTACTGTTGAAGAATTTGCAGGAATAATTATCAACCAAAAGAAATTACCACAGAGAAGTATCTTACTGACTTTTGATGACGGTTATGCTGATAACTATTTAAATGCGGTACCAATACTTGAATCTAATAAGGTGCAGTCCTTATTTTATATAACTACTTCAATGCTAAATAATGAGGAGGAAACCTGGTGGGACAAACTGGAACAAATTTTTATCCTAAACAGCAGATTGCCATCTAAATTGTCCGTTGAAATAAATGAGAAACAATATATTTTTGATACATCCAGCGGATCTCAAATTGAAAAGACATATAAGGCTCTTCACCAGATTCTAAAATATTTAAAAATTGATGAGAGAATTAAAGTAATAAAACAGCTAGCTGAAAGGAAAGGAACGGATACAATAGCACGGCCAACTCATAGGTTTCTCACTTCGGGTGAACTAAAGAAAATGTCTTTATCAAAAAGTGTTATAATTGGTGCACATACACACACACATACTCCATTAAGCATATTAAGAGCTGAGGAGCAGCGTGATGAAATTACTACTTCAGTTAGATTACTGGAAGAGATTACAGGAAAGAAAGTCGAACATTTTTCCTACCCATTCGGTTTGAAGAAAGATTACAACAAAGACACAATTAACATTTGCAAAGAAATTGGGTTTAAATTTGTCTGCGCAAATTACTATTCACAAGTACATAGCTGGACTGACCGATACCAACTTCCAAGAATTTTAATAAGAGATTGGGAATTTGAAACTTTTAAAACTAGCGTTAATAGATACTTTAGATACTAATTGAAAATATTATTTATAAATAAATATGATATTTCCGGCGGTGCCGGTATTGCCGCTTATCGTTTAAGCAAAGGACTTGAGGAATATTTTCAAACTGAGAATAATTTTCTTGTCGGTATAAAAAGAAGTAACCTTACAAACGTTTACAGCACACGAAGACCCGGTATTGAAAATTTTATTGAAAGAGGAACTAATTATTTATTAAATAAGCTAGGTCTTCAATATAAATTTCTGCCTTTCTCCACAGGTAGAATAATTCATTTAACAAAAGAATTAAACCCTGATGTTATAAGCCTGCACAATACACATGGAGGTTATTTTGAAACCACTTTACTTGAAGAGCTTTCAAAAACCGCACCTATTATATGGACCCTACACGATATGTGGGCCTTTACTGCAAACGCTGCCCATACCTTCGGGGATGAATCCTGGAAAGAATTAAAAAGTGGGAAAAATGAGAAGAAACATTTTCCACAGATTGGTTTTAACACAGGTAAGTGGTTAATCAGACAAAAAAAAGAAATTTATAGAAAATCGGATATTACGATTACATGCCCCTCTATTTGGTTATATCAACTAGCAAAACAAAGCCCTTTATTTCATGGTAAAAATATTCTTCACATTCAAAATGGAATTGATATTTCAATCTTTAAAAAATATAACGACTCAGACATGAGAAGTAAGCTTAACATTCCGAAAGATTCAAAGGTACTGGCATTTATAGCAGAGAAGGGAATGCAAAGTGAATTTAAAGGGGGTAATGATCTTCTAAAAATTCTTGAAGGTATGAATGAACGGTTAACTGAGAAGGTTCATTTAATAATTATGGGACTTGGAAATTTTGATATACTTAATAAATTTTCAAATTTCATCGTTCATAAAACCGGGTATATTTTCTCTGAAGAATTGGTCGCAAAATATTTGTCTGCTGCAGATATATTCATTTACCCGACTAAAGCGGATAATCTACCTTCTACATTAATAGAATCTTTAGCTTGTGAAACTCCCGCTGTTACTTTTGATATAGGCGGATGTGGAGAAATTATAATAGATAACTTTAACGGATATTTAATAAGGCCTTTCAAAATACAGTCTTTTATTGAAAAGACATTATTTCTACTTTTTGATAATAATAAACGACAGACATTTGGATTGAACGGCACAAGATATGTACAGGATAATTTTTCAATCAGAACTATGACTGAGAAATATTATGATTTATTTGTTGGTTTAACAAAGAAATAATATATTCTGCTTTTATTTTGCATACTATATTTAAGCAGGTAACAAGGAATATAAATGATAGATTATGAAAATTTACGTGATTCAAATGAATTATTCTTTGATGAATTTATTCACAATTTTGGCAACGTACTTAATAGCGGATGGTTCATACTCGGAAGTTTTGTTAAGAAATTTGAAGAAAATTTTGCTGCATTTAATAATAGCAAGTATTGCCTTGGTGTCGCGTCCGGACTTGATGCTCTCACTCTTTCACTCAAAAGTTTTAATCTTGAAAAAAATGCCGAAGTAATTGTTCCTTCTAATACTTATATAGCGACTATTTTATCCGTGCTGCATTGCGGCCTCAGACCTGTCCTGGTGGAACCGGATATAAAGACTTACAACATTGATCCCAAAAAAATAGAAGCTAAAATAACTCAGGAAACAAAAGCAATAATTGTCGTCCATCTTTACGGAAAGTCTTGTGATATGGATCCGATTGTAGAAATTTGCAAAAAACATAATCTTAAATTAATTGAAGATTGTGCCCAGTCTCACGGTGCAAAATATAAGGGAAGAAATACAGGAACATTCGGTGATTTTGGCGCATTTAGTTTTTACCCTACAAAAAACCTTGGTGCTTTGGGAGATGGAGGTGGAGTGATTACCAATGATAAAATTCTCGCAGATTCAATTTCAAAACTTCGCAATTACGGCTCGGATAAAAAATATTATAACGATGTAATTGGATTTAATTCAAGACTTGATGAAATGCAAGCAGCCTTTTTATCTGTAAAACTAAAAAAACTTAATGTGATCACAACACATAAAAGATCACTTGCAGAACTATATCATAATAATTTAAGAGAAGATTTTATTAAGCCAGTAGTTGATGAAAATTATTTTGACGTTTATCACATTTACAATATACGCCATCCGAGAAGAGATGCCCTAAAAGAATATTTACTTAATAATGGAATTAAAACTGAGATTCATTATCCCGTCCCGCCAAACAAACAAAAGGCTATGCAGGGAATAATAGAAGACAGGCCTTACCCGATTTCTGAGAAAATTCACGAAACTACTTTAAGCCTTCCCTGCTCATTTGGACACTCGAAAAATCAGATTGAAAAAGTGATTGAAGTGATGAATAATTTCTGATCACATTATGCTTTGTGGATCAATATCATAAATTAGTTTCACATCCCTGTAGCGTGACTTCCTGTTAAATTCTGAAAATGAATTCAGGATTGCCTTTCTTAAAATTGCCCCCCCGGGATCAAGTTCCTTAGTGCTTTTAATTAAAATATGATAACGATAATATCCTTTTAGCCTGGCCAGTATTGCAGTAGCAGGCTCCATTATTTTCAACCATTTACTGTAAGCTGACAATTCTTTGTAAAAATCTTTTATTGCACCTTCTGCTTTCCTGTTATCCAAATCCTTCGCTTCTATCAATGCTATTCTGGTAAATGGTGGATATCCCATTTTCTCTCTGTCAGCAATTTCTTTCTGATAAATTCCATTGTAATCATTCTCCACAACTTTCTGGAGTGTAAAGTTCTTTTCGTTTTGTGTTTGGATTATTACTTCCCCTTTTATTTTATTTCTACCGGCACGCCCCGATACCTGCGTGAGCAGCTGGAAAGTCCGCTCGTCTGCACGAAAATCCGGGAGCCATAAACTTGTTTCGGCAGAAATTACACCTACCAAAGTAACTCTAGAAAAATCTAACCCCTTAGAAACCATTTGAGTTCCGACAAGAATATCAGTATCACCTCTGCTGAAAGCTATTAAGATTTTACTAAGGGATGATTTCTTAGAAACCGAATCTGAATCTACTCTTTTCACACGTGCATTCGGAAAGAAATATTCAAGCTCATCCTCTACTCTTTCAGTTCCGGTTCCGAAATACTTGACTGCCAGAGAACCGCAATTTGTGCACGCATGCGGAACATCCTTTACAAATCCACAATAATGACACTGAAGTATGTTCTTATTTACATGATAAATCAGAGGGACGGAACAATTTTCGCAGGTTTCAATTTCAGAACAATCTTCGCAAAACACCTGTGTAGAAAATCCTCTCCTGTTCTGTAGTATTATCACACCTTCTTTCTTTTTAAGTCTGTCTTCTATCTTATCCAGCAGAAATCTTGAAAAGATGTTTTCCATCTTTTTCTTTTTTCTTTCCAGCGAAATATTTACAAGTTCTATTTCAGGAAGTTGGGCGTTGTCGATTCTTTCCGGGAGTTCGAGTAGTGTAAATTTACCTGTCTTCGCATTGTACATACTTTCAATTGATGGAGTTGCGGAACCGAGCAAAACCGGACAATTATTATATTGCGCAAGTACTATGGCACTATCTTTTGCGTGATATTTGGGAGCAGTTTCAAATTGTTTGTAACTTGAATCGTGCTCCTCATCTACAATTATTATCCCTAAATTTTTTAAAGGTGAAAAAAGAGCTGAGCGTGCGCCAATCACAACCTTGCTTTTGCCTTTTAATATTCTTCGCCATGTATCATATCTTTCACCAATAGACATCCTGCTGTGAACAACTGAAACGAGATCCCCAAAATTATTAAATAACCTGGATGTTATTTGTGGAGTGAGAGAAATTTCCGGAACAAGTATTAAAGCCGTTTTATTTTTTGTAAGTACCTGTTTTATTAATTCAATATAAACCTGTGTTTTTCCACTTCCGGTAACTCCGTGCAGCAAAAAAGGTTCAAATTTAAAAGGCTCCAGGTTTTGTGAAACCAGTGAAATTACTTCTACCTGCTTTGCGGATAGTTCAAACTTAATGTGTTCTTCTTTGTATTCTTCCGTAAATGTTCTTTCAACTTCTTTTTCAATTATCTGTACAAAGCCTTTTTCTTCGAGTCCTTTTACAGATGATTGTGACGACTCAGATTTCTTCAAAAGATCGGCGAGCAAATATTCTTTCCCCTTTTTAGATATCAATTCCATCAAAATTTTTAATTGCTTCGGAGAACGTCTTTCAATCTCCGGGAAAGACGCATATACTTCCCCAATAGTTTTATCCAGTTTTACAAATTTCGCAGTTTTTGCCTTTGCCTTTGGATCCGGAATTTCATCAAGCACAGTAATTGCGCCTGCATTTTGCAAGCTGCTTATCTGTGAATAAATATTTTTCTTCTTCAATATTTTCTGAAGATAGGAGAAATTAATTTCATCCTTCTCAGAAAGTGCCTCTAATATTTTACCTTTTACTGAATCTTTATTTTTTTCTTTAGACAGCAACTCAGCACAAAATTTTCTATCTACAATAATTTTTCTTTTTGATTCAATATCAGAGCCATAAGGAACCGCAAGTTTTAATGCTTCCCCAAGTGAGGACAAATAATAGTCAGAGACCCATTCATAAAATTTTAACGATTTTTTATCGAAGATTGGTTCATTATCAAGGATATCTGAAAGAGGCTTAATTTCTTCTTTCACATTTGTTTTTTTTGACGTATTAACTACAAAACCGGTAAGCGTTCTTTTACCAAAAGGCGCAACCGCTCTAACACCAATTTGCGTGTAGTGCTCTAGTTCCGCCGGAACTGAATAAGTAAAAGTATTTCTGAATGGGAGAGGAAAAACAATTTCTGCGAACATTAGTTTTTTGTATTATAATAAGGTGCCAATGCTTTAAATCCCTTGTCATTAAATCCGGAGCTATACATTTCAAATTTCAAAACCTTAATACTTTTATCCCATAATATTCTTTTATAGTTCCTTGAATTAATTATCTGGCCGTTTGTAGAAATGACACTATCGTCTAAAGCGAGAGTAAGGTAATAAAATCCATCTTCAAACCGGATACCTTCTACTTTTTCAATATTGTTGAAGCGATATTCAGCTTTCCCATTTAACTTTCCATCATCAAGCAATAAGTCCCTTGTTATTACATCTTTGCCTTCGCCTTTTAGCTGGGAAATTAGTTTATCACTTTTTGTTATATACGTAAACAGACTTTCCTTATCCTCGTTAAATTCCTCATCTGAGGTTGCGTTTGATTTAATATTATAAAACTGCATTGTTACAATGCCGCTTTTCGGAGTCTCCATTCTAATTGTATATGCAATTTTTTCGGGAACAAGGCAGCCATTAATCGACAATACTAAAAATGCTAAGATTAAGACCGATAATAATTTTTTCATTGGTGTTTTCACCCCGTTTTTTAACAACAAATATCAATGAATTTGAATTCTTATACAAATCACGCCAAAATTTTACTGAATTTCGGGCAAAAGAACAAATAAAATTTACGGATAGTTTTACGAATGTTTCTTATTTTAATATAAGAATTTGCAAAATTAAGTATAGTAAAAATTATGCTCGAAAAAACTATAAATCAGTTAAAGATTGGCGCAACTATTCTTTTTGTTACTATTATGGTTGGTACGACTGGTTTTATGTTAATTGAACACTGGGATTTCCTCGACGCGGTCTATATGACAATTATCACTATCACCACTACCGGCTTCCAGGAGACTCACCCGCTTACTCATACCGGCAGAATCTTTACAATTATACTGCTTGTAATGGGCGTTGGTTCTATTGCTTATACAGGCGGACGTGCTGCACAATTATTAATTGAGACTCAAATTTTCAGGAGAAGAAGAATGAGTAAAAAATTGGAAGGGCTAAAAAATCATTATATAGTTTGTGGCTACGGTAGAATGGGCAGATATATTTGCGACGAGCTCGCAACCGCAAAAGTAGATTTTGTTGTTGTAGATAATGAAAGTGCTAAAATTGAGCGCGTAATGGAAATGAATTATCTCTACCTTACCGGTGATGCAACAAGCGATGAAGTTCTAACAAAAGCCGGCGTGCAAAACGCCAAAGGTCTCGTGGCTGTTTTATCATCAGATGCAGAAAATGTTTTTACTACTTTATCAGCAAAAGTTCTTAACCCCGAGCTTTACGTTGTTGCCCGCGCAGTGGAAGAAGAAACTGAATCAAAATTGATTAAGGCCGGAGCAAGCCGCGTTGTTAAACCTTATGAAATTGGCGGAAACAGGATGGCAGAATTATTATTGCGCCCCGGAGTTATCGAATTTATTGATGTAGTTGCAAGAGAAAAAAATGTTGATTTGTCAATGGAAGAACTTCCGGTAAGTGATAAATCTAAACTTGTCGGGCAGACTCTGGCGGAATCACCAATCAGGAAAGATCTTAATATTATTATTGTTTCGATAAACAAAGTTAAAGGCGGATTTATTTATAATCCGAAATCTTCAACCAAAATTGAAGCGGGTGATAAATTAATTGCTCTTGGTGAAGGCTCAAACCTAGATCAGTTTAGAAAAATGACAAGCTGAATCTTCTCAAGAATTTTGAATTTTGAATTTTGAATTTTGAATTTTGAATTTTTTAATGCAGCCCATCTATTATCTTTTCGTCATATAACAGGTGTTCCAGACTCTCTCTCCCCCGAGTAAGAAAAAATTTACTTCCATCAACTATTACTTCCGGTGCTTTTCTTCTTGCATTATAATTTGATGCCATTGTCATTCCGTACGCACCAACCGACATTACAGCTAACATTTCACCGGGCTTTGTTTCCGTAATGCCTCTGCTTTTCGCCAGGAAATCGCCGCTTTCACATACTGGTCCAACAATATCAGCAACAATCTCGTTCCTCTTTTCATTCAGTTCAACCGGCTGAATATGGTGATAGGCACCATAAATGCTGGGACGGATCAGGTCAGTCATTGCTGCATCAACAATAATAAAGTTTTTATTATCATTTCTTTTTTCGTACAGAACTTTTGTAAGAAGTATACCGCCGTTTGCGGTCAGGTATCTACCGGGTTCAAACCAGATGTCGCAATCAAGTTTTTGAAATTTTGGGATAAGCACTTTTGCAAAATCTTCTATGCTGAAGGGTTTTTCATCATTGTAGGTAATCCCCAGGCCACCACCAATATCAAAATGTTTTAACTTTATTCCCTTTGATTTAAGTGCAAAATAAATTTCTGAAAGTTTATCCACAGCTTCAGAATATGGATCAATCGATAAAATTTGTGAGCCAATATGCATATCAATGCCGGCTAGCTCAATGTTTTTTAATTTTGAACATTCCAGGAATAAATCCACAGCCTGCGCTGAATGCACTCCAAATTTATTTTCCAGTAATCCTGTTGAAATATAAGGGTGTGTTTTTGGATCGACATCGGGATTTACCCTTATCGCGATCTCAACCTTCTTTTTTGCCTCTCCAGCAATTTTATCAATCAGGTAAACTTCCTGAAGAGATTCTGCTTTTATTAATTTTACATTTTGCAGTTATAGCGGATTTAATTTCATTGTGGGTTTTCCCCACGCCGGTGAATATTATTTTCCCCGGATTTATCCCGGCCTTTAGTGCACGGAATAATTCTCCTTCGGAGTTTACATCCACACTGCTTCCACAGTCATGAAATATTTTTATAACATTCAGATTGAAATTTGATTTTACAGAATAGTAGACTGAATGATTGATTTCTTTGAATGCATCTGCAAATTCCCGGTATCTGGAAACAAAATAATTTTTGCTATAGAGATAAACAGGAGTGCCAACAGATTCAGTGACATCATCCACAGGAACTTGTTCACAATAAAGTTTATTGTTCTTATATGCAAAGACTTCCGATTCGAAAAAGTTCATTGGTTACAACCCGATTTAAAAATAGGCAGCTAAATTTAGCAATAATTCCATACGAATAAACAGAAAATAATTATAGTGCATTGAAGATTTATTGTAAAGAAAATTGCAAGACTAACATTAGCCGAACACAAAACTGCTAAGGTCATAACGGTGTATGTTATACTTTAAAATTTTCATAATAATGATTCTTAGGATAAATCATCCACTAAACTGTTTTAATTGGGGAAATTAGGACTTTATTTCCGATCTATTCTGCATTTGAATTAGGCTTCATTTTAGGTAAATTTGTTATTACTTTTTAAAAATTCGAATAATACAGGACTTATGCGATACCCCTTTTCTGAAATCGAGCCTAAATGGCAAAAATACTGGGAAGACAAGAAAGTATTTAAAACCGATCTGACTAAAACTGAGGAAAAACTTTATTGCCTCGTTATGTTTATTTATCCGTCAGGTGCAAAACTGCACTGCGGCCACTGGTATAATTATGGGCCAACTGACAGCTGGGCACGCTACAAAAAACTGAAAGGATACAATGTCTTTGAGCCAATGGGATATGATTCCTTCGGCCTTCCAGCAGAAAATTACGCTATCAAAACCGGCATTCATCCATACGACAGTACTATGCAGAACATTAATGATATCCGCAGCCAGTTGAAGAAAATGGGCGCAATGTATGACTGGAATGCGGAACTGATGACCTGCGCTCCGGAATATTACAAATGGAATCAATGGCTCTTCCTCCAGCTTTATAAGAAAGGGCTGGCATACAGGAAAAATGCGCCTGTAAACTGGTGCCCGAATGATCAGACTGTACTCGCCAATGAGCAGGTTCAGGCAGACGGCACATGTGAAAGATGCGGTACAGTTGTTATTCAGAAAAATCTCACACAATGGTTCTTTAAGATTACAGAATATGCTGAAGAGTTGTTATCAGACCTTGATAATATTAATTGGCCTGAAAAAACTAAACTTATGCAGCGAAACTGGATAGGTAAAAGTGTTGGTGCAGAAATAAATTTTAATGTTGATGGTAGTGATGAAAAAATTACCGTATTCACTACAAGACCCGACACAGTATTCGGTGCAACCTATGTTGTGCTCGCACCGGAACATCCATTAGTTGAAGAATTAACAACCAGCGAATATAAAAAAGATGTTGAAGATTATATTGAGTCAATTAAATCACTGACTGAAATTGAAAGAACCTCAACCGTAAAAGAAAAAACCGGTGTGCCTACAGGCGCGTATGCTATCAATCCGGTTAATGGGAAAAAAATACCAATCTGGATTGCAGACTACGCATTATTGACATACGGAACCGGCTGTGTTATGGCAGTTCCCGGGCAGGATGAACGCGATTGGGAGTTTGCAACTAAATTTGAATTGCCAATAATAAGGACAGTTGAACCTCCGAAAGATTTCGAAGGGAAAGCATATCTCGGTGACGGGCCTGCAATAAACAGTGATTTTCTCAACGGTCTAAATGTAGCCGAAGCAAAAAAGAAAATTATAGTCTGGCTTAAAGAAAATAATCACGGCACAAAAAAAATAAATTATCGTTTGCGTGACTGGCTGATCTCGCGCCAGCGTTACTGGGGTACACCCATACCAATAATACATTGTCCTAAATGCGGCGAAGTTCCTGTTGAAGAAAAAAATTTGCCGGTAGAACTACCTTATGATGTAAAATTTAAATCGGAGGGTACTTCCCCGCTTCTCAGTAATGAAGAGTTTATTAACGTAAAATGTCCGAAGTGTGGTGAACCGGCAAAACGTGAAGCCGATACTATGGATACATTTGTCGATTCTTCCTGGTATTACCTGAGATATCTCGATCCGAAAGTAAGCAAGCAAATTTTTAACAAAGAACTTGCTGAAAAATGGACTCCGGTTGATATGTACGTAGGCGGTGCAGAACACTCAACTATGCATTTATTATACGCAAGATTTATCCATAAATTTTTACGGGATCTTGGACTGGTAAATTCGAATGAGCCGTTTGCAAATCTGATTCACCAGGGAACGATTACGAACAACGGAACAAAAATGTCCAAATCAAAGGGAAATGTGGTAAACCCCGATGATTTTACGGTTAATTACGGCGCGGATGTTTTTCGTTTGTACTTAATGTTTATGGGCCCTTACGAACTTGGCGGCGACTGGAGCGATAAAGGAATAACCGGTTCTGATAGATTTGTTCAGAGAAGTTACGACATATTTACAAAGCACGAAGGTATACTGAAAAAAGCATCTCCGAAAGAACTGTATAACATTGAAGAACTGAAAGATGAAGAAAAATCTGTTTACAAAAAAATAAACCAGACTATAAAGAAATTCGACGAAGAGATTAATAATTTCAGGTTTAACACTGCAATAGCTTCACTAATGGAATTATTAAATGAATTGAAAAACCTTGATAAATGTTCTGACGAAATTGCTGCATATACATTGCAGAGATTTGCGGTTTTAATTGCACCTGTTGCTCCGCATCTCGGAGAAGAGTGCTGGAAATTGATTGGCAATGAAATTTCATTGATGGAAAGACCAGTCTGGTTACAGTTCGATTCCAAAGCACTTGTTGAAGATTCTGTAAATATAGCAGTGCAGGTAAACGGAAAACTTAGAACAACCATTGAAATGCCCCTTAACAGTGAACAGGCCGCTGTAAAAGAATCTGTTTTTGCTGATGAGAAAGTGACAAAGCACACAGACGGCAAACAAATTGTAAAAGAAATTTACGTTAAGAATAAAATTTATAATATTGTGGTAAAGTAGAAATTATGCTTGATTTAAAATTTATCCGCGAAAATCCCGAAACTGTAAAACAGGGAATTGAAAATAAGAACGAAAAGAATCGTGTCGATGAAATCCTGGACCTCGATGAAAAAAGAAGAAACCTGATTTCAAAGACTGATGAACTAAAAGCAAAAAGGAACCAGGTTTCACCGCAAATCGGACAGATGAAAAAATCCGGGGAAGATGCTTCCCGTATTATCGCGGAAATGAAATCTGTCTCAGATGAAATTACACTGCTTGACGCACAGTTAAAAGAAGTAGAGGAAAATCTGGAAGATATTTTAATGTTCGTTCCTAATCTTCCTCATTCTTCTGTTCCGGTTGGTAAATCAGCAGAGGATAATGTTGAAGCACGACAGTGGCTGCCTGATGGATTTTCATTTGAACAGTCAGAAAAAGCTCTGGATCATATTGAGCTTGGTAAAAAATTAAATATCCTGGATTTTGAAAGAGGCGCAAAATTATCCGGCTCCGGTTTTCCATTGTATCTCGGCAAAGGCGCCTCACTGGAAAGAGCATTAATTAATTTTATGCTCGATTACCATTTACAGAACCATGGATATACAGAAGTTATGCCTCCGATTCTTGTAAACAGAGCTTCGATGAAAGGTACCGGCCAGCTTCCGAAAATGGAAGATGACATGTATTTTATAGAAAAGGATGATCTATTCCCGGTACCAACGGCTGAGGTGCCGATTACAAATATCTACCGCGGTGAAATTTTAAACGATGCTGACCTTCCAATAAAATATGTTGGTTTTACCCCCTGTTTCAGGAGAGAAGCCGGATCGTACGGAAAAGATTCAAAAGGGTTTTTAAGAGTTCACCAGTTTAATAAAGTTGAAATGGTAAAATTTGTAAAGCCGGAAACTTCATATGATGAACTTGAAAACCTGGTAAACGATGCGGAAGATATTTTAAAAGAATTGAAAATCCCTTACAGAATTTTAACACTCTGCACAGGTGACTTAAGCTTTTCCGCGGCAAAATGTTATGATATTGAAACATGGTCACCGGCGGAAAACAAATGGCTCGAAGCCTCATCCTGCAGCAATTTTGAAAATTTCCAGGCAAGGCGTGCAAATATTCGTTTCAGAAATGAAGAGACAAAAAAACCGGAATTTGTTCATACATTAAATGGATCGGGACTTGCAACAAGCAGACTGATGGTATCCATTTTAGAAAATTACCAGACACCGGAAGGTAAAATTATTGTTCCCAAAGTACTACAGAAATATACTGGGTTCGAGATTATAGATTAAATTAGTAGCCAATTTTCTTTTCCCGTCATGCGGGTACAAAAAGATTTTTCAGTCATACGTTAGTAAGCGGATTCATTAGAAATAACAGAAGTGGATTCGTTGATTTTACCAATTGAGAATATGCATTATTCTGATTGATTGAATTTTAAATTTATGCAAAACCTATTTACACTAAAAAAATATTTTGTAAGATATAAGAAAAAACTATTCCTTGGTTTTATTTTTATCCTGCTTTCTAATGCCGGCGCAGTATATATACCGCTAATTACAAAGAATGCTATTAATGAACTTTCAAAGGAAGTAAGAGCTGATCTCCTGGTTCATTTTGCAATATTGATTGTTGGTGCATCTCTTTTTGCGGGCTTCTTCAGGTTTCTGATTAGAGAAACCATCATAGTTGTTTCAAGAGAAATAGAATTCGATCTTCGCCAGGATTTCTGGGAGCACATTCAGAAATTACCGCTAAGGTATTTCCAGAATAATTCTACCGGCAACATAATGGCCCACGCCACAAATGATATTAATTCTGTAAGATCATTCCTGGGTCCCGCCGTAATGTACTCAGCTGATACACTTACGAGATTGATTATTGTTATAACAATAATGTTATCTCTCAATATTTCTTTGACATTGTTTACTCTTATCCCTCTACCTTTATTGTCAATTCTTGTTTATAAAGTCGGAAAGCTTATACACGAAAAATTTACTCTGATACAGGAAAAGTTTTCTGAACTTACTACAAAAGCACAGGAAAATTATTCCGGCATCAGGGTAATAAAATCTTATGTAAGAGAAGAAAATGAAATAAAGGGATTTAAAAAGCTAAGCCGGGATTTTCTCGAAAGAAATATGGATATGATAAAAATTCAGGCTTTATTGTTTCCCCTGCTTCTTTTAATAACAGGCCTTTCGGTGATAATAATTGTGTGGGTCGGTGGTATAAAAGTAATAAACAATGAGATTAGTCTCGGGGATGTTGTAGCATTTATAGCTTACCTCGGCATGCTCACCTGGCCTATGATCGCTTTTGGCTGGGTAATAAATATTATTCAGCAGGGCGAAGCAAGTATGAAGAGATTGAATAAAATATTTGCCGAACCATATGAGATTAAAGACACAGAAGAAACCGATTTTAATTTAAAAGACATTCAAGGTGAAATAGAGTTCAAAAATGTTTCTTTCAGGTACAGTGACAATCTCCCTTATATCTTTAAAAATGTTAATCTGAAAATTCCAATTGGTTCGACAACCGCAGTAATGGGATATACAGGTTCAGGAAAGACCACATTTATTAATTTGATCCCTCGTCTTTACGACATAACAGAAGGAGAAGTTTTAATTGATGGTGTAAATGTTAAGAATGTGCCTTTAAAAGTTTTAAGAACAAAAATAGGCCTGGTTCAGCAGGAAGCATTTTTATTTTCAGATACAATTATGAATAATATTTCCTATGGGCTGAGAGACATCAACAAAGAACGAGTGGAAACTGTATCGGCTATCGCAAATTTCACAGATGATATTAATGATTTCCCGAAGGGGTTCGAGACAATAATGGGCGAAAGAGGAATTACTCTTTCCGGTGGACAAAAGCAAAGAGCGAGTCTGGCAAGGTCCCTTGCAATCGATCCAAAGGTTTTAATTCTAGATGATTCATTCTCAGCGGTAGATACAAATACCGAGGAAAAAATCCTGAAAAATCTGAAAAATTTTATGAGGGATAAAACAAGTATTATTATCAGTCACAGAATTTCAACTGTAAAAGACGCGGATAATATTATAGTTCTTGCAGAAGGAAAAATTAAAGAACAGGGTAAACACGAAGACCTTGTTGCACTGAAAGGTCTATATGCTGATCTGCATTATAAGCAGTTACTGGAAAAAGAATTAGAAGAATTAAAATAGTTGTCATTTCGAACCTGATTTATCAGGGAGAAATCTTCTAATTAATTATTGTGCTGAGATTTCTCAGCTCCCCATAAAACCGGGGTTATTCGAAATGACAAATGAGATAAATTAAAGAATTATCAATGGCCAACGATTACAAAAGCGAAGATGAAGTTTTAGGTAAAGCGTACGACTCAAAATTAATGAGACGTCTGCTGGGTTATATTAAACCTTACAAGAAGTATGTCATTTTTGCAATAGTGCTAAATGTCTTTGTAGCTGCGCTGGGACCTATCCGTCCTGTGCTTACAAAGATTGCAGTTGATAAATACATAGCTCATTCCGATTACCATGGACTAATGCTTATCGGTCTCGCACTTTTCGGCTCTTTATTACTGCAGGCAACAATGCAGTATTTTCTTACTTACTATATGCAGTATCTTGGCCAAAAAACAATCTTCGATATCCGGGAACAGATTTTCAGGCACACCCAAAAACTTGCACTTAGATTTTTTGATAAAACACCTATTGGCAGAACAGTAACAAGAGTTACAAACGATGTTGAAGCATTGAGTGATCTTTTCTCATCAGGAATTGTAATGGCATTCAGCGATATATTTATCATAATCTGGATCCTTGTATTTATGTTCACAATGGACGTAAAACTTTCCCTGGTTACACTGTCCGTACTTCCGGTGTTATTTTACGCCACATTTTTATTCCGGAGAAAAGTCCGTGAAAGTTATCGTGACGTTCGGCTTCATCTGGCAAGGCTGAATTCCTACATGCAGGAACACATAACCGGAATGAATATCATTCAGATTTTTCATAAAGAAAAAGCTGAAAAGGAAAAATTTTCATCCATCAATACCGATTATAAGAAATCCAACATAAGATCGGTATTCTACTACGCTGTCTTCTTCCCTACTGTCGAATTATTAAGTTCAATCGCAATTGGATTAGTCGTTTGGTACGGTGGTGGAGAGGTAATTAAAAGCACACTAACAGTCGGAGTAATAATTGCGTTCATCCAGTTTATCGACCAGTTTTTCCGTCCGATAAGAGATCTATCTGAAAAATATAATATTATGCAGACTGCAATGGCTTCAAGTGAAAGGATATTCAAACTTCTGGATAATAAAACATTTGTCAATAATCCTGAAAAGCCAGAACCATTATCTAAATTAAAAGGTGATATTGAATTCCAAAAAGTCTGGTTCGCCTATAATGAAGATGAATATGTGTTAAAAGATATTTCATTTAAAATAAATCCCGGTGAAACAGTTGCAATTGTTGGCCACACTGGCGCAGGTAAAACCAGTCTGATTAATATTCTCACAAGATTTTACGATATTGAAAAAGGCTCAATCCTGGTAGATGGTCACGACATTCGCACACTGGATAAAAAAGATTTAAGAAAATTTATTTCTATAGTATTGCAGGATGTTTTCCTATTCTCCGGTACAATAAAATCAAATATCAGTATGGATAATGAAAGTATCCCCGAAGAAAAAATAAGAGAAGCGGCGAAGCTTGTCGGTGCAGATAAATTTATTGAATCCCTTCCAAATAAATATGACGAAATTGTAATGGAAAGGGGCGCAACACTTAGCGTAGGACAAAAGCAACTCATCTCTTTCGCCCGGGCACTGGCCTATAACCCGCAGATATTAATTCTTGATGAAGCAACATCCAGCATTGATACAGAAAGTGAGATTTTAATTCAAAAAGCTATAGAAAAACTTCTGGTTGGAAGAACGGCTATTGTAATTGCACACCGTTTATCCACAATTCAGAATGCGGATAAGATAATTGTTATGCATAAAGGCGAGATCCGGGAAACAGGAAATCACCAGGAACTACTTGCTAAGAAGGGAATTTATTATAAATTATACCAGCTTCAATATAAAGATCAGGAAGTTATTCGGGCAAGCTAAAACAAACTATATAAGGAGACCTTATAATGCCAAATTCGCGTTTCATGACATTAGCAAGGCATATTATTGAAGGGGAAAGAATGCATCCCGAAGCTACAGGGGAACTTTCTTCACTTCTGTCAGACCTATCACTGGCTGCTAAAGTTATTTCGCTAGAGGTTAATAAAGCCGGACTGGTTGATATCCTCGGATTCACAGGTGACAACAATGTTCACGGCGAGAAAGTTAAAAAACTTGATATGTTTGCACACGACATGTTGTACCGTGCAATGGATCACGGCGGACATCTTTGCGTAATGGCATCTGAAGAAGAAGAAGATATTATTCATATTCCGCCGCAGTATAAAATTGGAAAGTACGTTCTTCTTTTTGATCCGCTTGACGGTTCATCAAACATTGATGCAAACGTAAGCATAGGAACAATTTTTTCAATCTACAAAAGAGTTTCACCTGATGGCAAACCGGGAATATTAGAAGATTGCCTCCAACAAGGAATGGAACAGGTTGCCGCGGGTTACATTATTTACGGATCGAGTACAATTTTTGTCTATACTGCAGGACACGGAGCGCATGGTTTCACGCTTGATCCTTCTTTCGGAGAATTTCTGCTTTCGCACGAAAATATTCAAACACCTAAAAAATCGAAGATTTACAGCATCAATGAAGGCAATTACCTTTACTGGCATCCGGGATTAAAAAGATATATTAAGTATCTCCAGGGAGAGGATAAAGAAACTTCCCGTCCGTATTCATCCAGGTATATTGGATCAATGGTGGCAGACATTCACCGTAATCTGCTTTATGGCGGAATATTTATGTATCCAGCAGACTCAAGACATCCTAACGGAAAATTAAGACTGATGTATGAATGCAACCCGATGGCATTTATTGTTGAAGAAGCAGGTGGAAGAGCCTCTAATGGAAAAACAAGAATACTTGATTTACAACCCGAGAAACTTCACCAGAGAGTCCCGATATTCATCGGTAGCGAGGAAGATGTTTTAAAAGTTGAAGAATTTATGGCGCAAGAGGAAGAACCTAAAGCCGCGAAGACATAAACAGAACAGAAATAATTTAAAACAAAAAAGGAGAGAATATATTCTCTCCTTTAAATTTTTAGACTACACAAAGATTATTTAACCTTATCCAACTCAGTTTTAAGTTTCTTTGCAAGCTCTTTTTCTGATATGCCTTCAATTTTGATCTTTGCGTTCAATACAAGTATTTCAGGTTCATCACCTTCCCCTTTTAAATACCTATAAAGATTGAATCCGAGTCTGTTGCGATCATTTGCTATCGGCAAAAATTCTTTCAGGCTTTCAACAATATCATAAGCTTTTTTCTCTAAAGAATTTTCAGGCGTTTTCTTAACAGATGACGGCGGTAATGTACTCATAAAGAACCCCTAATGTAACTTTTTGTGATAAATTAACATTTTAACCGATATATTTTCTGGAAGTAAAATGTCGAATTAACTAAATTAAACCAGCACAAATATAAACTATTTATAGATAATTATCTTGATAAATTTAAGTGGCGTTAACAATATACTGATTATAAGGCTCAGTTCACTGGGTGATATCCTGCTTACAACCCCGTTTATCCGATCACTCAAAAAACGGTACCCTTCAGTAAATATAGATTTTCTACTCAGACAACAATATGAAGATACACTAAAATACACCCCGCATTTAAGAAAATTGTACGTGTTGAGAGAAAATTATGAGGAAGTGGCAGAAACGATTTCTCAAAATAAATACGACTTAATAATCGATTTGCAAAATAACTTAAGGTCTCACAAACTTTCAGCCAAAAGCAAAGCGAAAAAATTACGTTTTAGAAAGCATGATATCGAAAAATATTTGCTTGTAAAATTTAAGATCAACAGGATGAAAGATCTGCCGCAAATTCCTGTACGTTATTCAGAGACACTGAAAGATTTTCAACTTGATGATAACGGACTCGAAATCTTCCTGCCGAATAACATTAAATCAAAATTAAAGAAAGACGGAAATTACATCGCGCTTGCGCCGGGCTCAAGGCATTTTACAAAAATGTGGCCGGAGTATTACTATATCTATTTATGCAAGATGCTGTTGGTCAATGATTTTAATGTCGTGCTTCTTGGGGGCAAAAGCGATAAGGAAATATGCAACGAAATTTCTAAACTTTTGCCGAAAACAATTAACCTTTGCAATGATGATGATATTTTACAAACAGTCGCAGACATGAAAAAATGCAGGGCAATCGTTTGTAACGATTCGGGAATGATGCACGCTGCCTGTGCTGCCGGTGTACCGGTTTTAACTTTTTTCGGTTCAACAGTTAAAGAATTTGGTTTTACCCCTTATAATAACAAAAATTTAATTTTAGAGAACAATTCTTTATCTTGCAGGCCTTGTTCTCACATTGGGCGGAGTGAATGTCCGAAATCACATTTCGATTGTATGAAAGAAATAACACCGCAAACGGCTTTTAAAAACATTAACCTGCTTATTAATTCCTGATGAAAAATATCTGGGCCATATTTTATAATTTATTAGTTACTCCTGTTTTTTATGTGGGAATCAGAATAGCCGGACTTTTTAATGCGAAAATTCGAAAAGGAATTAATGGCCGTAAAAGAATTTTCGAAAACCTGATTCTAAGCGCAGCTTCACTCGATAAGACAAAAAAACTTGTCTGGTTTCATTCTTCTTCACTCGGCGAGTTTGAACAGGCAAAACCAATCATACAGGAATTAAAAAAGAACGAAGATATAAATATTCTCGTTACGTTTTTTTCTCCTTCCGGTTTTGAGAATTCAAAGAAATATCCTTTTGCTGACATAGTGTCCTACATACCTTTTGATTCAAAAATAAATGCTGAAAGATTTATACAATTGACGAAACCGGATCTTGCTGTAATGATGCGCTACGATATCTGGCCGAACCATATATGGGCTTTACGAAAAGAGAATATCCCCTGTTTTATCGTTGACGCAACGATGAGACTGGATTCCGCGAGGAACCTTGCCGTTATTAAAAATTTTCATATGCAGTTGTACACTGCGTTCGATAAAATACTCACAGTATCTAAAAATGACCTGGAAGGATTCAAGAATTTCGGCTGCACGGATGAGCAGTTAAAGGCTGTTGGCGATACCCGATTTGACAGGGTTTTCCAGAGGAGCCAGACCGCAAAGGAAAAAATGTTGATTCGTGATGAAGTTTTAAAAGACAAAAAAGTTTTTGTGGCCGGCAGCACTCACGAAATGGATGAAGATGTGATTCTGCCTGCATTTAAAAAACTATCAAAAAATGACAAAGACCTTTTACTTATAATTGCTCCGCACGAGCCCACACTGCTTCATCTTGAAAAAATAGAAAATGAATTTATCGGCGAACTTGAGACAATAAGATTTTCATTTTTGAATAATTATAAAAATGAAAGAGTGATTATTATCGATTCAATCGGGATTTTACTTACGCTTTACACCTATGCCGATGCAGCATTTGTAGGAGGAAGTTTTAAGCAGGGTATTCATAACGTGCTTGAAGCGGCTGTTTATGGCATCCCTGTTATGTTCGGACCAAGAATTCAAACTTCACAGGAAGCGCAGGAATTACAAAAACGCGGCGGCGGAATAATGATTAAAACCCGCACAAACGCTTACAGGCAGATGCGCACTCTATTTAGTAACGATGAATACAGGAAATCGAAAGGCGAGATAGCGCACAAATATGTACAGGAAAATTTAGGCGCTTCGGAAAAGATTCTGGAAGAGATTTATAAGATTATTTAAAACTTTGCTCTGTCATTTCGAACCCGCTTGAGCGGGTGAGAAATCTTAAAGATCATTTAGATTTCTCAGTCATCCCGACAAGCCGGGACTCCTTCGAAATGACATCAGCGCCTTACCCCAAATACTTCTCCTTCAAAACTTTAATATGATGAAACTCGTGCCCCGCAATGATAAACATTATTGCCAGAACGGTAACCTCGTTATTGTTCGCTAGTCCTCTCCTGCTTAATTCCTTTTCTGAAAAAGACCTGAACAACTGTAGATTTGATTTCCTCACAAGCTCATATTCTTTCACTATATCGGTAAACTGTCGTTTATCAAAATTTGCCTCTTTCACGTAATCATCCTGTTCCATACCCGGAAGATCCTGTTTTTCGCCCCGAGCAATGCAAAGCGCCCTGTAAGCAAATATTCTTTCGGTATCGAGCATATGGCCGAGCAATTCCTTAATACTCCATTTCCCTTCCGCGTAACGGTAATTTGCTTTTTCTTCAGAAATACGATTAAACAACTCCAGGTTGCTGTTTAATTGCTCTTCTAGAATTTCCAAAATATTATCGCTTTTTAATTCCTGAATATATTTATGATAATATTCCGCGTAATCATTTTTTAATGGACGCATTTTGTCTCCTGAGTAATATTATTGCCATATTTTAACTTCAAATTTTCCTGATGAAGTAGCAACACCGCGGAACATTCCTTCCGTGTTAAAAGAAAAAGCGTAGTTGCCATCTTTATCAACACCGATAACTCCACCGTCGCCAGGACTCAATACTTTATGTATCATTTCATCTTCAGCCTGCTGCAGTGTGTAACCTTTGTATTGCATCAGCGCGGAAATGTTATACGCGAGGTTATGCCTTATATAAAGTTCTCCTGTTCCTGTACCCGATATCCCGCAGGTTTTATTGTTTGCGTAAGTTCCCGCTCCCACGATAGGGGAATCGCCGACTCTTCCCGGCATTTTCCCTGTCAGTCCCCCGGTAGAAGTTCCGGCTGCAAGGTTGCCGTACTGGTCAAGACAGACGCAGCCCACGGTTCCGTGTTTTTCTTTGTCCATTTTTGCTTTCCATTTCTCCCAAGCAGCTTTTCTGTGCGGAGTATCGAAATATGAATTATCAACCCATTTCAATCCAAATTTTTTCCCGAGCTGGTCAGCCCCTTCACCGGCAAAAAGCACGTGCGGAGTTTTTTCCATAACCATTTTTGCAAGTTTAATCGGGTGTGCGATGTGTTTTACTCCCGCCACGGCACCGGTGCTCAGATCCTGTCCCAGCATCACGCAGGCATCCAGTTCGTGTTTGCCATCAGCGGTGAAAACTGCGCCTATTCCCGAATTAAATTTCGGATCGGTTTCAAAATACTGTATCACAGCTTCAACGGCGTCTATGCTTTTTCCACCTTTGGCTAAAATATCCTGTCCAATTTTTAACGCGTGCGTGAGTGCATCAGTGTAAGCTTTCTTAACGGAATCAGGAAGGTTTTTGCTTATTGTTCCCGCGCCCCCGTGAATTACAATTGTGTATTTCCCTGATTTTGTTTGAGCAAATGCGGTGTTACTACTGAAAGATAATTGTAAAACAGAAAGTGTAAATATTATCACAAATAATTTTATGGAAGAAAGTTTCATTTTATACTCCCGCTAAAGTGAGTTTTTTTATCTCTAATCAATAGTTTAAAATAGAACTAATTTTGGTTACAATACAAGAGTATATGTAAATAATGTCATTTCGACCAAAGGGAGAAATCTTTCTTATCTTAGTTTAAGTAACAGATTTCTCAGTCATCCCGGCAAGCCGGGACTCTTTCGAAATGACAGCTAAAATCTTGCTTAAAATGGACTCTATTTAGGGATAATAAAAATTGCGAGTATATAATTTTTAGATCTGACACAATCCCCTCCCCTTCTTTTACACAAGAGAAGGGGAGAATTGAAGTGGGATGAGTTAGCCTGTTTATATAATTCCCGGACATTTGTAATTAACTCCCAAACAGCCTTAATTTAGGCATAACAAAAAATTGAATTTATATGAACGACAATTCATCAATAGTACAAATAATACAACTAATGCTTGCACCGGGACTGATGATATCAGCCTGCGGACTTCTTCTGCTTGGAATGAATAACAAATACTCACTCGTGGTTAACAGGGTAAGACTTCTGAACGAGGAAAGAAGAAGATTCCTCATTAAAAACAAAGGAACGGATTTCGGTTACGAGGAGAACATCAGGCTTGAAAGTATATCGCAACAAATAACTGCTTTGCTAATCAGGGTTAAACTGGTAAGGAACGCTGTACTTGCTTACACTCTTGCGGTAGCATTTTTTGTGCTTACTTCCCTTTTTATCGGGCTACAGGTCGCCTCGGCAAAAATAGAATTAACAGAATTTGTTATTACATTATTCCTGCTTGGAATGATTTCTGTCCTTATTGGAATAATCTATGCTGGATACGAGACCAAGAAAGGTTTTGACATTATTCATCTTGAAGTTAAAATAGACGAATAGTTCTTCTAAATTCCGTGCATTTTAAATTTCTTTCTTTTAAGCTGACGGAAACTTATTAGTTTTTTCTGCTGTTCATCCCACAAACTTAAAAAGGTACTTTTAAAACTTGTACGCAGCGTAAGAATTTTCGCCTTCTGAAACAGCGGATTTTCCTTGTGGCATTTTTCCAGCATATAATTTGGAATTCTCGGACTAAGATGGTGAATGTGATGAAACCCGATATTGCCCGTAAACCACTGAAGAACTTTCGGTAATTTATAGAACGAACTTCCCTCCAGTGCGGCCTGCGTGTAATCCCAGGCATCGTTGCTGTCCCAGTAAGTATCTTCAAACTGGTGCTGAATAAAAAACAGCCACGTTCCGGTTGATGAACTTATAAAAGTTATCGGAATCTGTACCATCAAAAATTCTTTAAATCCTATTAACCAGATTATTAATGCAACGAGTACTGTTATGGCGAATGTTGTCCAGTACACGCTTTTGTGAACCGACTTTAGAGCTTTTTCACGAAAATCCGGGATCCTGTAAATAACTGCAAAAAGAACTGTTGGAATAACCAGGAAAAGGATTAACGGGTTGCGGTATAAACGGTATTTGAATCTTTCCCATTTTGATTTCTTCAGATATTCCTGTACTGTCATCGTATAAATGTCACCTATTCCGCGGTGTTCAAGATTGCCGGCATTGGCGTGATGAATCGCGTGGCTTTTTCTCCAATAATGATATGGAGTAAGAGTAAACACGCTTATTAACATTCCGGTGTAATCGTTTGCCTTTTTAGAATTGAAGAACGAGCCGTGCCCGCAATCGTGTTGAATTATAAACAACCTTGCTATAAATCCGGCTGCAGGAAATGCAAGAGCAAGTGTGATCCAGTAACTTACATCCAGACTAATGAACATAAGATACCAGAGAATTACAAAAGGTAAAAAGGAATTTGCAAGTTGCCAGATACTTTTAATATTGCTCGGCATCTGGTATTTAGAGACCAGTTGCAGCCAGGTAGGTTTTGGGTTACCTGAATTATTAACAGACATACAAATCGTAAAATTTTATAATTTATAATTTATAATGCTGAATATAACCATAATCCACCGCGTAAAAAACATTTTTATCATTAGCTGGTATTTTAGAATAATTCAATTACTGTCTGCCATCTAATTTTTTTACAATTTCGATGGATAAGTGAATTCCAATATTTTAGGTTCCACCAGTCTCTGGAAATCCTTAAAACCCATTTTTATCAGGTTATTGTGATTGCATGCGTTAAAGGCTATTTCATAATCTTCAGCAAGACTTTTTGATATATACACTTCCATGTTATAAAGATTTCCAAACGGAGGCATTGCTCCTACTTCGCAATCAGGAAATTTATCTTTAAACTCCTGCTCGTAAGCAAGACGAACTTCTTTTGCACCGAGTGCTTTTTTTAATGCTGCAAATTTAATTTTATATGAAGCCGGAAGAACTGCCATTATTAATTTTCCATCAGCTTTAATTAAAACTGTCTTTGCCAGTGATTTGCCCGGAATGTGAACTGATGCCGCAATCTCCTGGGAAGTGTACGCGGGTGAGTGAGTCAGTGTCAGATATTTTACCAGGTTGCTGTCCAGGTAGTAAGTTAATTTATTCGGTAACATTTTATCCCCCACAGATAATAACTGAAATTAAATTTCCTTTGTTAGTTCAACAAATCTTTTATAAGGAATCGCCAAAAGGCTTTCGGCCTGAAATGCTCCGTTTGAAAGACTGATCATTGAAACTTTTGCTGCGGTTTCCTCGTCGGGTGCCTCGTAGACATCAAGAAAATCATATTTGCCAAGCAAAGCATAATGCTCTAGAAATTTTACATCAGGGCATTTCTTCTTTACCTGGAACAACCAGTCACGACCGACTTCTCCCCTGTTCTTAAGCTGCTTCATAATATCGGGAGTAAGCTTTGTAAGCAGTATAAATGTTTTCATGGCTTCCCCTGTTTGTATGGTTTGGATGATTTTCCATACATCTTAAGCCTGAAAATTTGCAAGATGAGGTTTAAGGTGTCAACAATTACATAGACAATATATATTTCAGAAGGATAAAGTCAATTGAAATCATTTAACATTTTATTGCGGTGCTGTAACTTATTATTAAAGGAGGAGTTTACGGACGGTTCCCGATTGGACTAAATTCAAACTGATCCAGTTTAACACCGTTATTTTCTGCATATCTTCCTATTGATGAACCGTGAGCAAACAAAACGGAAATTGTAATATCATCCTCAAATTTTTGTGAAATCAAAGCAATAAACCCATCTGAAAAAATCCAGTAATAAGAAGGTCCCGAATAACTTCCATAATCATTTTCTTTTACCCAGATCTTATCCGCAATATATAGCGGGCCAGATCTGAATCCTGGTTTTCCAAATTCGTCGCTTAGATATTTCAATATGTATAACAAATCAGATTTAAATGATTCATCGGGTTTTATAATATAAGCGCCTTCGGTAAGTTTATTATTTTTGAAAGTATAGTCGACACGAGAATTAATTCCAGCAAGATTATCTTTATAAGAAAGCGTCTCTACTCCAAAACCAATAAATTTTTGTAGATAAAATGAAGATTCAATTTCTTTAACATTCTCAATTGAGCTTCCCCAAGGAATGTTTCTGAATTGAGGCATAGGAGATGTAGAATCTGGTAGGGAAGTTGCAGAATTAATCTCACTAAAAGAGAGAAAAACTATTATGGAATAAATTATTACTTTCATATTTACAGTAACTCTTATTATAATTTTTCTAAATTATTAAAACAGTATTCCTAACGAGGCTGAAATTTCAGGACTGCTGTAATTCTTTTCAAATCCAACTCGTTCTTTAAAATCAGTTACAAAGTAATAACCTCCCCGCATTCCAAGCATAAACAACCTGCTAATGCTGATATCAACTCCCACCCCTAAAAAACTTCCGAATGCCGTTTCAGAAATTGATTGTGTCGTTACACTATTATTTATAATTACGTTCGTCGCATCGCCGAAAACCGGTCCGATAAGCATAGTAATATATGTTCTTACTTTATCCGAAGAATTTAATTCAAACGGCTCATATTTTACTCCAAATAAAAACGGAATAATTGTCGCTGATTGAGTTCTAACTGATCCAACAGCTACCAACACGTCTGCGTTAACATTTAAGACTCCGCAGAAAATAGTTAATGCTAGATCATTCTTCAACCATCTTGTATAAGAGACAGCTCCCAGTAAACCTTTGTTGCTACTTCTTACCGCAACTCCTCTCAAGCTAATATTATTTTCGGTCGTGAATTTAGTCATCAGTCCTATCCTTACTTCGATATTGTTATTTGCTCTGAGTTGGTTGGAATTATTTAGAGTTTCATCAGGTGAAATTTGTGCAGTTGACGTGAGGGATAGAAGTAGAAGAAGCGTTATTATTAAATTACCCTTTAACATAATGCCCCCTGTTTAATATGGGATTCACCCTGGAGGTAAATCCCATCATTAATGTAATTTTACATAACCAGCGCCATAATTGCTTTCTGAACGTGTAGCCTGTTTTCAGCTTCATCAAATATTACAGAGTTAGGAGAATCAGCAACTTCATTTACCACTTCATCACCACGGTGAGCAGGAAGACAATGCATAAATAAATAATCGTCCTTTGCATTTTTTACCATAGCAGGATTCACCTGGTAAGCTGCAAATTGCTTTTTCCTTTCATCTGATTCTTTTTCCTGTCCCATACTTGCCCAAACATCTGTATAAATAATATCAGCGTCCTTCACAGCCTCAACAGGATTATCCAGTATTTCAATTTTACTTCCCATATACTTTGCGTTTGCCTCTGAATTTTTCACGATTTCAGAATCCGGCTTGTAGCCAGAGGGAGTGGCGATTGCGATATCCATTCCAACTTTTGAACAACCGTGCAGAAGACTGTGGGCCATATTATTTCCATCACCCACATAAGCAAGTTTTAATCCGCGAAGTTCTCTTTTCTTTTCGAGAATTGTAAAAAGATCGGTCAATACCTGGCATGGATGCAACAGGTCAGTAAGCCCGTTAATAATAGGAATACTTCCATATTTTGCAAGATCAACTACATCCTGATGGTCGAAAGTTCTGATCATAATTCCACTTAAATATCTCGATAAAACTTTTGCCGTATCTGAAATATTTTCACTCTTTTTTAACTGGAGATCATTCTGATTAAAATAAAGTCCAATTCCACCAAGCTGATAAATTCCTACTTCAAAAGATATTCTGGTTCTTGTTGAAGGTTTGGCAAAAATCATCCCGAGTGTTTTACCTTCCAATACTCTGTGAGGCTGGCCTGTAATCACTTTTTCTTTTAGATTTTTACTAAGCTCAAATACCTGGTAAATTTCTTCCAATGACAGATCATTAATTGAAATTAAACTTTTTCCTTTCATGTTTACTGACATATATTTTCCCTTATTTTTCAGTTTATAATAATTCTGGTTCCACTTTCCGGATCATTCAATTTTGCGGAATCCGTAATAATAGTTTCCTTTCCGCCTCGTTTTAAAAATCCTATTGCCGCTTGAATTTTTGGTTTCATACTTCCTTCACCAAACTCTCCTGCCTCCAGGTACTTTTCCGCTTCTTCTACAGTAATTTTATCGAGCGCCTTTTGCCCTGGTTTATTAAAATTAATATATACTTTGGAGACATCTGTAAGCATATAAAAAGCATCTGCCCCAATCTCAGAAGCGAGCAATGCTGAAGCTGAATCTTTATCTATCACGGCTTCAATACCCTGCAACAATTTATTTTCGTCCTTGTAAACCGGGATACCGCCGCCGCCGCTGGCAATTACAATGTTTCCTTTAGTAACAAGATTTTTTATTGTTTTCTTATTCAGAATGTCTAACGGATAAGGTGAAGCAACAACTCTGCGCCATCCACGTTTACCAGCATCTTCTTTAAATATCCAGTTGTGATTTCTCATCAACAATTCCGCTTCTTCTTTCAGGAAGTATGCCCCAACAGGTTTCGTCGGGTTCTGAAAAGCGGGATCATCTTTCTCAACGAGTACCTGGGTAACAACTGTAACAACATTTTTCCTGATCTTATTTTCAGTCAAAACGTTTCTCATTTCCCGCTCAACCATGTAACCAATTCCACCCTGCGAATCTGCAACGCAAATATCGAGAGGCATTTTAGGAATTTTATAAATTTTATATCCCGCATCATTGCGTAAGAATATATTTCCTACCTGCGGCCCGTTGCCATGTGTTATTACAAGGTTGTAATCATTCTTTAATAAGTTTACCAGATTCTCACAACTGTCATGTGAATTTTTATCCTGTTGTTGAATTGTACCAATTTCGCTCCCTCTTAAAAGAGCATTTCCACCCAGAGCGACTACTGCAAGTTTTTTCATAATATCCCGATAGAGTCTGTAATTTATTTTCCGTAAATAATAAAAAAATGGGAAGTAAAAATGATGATATGTTTAGCAATTCGTTAAATTTCTCCATTTTTTCCCCGTTGAAGAATCCAAACTGTTTAATTCTCCGACTTTAAATTTACTGACATTTGGCTTCAAAATAAATCAAAAATTGTATTCTATTATATACCTGTTAAAATTTGGACTATTTTTATATCTTCAATTATTACTTTTAAAAGCCATTTTACTTTATTTTATGCAAAACAAAACTAACCTGAACGATTGGCTGCAGCCTGAAAATATGATTCGCCTTTATTCACGAGGTGCTTTTCCGATGGCTGATGAAATTACCGGCGAAATTAACTGGTACCTGCCGGAAATTCGTACGATAATTCCCCTCAATAATTATAACTACCCGCGCTCATTAAGAAAATCAATTAAAGAACAAAACTTCGAATTTCGTTACGATCATAATTTTCTTCCCGTAGTAAAGGCCTGCGCAAACAGGGATAAAACATGGATATCGGATAAACTTATTTCTTCATATTTAAAATTGCAGGAGCTTGGCCACACCCATACAGTTGAGACATGGCAGGATGGTGAACTTGTAGGAGGGCTTTACGGAATTTCTTACGCAGGAGCATTTTTTGGTGAATCTATGTTCTCAATAGTTTCACAGGCATCAAAAGCGGCACTAATAAAATTGATAGAGCATTTAAATGAAAAGAATTTTGTTATGCTGGACGTCCAATACATAACTCCGCACCTGGAAATGTTTGGAGCTGTGGAAATTTCTTTCGAAGAATACAACCGGCTTTTGCAAATGGCCTATCGGAGAGAATCTATATTTTAATAATATTGAAAAAATCCCTCCTATTTGAGAGAGGGATTTTCCCGAAAGGATGCCTTTGGCAAGGAAGAGTTTTTACTTTACAAGTATTATTTCCTTCTGCGGATCGGAAATAAATTCACATCCGTCTTTTGTGAACTACTACCATTTCCTCCAATGTTGAAACACCGTAACCTTTAACTGGCAGTCTGGGTTCAATTGTAAACACCTGGTTTTCTTCGACTTTCATATAGGGAGTTTGTCCGTACCTTTCCCATCTCGGAAGTAATCCGCAGCCACCGTCGTGAACTTTTCTGCCAACCTGGTGACCAAGACCGTGTGCATATTCTTCGTAACCTTTTCCTGTTATATAATTGCGCGCTATGTCATCCATGTCGCAACCAGCAACGCCCGGCTTTAGTGCATCAGCTACTTTTTGAATTGCGTCCCTGATTATTTCAAATCCCTTTTGAACATCAGCCGGTTCTTTATCTTCCCCATCCTTCAAAACATACCAGGTTCTCTGTAAATCGGAACAATATTCTTTATACTTAATTCCGAAATCCATATTTACCATGTGGCCTCTTTCAACCTTTCTGTTAGTTGATCCGGAGTGTGGGCCGTGTGGGTCCGGTCCTGTAAAAACCGCAGGGCAATGATCCTCTTCCCAGGCAAGTTCGAAACCTTTTGCTTTGGCTGATGCTTTAACAAAATCTGATATCTCATTTTCACTTACTCCCGGCCTGATGAAATTCGTTACTCCATCAAAAATTATTAGAGTTTCTTTTATCGCTTCTTTCATTATTTCAAGTTCGGTAGAGGATTTTCTTCCTTTCAGTGCTGAAATAATTTCTTCTGCCGAAACAAGTTTATTCTCAAAACCTGTTCCTTTTAAATGTTCAATCAGATTTAGATAAAGTCCGTAAGTCAGTCCGTCGGACAGAACAGAACTTTGGGAATAATTGATTGCAATTGTTTTGGGATTTTTTTTCTCCAGGTATTCCCGTAATGGCTCCCTCACAGATTTCAGGTAACCAATTACATTTTTGAAGCCACTAATATTTTCAAAATTTTCCTGTTCCATTGAACCAACTATAGCAGTTGTTTCTCCGTCTCTATTAATAATAAAAGCAGATTCCCAGGTACTGTTTCTTCCCAAAATTATTTCAAGCACCGGATCAGTAATGATTGAACTTTCTCTTACAAAAGTCATCCACATATCTATGTTTTTTTCATTCAGAATTTCTACAGCCTGGTCTATTTTTTCCTGCATTATTTTCTGATTCATATTATTTCCTCCATAAAATTCCAGAAATTGACAAAACTAAATTATAATCTATCAAATAACGTTAAAACTTACCAGAAACCCGAAATTGCCGGACACAATAATGTAAAAATTTCGCCTTAAGCAGTTAGTTTTTCATTAAAAAATCGCTAATTTTCATGCAGCAAATACGGAGATTTTTGAATTTATCTCAGCGACTAAATTTTCATGAATTATTACAACATATTTTCCGCGAATAAAACATCACAAATCTCAATTATAATTAAGGGGAATATCACTTAAAAACATTTAATGTTAAGAGGTTATTATTATGTCCGAGTATACACAAAATCTGGTGGCAAGAGTAAAAATGCAGAATCAAAATGAACCTGAATTCCACCAGGCAGTTGAAGAGGTTGTTGAATCATTAGACTTAGTTCTGGAAAGACATCCGGAATATAGATCATCAAAAATTTTAGAAAGAATGGTAGAACCTGAAAGAGTAATTATTTTCAGAGTTCCATGGATGGACGATCAGGGAGAAATTCACATCAACCGTGGTTACAGAATTGAAATGAACAGCGCAATCGGGCCTTACAAAGGCGGATTAAGATTTCACCCTTCTGTGACTATTGGAATATTAAAATTTTTAGCATTCGAACAAGTATTTAAAAATAGTTTAACTACTCTGCCTATGGGCGGCGGTAAGGGTGGATCTGATTTTGATCCAAAAGGAAAAAGTGATAATGAAGTAATGAGATTCTGCCAGAGTTTTATGACTGAATTATTCAGACACATTGGACCTAATACTGACGTTCCTGCCGGCGATATCGGCGTGGGCGGAAGAGAAATAGGTTATTTGTTTGGTCAGTATAAAAGATTAAGAAACGAATTTACAGGTGTTCTTACCGGTAAAGGATTAAATTGGGGTGGTTCACTAATCAGACCTGAAGCAACCGGATACGGAGCAGTTTATTTTGCACATGAAATGTTGAAAACAAAAGGACACGATATTGAAGGTAAGACTTTTGCAGTTTCCGGTTTCGGAAATGTTGCCTGGGGAGCTGTTCAGAAAATTACACAACTCGGCGGAAAAGTTGTTACAATTTCAGGTCCCGATGGTTTTGTTTATGACAAAGAAGGAATATCAGGTGAAAAAATAGACTATATGTTAAAGCTTCGTGCAAGCGCTAATGACAGAGTTAAAGATTACGCTGATAAATTTAAGGTCGAGTTTTTTGAGGGTAAAAAACCATGGGGTGTTAAAGTTGACGTTGCTATGCCCTGCGCCACTCAAAATGAAATTGACGGGAATGATGCAAAAGAACTCGTTAAAAACGGTTGTATTTGTGTTTGTGAAGGAGCAAATATGCCAACAACTATTGAGGGTTATAAAGTATTCACCGCGTCAAATATTCTTTACGCACCGGGCAAAGCTTCAAATGCAGGTGGAGTAGCTACTTCAGGACTTGAAATGTCACAGAACAGTATGCGTCTTCCCTGGCCAAGAGAAGAAGTTGACAGAAGATTACACGAAATAATGAAAAGAATTCATGACACTTGCATCACAACTGCGGAAAAATACGGTACGCCCGGTAACTATGTTAACGGTGCCAACATTGCCGGATTCCTGAAAGTTGCAGATGCAATGTTGGACCAGGGTCTGGTATAATTTATTTTATTTCAGACAAATTTATTTTATCTTGTTCATTGAAAAGCGAAATTTCCTTAGCCGGTTATTTCGCTTTATTTTTTTCAAAAGCCGGATAATATATTTTGAATAATAAAGTTTCCAGTTCGTATAAAATGGATGAGACCCGCCAGAATGAGCTCGATGATTTCTTCGGCAACAGGATAAAAAAATTCCAGAGATTAATGCACTTCAAAATCCGGGAAATCCTCCTGGTATCAAGCATTTACGATAATTATTTATTCGAAGAAGACGGACGATTATATGAACTTATCAGGCAGGAATATCAGAATTTAAATCTCAGCCACTCCCCAGAAATTACACACGTAACCAGCGGCAAAGAAGCGATAGAACTACTAACAAATGAAGATAATTTTGATCTTATAATAACAACTCTCCACATTGAGGACATACACGTAATAAGATTTGCACAGATGGTTCGTGAAGCAGGAATCAATACTCCTATTATTTTACTTGCCTATGATAACAGGGAAAGGAAAGAACTTGTTACACATTACGACACTTCAATTTTCGAGCGGATATTTATATGGCAAGGTGATTATCACCTTCTTATTGGAATTATAAAATATATGGAAGACCGGCTGAATGTTGAAAATGATACAAAAACCGCAGGCGTTCAGACAATTATACTGGTAGAAGATAATGTAAAATTTTATTCCTCTTATCTCCCTCTTATTTATACTGAAATATTTAAGCAATCCCAGAGACTGATTTCAGAAGGAGTAAATTTAACTCACCGATTTTTGAGAATGCGCGCACGTCCTAAAATTTTACTCTGCACTACTTATGAAGAAGCCTGGGATTATTTTGAAAAGTACGAAGAATATATTCTTGGTTTAATTCTGGATATAAATTTTAAGCACAATGGCGAGAAAGATCCCGAAGCCGGAATAAAATTTGCCAGAGATGTAAAAGCCCGCCACAAAGATATTCCCATACTTCTGCAATCGAGTAATGCTGATTTTCTGGCGAAAGCTCATGAAGCCGGTGCTTCATTCCTTCTTAAAGGTTCGCCTACTTTGTTGCACGATCTGCGCGACTTTATGATGAATAACTTTGGCTTTGGTGATTTTGTATTCCTAATGCCGGATGGCTCAGAGGTAGGAAGAGCAAGAAATTTGAAAGAAATGGTCGAACTTCTTCAAACTGTGCCCGAAGAAAGTATACTTTATCATGGTGAAGGAAATCATTTTTCAAAATGGCTGAAGGCAAGAACAGAATTCTGGCTTGCACACAAATTACGCCCAAGAGAAGTTTCCGAATTTGAAACAATCGTAGAATTAAAGGCCCTTATTATTAGCTCAATTAAGGAGTATATAGACGCAAGGCAAAGAGGTGTAATTACAGACTTTGACAAGGAAAATTTTGATCCGAACAATAGTTTTGCCCGGATTGGATGGGGTTCACTTGGAGGGAAAGCACGCGGACTGGGATTTATTAATACTCTGATTATGAACTATCATATGCGGAATAAATTTAAGAATATTGAAATCTTTGTTCCCTCTGCAATTGTTATTTCAACTGATGTTTTTGATTATTTCATTGAAAAGAACGATCTTGAAAACTTTGCTCTTAATGAAGATGATGACCTTAAAATTACACAAAGATTTATTGAAGCTAAGGATTTTCCGCAAGACATAACTAATAAGCTTTCAGATTTTCTGGACATAACGCAGGGACCTTTAGCGATAAGGTCTTCAAGTTTGCTGGAAGATTCACAGTTTCAGCCTTTTGCAGGTGTATATGAAACTTATATGATTCCAAACAGCAATCCGAAAAAGAATGTTAGATTAAAAGAATTACTTCAGTGTATTAAAAGTGTTTACTCTTCAACCTTCCACAAAAAAGCCAAAGATTATATGAAGGCAACTTCATACAGGCTTGAAGAAGAAAAAATGGCCGTAATAATTCAGCGGCTGATAGGTTCAGAAAAGAACGGAAGATTTTATCCTGATTTTGCCGGTGTCGCTAAATCTTTTAACTTTTATCCCGTTCCTCCGCAAAAAGCCACCGATGGGATTTCACAGGTTGCTTTGGGCCTCGGAAAAACAGTTGTTGAAGGTGGAAATACTGTCAGATTCTGTCCGAAGTATCCCAAGCATTTATTACAATTCTTTTCTACCAAGGAAACTATTAAGAATGCTCAGCAGGATTTTTTCGCACTTGATATAAAAGATCATCTTTTGCAAAAAATTAAAGATGTGGAAGACGTTCTTGTTAAAAAATATGATCTGCATAAAGCAGAAGAAGACAATACATTGTATTCTGTAGGCTCTACTTATTCCCCGGAAAATGAAGCAGTTTATGATGGGATCTCAAGAGATGGAATGCGGGTAGTAACATTTGCCCCGATTTTGAAACACAATATTTTTCCCTTACCTGAAATTCTTGATATGCTTCTCGAAATAGGAACCTGGGGAATGGGAACTCCTGTAGAAATTGAGTTTGCTGTAAACCTGGATGTGCCACGGGATAAACCCAAAGAATTTGCAATGTTGCAAATGAGACCGCTTGTAATTCATAGGGAAAGTGAAGAACTTAATATTGAAGAAGAAGCGCATGACAAAATTATCTGCCAGAGTACCCAGGTACTTGGCAATGGAGTCATTAACGATATTCACGATATTGTATTTGTTGATATTAATAAATTTGAACGTTCAAAGAGTAAAGAAGTCGCTCAGGAAGTCAGCCAGATTAATTCAAAACTACTGAATGAAAAAAGACAATATATATTATTTGGTATGGGACGCTGGGGCTCGCTTGATCCATGGCTCGGAATTCCTGTAACCTGGGATCAAATTTCAGGAGCTATTACAATTGTTGAGGGCGGCTTTAAAGATTTAAATGTAACCCCATCACAAGGTTCTCACTTTTTCCAGAATATTACTTCATTCAGAATCGGTTATTTCACTGTTAATACTTTTACTCAAAATGGATTCATAAACTGGGACTGGCTCCTTGAGCAAAAACCAGCAAATGAAACAACTTATGTAAAACATTTGTATTTTAAAGAGTCGCTAACCGTAAAAATTAGCGGGCATCAAAATAAGGGAATCATACTTAAACCCGGCATTTAATCTTACAAATTTAGGGGAGAATTTTTACTACAGACAAGCGTAAAACATTCTTGCTCATCCTGCGCTTAATTCTACATACCACATACAATACATATAAACTCAAGGAGGCAGTCATGTCGAGCTACGTTTCTGATTTGTTAGCCGAAGTGAAAGCTAAGAACCCTGCTGAACCTGAATTCCATCAGGCAGTAGAAGAGGTTGCTGAATCTCTATCTCTTGTGTTCGAAAAGCATCCTGAGTACCGCGCAGCAAAAGTTCTGGAGCGCATTATTGAACCGGAAAGAGTGATCACTTTCCGCGTGCCATGGGTTGATGAACAGGGAGAAGTAAACATCAATCGCGGATTCAGAATAGAAATGAACAGTGCAATAGGGCCTTATAAAGGCGGCTTACGTTTTCACCCATCTGTAAATCTTGGAATATTAAAATTCCTCGCATTTGAACAAGTATTTAAAAACAGTCTTACAACTTTGCCAATGGGCGGCGGAAAAGGTGGATCGGATTTTGACCCTAAGGGCAAAAGTGATCTGAAAATAATGCGTTTCTGCCAGGCATTTATGGGTGAACTCTTCAGACATATTGGTCCTAATACTGATGTGCCTGCGGGTGATATAGGAGTTGGTGGAAGAGAAATCGGATATTTATTCGGGCAGTATAAAAAACTCAGAAACGAATTTACAGGCGTATTGACCGGTAAAGGATTAAACTGGGGAGGCTCTCTGATCAGACCAGAAGCTACAGGATATGGAGCTGTTTATTTTGCTGCAGAAATGCTCGGTACAAAAAATGAAACTCTTGAAGGAAAAGTGTGCCTCGTTTCAGGAAGCGGAAATGTTGCACAATATACAGTCGAAAAGATACTGAGTCTCGGTGGGAAAGTTGTTACTTTATCTGATTCTAATGGATATATCTATGATGAAGAGGGAATCAATACAGAGAAACTCCACTTCGTTATGGAATTAAAAAATGTTCGCCGCGGAAGAATGAAAGAATATGTTGCAAAATATAAAAATGCAGTTTATACAGAAATAAATCCAAAAGATGATTTCAATCAACTCTGGAATCATAAAGCGCAATGCGCATTCCCGAGTGCAACACAAAATGAAATAAACGGAAAAGATGCACAAAACTTATTAAAGAATGGCGTGTATGTTGTAAGTGAAGGCGCCAATATGCCTACAACTATAGACGGAGTAAAATTATTCCTTGATAAGAAAATTCTTTACGGTCCGGGAAAAGCTGCAAATGCAGGTGGCGTCGCTGTATCAGGTCTGGAAATGACACAAAACAGCATGCGTTTGCCATGGACAAGAGAAGAAGTTGATGAAAGACTAAGAATGATAATGAAAGATATTCATACAACCTGTATGACTATGGCTGATAGATTCGGCACACCGGGCAACTACGTTAACGGTGCCAACATTGGCGGATTCCTGAAAGTTGCCGATGCAATGATGGATCAGGGTGTTGTTTAGATTTATTTATTAAATTAATTATGCTGGGACTGCACAGCTGTTTTATACGTGTAGTTCCCGGCTGAATTTAATTCATAATTTTCTGCAGGATAAAATGCCCGATCAAGATGAGTCCATAAAAACAAATTTTGACGATTACTGGGTCGAACACGGTTACGGTACCAGGTTCCAGGGTTTCCAGAACCTAATGCGTCTGCGCGTCCGTGATATACTCCTCGTATCAAGCCTTTACGATCTTTACCTTTTTGAAGAAGACGGGCGGCTCTATGAACTTATCAGGAATGAATACCAGGGACTAAATCTCAGTCACTCTCCCGAACTTACAAGAGTTTCCAGCGGGAAAGATGCGATTGCACTTGCCAAAGAAGAAAAAAGATTCGACCTGATAATTACAACACTTCACATCGAAGACATGCATCCGATAAATTTTGCTACGATGGTAAAAGAATCAGGATTAAATATTCCTGTAGTTTTACTTGCCCATGATAATAAAGAATTTAAATATTTGTTACTTAAACCTGAAATTGCCGCGTTCGATAAAATATTTATCTGGCAGGGCGATTTCAGAATCATTATAGCAATAGTTAAATATCTCGAAGACAAAATGAACATCGATCACGATAGCAGGATCGTCGGTGTTCAAAACATAATTTTTATTGAAGACAACGTAAAATATTATTCTTCTTTCCTTCCTGTAATTTATACAGAGATTTTAAACCAATCACAGAGATTAATTTCCGAGGGAATAAATCTAACACACCGATTTTTAAGAATGAGGGCCAGGCCCAAAATATTGCTTTGTACAAACTATGAAGAAGCCTGGGATTATTATCAAAAGTACAAAGACCTTGTACTTGGTGTAATTTCTGATGTAGATTTCCCAAAAGATGGTGAACAAAATCCAACAGCGGGATTAGAGATTGCAAAAGAAATTAAAAAGGAACATCCTGATATTCCCGTCTTGCTTGCTTCAAATAATTCCGAATATTCTGACACAGCAAAAGAAATAGGAGCATCTTTCGTATTAAAAGATTCAAGTCTTTTATTTAACGACCTTCGCCAATTTATGGTTCAGAATTTTAGTTTTGGTGATTTTATTTTTAGAACACCGGAAGGTGTTGAAGTTGGTCGTGCTCATGATCTTAAAACTCTTGAAGAACAATTAAAGGTTGTTCCTGAAAATAGCCTTAATTATCATGGTGAAAAAAATCACTTTTCAAACTGGCTGAAAGCAAGAACAGAGTTCTGGCTGGCACATCAATTAAGACCTCGTAAAGTTTCTGATTACAATACAGTTGAAGATCTCAGACAGGATCTAATCAATTCACTTCATAATTACAGAAATCTCAGACAAAGAGGGATAATTGCAGATTTTCTTAAAGAATCTTTCGATCCTAACAGCAGCTTTGCACGTATCGGCGGAGGATCACTTGGAGGGAAAGCACGCGGACTTGGTTTCGTAAATACACTTATTAATAATTATAATGTCCGTGACCAATTTAAAGGTGTACAAATATCAGTCCCATCTGCGGTAGTGCTGGGCACTAACGTTTTCGATCAGTTCCTTGAGGAAAACAATCTCAGAAAATTTGCTTTAAGTTGCAATGATGATGAAGAAATTACCCGCCGCTTTTTAGAAGCAGAGAGGTTTCCCGAAGATATTCTTGGCGAGCTTGCTGCATTCCTGGATATTATTCACTCCCCTCTCGCAGTTCGATCATCCAGTCTGCTCGAAGATTCGCAGTATCACCCATTTGCCGGTGTTTATGAAACATATATGATCCCGAATAATCATCCCAATCCGCTTATTAAATTAAATGATCTTCTTAATACGATTAAAAGAGTTTACGCTTCCACCTTTTATCAGGGATCTAAGAATTATATAAAAGTTACAAACTACCGCCTCGAAGAAGAAAAGATGGCAGTAATAATTCAAAAGATGATCGGGGCAAAACACGATCATAAATTTTATCCCGAATTTTCGGGTGTGGCAAAGTCCTTTAATTTTTACCCGATGGCACCACAAAAACCCACAGATGGAATTGTTTCAGTTGCTCTCGGTCTTGGCAAAACTGTAGTTGATGGTGGAAACACTGTAAGATTTTGTCCGAAATATCCCACGGATTTAATTCAGTTCTATTCAACAACAGAATCACTCGACAGCAGTCAAAAAGATTTTTACGCATTAAATCTGGAAGGAAATTCAAACTTTGGCTTTGTTACATACGATATGCTCACAGAAAAATTTGGTTTGAATGTTGCCGAAAAAGAAGGAACATTAAATTTAATTGGAGCAACATACTCGCCTGAAAATGATTCAATTTCGGATGGCATATCCCGACCGGGAATCAGAATTGTAACATTCGGACCAATTCTAAAACATAAACTTTTCCCGCTGCCAGGAATTATTGAACTTCTTCTTGATATGGGAACCTGGGGAATGGGGACCCCTATTGAAATCGAGTTTGCCGTGAATATGTCAGTAAAAAAAGATGAACCAATTCAATTTGGTTTACTGCAAATGAGGCCGCTGGTAATTAACCGTGAACACGAGGAAATTACAATAGATAAATTTGAGCCTGAAAAATTATTATGCTACAGTGAACAGGTTCTGGGTGATGGTATTATGAATAATATTTACGACATCATATATGTTGATTATCATTTATATGACAGAGCGAAGAGCAGAGATGTTGCAAAGGAAGTAAGTATGTTTAACAGCCAGTTGATGGATGAGGACAGGCCTTATTTATTGATAGGTGTCGGAAGATGGGGCTCGCTGGATCCGTGGCTGGGAATTCCGGTAACCTGGGAACAAATTGCCGGCGCCCACACAATCATTGAATCTGGATTTAAAGACTTTGCGGTTGAGCCTTCACAAGGTTCGCATTTCTTTCAGAATTTAACTTCATTTATGATAGGTTATTTTCACGTAAACAGTCATAAAAACCAGGGGCTGGTTAACTGGGATTGGTTATTAAAACAGAAGCCGGTTGAATCAAAAGTATTTACTAAACATCTTCGTTTTAAATCACCAATAGTAATTAAAATGAGCGGCTATCAGAATAAAGGGGTTATTTATAAACCGGAGGAATAATTTGGAAACGGGTAAATCCACGGAGCAATCTGATTCATTAGAATTTTGTCCACATTGCGGGCACAGGTTAAGTCCCTGGCAACAGGTATTATTGCGGGTAGATCGTGCATTAACCTGTAAGAATTGCTGGTACAGGATAATTCTTGATGTTCCCGGTAAAGACGAAAATGAGAGCGACACTTCTAAAGAAAAAATTAAGCCTAAAGGATAAGAAAATGGAATCATACAATTCATTCAGTGTAGCCAGGCAGCAAATACTCGAAGCAGCAAAAATTTTAAATCTTGATGATTCAACAACTGAATTACTCAGCCAGCCACAAAGAGAATTTAATTTTACTCTTCACGTCAGGATGGATGACGGAAAGGTTAAGATTTTCCAGGGTTACAGAATCCAATATAATTTTGCACGCGGTCCTTCAAAAGGTGGAATCAGATTTCATCCCGATGAAACAGTTGATACAATAAGAGCTCTCGGGTGTTGGATGACGTGGAAAACTGCAGTAGTCGATCTCCCTCTCGGCGGTGGTAAAGGCGGAGTTTGTTGTGATCCTAAAAATATGTCAACCCGTGAGCTTGAAAAATTATCACGTGAATATATCCGTGCAATTGCGCCTTTGATTGGTGCAAAGAAAGATATTCCAGCGCCGGATGTTTACACAAATCCCCAAACAATGTCCTGGATGATGGATGAATTTGAAACCATAAAGAACAGGCATGAACCCGGAGTTCTAACTGATAAGCCTCAACAGATCGGCGGAACCGAAGGAAGACGTGATGCAACAGCGCGCGGAGGTGTTTATACAGTTCGCGAAGCTTGTAATTCATTTGGATATGATCCGACAAAAACATTTGCAATACAAGGATTTGGGAATGCAGGTCAGAGAGCAGCTCTTCTTCATCATGAAATTCTGGGAGGAGGAAAGCTCGTTGCAGTTAGTGACTCAAGAGGAGCAATTTATAATCCCGATGGTTTTAATTCTACTGAGCTGGTTTCCCATAAATTGAAAACTGGCTCCGTACTTGGGTTCCCGGGTGCAAAAGAAATTGCGCACGAACAATTACTTGAACTTGATGTTGAAATACTTTACCCGGCAGCACTTGAGAATGCAATCACTTCTCAAAATGCTCCGAATATTAAAGCCAAAGTAATTTGTGAACTTGCTAACGGTCCTACAACTCCTGAAGCTGATATTATTCTAAATAAAAAAGGCATCCACGTTATTCCCGATATTCTTGCAAGTGCAGGCGGAGTTACAGTTTCCTACTTTGAAATGGTGCAGGATAATTACTCATATTTCTGGGATGAACCATTGGTCCATAAAAGATTGGATGAAAAACTCACGCGTGCTTACCATACCGTTATGGAAGCAGTAAAGGAAAAGAAAGTTCACCCGCGATTAGGCGCAATGGTTGTTGGAGTTGCAAGAGTAGCAGAGGCGTGTAAATTAAGAGGATGGGTGTAAAGACCCGGAATTTTAATCCAGGTCTTTATTAAACAAATTAATTTTTAAGGGAAAATACCAAGTGCATAATAAGAATCTGCTATCTTATTTATTGCAGTTACAAATGCCGCAGTTCTTAAATCCGGAATTTTCTTATTCGATTTCCAGGTTTCTCTAATTTCATTATACGCAGTAACCATTGTCTCTTCCAGCCCGGAATTAACAAGGTCTTCTTCATCTGCTCCGTGAGTAATGATTTCTTTTGATGATTGATCCAGTTTTTTACCAATTGCAGATTCAATAGAATTAACCAGTGTGTGATAAATTAATTCATCGTATCTCTTCCCCATTCTTCCAAATCTTACGTGCGAAAGATTTTTTAACCATTCAAAATAAGAGACGGTGACACCCCCTGCATTTAGATACAGGTCAGGAATAATAAGGATATTTTTTTTCAGTAAAAGTTTTTCAGCTAATGGTGTAACCGGGCCATTGGCTGCCTCTGCAACAATTTTGGCTTTTATTTTATCGGCATTTTTGCTATTGATTTGATTTTCCAGAGCAGCCGGTATTAAAATATCGCATTCCAGTTCAAGCGCATCACTTCTATCTTTTAAATTTTTTGATCCCGGGAAATCAAGAATAGATCCTTTTTCTTTTCTGTATTGTATTAATTTTTTAACATCAATTCCTTTTGGATCAAAAATGGACCCCTCATATTCTGCTATGCCTATAATTTTTGCCCCTGCTTCGCTGAAAAATTTTGCAGTGTGATATCCAACGTTACCAAGACCTTGTATAACAACTTTTTTTCCTTCAACACCGGGGGTGAGGCCCAACTTTTTTAGATCATCCTTGTTATTTAGTGCTTCGCGCACACCAAAGAAAACTCCTCTACCCGTAGCGGCTGTTCGCCCTCTAATTCCTCCCTGGCTAATTGGCTTACCAGTTACACAGCCTTGTGAATCTATTGAGCCTGAGTTAAATGCAGCATAAGTATCTGCAATCCAGGCCATTTCCCTTCCACTTGTACCGTAATCAGGTGCTGGTACATCAATCCCCGGACCAATAAAATTCTTTTTAATTAATTCCGAGGTGTACCTTCTTGTAATATGTTCCAATTCTACCTCATCATAAGCTCTTGGATCTATACAAACCCCGCCTTTAGCTCCACCGAATGGTACATTTACAACAGCACACTTATATGTCATCAAGAGCTGCCAATGCCATAACCTCATCCTGATTTACTGAAAGACTATACCTGATCCCACCTTTAACTGGCAATTTATGCTGACTGTGTTCTACCCTGTATGCTGTAATAACTTTTATTTTATTTTTTATCCTTACCGGGAATTTCATTTCGTAAACGCTGTTGCAATCTTTTATCTGATCAAGCAATCCGGGAGGGTATTTAGTGAATTGTGCTGCACGACTAAAATAATCGAGTACATCCCCATAAAAACTATGTTCTCTTTTTGCTTTCAGATTATTATTATTTGAACTTTGCATATATATATCTCCTGCTAATTCAATATAGGAATTGGATTTAAAACTAAGGCTGAATAAAGTTAGGCATTAAAATTATTTCTGGCAAGCAATAATTATACATATATTAATAATTATTCAGATTTCAATATTAAACCCTCAGGATCGATTTCATATTTCATTCCGGATGGAATATTAACTTCAGCATTTCCATCCTTCATTTCTATTCTTTCAGTCTTATCTCCTATTTTTACTTCTACCGTTAAATAAAAAGGAAGATCATTCGGAGTTTCCCATTTTAATGTTAAAGTTTCTCCTGTGAAGGAGGAGTTAAGTTTTGGCAATTTGGGTTGCCTGAGATAAACTTCAAAAAACCAGTCCAATTTCATTCCCGAATATTTTTCCGCAGTTTTTAGTAAATCATCTGTTGTCGCAAAACGGCATTGACTTCCGTCTGTTACTTTTTCCATCCTAGGATCGGGATACGCAAATCTTCTAAGAATGGTAAAAAAATCTTTATCACCAACAAGGTAGCGTAAAGTCTGCAAAATCCACGCTCCTTTTGCGTAAATATCACCATCGGTATACATTGCCTGAATTGTTTTTGATTCCCTGGGTGCAACCGGATGATTATTTTTTATATTTTTTCCAATTTCCTGCAGATATTTAAAATATTCATCTTTACCTTTTAGCTTTTCTGCATAAAGAGGTTGCATAAATGCACACAACCCTTCGTGCAGCCAGAAATCTTTCCAGTCTAATGCGGTTACAAGATTTCCCCACCACTCATGTCCGAGCTCGTGGTGATGAAGCCAGTCAAATCCATGTGCACCCTTTCTAAATTGATTTCCATAGGCAATAATTGTTTGATGTTCCATTCCAAGGTGAGGAGTTTCAACTACACCGTATTTTTCGGCACGAAAAGGATAAGGGCCTAAAGTTTCTTCATAGAATCTCAGGTGTTGAAGAAATTCCGGGAATATTTTTACACCTTTTTCATAGTCTTCCGGCAAAACCCAGAACATAGTTTCTATTGTATCCCCCGCCGTGCTCACATATTTTTTTGAAATGGTTTTGTAAGGAGCGGCATTTAATGTAATATCGTAATTATTGATGGGTTCCGAAACAAACCAGTTGAAGGTGCTGGTTTGGTTATTATTTTCAACTATGCTTTGTAATTTTCCGTTAGATGCTACAACCAGTGGATCAGGTACTGTAAAATGAAGGGCGACAGAATCAGCCTCATCAGACGGATGATCTTTACATGGCCACCATAGATCGGCACCGTTTAACTGACAGGTAGTTGCAATCCAGGGCGAACCATCTTTGGTTTTCGCCCAAGTAAATCCGCCATCCCACGGTGGACGAGGCGCTATTCGAGGCTTACCGCTGTATTTAATCTGAACTACAACCCGGTCATTTATTTCTTTCTTTTCATTCAAATGAATCCATATTTTCCCGACTTTCCTTTCAAATTTAATGGGCACATTTTTCCCATCGGAATTTTTCTCTTCAATTGAAATGATTTTATAGACAGTATCAAGATCAACAACAAAACATTCCAGCGGTGACAATACTTCAGCAAAAACAGAAACATCTCCAATTATCATGCTGTCTGTCGGATTAACAACAATTCCAATATCATAAAATTTTACATTGTAGGCAGCTTGTTCAGGCATAAGTGGGCCGCCGCTGTTGTTTATCGGAGTTTGAGCCGAAATAGTCCCTATGAAAATAAAAACGGCAATAAATATATTTTTGAATTTCATAATTATAAAATTATCTGATTGAATTTTACTTACAATAAGTAATTATCTCACTGACTGATTTCTTTTTAATATCCGGTACTTTTGCATTTTCTGCAGGATGCCCCACTACAAGAATAAGATAAGGTTTTTCATTTACCGGCCTGTCCAATATTTCGTTTAAGAAATTCATAGGACTTGGTGTGTGTGTTAACGAAACAAGTCCGACATTATGAATTGCTGTGATCAACATCCCGGTCGCGATACCAACTGATTCCGATGTATAATAATTTTTTACCTGTCTGCCGTCAGGAAGGATGTCATACTTCTTTGAAAATATTACAATTAAATAAGGTGCAGTTTCAAGAAAAGGTTTTGATTCATCAGTACCAAGCGGGGCTAGAGCATCACGCCACTCCTGCGGCGCCCTTTGTGTATAAAATATTTTTTCCTCTTCCTCAGCCGCTTCACGTATTTTCTTTTTTATATTTTTATCCCCAACAACAACAAATTGCCACGGCTGCATGTTTGCCCCGTTCGGCGCAGAACCTGCCGTCAAAATACAATTTTCAATAATTTCCCTTGGTACGGGCTTGTCAGAAAACTCACGGATTGTTCTTCTCTTTTTCATTAATTCCAAAAATTTCTCAGATCGTTCGATCATTTCATTTTCAGATATTTCTAAAGTTTTTTCAAATGGAATAAATTTAGGTTCAGTCATAATCTTAATTATTAATTTATTTTTTCGAAAAATTTCTTTCGCAGACTTTTCAAACTCTCCTGTTCACCAATAATGGTCAGGATATCACCTTCACAAAGTATTGTACTACCCTGTGCTATAATTACCTGTTCTTCCCTTCTCAGCCAGGTAACAAGGCAACCTTTTGGCAGTTTTATTTCCGCTATGCTCCGTCCGATCAAAGTTTGAGTTAATTCATCGTATGAAATCCTGAGCGATAAATATCTTTCATCATGCAAGAGAGCTTCCTTCAGTCCCTGTTCATCCTTTGCAGCCAGCCAGTCTTTTGAAAAACTATCTTCATCTACCCTGCTTGCAATTTGTGCCAGCATTCTCAAATGCTGTGCGGGATTGCTTTCCGGACTTATTAAAAAGAATATTGCATTGACTACCTCTTCCTGTTCCTCAAAATCAGTAAGAGGATTATTAAGAATTATATGCACTCCTTTTTTACATCGGACAAGTACCATCTCGGGTTGTTGAAATCCTTTAATGCGCAGATGCGGGAGGGCAATTCCATGTGTAACCGGAGTAGCACCAACCCTTGTACCTTCCAGAATATCATCTCTTATTTCCTGGAAAGTATGTGTCCCAAATTGTGAAAACCATACTGAAGCTTTTTCAACCACGTCTTCAAATTTTGTTTCCTCTTCAAGATCAATTACAAAACTCCTTGCAACAATCAGATCGAAAGGATCCTCTTCGCGCAATCCTTTTTCTTTTAATATACCACGCAGTTCCCTGTCGAGTCCCTGGTAGCGAGCGTGCCCGAGTCTTTCAAATATGTGATAAATCGCACCGTTCCTAACAACCCTGTCCTTTGCGTAGAACCAGTACCATGCAGAACCAATAAGTACAAGACCAACTGTAAATACTATCGGTAAAAATCCCATTTCAATAATTAACCATATGGGCGAAAGAATTCCTACTATTTGTAAATATGGATACAACGGTGATTTATAACCGGGATCGTACGAATCAATTCTGCTTTCCCGCATTATAATTACTGCCAGCGAAACAAACCCAAACATTAATAATTGAAAAGCACTCGCAAGTTTAGCAATCTTTGCCGGATCAAAAATTAATAAGATCATTACAATGACTAAAACAGTGAGAATAATTGCTACGAATGGAGTTCCCTTCAAACCAATTTTCTGAAACAATTTTGGGATCATATGATCACGGCTCATTGCAAGCGGATAACGTGACGCACTTAGTGTCCCGGCGTTTGCAACTGAAATAAAAGCCATTAGTGCTGCTATCGTTACAAAAATAGTTCCTGCCTTACCAAATATTATTTCTGCTGCGGTAGCAACCGGGGTTAAATCACCAGCTAGTTTTTCGATTGGAATTACTCCAACCATCACACTTGTTCCAAGGATATAAATTATAAATGCCGAACCAAGTGCCAGGAAGATTCCTCTCGGGATTGTTTTTTCGGGATCCTTTATTTCCTCCGAAAGACTGGCAACTTTTGTAACCCCGACATAACTTATATAAACAAGTCCGGCAGTTGAAAAAATTGATTTAAGATCATTTGTGAAAATGTCTTTAAAATGGACTGTTTGAATTGAATTTAATCCTCCCCCAATAAATACCGTAAGAATAATCAGCAACACAGCAACCAGAATTATCTGGAATTTCCCGCTCTTTTTGGTACCAAATAGATTTAAAGCACCGATAGCAATTGCAAATATTATTGCAATGGTTATAATTGGTAATTGTGGGAAAAATAATTCAAGGTAGGCACCCATTCCTATTAAAGCGAAGGCCACTTTAAGAATTAAAGCAAGCCAGGTTCCTATTCCGCCAACAGTCCCGAATAACGGACCGAGAGAACGATCCAGGAAATAATAAACCCCACCGGCTCTTGGCATTGCGGTTGCCAGTTCGGCCACGCTGAACATTGCGGGAACAAGAGGAATAGCCGCAATTATATAAGAAAAGATCATTGCAGTTCCTGCCTGCTGAGCCGCAATCCCCGGCAATAAAAAGAATCCGGCGCTCAGTGTTGTACCGGCAGCAATAGCATAAACATCCAAAAGGCGAAGTTCTTTTTTTAATCTTTTACCCTTTTTTAGTTCCGGCATAACCCCCGCCTGAAATTGTGTAAGGATTAATATTTACCGGTAATATGCAAAAAAAATTACAAAGAAATCTTTTAATTTATTCAGTTTAGCACCTGTCGGATAAATTGATTTTCTACCCCTATTTTTCATAAATCAAATTTATTGCCTTGGGAATAAATGCCGGGAACTTATTTCTGAATTCGACTGTTTTAGTAATTTAGTCGAATTTGGGGAAATGGAGTTATTATGGTTACAGAAAAATTAAAAGAAAAGGAATTGGCTATTCTAAAAGCAGCAAGGCAACGATTTGCACATTATGGCTATTCAAAAGTTACAATGGATGAAATTGCTGCAGATGTGGAAATGGGCAAGGCATCGCTATACTATTACTTTCCTACCAAGGAAAACCTTTTCCAGGTGGTTATCTTTCAGGAACAGGATGAGTTTGCGAATGAAATTGAAAAAATGCTTAAAAACGAGACCTGTGCTGAAGACAAGCTTTTGCAATATGTGGATCTGCGCCTGAAATACTTTCATAAACTGTTAAATCTGGGAGCGCTTTCTTTTTATTCATTCATAGAAAAAAAGTCGCAATTCAAGCAATATTATCAACTTTTTGAAGAGCGCGAACTACAGTTATTGACTAAAATTTTTGAAGAAGGGAAAAAGAAGAATGAGTTTAAAAGAAATGTAGATGAAAAACTGATTACAGTTCTTCTTCATATACTTCAGGGATTAAGGCTCAGGACATTAAAGTCAATCCAGGGACAAAAAATTGAAACTAAGATTTACAAAGAACTAAAAGAAGAAATGTTAACAACTGTAGAAATATTTCTAAAAGGAATTAAATGCAGTAGTTAAACTTTCCTATTGCAAATAAAAGAATTTAAAAATAATTAAAGACAGGATACACTTTATGAGCGAAAACGATAAGACAGAAAACTCAAAACCATTGTACAGGAAAAAGAAAGTTTTTATCCCTGCAATTCTATTAATTGCCGGCATAGTCGGATTCTGGTACTGGTACCAGATACAACTCGGTCATATTTCAACTGATGACGCATACATCGATGGCGATAGAGTAAATATCAGCGCAAAAATGCTGGGAAGAATAACCGATCTTTATTTTGACGAAGGTGACACAATCAGGCAGGGCGATCTGATTACAGTGCTGGATTCTTCAAATATTTATGCTCAAATGAGGGAAGCCGAAGCACAACTGGACCTGACAAAAGAAAATGTAAAACTCGCTGAAGTTAAGTTAGAAAAGGCGCAGGAAGATTTTGACCGTGCTGAACTTCAATTCAAGAATAAACTTATCCCCAAAATGCAATACGATCATGCTTTGAAAGGATTACAGGAAACGAAAGCACAACTTGCAATTACAAAAAGCCGGATTAACACGGTAACTGCAAAATTGAATGTACTTTCAACAGAACTGCAAAACACAAAAATATTCTGCCCTATCAATGGAATTGTAGCAAAGAAATGGTTGCTGAAAGGCGATGTGGTACAGCCGGGTCAGCCAATTTTTACAGTTTACAACAATAAGGATCTCTGGGTTACAGCAAATTATGAAGAGACAAAAATTTCAGCTATTGCGCTTGGCGATTCAGTAAGTATATCTGTTGATGCTTATCCAGACCAGCAGTTTAAAGGAACTGTATTACAGTTGGGAACTAACACAGCATCTCAATTTTCACTTATTCCACCAAACAATGCTTCCGGAAATTTTACAAAAGTAACACAGAGAGTGCCGGTTAAAATTTCAATCTATCAGGTTAAGGATAATTCTAAAAAAGCAAGCTTGTTACCTGGAATGTCCGTAGAAGTAGATGTAAAGGAAGGTAAATAGGGTGCTGAATTTTCTAAACGTTCATTTAAGAGAAAAAATTGTCGGGCTGTTTCCTTCGATGAAACCCGACCATAAAGCTTACAGCTGGTGGGTTTTGTGGAGTGTTATGATTGGTACATTCATGGCAGTGCTCGATGTTACAATTGTAAACGTTGCTTTACCCAAAATCATTGCTACATTCGGTACCAGCATCGATAAAGCAGAATGGGTACTCACCGGTTATTTATTAATTTTTGCGGTAATGCTTCCCTCTTCAGGATGGATTGCAGATCATCTTGGTTACAAACGAACATATTTTGCCGGACTACTTCTATTTACAGTAGGGTCATTTCTATGCAGTCTTTCGTGGGATGAAAATTCATTGATATTTTTCCGGTTAATCCAGGGAGCTGGTGCGGGACTGGTAATGCCAGTTGGTATGGCGATAATTACACGGGAGTTTCCTCCTGAAAAAAGAGGAATGGCACTTGGTTTCTGGGGAATTGCTGCAGCGGCCTCCGTCTCTCTTGGTCCATTGATTGGGGGCTATTTAGTAGACAGCTACAGCTGGTCAGCAATATTTGATGTAAATGTTCCCGTAGGAATAATCGGCCTGATTTCAATTTATATAATTCAACGTGAATACAAGACAGAACATATAAGAGCTTTTGATTTTCTCGGCCTTATTTCTATGACACTGTTTTTAACTTCGCTGCTGCTTGCATTTGCAGATGGTAATGCTTCGTGGAATACCGGAGGGTGGACTTCAAATTTTATAGTTACCTGTTTTACTATATCTGCAATTAGTTTTATAGTATTTATCATAACGGAATTTTCTGTTAAACACCCGTTAATAGAATTAAGACTTTTAAAGAACAGGAATTTTTCAATTGCAACACTGATGATGTTTATTTTCGGTGCTGCGCTTTTTGGTAATTCATTTCTTCTACCACTATACCTGCAGAATTCACTTGGTTACACGGCGTTCCAGGCCGGACTCGTTTTCTTCCCGGTTGGAATTATACAGGCTTTTATGTCACCAATTGCGGGAAGATTATCGGACAAAGCAAATCCTAAAATTCCGGTTTTTATCGGAATTACATTATTAACATTGAGCATGTACTATTCCTCATTCTTTTCTGAGTACTCAATGCACTCACAAATAATGCTTCCACTTTATTTAAGAGGATTCGCGCTGGGATTTATTTTTATTCCCCTTACAAACATCGCTTTGTTAGATGTCCCACGGAATGAACTTGCACAGGCAAGCGGGCTATTCAACACTATCCGGCAAATAGGAGGAAGCTTTGGTGTTGCCGTACTCGGAACGATTTTAACTCAGAGAGTTATTTATCACACAACAGCTTTCAGCGATGCGGCAAATCAATACTCTGCTCAATTTAAACACGTAGCATACGGTGTTGGGAGATTTGTACAGCATAATACAGGAAGCGTGGGAAGTGAAATGATAATGAGAACTAAAGCTCTTCTTGCCCAACACCTGGTAGCACAGGCTTTTATTGAAGGAATAAATGATGATTTTCTTATCAGTGCAATTATGACAGTTATACTAATACTGCCCATATTTTTTATTTCCACTAAAAACAGGAAAAAGAAAAAAGGTGAAAGAATTGAAATTATGGAATAGAATTCCGGGAGAAATATTCAGAATGAAAAAAATATTTTGTCTTTTAATCATTTTTAGTTTTGCGGCTATTAATCTTTACCCTCAGCAAAAGGATAAAGAAGCATTAACATTAAATGAGATTATTTCTTTAACAATTAAGAATTACCCGCTTATAAAACAAGCTGAACAAAATGTAGAAGTAGCAAACGCAAAAGTTAAAGTACAGGAAAGTTTTGATTACCCGGTTGTAAGCGGTGAAGCATCCTATACACGCATTGGACCGATTCCGGCTATAGGTTTTCCGGGAGCCGGCTCATTTGAACTTGCACCGGCGAATAACTATGATGCCCACATAAACGCATTTTACAATATATACGATTTCGGTAAAAAAGAAGCTCAGCTAGATTTTGTTAAATCGTACAAAAAATCTGCAACCGATAACATTGAACTTGTAAAATCGGACCTTGCTTTTGCAGCTGCTCAAACTTATTACTCAATATTATTTATCGAACAGGGTATTTCAATTACTGACACTGATGTTGCTACTTTAAATGAACACATAAATATTACCAACAAAAAAATTGAGAGCGGAACAGCAACTGATTACGATCTGCTAAGCACAAAGGTTAGATTGGCAGATTATAATAACAGTAAACTAAAGCTGCAAAATCAGCTAAGCAATCAAAAAATTGCTCTGATGCATCTAACAGGACTGTTAAAGAAAGATGAAATCAGCACTTCAGGAAAATTAAAATTGCTAACTAAAACTGTAAATACAGATTCACTAATCGATGTTGCATTTAATCAGCGTCCTGAAATTAAGCTGGCACTTGATAATGAAAACACGGCAAAATTAAAAGAAAATATCGTAAAACACGGTGATTTACCTGATTTAAACATCAATTTAAGATACGGACTGAAAAACGGTTTTGAACCAAACCTGGACGCAATACGTGGAAACTGGGCTGCCAGCGTGGGTGTATCTGTACCGATATTTAACGGCTTCAGAACAAAAAGACAGGAAGAAGAAACAAAGGCGAGTCTGAATGTAACAAAAATTAGTACGTTAAATATCAAGCAAAATATTGCTGCCGAGGTAGAAAAAGCCGCGGAGAATATTCAATCTAATCTTGAGCAGATTAAAACAGCACAATTAAAAATTGATCTTGCTGAACAGGCTCTTAAAAGAGCCAGGGCACAATATGCAAGCGGAGTAGGAACGAATTTAGACCTCCTTGATGCGGAAACCAGGCTTGCAGATGCCAGGTTTCAATACCTGAGAACGACCTATGAAAATATTATGCAAACTTATGAATTAAAAAAAGCAGTCGGTGACATTATCTGGTAACAGAAAAGCCCAATCACAAATATGATTGGGCTTTACTTTTTATAGTTATTTATAAATTTTATTTCTTCAAATAAGCCTTCATTCCGCCCAATACATTTTCCACGTTATAATTATGCCCTTTTAATATTCCATATGCAATACTCGACCTGTGTCCCGATCTGCAAATAACTGCTATCTTTTTATCCTTATAGGGCTTTAGCTCATTTATTCTCTCTTGCAGTTCCTTTAAAGGAATATTAATTGCCGATTCAATTTTAGGAAGTTTACCGGTTAGTTCTTCTTTTGTTCGGACATCCAGAATTACAAGATCAGGATTTGATTCCATCTGTTCCTTCAATTGAAGAACAGTAATGTCATTATTATTAGTACTGTCAGCTGATGCTTTTTTATCCTGCGCGTTACAACCCGCAAGAATAAACAAAGTTAATGTCACAACAAGTAACACTGATTTGTAGCTTTTCATTTGAACAATCCTGTTTAATATTAAATAATTAACTTGACTGGAATAAATGAACATCTCTTTGCGGATAAGGAATATTTATTCCCTCTTTATCAAATGTATCTTTAACAGTTTCAGTCATTCCAAAATAGACATCCCAATAATCAGCTTGATTAATATAACCTCTTACAGCAAAATTCACACTATTATCGCCTAATTCTTTTACTATTATTTGCGGCGCCGGATCTTTTAAAATTCTGTTTTCACTTTCAATTAATGAGGTAAGAATTTTCCTTACCTTTTTCATATCGTCATTATATCCTACCCCAAAAATCCATTCTGCTCTGCGGGATTCATGGGCCGAAAAATTAACAATAATGTCCCCCATCAATTTACCGTTAGGAATAACAACCTTTATATTATCCGGGGTTTTTAAAATAGTATAAAGCATTTGTATTTCCTGTATTGATCCCGCAGTACCCGCAGCCTGTATAAAATCACCGGATTTAAATGGCCTGAATAAGATCAGGAGAAATCCTGCTGCAAAATTAGCAAGAGCACCCTGCAGTGCCAGACCAACTGCCAGGCCGGCGGCACCTATTATCGCCACAAAAGAAGTAGTTTCAATTCCAACCTTTGAAAGTGTGGCAATAACAACGAAAGCCACTATTATAGTGTATGCAAGATTAGCAAGAAATGAACTTATAGTATCATCCATTTCCCTTTTTTTCATAATTTTATGCAGCATTTTTTTAATAAATTTTGCCGTCCACATTCCTATTACCAATATGAGAATAGCGGAAATTATATCGAGCCCGTAAAGTGTTATAACATTTCGCATAGATAAGAAAAAATCTTCCATTTTGTCAGCTCCTGTTTATTTGTTTTAATTGAACTTAAGGTAAAATAATGAAATGATTTTCAGGGATCGAATTTCACGGGATAATATATTCCAGCTGAAATTAACTATGGATAGAATATTGCGGAGAAAATATGAAATCTGCGCCCAATTCATTAATCAAAGTAAAAAATATTATATGAATAGCAAAAAGATTAATTATGAGGCAATTTAAGGAATTAAATGTTGGCAAAAAAAATGGTGCAGCCGGTTAAGCCTGCACCATAAAGAACAGAATAAATTGAACTTATTATTTATTCTTATCAAGATAAAAAGCACCGCTAATGATCTTCCAGTCATTACCTTCTTTCATTAAAGTAACGAACCCGGTTGAGGTCATTCTTGGATCTTTACAGGCAACTTTTGCAATTGCTGTATTGCCGTGTGAATCAATGTTTAAAATCTCAAGCTGTCTTTCCCAGCCGCCGACTTTTCCATTTCTTATAGCAGAAAGATATTCATCATAATTATATTCTGATGTTTTGTTTGTAATAGCGTTAGTATTTACAAACGTAGATCTTTCGCTGATAGTTTTTTCAAGGCCTTTAACATTTCTTGTATCAGTATTTTTTACAAATTCCTGAACAGCTTTTTTTACTGAGGCCATATCCTTATCCGACAATTTATTCATTGCCATGGATGACATTGTAAAAACGAATCCTAAAAACAGGATTGACATTATTTTTATTGTTTTCATTTTTCTCCCGGGAAAAATTTGTGTAATTAAGTTTATTAATGATGTTTAGGAGAATCATTCCCCACAAATATGCTTATACATCTCACATATTATCACTTCAAGAATAATGATTTTGAGCCAAAAAAGCAGTTTAATTACATGAACGGATTTTAGCATAGATGTGTGGTATGAAAAAGGAATAATGATATTAAGAGAAAAATTTTTCCCATAATTTTATCACAATTTAATGTAAAGTCACCTGTATTAATCTTATATTTAAAAACTTTTGAAGTTTTTCAAAAACTTTTTAATTCTAAAATAAAGGAGTAGTAATGTTAAAGAATTGTTCCTGTTTTTTGCTGGCTGCAGTTATTACCTTAATAATTGCATACCCGGTAAAAACATTTTCGCAGGATAAGGGAGTAAAAGGATTCGACAGGGCGCAGATGGATACAAGTGTGGACCCAACAGCTGATTTTTATGATTACGCAGTTGGTGGATGGCTGAAAAATAATCCTATACCAGATGAATACAGCCGATGGGGAAGTTTCGAGGTGCTTGCCGAACGAAATTATAAAATATTAAGAAAAATTCTTGAAGATGCTGCAAATGATACAAATGCAAAACAAGGGAGCATCGAACAAAAAGTCGGGGATTTTTATTATACGGGAATGGACACAGTTCAGATAGAAAAAGACGGTTACAATCCAATTAAACCGGAAATAAAATCTATATCTGAAATTAAAACATTGCCCGATGTTTATAAAGAAGTTGCGGCGCTTTACCTTGGAGGAACATCTTCAATGTTTCGCTTTTATGGTTCAGCTGATGAAAAAAACAGCGAAATGGTAATTGCGCAACTTTCACAGGGCGGACTTGGACTACCTGACAGAGATTATTACACTAAAGAAGATAAACACTCCAAAGAAATCAGGGAAAAATATGTTGAGCACGTGGCAAAAATGTTCACACTTATAGGCCAGGATAAAGCAACTGCTGAAAAAAATGCTCACACAGTAATGAACATCGAAACAAGACTGGCAAAGTCTTCGATGACAAGAGTGGAAAGAAGAGACCCTGATAAAACTTATAATAAAATGTCTCTTGCCAAACTTAAAGAGATGACTCCCGGTTTTGACTGGAATGCTTTCTTTACAGGAATCGGACTTTCAAATCCCGGTGATATAAACGTGGCACAACCGGCTTTCTTCAAAGAAGTTGCTGTAATGATGAAAGACGTTCCGGTTAATGACTGGAAGGTTTACCTGACCTGGAAACTGGTTGATGACTCAGCTCCTTACCTGAGTTCAGATTTTGAAAATGAAAACTTTGCATTCAATGGTAAATTCCTGAACGGTGCAAAAGTACTCTCTGAAAGATGGAAAAGAGTTATGCGCACAACAAGTGGAGTGCTTGGTGAAGACCTTGGACAACTTTTTGTGAAAGAAACCTTTCCGCCTGAAGCAAAAGCAAGAGCACACAAAATTGTTATGAATCTGCTCGAGGCAATGGGTGAAAGAATAAAAGCCCTGGAATGGATGAGTCCCGAAACAAAAGAAAAGGCTCTCTATAAGCTGAAACATTATACAGTAAAAATTGGTTACCCTGATAAATGGAAAGATTATTCCAAACTGGATATTAAAAGAGACTCTTATGCAGCAAATCTTCTCAGGGGAAGTGAATTTTCTGTACAAAGAAACCTTAATAAAATTGGGAAGCCTGTAGATAAAACAGAATGGGGAATGACTCCGCAAACAGTTAACGCATATTACAATCCTACAAGGAATGAAATTGTTTTCCCTGCAGCAATTCTCCAGCCTCCGTTCTTCAACCAGGACGCCGATGACGCAATTAATTACGGCGCAATGGGTGCTGTAATTGGACACGAAGTTACTCACGGTTTTGATGACGAAGGAAGAAAATACGATGCCGAAGGTAATTTAAAAGACTGGTGGACACAGTCAGACAATGATAAATTTAAAGTGAGAGAGCAGAGAATTATCGACCAGTTTGATTCTTTTGTACCTGTTGACACAATGCACGTAAACGGTTCATTGACGACCGGCGAAAACATTGCCGACCTCGGCGGACTTACAGTGGCTTTCACCGCTTTCGAGAAAACGAAAGAATATAAAGAAGGTAAAAAGATTGACGGCTTTACACCGGCACAGAGATTTTTCCTTTCATGGGCACAAGTATGGAAAAATAATGTACGTGACAAAGCTGCAATTTACAGGTTAAAAGTAGATCCGCACTCACCCGGTAAATACAGGGTTAACGGACCTTTCAGCAATATGCCTGAATTCTGGAAAGCATTTAATGTAAAACAAGGCGACCCGATGAGAAACCCTCCGGATAAAGTTGTAAAAATATGGTAAGATAATTCTTAATTTTATAAAAGCCCCGATCAAATAACCGGGGCTTTTTATGGTTTAAAATACAGAGAACAGCAGAACTAATGGAAATTATTACAGAAGGTAATTAATTACTTCAACTTTTTTTGTTTTCTTCAACTTGTCTATCTCTTTCCGGAGACCTTATTCAAGACCAAGTTTATATTTTATTGAATATATAATAACTGTATCATAACACACTATGGCTTTACCCATCCGGTTTGCCTTTTTTATATAACTTCGCAAGTTCATTCCAGATAGAGACATAAAAAGGTAAAATGCTAAAAAAACTCCCTCTCCTTTGTAAGAAGAGGGACAAAGTGTGAGGTCATGTTACATTCCTGCAGGCCAGAGCCAGCCAAAGACTCCTGCCGTTAGCAATGCATAAACCAGGCCGTCAAATACATTCTTAAAAGTAGTAACCCAGCTTGTCTTATACCAGATAGGCTGTGAGAATATCGCAAGAGAATAGGCTGCGAATGCTATACAGCCGGCAAAACGGAAAACAGAAAGATAATGAGCGCCGGCCGGCAATGCGTGCCCGGCAATGTAGGCCGCGAAAATGCCCACCACTATACAAAAAATAAACCACTGTACAAGGCTGCTTCCCATTTTAAATTCTTCGTTCGGGTAAACTGTCATTAATGCAACCGGGCCGCTTTTTAACTTTTCCTTAAAGGCATCGCTTCCCCTCTCCTTCGGATCACAGTTCGGAACCATATAATCGCCGGGAGGAATATTCAGCGGGCGAACCGCATCACGGAATTTATCCTGGTCCGGTAATTTTTTAAAATCCGAATTATGGTATCCCAGCACTGTATGCATCAGTGCGCTGGCAATAAAAACAACCGCAGCGGAAATAAGGATCGGCAGCCATAGTGCAGTTAAAGAGACCATTTATACCTCCTGGTTTTGTTTATTGAAATGGACAAAATCATTAAGAGTATATTTATTTGAATTATTGCAATTTTAAACGGGATGTAAGGCTGTGAGCAATTTGGCGAACGGGGGAATTAAAGTCAACTGGAAATAAAAATGAAAAGCGGTTTAATTGCACAATTTGTCATCCCGAACTTGTTTCGAGATCTAATAAATTAAACGATTCTGAAACAAGTTCAGAATGACATTGATTTTGTATCCTGAATATATGCAATTAACCCGCTTTTAAGGAAATTTAAATTTATTTTTTCTCTTCGAGCTCTTCAATTTTCCTGTTAACGAACCTGGCCGCACGCGGCATAAGGTCTATAGCTTTCTTGTAATTTTTTATGGCGTTTTCTTTATCGCCTTTCGCAGCATAAACTATTCCAATTCCATAATATGCAACACCCGATTTCGGGTACATATCGATATTAAGCTGCGCCATCTTTAAGGCATCGTCGTACTTCTTGTCCTTGTTCAGCATCTGCACAAGTTCAACCAAAGTATGATCCTTGAAATCATAAGTAAACCCGCCATAGTATTCATCGTGCAGTTTGTGGTAAGTCGAAATGGCCTCATCAATTCCCTTTTTGTTGATGGTTCTGTATAAAACATCCTGCAGCATTTTGGGTTCTTTGTTTCCGCGGTGGCAGGTCACGCATTTTACCTGCATTATATTATCACTGTATTCCGAAAGTTTGGACAGGTAGTTTTTATTAATAGCCATCGTCATTTTAAGCATTACCCTAGCTTTGTTCTTAGCTGTCTTCGTGTCTTTGGAAAACTCCATTTTATCCGTCACTTCATTCCTCACATGGCAGAATTCACAGTTAACTCCCAGTCCATCTGTGAAACTGTGCATAATATCATCAAGCTTTTCTTTTGTGATATTCTTCGGCAGGATTTTAAGGTTTTCAAACTTTTCCGACTTCTGTGCGTTTGCAGTAATAACAAATGCAAAAACAGATATAAACAGAACAAACATAATGTTTTTCATATAAGGCTACCTCCGGGAGAGATTTGTATGAATATATTTTAATACTAAGAAATTAAGGCTGTATTTAACTTTGAACTTAAGAGGGGCAAGTTCAACCTATTTTTGATAAATGGCATTCCTGCAAAAAATACTTTGAAATACCTCTAAAATTTATCCATTATTTTACTTCTTTTCACTCTCTTTAGTTTCAATTGAACCATCACCGCACCACAGGCCGCAATTAATAACCCGACACCTTCTTTCACTGAGAGAGATTCACCAAGAAATATATATGCTAAAACAGCAATTTGTATCAACATAGTTCCGTTAATAATGCTCGATTCCATTGCAGTGAGTGAGCGAAGTGTAAGATTCCATATTGTAAAAGCCATAGCAGTGTTAATAATTGCAAGCCAGAGAAGATAAATAATATTTATAAAACTCAGTGAAGGAAGTCCCTGGAAAAGTAAACCTGTTGCAAGTAAAATTATTCCTCCAACTCCCATACTTATTACTGTAACAACAAGCGGAGATATTTTTCCGGTACGATTTATATCTCTCCCCAGCACAGCAGATAAAGCATTTGCTCCCACCCCGATGGACATAACAATCAACCCTGTAATTTCAGATGGGCTAAAATAAATTGGTGAAAAATAGATAATAATACCGACAACAAAGAGAAAAACTCCAAGCCACTGGACAATTGTCGGGAATTCGGAAATCATAAAAATTGCGAGCACAGCAACAATTACTGGAGTAAAATTCAAGAGAAGGCTAACAGTAACCGCAGGCAAAAGAGAAAGTCCTAAAAACTGTGCTCCCTGAGTCAAAGCATAAAATAAAACACCAAGCAGAAAAAGTTTTATTAATATTTTCCTGTCAAGATTTTTTACTATCTCCAGATTTTTCTTGCGGATTGCAAAGGGCAGTAAACATAAAAAAGCAATAAAATAACGAAGGCCCGCAAATGTAATCGGGGGAATATCTGCGAGCCCCCATTTAATTATAATAAATGAAGTCGACCACAGAAAAGTTACAAGCAATGCTTGCAGAATCGCTTTCAGATTGCTCATTATTTATTAATGGAATATGGTAGATGGATTATGGAATACATATAATCAATAGCGGTTTATAATTTTAATTTTTCATTTCCCATCTCTATTCTGATTCAAGTACAAATCTATAATTCAATGGCATTACCGGTCGATTATTTTTGTGCAGAATTTTTGCAAATTTTTCAATTTCATAAAAATCTTCTAGATACATATAATTAAGGGTATTTAGGCAGAAATGTAATTTTAACAAAAGGAATTTAACCTAATTAGAGTTATATCCAAAAATTTATTTGGCCTTAACAGGTTATTAATTCATAAGCATAGAATTTTTCAATAATTAACCTCAATTAACAATGTAACCTTTTTATTATTATTTCAGTCTAAAATAGTAGATAAATTAAAGGTAAATTATGCGAACTCATAAAGTACAACTAAGCTTAATTATTATAATTTCTGTATTCCTGGTTACACTGCTTTCCTCCTGCAGAGGAAATCTACAATTTAGATCGGACAGTCATCTTAAGGTCTTCCAGGAAAAGACTTTTAATATAGAACAGGGTAAATTATTAAAGATGAAGGTTTCATCAGCCGATGTTGTAATAAAATCTTGGGACAAGCCGGAAATATACGTTAAAGTTTCCGGTAACAAGAAGGCCATAAAGAGAGCCGATATTGAATACAACAAAGATGAAAATATGTTAGAAATCCGGAGCGATAATGAAGACCACTTTAACTTCTTTTCCGAAGGATTGTTCATGAAATTTGAAATTTTTGTTCCTGAAAACTTTAATACAGATATCCGAACCAGCGGCGGAATAATTTCTGTCACCAAACTTGCCGGTGATTTTGAACTCAAAACAAGCAGCGGTGATATTATACTTAAAGATTTAAATGGGCCAATTAGGACGCGAACATCGGGAGGAACTATTTCGGGAAATAATATTAACGGCGATACAAGAATTTCCACATCCGGCGGCGATATCAATTATGAAAACTTTAATGGTGACCTGATTGCATCCACATCCGGCGGTACAATAAATCTAAACGGCAAAGATTCAAAAATTAATGCAAGCACATCAGGGGGAGATATAAATCTAGTTTATTCAGGAATCAACAAAGGAATAAAACTTAATACATCCGGCGGTACAATTACAATAAAAGTACCGGCAGATTTTAATGCGAGCTTGAAACTCCGGACATCAGGCGGTACAATAGACTGCGGTCTGAAAATAAATAATCTGGGAAAAGTTACTTCACGCAAGCTCGAGGGCGATTTAAATAACGGCGGGAATACCCTGCTGGCAACAAGCTCCGGCGGTGATATCAGAGTTTCTGAAAAGAAATAACCCTTTTATAGCCCGGTTTTAAGCGGGGCTTTTTATTAGGATCCTGTTAGCTTTAACATTTCCTTCCGAATTTCTTATATTTAGCTATAATATTTACTTAATTACCTGCAATAATGGAAAAACAATTAATATATAATTTTGTTGATGACGACGACCTTTTGAGAATTTCCAATAAAATTAAGGAAATGGAAAAGCTGACCGCCGGAGAAATCTGTGTGAGCATAAAAGAGAAAAGAAAATTTAAGGAAAAGAAAAAATCACTTCGTGAACTAGCTGAAATTGAATTTTACAAGCTCGGAGTTGCAAACACGCGCGATAAAACAGGAATACTTATTTTTCTTCTGCTGAAAGACCGTAAATTTTATATTCTTGCTGACAGCGGAATTAATGAAAAAGTAAATCAGAAAACCTGGGACAAAATAAAAGATGAAATTCAAAAGATGTTTCAAAAAGGCGAATTCAGCAAAGGATTACTCTACGGTGTGGATGAAGTTGGCAAAATATTAAGCTCTCACTTCCCTATCAAACCAGATGACACAAACGAACTCTCAAATAAAGTTGCCCTGGATTAATCATTTTGTAGTGTCCTGATTATATTTATAATATTTAAAACAAAAAAGGCAGGCCCCCTACAGACCTGCCTTTAATTATACTTCATCGTATCTTATTGTCTTCAACTAATTCAGAGCATTCTCCATCTTATCTTTTTTATGCATCCTTTTTTCCAGGAACGCCATAAACTTTTCTTTCCACTGATCTACTTTTACATACATTACAGGTACAAGTACAAGAGTAAGAAACATTGAGCTTATCAATCCACCGATTATAGCCCATGCAAGTCCTGATTTCCATTCTGAACCTGAATCTGTTGAAATAGCAAGCGGTAGCATACCAAAAACCATTGCCGTGGTAGTCATTACAATCGGTCTTATCCTGCTTTCCCCAGCTTCAATAAGAGCATCAAACACACTAAGTCCCTGTTCTTTTCTCATCTGGTTTGCCCTGTCCACAAGCAAGATAGCGTTCTTGCCAACCAGCCCTATCAACATTATTACGCCGAGAATCGTAAAAAGACTTAACGATTTCATAGTAAGCGCGAGAGCTAAAAACGCGCCTACCATCGCAACAGGAATTGAGAAAAGTACGACTAACGGGTAAATGAACGAATCGTATAATGCGACCATTACCATATACACAAATATTATCGCTGCAATCATGGCCAACCCAAGACTTCCGAATGAATCGGCCTGGTTTTTTAGGTCGCCCTCGTACTGAACTTCAACACCCGCCGGCATTATGCCCTTTGCTACCGCGCTTTTAATATCGGCACCTATGCTTCCCGTCGGCCGACCGATTACCTGTGAATAAACTGTAACCGCGCCAATCCTGTTTCTTCTCTGGAGTTTTGTTGGACCGGTTGTCTGGTAAACATTCGCGAACTGCTGGAGCTCGATTAACTGACCGCGCGGGTTTTTGAAAGTCAGATGTTTAATGTCTGAAATTTCAGATTTATCAAAATCATCCAGCGCGATTAATATTGTGTAGTCATTTTCACCGTCCCTAAATTTCGAATCATCGTCACCCGTAAGCGCGATTCTGAGCGATGCGCCCACCTCGGCAATATTAAGCCCGAAGTTGGCCAGTTTGCCCCTCTCGATGTCGATCCTTGTCTCTGGTTTTCCTTCCTCGGTAGACAGCCTTACATCGGCTGTACCCGGAATTTTCTTCACTACATCGGCGAGTATTTTGGCACCTTTTTCAACATCGGTTCTGTTCGAACCGGAAACAATAAGCTGGATCGGGGTCTGATTTGCCGTTCCGAAAATACCGATCGGGTTTACACGCACTTTGATTCCCGGTACCTTATTAACGAACCTTTTTATTTCCTCGCCGATCTGGTCGGTTGATTTATTCCTGTCCTCTTTCGATACGAGAGTAACATCAATTTCAGAGGAGTTATTGGATGTCTGCCCGATTAGTCCTTCATTTGAAGCCCCTACCGTGACGAACGCTTTTTTAACTTCCGGGATCGTGTAGATAAACTGCTCCACTTTTTGAGTAAGCTGGTTTGTATTATATATAGATGATCCCGACGGCATTTCAAGTATAACCGCGAACTCCCCGCGATCAGTCTGTGTCATAAACTCTGCGCCTATGAATCCCAATGGAGCAAGACTTAATGAAGCAATAAACAGCAGAAGTACGGCAACAAGAACCTTCCACCTGTTCACCAGGCTCCACTTCAAAAGCAGTAAATATTTTTGAACCAGTGCTTTAAATTCTTTTTCAAACCATATTGAAAATCTTCCTATCAACGTTTTTTTTGAAAGTTGTTCCAGCTTTCCTATTCTCGAAGCAAGAAGAGGAGTAAGTGTAAAAGAAACAAATAAGCTTAATAGTGTTGCGGTTACAACAACTATCGAATATTCTCTTACAATGTTACCGACAAGTCCGCCGGTCAGCGCCAGCGGCACGAACACTGAAACATCCACCAGCGTAATAGCGAGAGCCGCGAAACCGATTTCGTTTCTTCCATTAAGCGCCGCAACTTTCCTGGGCTCACCCTTCTCAAGGTGATGGTGTATATTCTCCAGCACAACTATTGAATCATCCACCAGGATTCCGACTATCAGTGAAAGTCCAAGCAAAGTCATCAGGTTGAGCGTAAAGCCGAACACGAGCATCATCGTAAAAGATGAAATCATGGACGCCGGGATCGCCATCATAACGATGAATGAGTTGCGTATGCTGTGCAGGAACAAAAGCATAACGATACCAACGAGTATAACCGCGAGCATAAGATCATATTTTACCCCGTTCGCGGCGTCAATTGTAAACTGCGCGCCATCCTGCGCTATATCAAACCTTACATTTTCAGACTTATAATCATTCTGCATTTTAGCTATTTCGTCACGAACAAGTTTACTTACGTCGACCGAATTGGCATCGGTTTGTTTCTGAACGATTACACCCACCGATGTAACACCGTTAATACGGTTTATAGTTGAGTAATCTTTCCGCCCGTCTTCTACCTCGGCAACGTCTGACAGCCTTATGTCACCGCCCGACCTCGATTTGCCAACAATCAGGTTACGCAGATCATTGATCGATTTAAATTTACCGGCAATTCTTACGATGAACTGGTCGGTATTATTTTTAATTTTTCCTGTAGGGTAATCCAGATTTGATGCCTTTACCATCTGTACAATCTGCATTATGGAAAAACCGTAAGCCTCAATTTTTTCCCTGTTCAGGTTTACCCTTATTTCTCTTTCGTCGCCGCCCACAAGGGTAATCTGCCCTACGCCAGGAAGTTTGGACAGCCTGGGCTGGATCCTGTCTTTTATGAACTGGTAAAACTTCGTCGACGGCATATTGCTTGTCGCCCCCATCCTTATTACCGGAAGTTCATCGAGAGCAAATTTTGAAAGTACCGGTGTTTTTACATCCGTCGGCAGTGTCGAAACAATCTCGTTTACTTTTCTCTGGGCGTTCTGCAGCTGCACGTCAACATCCGCCGCCTGGTTAAACTGTATCACAACAAAGGATACTCCTTCGGCCGAGGTTGCGGTAACGTTATCTATTTCATCCAGCGATGAGATAGCATCCTCAACCGGTTTGGTTACAGAAGTTTCAACTTCTTTAGGCGCGGCACCGGGATAAACTGTTGTAACAGTAATAATCGGCGGAGTAATTTTCGGCAGCAGTTCATAATTCAACTGCGTGTAGCTGTATACCCCCACAAGCGTAAGCAACGAAAAAATCACAACGATAAGCGTCGGTCTTTTTATTGATAGCTCTGTAATTGTCATTTTAAATTCCTTTTAATTCAATTTTCTATAAGCAAAGGCTCTTCATCAACCGGTTATTATTTATTAATAACTGTAACCTTGCCATTATCCTCGATATTATTCTGACCATTTACAACTATATCCTGACCTTCCTTCAGGCCGCTGATAACTTCAAGATAATTATCATATGTATTACCGATTACCAGCTTCACGAGTTTAGCGGTATTGTTTTCAACAACAAAGACTTCCGGATCTTTGATGCTTCCGACCAATGCTTCCCTGGGAATTAGCAGAGCATCGCCTTTTGTAAGAGAGACAAAATTTGCTTTCCCGAACATTCCCGCTTTCAGCGGATGCTGTTTTGAATTCGGAAGATCAACTTCCACAGGATATGTATGTGCTTCATCTGCTTTAGAGCTAATCGTTGCAATTTTACCGTTGAATACTACACCCGGATAAACTTCCGTGGTTATTTCAACTTTATCTCCCACTCTCATCTTAAATACATCGCTCTCAGAAACATTCACATATACTTTCAATTTAGAGATATCCACAACGTTAGCGACCGGTGTATTCATTTTCACATAATTACCTATATCAACAAGCCGGGAAGTTACAACGCCTGAAATCGGTGTTGTTACTTTTGTATCCTCGTATTGTCGTTTTGCTACAATATATTGTGTCTCTGCTGATTGATAAGCAAGTTTTGCGGCTTCAAGTTGTGAATCGGTTACAGAGTTTCCTTTGTACAAAGCCTGAAATCTTTCATAATCTTTTTTAGATTTTTCATAACTAACCCTGGCTGCCTTCATAGAAGCAAGTTTTAATTCATCATCAATCTGGATTAAAACAGATCCCGCAGTTTTATAATCACCGACTTCTGCATTAACCTTTACCACCCTGCCCTGTGCTTCTGCAATAATTGCAACATCGTTGTTTGCCTGGATTGTACCCACCAGCTCAAGATTCTTGGTTACCTGTTTCTTTTCAACTTTTGATATAGTAACAGGATAAGAATCAAATTTCAGGTTTGCCGTATCGGCCTTCATTTTAGCTTTATTGTAAAATAAAACTGCTATTATTACAGCAAGCACTAAAACTGTTATTGAAATATATTTTGTTTTTTTCACTTTCTTTCCACCTTTATTACTTATTCCCCAATTGATTTTTTTAATTGTGCGAGTGCCAGCTCATAGTCCACTACAGACTGAATGTAATTTGTTTTAGCCTGCAATAATGCAACTTCTGCATCAAGAAGATCTGAATTCAGCGCAAGGCCGTTTTTAAATTTTTCGTCTGTTACTTTATAATTTTCCTCAGCCTGATCTACACTTTGTTTTGAAACAGTCATTTTTTCTTCTGACTTATTAATGTTCAGGTAATTCCGGGTGACTTCAAGAGTAACCCTGTCCTTCAAAATTTTATATCCGTCTTTAGCCTGCTCAAATTGTGCTTCAGCCTGATCTGTTCTGTCTGAAGTTGCTCCCCAATTCCACAGATTAAAAGACATAGAAACGCTTACGTCCCATGTGCCGTTAAATTTATCCTGAGTCGGGAGAATTCGCTGGTTAGGGCGTGAATAATAATAGTTTCCGGTCAGGTAAAACTGAGGCCACCAGTCGGATTTTGCAGCTGTAATTCCCGACTCACTTGCTTTAACTCTATAGTCCATTGATTTCAATTCCGGGCGTACGCTATAAGCTTTATCAAGCAGGTTGCCCAGATCACTTACATCTTTCGATCTTTTTTCAATATTATTAACCGGTTCAATTTCGGTCGAAAGAGAAATACCTAGTATGTTATCGAGATTAATATTTGCAATTTTTACTGCATTTTTAGAATCGATTAATCTTAACTGCGCCTCTCCAAGCTGAACCTGGACTTTTAACACATCATTTTTTGTTGCAAGTCCCTGGTCAAATAAATTCTTTACATCAGTTAAATGAGCCTGAATCTGGGCAACGTTTTCTTCCGTGACTTTTTTTATCTGGTTCGCCTGAAATAATCCCCAGTATGCATTTTTAATATTATAGATCAGCTCATTTTTATCACTGTTAAAATCTTCCTTAGATGCTTTATAACTCAAGTCCGCCATTTTAGAGTTACTCTCAAGCTTAAAGCCCGTAAATAAAGGCTGCTGAAGAGCCACTTTAAAATTATAATTATTAAAAATTGCGGGTGAAATATTAAAATTTCCGAATGGAGTACTTACTGAAAACGGGTCAACTTCGCTTAACCTTGTATAAGATGCTCCAAAAGTAAGTGACGGTAAACGAAACGTATTTACCTCTTTTGATTTTGCCTCTGCATATTTCATATTCATTTTTGAACTATGCAGAAAATTGCTGTTCTCAAGACCTACCTTTACACTTTCCTCCACAGTCATTTTCTTTTTATCCTGGGCGTATATAGAAAGAGAAACTGATAATCCCAGGATCATCAGCATTACCAATCTTATTTTATTTACACGCATATTATCATATCTCCTTAATCTTTTTTGTCAATATTATAGGATGACAGGTATTTTGTTCTGCCTTCATCCGTAAAAATTCCTTCAAACATTATTTTAATTATTGTTTCAAAAACCTGGTCACCTGTATAAGGCAGATTGACCAAAACATCAGGCCTTACTAATTCGGAAATTGCGTTCACATACATCAGTACAATAATTTGCTGATCAATATCTTTCCTGAATGCTCCTTTTCTTACTCCTTCTTCGATAAGGTCTTTAAATTTTGTAAACGCTTCTTTTTTCCTGTATTCATTAATTCCGTCCCAGATATCAGGATGATTTTTCTGTAGATCTTCGGGTAAAACACCACGCAGTTTTGATGATTGTTTGGCTATATAATTCATAAGTTTTTTCAACTTATGAATAAAATCCATTTCCTGGTCATCACAAATAATATGGCAGTTGGTTTTAATTCTCAATTTCATACGTTCAACAATTTCTCTCAGCAATTGTTCTTTACCGTCAAAATACTTGTAAAGAGTTTTCTTGCTTATTCCCAAACTATCTGATATCTCATCCATTCTTACGCGAGTGTAACCATAATGAAAAAATATTTCTTCAGCCTTTACCAGAATTCTTTCTTTTACTCCATTTTCTTCCAATTTCTCAACTTCCTTTCAATTTGGAAACCTGTATCGTTTATCTGGTTTCCCTGTGAATCTAAAAAAAACGGTTAATACCGTCTGTTTTCAAATAATATAAGCATAGGAAACTTATATCGTTTATTTGGTTTCCAAAACTACAAAAATCTGACTATACGTGTCAAGTAAAATTTTCAATAAATTATGGGTGGTAATAAATAATTAGAAATGGATTGAAAAAAGGAGGTATGGAACAAATAATAAAAGCTAATTGGAATTAAGGCTTCTTTCGTATTGAGTTTTAAATCTTTTAACCGCTTCATATATAGATTTGGCAATTTTCTCCTGCCCATTTTTAGTTTTTAATATAGCCGCATCGTGGTAATTGGAAAGAAATCCTGTCTCAATCAGAACACTTGGCATCGACGCACCAACAAGCACATAAAACCCGGCCTGCTTTATACCTTTGGAATCAATATTTAATTCACTTCCCATTTGCTTGTTCAGAATATCCGAAAATTCTTCCGAATATTTCATGTATGCTGATTGCGCCATACTAACAAGTATAAAATTTTCATCCGTAAGTTTCTGGTAGCGCGCCGGGTTATCCTCGTACTGAATTACGCTGTTCTCTCTTTCTGCAATTGCGATTGCCTCTTTTGTTCTGCCCGGACGCAGCAGGTAAACTTCAAACCCTTCCACGTTACTCGGTTTGTGAGGAGTGGAATTACAGTGGATGGAAATAAAAAGTTTTCCACCTTTTTCATTTGCAATTTTCCCTCGTTTATAAAGATCAACTGCTACATCGCGTTTTCTGGTGTAAACTACTTTTACATCCTTAATATTTCTTTCTATTAAACGTCCAAGTTTTAAAGCAATACCAAGAGTAATATCTTTTTCCTTTAATCCACCAACGCCAATAGTTCCGGGATCAACACCACCGTGGCCTGCATCAATTACAATTACATCAAAATTCCACTTCGATTTATTTTTATCGTTGTCATCATTATTATCAAAAACTTTATTGTGCAAAGTAATAAGGATGTCATCACCTTTATCAGCATTCAGAACTTCGCTGGTAGTATATTCTTTCCCTACTTTGAATTGAAACTCAGTATCATTCCCCACATTGCTAACCTTTATCTTTTTAACGAGTCCGCCCGGACCTTCTTCAGAGATATTACCAACATCAGCGTGAACATCTCTGAAAATAATAGAAAGAACGCCGTCCTTAAAGTCAGTCGTATAACTTGGAATCCTTTTAGAAGATTTCACTCTGATTAAAGTACCGTTAGCCTTTTCATCTATAGAAATTCCGGGAATATCATAACTGCTATACCTGTTGTCGCTTACTGTCTGTGTATCCTCTGTCCTGGTTGTAAGAACAAGATGTCTGTTTTTATCTAAAATAAGATTTTTATCGAGTGCTATCTGCAATGGTTCTATAGAATATTTCAGGGGAACAAATATCTGGTTATAAATAAAATAAGTGGAAGTAGGCAACTGATAAACTTTTACTTTATTGTCACTGTTTGAAGTTAATACTACGAATGGATTCCTTGCAGTGAATTTCAGATTATAATCATCAAACTTTAATTCAATCTTTTCAGAAGCTGAGTTATAATAAGAATTTAACGACAGAGCTTTTGCAAAAGATTCCAGTGAGAAATAAATTGTACCTGATCTTTCATAAACTGGAATTTTGTTACTTTTTAAGCCATTGATTAATTCAAGCGTAGAAGATTTTTGCGCAAAAGCTGTGAGTGTAAAAAGCGATATGAAAAGAAATAAAATTTTGTTTTTCATTAATCTATAAAATAAAGAATTTTTACCCAATAAATGGAATCATAAACCCGCTTTTTGACTTATAATTCCTGAATTCCTCTTTGAAATATTTCCCGAGTATTTTGTCTTCCAGTGAAGCACGCATAATTAAAATCGGGATTTCAACCAATGCCAGCGGAATTACCAGGTAACTAAGAACTACAATTCCGGCACCAAGATCCATTAGAATTTGTGATAAATACTGCGGATGCCTGATAATTTTAAACACCCCTTTCGTAACCAGTTTATGATGTTTGTGAATCAGGACTTCCTGAGAATAATTATCACCAAGTGTTTTGTAAGCATTAATCTGAACCCAGGAAAAAATAAGATAGACTATTAATCCAGCTAGCCTTAATGTCTGATAGTTGTCATAGTAAGAAAATGTTCCAACCTGGAATATGCCGAATATGAATAAAATCAGAGTTAGAATAGAAAGAACAAGTGGAATTTTCTGAAGGAATGTATCCGGTTTTTCCCTGGTAACTGATACAGTTGATTTTAGCCCTTTCTTTGCACCGGTAAGGTTAGCTCCAAATGTTGCAATTAAATTTAGTCCTGCAATAATATTAATTGGATCCATATTTAGCCTGTAGTTTTACCGTGCTTTTTCATGATAGCTTTCCATTCTTCAACAGAGAGCTCTTCGGATTCATCAATAAGCATTATAGGAATATCTTCTTCAATCCTGTAACGCCTTCTTGTGTCCTTATCTGTTGAGACAAGTGTGTTGCCATCAAGTACGAGTTCTGCTTTAGTTTCAGGGCAACAGAGTATGTTAAGTAGTTCTTTGCTAATCATATTACTTCCAGATATATACTTTAAAATATGCTTTGATTATAAAAATAACCAGTCCAATTTATTTCAATTCCGTGTACCTGAAACATTCTTTTACATGATCGTTTACCATTCCGGTCGCCTGCATAAATGCATAACAGATAGTTGATCCAACAAATTTGAATCCGCGTTTTTTCAAATCTTTACTCATCGCATCACTTTCAACAGTTTTTGCAGGAACCTGTTTCAGTGTCTTAAATTTATTGATTTTGAGTTCCCCGTTTACAAATTGCCATATATATTTATCAAAACTTCCGAATTCTTTCTTCACTTCAAAAAAACATATTGCATTAATTTTAGCGGCATTTATTTTCAACTTATTACGAATAATGCCTTCATCCTTCATAAGTCGATTTATTTTCCTTGAATCGTATTTTATGATTTTCTTCGGATCGAAATTATCGAACGCTTTCTTGAAATTCTTTCTCTTCTTTAGAATAGTAATCCAGCTTAGTCCTGCCTGGAATCCTTCAAGTATCAGCATTTCAAATAATTTTCTGTCGTTATGACACGGAACTCCCCATTCTTCATCGTGGTATTTTATATAAAGCGGATCATTTGTTGACCATCCGCAACGGGTTTTATCCATTTTCAGATTAATTTAATTAGTAGAATAAATCTTCAATCCAACAAGACCAACTATTATCAGAAACATAAAAAATATGCGCATAAATTCTTTCGATTCCCCGAAAAGTATTATTCCAAGTATTGCTGTTCCTACCGCTCCAATTCCTGTCCATACAGCATATGCAGTACCTACCGGTAACCATTTTAAAGAATATGCCAACAGTCCCATGCTTATAAAAATGCAGACTACAGTAAAAACGCTGGGCCAGAATTTTGTGAATCCTTCGGAATATTTCATCCCGATTGCCCAGGCTGTCTCAAAAATTCCTGCTATAAAAAGTATTAACCAGGCCATTATTAATTTAGAATGTATAATGAATAATGTAGAATTGGTCTTGCTTAAAATATGAATTTTTTGCCAGAGAAGGCAGTTGTAGAATTAAAATTACTTTAAATATTCCTTCAGGTATTTGCCCGTCCAGGAATTCTTATTTTGTGCTATTTCTTCCGGCGTACCTGTAGCCACAATTTCCCCGCCTTTTTCACCTGCATCCGGTCCAAGATCAATTATGTAATCCGCACATTTAATAATATCGAGATTATGCTCAATTATGACTATAGAATTATTTCTTTCGAGCAGCAGCCTGAAACAACTCAGCAATTTAGAAATATCATCAAAATGCAAACCGGTTGTAGGTTCATCAAATATAAAGAATGAGTGTTTTCTTTCGCGCTGTTTTGTTAAATGAGACGCAAGTTTAATCCTTTGTGCTTCACCGCCGGAAAGAGTATTTGATGGCTGACCAAGTTTTATATATCCAAGCCCAACATCAGCGAGCAAATTAATGTATCTCACTATTTTTTCTTCATCCTTAAAGAAATCAACTGCCTCATCAACTGTCATATCAAGAACATTGACCAGGTTTTTTCCCCTGTATGTAATCTCACGAATTTCTTTTTTAAATCTCGTTCCGCCGCAATCATCACAAATCAGGTATAGGTCTGCAAGGAACTGCATTTCCACTTTTATAAATCCATCACCGGAACAGGTTTCACATCTTCCGCCGGGAACATTAAATGAAAAATATCCCGGTTTATATCCCCGCGCCCGCGCCTGGTGAGTTGATGCAAACAACTCGCGGATTAATTCGTATGCTTTAATATAGCTTATGGGATTTGAACGGGGAGTTTTTCCAATTGGTGATTGATCAACAATTTCTACATTATCAAGATAGGCAGATCCGGTGATCTCAATAACTTTTCCAACTTCAGAAATAGCCGCGCCCATTTTTTTTGATAATCCTGAATAAATTACATCATGGATTAAGGTGCTTTTACCCGATCCGCTAACTCCCGTGATTACTACAAATTTGTTCAGCGGGATTGTAACATCTATATTTTTTAAATTATTTTCGCTCGCTCCCGTAATTACAATTTCTTTCGATTTGCTTTTGTCTCTTTCAGAAGGGACAGGGATTTTCTTCTTTCCTGACAAATATTTTCCGGTGAGTGAATTCTTATTTTTCATTACTTCATCATAGGTTCCCATTGCAATAATTTCACCACCACCAATTCCGGCTTTTGGTCCCATATCAATAAGTATGTCAGCTTCTCTCATCATTTCGGGATCGTGTTCTACAACCAGTACTGTATTGCCGATATCGCGAAGGTTTTTCAAAATATTTATCAGGCGTGCATTATCTCTCGGATGTAAACCTATACTCGGTTCATCAAGAACGTATAATGTTCCTACTAATGAAGAACCCAGGGAAGTTGCAAGATTTATCCTTTGTGTTTCTCCCCCGGAAAGCGTGCTGCTTAATCTCTCCAGTGTTAAATAGCCAATCCCTACGTTGTCGAGAAAAGTCAGGCGCTTTATTATTTCCTTCAGCACTCTTTCCCCGACTTTCATATCATAATCTGAAAGCTCGAGTTTATTAAAAAATTCCAGAGAGTGTTCAATTGGCAGTTTTACAACATCATAAATTGATTTTCCGCCAACCAAAACCTGTAGGGCTTCTCTTCTTAAACGTGTACCTTTACAGGCTTTACAAAGAGTATAACCTCTGTACCGGCTCAAAAGCACACGGACGTGCATTTTGTAGGTCTTTTTTTCCAGTTTTTCAAAAAACTTATCTATCCCGATATAATCCCCGAAACCTTTCATGATAAGAGTAAGCTGTTCACTGGTAAGATCCTGAAACGGAATATTCAGCGGGAGATTAAAAGCCTTTGCATTTTGAACAAGGTCCCGCAAATGAGTGCTGTATTTTGCGGAACGAAATGGCGCGATAGCTCCCTCCGAAATTGTCAGTTCGGGTTTGGGAACAACAAGATTCATATCGATTCCTACTGTCTTGCTAAATCCCTGGCAGACAGGGCAGGCACCAAAAGGATTATTGAATGAAAAAAATCTCGGCTCCGGTTCTTCATACCTTATACCACAGCATTCATAAAACTTGTTAAATTCTTTTTCTTCACCTGAATCAGCATTAATCAGGACGAGCCTGTTTTCCCCTTCTTTAAAAGTTACTTCGATTGAATCGGATAATTTTTCTCTTACTTTTCCTTTAGCAACTTTAAAACGTTCAACAATAACCCTTACACTTTTTTTCTTTTTAGGCAGAGAGTTTACTTCGTTCAGATCAATCATTTTGCCATTGTTGTAGATTCTGAAGAAACCTCTTTTTTTGATAAGTTCAATCTCTTCTTTTAAAGTTCTGCCTTTGTGTTCGTGCAACGGGAATGTAAGATAAAATTTTGCTCCGTCTTCCTGTTGTTCCAGCCAGTTAGAAACAGAAGAAGTTGTATCTTTTTTAACTTCTTTTCCACACTGGAAACAAATTGTTTTTCCAACTCTTGCAAAAAGCAGGCGCAGGTAATCGTAAATTTCTGTGCTGGTTCCAACAGTGGAACGCGAATTTCTTGAGCCGGTTTTTTGTTCTATCGCCACAGCGGGACTTATTCCCTGGATATAATCAACGTCGGGCTTGTTCATTCTTTCTAGGAATTGGCGCGCATATGCTGAAAGACTTTCAACATACCTGCGTTGTCCTTCGGCATAAATTGTATCGAAAACAAGAGATGATTTTCCGCTTCCGCTAACGCCGGTAAATACAACAAGCTTATTTCGCGGAATTTCGAAAGTAAGGTTTTTGAGATTGTGCTCTCTCGCACCGCGAATAACTATCTTTTTTTCTTTTTTATTCGTCGCAGCCATTAAATTTTAAATACGAGTTTTGGGGGTTCAAATTAATCAAGTGTTTAATTTACAAAAAAAATTGAAACAAAAGAGGTAAAAACAGGTGTTATGATCCTGTCTTTTATCTTAGGAATGAATCAGCCGTAAGGTGTTAATTTTTAATAAATTACAAGAAGATTTGGTAGTGTCCTAATTTCATTTATTGTCATCCCGAACTAGATTCGGGATCGGCTTTTATATAGATTCTGAAATAAATTCAGAATGACAACCAGGTTCTTGTTTGCAAATGATGAAATCAGGACACTATAAGAAATTGTTATTTTTCACTCTGAAGACTTTTTAGTTCCTCAATTCTGTCATTAATTTCTTTCATCTTCAGTTTTAATTCATCCAGGCTTTTATTTATATCATCTTCATACTCAGCTTTATCCCAGTAGCCCCTGTTTTCAAAATAATTCTTGAACAGCCAGTTATGTTTTAAGGCTTCCATATTTTCTGCAAGGCGTGAAGCTGCCAGTCTTGCAGCTTCTGAAGTACTCTGGATATTCTGCATAGTAACCGAGAATGTTGAGTCGTATTTGCTTCCGTCAACCAGCATTTGCCCCAGCATACCTTTACCATGCTGAACGCCGGCCATAATAGTATCCAGCCTTACAATCGATCGGTTAACATTATTAACTACGTCCTGTACACCTACTCCAAGTTTATCAAAGAGACCGGTTACTTTTTGTAATTCCTGGGTGATTCCTTTTAGACTAACATTAGCCTGCTCTGTAAGATCCGCAGCATTCTTATATAACCTATCGTCATTCAAAAGTTTACCTATTGAACCTTTACCGGTATTAACTTTTTCAGTTATTTCTGCCAGGCTTTTGGTCATATCTTTTGTGTATTTTATTACGCCCTGCGTCTCGGCAATTATTGCAGTAAATGTTGGCTGTTCTTCTGTCTGTATAATTCCGCCATCACTCACTTCTTCGCTGGTGCTGCCTCCTATTTTCAAAACAACCACTTTATTCCCGACCAGTCCTTCTGTTTCTATTGAGGCCTTGGTATCAGTTCTGATAAATCTATGAATATCCTGTGAAAGTGACATTTTAACCTGGACGCGTCCGGTAGTATCGGGAACAATCTGAATTGATTTTACACTTCCGACATCTATACCATTTAAACGCACAACCGCACCGTTTCTTAATCCCTGGACATTAGAGAAATAGGCACTAACATTGAAACTACTTCCAAAGATTGCACCTTTTTTTCCGACCATAAAAATTCCAACTGCAAAGAGTACAAAACCTAAAACAATAAATATCCCAAGTCTTACCGGGGCAGCGTTCTTTGCCATTATTTACTCCCTTTTTGTTCTTCAAAAAATTCCCTGTCGAAAAAATCGATAAGGAATTCATCGTCGGTAGCAGTTAGCTTATCTAAATCACCTTCGTATCTTATTTTGCCGTCTTTCAACACAACAGCGTGGTCAGCAATTATATGTGCACAAATTAGATCGTGAGTAACTACTACTGCTGTAACATTTAAGTCTTCCTGCAGATCCACAATCAGGCGGCTGATTTCTTTTGTTGTAATCGGATCAAGGCCTGTAGTTGGCTCGTCGTACAATATTAATTGTGGTTCAGTTATAATTGTCCTGGCAAGTCCAATCCTTTTTTTCATTCCACCCGAAAGTTCTGCGGGCATTTTATCAATCGCCTCAAGCAGGTCAACCTTTTCAAGAACTTTTATTATTTTTTCATTTATTTCATCCGCTGTAAAATCGAAATTCCTTATCAGCGGGAATTCCAGGTTCTCTCTAACTGTCATTGAATCGTAAAGTGCAGAACCCTGGAACAGGAAACCTATCTGTTTTCTAATTTTATTTAATTCCTTTTCTTTCATCGATAATATATTATTACCATCAATAAAAATTTCACCCGCATCCGGAACCAGCAGCCCGACAATACATTTCAGAAGAACGCTTTTCCCGGTCCCGCTTCTGCCAAAAACCACAAAATTTTGTCCTTCTCTTATACTTAAAGAAACATCATCAAGAACGACGTGATCATCAAATGCTTTTGAAAGATTTTTTATATCTACTATCATATAGGCCAAAAGAATAATGTAATTTTTACAAGTATCGTATCAAATACTAAAATCAAAAGTGAAGCCATCACAACTGAGCTGGTAGAGGCTTTACCAACTCCAACAGTACCATTATCGGCAGTATAGCCCTTGTACGAACCAACCATACCAACAATAAATCCGAAAACAAATGTCTTTGCAATTCCCGGCAGTACATCCGAAAACAGAAGTGAGGGAAGTAATGAATTCACGTATAGTTGAAAGTTCATATTCAGTAAAAGTGCTACTGCGATATATCCGCCGAAAATGGCTATAAAATCCACAAACACGGTCAGCATCGGTAAAATGAATGTACAGGCCAGTACCCTGGTTACAACAAGAAACTTAAAAGGATTTATTGCTGAAACTTCCATCGCGTCAATCTGCTCTGTAACTCTCATTGATCCAAGTTCAGCACCAATACCTGAACTAACCCGCCCTGCAAAAATAAGTGCCGTTAGAACAGGGCCAAGTTCCCTTGTTACAGAAAGGGCAACCATACTTGGTAAAAAAGATTCCGCCCCAAATCTTGCCATAATTGGCTGGCTCTGCATAGCGAGCACAAAACCGATGATAAACCCGGTAACCCCCACAATCGGAAGAGTTTTTACTCCAAGTTCATCCATATGTTTTCTTATCTCGCTAAATTCATAAGGAGGCAAAAAAACATTTTTAAAAAACAGAACGGTAAAAGCAGCCATTCCCCCGACGGTTATAAAAAAATCAGTTAGTCTTAACTCAACCGTAGTGTAATGCTTACTTTGTTTTATTTTGGATTTTAATTTTGACAAGTTCTATAAATGTTTTTTGTAATTTTTATTATTACCGGACCGAAATAAAAAATGAAGTCCCCCGCCAAATGAAATATAATTTATTTCACACCTAAAATTAACTTTTTTAAGAAATATTATGCAAAAATTACCAATTTTAATTTTTAATAAACCGAATATTTGAATAATTTATGCATCATCGCCAAACCTAATGAGGATAAAATGAAGAAAATTCAAAGAAGGGAGTTCTTAAAGTCTGCATCTGTTGCTGCAATAGCCGCCGGAAGCGGTGCCACATTTCTTGCGGGATGCAGTACAGAAGAAAAAGGAAAAAATGTTTCCATAAATACCGGCAAAACTTATGAATGGAAAATGGTCACAACCTGGCCTCCTCATTTCCCTTTGCTTGGCGAGTATGCTGAGAAATTCGCCGAGTGGGTTGGCAAAATGTCTGACGGAAGACTAAAAATACACGTTTACGGCGGCGGCGAACTTGTACCTGCTCTTGAGACTTTTGATGCAGTTTCGCAGGGCGTTGCAGAAATGGGACACGGTGCGGCGTATTACTGGGCGGGCAAATCTCCTGCGGCACAGTTCTTTGGAAGTGTTCCGTTTGGAATGAACGCACAGGAAATAAATTCATGGTTTTATGAAGGCGATGGAATAAAATTGTGGCAGGAACTTTACGCACCTTACGGATTAGTACCAATGCCCTGCGGAAACACAGGAGCACAAATGGGAGGCTGGTACAACAAAGAAATTAATTCTGTCTCTGATTTAAAAGGATTAAAAATAAGAATGCCCGGACTGGGAGGCAAAGTGATCTCAAAAGCCGGTGCAACTTCAATACTTTCACCTGCCGGAGAACTTTACACAGATCTTGAACGGGGTGTGATTGATGCCCTCGAGTGGGTTGGCCCTTACCACGATTACCTGATGGGATTCAATAAAATTGCAAAGTACTATTATTACCCCGGATGGCACGAGCCTGGCTCTGTACTGGAATTAATAATTAATAAAAGCGCCTATGATGAACTACCGGATGATTTAAAAGAAATAATTAAAACTGCAGCGGCGGCTTCAAATGTTATGATGCTTTCCGGTTTTGAAGCAAAAAACACTGAATATTATTTTAAAATGAAATCGGAGGGCGTGCAGTTCAGGAAATTTCCGGACGAAGTAATGGACGTATTTAAAAAGACGACGAAAGAAGTTATTACAGACATTATCAATTCAGATCCGAAGAGTAAAAAGATTTTTGATTCTTACAGCAAATTCCAGAAAACTATTTCTCAGTGGAGTGATATAGCTGAAAGAAATTACCCGGGCGCATTCAGCTGAAATTGATTTTCATTAAGTCCGGGTAGTTAAATTCGTAGTTTAAAAGTCTTTTAACTTTTTGGTTGCTGATGATTTTATATTGTTCAACTGGAGACTCTTCAAAGTTTGGAACCGCGGCACCAATGTTTTTTGCGGCCTGAGTGTAAAAGTCCCTTTTTGTGGGATGAGTATCCGCACAGCAATTAAAGACATCGCCCCATACTGATTGTTTGATAATTTGATCAATTATTTGTACACAATCATCAAGATGAATCATATTTATATTTGCTTCCGGGTTCGCAACCGGCCTTCCATTTGCAAAAAACTTGCCGGGATTCCTGCTATAACCAATTAAACCTCCGAACCTGACTATAGTGGTTCTGAATTTCCCGCTGTCACGCAGCAGGTTCTCAATTATGAATAATGGACTTGTTGAAGATTCTTCACCATCATCTTCATAAATAATTTTGTTATTGTCTTCATAAATAGAAGTGGACCCGACAAATATTACTTTTTCTATCCCTGATTTTTCTATTTCCTTTACCAGGCTTTTGAATCCATTTATGTTCTTCGATGGAATGCTAATTATTAAAATATCTGATTGAAGAAAAGCGTAAATATTACCCGGCAACTTTTCAAGTTCGATAATGTACGGCTCTATTTTTTGTTCCGATAATTCGGGCAGACGATTTTCCGATGTCGTTGATGCTTTAACATGATAACCCCTGTTAATAAAATTTACTGCCAGGGGAAGTCCCAGCCATCCACATCCTAATATGCTGATTGTATTAATCTTTATGCCTCTTTTTAAAATATGAAAGTTTACATTCTTCCGGGTAAACCAGCACAATGAATTTACCGGTCATTTAGTTCTTTTCTGTCCATAATCTTTCCCATACATTTTTCAATCCTTGATATCCTGGTTTTGGATTGTTCAAGTAAAGGGGGTCTCCTTTTTGCCGTCCCGGCGTGAGAGCGTCAAATGCTTTTTTCAGGGGAAAAAGGATCCATTGTTCTCGCGGCAGGACTACCGGTTGTATCTAATGTAATAAGAGTACAATACGATGTTGCTTCGATCATATTCTTTGCTGCGGTTAAAAGGGTGTCCCGGTTAAATTGTGTATTTATATTTTCCTGAGCAATAACTGTAATAGGTAATTGAAGGGTTAGGAATAAGTACAAAGCTGTTTTAAATTGATTAAATCTGGTTTCCATTTAATTTTACCTCATACTAATTTATTAATGTATAGCTGTACTGCACCTGCCTATATTTAGTGAGGCTGTCGCGGATGACAAATACCCCGCTTTGCGGAAACGGACTTTTGATTTACTGGTTCAGTAGTTTCTATTCAATTTAGAAAAATTGAATTTCATTTTTTATAAAACCACCGGAATAAGCATTCTTGTACTCTTTTGATATTTTGCGTATTGGTCACCAAAATGTTCAGTTAACCATTGTTCTTCTTTTTTAGATTTGAAATAAAAGGAGGCAAAAACAATTGCAACTGCAATAAGCCCTCTCCAATCTCCAACCATAATAGCATTTCCTAAAAACAATAATGTAAACCCACTATAAATCGGATGACGAACTTTGCTATAAGGACCTTTTTGAATAAGTTCGTGATCTTGTTTTAGTTGAATTGCCAGACTCCAATTTTTGCCAAGAAGCAGCCTTGACCAAATAGAAATTAATGCCCCCCAAATGCAAATTGATAGCCCAACCGATTCAACTAAATATGAATGTGGAACAAATTGTTCACGGATTATATTATGATCAAACCATTCGCCGGGACCAAGTAAAAGTGCTCCAATTACTAATGGGAGCCAGTATTGAATGGCTCGTTTTAATATTGATTCAATTTTTGCGGATGATTTAATTTTACGTGAGCTCCATACCCAGTAAATTAAAACTACAGCCCAAACAACTTTGATTGCTATACTAAACTCATGAGACATAATCCTTCCTTTTTTATTACCCCGTTAACGGACTTGTAAATACCCCGCCTGACTACCGGAGACAGGACCACCAAAAAAAAATTATACGGGCTGCCGCAGCTTGTCCCGATAGTTCGGGAAACAATTACATGACAGTTTTTTTTATTATTTCCAGAAACTAAATGCATTCCCACCTTTGAATAGTAAACCTAAACCTATACCCAGAACCATACCAGTGGCTATTGTGGCAATTTTTGAAATATCCGGGAAAAGAAGCAAAATGAGTATTGCTGTAATTATGAGTACAACACCAATAAGTCTGTATTTTCTATCTTTACTCATACCTTTCTTCTATTTTTTTTATTTGAATACTAAGAGATAGTTGAACATAATCTTAAACACCCAACTGCCCGCTATCTGAGCTGCCGCAGCTTGTCCCGATATTTCGGGAGACGATTCCGTGACAGCTCTTTTTTATTATTTATTCCAGCCACGGTTCGACCATTACTGGTCAGGAAAAGCTTTCGGCTTGAGGCACTGGATATACATTTAATTTTCTGACAAATATTTTGCAAGAGAAATTCCATTTTCAGTTTTCCACTCTGTCTTTCCATTAGTTGCACGATTTTTAACTATTGCAGCCGCAGCAGATGCCGATTTAAAATCGACATCTTTTAATAAAATTAAACAGCCTTCAAATTCACTTTTGGCAAAATAACTTTCTTTTTCTAACTTTTTTCTTAATGCGTAATAATTATGTCTTTTAAATGATTCTCTTTCTTCTATCTCTATATATGAATCTTTTAATAATCTAAATCCGTTTTCTGTTAAGACCATTTTACCTTGTAATTGATTTCCTTCATTGTCCTTTCTATTAGTTGTTAAATTGAGATAAAATATTTCATCTTCTGTTTTCGTGATCTCTGTCGAGGAAACTTTAGTAAAATCTATAATACCTAGATTATTTAAAATGAAAACTATATTCTCGTGGAATATTTCCATATCTGAAATATCTGATGGCGGTAATTTTGATCCGGTGGGAATTACATTATTAATCAAATCAATTGTGGTCGGATTATCAAGAACAAGGTTGTATGATACTTTCTCAAGATATCTAACGTGCGATTTAGTAAGATTTGCATCCTTACTTATAAAAACGACAAATAAATCCCACCAATCTTTTGAAGAGTGTTGCTTAATCCTTACTGATGCATCGTCAGCTTCACCTATATAAAGTTTCTTTTGATTCGTTTCAATATTCGTTGAAATCAAGTAGTAAATAGCAGGAGATTTTAATTCATCAAATTCACTAAGAATTCTCAGATGTTTTCTTTCACCAATATAAGCTTTGCCAATCCAGTTGCTTAGTTCAACTGATTTAAAATCTTTGTAGTTATCTTCAGTTAGAATAAATATTTTAACGGATTTACCTCTCACGATTTTTCCTTTGTTAGATTCGACCAATAATTCTTAAATGTATAACTATTACTTATTCTGCACTGGTTATTAATTTATTTGCATGTTATTTAGCAAAATATTCTGGCACAATACTCGTCTCTCATTTTTGCAAATTCAGCTAATTGAGGTTAAAAAGCAAGAAATTCAGGAAACTATTTATTTAAATGCCCCGCCGCTGGGGTTTAAATATCTTTCATTGAGTTAACGGTCACGGTTTTATGATTTTCGGCAGCCAGAGCACGATATCCGGCCAGTAGAGCAAAATTGAAAGTGCAATAATTTGTATTACAACGTAGGGCACAATTCCGCGGTACAAATGTGAAGTGGAAACACCTTCCGGCGCGACTCCTTTGAGATAAAAGATTGCAAAACCAAATGGCGGAGTCAGGAATGAAGTCTGCAGGTTCATCGCAATTAATATTCCAATCCATAAAAGATCAAAGTGCAAATGTACAAATATGGGGGCAACAACGGGAATTACGATAAATGTTATTTCTATAAAGTCTATAAAAAAACCGAGTACGAAAATAACCAGCATTACAATTGCCAGGAAATGATGCGGCTCAAGATTGGAAGATAAAATCCAGTTCGATAAATAAATATCCCCGTGCATTCCTCTGAAAACCAAACTGAAAGCAGTTGCACCAACGAGAATCATAAAAGCCATACTTGTAATGGAAGTAGTTTTAAGCATTACCGCTTTCAGAATTTTCAAATTAAATCTTTTCCGAATAACTGTGAGTAAAGTGGCGCCAAAAGCTCCCAGCGCGGCGGCTTCGGTTGGTGAAGCAATGCCGGCAAATATAGAACCCAGCACAGCAACTACAAGAGAGAATGGCAGAATAAACGCTTTAAATATTCTTTTCCATTTAACCGCACCGGTAAATTTATCAAGCTCGGATTTAGGCATTGCGGGAACAGAATCAGGGCGGATAAAAGATAAAATTACAATCCAGACCAGGTAAAGAAATACAAGCATAATTCCCGGGATAACTGCACCGATAAATAATTCACCGACAGGCACATTTAATACACTGCCGAGCAAAACAAGAATAATGCTTGGCGGAATTATTTGTCCGAGTGTGCCCGATGCCATAATTACACCGGATGCGGCGCGTGGATGATATCCGCGCTTAAGCATAACCGGCAGACTGATTACTCCCATTGTTACAACAGTTGCACCAACTATTCCGGTGGAGGCTCCGAGCAATGCACCGACAACAAGCACAGAAATTGCAAGACCGCCCCTCAACTTTCCGAAAAGCAAAGCCATAGTTTCGAGCAGCTCTTCGGCAATGCCCGATTTTTCTAACATTACCCCCATAAAAATAAATAGCGGAACAGCTATAAGGACATAATTGGACATTATGCCCCAGACACGCAGCGGCAGCAGATTGAAAAATTTAAGTCCGAAAGTAAATACACCGAAGATAAAAGAAACCCCGCCAAGCGTAAATGCTACGGGAAAACCCATCAACAGGAAGATGAGCACAACTACGAAGAAAATAATCGGTAGATATTCCATTAAGATTTTTTCTCCGCTGCTGTAGAATTACCGCTGAAAATTTTCAAGTATGATTTTAATGCAAGAGAAATGCCCTGGAGCAGTATGAAGAAAAAAGATATCGGGATAAATGCTTTAAGAATATACCTTGCGGGCAGGCCGCCGGCATCGGGTGAAGTTTCTCCCATTATAAAGGAAGTTTTTACAAATCCGAAAGAAGTTACAATCAGCAAAACACAAAACGGAATTAAAAATAATATTGCTCCAAGAAAATTCACCCACGCCTTATTTTTTTCGGAAAATTTTGTGTATAAAACATCTACACGGACGTGGTCATCGACTTTAAGGGTATAAGCACCGCCCATTAAAAATATCAAAGCAAAAATATGCCATTCCATTTCCTGCAAGCCTACGCTGCTAATGTTTAAAACATAGCGTGTAAAAACATCGTAACAGATTATTAAAACAAGAATAAATGTAAGCCACGAAGTAAAGTAGCCTGTTCTTTCGCTTAACCTGTCAATTTTTTCGGAAATACTTTTTAGATATTCCATAAATACTTCTGTTAATAATCAAACGCGTTAATATAATGATTTATATCAGGCTCGCCTTTTTCAGGCAATACAACTGTTACTACATCGAACCTGATATTAATACCAGTAATTTCCTTTTCGAAAAGATAACCCGACGCAACTTTTTTAACCTGTTTTACTTTATTTGTTGTTACCGCATAAATCGGGTCGCCGTAAAAAAGAGATTTTCGGCTTTTCACTTCCACAAAGACAAGAGAGTTTGCTTCTTTATCTTTGGCGATAATATCCACTTCACCGTATTTCCTGAAGTGGTAATTCCTTTCTACAATTTCGTAACCTTTAGACCGCAGTAATTTTTCCGCAAGGTCTTCACCTTTCTTCCCGTGTTCATTGGAAGAAGAACCCATATTATTCCCCGATTATTTCATACTCCTTAATAATGTTTTGTTCGCCGAGAATTTTCCTTAAAAAAGTTTTCCTGTGCAATGGTGTTGGCCCGTATAATTTCACGGCTGCAATATGTTCTTTGGTAGGATAGCCCTTATTTTTTGCCCAGAGGTATTCCGGGTAATATGCATCAAGTCTTTTCATTAACCTGTCGCGTGCAACTTTTGCAATAATTGAAGCGGCAGCAATAGAGAATGATTTTGAATCGCCTTTCACAACAGGTATTACAGGTGAACTGAAATTAAATTTTTTATTACCGTCAGCCAGGACGAGATCGGGCGTAACCTTTAGCCTGGAAACTGCCGTAAACATAGCAAGTAAAGATGCCTGTAGAATATTTATCTTATCAATTTGCCCGTGAGATATCACAGAGATAGAATAAGCAAGAGCATTTTCCATAATTAAAGGAAGTACTTTTTCGCGCTGTTTTTCACTTAATTTTTTGGAATCATTTACTCCTTCAATGAAAGTATCAGTCGAAAAAATAGCGGAAGCTGCCACTACAGGACCGGCCAACGGTCCCCTGCCCACTTCATCAACGCCGGCGATAAGCTTAATATTTTCAGTTAAAAAAGAATTGTCGAAATTTTTCATTTGCCCATGTAGATTGCGATTAGACCAAAAATCATATTTAATTTCAGGATAAAACTTAATTTATTCAAGTTTTTCTTTGAGTCATCAGAAAATAATGATTTTAAAAAATATACCAGCACTGGGTTTACAATAGCCATTACTACAATAAAATATTCTATCCGGTATAATCTGAATACAAACGGATATAAGGTGGCGAGTATTAATATGAAAGTTAAAACAAAAATTATTTTCTTAGTGTTCAGAAATCCGTATTTACCCGGAAAAGTAATTGCTCCTTTTGCTGAATCACCTTCAAGGTCTTCCATATCTTTTATAAGCTCTCGTAATAAATTTATAAGGAATGCAAATACGGCAGGAATAATGGCCAGTCCCCAATTACCAACTGCAACTCCGCCGTAAATAAATGCAAGTCCGGTTAAAAATGAGATTAATAAATTTCCCGCAAGAGGTTTTTTCTTTAGAAGAATTGAATAGAGGAATAAAAATACTGTTGTTATTATTTCAATTATTAATGCAGGCAGATTTATAAGCGAAGAGATAAAAACAGAAAAAATTACCAGTCCGACATATAACCCCAGCGCTTCGGAAAGTTTTATTTTCCCTGAAGGAAGCGGACGGTCGGGACGATTGATCTTGTCGATTTCGAGATCAAAAATATCATTTATTACATTCCCCGCAGCGGCTGTAATACCGGCAGAAAGAGCAGCAAAAAATATTTTTGTAAGCGGGTAATTTCCAATACTGCAAATTATTGCGGCAACAATTATCGTAGTAAATGTAATTAATACATTTACCGGCCGTGTAATTTTAATAAATGAGGAAATTCTGGAAGTCAATTGCATAGAGAATAATTATTTAATTCTCTATGAATTTAATAAAATTTAGAATGGATTTGTTAAGAAATTTACTCAACTCCTTAATTTATCGAGAAGCCTGTTAAGTTCGGTAACCTCTTTGGTATTCAGACTGGAAAGATGACTCTCAACCTGGTCGTTGTACTTATCCAGTTTTGAAAGCACCTTAAGGCCTTTATCCGTGATCATAACATCCACATGGCGCCTGTCGGTTTCGCAGGTAGTTCTTTCAATAAGGCCCTTAACCCGTAACTTTTCAACAATCCGGGAGCAATCGGACATTTTATCCAGCATTCTTTCCCTGATAAGTTTTATGTTTGCCGGGTTCGGGTGCTGACCTCTTAATATTCTTAGAATATTAAACTGCTGCATTGTAATATCAAAAGGCTTCAGAGTGTTTACCTGGAAATCTCTCATCCAGTTGTATGTAAAAATTAAATTTACAACGGCCTTATGATATTCGCTCTTAAATTTTTTCTGAAATATTTCGTCTTCTAATTTCATTTTACTTTCTAATAACATTTAATTCATCGGGACTTCAATTATCACAAACTGGCTTTCTTCATCAGCTTTAATAGAAAACTGTTCCACTTCTCTGATGCCGATTGCGTCCCGTTCGTTCAATTCTTTGTCCAACAAATTAATCTTTCCACTTATCACAAACAAATAATAACCGTTCCCGGGTTTAATATTTTTATAATTTATTTCTTTCCCTGCCTCAGCGTGTCCTAATGTAATAGCAGCATCCTGATGTATATACAACGAATCTTTTAGATTAAACCCGGAGGCTACGGTTTTTAATTGATTCTTTCTTTCTTCCAGTGGGAATTTTTTCTGATCATATCTCGGGGTAATATTTCTTTCTTTAGGAAATATCCAGAGTTGTAGAAGACTTACTTTATCTTTACTTGATGGGTTTATTTCTGAATGTGTTATTCCTGTTCCGGCAGACATAACCTGAACTTCGCCCTTTTCTATTATAGAGCCGGAGCCCATACTATCCTTGTGCTCTAGAGCACCATCAATAATGATTGTGATTATTTCCATATTATCATGCGGGTGCGTACCAAAGCCTGTTTCAGGTTCAACAGTATCATCGTTCAAGACACGGAGCAAACCAAATCCCATATTTTCAGGATTATAATAATTAGCAAAACTAAAACTGAATCTGCTGTGCAGCCAACCTAATTCTGATTTACCCCTGGAATCTTTTGGGAATATTTCTGTCTTCATTATAACTCCTGTTTAACTCTTTAGTGTGCTTTCACTTTGTACTAAATCACTTTTGTTGCCAAAATAATCCTGAAATACAATTTCTTCAAGTTCCTTTCTTTTTCTTTTCGATTTATCCGCCGGCCTGACTTTTTCAGGTAAGTCTTCTGAGTTACCCAAATGTCCTATCGCTACAACACTCATAGGAGTGAATCCCTCAGGAATATCAAATAGTTCTTTTGCTTTTTGTGCACTGAATCCGCCCATCTGATGAACGTATAACTCCTGTGCAGAAGCCTGGAATGTTAAATTAGCAATCGCCTGGCCAAGATCGTAGCCGGCATGTTTATTAGGTTCACCATTCCTCTGGTAGAAGTTAGAAGCAATCGTAAGAATTAAAACCGGTGCATTCTTAGCCCATAGTTTATTTCCATCAGCAAGAGTATCATAAATTTTGTCATGAGTTTCATCTTCGTTTTTTACACCTACAATAAATCTCCAGGGCTGTTCATTCATTGAAGATGGTGACCATCTAGCAGCTTCCAGGAGCTTTATCAAGTCTTCTCGTTCTATGTTTTTATCATCAAATGCTTTTGGGCTATACCTTTTTTCAAGCAATTCATGTATCATCTAATCCTCCGGTTTTAAATTCATCACGATTTTTATGCAACTTTTTTATTGTGGTTTTACTATTTCTATATCACTATTTATCTTTACTGTTTTACCAACAACAGCTCCGCCGGTTTCTATCAGGTTATTCCAGGTTAAATTGTAATCAAACCTGTCAATAGTTCCTTCTACGTTATATCCTGCACGAATATTTCCCCACGGATCAACAACCTGCCCGCCGTATGTTACATTAAATTCAATGGGCTTTGTAACATCTTTTATTGTCAGGTCGCCTTTCATTTTGTAATCTTCTTCACCTACTTTTTTAATTTCTGAACTTTTAAAGTGAATTTTGGGATATTTTTCTACATCAAAAAAGTCACCTGATTTTAAATGTTTATCCCTGTCGCTAATGCCGGTATTTATTGTTGAAGCATCAATATCAAATTCAATTACCGCAGACTCCAAGCTTCCGTTCATATTATCTACCTTGAAATCATACTTATTAAATTCACCGGTTACTTTAGAGATAACCATATGTTTTACTGAAAACTGAACTTTTGAATGTGCCGGGTCAATTGACCATTTTTTTACATCTTCCATCTCTTCTCCTTTTCATTTGTTTGACACCACAAATATATGTTATAACATCTAAAGTTGCAACACTTATTATCTATTATCTAAAGATTTTATTAAAAAGTATTTATTTTGATTAAATATGCAGTATTTTGTTAAAAAGCTGATGCCGGATCCCTGAGACCAGATACGGGATGTCTAATAAAGAAGTGGCAAAATTTGTAATGGGGCATTGATTTAAATTCATGAGAGGAAGATTTATGAACTACAAAGATCTTGAAGTTTGGCAACTTGCGCGTGATGTACAATCAAAATTCACAAGATGACCCTAACTTTCCCGAAGTTTGAAATCTTCGAAGAAGGCAGCCAGATCAGACGATCTGCAAAATCAATAAGATCTAATATAGTTGAAGGGTATGGAAGGAGGAGATATAATAATGAATTTATGAAATTTTTGAGTTATGCCATTGCTTCTTCGGATGAGACAATAGATCACCTTGAAATATTATTTGAAACCGGTTCACTTAGGGATGAAAATCTTTTTAAGGAACTTTCTGAAAAATTAAATCTGCTTGACAAGAAATTAATCAGATTCCTGGATGCAATTGAGAAACGGCATATCAGTAAGAAGTAGCCAAAAATTATCAGGCATCAGGGATCCAGTATCTCGCATCTGTTTTTCAAAACTGATTCACAATTCCAAAATGAATCTTTCCGTCAGTAAAGCTATCCCCTTTTGCCAGGCCAAAACTAACGCCAATTACTCCTATTCCCGTTTCCAGATTTATTCCCAAACCATATCCAATTTTGTAGCCTTCGGATTTTGGAATGTTCCTGCTTTGATCCGCCTTCCTGAGATAATATCCCGTATCAAGAAAAAGAAAAGCAAAAGAACGTTTTGTTAATAAGAACCTGTATTCAAGATTTGACCAGAGAACGCGGGAGCCGAGGAACTGGTCTTCTCTGTATCCTCTTAATGAATTTGTACCGCCAAGCCTGAACAAATCACTTTGCTCAAAAAATGAACCCTGAAGTTCACGGCCATTTAGTCCTAGAGCAATTACCTGTCTTGTAAAAGGTTGATAAAATAATTTTAGTTCAAGAGAAAATCTCTGAAGATTTATATTTGTTACCAGGCCCGGTGTAATAAATTTTTTAGGGCCATCAATTGTTTTTCGGCTAAAGGTGTAAGAGTTTATAAATAATAAACCTTGTGTCGGAGAATAAGGATCGTCTCTTGTATCTATCTTGAAATTCAGTCCCGTACTAATTGAATTTGAACTGTACACTGTTAGTGAAAGTGTATCTGCGTCACTTGGTATAACTGATTCTGTTGCAAAAGTAAACGAAGCGGAAATAGTTTCGGTGGCGAGATATTCCAACGCAAAGTTTAGATTACGCTGAACATAGGTTGAATCCTGTTTCCTTTGAAATAATCCAAGATTGATATTTAAAGGAAACCCGAGCACCCATGGCTCCATATATTTTAATTCGAGTTCCTGCGAAGAACGATCCAGCTTTTGCCAGCGAATTGCGGCGGCTCTGCCGGTACCGAATAAATTTCTCAAGCTTATATTTGCCAGTCCTGTAAAATATCCGCTTTCATCCGGTGTAGCCCCGGGGACATAACCAATTATACCATCAAAAACATTAGTTTGTTTTTCTTTTACAGTAATTGCAAGGACTCCTTTACCATCAGAGTTAAAATAATATTCAGGTGCCGCCACAGGATCAAAAAAACCGAGCCTGTTTAGCCTGTAAGGGATGTCATCAAGTGTTTGCTGCGAGAATTTTTCTCCCTCTGTTAAACGCAGTTCTCTTAGAATTACATTTTCTTTGGTTTTTGTATTTCCTCTAATAACAATTTCATCAATTGTACTTTTTGTCCCTTTTATCAGTTGTAATTCCAAGTCAGCATTATATTTTTGTTCAGCTGTATCACTATAGAAATTTATGTTCTTAACAATGATTTTTACGAAAGGGTTACCGTTATCGCTGTAATACTTAAGTGCAGAACTAATAGCCTCTTCAATATCATATTTGTTAAAAACATTATCTTTAAGAAAATTAAAATCTGGAATTATAACTGCAGAATCGGATGATGACAAATTGAGATATTCTATCTTGTTCAGAAATGTTGGCTCTTTCTCTTCAATATCTATTTTTAACAGAACCGAGCCGGAATCGGGCAGTTGAACGATTTCAGTATTATCAAATGTGCTATGGAAAAAGCCCCTGTCTGAAAAATTTACAGCAAGCCTGGACTTTAATGAATCGAGAATACCCGGGAATACCTTTTCACCCTGTGATATTTTTCCCCAGCTTAAAATATCACTGTTGCTGAACTCCCTGTTCCCGTTAATTTCAATGGATTTTATGGTTTGGGTGTGATTTACCGAACACAACAGCAGGAGTGAAATAAATAGATATTTAACGCGGAGTAACATCTAAGGTTTTCATTTTTTTACCGGATGATTCAATTTTTACCTGGTCTTTCCATTTTTCAATATCGTTACTCCGGACATTGGCAGCATCATATCTTAAAGCATTTTCTATTCCCAATGAAGAAGCAACAGCCAGAGAATTATTGAATGTTAAATTCTTATGAATACCGTATGCAATACCGGCAGCAAAAGAATCGCCGCTGCCTGTAGGATCCACAACAGGAATTTGTGGTAAACAAACTTTAAAGTGATAATCAAAATTACTGCAATAAAATGATGAGCTTCCTTCGGTTAAATAGGCCTGTTTTATATTTTTCGAGTATAAATAATTGAGGTAATCGATTTTAGATTTTTCCGAATTTAAGTCAGATTGAAGTGAATTTTCAGTTTCTGCAACATTATTATGTAAAATTGTAGGGCCTTCTTCAATACAATCTTTTAAATGATTTCCATACGTATCACAGATTGAGATTTTATCATATTTATTAGCAGTTCTAATTCCAAACGGGAAAATGGAATTAGTCTCTTTGCATGGTGAGCTGCCTGAAAAAATAACAATCTCACAATTTTCAATCATCTTTTCCAGCTTATTTTTAAACTCATCAGCTTCGTTTTCTGATATTACTGAGTTTTCCTGGTAAAATGTTGAAAGTGATTTGCTGGATTTTTCAATAATAATAGAAGCTTCTCTTATTTCAGCAACAGTTCTAACGAAAGTAAACTTAATATTTTCTTTTGAAAGAATTTCTTTGAAAATTTTTCCGTTACTGCCGCCTGAAAATGTATAGGCAAGATTATCAATATTTAGATTTTTAAGCTGGCGACTGACATTAATTCCCTTTCCGCCGGCTTTAAGTTCAGAGATCCCGTTTCTGTTTTCTTCACTAAATTTTACTTTGTCATAAGTCAATCTTCTTTCCAGCAGAGGATTGAGAGTTACGGTTAAAATCATAAAAGAAATTTACCAGTTAATAATTAATTATTTCTTCCACGTACATAATCAAAATCTAAAGGATTGGTCAACCTGTAATCTCCAAATCCTGTTGTATCCAGAAAAGTAAATGCAGTATTATAACTGTAATATTGCCAAACCTGATAAGGTTTTTGGTCAGCATCGAAGGGATGGTGTTCAATATTATCCGGAGGGCCAAGGACTACATAGACCATTCCCATATCGGTCTTCCAGCCATCAACATAATGAGTAAAATTATCATTAGCGAAGCCTATTCTCCTGTAATATTCATCAAAAGCCTGGTTCTCTTCATTACCGGGATTCGGATCTCTCTGTTTCCAGAATTTTGAAAATCTCTTAATCTTTTCTTCTCTATTTGGTGCGTCTTCAATGTAATCCAATTGACTGGGAGTTGCGATATATACCAGCTGTTCAACTGCCAGGTCAAGATCTGAAACATTACCCGGAACGCCTGCCCATCTAGAAACAAACTTGCCCGTTATTTCCCCGCTTTCATCATCACTAAGATTTTTAGCATCAATATTTATAGTGTATGTTCCAAGACTAAGCGTAGTATCCATCGCGGTATAGAATATAGATGTTTTACCTTTGTTAAGTTCTACCATAGTGGTATCCTTAAATACTACTTTATCTTTTATATCGGTTATGGAATAAATGATTCTTCCACTTCCCTTTTCTGCACTGTAAATTTCATAATAAAATGGGACTCCTGTTTTACCCGCGAAAATGTTACCGGAAACATTCGGAACAAATTTTGTGTCATTGCCAACCCTGGTTTGATTAGCTACAAGCATAATATCGCTAAGATCGAGTTTATCTGAAAATTCTCTTACCTCAATTTCTCTTTCGATTACATAATTATTTTTAGAATTATTATCGTCTATCGTTATCCTCACAAAATAGTCATCAGGCTTAAGAGTAAATGATTTCAGGCTTAGGTTAGAATTCTTACGTGATGTAGTTTCATTAAAATTGGGTGATACAATTTTTTCATTCCATAACTTTTCTGATATCAGGTTCTCCTGATCATCATCCATAATCACAACGCTTACGGAATAACTGGCAGTAAATTCATTGTCGGTTTTATAAAACTGTACTTCATTGTAAGGCATCTGCAAAAAAATATTTACAAGGGTGGAGTCTTGTTGCCCGGTGCTAAAGTCAAGAATTCCAACATAGAATTTTTCCCTTTTTTGCTGGGTTCCTCTTAATCGACTGGTCACCTGAGCATGAATTTCGATTGAAATGGCTAAAATAAAAATGGCCATAAAAATTCTATTAAATTTTTTCATTTTTGAACCCTCCCGTTATTTAATAATCTTGCGTAAAGATCATACTCATCATTATTAGTAATTTCTGCCATATAAAAGTTGCCAACACTTATATTATGATCATTATTCTTGATGAGTATTTCGCCGTCAACTTCAGGTGCGTCTCTATATGACCTTCCAATAAAATATTCACCTTCAATCCGCTCAATAAGCACGTTCAATTTCTTATTAATAAAGCTTTCATTTTTCTTAAAAGAAATGTCTTTTTGAATCTCCATCAATCTTTCTTTTCTTTCTAATTTTAGCTTTTCAGAAACTGGATCTCCCAATATAAAACTTGAAGTATTATCTTCTACTGAAAAAGTAAAAACTCCCACCCTATCGAATTCAATTTCGCTTACAAAATCACAAAGTTCATTAAATTCTTTTTCGCCTTCGTTAGGATAACCGACAATAAACGTTGTTCTTAAAGTTACATCGGGGATTCTGTCACGCAATTTATAAAGCAATTCTCTTGTTCTTTTGGCTGTAACTCCCCTTCTCATTGATTTCAAAATATCATCGGAAATATGCTGCAGAGGTATATCCACATATTTACAAATTTTAGGATTTCCTGCAATTACATCTATAACATCATCGGGAAATTGGGATGGGTAGGCATACATTAACCTTATCCATTCGATCCCTTTAATATCGCTTAGTCTATTTAGCAAATCACCAAGTACTTTTTTTCCGTAAATATCCTTCCCGTAATCTGTAGTATCCTGTGCAATTAAAATTAATTCCCTGGTATTATTACTTGCCAAAAACTCTGCTTCACGTACCAAATCATCCATATTTTTAGATTTATGTCTTCCACGCATTAGCGGAATTGCACAGAATGAACAAGGATGATCGCAACCCTCAGAAATTTTTAGATACGCCGTATGTGAGGGGGTTGTAATCAGTCGTTCTCCCAGAAGATTGCGCTTTAGTTCTCCTCCTAATTCTTTTAATATCCCATCGTACTTTTCGGTGCCGAAGTAAGCATCTACTTCAGGAATTTCATTTTTCAGGTCGTCGAGATATCTTTCGGAAAGACAGCCTGCAACAATCACTTTTTTTATCTTACCTTTTTTCTTTAACTCAACCGCATTTAAAATTGTATCAATCGATTCCTGCTTTGCCGCGTCAATAAATCCACACGTATTTATAATTACTGTTTCAGATTTCCCGGGATCATCTTCCAGGTTAAATTCATTTATTTTTAACTGGTTTAACAATCTTTCGGAATCAACGGTATTCTTTGAACAACCAAGAGTAATTACACTTATTTTATCTTTACTTTTCATTTAAGAGATTATCTTCCAACATATTTAAGGAATAACAGAATTATCGGCGCAGAAAACAGAAGGGAATCGAACCTGTCAAAGATTCCACCGTGGCCGGGAATTAAAGATGAAGAATCTTTTACTTCAGCATCTCTCTTAATCAAAGACTCTACAAGATCACCAACCTGCCCCACCGTTCCTATAATAAGTCCGATAATAAGCGCTTCGCCGAGGTTGAGGAAATCTAAAACTATATAATGAGCAGCAGCCATTGTTAGCAAGGCAAAAACGAAGCCGAAAATTGCTCCTTCCCAGCTTTTCTTAGGGCTCACTCTCGGGAATAGTTTGTGTTTGCCTAAAGAAAGGCCTCCAAAATAAGCTGCAGAATCACAAATCCAGATTGTCACAAGTATTGAAATAACAAGAAATCCACCGTGCTCGTAAAGAGTTCCTATCTTCGGATAAAATTCCCTGATTGCTACTAGTGAAGCAGAAAATAATCCGATGTAAAATATTCCAAAAAGTGTTGCTCCAATATTATATATAGCTGAGCCATTATTTCGAAATAATTCAATCAACGATGTAAGAAAAACAAAAATTATGAGGAATGAATAGGTATCAAAAAAATGGAAGTATTGATTAAGAAGTAGTATTAATATTGCAATCAAACCAAAAGGAAGGTTTACCTGTATGCTTTTATTTTGCGCCATTATATAAAATTCATAAAATGACACAAGTCCTATTAAAGTAGCAAACAAAAAGAAATACACATTACCGAAATAACATGCTCCAACTATTAAAGGAATTGTAGCAACAGCAACCAGAACCCGGGTTTTGGTATTATTCAATATTACTCCTGGTCCTCATTTTCAGAATTTTTATTATTTATAACCTGTTCAATAAATTTTAATGCTTCCTTAACATCATTTTTTTTGACCAGAAGTTTAATTACAGTAAAATCTCCGGGAGCCGGAAAATTTCTGTCCAGTTGAGACAAAATATTGGCCTCCATTCCGGCACTTTCAAGGTTATCTTTCATCATTTCAACTTCATAATCTTTGTTTGACGTAAAAACAACTTCCCAGTCATTTTCGGACAATTCTTTTGGTTTTTCAAAATGTTTCTTATCAACAAGGGCAGTTCCGCAATCAGGGCAAATAGTTACACCTTTTACATATTCATATTTACATTCCGGACATACTGGCATAATTCCTCCTTTTTTAATCTTTTCCAATATTTTTGTAATAATTTAGTATCATATAAATCACAGCGCTAAACAGCCCTAATAATATTACGAATATAGTAATTGATGAACCCAAATCAACAGGTTTATCAGGACTCATTACTTCCGATCTTCCAACAAAAAAGAAAACCATTATAGCCGCAAAATTGTTGAGAAAATGGAGCGCCATTGAAACAAATATAGAATCACTCTTATAAACCGCAAACCCAAAATAAAAGCCCAACCCAATTAACGGTATTAACCCATAAGGATTAAAATGATAAACTCCGAAAAAGATTGATGTAATTAGTATCGCCCATACCGGTCTTAGCTTAAGCTCAAAACTTTTTTGAATAAATCCTCTGAATAAAACTTCTTCGCAAACTGCCGGGACTGCGGCAACAACAAGAATTACAAGCAGTGCTTCGGGTACATTATGGATTGTAAGAAGATTAGAGTATGTCGACTCAACTTTATCATTTAAATTATCAAAAAATATTTTGATTGTATGAATTGAGCTACTGGATGCAGCAAGTTTCTCAATAAAATAATTTTGAATAATTATATAATTTTCAAGCAAAGGCGTTAGTATTATTATACCGACTGTGAATAATCCAATTTCCTGCCATTTAGCCCGCTTGAAACGAATTACACTTGTAACATCTTCATAAAACCACTTTGAAAATAAAAGAGCCGGTAAAAGAATAAAAAGAACCTGTCCTGCCATTGTCATTAATCTAAGACTATTTGCGGGAGCTTTTTCAACATCAAGGCCAAAAATGAGTAATGTAAGAAGCCCACCTACAATCTGGTAAAGAAAAAAACCTGCAAACAATCCTATAAATCCAGCAGCAACCGGTGAAATTACCGGGTTTAGCTTATTTCTCAGACCATCATCATCAAAGTTTATTTTATTCTGGCTGTCATTATCAGGCTTTTCATCCGGCCGATTATCTTGCGGTTCTTCATTCATAAAAGAAATCGTTATTATTAATTAATTTAATGAAGTAAATTAGTTTTAAATAGAGTGGATAGCAATAACTGGAATATATTTGAGTATATATTACGTTTTTAATCTCCTATTCTTGAGGTTGGAGGCGTAACAAGTCCCTCGTATGAGGATAAATAAACATCAACTGAACCTACAACAACTTTTGTTTTTACCCGTACCGGAATTTTTATCTGATCATCGGAAAGCCATACGTAAATACTTCCCTCACTTTTAAAGAGTCCGCCTTCTTTTATTACCGGCTCAACAATAATACAATTAAATTTTCCAGCGGGAGCATCAATTACTTCTTTTCCTAAATACTTTATATCAAGCCCATAGGCTTTATCTTTATAAAAATTGAACAGATGAATTAAATCACCCTTCTTCATTTTTGAATAATCAAAAGTACGTGCAAGGTAAAAAGCAGAAACTATATCATTTACATATTTGGGGATATCAAATGTACCCAGTGTAGTTTTTGCTTTACCATGTTTCTGATCAAAAAATGCAGAGAGGTCCCGGGAATAATTTCCTTCACGAATATGCTGTTCAAATCTCCAGGGGAAAATTCCTTTTACGTCAAGGTAAGTCTCATAACGATCACGAACCTTATAAAACCAGTCAAAGCTCGGTACTGTGTTTACAGAGAACGATATATGATATGTATCTCTTCCAAATATTTTTCTTATATTTTCTATTTGCATTACAGAAATACCTGCAGTAACAAATCCATATTTAAGATCAAATGTAAGCTTTTCACCGACTTTAAAGGCATTGTTTTCAATAGTTCGGTATTCATCTTTATCCTGAGCATAGACAGAATTCGGTAAAATGGATAACAGAATTATAGCAGTTAAAACAATATTTATTTTCCTGAACATTAATTCTCCGCTTTATTTTCAGATATTTTCTATCGCTGAAATCACCTTGTTAACATCTATACTGTTCATACAATCCAGTTTATTGCACTGTTCCCGGCTACAATCAAAACATCCTATTTCTGGCATAAAAACAACACTTTTATTAGAATAAGGTCCCCATCTATCGGGTAAACAGGCTTTAATTTTAGGATAAAAACCAATAACATTTTTTCCCAAAGCCGCAGCTATGTGTAAAGGCCCAGTAGAATTCGAAATAAAAATATCAGATTTATTTATAAATGCTGTGAGTTCACCAAGATTAAATCTACCGGAAAAATTTCTAATTTTTTCTGAGGTTTTTATACTTTCACATAATTCCCGTTCACTACTGCTTCCGGTAATAAATATGTTAAATTTATTTCTCTCGTCAAGTTGACGAACAATATCCTTAAATTTCGCAACAGGCAAATCCATTGCGCTGCCACCACTGCCGGGATGAATAATAATTGTTTTCTTTTTCAGATCTAAATTTTCAGCAGTTAATATATTTTCTATTTTTTTATTACACTCTTCATTTATTTTTAACTCAAATTCTACATTATCCCGGTTGATTTTTTCTTTAATTCCCAGTTTTTCAAGTAACTGAGCATTAAATTCAAGTTCGTGTTTTTCCGCGTACTTTCTATGCTGATAAACTTTACTGTTAAAGAAAAATGAATACCACCTGTATCCGGTTCCAATCCTTTGGGATATTCTACTCAAAAAAATAATAAATGATGTTATAAAAGTTGGATGAACAACAATGCAGCTATCAAATCTATTTTCTGAAATCATTTTAAGATTGTTAGAGATGAGAGGTTTACCATTTTCTTCCTTTAATATCAACACCTTATCAATGAAAGGATGATTCTCCACAAGACTTTTAGTGTAATCACGTACAAGAAATGTAATTTTACAACCAGGCAAATGCTTTTTAATAATTCCGGCAAGAGGTAATGTCAGAACTACGTCCCCAATCCTGTCTGTGCGAACAATCAGTAAATTTTCAGGTTTAATCATTTTCTTGATACGTAAGGATTATCTTTAATATAAAAACGCCATGGCAGGTCAATTGATTTTTTAATTCCTATCCTTTTTGCTACGATTATTTTATCATCACTTATTTTTCTCCGGTTTAACAAATATATTTCATCGCCGGAAAGATCCAATCCATAATGTTTTTTATTTATTCCAAATGCCTGGCAAATTTTGCCCGGTCCGCTTGTTAAATTAAGTTTTTCCTTTTCATTTAACAAACCTTTCCCAAAACGGTTTTTTCCCATAATTTCTATCCCTTCAATTGGCTCAACTGCACGAATCAAAACAGCGGTTCCATGATTCTTTACGCCGGTAACAACATTGCAGCAAAAGTGTGCCCCATAAGTAAAGTAAACATAAAAATAACCGCCGTCTTCAAACATTATTTCATTTCTTTTTGTTTTTCCAATGTACGTGTGAGCGGCCTGATCAAAACTTCCATCATAGGCTTCCACTTCAACGATAATTCCTGCAAGAATATTTTTACCCGAACGCTTAACCAGAATTTTCCCCGGCAATTCCCGCGCAACGGTAAGTACATCTCTAGTATAGAATTTTTTCTTAAGTTTTGGGGAAATAAAATTATTATCCATTACACGGTAAGATAATAAATGTAGTAATCAGGGGTTACGTTTTGATTTTAATTCTGAAATACTTGCCAGGTATTCATCTTTTTTGGAAGGAGTTTTTTCAATCAGTTTTTCATATACATTGATAGCTTCCTGGTATTCACCCTGTGCGGCATAAATTTTTGCAAGAGTCTCCGAAACAATTGTACTTGAATTTCCAATTTCACTAAATGTTGATTCCTTCAACTCTGAACCACCTTCAGTATCTTTTATCCTTGCAGAAGAAATTTCCCGTGCAAGTTCTTCCAGCCTGTCGTCAAGATTATCAAGTTCTTCATTATCAACTATTTCTTCAACCTTCTTCGGAATATTTGCCTCAAACAGATCGGGTTGTTCCTGGTCTTCAAAAACATTTTTTTCGGGAATAAACGCACTGCCCCTGCTTCCTGAAAACAAAGATCTTTGCTTTTTTATGTTTTCAATTTCATGGAGATAATGTTCATAAGTTTGATCGGAATGAATAAGTTCGCTTCCGATTTTAATTTGCTGAAGTGCCTTGCCATATTCTCCGATTAAAGTATAGGCTTTTCCCAACAACATATATGCAGTAGAATATTCAGGATAAATCTTTATTCCAATTGTTAAAAGCTCTATTGCACGATCAACATTATTAGAATCAATTTCTGTATTTGCCTGTCGCACAAACAGCGGCGATCCCTTATCGTATTCACAGATCAGGCTTACTTTTTCGTTAAATATTTCGGATGCTGTTTTAACCAATATTCTTTTAACTTTTTGTTGAAAACAAAGCGTGTTTAATTGATGTTAGGGAAACAAAAGCAAATCCGACGAAAAACAAAAGCTGAAAAGGAAGTGCTGCAATTTCCAGGAAGTAAATTGACGAAACAATTCCGACAAGGCAATAGATGGCCATAATTAATTCAACAAAGACCATCATATCAATTTTATTTTTTTTATTTAAGTACTTGTTCCCCTTCCAGGAATCTTTCCCGTTTTCTACTTTAAATTTTGGTGTTCTCACAAACTCGCTTTTCCTGTTCATTAATCCTTCAAAAACAGCCCTGGTGTTATTTACTGCAAACCCCATACTGCCAGCCATAAATAGAGGGAAAAGAACAATTTTCTTTCTCCAATCAGTTCTGATATCTTTTTGTGAATAGAGATAAAACATAAATGAACTTACAAATGCAAGAACGAAAACTGACATAATTCCAAAATAAACATCATGTGGTCCGCTGTTTTTAATAAAAATTAAAGGAACATTTAAAATTGCGGCCAGCAATATAAAAGGAAATGCCAGGTTGTTTGTCAGGTGAAAAGTAGACTGTAATTTTACACGCAAAGGAATATCTGCTTTCCAGACAAGAGGAAGAATCTTTTTCGCTGTCTCGATTGCACCTTTTGTCCATCTGAATTGCTGTGATTTAAGTGCATTTATTTCAGAAGGCAATTCTGCCGGTGAAGTAAAGTCCTTTAAGAAAACAAATCTCCAGCCCTTAAGCTGTGCCCTGTAGCTCAAATCGAGATCTTCTGTTAATGTGTCAGCGTGCCAGTTACCGGAATCAACAATACAGTTTTTCCTCCAAACACCACCGGTACCATTAAAATTAATAAAGAAACCTGATTTATTTCTTACAGACTGCTCAATCACAAAGTGTCCATCAAGAGCAAGAGCCTGAGCTCTTGTTAAAATTGAATAGTCACCATTAAGGTGTTCCCACCTGGTTTGAACCATTCCTATTTTATCATCGGTAAAAAATGAAAGTGTTTTTGTCAAAAAGTCTTTGTGAGGAAGGAAATCAGCATCAAATATTGCTATGAATTCACCTTTGGCAATTTTCATTCCCGCTTTCAGCGCACCCGCTTTAAAACCTTCGCGGGTTCCTCGCCTGATATGCTGAATATCAAATCCTTCTTTTTGTTTTGCTTCAACAGCAGCAGCAGTAATTTTTGATGTTTCGTCGGTTGAATCATCAAGTACCTGGATTTCCAATTTATCTTTCGGATAATCGATCAGGCAAATTGCATCAATTAATCTTTCAACTACATATAACTCGTTGTAAAGCGGAAGTTGAATTGTAACCAGTGGTTTTTCATCAAAATTTTCTTTTGGAACAGGATTCATATTAGCATATTTCCTGTGGTAGAAAAGCATAATAAAGCCGTGGCACCCGAAAATAAACAAGACTGAAAGGGAAAAGAAATAAGCAACTAAAACTATATTATCCATTTTCTTTAATAGACCTTTTAAAAATTATTTTACCAACCCGAGACAGTGTCCAGCAGTATGTCCTCGGTAATTTTATCAACTGCTGTATTGATCGCATTTGTTCTTTCAGTAACATTTTCTAATGGAGGATAATCGCCATAATTAGAGAATGCTTTATCAAAAATATTTTTCTTTTTTACAAGATCCTTGTAAGTAACCTGCACAGTAATTGTAATTCTTCTTACTGTGATATTATCAGTATTTGCACCCGCTGAAACAACGGCCGGTGCATCGGAAAATCCTGTTATCACACATTCGAGAACAGCATTAGCGTTACTTCTTTCAGTTACGCGTAATGTGTTATCATCAATAAATTTTTGTATAAGAGTATTAGTAAGAGACTCTCTCAAACCGGGTTCACCGGAACCGCTTCTGTCATCAGAAATTGGAATTGCAATAGTTTTAATATGTGCCGGAACTGATGCCCCCGTAAAAGAGTAAACTCCACAGCTGGTAAAATTAGTTAGTGATGTTATGATAAACAAGACAAATATTGCAGAGGGAAAGGCATTATTTCTTGATGCCCGGAACATATTGTATTTGTTAAACTTAGCGTGGCTATATGGCTGAATGAATTTTGTTAATTTTTCTGAAATCATAATTCATACTCTTTGAGTTTTCTGTATAAAGTACGCTCGCTTATATTCAGTAGTTTTGCAGCGTTTCTTTTGCTCCCTTTTGTGTATTCCAAAGCATTCTTAATTGCTTCCTTTTCCACAACATCAAGAGGAACCACTTCGCTGATTGTCTCTGCCATATTAGTGTAAACTTCCTGCTGGTTATGAGTAATCAGGTCCTTTAATTCCAGAATATCTTTTTTTAATTCGAATAAAGCCCTGTACAAGAGTTCACGGTCGGCTTCTTCCGAAGATTTCTTTAGAAATACTGGAAGATTCCTGTTTGTAAATTCCGTTTCTTCATCTCTAAAAAGTGACTGAAAAGAATCGGCATCAATTGTACCACTCCTGTTTAAAGCAACAGCTGATTCAACTGCATTTTTTAATTCACGAACATTGCCGGGCCAGTTATAGTCTAATAATAAATCCATTGCAGAATTAGTAACGACAGGAATATTTATTTTATTTTCTTCACAATATCTTTTAATAAAACTATGAACAAACTCTTCAATATCGCCTTTCCTTTTTCTTAGAGGAGGAATTGTAAGGCTTACCGCTTTAAGTCTGAAATATAGATCTTCTCTGAATCTTTTTGCATCAACCTCGTGCTGAAGATCTTTATTTGTAGCTGCAATAATTCTCACATCAACTTTTGTTACAGTTTCACTCCCTATCCTCATAAATTCTTTTGTCTCAATTGCACGAAGTAGTTTTACCTGTGTAGTTAAAGGCATCTCTCCAATTTCATCAAGAAACAATGTTCCTTCATCTGCAATTTCAAAGTAACCTTTCCGGGAATCTACTGCACCTGTGAAAGATCCTTTTTTATGACCAAATAATTCACTTTCAAGAATTCCCTCGGGTATAGCTCCGCAATTTACGCTGATAAGATTTTTATCTGACCGATTACTATAACCATGAATTGCCCTTGCAAAAACTTCTTTTCCCGTTCCGCTTTCGCCATAAAGTAAAATGGAAATATCCGATTTTGCAACCTGCATCGAAATATCAATAAGATCGTGAATTTCCTTCGCTTTACCTATGATTCCAAATTCTTTTTTAAATTGTTCAATTGTCATATACAAATAAGACTAAATGGCATACAGTTATTTTTGAGAGCTTAAATATATTACATTTTTAGCCCATATTAAAGAGATATTTTAGACCTTATTCCTGTATTGAAATTGTCATTCCGTCAGATGCAATGATGAAATTATCCCTAATTTCATCAGAAAGAGAGCTTTTCCAGGCTAATAAGCCCTCTTCTTCCTCGTCTGGAATATGTGTCATAATTAATTTAGCGGGTTTTAATTCTTCATATATCTCCGGAAATGCTTCTTTATGAATGTGCGTACTCTCAGAAATCAATATTGAAATATTTTGTCCTTTAAAAAGATTCAAATCTTCCTTTTTCCCAACATCTCCGGTATAGCAAACAATTTTATTATTTAAGCTAAACAGAAAACTACTGCAGGAAAAACTGAGTATTTTTTCTTTATCATATTCTACATACTTATCAAGATGTGAATTCTGTTTTGCAATGAATTTTATATCATCATTTATAATGGTTTCTTCCTCACTATTGAATCCGCAATATTTAATTTCAAAATCCATTCTTTCTTCAAAGAGGTAACTTGAAAAAATAAAATCTTTAACAACAGGGATAAGGCTATCGTGTGAGAAGATCTTTAGTGGTTTTTCTCTCTTCATTAATTTCATCTGTACCAAAAGAGCGCCGATTCCGGAAAAATGATCAGGGTGCAGGTGAGAAAAAAGAATTCCATCAATTTGTCCGGGAGAAATATTTTGCTTGAGAAGCGCCCTTGAAATTCCATCGCCAGCATCTACAAGCAGGTTAAAATCATTTGATAAAATCAGGAAAGAAGAATGGAATCTTTTAAGTGAGGTTTTCCCGGAACCTGTGCCTATAAATTTTATTTTCACAGTGAACTCAGTTTATTGGGACTACTCTTCCGGAAATTTGGAAACGTCGTCTTATTACTTCGAGAAAATTTCTTGCTTCATCTTCATTCAGAAATTTCCCAACGTAAACAATTGTAAATGATGTGCCGGCAACATTTTTTTCTTGTGTCTCAGAAAAAAATCCTGCATCACTAAAACTTTTCTTAAGGGATGCTGCATTATCAGAATTACTGAACGCACCGGCCTGGATTGTATACTTGTAATCTGTTTTCTTTGTTTTGTTGTTCTCAGTTTTGGGTTTCTCAGGTCGTTTCTCTTTTTCTACTTTATCTTCACCGGAGACCTCATCTTTCGCGGGTATTTTCTTTTCCGCTATCTGAATGTAGGGCGATTGTGGATATTCTCTTTTCAATTGTGCGAGAAAAATTTTTGAGGTCTGATACAACCCGAGTGCATAATAGTAAGAATAAATTCTGTACAATGAAGCATCGGCGTACCTGCTTTTGGGATATTTGTCAATGATGGTTTTAAAAATAGCAACAGCGTTCTGTCCGTTTTCAGTAAGCACTCCATCAAGAAACATAACCGAAGGATCGTCAGGATATTCATTTTTAAGATCTTTTAACGCATCTACAGCTTTTCCTTTTTCACCCGCTTCAATTTGCTTTAGATAAGGAATGATATTTACTTCCTGCGAATATGCAACAGCTGGTGCAAGAAGTAATAAAATGAATGGAACTATTTTAAAGAATTTTACCATTCTAAAATTTATGCGGTTAATGCAATTTGTTTATCGGGACTAAAAAACTCCAGAAAATCACCAAATAAGGTTCCCGAGGTAGCCCTGTTAATTTTTACTTTTACGTAATCGCCTTCTTTTATTTTTCCATCAGCAGGTATAATTACAACTTTATTTGTATCTGTTCTGCCGGCCAAAAAATCGTCCGATTTTTTACTGAATCCTTCAATCAGTATTATTTCTTCTTTTCCAATTAATGATTGATTAATCTCATACGATATGCTGTGCTGAAGTTCAATAATTTCCTGTAATCTTTTTGTTTTAACTTCTTCTTTTACATCATTCTCCATTTTATAAGCCTTTGTTCCCTCGCGCGGAGAATATTTAAACATATATGCGCCGTCATATCTTACCTGTCTCATAATATCCAGTGTCATCACATGATCTTCATATGTTTCGCTCGGAAACCCGGAAATGATATCAGTTGAAAAACTTACTCCAGGAATAATATTTTTGGCCTTATCTATAATGCCCATGTAATGTTCAATAGTATAGGTCCGATTCATAGCTTCGAGAATTCTGTTGGATCCTGACTGAACCGGGAGATGGATATAATTGCAAAGATTCGGATGTTCAGCTATCGTGTACAAAAGTTTATCGGAAAGATCCTGAGGATGTGAGGTTGTGAAGCGCACTCTTATTTTCCTGTCAACTTCAGCGCAGGCTGCAAGTAGATCGGCAAAATCATTTTCACCATCACGGTATGAATTTACATTTTGTCCCAGTAAAGTAACTTCACGAAATCCTCTTTCGGATAATTGTTTTATTTCTTCAATTACTGAATTCAGAGTTCTGCTTCTTTCTCTTCCCCTTGTAAAAGGTACTACACAGAAAGTGCAAAATTTGTCGCAACCTCGCATAACAGAAAGCCACGCCTGCAAACCGTCTTCACGATAAGGGATTATATCATCATATGTCTCAGTTCTTGATAATTTAACACCAATACCTTTTTCACCACTGAAGGCAGTATCAAGAAACTCAGGCAAACGTCTGTATTCATCCGGCCCGACAACCAAATCCACAATTTTCTTTTCTTCTATTAAATCTTTTCGCAATCTTTCCGCCATGCAGCCGAGAACACCAACGATTAATTCAGGCTTTGAGTTTTTCATAGTTTTGAAATTCCCCAGCCTTCCGTATATCCGTTGTTCCGCGTTTTCCCTTATGCTACATGTATTTAGCAAAATCACATCAGCTTTTGTGGCTTCTTTTGTAACTTCGTAGCCGTTATTCTTCAGAATACCTAGCACTAGTTCGGTATCTGCAATATTCATCTGGCAACCATAAGTCTCTATATAAATACTATTCTTTTCCATGTTCTCTTTTGAAATTGAGGGTTAAATATAAGTCTTAAATGGCTGTAGTTCAATGAAATTATGAATATGTCCACCCATTGGTAGGACTCTAAACGCAATAATTACTTTACCAATACCATTTTTTTCACGATGGAGAAATCTTCTCCTTCAATTTTATAGAAATAAAAACCACTGTTTAATCCTGATCCATCAAATTTTATATCATATTTACCTGGCGTAATTTTATCACTTAGTAATGTTTCAACTTCTCTTCCCAAGACATCATAAACTTTTAGCGAAACGAACTCTGTCCGGGGCAGAGCAAAACTGATTTTCGTAGTAGGATTAAATGGGTTGGGATAATTCTGATTTAGGATTACTTCACCGGGAAATGGAATGTAAACTTCTATCTCTTCTGAATAATTATAATTCCCATCAAAGTCTAATTGTTTTAGCCTGTATTTATAAACTCCTGACCGAGAAATTTTATCTTCAAAACTATATACATTGGGTGAATTACTGTTTCCTTTGCCTTTAACAAATTCGATCTTAGTCCATTGCTGTGAATTTGCATTTGCATTTTCTTCTATTACTCTCTCAACTTCAAATCCAAAATTATTCACTTCAGTTTCAGTGCGCCAGTTTAACTGTATTTTTCCATTTGAATAATCTCCGTTAAAATCAGAAAGCCCTACAGGAAGGGGTGCGGTTGCCGAAGTAGCAAAGTAAAATTGATCGAATTCAGCGCCAGAAGTTCCGCTGGAAGTATAATTTGCAACAACTCCCAAAAACCCATTTGAAAAATTTGTGTATGTGTTATCCGTAATGGAACCCTGTGAGACATTGGTATTTACCGATGAAGGAATATCAGTGGCTACGGCACCTTCTCCATTATTTTGCGGAATTGCTGACGTATAAATATTCCAATTTGAACTGCTATTTCTTGTTATTCTAATTAAAATTCCATAATCATCAATTCCCGTAGGTATTGCGTCATTTGATTGTAGCAAATCAGTTCCAGAACCATTAGTCACCTTTTGTAAAACAATATAATCAGCACCTGATTGCCCCAAAACAATTCTATAGCCATCCACAGTACTAGAATTTAGATCAGATTCATTAGCATATAGCCACACACAACTTTGATTAGAACCTGAAGGAGCGCTACCGCTTCTTCTACCTATCCAGAATCCCCATGACTGTTCTGTTCCCCAAGATGACGTTCTTTGTACACTCAAATATTTAGAGCTGGTTTCCGATACAATTGCATTTATATGTAAGGTATAGGAATCAGAAACATTGGAAGAACAGGTACTATTAGTAGCTATCTCCCAATCCCCGGTATCTCCGGTCCAAGCTAGTGAAGAGGTAAAATCACCATCCGAGAATGAATCTAATAGTTGAGGAAATACATTGCAAGGTGATAAAAGACTTACAATAACGTACAATAAAGCTAATTTTTTCATCATGACCCCATTTAATTTGTTAGAGGAAAAAATTGTTCTTATTATTTTATATTATATTTTTAATTGATCGGGATATTGGAATAATTAGGCTGCTCCCCTGATCGAAGGTTATTAGAAGATAAAAATCTCATTTAAGAATATCAACAAAAAAATTGTAGGGGAATGAAATTATGAAAATTATTATTACCGGGGCAACAGGTTTAATCGGTAAATCTCTCTGCAAAATATTAACTGATAGGAATGATGATGTAATAGTTTTTACACGAAATACAGATAATGCAAAAAAGGTTCTGCCCTTTATTAAAAAATTTGTTGAGTGGGATTATGCTGCGCCTGGAGGATGGGAGAAAAAAATCAATGGAGCAGATTGTGTAATTCATCTGGCAGGGGCAAACCTGTTCAAAAAAAGATGGAACAAGAGTTATAAAAAAACGATACTCGAAAGCCGCAAGTTAAGTACAAAGTGCCTTGTAAATGCAATTATGAATGCGGAGAAAAAACCATCTACATTTATTTGTGCTTCAGCAGCAGGATATTACGGTGACAGAGCAAACGAAATTTTAGTGGAAGAAAAAAATGCTGGAAGTGATTTCCTGGCAAAGGTTTGCAAAGCCTGGGAGGATGAAGCAAGACAAATTGAAGAAACTCGGTATAAGAAGAGTAAGCATAAGAACGGGAATTGTTTTAAGTAAAGAGGAAGGAGCCCTGAAGGAAATGCTGCCTCCTTTCGAAAGATACGTAGGCGGATCCGCTCGGCAACGGAAAGCAATGGTTCCCATGGATACACATCGAGGACCTCGTAAATATTTTTATTTATGCAATTGATAATAATTACATATTCGGCGCTGTAAACGCTTGCTCACCCAACCCGGTAAGAATGGAGGAATTTGCAAAGACGCTCGGGAAAGTTTTGCACAAACCGTCTCTATTTAAAGTACCGGAATTTGTGCTAAGATTAGTTGTGGGTGAAGGCGCTAAATCAATACTTGCAAGCCTTAGAGTGATTCCCCGAGAAACTGATACAGAATAAATTTAATTTTAAATATACAAACCTCAAGCCCGCTTTGGAGGATCTGTTGCGATAATATTTAAAGAGGGCCTAATGAAAAAAATTGCACTGACACTTTTGTTTCTGCCCCTGATAATAGTTTCTTCTTACGCACAGGAAGAAGATAAAATGCCTGAATTTAACCTGAAGCAGTACTATTTTGTTATGCTGACAAAAGGAGCAAGTAGCGGAAAACTTGATTCTGTTGCTGCCAGCCGTATAATAATCGGGCATTTGAAAAATATTAAAAAGATGCAGGAAGATGGCAAACTGGTTATTGTCGGCCCGTTTGGCGACAACGGAAACTGGAGGGGAATTTTTATTTTTGATGTTCCTAAACAAGAAGACGTTGAAGAACTTCTGAAAAATGATCCTGCCATACAGGCAGGAATGTTCAAATATGAAGTTCATCCGTGGTGGTCCGAAAAGGGACAAAGTCTGAAATAAAATATCAGAAATTGGTCATAGCTATTCCTTGCTACGGATCAGGAAGAGAGACTTTGGGGAACAGAACTATTTATTTATGGAAATTTATATGACACGAATGTTTCTCGACAAACTGGAAAAGCCAGATGATATGAAACTTGCAAAAGCGCTCGGCACTTCTTACAAATTATGGCAACAAATACAAAAGAAACTTAAGGGACAATATCCGGGCCTCAAACCCGAATGGAAATACTATGGCGCAAAGTCAGGGTGGACAATGAAAATGATGCTGAAGAAGAGAAACCTATTTTTCTTCGGTCCGTGTAATAAATATTTCAGGATTGGCTTTGTCTTTGGCGAAAAGGTTGTCAAGGGCTTTGAAGATAGAAACCTCTCCCCCGTCTTAATCAAAGAGTTAAAAGGCACGAAACGCTATATGGAAGGTCGGGGCTTGAGAATAGAAGTAAAGAATAAAAAGTAGGTCGACGAAATTGTTAAGCTCACGGAAATAAAAGTGAATAATTAATCCTTACAACCTGCATCGAGGACCGGGATTCCAGAAGCTAGTCTTGCTATAACTCTGCATTATAAATTGTGCATGGTACATTTCCCCGACCGTTAGCTCAACCGACCATACCGTTATACAAATAGAATCAGATTATATTCATAAATTATGATTCGGAGACAAAATAAAAGATAAATCATAATTATGAGAATTTTTGTCAAAAACATTTGCATTAGTTTGGTTTTAGCCAGAATTATAAAGAATTAGATATTAGTATATTTTGATTCTATATGAATTTATTAGGATATTGCATGATATATAAATACCCGCCATATCAATAATGATGTTTTAGCGAAATTACCAGTGGCGTAAAACATAGTTAAATACATATAAAAAATATATTTGATAAAAGACCCGATATTTTAGCCTAGGGACATATATTTGTTTGTAAATTAGATATGCCGTAAACTTTTATCAACTATCTCAAAGTGAAGCCTGAATTCCACCAACAACTCTGAACTACTGAATAGATTTAAAATAAGGACTATTATAATATGCCGATTTACATGGATCGACATGATGTATCTGAAGAGGTAACAGCGGAAAATGTGGCACAGCTACATAAGCAGGATTTAAAAATTCAGCATAAATTTGGCTGTAGAGGATTAACCTATTGGTTTGATGAAAAAAGAGGAACTGCATTTTGTTTAATTGAAGCACCTGATAAACAGACTATTGAAAAGATGCACAATCAGGCCCATGGAGAAGTACCTAACCAGATAATTGAAGTAGATTCTAAAATAGTTGAGTCATTCTTAGGCAGAATTGAAGATCCTGAGAATGCGCAAAATGCAGGTTTAAACATTATAAATGATCCGGCTTTTAGAATGGTGATGGTTATAGGATTAGAAATTATTTCTTTAAAAAAACATGGCGCGAATAAATTTATCTCACCATTACAAAAACACAATGAGTCATTTATCAGAATCTTAAGTCGATTTCAGGGAAGCGTGGTAAAACAAAATGCAGATTATTTTTTGGTCTCTTTTGAATCTGTCACTAAAGCAGTTTTATGTGCACTGGATTTGCAATCCGGATTTGCAGAATTAAACAATGGGATAGATAAGGATACTATAAATATAAAAATCGGGTTAAGTGCCGGTGTGCCCGTTACCGAAAAAGCTTCTTTGTTTGAAGATACTATAAAGTCAGCAGAGCGAATGTGTAACAACGTTAAACATCAAATTGTTTTATCAACCGAAGTTAAAGAACTATATAAGAGTGAAAATATTAATGTTTTTATTAATAATAAATCAGTGTTTACTCTTTCACCTGCCGATGAAAAACTCCTGAATCTTTTAATTGATTATACTGAACGAAACTGGGGAAATGCCAATTTAAATGTTGATGATTTTAACAGGCAATTGGGATTTAGTAAGTCTCAATTATATCGTAAAATGATCTCAGTAACAGGTAAATCGCCGAATACATTTTTAAAAGAATATCGGTTGAATGAGGCTTTGAAATTATTAAACAAACAGACAGGGAATATTTCCGAGATCGCGTTTGAGACCGGCTTTAGCAGTTTATCATATTTTTCCAAATGTTTTCAAAACAGGTACGGCCTGTTACCGTCCGATTATTTGCGTACCAAGCGGTCTTAAATTATTCATTTTCCTGATTCTCACAACCTGAACCAAAATTACTTGCTTTTGAACCAATTGTTATAGCGGCTGTCTTTATCAAGTGCTACTATAAGTTAATCAAATTTACGGCCTTATTCAGTTACTCAATATTCTGGATTAGGCACTCCCTTAGCCTGGGATCTTTCTACAAAACGACATAAAATAATTTAATAATCACAAAGAGGTAAATAATGAAACAGTTATTAGCTGTAGCTTATATCATTTCTATATTCGCAATTGTTGTTCCTGCTCAAGAAACTACCAGTGCAGCCCAGCCAATTCTGTTTGATCGTCTTGGAGGCAACAGAGGTATTTCGAATATTGTAGATGATGTTGTTGATGCTCATATGATTAATCCAGCGATCAAGGAGCGATTTATTCATTTTAGAGATCAGCCGGAGCGTTTAAAACTTATTAAACAGCATATTATTGAATTCTTTACCGCCGGTAGCGGAGGTCCTGCAAATTATTCCGGAAAAGATATGGTTACAACACACAAGGGGATGAATATTAATTCTGCTGAATTTATTAGTGTAGTTGATGATATTATGTTTGTTTTGAACAAGCACAAAATTGATGAAGAATCTAAGAAAGATGTGCTTACAATTCTTTGGTCAATGAAAGGCATGATAATTTCTAATTATGAATAGCCTGCTTAATATTGATTAAATATTCCTATAAAAAAATTGTAAGAGGATAGTATGAAAAATGACAAAATGATAGATGAATTCAGAGCAAATTTCAGGGGAAAAATAATAAATCAGTCTGCTAAAGAATACGCAGAGGCAAAAAAAGTTTATAATGGAATGATAAATAAAAATCCACGTTTTATTGCAATTTGTAATGATGTGGCAGATGTAATAACAGCAGTTAATTTCGGGAGAACAAACAATCTTCTGATCGCTGTCAGAGGCGGAGGTCATAATGCCGGGGGATTAGGAATTTGCGATGACGGCCTTGTTATTGATCTTTCTAAAATAAATTTCGTGCACGTCGATGGTAAAGCAAAAACAGTACGTGTTGGCGGCGGAACTACATGGGGAGACGTCGACCACGCTACTCATCCATTTAAATTGGCTGTGCCAGCAGGGATTATTTCAACTACTGGTGTCGGAGGACTTACCCTGGGCGGGGGTGTTGGTTATTTAAGCCGTAAGTATGGATTAACAATCGACAGCATTCTTGAAGTTGATGTAGTACTGGCTGATGGATCATTTGTTAGGGCAAGTGCCAAAGAGAACGAAGATCTCTATTGGGCAATACGAGGTGGTGGAGGTAATTTTGGAATTATAACGTCCTTTTTATTTCAGGGCCATCCGGTACATACAAGTTTTGGGGGACCCACACTTTGGTATATAGATAAAACAGAGAAAATATTAAAATGGTATAGAAATTTTATTCAAAATGCCGGCGAAGATCTTTACGGTTTTTTTGCATCTCTGACAATTCCAGGTCCTCCTTTTCCTGAGGAATTACACGGCAAAAAAATGTGCGGTGTAATATGGAATTATTTAGGACCGCATAGTGAAGCAGATGAAATATTTAAGCCAATTCGTGAACTCAAACCAGACTTCGATCATGTTGGTCCGGTTCCATATCCAGCTCTGAACAGTATGTTTGATGTTTTTTATCCCTCGGGCCTACAATGGTATTGGAGAGCTGATTTTATTAAGGCAATCCCTGATGAAGCAGTTACCCAACACGTTAAATACGGAAATGAATTACCTACACCACATTCAACAATGCACCTTTACCCGATTAACGGGAAAGCACACAAGGTTGGTAAAAATGATACGCCATGGGCGTACAGGGATGCTAACTGGGCACAGGTAATAGTTGGTGTTGACCCCGATCCGGCAAATAATGATAAGATTACCAAATGGACAAAAGATTATTATAATGCCATACACCCATATTCTGCAGGTGGTGCATATATAAATTTTATGATGGATGAAGGCGAAGACAGGGTCAGGGCATCATATAAAGACAATTATGATAGACTTGTTACCATTAAAAACAAGTTTGATCCGAACAACTTATTTAGGGTAAATCAAAATATTAAGCCCACGAAATAAATTATCATATAGTGATAGTGTATTACACTAGTGTTTTTTAATTGGGCGTTTTCTCACTGTTTAATAAGCAAATCAACAGGATGCCTCCGAAAAGCGGGTACAAAATGTTCATTTACTGCCATTTTAGTAAATTGCCTATATTTATTAAATGAATTTATCAGATTACGTAAAAAAGAGAAATGGTGTTCCTTTAGGTTCAAAAAATTCTTTACGTAATATGTTTGCCCGCTCACTTGGTGCCGGTAAATTTTCCAGCTTTGGGAGATATTGGAATCCAATCTGGAGTTACTACCTGGGAAAAAATATTTTTAAACCCCTTAAAATTATCCTGCCCTCTTCTCTGTCGCTAATATTAACTTTTATTATTTGCGGATTTATACACGATTCCGTTATAATGCTTCTTAGATGGCAATTTACCCTGATTTTTACTCCATGGTTTTTGTTAATGGGTATATGGGTTATTGTAAGCGATCTTATTGCTATGGATTATTCAAAGCTTAGATGGATAAATCGCGCATTAATTAATTTGGTAATCATCGGGATAAGTTTTATTGCTGCTTATCAGATAAGACACTAGCCGGTTCGAAATATAATTGCTTTAAAATAAAAAGAGACGGGGCCGACCCCGTCTCTATAACAAATAGACTTATTTCTTATTCATCTTTGCAATCAAATTCAATGCGCTGCCTGCTTTAAACCATTCTATTTGTGCTTCATTGAATGTCTGGTTTAACATAGCTTCATCAGTTGAACCGTCTTTGTGTTTGATAACAAGCTTGAGTTGTTTTTCCGGAGCGAGTTCTGTAATTCCGATTATGCTCAATTTGTCGTCCTCTTGAACTTTATCATAGTCAGCAGGATTTGCAAAAGTCAGTGGAAGCATTCCCTGTTTTTTCAGGTTTGTTTCGTGAATTCTTGCGAAGCTTTTTACTATTATTGCCCTGCCCCCGAGAAATCTTGGTTCCATTGCTGCGTGCTCACGGCTTGATCCTTCGCCGTAGTTTTCATCACCAACTACAATCCAGTTTACTCCTTTGGCTTTGTATTCACGTGCAACTTCAGGAACTGATTTTGTTTCGCCTGTGAAAGTATTTTTAACTTTTCCAGGTTCGCCAGTAAACGCGTTAATAGCGCCGATAAACATATTGTTTGAAATATTATCGAGATGACCTCGAAATCTTAACCACGGGCCGGCCATTGAAATATGATCTGTAGTACATTTTCCTTTGGCTTTTAATAAAAGTGGAAAATCAACAAAATCATTTCCGTCCCACGGTTTGAAAGGAGTAAGTAACTGTAATCTTTCGCTGTCATCTTTTACAATAACTTCAACACTTGAACCATCTTTTGCGGGAGGAACAAATCCTTCCTCACCTTTATCAAATCCTTTTGGAGGAAGTTCTTCCCCTGTTGGAGGATCAAGTTTTACTTTTTCACCCTTTTCATTAGTAAGTGTGTCGGTCATAGGATTGAATGAGAGGCTTCCTGCAATTGCAAGAACTGTTGTTATCTCCGGGCTTGCAACAAAAGCAAGAGTTTTAGGATTACCGTCATTTCGTTTTGCAAAGTTTCTGTTGAATGAAGTTACAATAGTGTTTCTTTCATCGGCTTTATTATCCATCCTTTTCCACATCCCGATACAAGGTCCGCATGCGTTTGCAAGTGTAACACCGCCAACTTCTGTAAGTGTATTGAGCAAACCGTCCCTTTCAATTGTTGCCCTTACCTGCTCAGAACCGGGAGTAATTGTGTATTGAGATTTTGCTTTCAGTCCTTTTGAGAGCGCCTGTTTAGCAATGCTTGCGGCACGATCTATATCTTCGTAACTGGAGTTTGTACAACTTCCGATCAATGCAACGCTAACTTTATCAGGGAAATCATTTTCTTTTACTGCTTCTTTCATTTTTGAAATAGGCCAGGCTTTATCAGGAGTGAACGGTCCATTTAAATGTGGCTCAAGTTCAGAAAGATTAATTTCAATTACCTGGTCGTAATATTTTTCAGGATTTTCGAATACTTCTTTATCAGCTTTTAAATTATCAGCATTTCCTTCTGCAAGTGAAGCTACATCTGCACGATCTGTTATTCTTAAATAGGAAGACATTCTTTCGTCGAAAGGAAACACTGAAGTTGTTGCACCAATCTCTGCACCCATATTACAAATTGTTCCCTTACCTGTACAGGAGATTGAGTTTGTCCCTTCTCCAAAGTATTCTACAATTGCACCTGTACCACCTTTTACTGTAAGTATTCCGGCAAGTTTTAGAATAACATCTTTTGCAGAAGTCCAGCCGTTCATCTTACCTGTTAATTTAACACCGATAAGTTTTGGCCATTTAAGTTCCCACGGCATTCCTGCCATTACATCCACAGCATCAGCACCGCCAACACCGATAGCAATCATTCCGAGCCCACCTGCATTAGGAGTATGTGAATCTGTACCGATCATCATTCCGCCGGGGAAAGCATAATTTTCAAGCACAACCTGGTGAATAATTCCAGCGCCCGGTTTCCAGAAACCTATTCCATATTTTCTTGAAGTGCTTTCCAGAAAATCATAAACTTCTTTATTTTCATCGGTAGCTCTTAAAAGATCTTCTTTAGCCCCAACCTGTGCCTGAATTAAGTGATCACAATGAACAGTTGAAGGAACCGCAGTTGTAGGTTTACCGGCTGACATAAACTGCAAAAGTGCCATCTGTGCGGTCGCATCCTGCATCGCTACCCTGTCGGGTGATAATTCTGAATAGTCTTTTCCCCCTGATAATTCTTTAGTTGCTTCATCCCATAAATGGGTATAAAGTATTTTTTCTGTGTAAGTAAGAGGTCTCTTAACTACTTTTCTTGCCTTTTCAAGTTTATCGGCAAATTCCGAGTAAACTTTTTTAATCATATCAATTTTTGCTGCCATAATAAGTACCCTGAATAATATTTATCTTAAAAAATTTCTTATCTACAAAAGTACAAAAATTAAACCGAAATTGTTTAATTTCTATGCACCAAAATTTCCCCCTATTACACTTTGATTGCTCAATAAAGCATATTTGCAGTAAGTTTATTATGTTTATTGGAGCTTTCTGTTCAGGATTCTAATGTGGAGAATACAATGACAAATAATTCCATTCTGGTAATTGATGACGAAGTTTCATATCTGGAGCTTCTGAAAGGGCTTCTTCTTGAAGAAGGTTACCGTGAAGTTATGATCGAGAATTCTCCATTAAATGTCATGAACATTCTGGCATCTAATGAAATCGATCTGATTCTATGCGATATTTATATGCCGGAATTGAGTGGAATGGAACTGCTGGAACAAATCACGCAGAAATATCCCCAGATACCTGTAATAATGGTTACAGCCGTTAACGACGTAAAAATTGCACTCAAAGCAATTGACGTTGGAGCATATGAATTTATTACAAAACCACCAGACATTGACCGGCTATTCCTTACAATCAAGCGCGCTCTTGAAAAAAGGCTTCTTGACCTGGAAAGAAATACCCTTCGTGAAATTAGCGAAGGCCACCAAAAAAAAATCGGGGGAGATTTTTCAGACATTGTTACTAATTCGAAACTAATGCACAAAGTATTTGAGCTGGTAGAAATTTTTTCCCCCACAAACGAAACGATATTGCTAACAGGTGAAACAGGAACCGGTAAAGATCTTATAGCAAAAAAGATTCACCAGCTTTCACCCAGAAGCGAAAAACCAATGGTAGTAGTAAACCTGGCATCCATTTCACCCTCTCTTTTTGAAAGCGAGCTTTTCGGACATGAGAAAGGATCATATACTGGTGCAACAAATGAAAAACCGGGTTATTTTGAATCTGCAAATGGCGGTACAATTTTTCTTGATGAGATAGGAGAACTTCCTAAAGAGCTACAGGGAAAATTACTGAGAGCCATTCAGTATAATGAAATTTACAGGATCGGAAGTTCAAAACCAATAAAATTAAACACCCGGATTATCGCTGCCACTAATCAGAATCTAGCTGAATCAATTACAAAGGGTGAATTTAGAACTGATCTCTATTATAGACTGACAAGAGGTTTTATAAATCTCCCTCCTCTTCGTGATCGAAAGGGAGACATCAATATACTTGCTAATCATTTTTTAACTGTGGGCAATCTAATTTACAAAAAAAATGTTCACGGTTTCAGCGAAGAGATAATTGCCAGCTTAAATGATTATTCTTTCCCGGGAAATGTCAGGGAACTAGAAAACGTTGTTCTTAATGCGGTAGCAAAAACACAGGATCATTCTCTGGTAACAATAGTTGAACTTTCCTCAGAAAATTCGAGAACCGATAGCCTGCCAGTCAAAAATGGAAAAAATAATTTGAAAACAATTAATGAAGCGATTAATGAACATATCAGGTCTGTAATGAAGCATACCGAAGGAAATGTGCAGAAAGCTGCCGGCATACTCGGAGTAAGTGAAAGAACACTTCAGAGAAAACTTCAGCAATTGCGCAAAGGGAAATAACCTTTCCCGACAAAATTGACGTCAAAATTGACGTTTGTCGTCTTACCATCCACCCACTAATAATTTATCCTTTGAAATCTGACACTAATCATCTCTTTTTGGCTTTTTTCTTTAGGCATATTTATTGCGCCTATATGGCCAAACACAATTTAATCAATCACTAAGAACTAACTACAATGAACAACGTACAATCATTTCTCTCAATCGGTGGGCTCGTGCTTCTTTCTTTAACGTCTCTGAGATTTAATCAGGCAATATTGGAAACTTCAAGTACCGATATAGAAAATAAAGTATACCTCACTGCTTTTTCCCTGGCTGATGATATGTTAGAAGAAATTAAATGCAAAAGTTTTGATGAGTCTACAATACAGTTCCCTACAACAAATACTGCCAGCCTGACACCGGCAGCTAATTTAGGACCGGAAACAGGAGAAACTTACAGTAGTTTTAATGATGTAGATGACTTTAACGGATTTAATCGCGCAGTAGATGCCCCTCATGCAGAAGGATATGACGTTTCGTGTAAAATTGAGTACGTTGATGAAGATGACCCGGATGTAGTGAGTTCAACACAAACATTTTATAAAAAAGCAACAATTACTGTAACAAGTCCATATATGAGACATACAGTAGTACTTTCATTTATTTTTACGCTTAAATAATGGATACAATAATAGATCTTTTAGGAGCTGCGGTAATTGCCGGAATGATCATGTTGGGAATAGCAAACCTCAATATATTCTCCTCGCAAGTCCGTTTTAAATCAGATTCAGATTTGACTCTTCAGACAAACACAAAAACTATTTCTGATATTCTTGACTATGATTTAAGAAAAATCGGTTACGATTATAGCGGAACAGCAATAATTACTGCGGATACGAATAAATTAGAATTTTATGCTGATATTGATTCAAACGGAACAGTAGATCAAATTACTTACCTTCTAAGTAATTCAGCTGCGGTATCAAACACTGAAAATCCATCAGATAAAATTTTATATAGAGTTGTAAATGGCGATACGTCAAAAGGACCTTCACTTGGCATAACAAATTTAAAATTCACCTACAAAACTATGCAGGGAAACGAGACAACAATACCTGACAGCATTAAATTTATTAAGACAGAAATCTGGTTTGAGACCCCTACAAAAGTACTTGATAACAATCAGGAGAAGTATCTTCTCACATATTGGGAAATGACAATTAATCCAAGAAATATATAAACAAATAAGATTAAATTATGGGAAAAGCAATAATAATATTAGCAGTCGGTATGTCCTTATTAATCACAATGTTGATTGTTAATCTCAATGCTAATACAAATAGAGGTGTCGATTCAGCCGTTGATTCATACAACTCTACATCGGCAAGGTTGATTGCAAACTCGGGAGTCGAAATTTATCTTGAGAAATTACGTAGAAATAAATCACTAAAGGGTACTTTTTTAAATAATTCATTGATGGATGGAACTTATGATATGTACATTTACGGTGAGGATTCCCTTCTTACTATTAAATCAGTTTCTCATTTTAATGGTGTTAACCATTCCAGTATTGCTACAGCCAAAAGAGACCAAATAGGATTTCCCAAAATTAATTCCTCGGTATATGTATCCTCAAATAATATTAGCTTAAACCTTAACGGTAATATGGATATAAGTGGAAATGATCACGACATAAATGGAGGTGCTGTACCGGGCACACCTCTTCCTGGCATATCTGTTGATCAACCCGCTGACAGCGCCCATATTGTCAACGATTTAAAGTCCAAGATCACCTCTGCAATCACAGGCTCTGGTGGCGCTCCAAGTGTTAGCATTGCAAATGATAGTACAGATTGGATGGCTCTGGCAGAAGAATATATTTTTGCAGCGGATATAACTCTGCCCTCCGGAACTTATTCAACAGGTACTGTACTGGGTACGGCTTCTGAACCAAAAATTACATATGCTTCGGGAAGTGTGGATTTTGCCGGCCAAGCCTCTGGATATGGGATTATGATTGTAAACGGTGATCTTTCTTTGGCCGGAAATTTTACATTTCACGGGATAGTAATCGCTTATGGCAATTCTACCATAACAACTAAAACCACGGGAAATTCAGGAATTTTCGGAGCATCAATTTTTGTTGGACAAAGTGTTGATATGCAGGCTACAGGAAATGCGAAACTCTATTATAGTACTCAGGCTATTGAAAATGCAAAAACGAATCTAAAATCATCCAGGTTTAAGATTCTAAGTTGGTGGGAATAAGTAAAGATTTTTTAAAATACAAAATCATTATTCCTAATACACATAAGGACAGCAACTTGAGGAACTATAAGGAACTTTTCCTTCTCAAACTCAATTTCATAAGCTTCTTTGCGCAGAAAGATTGCAAGATCGCCCACTTTAATCTGAAGGGGAATGAATTTTATTGGCTCTTTTGATTCTTTCCACGGCTCATCTTCTCCCTGTGTTGCAATGGGATAACCCGGTCCGGCTTTTATAACATATCCACTTTGAACTTTTTCTTTTTCAGAAATTCCAACTGGCAGGTATAAACCGCTGGCAGTTTTGTCACTGGATGTTTCCGGCCTGATCAGCACACGATCGCCAATCACAACAAATTTTTCGATATTTTTCAATTTTAATTCCATCCCGACATATTATCCTTTTTCACTGGCTAAAATAAAGAACAAAAATGAGACTTAAAATGCACTAACCTCGTGTATTCTTAACTAAATAGGGGAGAACAAACGGGAAGCATTTAATAGCTCTAATACTAGCATTCTTTAACCGTCCGCCCAAAATAATTTTTTGAATTATTCCTGCCGTAAGAAGTCTTTTCCTGAAATTTTCTTCCCATATTTCTTCATATTTTGCTTCAATTCCATCAGGATAATTCCCGCGAAGATTTTTATCTCCAAATATCTCCGCAATTATTTTACCTGTCTGCAGTGCCATTCCTATACCATCTCCCACAAGTGGAGCTATTACACCAGCAGCATCTCCAGCCATTATTATCCCGTCTTTTACAAGTTCTCTTTTCCCGAAATAAATATTTCCTGTTCCATAAGCCTGTTCCTGAATATTTCCGGGATCAAAATCATTGGAGAATATTTCTGCAAATTTTTTATTCTTATCGAATAATCTTAATAGATGGTCAATAGGTGTACCGGAAAAATCATTCCGGTCTTCAAGCAAACACAAAGTAATCTCATTATCGCTCACAGCATTTAGGCCACAATAAATCCCGGTTGACAAATAAATTTCAACCCTGCCTTTTATAAAACCGGGGATAAAATTTTTATTGATGTGAAATTTTATTCCATTTAACCCGGATTTTTTATTTGTAAAATTTCTATGCAATTGTTTATCAATAACATTCCTTTTCCCGTAAGCGGCAACAACAAAATCTGATTTAAGATAGAAGGTGCTGTTTTCCCCATCCTTTACATCAAGGACAAATTTCCCGTTTTCTTTATTAATGTTTTTTACTTCTGCCGGCTGATAAATTCTGACTCCCGATCGCTCTGCTTCTTTAAGTAGAAAATTATCAAATACGGATCTCTTAACCGCAAAAGATTCAAAACTGAAATCCACATTTAGCTCAGTAGAGTCATCATTGATCAACCGGAATGAATTTATTCTGTTCGGATTTAATGCAAGAAATTTATCATATAAACCGAGATCCTTTAGTTCCCTGCTAACTTCGTTGGAAAGAAATTCACCGCATAAGACCTCTCGAGGGAAATCATTTTTTTCGAGCAGGCATACATCAAGCCCCATCCGTGCCAGCCTTAAAGCAGTCGATGTACCTGCCGGTCCGCCGCCTATTACCGCGACCTGATATCCATTATTCATCATCATTATAAATCACGAGCAGCCATCGGAATGCCCATTTTCTTTTTAAAGTATAATTTTTAACACCGATCTCACTTAAGATATTAAGCAGTTCCTTTTTAATGAATCCTCTTTTAACAGAAAGCGGTCCGTCATTTTTGAACATTTCGCTTTTTGAAAAAACAGAAGCAACTATTTTTATCCCGGCCAGGGCAAATACCGATCTGCGCAGATCATTTATTATTACGCCACGTCTTGATAAGGCAATAAAATTTTTCAGAATTTGTTTTATTTCTTCTTCGGTGAAATGATGCAGAAAAAGTGAAGAGTGAACTATTTCAAATTGTTTTTCCTTTACCGGAATTTTTAGAGTATTCGCGCAGATAATATCAAGTCCGGAAGAATGTCTTAAATATTTACAAGCTCTTTTATTCAGATCGATACTTGTAATTTTTAACCCCCGGAACTTATTTCCAGGATAAAGTAGATTATCAGAGGCGCCCGAACCGACATCAAGAATTAAAATCTCACCTCCCGGCTTCTTTTTAAGCAGGAGCTTCAAACCATTCCTCGTAGTTGAAATTCCCCCAAGAAACCTGTTGGCGTTTTTTAGTTCATTCAGTGCAGAATCGATTCTTTCATCCTGAATTGAAAAGTCATCCATTATTTCAGGCGTGTAACTTCTTTTAAGAAACATCAGGCTCCTTTAAACAATGCAACTTCCATAGTTAATCCGGGACCAAAGGCTACGGCGCAACAATAATCTCCTTTGTCAATCTTATAATTATCTATTATCTCCTTAAGAACAAAAAGGATGGACGCAGAGGACATATTCCCAAAATTCTTCAAAACTTTTCTCGATGGCTTCATTTTATCTTCATCTATTTTAAGTCCTTTTTGCAGAGCATCAAGAATAGCACGACCACCGGGATGCAATGCCCAGTATTTAATTTTATCAGGTGAAATATTTTTAGCATTCAGTATTTCAATCAGTTTTGGAGCAGCAGATTCAATTATCATTTTCGGTATGTCTGATGACAGCATCATTTCAAATCCAAAATTACCGATTTTCCACCCCATCGCCCCGGCTGTATTTTCAAACAGGACTGAATCTGTACTTACCGGTACTAATTTAGCCGGTTTATTTCTTGAAAAAAGCGCTGCCCCGCAACCGTCTGCAAAAACAGTATTTGCCAGGATATTATCCCGCGTAGGCTCAGTCTGCAGATGAAGGCTACATAATTCCACAGAAACAAGGAGTGTGTTCAAATTATTACCATTAGTGGAATTCATAGCTTCCAGAACTGTATTCACTCCAATTAAGGAAGCTGCACATCCCATAAAACCAATATTTGTTCTTTTTACCGATGCAGGGATTCCGAATTCATTTATAAGGTGATAATCCAGACCGGGCGCAAAAAAACCTGTGCACGAGATTGTTATCAATCTTTCAATGTCTTTCCCTTCATAATTATTTGCAGATAAAACTTTACCGACTGCTTCTTTGGTTAATTGTCTGGACCAGGTTTCATACAGTGCCATCCGAGAATTAGTATCTGGCCTCAGAAAAGATATGCCATCTGTGTAAAATTTATCTTTGGCTTCTGGGTCAGTATCCGGAACTACAACATAGCGATAATCTATTCCGGAATAATGTGCCGCCATATCAATCATCCTTGAAACTGCGGAGTTTCTCCCCCATCCGTTTTTTCAATTCCTCTTTAGCAAGACCCTGAGGTACTTTATAAGGTGGAGACGCTGTTTGTATATCTATTAACATAATATCCCTGCTTGGTGAAAAATCTACTTAATTATAGTACTAATAAAATTATATTACTACAAAGAAAGTTCATTTAAATAACCGGACTAATTACTGAATTATTTTGAACCAATTTTATTATTTTGAAGTGTGATAATTATAAAGTAGGTAAAAACATGGCTAATATAAACGGAAAATTCTGGGATGAAAGATATGCCGCTGAAGATACAGTTTACGGTACAGAACCAAATATTTTTTTTAAAGAACAGATAAATAAATTAAAACCGGGCAAAATCCTGATGCCGGGAGATGGTGAAGGAAGAAACGGGGTTTATGCTGCAGTAAATGGCTGGCTTGTAGATTCTGTAGATTTCAGTGCTGTTGCCAGAGATAAAGCAGTACAGTTTGCACACGATTCGGGGACACAAATTAGTTACCTTGTTATTGATCTGGCAGAATATGAGCCTCACGAAAATTATTACGATACTGTGGGGATGATCTTTCTACATTTAAATGAAGAACTGAGAAAAACATTTTTTAAGAAAGCTGTAAAATCTTTGAAGCCGGGTGGCAGATTAATTTTTGAAGGATATTCGAAAGAACAACTTGGAAGAGATTCCGGTGGCCCGCAAAAACTGGAAATGCTTTATGATCTGGATGAAATTAAAAATTTATTTAAAGAACTAAATGCTGAAATGGCAGTACAGGAATTAATTTCTCTTTCTGAAAGTAAATTCCACTCCGGTGAAGCATCTGTAATAAGATTTGTAGGAAGAAAAAAAGTTTAATGAAAAAAGTATTATTCATCACATATTTTTGGCCGCCTTCAGGAAAAGCATCACTTCATTGGCCGTTAAAGGTAATAAAATTTTTACCAGAGTTTGGATGGCAGCCATCTGTTCTTACAGTTGATGAAGATACTTTTTCACAAAAAGACGAAAGCCTGTTAGCTGAAATTGATCCGACACTTAATGTAATTAAAACCAAATCATTTGAACCTTTTAATATTTACAGAAAATTTACAGGGAAAGGAGAAAACGACCAGTTAGTTGCTTCTGAGACTATCTCTAAAAACAACACTAGTTTAACACATAAAATTTCAATCTGGCTCCGGATGAATTTATTTATTCCGGATGCAAGAATTGGATGGTTCTTTTCAGCTATTCCGGCTGCAAATAAAATATTGAGAAAAGAAAAATTTGATGCAATCGTTTCTATAGGTCCACCGCATACTTCACATCTTGTGGGAATGAATTTAACTAAGAAAAATAGAATTCCACACATCCCAGTTTTTATCGATCCCTGGGTTGATATTGCATATTACCAGGATTTTAAAAGAAGTAAAGCCACTCTTGCGGTTGATAATCATCTTGAAAAATCTGTGGTAAAAAATGCAGCCTCGGTAGTATTTGTTACAAAAACGATGATGGAAGATTACATCGGAAAATATGATTTTATAAAGGGAAAATCGAATGTTCTTTACTGGGGTTATAACGAAGAAGATTTTATAAATATTGACACAAAAGAAAAATCAAAAACAGAAACACTTGTTCACTCAGGAAATATTTTTGATTTTCAGAATCCTAAAAAATTTTGGGCACAATTAAAAGACGAAATTGATGGAGGAAGAAAACTAAGAATAAAATTTACTGGCACGGTAAGTCCGGGAATTAAAGATGAAATCGGGAAGAACTGCCTTACGGCATACACGGAATTTTTAGGGTTTCTTCCATACGACCAATTGCTTAACGAATTAATTAATGCTGATTATCTGCTCGTCTGTGCAACTGAAAAACGACATGTCCCCGGTAAATTATTTGAATACCTGAGAACAGGCAAGCCAATAATTGCATTTGGTGATGACAATGAGGAAGTTAAAAATATTTTAAGTGAAACAAATGCCGGGATGATTTTTAATTATGACCAAAGTGGGAAGGAATTTTTTGAAAAGTCAGCCCAGCTAAAAACGGATTTAGGAAAAGTTAAAGAATTTGACAGAAAGAATATAACTCAATCACTTTCCGAAATTCTAAATAATATCAAACACTGACCTCCAAATAAAAAATCCTAAACAAATAATAAAATTTGCTTAGGATTGAAAAATTAAAATTCGGCCCTATTTATCTTTATTCTTCTCTCAACACCATTGTTGATGAACCCTGAGCAGTGGGTGTTACAACAATCTCATTAATGTTTACGTGCTGGGGCCTTGTTGCTGCAAAAAGAACAAGATTCGAAATATCATCAGCAATTAGCGGCTTAAATCCTTTGTAAACCTGTTTAGCCCTTTCTTTATCTCCTGAAAATCTTACTTCGGCAAATTCTGTTTCAACAAGTCCCGGAGATATTGTAGTAACTTTTATTTTTTTATCCAGCATATCCAGCCTGATACCTTTGCTTAATGCATCAACAGCAAATTTTGTGGCGCAATAAACATTTCCATTCGGATAAACTTCATGACCCGCTACGGACCCGATATTTATCACGTGTCCCTGTTTTCTTCCGGCCATTAAAGGCAGAACTTCGCGCGTTACATACAGCAATCCTTTTACGTTTGTGTCTATCATCTGCTCCCAGGCATCTACATCACCATCATCAAGTTTACCAAAGCCTTTAGCGAGGCCGGCATTATTAACAAGTATATCAATGCTTTTCCACTCGTCCGGAAGTGACGTAATATTTTTTTTCACACTTTCTCTTTCTCTTACATCAAGTTGAAAGTAATAAACCTTAACGCCGTAATCTTTTATAATTGAATCCGAAAGTTTTTTAAGACTTTCAATTCTTCTTGCACATAGAATTAAATTTGCACCTTCGCGTGCAAAATCTTTTGCACATGCTTCGCCGATTCCGGCTGTTGCCCCGGTAACGAAAACTATTTTGTTATTTAGCATACCCATTTTATTCTCCATTGATTCGATTCAAAATAATTATTTCTCTTTAACAATAGTTATATATTTTCTTAATCTGTTTGTGGAATAATTTATATAAGCAAATAAAAGTATAAGTATCAGCAGCATAATAACAAGCTGCTTGCTGTATGGAATATCAGCATATTCGAGAAACCTTGCCCAGTTACTTGTGAACAGGCCCTTAAATACTACAGAAATAATTCCGATAAAAATATTCACAACTATGTATCCGACATTCACTAATTGAAAAACTACGATTCCCTGCCTCAGATTTAGATTATTGTTTTTCTTCAAAATTACTGAACTGATTTCTATAAAAATCACAGACATAAGGAGAGGAACCGAGTACAAAAATGAATAAGTAGAAATTCCGGTACCTTTGGTAAAAGGAATTGCAGCTGTTAGTAAAATTCCTTTGAAAAAGTAATTTACCTCTCCCCCGGTCAAAATACCGGCAATGAGTCCTTTTATAAGTTCATTTAAATAGATGACAGTAATGAGTCCGACAAATAATGAAATTGCGATAACTGTTATTTTTTTCAAAGCATCTCTTTTAATTTTAAAAATTAGCAAAAAACTATAGTATGAAATTAAGGATAAATCAGGAAGTTATAAAGATTTCCGTCTCCTTTATAACAATTGAATAATGATTTGATTAGCATTGGATGAAATCCAAAAAAATTAAATTTGAAAAACTCCCGCTATTTTATAGCCACATTTAGGGCATTTATCTTTTGATATACTGTTGAAATAAACTTCATGCCAGTCGCGTTTGATGAGTGTTTCATTACAACCCGGACAATAAGTTGTTTGTCCCTCAGTATTATGTACATTCCCGACATAACAATATTTAATTCCAACTGACCGTGCAATTTTTCTTGCCCGCTCGAGTGTTTCAGCCGGAGTTCTTTCTTTGTCCAACATTTTAAAATCGGGATGAAATGCGGTAAAATGAAGAGGAACGGAATCACCCAGGTTTTTCATTATCCAGTCGCATTCATTTTTTATCTCTTCTGAAGAATCATTCTCACCCGGAATAAGTAATGTTGTAATTTCAATCCAGATATCCGTTTCATTTTTCAACCAGATTAGTGTATCCAGCACATCTTCCAAAGAAGAAATAGTTTGCTTAAAATAAAATTGTTCCGTAAATCCTTTTAAATCAACATTAGCCGCATCGATATATTTATAAACTTCCTTCCTTGCTTCTTTGTCAATATATCCGGCTGTAACCATTACGGATTTTATATTTTCTTCACGTGCAATTTTAGAAATATCAATTACATATTCGCCGAAAATTGTTGGGTCATTGTAAGTGAATGCTATTGAAGGAACGTGATTCTTTTTTGCAAGTTCTACAACATATTCAGGTGATGCTTCGGTAGAATTGAGTTCATCAAGTTTTGCTTTACTGATTGACCAGTTCTGGCAAAACCTGCAACCAAGATTACAACCGGCGGTTCCAAAACTTAATACCTGTGAGCCGGGAAGAAAATGATTTAGTGGCTTCTTTTCTATCGGGTCAATCGCAAATCCCGTTGGATGTCCATAACCGGTTGTATATAATTTGCCACCGTGATTCTGCCTTATATAACAAAACCCCGGCTGGCCATCACCAATTTTGCAATATCGGGGACAAAGTGTACAGAGCAACTTACCTTTTTCAGTCGACTCCCACCATTTTGCAGGTTTCATATTTTCGATTGGTAATATCATTCTTCAGATAATTCAATTCTGATTGGAATATTACTATAATAGTAAATTGAAAATTTTAATTTTTAAAGTCAGAAATTTATATTACTTCGAATCTAAGCCAGTTCGCCCTGCTTTTTTCTGAATATGGAGCACCTGCGGCAAAAATGACAACGTCGCCTTCTTTTACAATATCAATCTTAAGTAACTTTCCTTTGATCTTATCAATTGCAAGATGTTCCTTGTCTATATCCTGATAAAATATTGATGTAACTCCCCAACGAAGACAAAGTTTGTTCATCGTTTCGAAACTGTTTGAGACTGCAATTATCTTTGCTTTCGGACGATACTTGGATAAATTAATCGCTGTTCTTCCCTGAAAAGTAAAAACCACAATAGCGGCAGCATTTATCTGTCTGCTCATAGAGACAATCCCCCTACCAACTGAATCAAAAAGATTTTCTTCGGTTGATTTGGGAATTTCAAATTCTTCTTCTTTCAGAGGTTTGGAATACTTGTCAGTGTTTTCAATAATATCATTCATTATCTGAACTGTCTTAACCGGAAACTTTCCCACTGCAGTCTCCCCGCTCAGCATTACAACACCTGTTCCATCAAGTACCGCGTTTGCAACGTCCGATGCTTCTGCACGTGTTGGAATAGGATTATGAATCATTGATTCGAGCATCTGCGTAGCAGTAATTACAAGTTTTCCTTTGCTGTTACACTTTTTAATAATTTCTTTTTGAATTATCGGAACCTCCTGTGGTGGAAGTTCCACTCCAAGGTCACCTCTTGCCACCATAATTCCGTCTGCAACTTCCAGTATCTCATCGAAGTTATCAATGGCTTCTTTCTTCTCTATTTTTGCTATGATTGGCCTGACTTTATTTTTCCGTTTCATCCATTCGCGCAAAGTTGAAATATCGCCTGCACTTCTTACAAAAGAAAGAGCAACATAATCCACTCTGTAATCCAGTGCGAACTCAAGATTTTCATAATCTTTTTCAGTCACAGATTTAGTCGAAAGACCCATACCGGGAAGATTCATGCCTTTTTTGGGTTTTAGAATGCCGCCGTTTTCTATAATACAAATAACAGACTTCTTTTTTCTTTCGATTATCCGCAAACGCAACAGCCCGTCATCTATTAATAATCTATTTCCAACTTGAGCATCATCAGCCAAAGATTTATAAGAAGTTGAAATTAAATCCTTCGTTCCTTTCACATCTTCTGTAGTAATTTCAATTTTATCGCCACTGAATATCTCTATCTCAGGTTTCGAAAGTTCACCAATTCTTATTTTCGGCCCCTGGAGATCAATTAATATTGAAAGAGGAATTTGCTTATCGATGCAGGCTTTGTCAATCTCTGCAAAAAGACTTTTGAAAGAGTCATAACTGCCGTGGGAAAAATTAAGCCGCACGCCGTCTGCACCAGCTATAATTAATTTTTCAATTAATTCAGCTTTATTTGTTGATGGCCCAAGAGTACAAAGGATTTTAGTCTTTGCAAAATTTTCATTTACTGGATTATTCATTATTTCTTCTTTACAGGAGCTTTTCTTTTAGTTGTTTTATTCGGCTTTGCTATTTGGGCGTGCCTGGGTTTAGATTTTGCAAACAGTTCTTTGATTTTTTTCTCAACTAATCCGAACACAGTTCCCGGTTCATAATTTTTACCTTTAAGCACACCCGCTTTTACACCCGTCAGAATTTCAATTCCTTCTTCAACCCGTTCGATTGCCCAGATATGGAATTTTTTATTCTTAACTGCCTCAAGGACTTCATCCCTTAGCATAAGGTCTCTCACATTTTGAATGGGAATAATTGCACCCTGTTTACCAGTTAGTTTTCTGGATTTACAGACATCAAAAAATCCTTCAATTTTTTCATTCACACCGCCTATTGGCTGTACGTCGCCTTTCTGATTTAGCGAACCTGTAACCGCAATTGATTGACTTATCGGGAGTTCAGCAAGTGTAGAGAGCAGCGCGAAAATTTCTGCACAGGATGCACTGTCTCCGTCAATTCCACCATATGATTGTTCAAAAACCAGGTTAGCGTTAAAAGCAAGGGGATGTTCTTTTCCAAATGTTTCTTTAAAGTAACCTGTAATAATTAACACGCCTTTATTGTAAGTTTTTCCGCTCATTCCGGCTTCGCGTTCAACATTTAAGATATTTCCGCTTCCGAGAGAAATTGTCGCAGTAATTCTGGTTGGTCTGCCAAAGGAATAATAATCATTTCCATAAACAGCCAACCCATTAATCTGCCCTACTCTTTCGCCTTCGGTAGATATCATTATCATATTTTCTTCAATCATATCATTCACTTTCGATTCCATCATTCCGTGTCTTTCTCTGGATGAATAATACGCTTTTATAACATATGTAGCTGTTACTTCATTAACCGATTCCTCTTTTGCCCAGAAATTTGCTTCACGTGCAAGGTCACCAATTGCTGAAAACCTGGTTGTAAGTTTATTCTTTTGCCCGGCGTAACGGGCTCCAATTTCAATCAATTGTGCAATAGCTGTCTTGTCAAATTTTAACAGACCTTCTTCTTTTATCATTTTTTTAACAACGCGTGCATATTCTATTAATACATCATCAGTTCTCTTTATTTCATAGTCAAAGTCAGCTTTTATCTTAAACATCTTTTTGAAATCATCTTCATAGTCTGAGAGAACAGAATAAACTGAATTACTACCGATCAGAATTATCTTGGTATCAACTTCAATTGGTTCCGGTTGTAGAATTGAAGTTGTAAGCTGAAACGCGTTCTGCATATCCTGAATTTCAAGTTTACCATAACTCAAAACTCTTTTTAATATTTTCCACGCACCCGGCTCTTCAAAAAGGTGATTTACATTTAAGACAAGGTAACCACCGTTTGCACGTAAAATTGAGCCCGCTTTTATTTTTGTAAAATCGCTGTACCAGCCCCCTCTTCCGTCATTAAGTTTTTCTATTGTTCCAAACAGATTAACATAAGTAGGAGATGTTTCAATAATTACCGGACAGTAATTCGATTCAGAATTATCAAGAATAATATTTACTTCGTACTCTTTAAAATAATCTATCATAAAACCTTCGGGACTTGTTTCTCCCTGTGGCTTTGAGCCTTTAAAAGCCTGAAGATTATCAAGTACACTTTCTTCAACCTGCTCCAGGTAATTATTGATTTTTTTTTCTGTATATTTTTCTTTCAGATTTTCAATAATGCCTTTTACAACTTCGCTGGCAGATTTTTTTTCAAGTTCAAGAAGTTTTTCCTGAAATTCCTGGCTTATAGTAATTCCTTTCTTGTAAAGTGATTGTAATTCGTGCTGATGCTCGTTGTATTTACTTAATTATTTCTTTCGCCTGATCTTCCGTAATTTTTTCTTTCTGAATTAGTTCTTCCAACTGATAAACCGGTACAGGTTTACCATCAATAATTGGCATAATATCCGGTCTGGCCGTCTCGCCCTGTTTAATTTGTCCCAGCTGAAAATTTTCTTTCTTAAGCTTTTCCTGGAAAGTGCTCATCAGTTTTTGTTCTTTTTCAGTGAACTGTTTTATAAGCTTGTTTTTCTGGTTAACGTAATGCTGGTTGTCCAGAACCTGGGGGATTTTCTGCCTGAGAATTTCAATTGAAGAATAAAGATCCTGCTTAAATACTTTTGCTTTTCCTTTCATAAAAATAAGCAGTGAGGGACGATCAGAATCTTTAAAATTATTCACGTATGCATAATCATATAACAGCGGACATTTAGAACCAACCTTCTCAAGAATTTTTTTTACAGTGGTTGCTTTCCCAGTTCCTGAAAGACCGGCGATGTAAATATTATAGCCCGGGCTTCGTAACTCCACACCAACTCTGAGTGCCTGCAATGCTCTTTCCTGACCTAAAATTCCTTCAATAGGTTCAAGTTCATCAGTTGTCTTAAAATCAAATATATTAGGATTGCATTTCCATCTTAAATCGTCCTGCTTTAGTTCTTTATGTTTTAAAGCTTTAACAGTTTTCATTCAGTACCCCGCCTTTTATTAAGCTATAATGGGTTCGTTTAAGTAAACCTCCCCCGAATTAACTAATTAAAATCTAACTATTAAACTCATGAATATCAAAAGAGCATATTTACATAATTATGCATAATTACTGCAAACCCGTAATGATTTTTTTATTATTTTATGTTGATAGGTTAAAATTTTTCTTAAAGATTTACGGGCTCTTTTTATGGACCTTAAAAAAGCCAGGAGTTTCTTTCCTCATACAGAAACAGATTTAATATATTTTAATCACGCTGCAACTTCACCATTACCGACTACTGTAACGGAAAGAATTACTGAATACGCAGAAGAAAGAAGTTTTAAATGGGTTGATAATTTTCCAAAAGTAAGTGAGTTTGCTAAATCGACAAAAGAAGACCTGGGTAAAATGTTAAACTGTCCGGCAGAAAGAATTGCTTATACAGATAACACAACAAACGGAATAAACATTCTTGCCTCGGGCATAAACTGGAAAAAAGGTGACCGAATATTATTAAATGACCTGGAATTTCCGGCCAATGTATATCCCTTTCTTAATCTCCGGAAAGAAGGCGTTGAAATCGATATGGTTAAATCGCACAACGGGATTGTTTCAGCAGAGGATATTATAGGAAATATTAAACCGGGCACACGGCTGGTTTCGATTAGTTTTGTACAGTTCTTAACCGGATATAAAGTTGATCTTGAAAAAATTGGTAACTACTGCGAAGAAAATGGAATAATTTTTTCTGTTGATGCAATACAGGGACTTGGCGCATTAAGGCTTAATGTAAACAAATGCAAAATTGATTTTCTTTCTGCCGGCACCCAAAAATGGTTACTTGGTCTGCAGGGATTCGCTTTTATCTATCTTACTGAAAAATTGCAAAATAAACTTGATATGGGTTATGTCGGATGGCTCTCAGTTGAAGATGCCTGGAATTTACTGCAATATGATCTTACACCGCTAAAAACTGCAGCAAGATATCAGAACGGTACTATTTCACATATTGGTGCTTGCGCATTTCGCGGCTCACTCGATCTATTTTTAAATTTTGGCTGGGATGAAATTGAAAACCAGGTTATCGAAAACGCATCTTATCTTACAAGTTCTCTGAAAAAAATCGGCATTGTTCCCCTGCTGGACGGATGTGCGAAAGAAAATCTTTCAGGGATAGTAACTTTCAAACATGATGATGCGCAAAAATTATTTGAACATCTCGCGACTAATAAAGTAAGCTGTGCTGTTCGTGAGGGTATGATAAGAATGTCGCCACACTTTTATAATTCAAAAGAAGAAATAGATAAAGCAGTCGATGTTTTAAAAAAATTCAAATAGGGCTATTTAAAAATTATTTGAGTGCCTTAAGATTATCTTCAAACTTTTGTTCAAAATCCTCCTGGTATCCCCTGTAATCAAATTTCACAATGGAATTTTTATCAACTATCAAAGTTTGTGGTGTTATGGTTATATCAAGAATTTTATCGAAGATATCTGTAAACTGAATTATTGTCTGATTCCCTAGAAAAGAAAATTCCTTTTTAGTTAGATATTTGTTATTAATCTCTGAAATAGTTTCGTTGAGATTAATAAAAACAAATTTTACATCGGCATATTTTTTTATTAAGCCTTTTAATACCGGCATATCTTTTCTGCAATACGGACAATCAAATTTGAAGAAAACCATCACCAAGACAGATCCTTTAAATTTGCTGAATTTTATTTTATTCTTATTTATATCAAATAATGAAAGAGATGAAACATCTACATTAATATTAGGATCTATATCCAGTTTTTTAATTTCTTTTTCAACTTTAATAAGGTTTTTTGTATTACCTGATTTTTTCATCACATCAGCCAAACCCTTGTATCCATCAATTCTTGAAGAATCAGATTTGATTGCTTCGTTGAGAGATTGCATTGCACCTTCATAATTTTTCAGATGCATTTCTCCTGCAGCCAGTAAAAGGTGCGCATCGTAAAATTGTTGCCCGGATTTCACCGACAGCAATATTTTTTGAAGCACAGCAATTCCTTTTTTGTCATCTATTTTCTTTTCTATTAATACCTGGGCAACACGAATACTTGTCTTTACTGAATTATCATACTTTAGTAACTCTTCTGCAGCTTTGACTACTTCTTCAGGGTTTTTAGCAATTAAAGCTTTCATTTCAAAAATATAACCGAGTATTCCTGGTTTAATTACTGTCTTTGGATTAGTCTCTAAATACTTGTCACATTCTTTTATTAAATCTGCAAAAGATTTTTGGTAATTTGTTTTGTTAGATTGTGCCCAAACCTGTTTTATATGATTTGCAAAATTTTTATCTTTTTGCGTAAGAACTGATTGGCCAAAAGCCAGGTTGCTTATTAATAAAAGCGAAAATAAAAGTTTCATAAAATCCCGATTTATTTTTTCCAAAAATACTTTTAATTTAACTGCTGCGCAATAATGTAAGTGAAATGCTTACTGGTATACAAAATCCAGGTGTTTCTGTTCCTTTTAGTGATTTATGAACATTTATTTTACACTAATAGTATTATTATTTTATGTTTATTTTATTAAATTGAGAATGGTAGCCAGATCCGAATTTAAAATTGGATAAAAAAAAACAGGAGTTTCAGATGTTATTACGAGCACTAAAATTATCTTCATTTTTGTTGATAATCTGCTTTAGTTTTTTATTATTTTCTTCTTCTAATGCACAAAACGGGAAAGATAAAAAACCTCAGGTCAGAATAAGTCCTAAAGCCTCAGTTACACAAACGATTGGTTTTACAGATGTAACAATTAGTTACAGCCGTCCCGGAGTTAAAGGAAGAAAAATTTGGGATGGTTTAGTTCCTTATGATAAAGTGTGGCGGGCAGGCGCGAATGAAGCGACAAAAATTACTTTCAGTAAAGACGTAATGGTAGAAGGCAAAAAGCTGAAGGCAGGTTCTTATGGATTCTTTGCAATTCCTACAGCAAATGAATGGACTTTAATTTTTAATAAAGTTGCAGATCAGTGGGGAGCTTTTACTTATAATGAAGCACAGGATGCCATAAGAATAAAAGTAAAACCTGTTAAAATAAATTACTGGCAGGAATGGATGGAATATACATTCAGCGATATGGATGTTCAGAAAGCCGGCAAGAATAATTCGGCAATGATAAACCTTGTATGGGAAAAATTGAAAGTTCCATTCAAAGTTGAAGTAACCACTTCCAATAAATAAAGTTCTTATAAGAGACTGTGTGTAAAATGTCATGCTGAACTTGTTTCAGCATCTTTTGGTAATTCATTAAATAAAACAGATTCCGAAACAAGTTCGGAATGACAGACCAATCTTACGCACAGTCCTGTTTTAATTATCCTCTGATAGCTTTCAGTAACTCTTCCGTTTTTTCTTTCATTAATTTTATATCACCACGACTTTCAACATTTAGCCTGATAATCGGTTCTGTGTTCGAAATTCTTAAATTGAATCTCCAGTTATCATATTCAACACTCAGCCCGTCGGAATGATCCCTCTTACCTCCGGAATATTTTTTATCAATCTCTTCAAGTTTTTCTTTCGGATTATTTATTGTCGAGTTTATTTCTCCCGAACACGGATATTTTTCAATCATTGCTCCTACTAGTTCAGAAAGCTTTTTGTTTTCTTCAGACATCAACTGAAGAATTAACAAAAATGGGATCATTCCACTATCAGAATATGAATTATCCCTGAAATAATGATGGGCGGACATTTCTCCGCCATAAATTCCATTAACTTCACGCATTTTTTGTTTAATAAAAGCGTGGCCGCTGACTGACTGTACAGCTTTACCATCTGCTTTCTCAACTATTTCCACAGTATTCCAAACGAGGCGGGGATCATGCACAATGTTTTCGCCGGGATGTTTTTTCAGAATAGACTTTGCAAGCAATCCAACTATGTAATAACCTTCTATAAAATTTCCCTTCTCATCAAAAAAGAAACAACGATCATAATCACCATCCCACGCCACACCGAGATCAGCTTTATTTTCTATCACAGCATCAATTGAAATTTGCCTGTTATCTTGCAACAAAGGATTCGGCACACCGTTCGGGAATTCGGAATCTGGTTCATTCAGAATTTTTATCATCTTTACCGGAAGATTTTTTTCAAGATTATCCAGTGCCAGGCCGGCGCAACCGTTGCCCGCGTTAACAACAACTTTTAGCGGATTTATTTTTCCCGCATCATAAAACTTTTTAAGATTTTCAATAAATGCTTTCATTACATCAACGCTTGAGACCTTGCCTGGCTCTTTGCTTTTTTCGCCAAGGTCATCTTTAAGAATCATTTTTTCTATATCGCTTAATCCTGAATTATAGCCAACGGGAACCGACTCCTGTCTGACAAATTTCATCCCGTTATATTCAGGCGGATTATGGCTGGCAGTGATCATAATTCCACCGTCTGCTTCCAGATAAGGCGTTGCGAAGTAAATCATTTCTGTACCGCAAAGGCCAATATTTACAACATCTGCCCCGCTTTCTGTAAGTCCCTGTGCCAAAGCTTTTGAAAGCTCAATAGAAGATTTTCTGACATCGTACCCGATAACTACTTTTCTTGCATTTATATAATGTGCATAAGTACGGCCAATTTTATATGCAAGGTCCACGCTCAGCTCGGATGGTACTTTCCCCCTTATATCATATGCTTTAAATGAAGTAATTTTATCCATAACTAATGGCTCCTGAAGAGTTTGCAAAATAAAAAGAATTAAAGTTCAAAAATAAATCGTAGAATTATATATGAATTACTTTACGTAAGATAAACAATTAAATTTGAATTCTTAAAATAACAAATATATCGCTTCAATCTTGACAGAAAAGTCAACTAAAGAGAATAATTTTTCAATAGATTTTTTAACAATAACTAACTATGTTTGATAGATAAATTAATAAATGGGAGACTGCTATCGCTACCAAGGATACTGTAAAATGGCACTTCGCAAAATGCAACAACTCCAAATGTAATTCAATTTTCCTGGTAAACCCTGATGAAATGCCAGGTGAATTAGGTTTCATTTGTCCGGATTGCAGTTCAAAGACAACTACTTCGCATATCGTTCAATGCTCAAGCTGCAGGACTATATTAAATTTTGTCAGAGCAACAACCAGTGAAGAAAAAGTAGTTTTTAATGTTCCCAAATGTTCACATTGCGTAGGTACCATAGAAGATGAATGGGAAATTGAACCACTTTATCAGCCCGATTCTTATATTTAACCAGCGGTAAACTTTCTCTTTAAGGGCGCAAAAATAATTCTTTTACCGGTTCTCGGGCCGGACAGGAAAATACTCTCTGAAAATTCTGATGTCTTTAGAAAATAAATACAATATTATTGCCTTATTCTGTAAAGCTACAGGATAGGGCATTTATATTTTAAATCTGATTTTCTCTTATATAACAATATCCGTTAATTCTAAACGAGGATAAAATGAAAACACACCTAAGAAAACTTTCCTTTCTTGTTATGGCAGTAGCAGCTTTCCTTTTTATTGCAGGGGGCTGTACATCTGTAAAAGCACAGAATAATTCGAAAGATGGTTCATATAGCTGGCTTAACCTGGACACGGTTAAAGCAGGAAAATTTGATACCGGTAAAATGTGGACTTTTGACTACCCGCCGGTAGATTATTTTGAAAGTGAGTACGGTTTTAAACCTTCCGAAGACTGGCTTAATAGCGTGAGAATGTCAGCACTCAGATTTGCCAACTATTGTTCAGCTTCTTTCGTTTCTGCTGACGGTTTAATATTAACAAATCATCATTGCGGCAGAAGAAGTATCACACAGGTTTCAAAACCAGGCGAAGATTTAATGGACAACGGTTTCGTGGCTGCTACACTTGCAGACGAAAGACCAGTCCCCGGTCTGTATGTTGATCAGCTTGTACTAATTAAAGATGTTACTGAGGAAATACAGGCTGCTGCTGACAAAGGGACAACTCCTGAAGAAAAATCAGAAAACACAAAAAAGGCAATTAAAGAGCTTGAAAAATCACAGGACGAATCAACCGGTTTACATTGCCAGGTTGTAACTCTGTTTAACGGCGGTAAATATTCGCTGTACGGTTACAAAAGATATACCGATATAAGACTTGTTTTTGCTCCTGAAGAAGGTGCTGCATATTTCGGAGGTGATCCTGATAATTTCACTTACCCTCGTTATGATCTAGATTGCTCAATTTTCCGTGCTTACGATGAAAACGGAAAACCAATGAAGATAGACAATTATTATAAATTCAGTTCTAACGGTGCAAAAGTAGGAGAGCCTGTTTTTGTTGTTGGTAACCCGGGAAGAACAGCACGACTTAATACAGTGGCTCAACTCGAATACACACGAGATATTTCTTATCCTTATACTGTCAATTTACTCCACGGTTTGATTGATGTTTATAAAACATTGTTAAAAAATCATCCGGACAGAAGATCAGAACTAGAAAATACAATTTTCGGACTTGCAAATTCTGAAAAAGCAATTTCAGGAATGCTGAAAGGCTTAAGAGACCCGATCTTGATGCAGAAAAAAATCGATTTTGAAAATACATTCAAAAAAGCAATTCATTCAGACCCTGACCTGAACGCTAAATATGGTGATATATGGAATAAAATTGCTAAAACCCGCGCAGAAGCAAGGGCAATAGCAAGTGAGAATTACGGTCTTTCTACAAGCCCGTTTACTTCACCCCAGTACTTCACAATGGCTTCAGAAATGATTGATCTTGCAAAAGAACTTAAGAAACCGGAAGATCAGAGATCAGATCTTTATAAGGGTGCCGAGCTCGATTCTACTATAGCACATATTTTTCCGGCAAACTTTGACACAGAAAAAAATAATATGCTACTCGGTTTCACAATTAATAATATGATCAAAAGTCTCGGAATGAATAACGTTTTAGTTCAGCATTTAACCGGTGGAAATACCGGAGAAGAAGCTGTTCAATATGCACTGGATAATTCAGCCCTGACCTCTCCTGAAAAAATTAAAGATCTGGCCGACGAAGGTGCCGATGAAATATTAAACTCAAATGACCCTTTCATTTATTTTGTTAAAAATTCAGAAGCACGAAAAGAAGAATTAAAGGAAAAGAACAAAGAAATTAGCGCCCAGGAAGCAACTTACAATCAGGATCTAGGAAAAGCCCTGTTTGAAGTTTACGGAACCTCAATTCCGCCTGATGCTACATTTACTTTAAGAATTTCTGACGGTGTTGTTAAGGGTTACGATTATAATGGTACCGAGGCTCCGCCTTTCACTACTTTCTACGGAATGTATGACAGGTATTATTCATTCAGCAGCAAGGACTGGGAGCTGCCTACAAGATGGAAAAATCCACCTGCAGATTTCAATCTTTCAACTCATATGGATATGGTTTCCACAAATGATATAATTGGCGGAAACTCAGGCAGTGCTGTTATAAATAAAAATGCCCAGGTAGTCGGATTGGCATTCGACGGAAACGTTGAAAGTCTCCCCGGAAACTTCATCTTTGACACAACAGCAAACAGGACTGTTTCTGTAACTTCAAACGGATTACTCGAAGCAATCAGAAATCTTTTTAAAGATGTAAGAATTGCGGACGAATTACAAAACGGAAGAATTAAATAATAGATTTATTTTTTCTAAAAGGGACGCTTTCGAAAAAAGCGTCCCTTTTTTTATTTTAAATGGTTTTATTTCCCATCAGCACTCTGAGCTGATATTCGTGCCGTATCGGGTGCATTACCGCGTGTTCCAGCATAGCATCAAGGCAGTAATCAACTCCCCAGCGGGAAGTGTAAGTACCCTTTTCAAATTTATCTTTTTCCACATCGGCAAGCGGGGTACGCCATTTTTCTAACAGGTGATTTAAATATTCATCGGCTCCTTTCTCAATAACATTCGCCTCCGGAGTTACTTTAATTTCGGGGTCAGGAAGGTTTAATTGCTGGCAGATCCACGTCATATATCCACCGGCACTCCTGAGGATGTGCCTCAGCAGGGTGTCAAGTGATTTATAATCAGGATCTTCTGTAGCAGGTAAAACAAGGTTTAATTTTTTAGCATCTCTCCATGTTTCCAGCAGAGATTTCATATGCTTCTCGTGCATCAGAACGAGAGATCTGGCGCCATTATATTTGTACTCCTTTAACACTTCTGAGTCCATGCTAATATTCCTTTTATTTATCTATTTCATCAAAAAGGATTTTTAATTCTTTCCAAATTATTTTATCCATATTAAAGCATCTTAACTTTTATCTTTTTTATTCGGATTCCATTCTTTTGCACAATCATTACAGTGAAATAAAGGCCTACCAACAGTTATGCAACAACCACCTAAAATCACTTTGCCACTTTCTAATTCGCTTTCAAGTTTCTTGCTATATGAGGGCGACCCATATAATATTTTTGCAATATTTTCCGAATTACAAAATGGGCAATTATTATTTTTATTATTTTTCATTTTATTTGAATTATAACGGAGTTGCCTCCATTATATTGTCAAGTAATGGCGGCGATTTAACTTACACTTACAAACTACTTAGAACAAAATGCCGAAACAGCTTGCCCCGCCAACGGCGGGGAAAACAAATGCCAAAAACCTTAAATATCCTTCACCGATTTGGCGGTCGGTGTTGAGGCGCGGGTTATGTGTATTATTTAAATTCTTTTTCTAATGCACTTAAAAAAGATATACTGGTTGCTGTCATATTTAATGCATAATTTACAAATGACTTAGGCAAGACTACAGGTTTTTCTCCTTGCCCGTGACCAGATAATTTATTTCTAATTGTTGGGATTCCGCTTTCTAACAAACTGCGTAGAGAAGTAAAATGTGATTGCATATATTTTGGAATGAGTTCCTTTGTAAAACAAATATCAATTAAACCTTTCGCAGTTACATTTTCAGGAAAAGTCCACCCTTTATTTTTACAAATTGATTTCATAACACTTTCAAAAGTTTTCAAACAATTGTTTAATGATTCTTTATGCTCATTATTTTTGTATTGTTCTAATGCTTTTAAAAATTCTTCATTTGCACCAGCGTAAATAGGATTCTTTAAAATGTTTAAACTTGGTTGAATGATTCCTTTGTGTTCATAAGTCGAATTAAGTATAATTATTTGATTTCCTTCAAATTGATATCCTAAATTGTTTTCTAAAAAGCGTTGATTTAATTCATCAATTGCATCATTAGGTTTAATCTTTGGTTTTACCTGTGATAAAAAACTTATAGTTGTGCCATAAGTATTAATCTGTGTAAAAGACAATTCAATCACATCAAGTACATGTAAATAATTAGTGGCCTCACGCAAAAACTTAAAGATTGAATCCTCTGGAGATATATTAGAATCTTTATTTAAAAATTGAATACCATATTCTCTGCACAAAGCATCGTTGATCATTTGATAATATTTATAAGACCCCGTTGTGTGACTATCTTTAATAGAAGTACCCAAGGCATCTTTAATGATGAATATTACTTGATTTCGGAATTTCAAAGAAAATTCTTTTAAGATATAATCTGCATTATCCAGGTTATAATTTGGATTATGTCTTTTTGAAAATAAATTGAATGAAGGCATATAATTTCCCTTTATACACATAACGGCGTTGCCGATAAGCGGCGCCCCAAAACAAGAATGCCACTTAAAAAACAACTGCCGATGATTTAGCAAACTGTGCTTAACTTTCATCGTAAGCGCAGTTTGCAACAATGTTATTTAATAGAACTACCTTTAACAAGTTAGCCGAAACGGAACGACTAACTCTAAAATTTCTAAAATGCCAAATGCGAAAACGGCGTCCGCTTGATTGGCAGGTTATATGCGACTTTTGTAATTCTTTTGATATTCCTTAATGGCACAAAGAGCTATTTGCTTTATTTCCTTTAATAGCTCCACTCTTTTTTCACTATCATTAAAATCAGAAAATATATTATTTGCAGTAACTATAATAGCGACAATGAAAGAAAAACATTCTACAATAGTTTTTGATAGTGGCTCGAACAGTGACTCATCTAAACTTGTATCGTTTCTTTTGATATATAGCAATTTTAATTTAGGTGTCGGGTGTGAGAAAAAAGATGTGAATGAATAAAGATGATAATATTTTATTCTATTCTCAGTCATTCGTTTTGCAAAACTCGGTGCAGTCTTAAAGACTATTTTACCATTTTTATTTTCAGTGAGAAATGGATTTTCTTTTTTTTCGTTTTCGATTGCATCCCTTATTATTTTAACCGCCTCTGGCTTCCATACAGGTTTATTTGAATTCAAATTTTCCTCCATTTTCTCCAGCTCAATTTCATATAGATATGAAGAAGTTCCTTCCAGTTGATAAATTTTTTCATTTTTATCTGTTTTGTTCTCTGCCTCTGTAACCCAATTCAGGTTAAAAAAACTTTCAATAATTATTCTTAATAGAGAAGTTGCTGAAGCATAATTCCCATTTTTTAATAGTATTCCAACTGAGTATGCATTTTCGGAGAGTAAATGAATTAATGTCAAATTGAATGTAGCAAAGGGCTGATCTTCAGCATTATAGCTATTATTTTGTAGAGTGTTAGCAAAAGATTTTAACAATGATGAAGTCTTAAAAAAATATTTAACGAAATTATTCAATGTTTTTTTTAATTACTGATTCTAAAATCTAAAATTCTGAATTCAACTTTTCTCGGGATATCTTCATCAGAAACTGTTGAAAAATCCACTGTAGAATGGTCAACTGCTCCTCCTATGCGCTTAGCTAAATTTCCAGGTATTATTGAGTTATAATGTATAATATCAAAGTCTATTGGCTCGATGTTATCATATTTGCTATAGAAAATTACCAAACAGTATATATCTGTTATGTCATCTCTTAATTTATTTCTCAGTGAAAATGTATATTCACCACAATTGATGCAATATCGATTAGTCCATTGAAAATTTTCTCCAACAACCATATCTAAAGATGATTCATTTGGGGAAATAGATAATTCTGATTTTAATAGATTTGATAGATTTGATATAAGCTGTTTATTTTTTAACAATTTTATTAAATAACTGCTTGGAACAGCAAAATTTAAGTTCTGTCCATTGATGTATGTTGAAACAGCTATTCCAATTACTTCTGAATTTTTATTTAGTATAGGTCCTCCACTGCTTCCGGGGGAAATCGGGGCAGTAATTTGCAATAATTTCTTGGAATCTATATTTCTTATTCCACTAATTATTCCTTGAGAAATCGTTCCCTCCAAACCTTGAGGATTTCCAATGGCATAAATTTCTTCACCAACTTCCAGATTATCAGATGGTATTATATTCAATGATTTATTGTTAGTATTTATCTTAAGTATTATTAAATCATTTGAGTAGTCAACACCAACAAATCCTTCAATATTATATTTTTTACTTGACGAAATAATTTTTACATATCCCGATTTTGAATTTTCTATAACGTGAAGATTAGTGGCAATTAAATTCGATGCGACGAAAAAACCGCTCCCAAGTTTTAAGGGCTGACCGTGACTATCTTCCATAACTATCATTACAACAGATTTGAAACTATTTTTAGCAACATCATTAGCTCTTTGTGAAAAAACTAAATTATTTAATAAGATGAGGAAAATAAGAATAAGATATTTTTTTATTTTAATCATAATATTTCTCGCTGTTCTATCTTTATAAAAATTTTGTAGTGTTCAAATCTTTTAGCATA
>CAWAPE010000002.1:0-123070 GCA_963783855.1 uncultured Bacteroidota bacterium
TAGTAGCGGGGACAGGACTTGAACCTGTAACCTTCGGGTTATGAGCCCGACGAGCTACCAATTGCTCCACCCCGCGATGTATTTAATTCTTTTTTACATTGCCACGTGATTTTAACTCCCGGCTTTGGCCGACGAGCTACTCCCGACTTGTCGGGACTCCACCCCGCGATGTAATTTCTTTTTGTTTGCGTATTTCCCTTCGGGTTATGAGCCCTGCGGCCGGTAAACCCGACTCGCCCTTGAAAATCAATTTGTGGCTCCACCTTTACCCGTCTTTGACGGGACGCGATGTAATATCATTATTTTTTAAGAACTTTCTTTCAATTTCGTTTTGAGAGCACAAATATACCCAAAGTGCTGAGGCATGTCAACTTTTGCGGAGAAATACTTACTTATCCCCTTTTCAGGAAGGCAGTTATGTGATTAAACGTTATAGCTTGATGAAATTCCGTCGATTATCTGTGAACGTGCGTGAATTTCATTCAATTTCTGAATTATCCTGAGTATGCTTTTTCTTTTTTCTTCAATCTGGTCGGTTACAAAACCACTCACGTCCGGCATTGTGCATTGTTCCAGTATGCCTTCGTAAAACTTACTCATAGCGGTCTCTTTCCTCAAAGCTTCGTTGAGCATTGAGCAGGTGTTTTTGCAGTTATGTAAACACTGAACTTCTCTTTCTTTCATTTTAACCCCTCTGGTAAATATGCATACCCGAAAACAATCAGACTTTTACTCCTTCGCTTGCTAATTGCTTTCCTACCAATAGTGCCTTTTCGTTTACCGGAATAAGGTGATGATGTCTTTCCGGTAAAACTTTCTCTAACGCTTTAACTATATTTTCAGCTTTTACGATCGGTCGTTTTTCAAGAAATGCACCGACTAAAATCATATTGGCAACTTTTTTCATATTAAGCTTTAAAGCTTCTTCATTTGCCGGCACACATAAAATATCGATGTCAGTTCTTGTAGGAGCATTTATAATACTCGATTCTTCATACATCAGGAGTCCGCCGGGTTTAACAGCAGATTCAAATTTATCCAGTGACGGCTGATTCAGAACAATTGCGGAATCGAAAGTAGCGACAATAGGAGAACTTATTCTTGAGCCTGAAACAATCACTGTACAGTTTGCTGTTCCGCCTCTCATTTCAGGTCCGTAAGAAGGCATCCAGCTTATTTCTTTTTCTTCAATCATCGCAGCATAAGCAATGATTTGTCCCATTGAAAGAATTCCCTGTCCGCCGAATCCGGCAAAAATTATTTCGTGAGCTTTTTGCATTTTAATTTCCTTTAACTTTTATCAGTTTGTTCCTGCTTTCGGTACTTTTAAGTCTCCCAGCGGATAATAAGGAAGCATATTTTCTTCCATCCATTTGTTTGATTCAACAGGAGTCATACTCCAGCCGGAAGGACAATTAGATACCACTTCAATAAAACAGGTGCCTTTTTTCTCTTTCTGATATTCAAATGATTTTTGAATTGCTTTTTTAAGTTTACGAACCGCGCCCGCTGTATGAGCCGCCTGTCTTGTTACATAATGTGCGCCGGGCAGAATAGTTATCATATCGGTAATCTTTAAAGGATAACCGATTAATTTTTCATCTCTTCCATATGGTGATGTTGAAGTTTTCATACCGATCAATGATGTTGGTGCCATCTGGCCACCGGTCATTCCGTAAATTCCGTTATTGATAAATATGATCAGGATGTTTTCGCCGCGGTTAATTGAGTGAATTGTTTCCGCGGTACCGATAGCAGCAAGGTCGCCATCACCCTGGTAAGTGAAAACAAATTTATCAGGAAGAACTCTTTTAATTCCTGTAGCTACCGCAGTTGCTCTTCCGTGTGCTGCTTCCTGCATATCAACGTTCATATAATGATATGCAAAAACTGAACAGCCTACCGGCGCAACACCGACAGTGTTTTCCTGAATATTCATTTCTTCAACTACTTCCATCAACACTCTGTGTACTACACCGTGGCCGCAACCCGGACAGTAATGAAGAGGTGTTTCTGTAAGAGTTTCAGGTTTCCTGTAAACTACATCCATTCCATTGTTTGAATTATCTAATGACATTACAATTCCTCTTTATTCGTTTGTTACCATTTGTTTTTCGAGAAGTTCTTCAACATTTTTTAGAACTTCTTCCGGTGTAGGTATTATTCCACCCATTCTTCCATAATGATAAACAGGTTTCTTCCCGTTAACTGCCAGTCTGACATCTTCAACCATCTGGCCGGCGTTCATTTCGAGTACAAGGTAAAAATTTACTTTATCTGTATATGATGCCAGTGCATCTTTTGGAAACGGATAGAGAGTAATAGGACGAAGCAAACCGAGCTTAATTCCTTTTTCCCTACCGAGTTCAATAACTTTCTGGCAGATCCTGGCTGAAAGTCCGTACGCAACTAAAAGTACATCAGCGTCTTCTGTATTTATTTCTTCAAATCTTACTTCGTTCTCTTCAATCTTTTTGTACTTTCTCTGCAGCTCAAGATTTACCTGTTCCATTTCTTCAGGTTTGATAAATAGAGAAGTAATAATATTTCTTTCTCTCGTTTTAGGTTTGCCTATTGTAGCCCATGAGTTTTCCGGGTACTCCAGGGAACCTTCTTCAGGTAATTCAACTTTTTCCATCATTTGTCCGAGAGCGCCATCAGCAAGAATCATTACAGGATTCCTGTATTTTTCACCGAGTGCAAATCCATCGAAAACAAAGTCAGCCATTTCCTGTACGGATGAAGGTGCAAGAACTATTAGATGATAATCGCCGTGACCGCCGCCTTTTACTGACTGGAAATAATCTCCCTGTGATGGCTGGATTGTTCCAAGTCCCGGGCCTCCCCTGTTAACGTTTACCACAAGACAGGGTAGCTGTGCCGAAGCAATATACGATAACCCTTCCTGCATTAAACTGATTCCCGGGCTTGATGATGATGTCATTACACGGGCTCCGGCTCCTGCCGCTCCATAGATCATATTTATAGAAGCCACCTCACTTTCGGCCTGCAGTACAACACCTCCGCGCTGTGGCACCTCCCTTGTAAAATATTCCAGGATTTCAGACTGCGGTGTTATAGGATAACCGAAATACGCATGCATCCCGGCTCTTATCGCAGCCTCAGCAAGAGCTTCATTGCCCTTCATTAAACGAGCTTCTTTTACTATCTCTAATGTTTGATTCATCTTTTTACCAAAATTTTTATTAAAACTTTTTATGCTTCCGCAGCTTGTTTATCTGCTTTCTTTTTTGAGGCTTTGGGCTCTCTGTAAACTGTAATTGCTGAATCAGGACAAACAATTGCACAGTTTGTACAACCGGTACAATTATCCTGAACAAGCTCGGCAAACTTGTAACCCTTTAGGTTGATTTTTTTTGATAAAGCAAGACTATCCTGCGGGCAAGCAACTATACAAAGTTCACATCCCTTGCACAGTTCTATTTTGAATTCTACATTTCCGCGAATCATAATTTTTTCTGCCATTAATTATTAAAATTCTCTTTGTCAGGTATTTACAAGTTATATGCCAAGAAAGAGCCTATTTACAGCTCTCTATTATTGTTGGAAAATCGATATTCATGCTATAATTATCACTTTTAAGAAAATTTTAAAGGATTTCTGATTCTTGTATGAGAGAAGATATCTACCGAGCCTGAGAAGGAGAAATTGATATTCGGTGCATTTTTAAACAATATTATTATAATATTGGTGTCTATTTTGGTTCGTATTCTTAATTACAGTTAGAAATGAGGTATTATCTTGAAAAATTCAACAATTACAATTTTGATATTGTTTCTATCTATTATATGTGGGATTTCTGTTTCAGCTCAAAATAAGCCGTTTACTATGACTGACCAGGTAAATCTGGAATCTCCCAATAACCCGTTAATTTCTCCGAACGGAGATAAAGTCTTATTCACAATCAGAAAACCCGACATGATAAAAAACAGGTGGGTGACACAGATTTATCTTTTGGATATCCCTTCAGATAATTATTATCAGTTCACAACAAATGGCAAAAGCTGTACAAATCCGCAGTTTTCACCTGATGGTAAATTCGTAACGTTTCTATCAGGAAGAGAATATCTGAACAAAGAATCTGAAAAAATGGAAAGCGATGGAAGACAAATCTGGGCAGCTCCGCTAAACGGAGGAGAAGCTTTGAACCTTACTTCAATTAAAGGTGGCGTTGATGAATATTGCTGGTCGCATAACGGAAATTTAATAGCGTTTCTTTCGGAAAAACAAAACGACACAGAAGGATCCCAGAAAATTTTTCCAAGAGAAAATCCTGTTAAAGTTTTGAATTTTTTAGATGTAAATTCAGGAAAAATTATTTCTTCATTTGATCTGGATGCCGGTGCAACAGATATCAGTTTCAGCAGCAATGATAATAAAATTATCTACCAGACAAATTATACGGCTGAGTATAACGATGATCAGAAATATGATATTTTTGCTATAGATCTTAATGGTAATAAAACACAGCTTACTTCTGAAGCCGGACCTGAAACATCGCCGGCCTATTCACCCGATGGCAAAACAATCGCTTATATTACACAAACAGTTCCTGATATAGAATTTGCAGAAACCGACCTGAATATAATGAATGCCAACGGAACGGGGAAAAAGAATCTCACGAAAGAATTTAACCTAAGTGTAGACAACCTGATCTGGAAAGACGACAACACAATTTATTTTACTGTTAACGAAGGTACAAACGAACAACTGTACAGTGTAACTATGAATAATTATAAAATTGAAAAAATAACTGCAGGTAATATGAAAGTTGCTGACGTTTCTTTTTCAAATAAAGGTGACCTGTGTTACGTTAGTGAGAGTGCAAAAACACTTAATGAAATTTACATTAACAACAAACCTTTTACGAACTTCAGCAAGCAGTTAGCAGAATACAATCCCGGTTCGCAGGAAGTGGTAAGTTATAAAAGCCGTGACGGGAAATTTAATATTGAGGGAATTTTATTTAAACCAAATAATTTTGACCCTGCAAAAAAATACCCTTTGATCTTAACAGTACACGGTGGCCCGTATGGGTCTTTTAAAAATACTTTTTTACAAACATATGGAACGAGGATCTGGACTGATAAAGGTTATCTTGTTTTCGCACCAAACCCGAGAGGAAGCGATGGATACTCTGATGCCTTTTCACAGGCAAACCGATACGATCTTGGCGGCGGCGATTACAGGGATATTATGGATGGGGTTAATTACATAATTTCAAAAGGGTTTGTTGATACAAATAAAATGGGAGTTACCGGCGGAAGCTACGGCGGTTATCTTACTAACTGGATTATCTCACAAAACAACAGGTTTAAAGCGGCAGTTTCTATGTACGGACTTGTTTAGTTTATTTACAGACTGGAGCAATTCCTGGCAACCGAGCTGGGAAAAAATGTACCTTGGCTATTATTACTGGGAAAAACCAATTGATATGAACAACCAGTACGTCAGCAGATCTCCCGCATTTTATGCACAGAACATTACCACACCAACGTTGATACTTCACGGAGATAGTGATGTTTACACCAACCTGTCAAATTCCCGTGAAATGTACCAGGCCCTGCATACCAGGAATGTACCGGTGAAATTCGTGGTCTACCCGGGCGAAGGTCACGGACTCAGGAGAAAACCAAACGACTATATTAATGTAGTAGAAAGAGCCACAGAATGGTTCGAAAAATATATCCCTTCAAAATAACATTTTCGTAGAGACGGGTTTCACCCCGTCTCTACAGGCTTATCTCCACGCTCCCGACCAAAAAACCGAAAAAGTCGAATATTTGCCTGCAACCAATTAGGCCCCCCGGACATCACATTACATTGATAATACTATAACATGAAACTAATTTTAAAGTATAAAATTTTAGTCATAATCAGAGAGGTGCACATTTGAAATCATTAACCAAAATATTTATCATTTTTGTGATGGTTACGTTGGTAGGGTTTACCCTTGTAGTAAATGAGGAAACCAGTACTACCTCAAACCCGGCAAACAATGAGATATCTTCCGTTAATGACGCAGAGAATACTATAAATGAATCTTTAGTGGATTATACCGAAAAAGGAACAATGGTTGCTTCATGGTATGGTCCTAGATTTCACGGAAAATTAACCGCAAATGGTGAAATTTATGACCAGATGGCATTCACCGCGGCAAATAAAAAGTTAAAATTTGGCACATTATTGAAAATAACTAATTTAAAAAATAGTAAGTCCGTTATTGTAAGAATAAACGACCGTGGACCTTATATACCGGGCAGAAATCTTGATTTATCAAAAGCGTCAGCTTTAGCTTTAGGAATGATGCACAGAGGTGTAATTAAAGTTAAGGTGGAACAAATCAGCCTCAAGGGAGTAAACTACCCAGTGGTGGCTCTTAAATAAAATAATCCTATTATTAGTGATAAACCCCGGCTTCAAAACCGGGGTTTTTTATTTTAAACGGCTTGGAATGTGATTTTTTGTTAAATTTGTCCATTCATTCTCATTTCCTCATAGCCCTCTCATGGGAAAAGGAGGACTTGGGCTATTACCCAACAAGTTTCTGTTATCTATGAAAAAACTAAATATCGGCTGCGGAAAAGATTTAAAAGAAGGATATGTAAACCTGGATATTGTGAATTACGGCGGAAACCAGATTCACGATATAAACACGTTCCCCTATCCATTTGAAGACAATACTTTCGATGAAATTTATGCTTCGCACATATTGGAACATCTCGATAGTTTCCACAAAACTGTAACCGAATTGTACAGGATTTCAAAACCAGATGGGAAAATTATTGTTTACGCCCCTTTCTTTTTAAACACAAAATATTTTGGCGAGCCGGATCATAAAATTCCTTTTTCAATCAGAACATTCGATAATTATGAATACATCGAAAACAGGAAATTAAAATTTTATGAAAAATGGAAATTGAATCACCGGACAAATTACGAAGGTAAAGCAACTTTTGAGATTCTTGAGAAAAGATTTATCACCTCTCATTTTGCCGCGCTAAAATGGATGGATTTTATTGTAAATATAGAGCCGGTCATGTACGAAAGATTCTTCGCCGGAATATTCTCACCGGAAGAAGTTTACTTCAAACTGAGGGTTGTGAAATAATTTCAACCGCTACGCGGTTGATACCTTGTTATTTCCCCTTACTACAAACTTTGAACCGCCAGGCGGTTCTCTCACATTAATAAAAATTCCATTAAATATAAATCATATTTTTTGTTTGTTGGCTAGCCATCAGGTAAGTGCATTTTTTAATAATATTTTGCAAATTCTTAAAAATAACACACTGTATTTTTCATTAAAATGAGGAGCCATAATGGCAAACACCTATCACCAGGTTTTTGTCCACATCGTGTTTTCTGTAAAACATCGTGCCAGCCTTATTCCAAAGAACAAAAAAGAAGAATTACATAAGTACATTAATGGAGTAATAACCGGGAAGAACTGCAAAACTATTATAATTAATTCTATGCCCGATCATATTCATATTCTGGCAGGCTTAAATCCCCAAATCAGTATTTCAGACCTGGTAAAGGATATTAAGATTTCAACTAATAAATTAATTAATGATAATAAATGGACAAGACAAACATTTAAATGGCAGGATGGTTTCGGAGTATTTTCATACAGCAAATCACAAATTGCACAGGTTTTTAAATATATCAAGGAACAAGAAGAGCATCACAAAACTCATTCATTTAAAGAAGAATACTTAAAGTTTCTAAATAAATATGGTGTTGAATATGATCAGAAATATGTTTTTGATCTGGAATAATACAGGAAAAATTATATGCTAATTAAAATTATCACAAGATGGCGTAGCCATCGAATGTTTGTAGAATAACAAAGACAAAACACACAGTGACCGCGTAGCGGTCAAATAGTTCATTATTTATTCTTCACAGCTTTCACAACTATCATTATCCAGCCAATTAAAAGACACACTCCGCCGAATGGAGTTATAATCGCAAAGGCGACTGTGTAGGTAAGTGCGTATAAATAAAGTGAAAACGAAAACAGAATTACTCCCAGTGTAAAAAACAGTGCTGCAATTCTGAAATTATTATCGCCGTAAAATCCAATAGATAAAATCACAACTGAATGTACTAACTGGTAAAGAACACCTGTTTTATAAACTTCCAGCATTTCGGGTGTTAAATAATCTTTAAGTCCATGCGCTCCGAAAGCGCCTAAAGCGACCCCCAGAAAGCCTAAAATTCCGCCTGCAATTATCCAGGTTTTATTATTTTTCATAGTTTTTACTCAAAATAGTTACGTGGTGAACATCTAAATGTGTTGAACACTTGGATTAAAAATTAGTAAATTACCCGATCAGATGTAAAACTAAAAAGGATGCTTCTATGAACTTTCTTAAAAAACTGACAATCCCTTTTTTACTTATTATCCTGATTTCCTTAATGTACACATTTTATTTTTCCGATAAAGGACTCGGTTCTTTTACAACTTTTGATACGAACAACAGTGCAAATAAGGAAATCCATGTAAGAATTATTCACGAAAAAGGATTTAATTTTGACGACCAGAACGGGACCGTAACTTTCTACGCAGCTGATAAGAGCGGAGTACAATATCCTGTCCAGGCACCGATCACTGAAAATTTACAGTCAGCACAGGAAGTTATTTTAACCGGACATCTGCACACAGATCATTTTCACGCAACAGGAATAGAAATAGATTAATTTTATATGGATAAATTCGAATTAGTTTCAAATTACAAACCTGCGGGTGATCAGCCAAAAGCTATTGAAGAATTGGTGAACGGAGTTAAACGCGGCGATAAGTTCCAGACACTGCTCGGAGTTACAGGAAGCGGAAAAACCTTTACGATTTCTAATGTGATAAAAGAAATTAACAAACCGACTCTGATAATTTCGCACAACAAAACTCTGGCAGCACAGCTTTATTCAGAGTTCACTTCTTTTTTCCCAAAAGATTCGTGCGAGTTTTTCATCAGCTATTACGATTATTATCAGCCTGAAGCCTATGTTGTCTCAAGCGATTTATTTATCGAAAAAGATTTTTCAATAAATGAAGAAATAGATCGTTTAAGATTAAAAGCAACAACCGCATTGATTGAAGGAAGAAGCAATGTAATTGTTGTCGCCAGCGTCAGCTGTATTTATGGAATTGGTGCACCGCAGGATTATGCAGACCAGATAATCTTTCTGAAAAAAGGCCAGAAAATTGAAAGGAAAAAACTCCTCCGCGAATTAATTGACATTCATTTTGTGCGTAATGATCATGATTTCAGTCGCGGCACTTTCCGGGCAAGGGGCGATGTTATTGAAATAATTCCGGCATACCAGTATGAGGAAGCCGTGCGATTGGAGTTCTGGGATGATGAAATCGAAAAAATGTCAATTATTGATTCTATCACTGGCGAAGTTCTGCAGGAAATTGATTCTACCCCGATTTACCCGGCTAAGTATTTTGTAACTGATCGTGATAAAGTTCAGAAAGCAATTTACAGTATTGAAGAAGAGCTGGAAGACAGGTTAAAATATTTCCGTTCTGAAGAAAAATATCTTGAAGCACAAAGAATTGAACAGCGCACAAAGTTTGATATAGAAATGATGAAGGAAATCGGATATTGTTCCGGTATAGAAAACTATTCCCGCCACATGGATGGAAGAGAACCGGGTTCGCGTCCTTTTAACCTGATGGATTATTTCCCTAAAGATTTCCTTGTGATTATTGATGAGTCACACGTAACAATTCCCCAGCTCCGGGCTATGCATGCCGGGGATCGGAAAAGAAAAGAAACCCTGATTGAATATGGTTTCAGGCTCCCTTCTGCACTTGATAACCGTCCGATGAAATTTGAAGAATTCGAAAAGATGCTAAACCAGGTAATATTTATCAGTGCTACTCCGGCAGATTATGAACTCGAGAAATCAGATGGAGTTGTTGTAGAACAAATTATTCGTCCAACCGGTCTGCTCGACCCGCCAATTGAAGTCAGGCCCATAAAAGGCCAGATAGATGATTTAATAGGTGAAATAAGAGATCGATCAAAGAGAAAAGAAAGAGTGCTCGTTACAACTCTGACAAAAAAAATGGCAGAAGACCTGACAGACTACCTTGATAAAATAGGAATACTTGTCCGCTACATCCACAGCGATGTTGATTCCCTTGAAAGAGTTGAGATTTTACGTGATCTGCGTCTCGGAGATTTTGATGTACTGGTTGGAGTAAACCTGTTGAGAGAAGGATTAGATCTGCCGGAAGTTTCGCTCGTGGCAATTATCGATGCCGACAAGGAAGGGTTCCTGAGAAGTGAGAGATCGCTTATGCAGACTGCCGGCAGAACTGCGCGAAACGTAAATGGCAAAGTTATTATGTACGCTGACAGAATTACTAATTCGATGCAAAAGACAATCGATGAAACCGCAAGAAGAAGAATTCTTCAAACAAAGTACAATAAAGAACACGGAATAACGCCGCAGACAATTCTTAAAACTATGGAAGAAATAATGAATTCAACTTCAATAGCAGATATTAGAAAAAAAGAAGAAAAAGAATCCTTCACCTTTTCAAAAGTTGCAGAGCCTATTCTAAAATATATGGAGCCTGATCAGAAAAAAGATCTTATTGAGCAACTTACTGTTGAAATGCACAATGCGGCAAAAGATCTTGACTTTGAAAAAGCGGCAGCACTCAGGGATGAAGTCCAAAACCTGAAAAAAATGTTAAAGCAAAAATAATTACTTAAAAGTCTACCATTTTATAATTCGTCCGGGGGAGGAGCGAATCCCTGACTAATTTTTAGTCTTAAGTAATCCTGTTCTCTTGCTTAACCGGCAGTTCGGTCTCTTCCTCTGCATAATCATCGGGAGTTTCACAGACTCTTACTTTTAGCTTTTTGATATTTTCGGGAAGATCACTTCTGCTGATAGTATTAAGGAAATACCTGGTGATGTTCTCTACGGTCGAATCAAATTTAACGATTACTTTTTTTGATTTTATGTTCTCTAGAAATTCTACTACGGGTTTATCGTTTTCGTTGACCATAAAAGCGTGATCAAGATTTTCAATAATCGGATTGATTATTTTTTTGAGATCGTAATAGTCCATAACCATTCCGTTTTCATCCAGATCACCTTCAAGTTCAACCATCATTTTGTAGGAATGCCCGTGAATATTTTTACATTTCCCGAAATGTTCAGGGAGTCTGTGTCCCATTTCCCAGTTAAACTCTTTTGCAATTTTCATTATACACCTTTCTCTGATGGATCCCAGATAAATTTATGCATTTGAAGCTGGAACCTGACTTTTAATTTATCTTCGAGCACCCAGTTTACAAGCGTAAGCGGTTTGAGTTGCCCGAAAACTACAGAAAATAATATTTCACATTTATTTATAAGATCATATTTGCTGATGATTTCCTTTGTCCATTTATAATCTTCGCGCGTTCCTATTACAAATTTAACTTCATCCATCGGCTTTAAAAATTCAATGTTTTCATAAAGGTTTTTCTTTTCCATCGCGCTGGAAGGACATTTCAAATCCATAATCACTTTAACTTTGCTATCAACATCTTTTATAGGCAGGCTTCCCCCGGTCTCCAGTAAAACCTCATACCCTTTTTCACCCAGCTTTTTCATCAACTCAAGACATTCATCCTGGACCAGCGGTTCACCGCCTGTAACTTCAACCAGGTTACAATCAAATTTTGCAACTTCCTCCAAAATTTCCTGAACTGTAATATCCTTCCCATCGTAAAATGCATATTCCGTATCACAATAGGTACAGCGCAAATTACAGTAAGTTAACCTTACAAAAACGCACGGCATGCCGGCTTTTGTACTTTCTCCCTGAATTGAGTGATATATTTCGTTTACTTTGAGCATTTTTTGACAAATTTGTAGTTTTTTCCACTTTCCGGAGGATTTAGCCTTTTAAATTAGCAAACTAATATTTGACATCAAATATCCGAATACATATATTTATAGTCTATTTTTTAACTCTATTTGAAGGTTTTCTAAATGGCAAGTCACAAATCAGCAAAGAAAAGAATACGTACAACGGAACGAAGAAGAGAAATTAATAAAAGAGCAGAATCAAAAATTAAGACCTCTGTAAGGAAAGCGCTTGCCGCTACTGAAAAAGAAACTGCAGAAAAATTATATAAAGAAGCTGTGGCTGTTTTAGATAAAAGCGCTGTAAAGGGAATTATACATTTGAACAATGCTTCCAGAAAAAAAGCAGCATTAACAAAACATTTTAATTCTTTGCAGTCCGCAGAATAAGTTTTCTAACTTACCTTTCTATGCCCTTCGGATCTTTGAAGGGCATTTTTATTTTAAACAATTTTGAAGCTTATTATCCCCTTATAATTGCAAGCCATTGCTCGTCCCATTCCCTCCAGTGTTTTTTAAATTTATCAACTGTCCATTTCGCTTTCAGGCGCTTTAATACCGGGTCCATTATAAAGAGGTGGGAGATCCCCTTTTTATTCAATGAGTAACCATAAATTACAACCCAATGCTCTGTGTCGTTTATTGTGGTTAAAAGAGGAAGTTCTTTATCTATAAAATTTTTTATATCCAGGAGAGACGAATCATACTTTTCAGATATATCCAAACCATAATCTTGAAAAATGTTTTTAATTACATCAAAGTCAGTCCCGTTTTTATTCATTAATTTATCCAGTTCCCCATTTGTAGTTAGACAATTATAGTAATCCAGAATTGAATACGCACATTGGATGCCGCAGGAATATCGATCAATTTGATTAAACCTTCTTAATTTAAGATACTTTGCGAACGGATCATTCTGCTTTTCAATTGAATTGAGATAATTTGTAAAATATTCTATTTTGCTTTTTATTAGCTGTTTCATTTATGATGCGGGGCGATAATGTTTAATAATCTTAAATATGTCAGAAACGAAAAAGGTTGATAGATTAGCCGTAGAATACAATTAGACAAGCTCTTGTAATAATTGTTTTAACTTACCTTTCTGCAGCTCTTCAGAGCTTGGGAAGCTTTATTATTTTAGATCCGTAATTACCTCTGTTCCCTCAGGTGCAGGGATGTAAAATTTGATTTTTTTGCCTGCACCGATTTTCTTTTTAATCAACACGCTGTGTTCGATGTGTGTTCCGTCCTCGATTCTTGAACCGAAAACATAGCTTGTTCCTTTAATCAATACCTTCTTTCCAATCTTAACAGGATATTCATCACTGCCTGTCATATTTACGCTTGATTCTATCCTGGAATTATCTCCGATAGCAATATTTCCTTTAATTATATCTCCCCAGAGAATTTCGACATTATTACCAATTTTAAAACTCTGCTCTTGAAAAGTGGACAGGTGTACGTTCTGCCACACGGTTACATTTTTACCGAAGCGGACATTCCCCCTTACATCAACATTTCTCTTTAACTCCAGCCCGTAATTTAATTTTACCCCGTCATCTATTATCACTCCTTTTCCGAGTGTAATATCCAACGGGATATTTTTCTTGTCCATTCTCATAATCTGGTTCAGTACATTTTCGTGAATAAAGAAATCATCCGGATCCTCAATTTCTATTATGTCTTTTATCTTTTCGTAAACAAGTTTTCTGGCAATGTTTTCCATCTCCTTCAATACGGATTTATTGTTGAAACCCATAACAACATATTGCTTTTCCGGACTCGCTGCTTTAACGGAATATCCCCGGGAATTAAATAATTCAATAAGATCTGTTATGTAAATTTCTTTTTGAACATTGTTGCTTGAAAGATTTTTTATAAGTTCTTTCAGCTTGCTGAATTTAAATGCATAAACACCGGAGTTAAATTCATTGTTTTCAATTAATTCTTTTTTTGTATAAGAATAGGTAATTCCCTTGTAAGTCAGCCTGTAAGGATTATCTGATTTCAAAGCCTGGATATCCTTGTTTTCCATTATCTGAAGAACATTTCCTTCATCAATTGTTGGTAGCCCGTTTTCATCCTTACTTTTAGCTCTTATAATTCTGCCATATGAATTTTCCAAAGGATCACCTTTATAAATCCCGGTAAGCACCATCATATCGGCACCGGAATCAATAAAACTCTTTCTGAAGGATTTCATCGTTTCTTTATCTATCAATCCCATATCTCCGGGGAGCACATAAACTATCCCGTCAAAATTTTTCTCCTTTATTTTTTGAAGCGCCACCTGTACCGCGTGTCCTGTCCCCTCTTGTTTTTCCTGGTACGCAAAAATATTATTGTCATTTTTACCGAGCGTCTCCATTACATCTTCAGCTTTTATACCGACTACAAGAATCGTATTTAATTTTTTTATCCCGGCTTTGCTCGCATTATAAACTCTTTGCACTGTGGGCAAACCCCAAATCTTATGTAGCATTTTCGATTTTTGTGACTTTATTCTTTTGCCGTGGCCCGCTGCAAGAATTATTGCTACTTCATTATTTTTAAGGTCATGTTTTGATGAAAGTTTATTGGCTAGTTTATATATTTCTTTATGATTGGCTTTTGCCATTATAATCTCCGCTGGTTAGAACTAAATGAAATTGACTGAGTAAAAAATTAAAGAAAGGTGTAACTATTTACAAGTAAAGGTTTTAATAATAGACTAAAAAATGTATTTTTGGCAATAAATTTAATGATTATTAAAGGATGCACAGAATGAGAAGAATTTCCGTTTTTGTTATAATGATGATAATTATAGTTTTAGCTGACAATAAAGTTAATGCTCAGGATAAAGGCGTAGGAGCTGGTATAATGATTGGCCAGCCAACAGGCTTTAGCGGAAAAATATGGGCAAATGAAATAAACGCTATGGATTTTGGAGTGGGATTTTCTTTTGCAAAAGATGATAACGGGGTTAATCTGCATGCCGACTATTTGTGGCATTCATTCTCTGCAATACAGTCTGAAGAAAAATTTGTTCTTTATTATGGGCCGGGATTAAAACTAAAAGCAGGAAACAGTAAAGTAGGAACTAAGTTTGGTATAAGAGCAGTACTTGGTTTAGAGTGGATGGCTTCTCAAACGCCTCTGGATGTGTTTCTGGAAATCGCACCTTTGTTTTACGTTGCGCCGGGCACGCAGTTTAAAGTTGATGCTGCCTTTGGAGCAAGATATTATTTTAATTAACAAATACTGTTATTCGCAGAAATAATTAAAATTATATAAACGTAATTATTTTAAGAAATCTCACTTTCTTTCTTTATATGCTTTTTATAGTAGCTGTAAAGAGCATAATTTAATCCGAATGAAAACCAGACAAGCGTAATAATTTCGTGATCTCCGAAATTCATTTCCGTTAGTCCCGCCACAAGGAAAGCACAAAAAGCCGCTAATGCGCCAATGGCATAAGAAGAAATAAATGGAACATTTTTTGTCTCTTTATAAATTTTCCATTCAATTGAAATTATTTTGAAGATTAAATAACAGAAAGCTAAAAATCCAAACAATCCCAGGGTTACAAGAATGTGAATAAAATTATTGTGCATGTGCCCCTGCAATTCTTTATCGTAAGGCTTTTTGTACTGTTTATATAATTTTTGAAGATCGATATCGCCAACACCAAACAACGGGTGATCCTTAAACATTTTCCAGCCTGCCTTCCAGAGTTCAAACCTTACTGTATTTGAAGGATAATATGGATCAAATATGCTAAGCAGCCTGCTTCTTTTTACAAACGAAGTGTAAATCTTCCCATCATTATAGGTTATACTCTGCGGATTAAAGCCAAGGTTATCCTTAGCCAGTACTTTAATTTTGTTACCGACGGGATATTTTAGTTCATAAAAGTTTCCGTTCAAATCACCGGCAAATAATTTGTTGCCATTTTGATCCCAGTGGAAAAGTTTGCCTAAAGATGAATTTTTATCAAGCAGAGATAATCCATCCGATGTAATCTTAAAAAGCTTTAAACCATGAGCATCTGAAATAAATAATTTTTTATCGGTAAAGAAAACATCATCTATATCTGAATCATCAGTAAAATTAAATGTAGTATCGGCAGGTAATCCTTTTTCAAGTTTTACTAACGATATTTTTCTTGGCGCCGAATATAGAATCAGATTGGAAGAATCAGCAAAAAGGTTTGTATATTTATTCAGATTGCTAAACCTTAAACTATCTTTTAAGTTTTCAGGATTCTTAAAAACAGTTAAACCGCTGTCATTATCCAGGACATAGCAAAAATCGTTTTTTATTGTAAAATCGTATGTTATACCGGGTGTTAAAAATTCCGAGATAGCTCTCAATCCTTTATTTGTTTTTTGCATCAGAACAAAACGGCTGTCAATTAAACTTGCCACATAATAGTTATCTTTCCAGAAGCGCAATGCTCCAACAGGTGCGGCTAATTTCATTTTACTAATTTCTTTTTCATCCCTGTATTTCACCAATCCGTTTTCATAATCACTGACATAATAAATGTTGTCAACAGGTGTAATATCAAAGGCCCTTCCATCCGTGTTATAAGAATATGTTTGTGTCAGCTTCCCTCCGGAATAATCAAAAACCTTAACCTGGCTGATATTTTTTTGTGTAACAAACAAAGCAATGATTACAAGGAAAAAGGGAATAATTATTTTCCATTGCTTCTTAATGACAAGGACAATAAAAATTCCAAAGATTGCACCGGTCCATCCTGTTCTTTTATATGTTGAAACAAGGGCAAGTAGCGAAAGCGCAAATGCAGCGAAGATAAAAATTTTATTTTTTACGGAGGTTTTTTCATTAACAAAAAAGGCAAACAGAAAAACCACCGTGAATGTCAGAATTTCCGCAGCTGTGATTGGATATTGAAATAACGAAGGACCCGACTGTTCAATACTATAGAGATTATAAATATAAAATCTGTAAGAGAAGAAAAGATAGATAAGCACAGTAAGAAGCGATGCACCTATATAAATTTTAAAATATTTTTTCCCTCTTTCCAGATCTGGTGTTGCCGCAATTGTGGTATAAATTAAAGGTATTAAAAGCGTCTTTTTTAAAGCATTATGTATTGCCCCGCCGTGATCCCGGGTAATAATCAGCGAAATAATTTCAGCGGCAAGAAACCATATAAATGCAGTCTCCAAACCGGTCTTTTCAAACTGGTTTTCCCTTGTAATAGCAAGCCTTACAAGAATAACAATCAGAGCAAAATAATACCCTATCTGGTTAACAAATATTGAATTGGTAAGACTCAACAGGAATAATACCATAAAGAAATAGATCATCCGGTCAAGAATTATAATTGTACGGCTTTTTTCCATAAGTGATTTTGTCAGGAATTCAGTGAATTATTAATTTAGTGTTTTTAATTTTGTGAAGTGAGTATTAATAAATATTAGTCTCTGAACTGCATTTCATAAAGTTTCTTATATAAACCTTCCTCTTCAAGAATTAATTCATCATGCGTTCCTTTTTGGATAATGCGTCCTCTATCAAGAACAATTATCCGGGTAGCATTTCTAATTGTGCTTAACCTGTGAGCTATAACAATTGTTGTCCTGTTTACCATTAGTCTTTCAATAGCTTCCTGCACAAGTAATTCTGATTCGTTATCAAGTGCGGAGGTAGCTTCATCAAATATCATTATTTCAGGATTTTTCAAAAGCGCCCTGGCGATAGAAAGTCTCTGCCTCTGCCCGCCTGAAATTTTTACACCTCTCTCTCCAATAACAGTATTATAACCCTTGGGCATTTCCATTATAAAATTATGTGCATTTGCTGTTTTTGCAGCTTCTATTATTTTTTCTTCAGGATATTCACCAAGTCCGTATGCAATATTATTTTTTATCGATTCATTGAAAAGAAAAGTTTCCTGTGTTACAATTCCCATCATCTCCCGAAGGTTTTCAATTTTAATTTCTTTTATATCAATGCCATCCAGTAATATTCGGCCATCAGTTGGGTCATAAAATCTCGGTATTAAATCAACAAGAGTTGACTTCCCGCCTCCGCTTGGTCCAACCAGAGCTACTATCTCGCCGCGGTTAACGCTAAAGTTCAAATCATTTAATACAAGTTCATCTGAGTCTTCATAATGAAAAGAAACATGATCAAGATTTAATGAGTTTTTAAATTCAGGAACTTCAATCGCTTTTTCTGAATTTTTAATGCTTGGCTGAGTATCAATAATTTCAAAGATTCTATCACCGGCTGCGCTTGACTCCTGTATCCTGTTATTAACTCCGCTGAGTTCCTTAATGGGAGGCATCATCTGGAAAATTGCGAAAAGAAATCCCATAAATTCACTTGCGGTAAGAGTTTGTTCTTTTAATACGAGCAGCCCGCCAAAATATATAATTACAACTCCCACACCCGTACTTAAAATTTCCGTGATTGGAGAAGATGCATTTCTAACACGAACTATACGAAGCATCAGTTTGAAAAAGTTATGAGTTTCGGTCATAAATTTATTATTCTCATATTTTTCCATTCCGAAGGCTTTAACTATTTTCACACCAGAAATGGTTTCCTGTAGAATGCTGGTAATATCGGCCATTTTTTCCTGAATAAAATAACTTTGCTTCCGTAATTTTAGGCCTATCCACGCTATTATGAACATAGAGACAGGAAGAATTACCAGTGCCAGAAGTGTAAGCTTCCAGCTTATGCTGATTGCGATACCAAGAAAGACAATGATAGAGAGTGGTTCGCGTATCATATTCAGGAAAGCGGCAGATATACTGGTCTGTACAATGTTTACATCGTTTGTAATCCTGGATATCAGATTTCCCACGCGTTCTTTTTTGAAAAAGCTCATCGGCAATTTGTGCAGATGTTTGTATGCTTCGTCCCGCAAGTCTTTCATTGAACCCTGTTCAACGTGTGCCAGGAAATAAGCCTGCAGGTATCCGAAAATATTTTTTAAAAAGAAGGCAAAGAAAACAACGAAACAGATTTTTATAAGAGCATCTATTTTATCTCCGCTTAAGATAAGCTTGTTAAATTCCTGCGAAATATCATTACCGATTTTCAGTACCCAATCCGGCAAAATACTTGCCGCTGGGTTTGTAGTGGTTGCAACAGTTGCTGTTTTTTGATTCTGTTGAAAGAGAGTATCAAGAAGTGGAATTGTCAGGTAGACAGAAATACCGTTCAGCAGCGCAAACATTATTGTACACACAACTGAAATACCAAGGTATTTCCAGTAGGGTTTTACATAATTTAATATTCTGAGATAAGTTTTCACTATGACCTGTAATTTGGAATTTCGGGAATATTTCTCAATCCGCAGCCACGCCTAATCTTTATTTCATCAAATTGTTTCATTTTTCCAAGGTTAAAAATATCAACTCTGGAATTCTGCTTAAAGCCATTATCAAATATCAGGAAATCATTCCTAATATAGAAGTTTTTAACCCCATCTCCACTCCATTGCTTTACAATCTTATGTTCATTAATATCATAAATAATCAGGGTGGATGTTTCGGGTACTTTGGCTTTCAAAGTATTATTATCAACATTAAGATCGATTGTGGAAAGTATTAAATATCTTTCATCTTCCGACCAGCGGAATTTATTTATTTTTTGCCCGTTGCCTAATATATAATACTGCTCACCTTTTTCATGATCCTGAAGATATACCTGAGTTGAGTCTTTGCCCTTATTCAGAAGAGTAAATCTTCTGGAAGGTGAATTTAAATTATCCGGATTATGCGCAGGGCGCGGATAACCATTCTTGGTAAGATCAAATATTTCTGTTTCGTTCAATAATTCTTTACCGAAAATGTTGTAAATAAATGTTTGCTGCCTGATATATGTGGCAACAATCTTATCTATTCTGTTAATTACAATTTTGAAATTATTATTGTCTTCCCATTGTGTGAATACCTGGATTCCATTTCCTATTCTCTTAATAAATTTTACTTTTGACGAATCAATATTAATCTCATAAAGTTTAACGCGTGTGATATACGGAAAAATATTTTTCTTGCCAAAGTGCCCGGCAGTTAGGAAAAATGCTTTCTTTTTATCGGGCGAATACGAAAGTTCAACCACCTGCTCATTATAATTTGACCAGAATTGTGAATATTTCTTATTTAGAAAAATCATATTTATATAACCCCGCTTTATATTCAATCATTCCGACAAAAATAAAATTATCTATGGTCTCTGTTTGTGTTTTAAGAGACGTGGTATCATTCACCGGCTCAGATTTTTCACGATACTGTTTCGTGTTTTCACCACAGCCGGTAAATAAAAGGATTATTACAAGGATAAATATTTTTAAATCAGCCATTAGGCACGTTGCCAATTTTGAGGAATAAACTCAGTATGAAATTAACAAATTTCATAAAGAATCCCCACAGGGGGCTATAAATCAGAATAAGCAAAATTAGTGACCCATAAATCCCAAGTTTCATAATAGACGCAGTAAACCTGTTTGGGAAAAGATCAAAAAGTATATGCGAGCCATCCAGCGGAGGAATCGGAATTAAATTAAAAGCGAAAAGGAAGATATTGAAAAATACCCCGTACCATAAAAGATTCACCAGGTACTGCTCGTTTCCGAGTGAGGAATTAAATACAATAAGAAAGCCGATGAAAAATAAAATAGCCAGGACAAAATTTGAAAGCGGTCCGGCAAACGAAACAAAGGCATCATCTTTTAATCCATTTTTAAAATTACTTCTATCAACCGGCACCGGCTTTGCCCAGCCGATAAGTGCAAATCCTGATGCAAAGGAAGCAAGCGGCATAATAATAGTCCCGACAAGATCAGCGTGTTTAATCGGGTTTAAAGTGAGCCTTCCCTGCTTTTTCGCTGTATCATCTCCAAACTTATTTGCTACAAAAGCATGAGCAAACTCATGCACAGCAATCGAAATAAGAAACATCGGAATAAAAGTTATAAATGAAATTAATTTCTGGCTAACGTGTATATCTGGCAAATTATTATCCTCTGGGATGAAAATCTTTGTGAACCTGTTTTATATAATCCCTGTCAATATGTGTATAAATCTGTGTTGTTGAAATGTCTGCGTGGCCAAGCATTTCCTGAACTGCCCTGAGATCAGCACCGCCTTCAAGCAGGTGTGTAGCAAATGAGTGTCGAAAAGTATGCGGGTGAACTTCTTTTTCAATTCCCGCTTCTTTTACATACTTGTCTACAATTTTCCAGACGCCCATGCGCGAAAGTTTTGAACCACGATTATTTAGAAAAAGATAGTTTTCACTTTTTGCTTTTTTCTCTAAAAGCGGGCGGCCTGATTTTAAATATTTATTTACCCAATTAATGGCGCTCGAACCAACCGGTATAATTCTTTCTTTAGATCCCTTACCAAATACCCTGATCACTTCTTCATCAAAAAACAGATCGGATAATTTAATGTTTATTAATTCTGAAACTCTCGTTCCGCAAGCATAAAGCATTTCCAGTAAAGATTTATCCCTTAATCCGAGTTTATTATCCGTTCGTGGTTTTGTTAAAATTGACTCTACTTCATTAACAGATAATACGGGTGGAAGATTCTTTGCCAGTTTAGGCGATGAGATCTTTTCCATCGGGTTATCGGTGATGTACTTATTCAGAAAAAGATAATTGAAGAATCCTTTTAATGAAGAATAATACCTCGCGGCTGAGCTGCTTGCCAGTCCGAGATCATTGAGCAATTTAAAAAAGCCGGTAATGTGAGAATATTTTATCCCGGAAGGATCTGATATTTTTTTTTCTTCAAGAAAATTAAAAAACGAATTTATATCATTCTTATAGGAAGATACTGTATTATCGGAAAGATTTTTTTCTAACTTTAATACCGAAAGGTATTCCTTCAAAAAGAGATTCATTTGTCATCACTTTCCGTATCTTCACCCTTTTCCATTTCATCCTGCTTCGGATATCTTATCCGCCTGTGATGCTGCCCGAGCAATATGCTGGTAAATGATTCTTTAATTTTATTGATATCCCTGAATGTTATCGGCGATTCATCCAGCTGATCTTCATTTATACGGGACCCAATAATCTTGTCTATCAGGTTTTCTACCTTTGTTGGATCGGCATCCTCGATTGATCTCACTGCTGATTCGCAACCATCCGCAAGCATTATAATAGCAGTTTCCTTTGAATCAGGTTTTGGTCCGGGATACCTGTAATCCTCAATATTTACTTTTTCTTCACCATAGAGTTTTTTTGCCTTCTCGTAAAAAAACATCATCGTAGTAGTCCCGTGATGCATTGGAATAAAATCGATTATTTCCCTGGGAATATCATTTTCTTTAGCAAGATTTATCCCTTCAGCTACGTGTTTCTTTATCAGGCTCACGCTTTCTTCAGGTGATAAATTTTCGTGTAAATTCTGACTGTTAAGCTGGTTCTCCACAAAATTCTGCGGTGATATAGTTTTCCCTATATCGTGATAATATGCGCCCACACGCGCAAGCAATGGGTTAGCACCCACTATTTCTGCCGCAGCCTCAGCTAGTGTGCCCATTGTCATAGAGTGGTTAAATGTACCCGGAGCTTTTCTGGCCAGTTCCTTCAGCAGAGGCCTGTCAAAATTTGAAAGTTCAAGCAAAGTAAGGTCGGTTGTAATTCTGAAGAACTTTTCAAAAAATATCAACAATCCATAAGTAAGTACCGGACTTATTAATGCGTTGGTGCCGGCAAAGGCATATTCAATCAGCATATTTTCGGCGGAAGCAAATCTTTCCAGTCCAAATGCAGAAATGGAAACCACATACCCGAGAAGTATAAAAAGAAATGAGCGGAAAATTTGTGAACGGTTTTTTATATCACGCACTGTGTAAACTGATAGAGCACCGGCAAAAAGATTCATCGCCATAAACGTATAATCGTTTCCTCTTATTCCACCAGTTATAAGAGCAAGAATAACAGTAGAATAAAATCCGACACGGGAGTCAAAGATAATTGTGAGCAACATTGAAGCTGCCGGAATAAATATAAAAAATTGTAATGGTGCGTTAACCGATATCCGGTTTATTAAAAACGTGATGAATGACAGAAAAATAAAGATAATGACAAGGAGAAGGAGCTTCCTGTTATCATAAAAGATTTTTTTTCTAAACAAATACAAATAAATAGATAAAAGAGCGAGAAGAAACCCTATGTGCAATACCTTACCAAGCATCTGAAGTAAATCGCTGTCGTAGCCAAGTTTTTCTCCTTTTGCAGCTTTGTAGGAATCAATCTTTAATTTTGTTTCCTTCGTAATTCTGTCGTGCTTGGCAACTATTCGTTCATTTTCATTTACAATTCCGCTGTATCTTGATACGTTGTTCTTTGCCTGCGCAATTTCCTCTTCGGTCTTTTTTTGATTATAAATAAGAGTCGAATAAATAAAATGGGAAGTATACTCCAGCAAAGCTGCACTCAATTCCGGAGTAAACCCGCTGTTTTTAATATTGCTGTCTATAATTTCTTCGGCTTGTTGTTTTGTAAGAAATTTATTAGCCGGTTCAATCCGGTCAAAATTTCCTGTCCTCACGGCAATGCTGTCTTTTCTTGTAATATCTTCAGGAAGAGAAATAATTTCTTTTTTATAAAGGTCTGTCAGCAAACTGGCTGAGGCTGTGAAATAGTTTCTAAGTGAGAATGTATTACTTTCAGAATTATTATTCGTACGGTTCCTCATTTTTTCAAGAGTATTTAATGTTGCATCACTTAAAAAAGTTGGATTCATATTCTTGAGGGAATCTACACTCAGTCTTTCTTCTATGATCCTTAAAAGATATTCATTATAGGTTTTCAAAGAATCTTCAGCACGTATCTCCGCATTTCCGCTTTTCAAAAATACAGGATATACGCTTTGGGCAGCATCTTTTAATTCCTGCTGATATACTTTAAGATCTTTTTCAATAGGGAAACTGAATGGTGCAATAAGATCTTCATGTGTCCATATTGAACCAACCGTTAATTCCGATTCAATCGACTCACCGCGCGGGAACATAAACACTATTAAGATTACGGTTATTAACCCGATCAGAATCTTTATTTGCATTCCATATTTATTTTTTTCTATTTTTTCTTCCATACGAGATTACGCCTTTATGAGTATGTAAGTTAAGAAAAAATAAGGGCTTGGTACAGCCTAAAATTCTGCAAAAAAATGGAATTTGTTATGGCCTGTTATCAATATTTTCTTATTTAATAACCGTTTTCCAGCCTTTTTCAGATAAATTCCTGTATATAATCAGAATGGCAACAACTGCAATTGCAAGGCATATCAAAGTAGATTTAATATCCCCGAAAATAAAACTGCCGCTTCCGAATAACATCGAATAAACCAGCAAAACTCCCATAAGCCAGTTAACAAACATTGCAAAAAATCCGCTGTCGCTTTTTACATCAGGGAGCTGTGAAGAAATTTCCTTCCACAAAACTCCACCCGGGTGTATTTTCCTGTAAAAGCTGAAGAGGACATCTTTATCGGTGGGCCGTGTTAGGTAGGTAACTGTAATCCAAACAATAGTAGTGGAGCCGACTAAATAAAAAAGAGTATTCGGGAAAATGATTCCATAATGTTTTATTACCGGATAAACGATAAAAGGCGTAATCATTGCTGAGATTTCAGACCAGGCATTTATTCTCCACCAGAACCAGCGCAGGATTAAAACAAGACCAACCCCCGCTCCACACTCCATTATAAATTCCCATGCACCTGAAATTCGGCTAATGAACATTGTAACAAATACAGAGATAAACATAAGCAGAACTGTTGTAGCGCGGGATATTTTTACATAATGTTTTTCTTCTTTTCCCTTTTTTACAAATCTCTTGTAGAAGTCATTAATTATATATGAAGTCCCCCAGTTAAGCTGCGTAGCAATTGTGCTCATATAAGCGGCAAAAAATGCGGCGACTAATAATCCCTTCAAGCCTACGGGAAGATAGTCTCTCATTGCATAAATGTAGCCAAGTCCTTTTTCATTTGGGCCAAGATGAGGATAAAGAAGAAGCGTGCATAATCCCACTATTATCCATGGCCAGGGGCGAATAGCATAATGCGCAATCTGGAAAAATAGTGTGGCAAAAAGTGAATGTTTTTCGTCCTTTGCAGACATCATTCTTTGAGCAACATATCCTCCGCCGCCCGGCTCAGCTCCCGGGTACCAGGAGGCCCACCAGATTATTCCCACATACGCCAGAAAAGAAGCCACAGTCAAAGCAAAAGCACCGCCTAATGATGCTGTGTCTGAAATGGTCGGAAAAAATTTAAAAGTAAATGCGGGTAGTTTTGATTGCAGGCCGGCTATACCCCCGACCTGTGATGATGATACAACAATAACAGCAAGTATTATACTCCCGGCCATCGCAATGAAAAACTGGAAAGCGTCGGTCACAACTACTCCCCACAATCCCGATAGTGCGGAATACAAGGCAACCAGCAACATACACCCAAACACATAATAAAGAACCTGTGACTCCGGCACCCCGAACATTCCAACCAGAATAGTTGCCATTGCTTTATTCACCCACCCCATAATGATCAGGTTCATGAAAAGTCCAAGATAGAGAGCGCGAAAGCCCCGGAGAAACCTTGCGGGTTTACCTGAATAGCGAATCTCCGCAAACTCAACTTCAGTCATTATGCCTGCACGACGCCAAAGCTTTGCAAAAAAGAAAACAGTCAGCAAACCTCCAAAAGCAAAATTCCACCACAGCCAGTTGCCGGCAATTCCGTTCTTTGCGACCAGCTCGGTAACAGCAAGCGGAGTATCGGCAGCAAAAGTTGTAGCAACCATCGAAAGTCCGGCAAGATACCAGGGAAGATTTCTCCCCGAAAGAAAAAACTCATCAGTACTCTTTCCGGCTCTTTTAGAATAGTAAAGTGCAATGCTGATTGAGAAAATAAAATATGCCAGGATGATAAGGTAATCGAATAGCTGCATTAAGATCCTCTTAACTGTTTCTTATCAAAATTAACTCAAATAGTATAATATTGAAGTTACGGGTAGCTGCTAACAGGTTATATTGCAAGGATTTAAGAGATTGATGAAGGGGTTGTTCAGGATGTTCATAAATTGACAATCGTAGTCCCATCAGGATATTATTACAGGCTTTTTATTATGCAGTTATCTTAAAGAATTAAAATTCAATTCTTATAATATTTTCATTTTTAGGAGTTGTTGTCTTTGTGTCGAGGGTTTTGCTGCGATCGAGTTCTATAAATTTTTCATTTTTATTGGTGGCAGTTCGGCTGTCTGGTTTCGATTCAAATTCCCAGTTCGTGTTTTTTAATTTTAGAAAAATTTCTTCGTTAAACGACATGTAGAGTTGATCCATTTAACAGCCTAAAAGGTTTCAGTGATTAGAATGAACGAACGCAATGTAATAAATTTTTTTTCAGTGGCAAAGGGATATTAAAAATATTTTAACCTTTTTTTCCTGAGTATCTGTTTTTTTTAATTAACCAAACTTTTTCATAATAATTCTTGAAAATAAATTTCCATATCCACTCAAGATTTTGTCTTTAAAATAGCCCCCGCCGGAATCGGACCAGAATTCTCGTATATTTATCACTTCAAAAACCCGGCATGTCAAAATTCAGAATTAGTAATTCTAAAATAATATTTTTTATTAATCTTCACGGCTGGCAATAAAGTAAAAATTAATTCCAATAAATTTTCTGAATTAAATTCATTATGAACATTAAAATATGAAACTAATTAAAACTTTATTTTAACAGGAATGTTATTGGGGAAGAAGTAAAATCAATTATCCAACCGCTCGTCACCTTTATAATTAAACGGGTCTTTTGCTCCGCCCGTAAACCCTCCAAAAATAGTGCCTTACGAGGAATGCACAACTATTTTTTGTTCTTTGGGAAATATGAATCCATTAATAATTTATAATATTCTTTCAAGGGCATCAGCCCTAGTTTATCTCTTCTCTTATCAATATTAACTGAATCTTCAATGGGTAAAAAATTAAACTTTTGATTTTCGAAATCAATTTTTGCCTGCGTACCGTATAATTGTGGCCTTCCGTCTTTTATACGGATATGGTCAGTTAAAAAGGCAAGTTGCATTCCTTTTGTATCACCATTTTTATACGCTTTCTGTAAAAGCTTAAGGCATTCCTTCTGGAACCCGGGGTTATTATCAGCATGCTGAACAAGAGCCCAGACATCGCCTTCTGCAACCTGTCCAACCTGGCTGATGCCCGGCCAGCCATGCTTTTTTATGATAGTTTTTAATCGATTAACGTTAAAATTATTGAGCTTATTCAATTTATTTTGCCCATCAAAATCAAGAGTTTTTACTTTCCCATTCTGGTAAATCTCTTTTCTGATAGACTGGTCTCTCTGGTAAAGTGCTATGATCTCTTTTTGAAGTTCGGGTTTTTTGATAAGTTCATAGCCTTGTGCAAATATTGTACAGCTAAAAAGAATAAATAGTAAAGGAATAAAAAATAGTAATCTGATTTTCATATTAGTCCAAAATAAAATTTTAAATTAGTCATCGTCGCAACATTTAAAATCACTTTTATGTGCTTTCTCAAATGATTCTCTCCCTTCTTTAAATGTCAGATATGCTATTGCAAGAGAACCAATTGTGTCAATATATTGAAGATGAAATAATTCGTATGAAATGCTTGCTGCCAGAAGAATAACAGAGAGCTGGAGACACGCTTTTGTGCATTTAGCGTCAGAAATTACAGCTTCTGAGCCCATTTTGTTACCTACCTTCAGCTTGGCATTCATTAAAAAATACATTGTTAAAATTGAAATTATTGAGATTATTATACCAGCAAATGTGGTGTGAGGTTTCACATTCTGCACAATATTTATTACAGACCCTGCAATCAACCCCACAGTAAGCAAATAAAATCCGGTACCGGTAATTTTCAATGCAGTCTTTTCAAAATTATCCTTAATTATATTTTCTGATTTTCTCATACGAATTATCATATGAGCAATTCCAATTCCTGAAATGACTTCAACAAAGCTATCAACACCAAAACCGAAAAGTGTTAAAGTTTCATCCTGCATCCCAAAGTAAATGGAAATTCCGCCTTCAATTAAATTATATACAATAGTAATAATGCTGAGCAGGAATGCGGTTTTTAATAATTGTTCTTTATTTTCAGACATTCGATTTTCTCTTAATATTCTTTCTGGTAAAATAATTCATCAGGCTGCCGGATATGAGAGTAGCAATCACACCAATCAGAGTAAACCACGTCCACGCAACTAATTTTAGTGAAATTACAAATATCATAACTAAAATTCCCACAGTAAAACCGGTAAGCGCATCCTTTTCTTTTGTCTTTTTATTAATCACTCCGAGCAAAAATGTACCCAGAAGTCCGCCATAGGTAAAAGATGCTATACTAAGTGCAAGTTCAACAACTGCCCGTGTTGTGTTCATAAAAAAGAGTGCTGAACATATTAATAAAACTGCCCATATAATTGTAAATATCCTGGATATCTTTAGTTTCTTTTCTTCATTGATATCAGCACCAAAATATGGGATGTAAAGATCATGTACTGTTGAAGAAGAAAGAGAGCTCATTGAACCTGCGAGCGTTGACATTGCGGCCGCAAAAAGTCCGGCAATGATAATTCCCGTCACTCCCGGCGGTAGAACATTAATAATAAACATCGGAAATATTTCATCAGATTTAACGCTCATTGTACCATAATAAGCATAAAGCATTACTCCAAGTACAAGGAAAATTGCGAACTGAATGATTATAATTATTCCACTTCCTATGATGGCCTTCTGGCTGTCCTTCAGACTCTTTGTAGAAAGTAATCTCTGCACTATCAGTTGATCCGTACCGTGAGATGCCATTGAGAGAAAAGCCCCGCCCAGAAGTCCGCCAATAAGCGTATATGGCTGGCTGAAGAATCCTTTGAGTCCGCTATTGAACCCTAAATTAATAATGCTGAACTTATTATCACCCGAAGCTGCCTGGACAACAGAACCCCAGCCGCCGGGTAATAGGTTTAGTAAAAATATTCCTGCAAGAATTGCCCCACCCAGATAAATAAACATTTGAATAACATCCACCCAGATAATTCCTTTCATCCCCCCGGTATAGGTATAGATGAGAGCAACCGCTGCAATAATAAGAATTGCCAAAGGATAACTAATATCCAGCATTAATTTAAGAGGAATTGCAGTTGCAAAAAGCCTTACTCCGTCGGCGGCAGTGCGGGTAAATAAGAAGACAATGGAAGCGTATGATCTTGTCTTCCCGCCAAAACGGTTCTCAAGAAAAGTGTAGGCAGTTTTTAGATTTCCTTCATCATATGCGGGAAGAAAAAGATAAGCGACAATAATTCTTCCTATAAGGTACCCGATAGTTACCTGAAGGAAATTCAAATTTGCAATGTAAGCCAATCCGGGGATGGATATAAAAGTAAGGGTACTTGTTTCGGCAGCAACAATTGAAAAACACACTGCCCACCATGGAACTGATCTGGATCCGGCAAAATAGTCTTTAACAGTTTTTTGTTTCCCCCCGGAAACAATTCCGAATACTGCGACACCGATTAAATAAAGAATTATTATTATATAATCGAGCGTTCTTCCTTCCAAATGATTTCCTATTCTTTATCTAATTCTGCGAACGCTTCATCGACAGTTTTACAGACGGGCAGGACTCTTTCGAGTTGTGTTATCTTTATAAGTGAGTAAACCTTTTCGGACGGTGCAGCAATTCTAAGGCTTCCACCGGTTGTGTTTAATATTCGGTTGGCAACAAGCAGTGAGCTTAAGCCAGAACTATCGCAGGATTCGACCTCACTCAAATCCACGATTAATTTTGCGGCTCCTTCAACTTTAAGTAAAAGTGTAAATTCACCCTTTACTAACCCTGAGATATTAGTATCAAGTCTTTTTTCATTCAATTTGAAAATGGTAATGTCGTTAACTTTTTTAATTTCAAAATTCATACTTTTTCCCTAAAACATTTGAAGACAATTTAAGAAATTTTTATATGAAATCTCCGAATTATCTTCCTTATCTGTTATTTGAATGTTGTAAAATTTGTCCGAATCCTTTTTACGGAAACTGATTCTCAGCGGTGATTTCACCAGGTTTGCCGAAAAACTGCAAAACAGGTTGTACTTTCTGTTCAAATCTATAACTGCATTAAATTCTTTCTTTTCAAGCTCCCCGGCCACTCTTTTTGATGGCAAACCAAGCTTTGTTCGGTCTATCAGCCCGTACTCAATTGTTGCCGGCCTGAATTTTTGGTTTATCAGGCTTCTTCTGAAATCGTAACTGAATATTGTAATGTTCTTTCCTTTTTCATTCAAATATTTCAGCACTTCCATACTTTTTTGAAAATCTTTTTCTTCCTCTGGCATTATCACGAGAAATGTAAAAGTTTTGTTTAAGAAATTTGAAAATGATCGTCCGGAAGAATTATTGTTCTTCAATCTTTTATCAATAATAAAATATGCTATTTTTTCTTTTATATAATTAATCATTTAAATTTCTTTTAGCTTTTCAATAAATTCATTATCTCTGAGTATCTTTACACCCAGTTTTTCTGCCTTTGTTAATTTTGAGCCGGCATTTTCACCGCATACCAGGTAATCCGTATTTTTGCTAACACTGGAAGTAACTTTTCCGCCCAATTCAGAAATTTTTTCTCCCGCTTGTTCCCTCGAAAATTTAGAAAGTGTACCAGTGATTACGAAAGTTTTATCCTTAAAGAAATTTTCTTTCACTTCCTTCTTTTCTGATTCGAAAATAAGTCCATGTTTCTTTAGCTTCTCAATAATCTTTACATTTTTTTTGTTTGAGAAGAATTCTCTCACACTCGTACTTATGCTTGGACCAATTTCGTGTACAGCTGAGATACTATCTTCTGAAGCTTCCATCAATTTAACAATAGATCCGAAATAATCCGCAAGTTTTTTTGCAGCTCCGGCACCAACATATCGAATGCCGATAGCAAACAACACTTTGTTAAAGGGTTGAGCTTTGCTTTCTTCAATCGATTTAAGAAGATTATCAACACTTTTTTCTCCCAGCCTTTCTATTGCTATAAGGCCTTCTCTTTTATCTTGCAGGTCGTAAATATCATCGTATGAGCTCAGGAAGCCCTTATCAACAAACAAATCTATTAGCGCTTCGCCCAGCCCCTCTATATCCATTGCTCCGCGTGAGGCAAAATGTTCAAGTCTCCCTTTTATCTGTGCCGGACATTCGGTGTTCTGACAATAATATGCAACTTCTCCTTCGGGCTTAAATAAATGCGATTTGCAAACCGGACATTTTTCCGGAGGCTTTGTTTGTTTAACATTTTTTCCTCTTTCCAATGTCACAACAGAAACAACCTTCGGAATTACATCTCCGCCTTTTTCTATTACAACCTTGTCTCCTTCACGAATATCTTTTCTTGTTATCTCATCAAAATTGTGAAGTGTTGCCCGGCTTATAGTTGAACCCGCCAGAAAAACAGGATCAAGCTCAGCAACAGGGGTAACCGCACCAGTTCTGCCAACCTGCCAGGTAATTTTATTAACATTGGTAAATGCCTGTTTCGCCTTAAATTTATATGCCACTGCCCAGCGTGGAGATTTGGCAATACTTCCAAGAATGTTTTGCTGTCTGACAGAATTAACTTTTATCACTGCCCCATCTATTTCATAAGCCAATGAGCCTCTTCTTTCTTCGAATTTTTTACATTCTTCCAGTGCTTCATTTATATTCCCGCAAAGTTTATGTTCAGGATTTACGTTGAAGCCAAGCTTACTTAATATTTCAAGATTTTCATACTGTGATTTAAATTCAACTTCTTTACTGAGAAGGCTATAGAGAAAAACATTCAAAGGCCGTTTTGCAACTATTTGCGGATCCTGCAATTTTAGTGTCCCGGCTGTTGAATTCCTGGGGTTTGCAAATAGCTTATCCCCGTTCTTTTCTCTTTGCTTATTTAAGTTAATAAAATCTTCCAGCTTCATAAAAATCTCGCCGCGGACTTCAATGTTGCTCAATTTGTAAGGAATTGATTTTGTTTTTTTCAGCTTAAGCGGAACTGATCTTATCGTTTTTACATTAACTGTTATTTCCTCTCCTGTTGTTCCGTCTCCGCGCGTGGCGGCTGTTTTCAGATAGCCGTCAATATAATTTAAATTTACAGAAGCACCATCAATTTTCATTTCAACAACGTACTCAACTTTTTCACCTTCCGGGAGCGCTTCTCTAACCCTTCTGTCAAAATCGAAAAGTTCTTCTTCGTTATAGGTGTTTGCCAGGCTAAGCATCGGCACCTGGTGCTGAACAGGTTTAAAGTCTTTTGTAAGATCTTTTCCTACTCTTTGTGTAGGTGAATCAGGCGTTATAAGACCGGGATTTTCTCCTTCAAGTCTTTCCAGTTCTTTTACCAGTAAATCAAATTCCTGATCACTAATGGTAGGTTCAGCAAGAACATAATACTTGTGATCATGTTCTCTTATCTGCTCTCTCAATTCTTCTATTCTTTTTTTTGCTGATGCGGACATTTATTTAAGACTAAAATGTTGGGGGGGTATCAATGTATTTCAGACCGTTCTTATCAATTAAAACGTATCGGACTTCATTTTTTTTACCGGTAAAATTTAATTCCTTGTCATCCAGTTTTAATTTTGTTGCGCCGGCATTTCCTACTATCATGCTTACATTAACCGCAGCCTTTAATGATTTCTTACTATTCGGGTAAAGCTTAAATTCCTGAACTTCCCTGCCGTCTATCTTCAATCTTATCCAGGTTGTATCACTTGCATATATGTTCAGCCTCAGGCTATCGGAAGGCGCCACTGTAGTTGCTTCATCTAACTGCTGTGTTTTAGTATCAGGAACATATCTCTGCTGATTTTCTTTTCTAACTTCATCATAAGGTTTTTCTGCAACAATTATATCGGATTCCGGCATTATAAAGAAGAAATAGACAACTACTAATATAATTACCAATGCACCGCCGATAACTCCTGCCAAAATTGCTTTATCAGATTTAATTCTTTCCAAAAAAGAGACCTCCTCAGCACCGGATTTTTTCTCCGTACTTTCCTGGAACGATTTTACAGGCTGTTGAATTTTAGGAGCTTCAGCTTTCTTATCATTTACAGGCTTTTCGGAAACTGCTTCTTTTTTAATTTCTTCCGGTTTTTCGGGTTCCATTTCTTCTTTTGGAGTTTTCCCGGTTTTGGCGGCCTCATACTTTTTTATTGTTACCTGTTCATCCAGGCCTACGATTTTAGCAAACTGCTTAATAAAAGCTTTTACATAAAGTTCAGGCAAAAAACTAAAATCACCCCGATCAATTGCCTCAATATATTTTAAATCGATACGTGATTTCTGCGCAATTTGTTGAAGAGTAATTTTGTTTTTTTCCCTGGCTTCTCTTAATTCTTCCGCAAATTTTTCCAACATAATAACTTAAATCCCTGGTTTCTAATTATTGAAAACCAACTAATATTAATTTCAAAGATTATTCAATTCTAACTAATTTTGCAGCGAACGCTCCATCCATCCCGTGAACCTGCGGCAGTGTTTGTATACAACCGTGTTCATCAACCAGTTCCTTTGGAAATTCTTCTGCTGCACTTTTAAGTACAAAATTAGGATGGGACTTTAAGAATTTATCCACAACTTCAAAATTTTCTTCCGGCTCAATTGAACAGGTACTGTAAACAACAACACCGTCCTTTTTAACAAGAGTGGCAGCCTTGCATAAAAGTTTGTGTTGAATTTCATTCATATTTCTGATATCAAGCAGGTCCCGTTTCCATTTAATATCCGGTTTCTTGGAAAGAGTTCCGGTGCCTGAGCAAGGTACGTCCGCAAGAACACGGTCAAAAAGTTCGCCTTCATAATTCAGCGCATCAGTTTCAATTGTCTTAACAGATTTAATCCCCAGTCTTTCGATATTTTTATTAAAGATTTTCAGCCTGCTTTCAAACCTGTCTATTGCAACTATTTCTCCCTCGTCATGCATAAGCCCAGCCAGATAAGCAGTTTTACCGCCCGGCGCAGCACAAAGGTCGATCACCCTCATTTTAGGAGTTACACCGAGCAAACGGCACGCTAGTCCGGCACTCTCATCCTGTATGTTAAAATAACCCTGAACAAAATACTCCCACGCCGTAATATTGGTTAAGTTTTGCAGCTGGAAAAATTCCTGCAAATATTTCCCGTGATTGTATTTAAGGTTCACCGAATCCAGAAGTTTTTTAAACTCTTCCGGGGTTGTTTTTAGCGCATTGATCTTTAAAGTAAGAAACGGTTTTTCATTATTTGCTGCCAGAAGTTTTTCTGTACCTTCGCGCCCAAATCTTTTTATATATCTTTTTACCATCCAGAGAGGATGAGAATAATATGCGGTAATATATCCCGGCAGATCGGATTCCGGATCGGGATAACGAATACCGTTTTTGTTCCTGATTATATTTCTTAAAACTGCATTAGTCAGATCAGCTGGTTTTTGTCCCTGAAGTTTTTTAACAAATTCCACAGCTTCATTAACAGCAGCGTAATCAGGAACACGATCTAAAAATAAAATCTGGTAAAGCGCCACACGCAGCCCGTTTTTCAAATTAGGGATTGCTTTGGAAAACTGCCCTTTGTAAAACCCGTTAAGCACCCAGTCGAGCCGGCCGCCCCAGCGTACAACACCGTGAACAATTTCATACAACAAAGCTTTATCTGCACCGCTTAATTCTGAATTTTTCAATTGGTTATCAAGCAGCTTTTCAAGATAAGCATCGGTACGTTCTACTTTATTTAAAATACTTACGGCCATGCCGCGTACACCTTCGTAAAGATCTTTTACTTTATGTTCTTCAAATTGAACTGGTTCCACTATTTAATACCTTTATCCTTTCTTTCATTTTTTGTCAAATCAAAAATTGCTCTGAATAATTCCGCATCCGTTTCAGTAAATTCTTTATCTCTTCTTTTAAAAACTATTTTAGCTGTTTCGATACTCTTTTCAACTTTATAAGCTGAAAATTTATCTCCTCCTCCCCAGCTGAAAGAAGGAATATGTTTTGCCGGAAATCCTGCCCTGAAAACATTGCAGGAAAATCCCGCATTTGTTCCTGTATTAAACATCGAATTAATCGCAGACTTTGAATGATCACCCATAATTAAGCCGAGAAACTGTGAACCGCTATCTATTTCCCTTCCGTTAACATTCATTTTAACCGTACTGTAATTATTTTTCAAGTCGCTGTTGTTGGTATCGGCTCCAAGGTTTACCCAGCTTCCCAGGTAAGCATGGCCGATAAATCCCGCGTGTTGTTTGTTACTGTAAGGCATCATAATCATATCTTCAACTTCCCCGCCAACTTTGCAGACTTTACCAATACTTACATTTTCATAAATTGTAGCACCGCTTTTTATTTTCGAATTTTCGCCAATATAAACAGGACCTTCAATAACTGCATTTGGAAATATGAAAACATTTTTATCGATATAAACCGGGCCTTTCGAAGCGTCAATCACGCAGCCGGGTTTTATTTCAACTCCGTCACCTATGTAAATATTTTTTTTATTTACAAAGTGAACTCCATCATGAATTTTCTTTTTCGGCTTCTTTTTAACATTTTTATTCTTAGCAGTAAGATATTTAAAATCTTTTGCTATTTCTTCGCCATTACTATTAATCAGATCCCAGGCATAATTTACAAGCTCTGTCTCGATATTTTCAAACGGGAGTCCGAAAAAACTATCTTTACTTATTGCATCTGGCAGGTTTTCTTTCAGTTTTTTTAAATTTCCGCCCGACACTTTGGCAGCAACTACAGTATCGCCATACAAATAAACCCTGTCTTTTTTATCGCGCAGTTTAAACATTCTGCCGAGATTTTTATCACTAAGCAATCTGCCATTGATAAAAAGACACTCGTCTCCGTCGATTTCATTTACGCAAATCTTGGGGAATTCCTGTCTTAATGTATCTGCAAGGTAAGACCTGCAGTGAAGAGAATATTTACGTCCGGGAAAATTCCTGAGAATTTTTTCCTTCAGAGTCGATATACCGCAGACAAGCTCATAAACCGGCCTTGACAGGCTCAACGGCTCAAAATTTGCGTATTTGATGTCCTCAAAAATGCAAAGCTGCATAGAATTCTCATTAATTTAATTTGATCTTAAATTTAGCATTTTTTGAGCTAATAATCTTCTGTAAATATAGAGAGTTATGGAAGAAAGGGGGGATATTATGCTGGCCCTAAGCATGATCTTGTGACCGGGAAGCCTAATGGCCTAAAATTTAGAATAACACCCCGATTTATCGGGGTGTTAACCTTAATAAAGATGGTAAGAATAAATTATTGAAGTATCATTCCTACGGAATTTACTTCACACTCTTTATTAACTGACCGCTGATTTTAAGCAGATCTGTCTCCGCAGTTTTTGCGTCGTACTGTGCAGAGACTAAGCGGCTTTTTGCGTCTAGCATATCTTTCTGAGAAGTACGGAAATCCAGCGGAGTGATTGCACCAACACGAAGTTTCTCCAGTGCAAGATCAACATTTTCCTCAGCCGATTTATAATTCTGACTTTCAAGATTTATCAGTTGAAGACTGTTAGCGTATTTAAGATACGTATTTTTTAAATCTGCATTAACCTGCTGAAGTGACTGGTTGTAGGAATACTCACTGCTTTCAATTCCCACCTTCGCGTTTTCCATCCTTCTCCTGGTATTTAAACCATTAAACAGATTAAGAGAAACAGTTGCCCCGTAACTAAAAGCAGTTGTCTTGCTTGATATAAAAAATCCTGCACCTGATTCTGATTTTGTATAGTTGTAACCAAGGTTCAGACTGATCTTCGGCATCAAATCAGCTCTTTCTAGTCTTAGTTGAGCTTCGGATAAATTTTTATTTTGCTTTGCTATCATCAAATCACTGTTTTTATCCATCGTAACAGATTTTAAATCGCTGAATGTCAGATTCTTATTAACAACAATTGTATCCTGAATAGTAAAATTCGAGTTTATATCTCTGCCCAGCAACCTGTTTAATGTTGTTCTTGCCACCTGTAGAGATTGTTCCTGGTTCATCAACGCGGATTTATCAGTATTCAAATCTACGCGGGCTTTTAAAAGATCAAATTTAGATGCTGATCCAACAGACTTTTCATTTTCTACTATTTTTAATCTTTCTTCAGATATAGAAACATTTTTTTTGATAACCTGAAGCAGAAGTTCCTGTCTTGCAATATCATAATATGTAGCAAGTACATCAGAAATATTTTGTTCAACTGCCTTTTTATAACTGGTCTCACCGATCTTTTTCAATTCTTTCAATTGATCCAGTGAGGCAAACATTTTCAGCCCGTCAAAAATGGTCCAGTTTAAATTTATTCCGGCAGCATAATTTTTATTTATCGCACCGTTAACATTAACAGTTTGGCCGTTTGAATAATTCTGTTTTGTATCATTTGATGACCTGGTATAAGAACCCGAAGCATCAACTGTAGGCAAAAAACCTGCATTGCCAGCACTTGAATTATTCTCTGCAATATTTTTTTCATTTTTCGCAATTTTAATAGAATAATTATTCTCAAGTGCAATCTTAACAGCATCCTGAGGTGTCATGATTTCCTGCGCAAAGAGTGAGTTTGAGAATAACAAAAGTGCAAAAACGAATAATAATTTAATCACTCTGTCATTTCGATGGAGTCCGTTTTCTAACGGACGACTGAGAAATCTTTTTCTAAAATCAGATTTCTCACCCCGGCAAAACCGGGATTCGAAATGACAATTAGGAACATATAATTCATCCGCAAGGTATTTAATTTTTTCTTTCATGCTTCTTAAAAATTTAGTTTAATAAAATTCTAATCTTCCAATTCCTCAGTTACATTAGATACTGTTGCAGTTGACCTTGAGAAATAAGAATATACAGCCGGTATAACATATAAAGTAAGAACCGTTGAGAAAATAAGTCCACCTATTACCGCTATACCCATTGATGTACGGCTTTCAGATCCGGCACCGAGCGCAAGCGCTATCGGGAGAATACCAAGTACAGTTGATAAACTAGTCATCAGAATCGGACGAAGCCTTGCGGCGGCTGCATCAACAATAGCATCTATTTTTGAAAGTCCCTGTGCTTTTCTCTGGTTTGCAAACTCTACTATAAGAATACCGTTTTTTGTAACAAGACCAATAAGCATAATAATTCCAATCTCACTGAAAATGTTCAGTGTCTGGTTGAAATACCATATGGAAACAAGCGCGCCCGCAATAGCCAAAGGAACCGTAAAAAGAATAATAAACGGGTCCCTGAAACTTTCAAACTGCGCGGCAAGCACCAGATAAATTAGAATGATTGCAAGCATGAACGCGAAAAGCAGACTTGAAGAACTTTCAGCGTAATCTTTTGAAGGCCCATCGAGTGAAGTAGAAAAAGTATCGTCAAGAACTTTTGCCTTTATAGCATCCATTGCTTTAATACCGTCGCCAATTGTTTTACCCGGCATAAGCGCTGCGCTTACAGTTGCAGAAACATAGCGGTTATACCTGTACAATTGCGGTGGAGTACTTTCCTCAACCATGTGAACAAGGTTATCAAGTTGTATCATCTCCCCCCTGCTATTCTTGACTGAAAGCGAACGCAGATCAATAGGCGCGTCCCTGTCTGCTCTGTCAACCTGGCCGATAACCTGGTACTGTTTTCCGTTTCTTATAAAAAATCCGAATCTCTGTCCGCTAAACGCAGACTGTATTGTTTGTGTAATATCAGCAACAGTAACACCAAGAGTTTTCGCTCTTTCCCTGTCGATTGTCACACGAAGTTCCGGCTTATTGAATTTCAGGTTTACATCGACAAAAGCAAAAGTCGGGTCTTTCTGGGCAGCAGCAGTAAATTTAGGCAGTACTTCTCTCAGTTTTTCAAAATTAGGTGCCTGCAAAACATACTGCACGGGTAGTCCGAATCCTCTTGAACCAATTGTCTGTTGCTGAACAACATAAGTACGTGCTTCCGTCAATTTACTTACCTCACCGGTAAGCGCGCCGGCAATTTCACTTTGCGACCTCTTTCTTTTATCTGGCTGAGAAAGAATTACAAAACCAAAACCGGAGTTTGTTGAACCCGATGCGCCGAATCCCGGGGATGTAACCGAAATAATTCCGTCATTTTCAGGAACATCTTTTTTGATGAGTGAGATAAGCTCATCCATAAAATGATCCATATAATCAAATGTAGTTCCTTCAGGCGCAGTTGCAGAAATTGTTAAACTACTTCTGTCTTCAAGAGGCGCCAGCTCTGACGGAGTAGTTATGAACAACACATAAATTAGTGCAATTGACCCGCCCATTATAAAAAACGCGATCCAGCGTTTTGTCATAAAGGTATTCAGAGTTGATCTGTACCATTCATTCATTCTCACAAAGAACGGCTCTGTTTTCAGATAGAACCAGCTATGTGTTTCTTTATCGCGCGCCTTCAGAATTTTTCCGCCAAGCATCGGTGTTAACGTTAAAGCCACGAATGCTGAAATAATTACTGAACCAGCAATAACAATTCCGAACTCCCGGAAAAGTCGTCCGGTTAATCCCTGCAAAAAGATTACCGGCAGAAATACAGATGCGAGAGCGATTGTTGTTGAAAGAATAGCAAAGAAGATTTCGGCTGATCCGCGTGTTGCCGCATCCTGCGGACTCATCCCGTCTTCAATTTTGGCGTAAATATTTTCGAGCACAACAATAGCGTCATCCACCACAATTCCTATCGCAAGCACAATTCCAAGCAAAGTCAGCACGTTTATAGAGAAATCAGCTATATACATTATAAAGAAAGCTCCGATAAGTGATATCGGTATGGCTATGATCGGGATTATTGTTGTTCTCCAGTCCCTTAAAAATAAAAAGATGATAAGTACAACAAGTGAAAAAGCTAAAAAGATTGTCTGCTCTACTTCAGTAATTGAATCTTTTATATATGTGGTAACGTCGAAGCCAATCCCGACTTTCAGATCGGAAGGCATAGATTTTTTTATCTGGTCCAGTCTTTTATAAAACTCATCAGTAATAGCAATGCTATTCGCACCGGGCTGCGCAATAAGAACAACACCAACCATCGCAATTCCGTCTCGCTTAAGGATAGTTCTCATGTTCTCCGGACCAAGTTCTGCGTGGCCGATATCTTTCATTCTCACCAGGCTGCCGTTCTTTTCAGATACGATGAGATTATTAAACTCCTTAACAGTTGAAAGCCTTCCAATCGTCCTGATTGAAAGTTCCGTGTTGTTTCCTTCAATAATACCCGAAGGAAGTTCTATGTTTTCCCGGGCAAGAGCATTTTTCACATCAACGGGACTAAGGTGATAAGCCGCCATCTTTGCCGGATCGAGCCAGAGACGCATTGAATATTTTTTATCTCCCCAAATCTGCACGGAACTTACACCCGGAATAGTCTGGAATCTTTCTTTAAATACATTGTTAGCTAATTCAGAAAGCTCCATCAGGTTTTTTGTATCGCTCTGCAGGTTCATAAAAACTATCGGGAAAGAATTCGCATCGGCTTTTGAGACAATCGGGTTTTCAATATCAGGAGGCAGCGAGCGGATAGCACGCGAAACTTTATCACGCACATCGTTCGCGGCAGTTTCAAGATTTACATCGATATCAAACTCAACTGTAATTGTACTACGTCCGTCACGACTTACAGAAGTAAGTGAACGAATTCCCGCTATACCGTTGATTGATTCCTCAAGCGGTTCTGTTATCTGCGATTCAATTACATCGGCATTTGCGCCTGTATACGATGTGCTTACTGTAATAATAGGCGGATCAACAGCGGGATACTCTCTGATACCAAGATATGTATACCCGATAATTCCGAACAGTACAACAGCAATTGACATCACAATCGCCAGTACCGGTCTTCTAATACTTAATGATGATAAACTCATAAATTCAAAATCTTTTTAGTTGAAATCTGTGATTTTTACTGGAACGCCGGGCATAATCTGGAGAACGCCCGTTGTGATAACAGTATCCTGCTCGCTAACCCCGCTCGTAAGCTGAACCTGTGTATCGGTTCTTATTCCTACATTAACTACAGCCTGGGAAACAACACCGTTTTTATACAGGTAAACTTTCTGTCCTTTTAAAATCGGTATTATTGCCTGTGTCGGAACCATAAGGGCTTCATTAATTTCTTTAAGTATTAATGTTACATCTGCAAAAGAGCCGGGAAGAATTTCACCTTTAGCATTTGGCGCAATTGCCCTGATCTTAAGCGTTCTCGTGTCAATATCAATCTGTGGTTCAATTGCAAAAACAGTTCCTGTAAAAACTTTATCGTTCCCGGAAACTCTGAATGTAATCTTGTCTCCCTTCCTCACAAAGCCGGCATATTTTTCCGGAATTGAAAAATCGATTTTTATCGGATCAATATCCTGAAGACTTGCGATGTTGGAAGAAGAGTTTACAAAACTTCCTTCGCTTACATATTTCAAACCGATCTGCCCGTTAAACGGCGCAATGATTTCCGTTTTATCGATCTGTGCTTTTATTAATGCAAGATCCGCTGTTTTGGCATTCAGATCATTCTGTGCCGCATCAAGTGCCTGCTTGCTTATTCCCTGTTTTTCATACAAAGACTTCTGCCTTCCGAAATTTTCCTGCGCAAGTTTTAAAGCTGATTTTGCACGGAGAAGCTGAGCCTGAAGTTCTTCATCATTTATCTTTAAAAGTAGATCGCCTTTTTTAACACGGCTTCCCTCTTTAAAAAGAATTTTAACGACCTTGCCGGATGTTTCACTTTTCAATTCAACAGACTCGTTTGCCAGCACACTGCCAGTGGTATTAACATTGTTGTTAAGTTTTTGCGGCTTTAAAATGTGCGCTTTTACAGGAACAGGACCACCCGCTCCGGGACCGCCCATTCCACCCTGCATACCGGAATCTGAAGAGCTGAATTTTATAATGAGCAGAATTGCAATCACAGCTACAAGGATGACTGCAAAAATTATGTTTTTCTTTTTCTTGTCCATATTATTTTATTTTTTGTTAAATGCTTTTCTAAAAAGGCTGCTACGAAAAGAGCCATAAAATTGAAAATTTCTATCTATAAAACAATAGAAAAATGATAAATGGTTTTGCTTATTCCGTCCCACACAAAAAAAGCCAGGCAAACCTGGCTAAACTTGTCCGTCATCTGACGGGAATTTATAACGAAAAAATAAGTGAAATTAAAACCTATTTTTTCTTAGCGTATTTTCTATTGAATTTCTCAACTCTACCTGCAGTATCCAGCAATTTCTGTTTTCCTGTAAAGAACGGGTGTGAGCCGCTTGAAATTTCAAGTTTTACCAACGGGTAAGTATTGCCGTCGTTCCAGACAATAGTGTCTTCCGTTTTAATTGTTGAACGCGTTAAAATTGCAAAATCACAGGATCCGTCCTGGAAAACCACCGGCCTGTAATTTGGATGAATACCTTTTTTCATCGTACCTGTCCTATCAAAATTTAGTTTTTATCAAAAAGAGCTTTAAATATACTAATGAGTAGTAATAAAATCAATGATTTTTTATGCAGAAAGACGGAGTTTTAGGGGGTTACGGAAGAAAATCTGGCATAAATATCAGAAGATAATTGAATTTCCAATCAGTTTTCTGAATCGTGCCAAATCATCTATGAAAAAGGCAATCGATTTGAATTTTTTTTGCTTGCCGTAGAAACCTTTCAGTGTACTCTCTTCCCGAAGATGAATGACTACATTTGTATTTTCAAGTTTATGAAGTGGTGAAAGAGGGATAATCTCTTTATTAAATTTAACAGTCTGTGGAGAAATTTTCACAGACTCAATATTGTTTTGCCGGATTTCTGCTTCTGCCAAAATCCCGTAGCGCAGGTAAAATTCATTTTCTGTAATCAACTACGGGCCTTTTACTCAATGACCTTGCGGCACCAATCAAAACCAGCATGCTGTAGAGGCTGACAATTGTAATAATCCAGGCAACCGTGGCGTTCAAAAGTCCGATGAGAATATGCTGGACCACTGTTTCCACGAATATTATAAAAATTATTGCTGAGAAAATTGCTATAGTGCCGTTCTCTTTATGACAGGTAAACTCATTGGCTGCCGGTTTTCTTTTAGTCCAATTGAAGAATCCATAATAAAAAAGAGCAATTTCTGTCGAGAGTAAATTTGAGATTTTTTGCGGTACTACTTCCGAAACTGCTTTATTTAGTGCCGTATAAAAATCAAATGAAATATTTTTTTGTGCATTGTATGTTTTTCTTGCTTTACTGGTTTTAGTAATGAAAAAGGCGATGACCAGTACTTCCATCAGGGAATAGGCGACCAATCTTATATGCGAGAGCAATTGTTGATGATCTTTGGGAAGGATCAAACCCGCAAGTATAATTCCTAAAGTAGCGACAGGTGATACAGCTATCCAGGAAATATTTTTATTCCTGATTAAAAAATAAAATACCAGCGGAAGTGTAATTACAAAATCCAGCGTAATTCCAATGGAAAGTTTATCAGGATGTTGATAAAATACCGGGGACTTTGCAATAAGAATTAGAGTAGATATTATTAAAAGTGGTATAAACCAGATTAAATAGTTCTTTTTTACAGTTATCGCGCTTAGTATCAATCCTTTGCCTTAATAAAATAATTACTGGTATAAAAATAAGGAAAGTTGCATTTATTATTTCTCTTTATTATTCTTTTAGAAAATGGGGCTCTTCAAAAATAAATACCGGATTAACACCACACGGATTAAGGGATATGATTACTCAAACCCCGCGTGGTATTATGTTACGATTTGTACAAGGGGAATGAAGGAGTGGTTTGGAAGCGTTGAAAATAGGAAAATGGAATTAAGCGATCAGGGAAGGATTGCCTCAAAATTATTTGAAGAAATTCCTCTTCATTTTAAAAACGTAAAGATTGATTATTATGTGGTTATGCCGAATCATATTCACGGGATTATTATATTAAATGTCGTAGAGACGGGGCATGCCCCGTCTCTACGAATGCATACCCCATCACTCGGAAATGTCGTCGGCAGTTTTAAATCGGCGGTAACAAAACGTATCCGTAAATCCGGTTACAAATCTTTTAAATGGCAACCTCGATTTTATGATCACATAATCCGAAATGAAAAGGATCTTTACCGAATAAGAAAATATATTGACCTGAATCCTCTCAAATGGTCACTTGGCGAGAATGAGGAATATGATTTATAAATAGGAATAACGTACGTAACAAGTTATTCCACTACCACTAAAAATTAAAGATTTCACAAAAGAAAGCCTGCATATCCACCCAGCTTTTCTCATCAGCATTTTTATTGTACCCAATAGGCAGACTGAATTTTTTGCCGAGGCTGTCTGCTGCAGGATTTGTAAAACTGTGCATCGCATCTGGATAATTAATCACTTTGACTATCTATACCTGCATCCTTCATATTTTTTTCAAACTCTTCCACTTTTTCTTTCGGATTAAATTGATCAGCGGCGCCGTTACAGACCAGAATTTTTGCTTTAACTTTTCCCGGATCTTTAACCGGTCCCGCCGGCAGATCGCCGTGGAAACTCACCACTCCTTTCAGATCCATGCCGGCAAGAGCCATTCTTAAAACAACTCCTCCGCCAAAGCAGTAACCGATAGCCGCAATTTGTGATGTGTCTGTTTCCGGCTGCTCTTTTAATATTTTTAATGCCGCATTGAACCTGTCGCGAGCGGTATCCATTTTACTCATCACAGCCATTGCAAACTTCTGTGCGTCTTTCGGGTGATCTGCTGTTTTACCGTCACCGTACATATCCAGCGCAAAAGCAACGTAACCGAGTTTTGCCAGTTTCACCGCGCGGTGTTCTGCGTAATTGTCCATTCCCCACCACTCGTGCACGACTAAAATTCCCGGCATTTTCCCTTTTATGCTGCTGTCGTATGCCAGGTAACCTTTAAGCGTTGTACCGTCCGCTGTGTATGTGATATGTTTTGATACAATTGAATCCTCATCACTCATTTTCTTTTCCTTTTTCTCAGAACAACCGGCAAAAATAAAAAGACCAAGCAAAAATATAACTGCTGATTTCATCTGGCTACCTCCTTTTGTTATTTAATTAATATAGAGAGATATTTATGAAAATGAAATGAACTGTTTGAGGGAATATAATTATGAAAGAAATATTGGGGGGAAAGTTCAAAAGTTTGTCTTTTCCGAAAATTTACATTCTTTTCTTAAAATGCAGGTTTTGCATACTGGTTTAATTGGTTTACAGACTAATGCTGTAAAATCAAGAATTGCAAAGAGCAAATCCCTCTGATTTTTGTTTTTAAATATTCGCTTTGCTTTTTCTATAATAATTTTTTTTCTTCTAATTTCACCTGATAATCCTAATCCGTAATATCGATTGATTATACGAGCAATATTGCTATCAATCACATAATCTGCGCTATTAAAACAAACAGCACAAATAGCACCAGCTACATAAGCACCTACTCCCGGAATTTTTAATAATTCATTCTGTGTTTCTGGAAATTTACCATTAAAGTTTTTGACAATATATTTTGATGATTCTAAGAAGTGTTTATAGCGCCAGTGTAGGCCAAGTTTGGATGTATATTTTATTATACTTTTTGTTTTAGCTCTTGATAAATGGAAAACCGTGGGATATTGTTTTAATAATTTTTTGTAAACTGGTTCAACCTGGCTTGCTTTGGTGCGTTGAAGCATAAATTCAGCAACTAGTATATTATATGGATCGGTTGAACTACGCCACAAGAAATTTCTGTTAAATAAATGCCAATTCTTTATTATTTTTGGGGAAATTAATTTAGATTGCATTAAGCCAGTATTCCCTGTGCCATGCAAAAGCTTCTCTTGAAGCTCTTAAATTTTCAATGTTTGCTTCGGAAATTACCCTTCCATTTAATTCAGTTAAAATATCGTTTTGGGGTATAGCCAAAATAGATTCTGGAATTATTATTTCTCTTTCTTCATTAACAATTATTAATCCTTTATCAAATGCCCAATGATGTCTCTTACATAACGCAATACCATTTCGAGCATCATCAGCTCCATTTTTAGAGCGCGGTACAATATGTGCAGAATCCAATTCAAAAAGATTGCTCGGTGTTTTAAGTGAAGTATTGCAAATACAGCAGGTATAGTTATAAATTTCTTTAACTTGGCTTGTAAAGACATAAGATCGTGCAACTCTCTTGGAAGTTGTAGTAATGTAATCCGGTTCATCATCAAATAACACTAATGGTTCTGCTTCTCGTTCTGTTAGTTCATTTTCAGCTTCACCCAGTTCTACTTCAGTCATAGGTTGTTCAAATAAAATGCCCCACCTACGATCTGTAATAATATTTTCCATTAAATAATTATATTCTGATGTATTTCGGTGAATTAAAATAAACCTATAGCTGTTCAATGATTCTTTATGTCTTTGAATAATTAATAGATCATTTTCTACAGCAATGTTTCTAATTGGACCCAATGATCCAGTTAGTCTAGATTCAGGTGGCCTAGTCCCACCCCAAGTCTGTATTTGATATCTAACTTCTGAATCACTCTTGAAATTATTATGCTCGTACAAAGTTGCATTTATATGTGCATCTACAGTTGGATGCTCCGCATCAGTCCCACCAGCAAGTCGAGGAAAGAATTGTCTCAAAGTTTTAGGAACAACCATTCCACCTTGATTCCCTGGAGCTTCACCAGTATCATTACTAGCAAGCACTTTAAAAAATGGTTCATCCCATTCTGAGTTCTTTAGAAAAGATAATAAATTCATAACACAATTTATTTTATGATTTTAATAATTTCCTTCGCTGTCTCTTTAATTGCAGGTACAACAACACTATTGCCTATTTGCCTATAGGCTTGGGTATCTGAAACAGGCATAATAAATTTTCTTGGATCATAGCCTTGTAGTTGTAATGCTTCTTCAACGGTAAGTTTCCTAGGACGATTATTTTTTTGCTTAATTAAGACTTCAGCACCGTCTTTATGATATCTAGCAGAGATCGTTCTGGTCATGGTTTCTGAATCTGGGGGATAATCTATTAGTCCATATCCAAAACCATTCCCCATTTTTGCATGATGTTCTTTATGTCTCTTTAAAGTATCCCAAGTTCCAGGGCCTACAGTATATTTGGAATCAACTTCATCACCAAGGATTTCTGGAAGTGTTTTATATTTAAAATTACTCCTAGGTTTGGAAGGAATAATAATTTCCTGCTTACTTATTTTTATCTTTTTCGGATTATAACCAACTATAAAAATTCTTTCCCTATGTTGAGGGACCCATTTTGCACCATCAATTATTTTCCAATTAATTACGTAGCCCAAATCATCTTCAAGCGTCTCTCTAATTACCTCAAATGTTTTATGATTATCGTGAGTAAGCAAATTCTTTACATTTTCTAAAAAAAATGCAGTGGGTTTTTTTTCCTTTAATATTCTCTTAATATCAAAAAATAAAGTTCCTTGAGTTTTATCTTTAAAACCGTGTTCTCGACCTAGTGAATTCTTTTTAGAAACACCTGCGAGTGAAAATGGTTGGCAGGGGAAACCGGCTAATAAAATGTCAAAATCTGGTATATCTTTTTCTACTATTTTTGTAATATCACCAAATGGTACCTCACCAAAATTTTTTTCATAAGTCTTTTTTGCAAAGGGATCTATTTCTGAAGAAAAGACACATTGACCACCTAATTCTTGAAATGCAATTCTAAATCCACCAATACCTGCAAATAGATCAATAAATTTAAATTTAGGATTGGTTGGTGGGGGAAATGGCACATCCCATTTTATTGGTAATCTTTCCTGAAAATATTTTTCCTTAACCTGAAAATATTTTTTAGTAATTGGTTTATACAAGTGTTGGGTAGGCTCATTAATGTTTTGTAAATAATGTGTTATTACAGCTTCATCATTTTCAAAATATTTTAATTTATCTAATCCCAGGTCTTCTTTTATATCTGAATATTTTATCATAAATCGCTTTTATTTGAATTTCTTTTCATTAAAGAATTGTGTGAGCGGAATGTTTAGTGCTTTTGCAATTTTTTCTATGTTTACAATGGAAATATTACGTTTTCCATTTTCCACGCTATTTATATATGTTCGATCTAAATCAGAAAGGTCAGCTAATGCTTCCTGTGAAATACCTGCATTGTGACGCAATTCCTTTATACGAATTCCGATTTTTTCTTTTATGTTCATGGATGAAAATTAGATTGTTGTAGTTGATAAGACAACGGACTATAAGTCACGTGTTGGTATTAAAAAACTTGAACTATGAAATAACTTTTACACTTAATTACAACATTAAATGTTCACAAAATGTGGGTTTGGGGAAGGCGGTGTGTGTAGAGACACGCGATCCCTCCGCAGGCGGGCATGCCCCGTCTCTACGAAAGCGTACCCCATCACTCGGAAATGTCGTTGGCAGTTTTAAATCGGTGGTAACAAAACGTATCCGCAACTCCGGTTACCCATCCTTCAAATGGCAGCCACGGTTTTATGACCACATAATCCGAAATGAAAAATATCTTTACCGGATCCGGAAATACATCGATGAAAATCCGTTGAAATGGGAATTGGGGGAGGAAAATGATTTTGTGTGATCTGCTGAAAATATCGTGTAGAGACGCATCCTGCCCTCGCAGGGAGGGTAAATTCCCTCCACTTAATGGGGTGCGCCTCTACGAAAAGTTTAGAATCTTAATTGTAAAGGTTTTACTTGTTTAACTCCTTTATCATTTCAAGCCATCTCTTTTTTAATAGTTTCAGCTGGGCCTTTTCCTGCGGAGTAAGATTTCTCTGCATATAATTAAGGCCTCTTTTGTTTATAGGGCGGTTGCCGAATGAAACTATTGAGGGATTGCCGTAGGTTGTGCCGGGGTTATTACCTGTAATTGTTATACCAAGATTTGAAATTCCTGTATCTTCCGGCATAACATCATTATTGGCAAGAGCCGGTACTTCGTTATTAATTTTTGGTGTTACGTTTTTTTCCGTGCGGGGTTTTGCAGCTTCTTCTTTTTTTACCTTTGGCCGCATATTCATTTCAAGATCTTTCCCAACATTGCTGCTTGCAACAACATCTTCACGAACCTTTGGCGGCATCAGCAGCGGGTTTTCTTCCGCTCCGCCGGAATTGGTATTAACTACAAAAAGCACAGCTATTGCACTCAGTACAAGCGCCGCAGAAGGAATGAGCCTTGAGGGAAGAAGAAATTTAGCCCAGAAGGATTTTTTCTCCCCGTATTTTTCAGAGTTAATTCTTCGCATCAGGTCCGCTTCAAAATTTACGGGTGCTGAAACTTTCTTTAACCCCTTCAGAGTTTGAATCACATCATCGTGCTGATGCTCATCTTCAATAATGTTCATAATTTTACCTTACTCGTTATGTATGCTCTTTAACAATTTCTGCAATTGCGCCCTGCCACGATTGATACGGGACTTAACGGTACCAACCGTAATCCCCATTATGTCAGCAATTTCTTCGTATGATAATTCCTGTATATCTCTCAGTACTACAGCCTGCCGGTAAGCGTCTGAAACTTTCAAAAATGCTTTCTGAATAATTTCGTCTTTAATACCGCTGTCGGTCATATCATCAGGACGATAATTCTCATCGGGTATTTCGTAGGTTTCGTCTTCTTCTTTACCGTACGCGTTTATCGATAAGATCGTCCTTCTTTTTCTTCTCTGCAATTCAGTCTTTGCAAGATTTCCGGCAATGGTATAAATCCACGTTGAAAATTTTGCTATCGACTGATATGTATCTTTGTACCTGTAAACTTTAATCATTGTTTCCTGAACAACATCAACACACGATTCATAATCACCCAGGTACCTGAATACAAAATTGGTGAGCGGGTTTTTGAACCGCTGTACCAAAATCTCGAATGCTCTTTCAGTATTATTCCGCTGAAATTCGAGAATCAGTTCCTCGTCACTCAGCTCATTAAGATTCTTGTCTGTCAACTGTATTGTACTTCTTTTTGGTTAAAAGGTTTCCGAAATCAGACACCAAATTACTTAAAATTCCTGAAAATTCGAAAGTTCTCATTTTTCCCCCTAAACGGGCTTTTGGTGTCCAATAAAATATTCACTTAATTATTATATGGGAAGCTGATTTCAAAGATAGGTGAAAAAAAGAGCAAATCAATAAAATTATTATAGGCCGGTCATGCCAGCATTTCAGAGATCAACAGTGTAATAATAGACTTATTGTCCGAAGATGTGGTCTTAACCGTAATATCTGCCTTGAGCAGTGCCTCTGAGGCGCGGTGCAGATCTCTGTCGGTAAAAGCCTTTCTTGCAAACCTGTAATTTTTCAGATAGAACGGGTGTGTACCAATAATTCTTGCCGCAGCATATTCATTCATCTTTTTCTCGGTCATCTCGTTAATCCGAGCCAGCCCTGTAAAATACCTTGTAAGCATATGAATGATGAATGTTGGTTCCTGCCCTTTCTCCAGCATATTGTAGGCAATTTTTAAGGAGCGTGATTTATCTCTTTTTGAAACCGCATCCTGAAGATCAAAAATTGAAAACGCTTTAAGTGAGGTGGATAACGATTTCACATCATCAAGACTGATCTCTTCCTTGTCTGAAATATATGTAAGAATTTTATCAAGCTGCGCTTCTATCATACTTCTGTTTTCGCCAACAATGTCAACAAGCATTGAAGCATTTTCAAAACTGATCGTTTTGTTTCTTACTTCGCAAAAATCAACAACCCAGTTAACAAGATTATTTCCTTTAAGTTCTTTTGCTTCATAAATAAAATTATTTTTTGCCAACGTTTGATAAAGAACCGTATCAGTATTTTTAATTCCGCCATTATGTACTATTACCATCACTGTAAAATCAGCCGGAGACTCAGCATACGACAAAAGATTCTTTTTGTCTTTTACTTTTTCGAATTCTTTAAGGATTAAGAGTTTTTTATCGGATCCGAAAGGGAAAGCAGTTGCAAAACCAAGTACATCAGAAATTAATTTTTCCTCACCGTAAAATACCTCACGGTCAAAATCTGAAGTTACATGTGGAAGAACTGTTTCTTCCACTGCTTTTAAGGCTTCATCAATGCTGAAGGAATCTTCACCAAAGAAAAAATAAAGGGGAAGGATATTTCCCTTTTTCAGGTTTTTTACTGCCTCTGAAATTCCGGTAATTTTTATTTTACTTTTCGCCATTTTCCGTTTTCATTTTTTCATACTTCATCGCCCGGGTAAGGAAGAATGTTAATCCGCCCCAAACAATTCCCAGTACAACTACCGCAGTTAATATTGTAAAGATGTTCATGGTTGTGTGTCCTTTATCTAACTCATCCCCCGGCCTTCCCTGCCTGCGGCAGGCAGGTCTTACAAGAGAAGGGGTGACTAATGAACTAATTTGAATTTAACATCGTTTCTATTTTTTTAAGCACTCTCGTAACATTATGTATAATTTCATCATTCTTAAATCGTAAGACCCGGATTCCCAACAAATTTATAATTTCTGTTCTTAATTTATCCTGTTCTTTTTTGTATCTGTGAATTTCACCATCAATTTCAATTACAAGCTTCCTGCTGTGGCAGTAAAAATCGGCTATATAAAAGGTCTCTTTTCCAAGGTAATCAAAAAACAAAGGATGTTGTCTGTAAAACTTTAATCCCTTAAATTTTTTATTGCGAACCACATTCCAGAAAATTTCTTCAGCAGGCGTTTGATTTTGTCTTAATTCCCTGCATCGGAATAAAGCAACCTTTTTTATTTTTCTGCTGTTTAGACTCACATTACTAAATTAAAATTTAAAGCCCCTCTCTTGCCAAGAGAGGGGTTTGGGGTGAGTTTGCCATTTAACAGGATTCACTCCAATAAATTATTGCCAAAAACTATTATGCAACTCAAATTTTTACGATTTCACTTTCTTTAATCTAACTCATCCCCCGACCCCTTCTCTAACAAGAGAAGGGGTGAATGGGCAACATTACTATATAATTAAGATTTCAATTATTCAAAAAGTCCATCTCTTCCTAAGAGAGTTTACTGCAGGGCAAATCATCCCAATAATTTGTTATTTCTTTCTCTCAAAAATCTGTTTATACATAACTTTATTCAAAAGAATAAACGCGCCAAGGACAATTGCCCACTGGAACAATACGGTACCCGTATTCAGGGAATGGAACGGGTTCCACCATTCCGGGTCCCAGCCAACCGATGAAATCAGCCACCAGGATATTAATACAACAACCTGCAGGGGAATTAATATCGCTATAACAAAATTAAACCACTTGCCTATTTTTACATCGCTGCCGGGTCCGTTAATAATTTCTGTTCTGAATTTATCTACACCGTAGCGAATAATTGAGAATGAAATAAATGCGCCGCTTAATATTAATCCCACACCCCAGACCCAATCCTGGTTTGCAAAAAAGTCCAGGTTTAAGGCCGATGGTACTCCGAATAAAAATCCGGCAACGGCTACAACTATAATCGCTTTACTTCTTTTTAATCCAAAATCAATTAACGTTCTGGTTGAAAGCTCGACCATTGACATTAGTGATGTTACGGCCGCAAAGAACAAAGCAATAAAAAATATTGAAGCAAAGAAAATATTTACTGCATAGCTGCCTGAAATTCTTGCAAACAACTGCGGCAGGTAAATGAAAGTCAGTCCTGTGTTTGCCGGACCTGATTGTGAAATCTGCTGCATTGCATCAACGGAACTGAGAGCAAAAACTGTGGAGAAAATTGTAATTCCTGCGAGCAAAGAAACGGTGTTGTTTCCAAATCCTATCAGTGCGGCATTAAGGGAAATATCTTCCTTCTTTTTCATGTAAATCGCGTAAGTGAGAATCAATCCCCAGCCCGCACCTGTATCCCAGGCATTTTGCGTTAAAGCGTTAAGCCATACTTTATAATCAAGAACGGTATTAAGGTCCGGAGTAAAAAAATATTTTATCCCGTCAATCGCTCCCGGCAAAGTAACAGCACGTACAAAAAGAATAACAAGAATACCAAGCAGTGAGGGAACGAGAAACTTAGTTACCTTTTCAATCCCTTTTGTAACTCCACGGTAGATTATAAAAGCAACAAGTGATATCGAAATAAAGTGAAATATTAATGGCTGAAGCCCGGTTGAAAATTCATTCCAGTAAGCAAGCTGATCTTTTGTGTTGAAAAGGTTACCCGACACTGCGGAGAAAAAATATCTTAAACACCAGCCAGTAACAATTGAGTAATAAAACATTATTGCAGTGGAGACAAAAACAACAAATGCGCCCATCCACGCAAAATTTTTGCCTGCAGTTTTTGCAATTGCTCCAACCGGACCAAATCTTGTTGATTTGCCTATGGCGAATTCTGCAATTATAAGCGGAACAGACCAGATTAACAGGAATATAACCCAGGGAATCAGAAATGAACCACCGCCGTTCTGCGCAACAATCCTTGAAAAACGCCAGATATTCCCGGTACCAACAGCAATACCAATTGTTGCAATTATAAGAGCCCAGCGGGATGAAAAAAATTCCTGACCGGAAGACTTTCTTTTTTCTTCTTTCATAATCCGTAGTTTGATTTATGAAATAGTTATTGCCACTGAAGATTCTAAAATAAACATCTTCCCTGATCGCTTCTGCGACCAGGAAAGACTCAAAAACGCAGAACTAATTATCTTTGCTCAACCGTTACTTTTTCCATTACAACATCTTTAACGGGTTTGTCATATGGTTTTGTTATTTCCACTTTACCGATAGCCTGAACAACATCCATTCCTTTAATAACCTTTCCGAAAATTGTATGATGATTATTCAGCCATGGAGTGGGAACCAGGGTTATAAAAAACTGGCTGCCGTTTGTGCCGGGCCCTGCATTTGCCATAGCAAGAATTCCCGGTTTATCAAAAGTATAATCCGGACTGAATTCATCTTCAAAAGGTTTACCCCAGATACTTTCGCCGCCGCGTCCTGTACCGGTCGGGTCGCCTCCCTGTATCATAAAATTATCAATCACACGGTGAAATGTAACTCCGTCATAATATCCTTTTTTAGCAAGTCCTTCAAAGTTTTCGACCGCTTTAGGCGCCACTTCAGAAAACAACTGAATTTCAATCGTTCCCATATTTGTTTTAATTACCGCTACATCCATTTTTTTTGTTGAATCGGGCATTGCCGTTTTCTCCATTTTATTTTTGTTTTTTTGTACATTCATTTCGTCATTATTCTTTGTTGTATTATTTGAATTATTACATCCAAAGAACAAAGTAAGTAAAAGTAAAAAGAATATTGAACCTTTCATCTAGCTCCTCCTGAAAATCAAATAACTTTTGAAAATAGTAAAATTAAAATAAATACCCCTGCTGCAATTCTGTACCATACAAATAAAAAGGTAGTGTTCTTTTTTAAGAATTTTAATAAAAAGTCGATAGCAATGTAACCGCAGACACCGGATACAATTGTTGAAACTACCAAATTCAGAATCATATCTCCCTGCAGATATTTTAGTGATTCATATAATTCCAGCAATCCGCTGGCAAACACGGCAGGAATGCTAAGTAGAAATGAAAACCGTGCAGCGGTTTCTCTTTTCAGTCCCAGAAATAATCCACCAGTAATTGTGGTTCCTGATCTTGATGAACCGGGAATCAGAGCAAAGGACTGGCAAATTCCAATTATTAAAGAATCTTTTATTGTAATGTCTTTCATTTCTTTTTTAAACTTTGCTGTCTTTTCAGCAAAGGCGAGAATGATTGCAAGCAGAATTAAACTGCTGGCAATTACATAAAGATTTTTTGTGAATTCTCCTTCTATAACAGGTTTTAATGAAAGGCCGATTATCACAACAGGAATGGTACCGATGATAATCATCCAGCCCATTTTTGAATTACCGCTCTGTTCGGAATACTTTAACCTTGAGGACAAATTATCCTTAAAGAAATCGGTTAATATATTCAGAATGTCTTTTCGAAAATAAATTAAAATAGAAACCAGCGTACCGAGTTGAATTACAGCGATAAATGCAGTCCAGTGTTCAGGATTTTCGGCAGAAATCAGCCCCATTAATCTACCGGTAACAGTAAGGTGACCTGTACTGCTAATCGGAAGAAATTCAGTAATCCCCTGAATTATTCCAAGAACGATCGCTTCAAGAAGATTCAATTATGCTCCTATAGAAAAAATGTTAAGCCAAGGCTCAGGCCAACGGATAGTGAATTAAAATTAACATTACTTTTTGTTGCAAAATTATAGAGTGACTTGCCTCCGTTTGTAGGTTCACCATTAAAATCATACCTGGCATCCAGACCAATATTTATATAAACATTTTTACTCAACCTGGTATTACCCGCTCCTCTTAGTAAAATTCCAAATCCTGTTGATGAATAGCTTTGTGTTGTCCCTGTTGCCGGTAATGATTCATCAGCACTTAAAAATCTTATGCCGGCACCCGCGCCAAATTTAAATTGATAGCCTTCGCCGTTAATCACATAATAGTTTACAAGTGTGGGCATAAAATTATGATACTTCAAGTCATAAGTTCCAAAAGTGTTTTGTGTATTATAAGAATACAATCTATACCCAAGATCGAGCCCAATTTCATAAGTTTGGCTCACATCGTAATCCACTTCCCCTGAAAACATTACAGCGGCATTAAAACTGCCAACCTGGTTGTTTGATGCTGCAAAATTTTGATTAAAATAATCATAAAGGGATGGGGTGCTTACAAAATCAACTCCCATACTGCCGCGAACCTCTACTTGTGAGTAAGAGACGCTAAACATTAATAAGACTAAAACTAAGAAAGATAAATATTTCATATTTCATCCAATTCGTTTTCAGCAACTTTAAAGAAATTGTCGTGTCGTTTATCAATAATTAAATAAACGAGAACAGCGCTAAATATAAATAAAAAATAAGAAATGCCGTGAGTTAAAACAGCGTAAGCCAGGCTTATATCATGACCAAATCCAAATAATAAAACCAGTGCCGATGTAGCGAGTACGTGATATGAGCCCGTGCCTCCGGGCGTAGGTATAACAACACCAATTGCGCTTATGCTCATAACAATCCAGCCCATTTCGTAATTAACTGGTTTAAGTGTTTGCAGTCCAATAGTGAAAAAGCCGACATATGAATTAAGTGCATATAGGGCCATTATTGCAACGCTTAATAAGATTGTCAAAAAATAATTTTTCCTGCCCTTTAAACTTCCAAAACCTTCTATGAGCATATCAAAAATATGTCCTGCTTTGTGGGCAAGTTTCTGAGAAACTTTCCCGATCAGGTTAATAAGAACATTATAAAATCTCTCTTTAAATTTTATCATCAGGTAAAAGAAGACAATCATAAGTCCCATTAAAATCAGGCTCAAATAAATTGATGACTTCAGCCATGGGAATTTATCATAAAGATTTTCTGACCAGAGCAGTGCTGAAACAATTACAGCAAATGCAAGGAATATAATATCTATTACCCGTTCTACAATCACAGCACCAAGCATTGATGAACGCGAAAGCTTTTCCCATTTGCCGACCAGAACCGCGCGTGAAACTTCTCCCAACCGGGGCACGACGCAGTTAACGCCATACCCGACCATAATTGCACCGAAAAGATTTTTTACTGATGTTTCAGGTTTTACAGAACGAAGAATAACCTTCCATCTTAATGCACGAACCCAGTGAGAGGATAAGTTTACAACAATAAAAACAAAAATCCAGAAAACTGAAGCCTGGGAAATATGATAAAATACGTCCTTAACATTTACATTTTGAAATGCGAAATAGAGAAAGACAACACTCAATAGAATTGAGAATATATATTTTATTGCCTTACTGTATTTGTGATCGGATTTTATCTGATGTCAAGTACTTTTGATCCTTCAGGCGGGGTAAAAGTAAACTCTGATTCCGGCAAGCCTGGATTAATTTTATAATTTGTAAAACCAAACTCAAGAACTGTTCCGGTACCGGCTTTTATTGAAATCTTCTTAACCAGGTTTTCATTATTAAGCCAGATTTTAATAAACTGTGCTTTAATTCCTGAATTTGCTTTCGGCTTTAACTCAATTAAAGGAACACCATTATCTTTCGATTCAGTTATGTTGCATTTAGTAGGAAATTCATTAATTATTCTTTCCAGCGATACTGCCGATGGATTTTCTTTATCGAACTTTGTTATAATTACTTTGTTCTGCTTTTTATTATAATTCCAGTTTGTTTCTCCATCAGAAACAACAACTAAATTCTTAAGGTTAAATTTCAGATGATTTTCTTTCTTATATAAGAACTTACCTTCAAAATCTATTTTACCATAGGTGTGTTCTGAAAAATCAGCAGAAAGATCGTTTATTTTGCTGAATTTATTTTGAAGATTTGTTAAATAATTAGTTCCCTGCGCATTAACTAAAATTGTAGCAAACAGGATAACAATTACACTTTTGAATATGTTTTTCATTTTTACGTGACTGTTTTAATTATTAATAATGTTTAAAGTTAAAAATAAATCAGAGTATTAAAAATCCTATATTTTCAGACGGGAAATTAAAGCGAACGAATAATTGTTTCCAGCTGTTCTTCATTATCAACTAAAACTACGCGCGCTTTGCTGCCGTCATTCGGACCAACAATGCCGGCTTCTTCTAATTGATCGACAATTCTTGCGGCCCTGGAATATCCGAGTTTTAATCTTCTTTGCAGCAATGAAACTGAACCCTGCTGATGACGTACAATTACCCTTGCTGCATCTTCAAACATCGGATCCAGATCTGTTAAGAACCCAGCAGCTGCTTCTTTCTTTTTATCATAGAGTGATGGTAAAAAGTAGGGTTTGGAAAATCCTTTCTGCGAATAAATGTAGTTTGTAACTTTTTCAACTTCGTCCGTTGATATAAATGCATTTTGAATACGTATAGGTTTTGGCATTCCTGTTGGTAAAAAGAGCATGTCGCCTCTACCGAGTAATTGTTCCGCACCGTTCATATCAAGTATTGTTCTTGAATCAATTTTTGTAGCAACCTGGTATGCAACTCTTGCGCTGAAGTTTGCCTTTATTACGCCGGTAATTACATTTACTGACGGGCGCTGTGTTGCTACAACAAGATGAATTCCAACTGCGCGGGCAAGCTGTGCAAGTCTGGCAATCGGTTCCTCTACTTCTTTTCCGGCAGTTATCATTAAATCGGCAAGTTCATCTATTATTACAACCAGGTATGGAAGAACATGGTGTTTCATTGACTCATTATCTGCAGGTTTCTTTTTCGGGTCTGCCACTTTCTTGTTATAATCAACAAGATTTCTTACACCAGCTTTTGCAAGTTTGTCGTATCTTTTTTCCATTTCATATTCAACAGACTTCAAAAGCAGAACAGCATTTTGCGGATTTGTAATAATTTCTTCTTCGAGATCCGGTGAAACTGCGAGGTAATGTTTTCTCAACTGATTATAAAATGATAGTTCAATTTTTTTCGGATCTATCATTATAAGTTTTACTTCTGATGGTTGTTTGGAATATAAAAGGCTGGCTATCAGCATATTTATTCCAACGCTTTTACCTGATCCTGTTGAACCGGCAATAAGCATATGCGGCATTTTTGCCAGATCAGTTACGTAAACATCGCCATTGATTGTTTTTCCAAGAGCAATAGGAAGTTCATTTTTCGACTCGTGTATTTTTGCAAGTACTGATCGGGCATTAACCAATGAAGCTTCTGCATTTGGAATCTCGACACCAATTGCACTTTTTCCCGGAATCGGAGCAATAATTCTTATTCCTCTCGCAGCCAGCGCCAGCGCAATGTCATGTTCAAGTCCAACAATTCTGCTGATCTTCACGCCGGGTGCTGGAACAATTTCGTAGAGCGTAACAACTGGTCCGGGAGTAACTGTAATGTCCTCAATATCAATATCAAAAAGTCTTAATTTTTCTTTCAGAAGCTCTGCATTTCTTTTCAGTTCCTCTTCTGCTACTTTAAAATCTTCTGTTGCTGCGGCTTCAAGAAGGTCAAGACTTGGTTTTTTATAATGTATTTTTTCTTCCCACTGATTTGGCAATTGTGCTTCTGCCTGCCTGTCTATTTCAGCTTGCGGAATTTCTTTTGTTTTAGCCAGATCTACTTTTTTGTCTTCATCTTTTACAACTTCATTTACCTTATCTTCTTTAGCGGGCTCAGATTCATCTTTTCTTACTATCTTAATTTTAGTTTCATCAACATCGTTTTTCTTTGTTTCTTCAGCAGAAGCTTTATCTTTTCCTCCAAAGGGAAGTATTTTTTTCTTTTTCTTTTCTTCCTTACCCAGGGTTTTTATTTTTTCCAGATTCGAATCATCTATTGGCTCAACTTTGGCATTCTGGTATTCATCTTTTACTTTCTTCACAGACCCGGTAAACATATTCAATAACCAGTGAAATATCTTTTCTATTTTTATATCGAAAGCAATAATTAAAAGAACAATTGTTGAAGCAGCTATAAAAAGTATGCTGCCTACTCCCCCTAAAAGCCTGCTTACCGCCATACCGAGATAATCGCCAACACTACCCGATAATTCATACACGCCGGCAAACGCATGATAATGCATTCTCAAAACGCCAAAAAAGGATGAAAGGAGAACACCGATAATAATCAGGAAATTTGAGGTGTGAATAATTGTTCTGAAATTTATTTTTTTAAAGAAAGAAAAGCCCCAGATAAAAAACATTATCGGGAAAACTGTAGAAAAAATACCGAGAGTTGAGTTTACAAAGAAATCAGAGATGTATGCGCCGAAAATTCCAAGCCAGTTGTGAGTGCTGTCAGCTTTCTGTGCTGCATCCTGGCTGCTGCTAAAAACTTTAAATAAATCAGAAAACTGATAGTGCAGATTTGCCTGATCATATCTTGAATAGCTTGCAATACTTAACAGAATAAATATTGAAAAGACTATTAAAAAAATACCCAGTATTTTTTTCTTTTTGCCGGAGGAAATAACAAAATAATTTTCGCCCGACGATGAATTGTTTTTTCTCGTGTTTGTTTTTTTCTGTTTTGCCATGTTCTCTTAATTTACTTCTTTTTCTGTTGCGAAGAAGATCTCTGATCCGGCATTAATTTAAGGACATTTTCCGAGAAAAACGGAATTACATTTACATTATCAATGTGGCTACAATGTTTAATGTCTTCCTCAAATTGATTTTCCAAAAGCACTTTTCCGTGTTCCGTACTTTTAAGCATAGTTAATGTGCTTTTACCAAATGATTTTTTTAAAACCACTGAAGCGTTTGCTGTATCATTCAATTCCAGTTTACCCTTAAGGGTTTTGATTTTTGAAATAAGAGCTCCGGCACAAACAATATCTTCAAGTGAAAAGCTATTGTTTTTTCCGGCACAAAGGATTTCAAAATCTTTATCCAGTTTTATAAGGTGTTTTGCTACAGCCGTCAGATTTGCAAAAGAACAAACAAGTAAGTCCTCAGCAAATTTTGCTTTAACAATGGCTTTGGAACCATTGGTTGTATAGAAGATTATTGATTTCCCCGTTACTATTTCTTCAGTGTACTCAAGCGGAGAATTGCCGAGTGCAAAACCATCAATTTTTTTTGTGTTCCTTTCGCCTCCGATTAATGTTTGTCCTCCAAACATTCCACCTGAAACCTTGACTGCAAATTCCACTGATCCGACAGGAACTATTTCTTTAGCTCCGTTACTCAGAGCCGTGATAATGGTGTTAGATGCTCTTAAAACATCTATAACCACTATTGTCTTTCCGGTAAAATAAAGCTCTTCTATATGAGCAGAACAAAATATCACATTACATTTCATAAATTTATTTTAACAAACCTGATGTTATCCAAATATTAAAACTATTTTTTAACAAAAGGGAGACTAACAACTGTTGCCGGTATTTCTTTTCCCCTAATAAAAAAGTTAACCGTTGAGCCTTCGCTCGCATATTGTTTTTCAACATAACCCATTGCAATTGGTTTATCAAGCACCGGGCTGACTGTACCGCTGGTTACGTGACCGATTTTTTTACCCTCTACTGTTAATTCATAACCGTGGCGCGGAAATACTTTTTCATCTGTAGTAAGGGGAACAAGTTTTCTGCTAAGTCCCTCTTCTTTAACTTTAAGCAGGACTTCCCTTCCGTTAAAGTTTTCTTTTTTGAGTTTGGTTATCCAGCCCAGCCCTGCTTCAAGAGGATTAGTTGTCTGATCGATATCATTTCCATACAGGCAGAAACCCATTTCAAGTCTTAATGAATCTCTGGCTGCCAGTCCAATTGGCTGAATGTCGAATTCTTTTCCTGCTTCAAATAATTTATCCCAGACTTCTTCAGCAACTTTTACATCACCTTTAAAATATATTTCATAGCCCAGTTCGCCGGTATAACCCGTTCTTGAAACTATCATATCATAACCGGCAATTTTTGCTTTGAAGAAATGATAATACTCAAGGTCAAGATTGCATTCACAGATTTTTTGTAAAGTTTTGTTGGAATTAGGCCCCTGTATTGCAAGTAACGAATATTCGTCACTCAAATTCTGAAGTTCAACACCGAAGCTGTTATTCTCTTTCATCCAGTTGAAATCTTTTTCGATATTTGAAGCATTAATAACAAGCATATATTCTTTTTCGGAAATTCTATAAACCAGAAGGTCATCGACAATTCCGCCATCATTGTAGCACATTGCCGAATATTGCACTCTTCCGTCTGTTAATTTAGAAGCATCGTTCACTGTTATCTGCTGCACGAAATTCAGCGCTTTGTCTCCGCTTACAAATACTTCACCCATATGTGATACGTCAAAAACACCTACCGAACTTCTTACCGCTTTGTGTTCACCGATTATTGAAGAATACTGTATCGGCATCTGGTAACCGGCAAACTCCACAATTTTTGCCCCAAGTTTTACGTGGATGTCAAAGAAATTAGTTTTTTTCATTATTTACTCTGCCTGTTTGAGTTAGGATATTTCATCAGTTAGTTCTTTATTAGTTTTTTGTGAAAAGAACCTGAACTGCCCTACCGGGACAGTCTGATCCTCAACAATTTCAAGTTTCATTCTGTATTTGATTTTTAATTTAGTAATGGTCTTTATAAAACCACTGCGTAATTTTGCTGCAAATGCAGGGTGACATTTTATAATAAGCGCCCGTTCTTTTGTCTGTGCTTTAAATTTACGAAGCCATTCTTCAAGATCATAAACAATATGCGAATGTTTTGTTAAAAGTCCTGTGCCCAGACATGTTGGACAAACTTCTTTCATCGCCTGCATAATGTTCTGGCGGATTCTCTGTCTTGTAATCTGTACAAGTCCGAAATCTGACATCGGAAGCACAGAAACTTTTGCCCTGTCTTTTCTGAATTCCTTTTTCAATTCATCGTATATTTTTTTCCTGTTCTTATCTTCTTCAAGATCAATAAAATCGATAACTATTATTCCCCCGATATCTCGTAGTCTCATTTGTCTTGCAATTTCACGTGCAGCTTCAAGGTCAGTTTTTAACGAATTTAATTCCTGTTCTTTGTTTTTTGCGTACCGCCCGCTGTTAACATCAATTACAACCATCGCTTCGGTATGTTCGATAATCAGGTAGCCTCCGCTTGGCAGAGAAACTTTCCGGCCCATTAATGTCTTTACCTGTTCTTCAACTTTAAATGAATCGAAGATTGAACCACTTGTTTTAAATTGTTCAATTTTATCAACCTGATCCGGCTGTTTTATTTCTACATAATTCCGAATTTGTTTATAGAGTTTCCTTGAATCAATAAAAATCTTTGAAACATCCGCTGTAAACAAATCTCTGATAACACTTGATGTTGTATTTAAATCCTGGTGAACAAGTGTTGGTGGTTTTTCAGATTTAATGCTTTGTTCAATTACCTGCCAGGTTTTAACAAGATTATTCAGATCGTCTTTTAAGGCTTCTTCTGTCTGGTTGCGGGCAACCGTTCGAATAATTAGTCCGTAATTTTTAGGAAGTATTCCCCTTGCAAGATTTCTTAATCTTCTTCTTTCTTTAAAGTCATATATTTTTTTGGAAACTCCAACCTTATTATCGAAAGGAAGTAAAACGCAGAATCTTCCGGGAAGAGAAACTGAGGAAGTTACCCTTACACCTTTATTGCTAACCGGTTCCTTTGTAATCTGGACGATTATTTCATCGCCTTTACGAAGTTTTACAGTAGGATAATTATCCCGTCCACGTTGATTGTGGTTCTGGTGATTATTCTGGTTTTGATTGTTTCCGGAATTGTTTTGCTGAGGTACGTCATCTTCATCTTCAACATCGGCGTCATCATCACCTAATAAATCCTGAAACTGCTGGGTTCTTTCTCCAATATCCGAAAAATGCAGAAACCCATCGTGTTTCATGCCGATATCTACAAAGGCCGCTTTTATGCCGGGCAGAACCCTGGCAACGCGCCCCAGATAAATGTCCCCCACCATTCTACGGTTTTCGGGGTAATCAACAAAGAAGTCTACTAAATTCCCGTCTTCCGTTATAGCAACACGCGTTTGTGTGCTTGTTGAATTGATTATAATTTCTTTTACCATAAAGGCTAAACTCGTTTAATGAAACATTATATTTCATAAAAATTTTTATTGAAAACAGGTAACACCAGTGCAAAAAAATAATTTCTTCGTTAGTCTCTCCTGCTTTTATAACCCTCGTTAAATGTGTGCAGAGAATCAGACTAAAGAGTAATTCCATTTTTATTTTTAATTCACCCAAGTTATACCTGTTGAAAAACATTTAATTATTCCCGGCCAGATAGCCGGGAGACACAAAAAAATTAATTTAAAAGAAAAAATGCTGAATAATTTCTATTCAGCATTTTTCAATATTATTTACTCCCGTTATTACTCTCAGATTCTTCCTTAAGAAGTTCTTTTCTGCTAAGAGAATATTTTCCGTTTTCAACTTTCAGAAGTTTTACACGGACCTGATCTCCCTGCTTGAGGTAATCAGAAACTTTTTCTACTCGTTTATTATCAATCTGTGAAATGTGTAACAGGCCTTCTTTGCCGGGGAGTATCTCGACAAAAGCACCGAAGTCCATAATTTTAGTAACAACTCCGTCATAAATTTCACCAACTTCCGGAGTAGCCGTCATTGCTTTAATGTGAGCCTTACATTTTGCGGCCCCTTCTTTATTAGGAGATGCGATTGTAATTGTACCGTCATCAGCAATGTTAATATCAACAGCGAACAATCTCTGCATTCCCTGGATAGTTTTACCACCGGGGCCAATAATCAAACCAATCTGATCTGTTTCAACTTTCATTGTAATTAATCTTGGAGCAAATGATGAAAGTTGTTCTCTCGGTGCACTGATTGCTTCATTCATAATTCCCAGGATGTGCATTCTGCCTTCTTTTGCCTGGAGAAGTGCTTTCTCCATAATTTCAAAAGAGATTCCCTGGATTTTAATATCCATCTGGAAACCTGTAATTCCCTCGGCAGTACCCGCAACCTTAAAGTCCATATCGCCAAGATGATCTTCGTTACCAAGTATGTCAGTAAGAATCGCAAATTTATCGCCTTCCTTAATAAGCCCCATTGCAATTCCTGCAACAGCTTTTTTAATCGGCACACCGGCATCCATCATTGCAAGAGAACCAGCACAAACAGTGGCCATAGAAGACGATCCGTTTGACTCAAGAATATCAGAAATTAATCTAACTGTATATGGAAAATTTTCTTCTGCAGGAACCATTGATTTCAATGATCTCTCTGCAAGATTCCCGTGACCAATTTCTCTTCTTCCAACACCGGTCATTCTTCCTACTTCGCCAACACTGAATGGAGGGAAATTGTAGTGAAGAATAAATTTTTTGGAATATTCTTCTGACAAACCATCAACAGTTTGTTCATCGCTTTTACTTCCGAGTGTGAGGGAAGTTAAGCTTTGTGTTTCTCCTCTTGTAAAAAGAGCAGAACCATGAACTCTTGCTAAAACACCAAGTTCAACCGTTATCGGGCGAACCTGTGTAGTGTCTCTTCCATCAAGACGAATTCCATCTTCGAGTATTCTGTTTCTCATTAAATCTTTTTCAAGATCATGAAGAATACTTCCGATTTCTTTTTCTCTTTCCGGATATTTTTCTGCTAATGCTTCCTGAACAGATTTATTCAGTTCTTTATTCTTACCGCTTCTTTCATCCTTTGCGAGAACGGAATAAACGATTTCTTTATATTTTTCTTCAGCGAGCTCGTAAACATCTTTCTTAAGCTCTTCATCAACAGGATTTTCTGGAACTTCACGTCTTTCGAGCCCGACTTCCTTAGCCAGTTCAAGCTGAAGATCGACAAGTTTTGTAATTTCGCCCTGAGCAAATTTTAATGCGGCGAGAAGATCATCTTCGCTGGCTTCCTTTGATTCGCCCTCAACCATCATGATTGATTCAGCAGTACCAGCTACAACCAGTTCCAGATCACTTTCTTTTAATTGTGAAAATGTCGGATTAACAACAAACTCACCATTTATTCTTCCAACTCTAATCTCAGCTATCGGTCCGTCGAACGGGATATTTGAAATTGCAAGCGCTGCCGAAGCACCGATTGCGCCGAGTACATCCGCGTCATTTTCACCATCGTGAGAAAATACAGAGGCAACAATCTGTGTTTCATTCACAAATTCTTTTGGAAACATTGGACGAATCGGTCTGTCTATCAAACGTGCGCTGAGAATTTCTTTTTCAGAAGGACGTCCTTCACGTTTAATGTAACCGCCTGGAAATTTTCCTGCAGCGGAAGTTTTTTCCCTGTATTCAACCTGTAATGGGAAATAATCTAACCCTTCTCTTGGTTCATCTGCTGCTACTGCGGTAACAAGAACCATCGTGTCTCCGTATCTCACCATTACAGATCCATTAGCCTGTCTGGCAAATCTTCCTGTCTCTATCGATAATGTTTTTCCGCCAATTTCTACTTCTTTAATAACTTTCATCTAAAATCCTTTTTACTTTCTGATATTCAATTCTTTAATTATAGCTCTGTATCTTGCGATATCCTTTTCCATAAGATAATCGAGCAATCTTCTTCTTTTACCGACCATCATCATCAAACCTCTTCTTGAGTGATGATCTTTCTTGTGCGCATCGAAATGTGAAGTAAGTTCATTAATTCTCTGTGTCAACAAAGCAATCTGAACTTCTGACTTTCCTGAATCTTTTTCGCTCGCACCAAATTTCTTGATTATTTCAAGTTTTTGTTCTTTGGTCATTATATCTATCCTTTATTTTGAGTTATACAATCTAACCCCAGAATGAACCGGAGTTAATTAATTTAATTTTTGTTGCCTGTCTTCAGGCACGGTTTAAAATTTTAATTCCTTCTTCAACATCTTTATTCATCTGTTTTATAAGTTCATCTGCAGACGAAAATTTTTCTTCTCCTCTGATTCTTTCAATTACATTTACAGTAACTTTTTTGTCGTAAATTTCTTTATCAAAATCTAATATAAAAACTTCAGTAGTTAAGTTTCCATCATTGTAAAAAGTCGGCCTTTTACCAATACTCATAACACCGTTGTATTTTTTGCTATCATCTTCAATAAAGAACTCAACTGCATAAATTCCTATTGCCGGTATCATTTTTCCTGAATTATCAGGTTTAATGTTTGCAGTAGGGAAACCCAATTCTCTCCCGCGCATATCTCCTTTAACTACTTTCCCGGAGAAAGCATAACTTCTTCCAAGATAAGTTCCTGCAAGGGAAACATTTCCTGCGGATATTGCTTTTCTGATTCTTGTACTGCTTACAGTTACAGAATCAATAGTTACGGCACCTACAGAAGAAACTTTGAAATCGTGTGATTTTCCTAATTCTCTGAGCTTATTTTCATCACCATCACGTCCTTTACCAAAATGATGATCATGCCCGACAATAATCTCACGAATTCCTGTACCTTCAATAATATATTTTTTAAAGAACTCTACAGCACCAAGTTGAGAGAACTCTTTTGTGAACTTAATTACAAGAACATTTTCAACACCAATATCTTCCAGCAAACGAAGTTTTTCCGGAAGTGTGCTCAGAATATCAATTTTAAAGTCTTTTGAAACGATGCTTCTTGGATGGGGATCAAAAGTAATTAAAAAACTCCTGCCACCATAAAAAGAAGACTTGGCAAGAACCTGCTCAATTATTTTCTTGTGACCAACATGAATTCCGTCAAAAGTCCCTAACGTAACTACTGTATTTTTATCATATATGACTTTAGACAAGTCATAGAATATTTCCATATTTACACTTTCGATAAACTATAGCTTATAAATATAAGCTATTTTCGTTTCAAATAAAATATTAAAAAATGCTTAAAATCGTTCATAATAAGCACATTTAAGACGTTTTTAAGGAACTTTGTGCTATTTTTTCTTCAAATTCTTCCATCTTCAGAGACTGATCTACAGAAAAAGCTCCAATCTTTGTTCTTCGTAATGAGGACAACACACCTCCACAGCCAAGTTTTTCACCCAGATCATTGGCAATCACTCTTATATATGTGCCTTTTGAGCAAGAAATTTCAAAATGGATTTCAGGAAGTTCTATATTAGAAATTACAAATTTAGAAACTGTAACCTTTCTGGGCTGTCTTTCTACTATTTTTCCTTTTCGCGCCAGGTTGTAAAGTGTTTTCCCGTTTACTTTTAATGCAGAATACATTGGCGGAGTCTGGAAAATTTCGCCGGTAAATGTTTCCTTCATTTTCAGAATTTTTTCTTCTGTAACTTCCTCAATTGATTTTTCCTCAATTACTTCAGTTTCAAGGTCCATAGACGGAGTTGATTTACCAAGCGTGATTGTGCCGGTATATGTCTTTTCGCCATCCTGATATTTTGTAATTTCTTTAGTCTTTTTCCCTGTACAAAGAATCAGAAGTCCCGTAGCTCTCGGATCAAGCGTGCCGGCATGCCCGACTTTTTTTGCGCCTGTTAATTTTCTAACAATGTGTACTGCTTTAAAAGATGTCCAGCCGATAGGTTTGTCGATTAGTAAAACTTCTCCGGAATGAAAATCACAATGTGATAGGTCAGTCGTTTCCTTTGTTATCATCTTCCATGTCACTCTGTGAGTGAATTTTTTTTATTAAACCTTCTATCTTCTCCACGTAATCAAGTGTATCATCAATAAAGAATTTTAACTCGGGAATAAATTTTATTTTTATTCTTGAAGCCAGTTCTGATCTTATAAATCCTTTTGCCTCTTCTACTTTTTTAAGCACTACATCACGTTTCTCTTTATCAAGCACAGAGATGTAGACTTTTGCAATTCTGAGGTCAGGACTTAATTTTACATTTGTAATTGTAATAAAACCGAGCGTGGGATCCTGCAGTTTATATAAAAAGATTAAACTTATCTCTTCTTTTATCAGGCTTTCAACTTTATCAATTCTGTGCGACATAATTTCTTTCCAGTTTGCATATAAAATAAAAATGAAATCCTTTCAGGGGATTTCATTTTTCATAATCTTAAATTTCCTCAAAGTGTCTTTTTAGTCTCAACAATTTTGTAAGCTTCTACAATGTCGCCAACTTTTATATCATTAAAATTATTAAGGTTCAATCCGCATTCGTAACCGGCATCAACTTCTCTTACATCATCTTTGAATCGTTTTAGTGTTCCAATTTCACCTTCAAAGATTACAATGCCGTCTCTGATAAGTCTTATCCTATTATTTCTGGAAATTTTTCCTTCGAGTACATAACATCCTGCAACTGTACCAACTTTTGGAACTTTGAATGTATCTCTTATTTCAACCGAAGCAACAACTTCTTCTGAAAGTAGCGGAGATAACAGGCCTTCCAGGGCAGCTTTTACTTCGTTAATAGCATCATAAATTACATTGTAAAGTCTGACATCAACTTTTTGATTTTCAGCAAGCTTTCTGGCATTTATGTTCGGCCTTACGTGGAAGCCGACAATAATTGCATTTGAAGCAGCTGCTAAAAGTACATCGCTTTCTGAAATTCCGCCAACGCCTTTATGTATAACCCGAACAATAACTTCCTGAGTAGAAAGTTTCATTAATGAATCTGACAACGCTTCAACTGATCCATCCACATCGCCTTTAACAATAAGAGGTAATTCTTTAACTCCGCCGATGCTGATCTGTTCTGCTATTTCATCGAGAGTAATATGATGAACCTGTTTCTGATCCTGCTCACGTTTAAGCTGCTGTCTCTTAATTCCAATTTCGCGTGCCTGTCTTTCGGAATCAACAACAACGAAAGTATCGCCTGCCTGCGGTGCACCTTCGAAACCAAGTACTAGAACCGGCGTTGAGGGCGGTGCTTCGAATACTTTATTTCCGCGTTCATCAAACATTGCACGAACTTTTCCCTGGTAAATTCCGGCAACAAATGGATCACCAATTTTAAGCGTTCCTTTCTGCACCAGAATAGTACCGGTAATTCCTCTTCCCTTATCAAGTTCTGATTCAACAACAACACCACGCGCCATCCTGCTGGGATTAGCTTTCAGATCTAGTACTTCTGCCTCGAGAAGAATTCTTTCAAGAACCGCATCAACATTCTTTCCTGATTTGGCTGAAAGTTCAACACACTGATACTTTCCGCCCCATTCTTCAACAAGAATATTCCTGTCGGCAAGCTGTTGTTTTATCTTTTCTGAATTAGCACCCGGCTTATCAATTTTATTTATAGCAATTACAATTGGAACACCGGCCGCCTGTGCATGATTTATAGCTTCAACTGTCTGCGGCATCACTGCGTCATCAGCAGCTACAACCAGAACAACAATATCAGTTAATCTTGCTCCACGTGCTCTCATAGCTGTAAAAGCTTCGTGACCGGGAGTATCAAGAAAAGCTATATTTTTCCCATCCCCTACATCAACTTTATAAGCACCGATGTGCTGTGTAATTCCGCCTGATTCTCCCGCAACGACATTAGTTCTTCTTATATAATCAAGAAGAGAAGTTTTACCATGATCTACGTGTCCCATTATTGTAACAACAGGAGAGCGTGGTTCCAGAGATTCAGGATCGTCCGGTTCATCTTCAAGAGCTTCAGAAGTGTATTCTTCCTCAAATTCTACTTCAAATCCAAATTCATCAGCAACCAGTGTAATTGTTTCTACATCCAGCCTCTGGTTAATTGAAACCATCAGTCCGAGTTCAATACATTTAGAAATTACATCTGCAACCGGTACACTCATCAGGTTTGCAAGTTCATTAACGGCAATAAATTCCGTTACCTTAATTTTGCTTTTCTCAAGTGTTTTTTGTTCCTGTATTTTTTCTTCTTTTTCTTCCCTTTCTTTTCTCTTCTTTTTCCTGGCACTTGCGCGTCCGGGTGAAACCCCGTCATCCATACTCGAGAGAGTTTTTCTTATCGCTGCATCAACTTCACGCTGGTCAATTTCAAACTTTTTAACTTTCTTTCTTTTCTTAGCCTGTGGTAATTCTTCTCCGGCTTCTGCAGTTTTCTTTCTTGCTTTAAGTTTCTTTTTCTTTTTAACAGGTGCATTCTGTGATGTGCTATCGGATGATTTTGTAGTTCTTGAGGATTTTCTATCCTGTTCTTCAAGGTCAATTTTGCCAACTACACGCAGGCCTCTTTTTTTATTTTTTTCTTCTTCAATCGGAGATTTAAATTTATTGTCCTCTCCCTCAACTGTTTCCGAAACTTTTTCTTCTATAATTTCAGCCTGCGGCGCCTCTTCCTTCTTTTCTTCATCTGTCACTTCTGCTTCACTCTGAAGGACCTCTTCTTCTTCAGTCTCACCTGCGGCAGGTGGTGTAATCGTTTCGGGAGTTTCGTCAACTACTTTCTTCTCGGTTTCTTCCTCTTCCGCTTTTTCAGCACGCTTCTTATTAAACTCTGCAATTTTTTTATAATGTTTTTCGGCCTTCTCTATATCTTTCTTGTAATGCTCGTTTATATCCTTAAGCATATCGTCAGTAAGTATAGACATATGCGATTTCACTTTGTGTCCTTTCTTCGTAAGAAACTCTACAAGTGTAGCAGCAGAAAGATTATATTCTGACGCGAATTTAAAAATCCTTAATTTTTTTGATTTCGTTTCGGACATATTTTTGGTTACCTGTTTTTAACTACTCTTCATCTTCAAACTGGGATTTAATAGTTTCAATTATCTCGTTTACTTTATCCTCACTAAGACCTTCAATTTCCATCAACTTTTCAACACCGGCAGTCAGTACTTCGATAGCTGTATCGTACCTGTTATTAATAAGCAGGTCATAGATATCTTCGCCAAGTTCTTCTTTAAGATCAATAAGTTCGAAATCTTCGTATTCTTCAAATGGTTTTTCTTCTCTTAATATTTCTATTTCATATCCTGTTAATTTCATCGCAAGTCTAATATTAACACCATTTCTGCCAACAATCAAAGAAACCTGGTCACTATCGGCTGTAACCACAGCTTTTTTCTCATCTTCATCAAGTTCAATTTTTTTAAGCTTTGCAGGTGCAAGAGCTTTCTGAAGAAATATTAAAGGATCTTCCGAAAAATTGATTACATCAATATTTTCGTTGTTCAACTCTCTAACAATTGCATGAATACGAACACCTTTCATTCCTACACAGGCACCTACGGCATCAATTCTGTCATCGTGAGATTCAACAGCCACTTTAGCTCGTTCGCCGGGTTCGCGTGCGATTGCTTTTATTTCGATAATACCGTCATAGATTTCCGGTATTTCAATTTCAAACAATCTTCTTAAGAACATGTTGTCTGCTCTTGAAATAATTATTGCAGGTCCTACATTTACTTTTCTTACTTCTTTAACTATTGCACGAACTGTTTCGCCCTTTTTATATCTTTCATAAGGAATTTGCTCGCTCCTCGGGAGAATCAATTCATTCTTGTTGTGGTTTACAAGAATATCATTTTTCCTTGTTTGATAAATATCACCAACAACAATTTCGCCGAGCAGTTCTTTATATTCATTGTAGATAATGTCTTTTTCAATTTCGCGAATCTTCTGGTTCAGACTTTGTTTAGCCAGAGTTATAAGTCTTCTTCCAAAGCTTGCCAGGCTAAGGGTTTCAACAAAATCTTCTCCAACTTCAAGTTCGTCATCATTTCCTCTTTTATTTACTTCATCAAGGCTTATCTGAAGATTCGGATCTTCAACTTCATCAACAATTTCTCTTTCGAGGAATATTTCAATATCACCTTTGTCCATATTTACCACAACATCATACTTGGCTTCTTCGCCATATTTTTTCCTGACAAGCAACCCGAAGATTTCTTCAATTATGCCTGCAAGAACATCCTTATCAACGCCTTTTTCCCTCACCATCTGGGCAAAGGATTCGACTATATCAGAGTTCATCTGTTTTTATTCCTCCATTAAGTGTTTCATCCCCGTGGGGAAAAACTTACTATTACTTTTGCTTTTTTAATATTATTAAAATTAATTTTTACTTCGTTGTTCTTTGACAAAAAAGTCAGTTCTTCATCTTCAATACTTTTCAATTTTCCGGTTAACTTTTTTGTGTCTTCCCCTGAAGTGTATGAAACTTCAAAATTCCTGTTGATGTGTTTCGGATACTGCTTCAAATAAATAAGCGGTTTATCAACACCCGGAGACGAAACATCCAGCCTGTAGTCTTTTCCCGCAGTAGGCAGATTTTCAAGTTCGGAATCTATTTCCCTGCTTACTTCGGCGCAATCACCGGCAGAGACGTCCTTTTCTCCATCAATAAAAACTTCTATTACTCTTTTTTGCGGAGTTCCGCGAACAATAATGTCGATAGGAAAAAAACCTTTTCTTTCGACGATTTCAGCTATTTTTTGAGTAATATTATTTTCAGTTAAATTCATACAAACAAAAAACGCCCTTTAAGGGCGAAATAAGATTATCAAAATTAGTATTAATTTAGTGAATAAGCAAGAAAAGAAAGGATTTGAAAATAGCTGAGATTCTTCTGTCTTTTAGTTCTTTCCGGCTTTCGGCTGGTCTACCTGGAATTCTGTATTCTTTATATGCAGGTCTCTCTGCGGGAACGGGATCTCAATGCCGGCTTCCTTGAATTTTTTGAATATCTCAAAATAAAGTTTGCTTTGAAGAATTGCGGGTGTTGTAATATAGCTATTTGTCCAGATCCTCAGATTAAAATTAAGCGAGCTGTCGCCAAACTCGACAAATAGCACGTCCGGTTTGGGACTTTTTAACACGCCTTCATCCTTGTCTGCAACTTCAAGTAAAATTTGTTTTACTTTTTCGGGGTCTTCTTTATAAGCAACGCCTACAGGAATATTAAATCTTACATTTCTGTCGTTGTGGCTCCAGTTGATAACTCTTGATGAAATAAATTCTGAATTAGGAACGATTACCGAGATATTATCATTTGTTACAACGGTAGTTGATCTCATCGAAATACTTATCACATCACCATTTACATCACCAACCTGAATTCTATCGCCAACTTTTATCGGCCTTTCAAAAAGAATTATTATTCCGCTCACAAAATTATTTGTAATGTTCTGCAAGCCAAAACCGATGCCAACACCAAGAGCACCCGCAAGAACAGTAAGAGTACTCAGGTTAATTCCAACTGTCTGCATTACTATAACCAGCCCGAAAACGAGAACACCGTAACGGATTATAGTACCAACCGCCAGTCTAACGCCAAGATCTATTTTACTATCGGAAAGGATTTTATAAACTATCCATTTTCTTAGTTTCGCCGTAAGGTAAAAAAGCAGCCAGGCAAGAAAAATAAAATACAAGAGTGTCCATAAAGTTATAGAAGAATTACCGATTTCAAACAAATGAAAACTCAGGAATTTTTTTACTTGATCAAAAATTTCTATTACAGGTTTGAGAAATTCTTCCATTTAAACTCTTTAAAATGTGTCCCAATTGTTTTTTAATTTAGTAAAATGAACATATAAAAAAAAGGACATACCTGTTTATAATTACTTTAATTACAACAGAATAGACTAAAACAGAGAATGCCTCAAAAGAGGCATTCAAATTTGCTTAAATATTAAAAAAAGTTAGTTTTTAACCTTGTAAGGTATTCCCCAGGTTTGGCTTTCAACCTGAGCTGAGTCGTCATATATGGTCTGTTTTGTAAATGCATTAAGGACTGCGTGAAAATAACCATGGTATCCACCAACATTAAAAGTTTTTTGATAAACTTTTAAATATCCGTTTCCTGATGGGGTGGAGGATACAAGGCTAAGATTTGATTTATTTCTGTGCATTCCGAAAAAATTCGCTCCATAGGTAACAGTTACAAAATCAGTATCAGCGTATGCGCTGTATAGTTCAACTGAGATCGTTATTGAATCTCGTTTGGCAATTTCCGGGAAGTGATGCCACCATCCCCACCTCTTTTCTCTTGCTAGGAAATAATCCTCGGGAGAATCAATTACAAGACTATTCCCGTCAGAACCAGTAACTGTAAGTTTATTAATATTAAAATTATTTGTCATAGTTCCGCCGGAAACTAAAGAAATACCAACCAGCCTCCAATTCCTATAAGGATTATCAGTACTGTCAATCCGTTCAAACAATAATTGTCGGGTTATGACTGTAGTAAAATTTTTTGTAATTATTGTGTCCGCTTTCGTAGTCGGTCCCTGGGTAGAGGCCACGATATTAAGTACACCCTGAAATGTTTTTGTCACTTTTACAAAGACAGAATCACCAACCTGGTTAAATGTATAATTTTTATCTTTAAGGATAATATGCTGCCATACAAAAACCGGTGTAATTGCCGTGGATTCTTTGCCTAAGAAATTTATGCTCTGGTTTTCATTAAAATTCGTTTCAAAGGAAGAGACTGCGGAATCTTGTTCTGCAATCTGCGTAATCGCCTGTTTGTCGGCTGTCTGAATGTTTGTCTGTCCGTTGCTTATTGTGGATGGTCCTGTAACAGAATTATTGCATCCTGCTACAAGTAAAGATACACAAAACAATGATAGAGCTACATAATTCTTTCTTAACATAGAAAATTTTGCTATTCTTTCCATCACATACTCCTTTTACCGAATCGATTATAATTTTCTTAGCTTTAAATATTGAAAATTCTATGCCAATACATTTAGGTTTCTTTTTTATTGTTTTTTAAAGCACTCATAGACAAAAATGTAAATTTTGCTCAAAACTACGTAAAATTTTCATATATAAAACACTGGTTTTTTGCTATTAAAAATAATCTGTTTTATTGATTTCATCAATTATATATAAGTCTTTGACAAATTTCCTTTTAAAATGGTTTAAGTTTTAGGGACAGATTTCGAGTATTTTTCAACATCGCAATTCTTAGAAATTAGCACCTATTAGCTTCTAGATAGCATATCAAGATATTTAATGGGGTTATTAGTGAAAAAAGTTTTTTTAATCCCAGAGACGGAAAAATAAAAATCACTTTCATTGATAACCTTGAAAGAAAGACTACTATTCAAACGAAGATAACTTATTATTGATTTATGAAGACGGACGGATAATCATAAAAATTTGTCTTAGGATTTAACTTCCCACTTGCTATATTACCAGCATAAACCTTTTAATTGAAGGAGGGTCCATGCTAAAAGAATTCAAAGAGTTCGCCATGAAAGGAAATGTTCTTGACATGGCAATCGGTATAATTATAGGCGCCGCGTTCGGCACAATTGTAAAATCGTTTGTCGCCGATGTAATTATGCCACCCATTGGTCTGCTGTTGGGCAATGTTGATTTTTCATCTTTATATATTCTTTTAAAGGGCGGCATAAAGGTTGCGGGTCCGTATGCTTCCCTGGCCGACGCACAGGCTGCAGGTGCTGTTACTCTTAATTACGGTGTATTTATAAATTCTGTTGTCAGCTTCCTTATTGTTGCATTCTCTGTTTTTATGGTAGTAAAATCCATTAACAAATTGAAAAGAAAGGAAGAGGAAATCCCTCCGGCAGCCCCGACTACAAAGAGCTGTCCATATTGCTACACGGTAATTTCGGTTCAGGCTACGAAATGCCCAGCCTGTACTTCTGAGATTAAGTAAAAAATTTTTATGCTTGCTGCCACGCTTACACCGTGGCAGATTTATTCTTTTAAGTCCTCAATTTCTTTGCCCTTGAGTTCTCTAACTTCACCGGGTTTCAAATCACCTAATAATAATTTTTTAATTTTCACTCTAATCAATCTTATTGTAGGATGGCCAATCGCGGCAGTCATCTTTCTTACCTGCCTGAATCTTCCTTCCGTGATAACAATACTAAGCCAGCTGCAGGAAATCTTTTTTTTGCAATTAACGGGCGGTATTCTTTCGGGGAAACCGGGATCATCAATTACTTTGGTTTTTGCCGGAAGCGTTTTTTTGCCCTGAATTATTATTCCCTTCTCTAGTTTCCGTAACTCTTCTTCACCGGGAATTCCTTCAACCTGTACGTAATATTCTTTTTCGTTTTTGTTTTCGGGATTCAGCAAATGATCCGTTAGAGATTTATCGTTTGTTAAAAGGAGGAGTCCTTCGCTGTCCATATCAAGCCTGCCGACAGGATAAACTTCTTTTGGAAAATTGTAAACATCCGCTAGAGTTTTCCTTTTTTTCTTATCGGTAAATTGAGTTAAAACCCCGTAAGGTTTATTAAGAAGGAAATACTTAAAATTATTCTGGTTCATAGGAATTAGTTATGCTGTCGGATAAATCACGGTGATAGATATATGTTTCAAAAAAAACTTTTCTCACGGAAAATTTCTTTCCCGCACGTTCGAGAAAATCAGAATCTTCGCTGTAAGGAATATTCCTGAAACCGTTAAGTTCTGTAAAAACCCTTCTCTTACCGAAAAAAGTTCCGCAAATAGAGCAATCGGATAAATGAATAAGTTTTCCCGGATCGTCTTTATCACGAACAAATTCGTTACCAATGATTTTTATTCCGCCATGGATCAAATCAATTGTGTTGTTAAGCTCCATAAACTCAACACGTTTTAGAATGTGATCTTTTTCATATTCATCATCACTGTCTATAAATGTCAGGTATTTCCCCGATGTTTTACTTATTCCATTATTTCTGCTCAACGGTGGCTTCTGATTTTTCTGCTTTAATACTTTTATGTTCTTAAATTGTGCGGCATATCTGGTGAGAAAAAGGAATGTTTCATCCTTACTTCCGTCATCAATAGCTATCAGTTCCCAGTTTTTATAGGTTTGGCTCAGAATTGATCCAATACACCGGTTCAAATAATCCTGGCGGTTATAGGCAGTTAAAATAATTGAAACAAGTGGATGTGCTTCTTCAAATTTCACAACAAATCTCTTAAAAATGAACAAACTTTGAACAAAAACGTCAAACTAAGTGTTCTAATAATATTGCTTTTACAGGAACAAAGCGGTCTTTAATCTTTATAATTGGTTCGGGTTTAGTTATTTTAATTCCTGTTGAATAATGAATTTGTGATAATTCCTCATATTCGCTGGATTAAAGGTTACATTAAATATAACCAGAATCTGCAAATAAAAGAAAGTTACATTTATATGTCATACCGCGATCAAAAAAAGTATATAGAATATCTTAAAAACAATGAGCGTAAATTGGACCCGAAAGAACTGGCAGAGTTCAAAATGTTTCTAAAACGCCATAAAGATGAAGAGGATTTTGATACTATTTCAATGAAAAGATTGAAAGACATTCACGATAAATACAATAAGCCTGTTGACAAATCAAAGTACGATTCATTTTTTAAGAAAAAAGAAGAATGATCATTTTAACGGATGTCATTCAGGTACATTCCGTGGAATTTTTAAATTTTAATTAACTACTAAAAATATTTATTTATTGTTTTTTCAGGACAAATAATGGACAACAAAAAACTTTATAGAATTATCGGCGCAGTTGTTTTTCTAATTTCGGCAGCAGTATTATTTATGACTGCCCAACCTTCAGTTTCATTCTGGGATGTTGGTGAATTTACCGCCGCCGGGTATGCTTTACAGGTACCCCATCCCCCCGGAACGCCGTTCTTTTTATTAATGAACAGAATATTTTCGATGATTCCGATCTTTGAAAATATCGGGCACAGAATAAACACAGTTTCTGTGTTATCCAGTGCTTTCTCGGTTTTATTCCTTTACCTGATAGCAATAAAAGTTATTGAAAATTACAGGGGCAAAAATCCTAAAAGCATAGTTGACGCTTTGGGTACATATTTATCCGCAGCAATAGGCGCTTTGGCGTTTTCTTTCAGCGATACATTCTGGTTTAACGGATCGGAAGGAATTGTTTTTGGTTTAAGCCTCTTGCTTTTTTCAGCTATTGTTTACCTGATGATGCTCTGGAGTGAAAAAGCAGATAACCGTGATAATGAGAAATATATTTTTATGATCGCATACCTGATCGGATTATCAACAGCAGTTCATCTTATGAGTGTGCTGGCAATAGTCGCCGTCGGTATGATGATTATTATTCGAAAATATGTGAACGACGATGAAACTCTGAAAAAGACTTCCTTTATTTTTATTGGAAATGTAGCGCTCGTGTTAGTTGTTGCGTTTGTTTTATGGGGAGCAAATACCGGTAAGAACGCTCCTACTCCTGATCAATACCACGCATTTGATAATAAATTTAAAATGATTATTGCCGCTCTTAGTGCGCTATACATCGGAGCTTTCTGGAAAAAGATTTTTACAAAGAATTCATTTTATCTACCGATTCTGGTTGGCGGCCTTGCGCTGTTCTTTACTTATCCCGGAATTGTAAAAATCCTTCCTTCTATTATTTCCTCAATTTCAGGAAATAGTTTGTTTACAGCTTTGGTGGTTTTCTTTGCTATCTTTGGCGGACTCATCTACCTGGTGCACCATTTTATTAAGACGAAAAAACAGACTCTTCACCTGGCTTTTATGTCTATTGTTTTCATCCTTATAGGATTTTCTACTTACGCTATGATTATAATCCGCTCGAACATGAATCCACCTATGAATGAAAATGATCCCAAAGATATTTCTACACTAATTACTTATCTGGACAGAGAACAGTACGGCGATTTCCCGATTTTCCAGAGAAGATTTACTACTGAGTCTTACCAGCAGGGAGTATTCACTAATTATTCAAGTGATCTTGATTTCTGGTGGCGTTACCAGATGAATCACATGATGACAAGATACATTCTCTGGAATTTTGCAGGAAGAGAAAGCACTGTACAGGATGCAGGACCAAATATCGCCCCCTTTAACGGAATTGGAAATATTTTCGGCAGAATATTCAACCTGCACTTTGCGGGAGATACATCACATTCACTCTTTGCTCTGCCGTTCCTGTTCGGATTACTTGGGCTTTATTTCAATTTCAAAAAAGACTGGAAGCTTGCATCGATATTTTTCATCCTCTTTATTTTTATGGGATACCTGACTGCATTCTATCAAAACCAGCAACAACCACAGCCCAGGGAAAGAGATTATTTTTACGTTGGTGCGTACATGATTTTTTCTTTGTGGATTGCGCTCGGCTTCCGCGGAATTATTGATTTAATAATTGAAAAATTCAGTGATTTATCTAAACAAAAAATTCTTGTCTTCGGAATTTTATTATTTGGATTTGTTGCCCTGCCGGTAAATATGTTGCGTGCAAATTATTTTATGAATGACAGATCAAATAACTGGGTGCCCTGGGATTATTCATACAACCTTCTGCAAACCTGTGCACCAAACGCCGTTCTTTTTACAAACGGAGACAACGACACCTTCCCGCTGTGGTACTTACAGGACGTTGAAGGTGTAAGAAGAGATGTAAAAATAGTTTGCCTTAGTCTTGTAAATACTCCGTGGTATATAAAAGAATTAAAAAACAACGATCCTTATCATGTCGGTACTATAGACTTAAAACTTTCGGATGCACAAATTGATCAGATTACCCCGGTTCAATGGGAACCACGGGATATTACTCTTCCTGTACCCAAAGGAATAAATACCAGTAGAATGTTTATACAAGATTCTTCTATAATAAAACAAGGTTCCTTGACATTCAGAATGAACAACACGTTAACTGTTGGAAATGTAAAAGCAATTAGAGTACAGGATATTGCAGTATTGCGAATAATTCAGGACAACAACTGGAAAAGGCCGATATACTTTGCAACGACCTGTTCGCAAGATGCCAGAATTGGTCTTGATCAATATTTAAAAATTGAAGGTATGGCATTCAGGCTTGTGCCGGAACAGGCAAATCAAAATACTGAATTTATTAATGAGCCGGCCCTGGAAAAGGAGGTTATGCATGAAAATCATAACTTCAGTAAAGACTTCAAACGTGGATTTAAATTCCGCGGACTAAATAATCCGAATATCTTCTTTGATGATAACCACCAAAGAATGCTTCAAAATTACAGAACGGCATTTTTAAGACTGGCTCTTTACTATAAAAGCACACATGAAAACAGTAAAGCAATTGCTGTGCTGGATACAATGTCAGCAAAAATCCCAAGAGATCTGATCAGAATGGACTTCAGACTTTATAACGAAATCGGCGGATTATATTTTGACCTCGGTGAGAAACAAAAATATAAAAAGATATCCTCAGAAGTTGAAAAAGAAGCAAGACAGGCATTAAAAGATAATCCATCTGATCTTTCACCTTACAGAACTTTGCTGGATATTTATGAAAACGAGGGAAACAACAGGCAGCTGCTGAATATCTGGAGGGAAATCCAGGCAATGTATCCGGGTGACCCTGAAGTGAAAGCAAATGTTGAAAAATACCAGAAACTGGTTGAGGAAAAGGATACAACTAAATAATAATTTTAAAGGCCTTGTTCAATAATGGTGGTAACCTAATTTCATAACTTGTCATCCCGAATTTATTTCGGGATCGGCTAATTTATACAGATTCTGAAATAAATTCAGAATGACAGAAAAAATAATTTACCCGTATGAAATTAGGTTACTACCACAAAAAAACTTTTCTCCGGATTAGCTCTCCATTTATCCATTTTTATTGATATATACCCCTATTGTGAGTAATTTTTGGACTCTGTTTTTAATATGAGGTGGAAATGAACTATAAACAAATTAACAGAATTTTCGCAGCAATTGTTTTTGCAATTTCGGCAATAGTTCTGTTTTCTACGGTTCAGCCTTCAGTTTCATTTTGGGACTGTGGCGAGTTTATAGCAGCTGCATTTTCACTTCAGGTTCCTCACCCACCGGGAGCGCCACTTTTTACTTTGATAGGCAGAGTCTTTTCGATGATGCCAATTGCTGGAAACATAGCACTCAGAATTAACTACATTTCAGTACTGGCAAGTGCTTCTTCGATAATGTTTCTGTACCTGATTGCTGTAAAATTAATTCAGAATTACAGAGGCAAGGAACCCAAAAATTCAGTTGATGGATTAGCAACATTCATCTGTGCTGCAATAGGAGCACTGGCATTTTCATTTAGCGATACTTTTTGGTTTAACGGAGTTGAAGCTGAAGTTTATGCATCAAGTACACTTTTATTTTCCGCAATTACATATTTAATGATTGTGTGGAATGAAAAAGCCGATGCAAAAGACAATGAGAAATATATTCTTATGCTGGCCTATCTTATCGGACTTTCAACCGGTGTTCATTTAATGAGCGTGCTGGCAATGGTTTCGGTAGTAATGATGATTATGTTCAGAAAATACGTTGAAGATGAAAAGCAATTAATTACTTCCGGTAAAATATTCCTCGGACACGCTGCCATTATTTTAATAGTTGCTTTTATTCTCTGGGGAAGTCAAACCGGGAAAAATGTTCCTTCACCGGAGGAATATCGTGACTTCGATACAAAATTTAAAATGATAATGCTTGCAATCAGTGCATTAATAATGGGAATTTTCTGGAAAAAGATATTCAACAGAAATTCTATCTACCTGCCCTTTATAATTGGCGGTGCTGCATTGTTTGTAACATATCCGGGTATCGTAAAAATACTACCGGGAATTATAGCCTCAATTTCGGGTGATCATTCAGGTACCGCAATTTTTGTGTTTGCTGTTTTACTTGCTGTCCTTGGTTATGGTGTTTATTATTCCGTAAAGCATGATAAGAGAACTCTCCACCTGGTTTTTATGTCCGTAATTTTTATTCTCTTAGGGTTTACAACTTACACAATGATCATAATTCGTTCTAACCAGAATCCTCCTATGAATGAAAATGAACCAAATGATTTTTCCGAGCTCGTTTCATATTTAAATAGAGATCAGTATGGAGACTTCCCGATCTTTAAAAGAAGATTCGCAAGTGAGCCACACCAGCAGGGCGTTTACACAAATTACGATAGTGACCTGAATTTCTGGTGGCGTTACCAGATGAACCATATGACAACAAGGTACCTGCTCTGGAATTTCGCGGGGAGAGAAAGTTGGGCACAGGACGCAGGTCCGGATATTGCGCCGTTTAACAGCATAGGAAATTTTCTTGGCAAAGTTTTTAATATTCATTTTTCCGGCAACAGCACCAACTCACTTTACGGTATACCTTTTCTCATTGGTTTGATTGGAATTTATTTCCATTTCAGAAAAGATTGGAAAATGGCTGTGATTTTTATGGTGCTGTTTATTTTTATGGGATATCTAACAGCTTTTTATCAGAACCAACAACAGCCACAGCCAAGAGAAAGAGATTACTTTTATGTCGGTGCATTTTTTGTCTTTGGAATATGGATAGCAATTGGTATGCGCGGACTGGTTGGATTGGTTCAGGAAAAATTATCCAAGACCAATTTTGCAAAGCCAGCCATATTTGGTGTGCTGGCACTTGGAATTGTTTTTATTCCATTTAACATGCTAAAAACAAATTACCATACTCATAACAGATCAAACAACTGGGTGCCGTGGGATTATTCATATAACATACTGCAAAGCTGTGCGCCAAATGCTGTATTGTTTACAAACGGAGACAACGATACTTTCCCTCTCTGGTATTTACAGGATGTTGAAGGCGTGCGCAGAGATGTTAAAATTGTATGTCTTAGCCTTGCAAATACTCCATGGTATATCCGCGAGTTAAAAAATAATGATCCTTATAATGTTGGAACTATAAAAATAAGATTATCGGACCAGCAAATTGACAGGATTGGTGCGGTACAATGGAATGCTCAAAATATTACTCTCCCTATTCCACCCGATATAAAGACAGACAGAATGGATATCCGGGATTCATCTTTGATAAAAAACGGCTCTTTAACATTCACAATGAACAGCACTCTTGATTTCGGAAATGTAAAAGCTGTGCGCATACAGGATTTAATGGTTAAAGAAATAATTGAAGCAAACAAATGGGAAAGGCCGATTTATTTTTCATCTACAACATCTGTTGGCAGTAGAATAGGGTTAAATAATTTCCTAAAATTAGAAGGAATGACATTAAGACTTGTGCCCGAAAATCAAAAAAACACTACCGATTTTATTAATCTACCGGCGATGAAAAAAGGACTTTTACAGGAGAACAATAGTTACAATAAAGATTTTGAACGTGGCTTCAAATTCAGAGGTCTCCACAAAGGTGATATGTTCATTAATAATAACCAGGTAAGAATGCTTCAAAATTATAGAAACGCATTCTTAAAACTCGCATTTTATTATGTTGATAATAACCAGAGACAACAAGCAATTGCGGTGATGGATTCAATGATGAGCAAAATAAACAAAGACATTGTATTTATAGATTATGATATTTATGCTGAAATTGGAAACGTATATTTGATGGCCGGTGCAACTGATAAATACAAAAAAATTGCATCTGAAGTTGAAGTAGAAGCGTTAAAAGCTCTTGAAATAAATCCTGGTGATATTTCTGCTTTCAGGGTATTGCTTGGAGTTTACCAGAATACTAATGATTACAAAAACCTTCTGAAAACGTGGCAGAAATTGCAGAAACTTTATCCTAATGATCCTAACGTAAGGCAAAATGTTCTGAAATATCAACAACTGGCAGATAGTTTAAAACAATAATATCTCATTACGATCTAATACTTATATGAAAATACTTATTCTTGCTCTTTCCGGAATTGGCGATGCGCTGATATTTACTCCGGCTTTAAAATTACTGCGCAAATCTCTGCCGGATGCACAAATTGATGCTCTCACTATGATAAAAGGTGCAAAGGATATTTATGAAAGAAATCCAAATATTAATAATGTCTATCTATTTGAGTTTCTGAAAGAAGGTTCACTTAACTCATTGAATTATATTTTGAGTAAGCGAGGTAAATATGACATTACAATTAATGTTTACCCATCAAACAGAAAAGAATACAACATTATTAATTTTCTTATTGGTGCAAAAAAAAGAGTGGCTGTAAATTATTTAAGAAAAGATTTCCAGAACCTTGGCTGGCTGAATAACATTACAATTACTGAAGACGATACGCTTCATAACGCACAGACCAACATTAAGCTTGTGGAAAAATTATTAAACAAAACTTTCAATGCTGAAGAACCAGCATTCGATTTTATTTTGTCTGATAATGATATTAATGCTTCAAAAGAATTTTTAGGAAAAAACAAAATTAGTGAAAGTGATTTAATTATTGGTTTTCATCCGGGCACAGCAGTCTTAAAAAATCATATTAAAAGAAGGTGGGAACCGGAAAAGTTTGCGGAACTTGCAAAAAGACTTATACAAAATTACAAAGCAAAAATACTGATTTTCGGCGGCCCGGATGAAGGTGAGCTGAAAGAAAAAATCAGGCAACTTGTAGATTCTCCTGATGTATTTTGCGTAAACAAATTAAATTTACCGCAAAGTGCTGCATTGATGAAAAACTGTAAAGTTTTTATATCAAATGATTCGAGTCTGATGCACGTTGCTTCTGCGATGCAGCTCAACGTAGTTGCAATTATTGGCCCGACTAACCCGGCCTACATTCACCCATGGAAAACTGAGCATAAAATTGTTACTCTTAACCTTGATTGTGCACCTTGTTTTATTTATTCGCCGCGTCATTTAATTTGTTTTCGGGATGATGTTAAATTTAAATGTATTAAAGAACTTGATGTTGATATGGTTTATAGCTCAGCTATTACCTTTTTAGAAAATTAAATTTTCTTGTTTGCCTATTCTCACGTTTAATGAAACCGATTAACATAAAACAGGAGACTTATGAACTCTGATTTTATATTAAGACTCAGACAATGGTTTGAGTATGAACAAGATGCTCACACAAAAACAATTTCATCTTTACTTGATCTGTCGAATGAAAAGAAACAGACGAAAGAATTTCAAAAAGCTGTTTATCTTTATGCTCACATAATAGGAGCAAGATGGTTGTGGCTGCATAGAATGGGGCACGCGGAAAATATGCCAGACAATTTATTCCCCACAGGCGTAAATGTGGAACATTTAACTGATATAACAGATAAAATGAACGCTGCCTGGGATAATTATTTTACAAATCTCAATGAAACAGAATTAAACAGAACCTTTGAGTATAGTAGCACAGAAAATCTTTTATACACTAATAAGGTAGATGAAATACTAACACAGTTATTTGGACATTCCTGGTATCACAGGGGACAAATTGCTCAGATTGTCAGATCGCTGGATGGAACTCCTGCAGAAACAGATTTTGTTTACTGGACAAGAAGTCCCAAGACTAAATAGAAAATAAAAATTTGAGGATTACTAATGTTTATAAAGTCTTTCAAAATATCTTTATTCGTTTTAACATTGCTATTAATCGGCTGTTCACAAGAGACGGCACAAACTACTAAAAAAATACCTGCCCAATTTAAGGCAGATAGAATATTTGTTCAGCCTGTAACTGATTCCGGTTTTAAGTTAACTCTTTATACAGATACCGGCGGCGGAGCAAATATGCTATTCAAAAATACTGTTGAAAAGCTTGGGCTTAAAACTGAGTCTTTAAGAATGGGTAAAAATGCCGTTTTAATGGTTCCTTTTCCAAAATTTAAACCGGGAAATTCAATCCCCGCTCCTCTAAATAAACCACCTTTTGGAGAAAATATGTACGTGCCGGGAAACAGCCAGGTAGAGATTAATGGCGCAGATGGATTTCTTGGCAGAACCTGGTTTGCAGGAAAAATATGGGAACTCGACTACGCCGGAAAATCTGTAGGAGTAATGGACTCTGTTAGGACCCCTGATATTGATAAAAGCCATCTGGTTCAGTTAGGATTTCAAAAAGATACTTCTGGTAATAAAACAACCTTTTTCCCCCGACTTACTGCTGAAATTGATGGAGACACATTAAATTTTTTATTTGATACCGGTGCACAGGTTTCATTAAAAGACAGCGCCTACAATTCATTAAACGATGGTCAGCCACAGGAAAGAGGAACAAGCTTTATTGTTAAAACAATTTTTGAAAAATGGAAAAAAAATCATCCTGATTGGAAAGTTGTGGAAAATGCTGATAAAGTTTTAAATATGCCTATGATTGAAGTTCCCAAAGTTTCTGTTGGAGGATATAATGTTGGCCCTGTTTGGTTTACAATGAGACCGGATAACAATTTTTACAATTTTATGTCACGGTGGATGGATAAACAAGTAGACGGAGCATTAGGTGGCTCAACATTTCATTACTTTAAAATAATCCTTAATTATCCCGGTGAATATGCCATATTCACAAAGTAATTATTTATTGCTTTGCCGAAAACAAAACAGTAATTTGTTAATACTATTATAAAGCGAAAATTAGCAAGATGAAAATTGAAAAAGTATGTGTTTATTGTGCCTCGAGTAGTCAATCCGATATTAGCTATCACAATGCTGCAAGAAGACTTGGAGAAGTACTTGCCGAAAATTCTGTTACACTGGTTTATGGTGCCGGTGGCGCCGGTTCTATGGGACATCTTGCTGACGGAGCCTTATCAAAAAACGGCAAAGTAATAGGAATAATTCCAAAATTTATGGTTGACCTTGAGTGGGCTCACAAAGGACTTACCGAAATACAAATAGTAAAAAGCATGCACGAGAGAAAACAACTGATGATAGCGGGTGTTGACGCTGCAATTGCACTGCCCGGAGGTTCGGGTACACTGGAAGAATTAATGGAAGCAATTACGTGGAAACGTCTCGGAATATTTTTAAAGCCCATAATTCTTGTAAACACAAACGGGTTTTTTAACCCGCTGGATGATCTGCTAAATAATTGCATTCAGGAAAAATTTATGGATAAACGGCACAAAGACATGTGGACACTTGTTGATTCAGCAGAAGATGTACTGCCGGCAATTAAAAGCGCACCAATCTGGACTAGTGACTCACAAAATTTTGCAACGATTTGATTCAACTTTTTCCCTTTTCTAATATTTTAGCATCTTCTTTCGATCTATCCATATCTGCGGGCAATCTTCCGTTGTAAACTCCCCTTATTCTTTTCTGTTGATCAAAAAGATAGAAACAAAAACCAGTAGTAGTCAAATATTTTTAAAAATAAAAAAGGGAATACATTTTGCATTCCCTTTAATATCTACCATTTATCTTATCTTGGTGGTCTCCCCGGAGGTGGTGGTTGCTCTCCCGGTTTTGGTTCCTTCGGATGTGGCGGAGGAGGAGGAACCAGAGAGGTCATAAATATTTTCTTTAACTTTTCTTTTTGTTCTGCACTACACACTGCATTCAGATTACGAAAATGCTCTGAAAGAAATCTCTCATAATTCTTTTGTGTTTCTCCAATTTTTTCAGCAAGTAAATTTATTTTCTCAGTGTCCGGATTATCACTAAATGATTCCTGCAATATTTGTCTTCTCAACCTGTCCATTTTTTGCTTCATCGGCCGGGTTTTTTCAGCGTGTTCTTTTCTTATTTCCATAAACTGTTTTTGTTGAACCGGAGTTAAATTTAGTTCACTCTCCAGGAAATTATTAACATGCTCTCTTCCCGGAGGCGGTGGAGCAGGCGGTGCCGGAGGTGGCTTTAACTGTTTATACCATATAAAAGAAAGACTGGCAACATTCATGACTACAAGAATGATGATCAACAGATTTGTATATTTTTGTTTTGATAAAAAATCCATTTTAATTACCTATCAACTTATTTAATTGTGAATTATAGGTTTGATTTAAATTGTATTCAGAAGAAATTGCTGAAAGATATGTTTGTTTGGTAACAGTGGTTTGAGAATTAGAATTTACAATATAGAAAGAAGTAAAAATATTTAATAGAACAAAAAGTAATAATGCAACTGGCTTTAAAATTCCATTACTAATAGTTGAAGATTTATTTCCCGTATTTTCTAATTTTTCTATTTCTGATTTTAACCTTGTAAACAAATACGGATTAGCTTCCAGCTCATCAATCTTATCCGAAGCATTCAAAGTCTTTTCAATTTCTTCGCGTATTTTTTCTTCTCTTTTCATAAAAATTTTCCTGTACTTATTATTTGACGTCTTTTTCCTTAAAAATCTGCGCTACTAAAGAATATTTTTTTCATAATATCCAGCAAGTCTCTTTCTCAGATTATTTTTAGCTCTTTGTATTAAAGCATCCACAGCAGATACTGATGTGTTTAATATTTCCGCAATTTCTGCGTAACTTATCTCCTCATATTTACTTAGCGTAAATGCAGCTCTTTGATTTTCCGGAAGTTTTTCCAGCGCTTCATTCAATATTTTTATTCTTTCACCAGCTTCTGTTTGTTTACCTGGATTATCATAATTAGCAGCACTAATTCCTTTCCCTTCTGCCGGATCACTGAAAATATTTTTCATAATCACAAAGCGTTTTTTCCTCTTTCCTTTTCTTAAAAAATCCAGAGATTTTGTCATCGCGATTCTGTAAATCCACGTTGATAGTTTCGAATCACCACGAAACCGGGAAATTGATTTATAAACCTCAATAAAAACTTCCTGAGTAAGGTCTTCCGCATCTTCACGATTATTTACAAACCTGTAACATGTATTTAGTACTCTTTTCTGATGTTCATCAACCAGAACTTTAAAAGCATGTAAATCACCTTTTTTCAACTTATTTATGAGACTTTCATCAATCATTCGTTATTGGCTTATTATGTTAATCTCAATTTCCGTAATTTTTGTTAAAAATCGAACAAAAAAATATTTTAAAAGCTTTACATTTTGAAATAAATTATTTAATTATCGTGTAATTTAACTATGTTTAAATAATACTAGTCACTATGTGCCAGAAATAAACAAAAAAATAATTTATGATATTTATTTGTAAAAGGTTGCAAGAATAAATAATTTAGCTTCGTTATGCAGATCTCAGATATAAATAATAACATAGTTTCACTTTTCAAAGAAGCTGAACAAATTCACCGAAAAGAATTCCAGACTGGGATTATTGAAGATCCTGAATGGCCTTTATGGTTTGCTGAACACATGAAAGAAAGACTGGAAGTAAATTTAAACAAGCATTTTACCATTGGCGAACTTGTGTATTTATTAACCTCCGCTGAAAAAGCCCATAAAAAAGAGGCACCTGAGATCGATTGGGCTTCTTATTGTGCCAATTTTTTTATCAGTAAACATTAATTCAACAAAAACTCCATCCTTTTTTTCTTGCAGATTTAGTTTTTTCCGTTAAATTCTATATTGTCATTTCTCCATACAGTAACACTTAAATCAGACTTATAAAGCCCATTTTTATTCTAATTCAAAATCATAAAACAAGGAGAGAAATATGAATCGTCCGAGAACATCTGCAGTTTTTTTTCTGATTCTATGTGTGGCAATGGTTGCATCGGTTTTCCCACAGGATCAGGATATGGCGGCTCAACAAAAAGCCTGGAATGAATATATGACTCCCGGTTGGGCACACGAAATGATGGCTACTCACGTTGGCGAATGGAAGTCCGTTACCACTTTCTGGATGGACCCCTCAGCGCCCCCACAAACAATGGAAGGTACCGCCAATAATGAAATGATCATGGGCGGCAGGTATTTGAAATCAATGAATTCCGGAGTAATGATGGGAATGCCGTTTGAAGGGATGAGTCTTGAGGGATATGACAACGCTAAAAAAGAATTCACGAGTGTATGGATTGATAACTTGGGAACCGGCACCTCAATCAGCACCGGGAAATATGACAAAGCAACAAATACAATAACCTATACCGGTAATGTTTATGATCCTATGCAGGGAATGGATGTGAAAATTAGAGAGGTGGTTAAAATTATTGACAAAGATCACCATAAAATTGAAATGTATAATCAGGTGAACGGAAAGGAATTTAAATCAATGGAAATAGAGTTTACAAGAAAGAAATAATACTTCAATATAAAACAGCATCCTGCATTAACCGGATGCTGTTTTATTAGTCAATAATTATTTTCCAAATAAGAATTCAAGCCATCGCCAGTTTCTTTTTGCCCATGCCTGTTCATTGTGTTCAGCATTCGTAGCCTTATAATATTCAAGATCTTTTCCTTCGACATAACCTTTCAGCTTTAACAGAGCCAACATTTCATCAACACCAGTTTGTAATTCTTTTTCCAAACCCAAGCTACCATTATCAATATAGATTTTAACATTCTTTTTCCCTTTGAAATTCCTAACAACTGGAATGCAATTATACTCTCCGATATGAAATGCCGGTGAAAGACACGCAGCTTCAGAAAACACATCAGGATATTTCCAAATAATCATAAAAGATATAATCCCACCAAGAGAAGAGCCTGCTATTGCTGTATTGTTTCTATCTGGTTTAGTCCTATATTTTTTATCAATCAGAGACTTAACTTTATTAACGAGAAAATTCATATATGCGTTTGATTTGGCTCCACCGTAATCCAGGCTTCTGTCGGCTGTGCTGTAAATGCCGACGATGACAACGTTATTAATTTTACCCACTTTTATCAGGCTATCAGTAACTTCATCAACCCGCCAGTCATATCCGAAAGAGGATGTAGTTGGATCGATAATATTCTGTCCATCGTGCATATATAGAACAGGGTATCTTTCTTTTTTATTTTTTTCATATCCCGGTGGTAGCCATATAATAATATCCCTTGGAAGAATTCCGTTACCTTTTAGTCCGCGAATATATTCAACCTTTCCTGTAATTTGGCCATGTGCTGTTATTTTTCTTTCTACCTGATCTGCCCATTTATTCACTGCATAAGTAATTGTTGTATCATTTGTAACTTTTAATATTGTATTCGATGGGATTTTTAGATCATCGTCTAATCTTTCATTATCCCAGGAACCACGTGTGATTTTAAATTTTACAATTTCTCCTACTTTGAAATATAAAGATTTTTCCCAGGTGTTCTTATTTTTTTTATTTAGTCTTATAATATTTGCATTCCAGTTACCTAGTTGTCGATTATTCCCACTGATATATACAATTGAATTTGCAGGAAGATCAGCAGTAATTACTTTTATTTTTATTTCCTTTTTAGCTTGTGAAAAAAGAAAAGGAACAAACACAAAGGCTAAAAGGAAAATTATTTTTTTATTGTTCATAAATTATTTCAAATAAGCATTTAAATTATTAATGATTTCGTCTACATCATTACAGGGTTTAATAAGCCCCGTCTTCCTTTTTCCTTTTTCAATCTGCTTCTCCATTACTGAAATTATTTTTTCCCACATAATTGAGTGACAAACAATCGGCTTTTTCTCCATCAGTTTCTTATTTGCCAATTCCCAAACAAAGGCTAATTCTAAAAGAGTGCCGGTTCCGCCCTGTAAAATTACGAACCCATCTCCAACACTAATCAATTTTTCAATTCTTTCTGTAAGAGATTTACATTTAATTTCTTTGGTAAGATATTCACTTGGTTTTGCACCCCAAAGATCAACTGTAATTCCAATTGCCTCACCACCTCCCTGCCGCGCACCTTTCGAAGCGGCATGCATTATTCCGCGGTAACCCCCGGTACAGATATTAAAATTATTTTGTGCTAATTGTTTACCTAAATTATAAGCAAATATGAATTCTTCTTCCCCTTCTTTCGGAAGCGAACTGCCAAATATTGTTATAGTCTTTTTATTCATTTATTCGTAAAAATTCCTGTACCATTTATGAACTTTCAGTTCTGTCAACAATTCATCGGAGAGCTTTCCGTTCTGTATATTATTAATATTTGCCACAAGATTTTTTTCTTTTCTCATCCCGGGAATAACAGAAGTTACAGCATTAAAACTAATTATATATCTCAACGCAGCTTCTGCTACACTTTCAACTTCATTTTTAACATCGTTCCAGATATTATCAACACGCATTTTTACTTCCATTTTCCTGTTCCCGCGAAAATAATTATTCCGGAAGTCCCCGACCGGGAAATCTGTATGCGGACCAATATTGCCGGTAAGTGCTCCTTCATCAAAAGGAACACGTGCAATTATGCTTATATTATTTTTCTTACAAAACGGGAAAAGTCTTTCCGTAGGTTTCTGATCAAATATATTGAAGATTACCTGGAAGCTATCTATCAATCCTGTTTTTCCCCCTTCAATTCCGTTTTCCGGCTGATGATCATTTATTGAAATTCCCCAGAACCGAACCTTTCCATCTTTTTTTAATTTTGTTACCGCTTCTTTCCATTCATCTTCTTGCGCCCATTTATCGTTCCATACATGAAACTGCATTAGATCAATATGATCACGGTTCAGGTTTCTCAAACTTTGTTCTGTCTTTTTTATAATATAATCCTTTGAAAATGCCTCCTTAAGTTTTGTGCTATCCTCTGCAGGCCATTCCATATTTTGAGGAGGTACTTTTGAAGCTATAAATAGATTTTTCCCGGATTCTTTTCCCACTTCACCGACCAGCTTTTCGCTATGCCCCATTCCATAGACAAGCGCGGTATCAAAAAAGTTGATTCCTTCATCAATTGCCCGGCGCAGTGCTTTTTTTGATTCCGTATCTTCAGCACCTATCCACATTGATTTCCCAATTCCCCAGCAGCCGTAACCGAGGAGAGAAATTTCTTCATCAGATTTTGCGAATTTTCTTTTTTCCATTTTTTCTCCTCCAAAAATTAACTTTAGCTAAAATCCTTTCTTTAATTTATAAAAACTATTAATAGAATGTAAAAGCAATAATTTCTGAGAATAATTTTATGGAATAACGTCAAAAGTCGCCCCGGCTATTTTTAATTATAACTATTGCTAGCTTTTCACAAGATCTGACCATTTAACAGTCTATAATAGAACAAATTACAATAAAATTACCGTTCGGGTAAAACAATCTGTAAAATTCATTTGTTTTGCTAAATTGCATGTTCATAAACCACTATACCCAACCTTTTTCGTTTGGTTTAAGTCTAAAACAACAGACGGACGTAAAAATATGCAAAAAGAAGAAATTGAACTTATAAAAAATGCACAGCACGGTGATATGGTTTCATTTGAGAAGCTTATTTATCAATACGACCGTAATGTTCTTTCACTTGCTTATTCTTATATAAATGATCAGGATGATGCAAAGGATATTTACCAGGAAGTTTTTCTCAGAGTTTTTAAAGGACTTAAAAGATTCGAGTTCCGGAGTGAATTTTCAACCTGGCTTTACCGGATAACTGTTAATGTTGCACTCACTTACAGAACGAAAAAAAGAAAATATGAATATGCATCACTTGATGAAGAACAAACCGGACCTAACGGCGAAAGTTTTAATGCTTACGATACAATTGAGGATAATTCTTCCAGTGATGAAAGAGTAATCAGTTCTGATATTTCTGAAAATATAAATGATGCACTGGATACACTTTCGCCACAACAGAAAATGGTTTTTTCGCTAAAACATTTTGAAGAGTATAAGATAAAAGAGATAGCACAAATGATGAATTTATCGGACGGAACAGTTAAGAATTACTTGTTCAACGCAACTCTTAAAATGAGAGAACACTTAAAAAATTTTGAAAGGTAGAAGGAGAAGATAAAATGAAACATAAAAAATATTTAGAGATGATGGAGCTGGCTCTTTTACAGGAATTAAATGATGCAGAGCTTGAAGAATTGCACAAACATTTAATTGAATGTGAAGACTGCCAGTTTGAATATGATAAACTGAATGATTTTTATAAAGCACTAGATAAACTTGATAAAAGAGAAACAGATGAATTTACTTTACAAAACGCAAGACGTGAATTGCGTCTCGCCCTGGATAAGGAGATTTCGAAACGATCTTTTTTCGAGAAAATAGCTGATGGGGTGAAGAATTTTTCGTTTTATAATTACAGGCCCTTGATAGCAGGCGCTTCTTCTTTAGTTGTGGGAATATTTATGGGTTATGCATTCTTTCATTCTGGTGCAGAAAATAATTTCAATTCAACAGCGCAGATTGACCCGACCTCAACAAAAATAACAAATGTAAGATTTGTACAGCCCGCCGGTAACGATGGAGAGGTTCAGTTTACATTCGAAGCCGTTAAGCCGGTTACTATGAAAGGAAACGTAAATGATCCGAAAATTCAGATGATACTTGCTCGGGCATTATTAAATGAAAAGAATCCCGGCTCTCGTTTCAATACCGTTAGTGCTATTGCCAATCAAACTGAATATAGCAAAGGGACTGTTGATCCTAAAATAAAATCAGCGCTCGTGTCAACACTCAAACTTGATAGTAACCCTGGTGTAAGAAAAAGAGCTCTCACAGCTCTGCTTAACCTTCCGTATGATCAGCAGATTAAAGACGCACTTTTATACGCACTTGTAAATGACTCAAACTCCGGAATAAGGATAGCTGCTATAAACGAATTAACATCTGCTACTATGGAAGGGAATAAATTTGACGAAGAAACTTTAAAGGTTTAAAACAGAAATCACAAACTGATGACAATGAATATATAAGAATTCGTGCGGCATCACTTGTTAAGGAGGCACAAATATAATGAAACAATCAGCAAAATTATTATTTGTATTTATTCTGCTATTCGCATTATCGGCTTTATCAAATGCGCAGGATGGCTCTGTCGTAAAGACAAAATCATTCAATGTGGATAAAGGCGGTGTGTTGAACGTAGCAGTTAGTTCAGGAGATATTTTTATATCTACCTGGAATAAAAATGAAGTTGGAATTAAAATTAAAGCGGACGACAATGATATTCTAAACAATATTTCCACTACACTTGCAGGTAATACAGTAAAGATCAAAAGCGATCGCTCAAACCATTGGAACTGGTCGGGTAATGTTTCCATTTTTATCAATATTCCATCTGACTTTAACACGGAAATAAACACAATGGGTGGCGATGTCAGACAAACAGGTGATTTGAAAGGAACTGCCACAATATTTACTGCAGGCGGTGATGTTACAATAGGTAATGTAACAGGAAGAACAACTTTAAAATCCAACGGCGGAGATATAACTACCGGCAATATAGGAAACGACCTGAATCTATCAACTAACGGTGGAGATGTAAGAACCGGAATTATAAACGGAAAAGCCAATATCAACACAATGGGTGGCGATATCACTATTAAGAGTGCCGGAAGTAGCACTAATGTAAGTACAATGGGTGGTGATATTAACATTGGCAATATTGGCGGTAAAGCGCAAATAAAAACAATGGGTGGAAGTATAGAAGTAGGCAAGGTATCAGGTAACGCAAGTATTAATACCTATGGAGGCGATATATCACTTTCAGGTGCAAAGGGAAGTATTGATGCAACCACATACGGCGGCGGTATCAGGATGACAAACCTCATCGGCTCCGTTAATGCGGATACAAAAAGCGGAGATGTTTACATTGAGCTAAATCCATCGGAAAACGGTGCAAGTAAAATAAAATCAATGAATGGAAATGTTACTTTATACCTGCCTGCAAATGCAAAGGTATATGTTTCCGCAACAGTACTGGCAAGACATTACAATAAATATGAAGATGAGAAAGATTTATCGGATTTGATTCGTTCCGATTTTGGAACTCAAAGCCAGCTGCTTACACAGGATCGAAAGGGAGATAAAATAATAACTAAATATTCTATTAACGGCGGGGGCAACAGTAATATAGAGATCTACACGGTTAATGGAACTATTGAAATTAAAAAGAAATAAAAATTAAGAGGAAAAAATGAAAAATGTTTTATTAGCCGCAGCATCATTTTTAATGATAATAGTTTTCAGCGGTTCAGCAATAGAACCGGCCTGTGAATTTTCATCGCCGCTTGCTTTTGCCGGAAACCCGCTAACTTTACAAAAAGATAAAACTGTTCACAAAGAATTTAAAGTGCAAAGCGGAAAACTTCTGAATCTGGATTTCAATACAGGCGCTTCGATTAATGTCGAAGGATGGGATAAAGATATCGTATCCGTTGATGCTGAATTAGGGGGCCGCGACTGGGAAGACATCAGTTTGGATTTCAATCAGACTTCCGGCGGTGTTGATATTACAACAGAATATGATAATCACCGAAATCACAGAAGCTCTAAAGTTGATTTTACAATTAAGGTACCTGAAAAATTCAATTTGAAATTTACAACAATGGGCGGCGATGTAAAGCTTAACAAGCTGGAAGGTGAATTAAATGGTACAACAATGGGTGGTTCACTTACACTTACCAACCTGAAGGGTTTTGTCTCTCTTAAAACAATGGGCGGACCAATTTCTCTGACTGATTCTGATGTTGATGGGAAGGTATCAACTATGGGCGGCAAGGTTAAAATTGAAAATGTTACCGGAAATGTTGATGGAAAATCCATGGGCGGAAATGTAACAATTAAAAACCTGAAAAGACGTGATGGCAGCGGTGTTGGGAAAGAGGTTCATATTTCAACCATGGGCGGTGATATTGACTTGAACACTGCACCTTACGGGGCAAACGTAAATACAATGGGTGGAGACATTACTATTAACTCCGTAGAAAAATATGTTAAAGCAAAAACCATGGGTGGGAAAATATTACTCCGCTCTGTTAACGGAAGTATAAAAGCAACTACAATGGGCGGCGACATTGAGGTAACCGAGACAGGAACAGGAGATAATAAAGACATCGAACTGAAATCATTGAGTGGTGATATAACACTTGTTTTACCAGCGGGTTTTTCCATGGACATAATAGCAAAAATAACATACAATAAAGATGACAGTGGAAAATATAAAATCCACAGCGACTTTAATCTGAATGAGACAAAAGAAACAAAAAACGGTGGATGGTCAAACGATGATAATGAAACATTAAAGGGAACAGGAAGCTTTAATGGCGGAAAAAATACGGTCACTATTTCCACAATAGTCGGAGATATTTATATAAAGAAAGCTAAATAAATTTAAATGTAACCTTGAAGGTCATTCAAGCGACCTTCAAGGTTGCGAATTTTATGCTCTCCTCATTTGTTTAATCTTCACTCCGCTAGCTGAATCTTCTATTAAAGTATTCAATCTTTTTAATCGCGTTTCTTCCCTTTTCGCGCTCATCACCCAGTGAATTACAGTTTTCCTGTAATACGGAGCTTCCTTTTGAAAATTTACCCAGGCTTTTTTGTTTCTTTTGAAAATTTTTTCAAACTCAGTATTGAAGTTGATATTTTTTTGTTCAAACGAATAAACTCCGGAATTTTGTTCTTTCCTTAAATTAAACGCCGCTAATCCCGGTGGCATCATCAGATTTTGTTTTTTTAGTGTTTCAACTTTTTTTATGTTTACTACGCTCCAGGTGCTTTGGGGATTTCTTGGAGTAAATCTTATTGAGTAGCTGATTTCATCTATTGATCTGCGTATACCATCGATCCATCCAAAACACAAAGTCTGGTCGACTGATTCCGGCCACGTAATGCTTGGCCTACCCGAAGATTTTTTGTAAAACCCAACGAGTATTTCCTTTTTCTTATTATGGTTATTCTCTAACCACCTCCGGAATTTTTGCTGGTCGGAAAAGAATTTAGGTTTCATAATTTTGCCCTGATGCTTTATCCACAATTTTGCAAACTACATTCCAGTTCCTCGCAGTTGCCGGAACACCAAATGTCTTTTCAATAAGATCATTCGGTGATGAAGCTTTGCCCGGTATCTTTTTTACGATAATAAAAACCTGGCTACCTATTTTCTTAAATACATTTACATCACCCGCAGCCGATTTAAATGGGATCTCAATTTTTACCGGGGGTTCTTCGTACAGGAAGAAAACATAGGTTTTAATTTTGTCATCAGCTTTAGTTTTTCCAAACGGATTACCCGTTACAATTTTTTCAAGTTCAGAACTTTTTCTTACAAAAACACTTATCTCTTTTTTCATAAACTCTTTTAGCTTTTTTTCAATTTTATCAGTAATTGATTTTATGCTTTTCTCTGGGGTTTCAAAAATCACGTTCCCACTTTGAATAACTGTTTGTACATTTTTATATCCAAGCGAGATAAAAAGACTTTTCAACTCATCCATTTTTATTTTGTTGTGGCCGCCCACATTTATGGCGCGTAAAAATGCTACGTATTTCATATTCCTGCATTTCCTTTTTGATGCACGGGCAATCCGAAATAAATAATAAACAATTTTTCTTGTTGAAGGGCTATCGTAATGTTTTAAATATAAAACTTTTCTTTAATATAAGCCCGCATAAAACTATCTTAACATATCAGGTATTAATATTTACGGAATTTACATGCCGGACACCTCAAAGACCTACGAAATAGCAATAATTGGTGGGGGAATTGTAGGAACAGCTACCGCGCTAAACCTTCAGAAAAAAGGAAGCTATAAAATTGTAATACTCGAAGCGGAAGATCATCTTGCCGCACACCAGACAGGAAACAATAGCGGAGTAATTCACTCAGGACTTTATTACAAGCCCGGTTCACTGAAAGCGAAAAACTGTACTCTTGGCAGAGAATTGATGTACAGGTTCTGTGAAGAAAACAATATAAAACACGATAAATGCGGAAAGCTTGTTGTAGCTACAAACAAAAATGAAATCACTTCGTTGAATGAACTTGAAAGACGGGGAAAAGAAAATGGGCTAAAGGAAATAAAAAGATTATCTAAAGAAGAATTAAAAGAATATGAACCATACGTAAACGGAATTGAAGGTTTGTTTGTCGGTGAAACAGGAATAGTAGACTATAAAGATGTAGTTGACGCTTATTCAAAACTCATAAAAGAAAACGGCGGAGAGATAAAAACAAACAGCCGGTTTAAAAGTTTGAGGAAAGACGGAAGTGAATTAATTTTGGAAACCGTAAGCGGAGAAATTAGGACAAAATTTCTTGTTAACTGTGGCGGACTACAATCGGACAGAGTAGCAAAACTTTGCGGAGTTGAACCGGGCCTGCAAATAGTTCCTTTCCGCGGCGAATATTATAAAATAAAAAAAGAGAAAGAACATCTCGTAAACAATCTTATTTACCCTGTGCCCGATCCTAAATTTCCTTTCCTGGGTGTACATTTTACACGAATGATAAAAGGAGGAGTTGAAGCCGGACCGAATGCGGTACTCGCATTTAAGAGAGAAGGATACAAACATTCCGATATTTCAATCCCGGACATACTAGGAATGATAACCTACACCGGTTTCTGGAAGATGGCAGCAAAACATTACAAAATGGGCTTCCACGAATTTCACCGCTCATTCAGTAAAGAAGCATTCGTAAAAGCTCTTCAGAAATTAATTCCTGAAATTCAACTTGACGATATTTACCGCGAAGGAGCCGGTGTAAGAGCACAGGCTCTGGAACCTGACGGGAAACTCGTGGATGATTTCAGAATTATCGAAGGGGATAAAATGGTTCACGTACTAAATGCTCCTTCTCCTGCGGCAACCGCTTCTCTGAGTATCGGGGAAACAATTTCAGAACTAATCGTTAAAAACTTCACTTAAATAAATTATCTCAGAATCAGATATCCCTGGTTTAGATTTATATTTATCTTGTAACTCTCCTGAAATTAATTAAAGTTTAAAGAACTTCGCTTAAATAAACCTAAGATTATTTAAGTATTAAAACATTTCTCTTCACTAAAGACAGGAGGAATCTATGGTTAAAAAACAGGGCTTTTTTCGTCTCACATTTTTAATGGCGTTCTATTTTTCGCAATTTCTGCATTCCCACAGCAAATGAAGCACAATATGAAAAATCACGGGATGATGAATCAAACTATGAAAGCAGTCTGTGTTGTACATCCGACAAAAGGACACAATGCACACGGTGTTGTCACCTTTACAAAAGTTGATAAGGGAGTAAAAGTTATCGCGGATATAGAAGGGCTAAAGCCGGGCAAGCACGGATTTCATATTCACGAATACGGTGACTGCAGCGCAGCAGATGGAACTTCCGCGGGCGGCCATTTTAATCCGGAAAATGTAAAACACGGTGGACCGATGGATAAAGTAAGACACGTTGGCGATATGGGAAATATTACCGCAGACGCAAACGGAAAAGCACATTTAGAGTGGACTGATAGCATGCTGACATTTGGGGGACCACATTCAATAATCGGAAGAGGATTGATCGTTCACGAAGGAACAGACGACCTTCATTCACAGCCAACCGGCGCTGCCGGAGCAAGAGCGGGCTGTGGTGTAATAGGAATTGCAAAATATACAGCAAATTAAAAAATCTTTCCTTTTTACAGTCATTACAGGTTAATGGGAAATGACCTGTAATGACAAATTATTAATTTCTACTTTAAATTTCGCACTTACCTTAATTTTTACTATTATATTAAAATTATAGTTCTGATGGAGATAGTTACTTGACAGAAAAACTCATGAAATTCTTCGGAATTAACCGTGCCGTGCTGGCTCTTTCGGTAGCACGCCTGGCAGATGCGATGGGAAATAGTATCCTTTTTATAATTATCCCTCTATATATAGTAAAACTTCCTTCAGAATATTTACATCTCCCGGTTCCGATAATGGTCGGGATTTTAATTTCAATTTATGGATTTGTGGTTGCATTTTTTCAACCGTTTATGGGAGCTCTGGCAGATCATCTCGGCCGAAGAAAAATTTTAATTCAGTTCGGGCTTGGGATGATCGGTATCTGCACTTTCTTATTTATCTTCGCTGACACTTATCTAAGCCTCCTTGTTCTCAGAACCCTTCAGGGCATAGCCGTTGCAATTACAATACCGGCAGCAATGTCACTAATGGCTGCAATAACAAAAAAAGAAACGCGCGGCGGAGCAATGGGTGTTTACAGTACATTCAGAATGGTTGGTTTTGTTATTGGTCCGCTGATCGGTGGTTTTCTTCTCGATCGCTACGGATTTAACGCTGCATTTTACGCAGGCAGCGGATTTATTTTTCTTGCGATGGTTTTAGTTCAAATATGGGTCGACGATGTACGGGTAATCTTTAAAGATAATAAAAGGCCAAAAATAAAAATTATTGATAAAGAACTACTTTCACCGGGAATTTTCAGCGCAGGGCTTTCAACCTTCTTAATGGCCTCTGCATTTTCAATGGTAACAACACTGGAAAATGAATTTAATACAAAACTCGGCATTACTGCTTTTGGCTTCAGTTTCGCGTTTAGCATGCTGATGGTGGGCAGACTTCTTTTGCAGGTACCTCTGGGAAAACTTTCAGATTTTATCGGGAGAAAACCATTGATAATCGCAGGACTGATTTTAATGGCTCCGGCAACTATTCTTCTCGGAGAGGTAACAACACTAACACAGTTTGTGCTGGTCAGATTAGCCCAGGGTGCGGCGGCGGCGGCAATTGCTGCGCCGGCTTTCGCAATTGCGGCAGATCTTTCCACAAGCGGAGGCGAAGGAAGACAAATGAGCATTATAACAATGGGCTTCGGACTTGGCATTGCAACAGGCCCGTTAATCGCCGGTTTGCTGGCCGTAATATTTTTCGAATTACCGTTTTTTGCAATCGGATTCCTTACTCTTATCGGCGCCGTAATTGTGTACTATTTTATGCCTGAAACTGTTGAGGGAAAAAGAGTATTATTCAAAAATAAAACTCAATAGTTTTGCCCGGTAGCCTGGGTGTTAGAAACTTTCATATACTTTATCTTTTCAATAAAAATTTTCGAGAACCTGTTATGAATAAAAACTACGTAGTAACAATCGTATTAGCATTAATGTTATTGTCTGTTTTCCCAACTAATAATTCTGCACAGACCAGAACTGAATCATTTGCGAAAAAAATAGCCAACACATATGGCTTACAATCATTTTCAAAAGTGAAGTCCGTTTCATTTACATTTAATGTAAAAACAAAAAGCAGAAGTCTCTCCCGAAGCTGGTACTGGGAACCATCCTCAAACAAAGTTACCTACAAAGGCCCCGGCAAAGAAGGTAAAATAATTACTTATTCATACATTACCGGTTCAATAGATAAAAGCGACTCAATGAAATCTTTTGTTGACGCGAAATTTATTAACGACCAATACTGGCTCTTGTTTCCTTTTCACTTAGTCTGGGACAAAAAAGCGGAACTTACAGATGCCGGTATGAGACCGTACCCAGTTAGTAAAAAACAGGCACATTGCTTAATTATAAAATATCCTCCATCCGCTGGTGGATATACACCCGGCGATATTTTTGAATTATACATCGGGAAAGATAATTTAATCCATGAATGGGTTTACAGGCAAGGTGGGAAAAAAGATGGAATGGCACTGACCTGGGAAGGTTATAAAAATTTTAACGGTCTTAAAATTTCTACGGTTCACAATGTTGCTGATAAATCCTTTAAATTGTGGTTTTCTGACGTTAAAGTTGTACTTGAATAATTGTATTTATATCAGGAATAGTTTATTAAGTTGAATGTTAAAACATAATATTTTTAACATTCAGGCCTTAAAAAAGAATATTGATTTTTTTGTTTTATTTTCAGATATAATACCCGAAACAATCACCGGGGGGTAATTGAGTCACTACATACTTACAACGCTGGCGGCCATAATAGTAATTGGCCTTTTTGCACAATGGATTGCATGGAAATTTAAACTGCCTTCCATTTTACTGTTATTATTATTTGGTTTTATCGCAGGCCCTTTCACCGGTTTGCTTAAGCCGGATGAATTTTTTGGAAATCTTCTTTTCCCTATTGTTTCAATATCTGTTGCAATAATATTATTTGAAGGCGGACTAAGTTTAAAAATTTCAGAATTAAAAAAGATCGGAAAAATTGTAAGAAACCTGATAATAATTGCAATCCCGGTTACCTGGATTCTTATAACACTAGGTGCGTATTTTATTCTGAATCTTGAATTTTCACTATCTCTTTTATTGGGAGCCATTCTGGTAGTTACCGGCCCAACGGTAATACTCCCGTTGCTAAGACTAATCAGGCCCACACAAAATATTAATAGCATTCTTAAATGGGAAGGAATTGTAAACGACCCCATAGGTGCGTTGATTGCAATACTGGTTTTTGAAGCTCTGATTGCATCAGGCTTTGGTGCAGCTACCCTGCAAACAATTACCGGCCTGTTAAAAATTATTCTTATCAGCAGTACAATCGGCGTACTCGGCAGCTACGCAATGATATTATTATTAAAACACAAACTAATTCCGGACTTTCTGCAAAATCCTTTTTCTCTCACTCTTGTAATCGCTGTTTTTGCGTTATCAAATATTATTCAGAGTGAAAGCGGTTTGCTCGCGGTTACGGTAATGGGAATCTTTCTTGCCAACCAGAAAAAAGTAAATGTAAAACATATCGTAGAATTTAAGGAGAATCTCCGGCTTCTTCTTTTATCTTTTCTTTTTATAATCCTGGCCGCCCGGTTACAAATTAGTCACATTGAAATGTTAAACGTCAGTACATTTATTTTTGTCGGCGCACTTATTCTGATAGTAAGGCCTGTTGCAATTTTTATTTCCACAGTAAAATCGAATTTAAAATTAAAAGAAAAGATTTTTCTTTCACTTATGGCACCAAGGGGAGTTGTTGCAGCAGCAGTCAGTTCAATTTTTGCACTTGAACTTTACAGGCTTGGTTATAAATCTGCCGAAATTCTTGTGCCCGTTACATTTCTTGTAATTGTTGCTACAATCACAGTTTACGGCCTCTCAGCCATCCCTGTATCAAAATGGCTGGGCATTGCAGAACCAAATCCGCAGGGATGCCTGATTATCGGCGGCCATCCATTTGCCAGGGCAATAGGAAAAATTTTGCTAAAAAAAGGTGTCCGATGTTTGATTGTGGACACGAACCGACAAAATTTATCTTTAGCAAAAATGGAAGGCCTTCCCGTTTACTATGGAAGTATCGTTTCCGACTATGTGATGGAAGAAATTGATCTTGCAGGAATAGGCCGCCTGCTTGCTCTTACACCTAATCCGGAAATAAATTCACTAGCGGCTTTGCACTTCTTAAAAATTTTCGGCAGAACTGAAGTTTATCAACTTTCAACGGCAGACGAAGAAGATCCGGATAATGATGATTTATCGCACGAATTAAGGGGACAGACTCTTTTTAATGAAAACATTAATTATGGTTTTATAATGGAGCATTTCGACCGGGAAATATTTTTACGATCAACAAATATTAGTGAGCAATTCACATACACTAGTTATCTTGAAAAAAACGGTAAGGATAATGTAATTCCACTGTTTTTAATCGATAAAAGCAACAACCTGGAAATTTTTACACAGGACACAAAACCGAAACCTGAAGCAGGCGATATGTTAATAAGCCTTATTAAAAAGGAAAACACATAATGATTTCTATTGCTTATAAAAATTATAAAGTATAATTTATTTCATCATAACTATATAAAGGATGGAAATATGAAAAAGAATATGGGTACTGTGGATAAAGCCGTAAGAATCTTGGTTGCTGTAGTAATAGCTATACTATACTTTACTGAGACAATTACCGGCACTCTTGGAATAATTCTTGGTATATTCGCAATAATCTTTTTGCTCACAAGCCTGGTATCATTTTGTCCTCTTTATTTACCAATGCATATTAATACAAACAAAAAAGAAAGCAAATAAATATTCTTTTTATTATCAAAGAAACCGGAGGGAAGATTTTTTCGTCCGGTTTTTTATTTATTAATAAATTTTTATGAAAATAGAAAAGAAAAACCTTCGGGATAAATTTAGCCTTATTAAAGATTACTGGAACCCTAAAATTGCAGGTGAAATTAATAACAGTTACTTAAAACTTGCCAAAGTTAAAGGCGAATTTGACTGGCACCATCATGAAAATGAAGATGAGCTTTTTCTTGTGATTAAGGGAAGTCTTTTAATAAAAATGAAAGACGGTGATAAGGAAATTAATGAAGGCGAATTTATAATAATTCCCAAAGGCGTTGAGCACAAACCTGTTGCTGAAGAGGAAGTGCAACTTTTATTAATAGAACTAAAATCTACTTTGAATACCGGTAATGTTAAAAATGAAAAAACAATAACAAGTCTCGAATGGATTTAGAATAAACAGGAGTGATAAATTGAAAAAGTTATTTCTCATTCTTATAGCCGTACTATTTTCTCTGAATATTTCAGCTCAAACAAAAACTGAAAATGGTCAGATTCAGCTGAATGAAAAAGATCTGGTCTGGAGATCAGGGATGCCCGGCACACTAATTTCTATTCTTGAAGGAGATCCGAAATCAGATTCTCTTTATACTTTGCGATTAAAAATTCCAGCCAATTACATCGTTAAGCCACATTCGCATACTAGCAATGAACGGGTTACTATTTTATCAGGCTCCGTTTATGTGGGATTAGGGGATAAAATTGATAAAAATAACTCCGTAAAATTTATCGCCGGTGGATATTATGTTAATCCTCCTGATTTACATCACTACGTCTGGACAGACGAACCTGCCGAAATTCAGATTACAGGAATTGGCCCATGGGTTGTTAATTACGTCGAAAAAGATAAATAATCCGCTTTATAATACTATTTGAAACAGAAATTGCACTTCACAGTACAATATTAAGGTTTATATTATGCTAATTGAAAATTACCAGAAGATGAAGTGAAGTATTTAAACGGCTTTGAAAAGCAACTAAATAAAAAACCTGTTTTTCTTTCAATACTAGTTCACATTATTCTACTGATAACTTTTATGTTCTTTAAATTTGGCAATTCATCAACTAGTGAGCCCGAATATTCAACAATTTTATTTTCTGAATTACCTGCAAAAACAAATGAGAAAGATAAAACTGTTACTAAAAGACAGTTAGAAAAAGAACCTGGAATAAAACAGGAAAAACCGGTAATAGCTGAAAAAATTGCCGTTAAACAACCTGGAATAATTGTGGATTCATCAATAATTCAAAAAGATACTTCAGTTGCAAGTTCGGTAATTAACGATGACGACAATAATTATCTGCAGTTTGCACAATCTTTACTCGACACATTTCTTGTCAGAAATCCCGTGTACGCTAAATTTGTTTTGCAGGAACAGGCTAAGGGTATGGCAAAACGAAAATTTTCAAGACAAATACTTGTTAAAAAACTAAATGATGAGCTGCACAAATATTTTAAGGCAAAATATCCCGAGGGGTCTGACCATGCAATAAATGAAAATGTCGGGCCCGGGCTTCAGATACCGATAGGTGATGTAATTAATCTCGTAAAAAAGATATTTGATTAGAATTTTACAAAATAAAGCCTATTAATGGCTTGAATTCCGGGGTTCAAATAGCATATATTTACACTTCCCAATACAGTAAACTCAAATTTTAATTTGAAATCTTATTCATTTTCAATAAACAACATTTTTTATTATGAAAAACAAAGCACTTTATATTTCGGTTATATTATGCCTGTTAGCAATGAATACGTTTGCTCAGAAGAAATCTGTAATTCAAAAAAAATCAAATCCTCTTGTTGGTCACTGGATAACTAATGTGTTGAAGGAACAAAAAATAAAAATTACGATGTATTTTGATGCAAAAGGAAATATTCAATATACTGTGGCCGTTCCGCTTAAGGGGAGTTATATAAAAAGAGGCAACAAGATAATTACCATGTTCGACAACCCGAAAACTGGGGGCACAGAAGTAGATACAAGCGAGATTCGTATAAAGGGTGATACTCTTTACCAAATAAATCATGTGGGTGTACGTGAAACGGTAATTAAATCTGTCCGCATAAAAGGAAGAGACGGATTAATCGGTACCTGGATTTCTGAAAATTATAACGGTTACCATGCACGACAGAAATTTAACACTTACAATTCCCTTTCTGTCGATATTATAGTAAAATCAATAAAGGGTAAATATACAGTAGACGAGAATAAATTTACAATAAAGTCAAAAGACCATCCTTCAATGACTATAAAATTTACACTCAATAATAAAAAAGATGTTCTTACAATGGGCGGACAGGGAGTAAAAGAAAAATTAGAATTAATAAAAGTTAAAGAAAAATAGCAGATGAAAAAAGATTTACATATAAAATTTGAAGAACTGGAAAAAAGCAGGATTGCTTTATTTAACCAACTTGATAGCTTAAGTGAACAGGAAATCAACTTCAAAAATGATCCTTCAAAATGGTCTGTTGTACAGATTATTTTTCATCTTGTTAAATCGGAGCAACTGACAGTTATTGCTTTCAGCAGAAATCTCGAAAAAACAGAAAAACTGAGAAATTCGGGCATAATGGGGTTTTTCAGGCATATTTCACTCTCTATTGCGCTGAAATCATCGTTTAGATTTAAGGCACCACGAATGCTTTCAAATATGCCCGATAAATACGACATTCAGGAACTTAAAAATAAATGGAACACTATAAGAAATAATTTTAGCGAAGCTTTAGAAAAATTGCCAGAACCTATAGTAAATAAGGCAACCTTTAAGCATCCTCTTGCAGGATGGCTAAACTCAAACCAGATGCTTGATTTTTTAAATAATCATTTTGATCATCATAAAAGGCAAATTCAAAATCTAATTGAAGTACAGAAACAAAATTAAATTTTTATAAAATCACCGGGTTAATTTATTTGACATAAAAGCTTTACAGCTTCTTTATAAATGTGTTCTTATTTTAGTCAGCAATTGTTACACAACACATATTCCCAGGTATTAAGGATAGCTGGTATACGATTGTAAAGAGGTGTTGGGGCTATTTGGGAATTTCAAAGAAAAGGGGAAAATTGAAATTACATCAGCCGCTATGATCGATTATATATATCACGTAAAAAATGACAGACTAATTACCACATTTGTAAATGTCTTTAATAAACGAGTAAAAAAAGACACGAGTTTTATTGAAATAAAAGACGATACTCTCTATCAAAAGAAAATATCAAACGGGGAAATTACTAATAAGGTTTACACGCGGGTTAATAAGGAAATTGAAAATAAATTTTCAATAATTGGTAAATGGAAATCACAAAATGAAGCGGGACAGACGGCTTTTTATAATTTTACAGAAGACGGAATGTTATATTTCCGTCTTCCGTTTGAAATTAAGAAAGGAACTTTTACAATTAATGAAAACAATATTTCATTTAATTTTAAGAACCGCACAACATCAGAAAACTTCCGAATTAAAGATGAATTTTTAACTCTCTTCAACAATAAAGGTTCTGAACAAACCTACCACAAAATAAAATAATCTACTTTTCTTTAATTAAAGGAATGCCAATACAGGCATTCGGTTCCTGAATTTTTAGCAGGTCTGCAATTGTTGGCGCAATATCCACAATATAAACGGGTTTGTTTATTGTCTTCCTGGGAATATTCCATCCGTAAAAAATTAAAGGAACATGAGTATCATAGGAATAAAGACTACCATGTGAAGTAGCGTCTTGCCCGCCACGTGCAAAAATAAAGCCCGGCTGCAAGCCAAAAATAACATCGCCTGAACGTACCGGATTAAAACCGTTTAATAATAAATTAGGATTTGTTCTGCCTGCAATTTCCTTTTCCAGATCATCTCTTTTAAAAATTTCTTTTATTTCAGGAAAGGTTTCTCTTAAATATTGTGCATAAACATTTTCTAAATTACTTAATTCAAGGTTTTGTTCATCAATAACTTGGCGATTAAAAAATATTTGAGAATTTGAAAAACTTTCAATTAACTTCGGATTATTATAATTCCTTGTTGTAAAATTTTCTAAAGAATCCCTGACAATATGCGGATCGAACCAGCCTCCCGGTATGTTCTTTTCTTTCAAAAAATCGGGGCCTTCTGCTACTGCATGATCTGCAGAAAGAAACATTAAATAATTTCCTTTCCCTAGCTTTTTATCAAGAAGATTAATCATATCGGCAATTAGCGAATCAATTTTAACATAAAGATCTTCAACCTCTACAGAATTTGGTCCATAAGCATGTCCCACATAATCAGAAGCACAAAAACTAATTGCCAGGAAATCTGTATCCTGATGCTGCCCTAATTTTTCATTTTTAAAAGCCGATTTGACGAAATCAAACTGGAGATCGTTGGCAAAAGGTGTATAACGCAGCACACCATATTTATCTTTTGCAGGAACATTTTTAAATGAATGCGGAAATGAAGTTTTACCTTCCGAAAATACATCTTCTTCATAACCAGCTTCGTCCGGGAGTGTTTGTTTATATTTTTCAATTGGAAAAGATAATTTCCAGTCTCCTGCTGAATATTTATCGGCAAGTTTTTTATTATTAAAATTTGTTACCCAGCCAGGCAGCTCCTTCATATAATAAGTGGAAGTAATAAAATTACCTGTTTTGCTATCATACCAGTAGGCCGCATCAGCCATGTGTCCGCCAATCATAATAGCGGCACGATCTTTCAAAGAAATACTTATAACTTTTGATCTTCCGTTAGTTGAGAGTTTAAGCTGGTCGGTGATTGTTGTAGACAGAAGCCTGCGCGGAGACATCTGCCCGTTTTTATCATCAGCACCAAGAGTGTTTACAGATTTATCCTCTACACAATAAACCATTTTTTTTGTTTTTTTATCAAACCAGCTATTACCAATTATTCCGTGATAATATGGTGTTGTGCCTGTGTAAATAGAAGTATGCCCCGGGCCTGTATAAGTAGGAACGTAATTAAAATGTGCAAATTTAAAATTAGTACCTTCATTCATTAATTTCTTAAACCCGTTTTCACCATATAATGATTCAAACTTATATAAATAATCATACCTCATTTGGTCAATGATGATTCCAACGACAAGTTTAGGACGTGGAGTTACGGTTTGTGCTTTCGATACAAAGAAAGCAGGCATCATTAAAACAAATAATACAATTTTGATCTTTTTCATGTTAATCCCGAATTTTCAATAATCTGAAATAATAGTATTTAAATTTACGTGTTTATTTTTCAAAATATGTTAAATAATCGTTAATAAAATGCTATTTATCCTTTATTCTTCACAATTCATTTTGTTTGAAGAGTTTCATTTCTTAATTTTCGACCATCTTAAAATCTGCAATTGAGGGAGTTCAGATAAAACACATCATAAAAGTAAATACTCTGATTACCACAACAATTATTTCAAAAAAATAATTTCCAAACAAACATTCGGGGGTACGTAATGTTCAAAGGTCATCCAAAAGGACTTTTTGTTCTCTTTTTTACAGAGATGTGGGAGCGCTTTGGCTTTTACACCATGATTGCTGTTTTTGTTTTTTATATGCAGGAAAACTTTGCATGGGATGCAACCCAGGCTACAAATGTTTACGGACTATTTATGGCGGGAGTTTATATTACTCCTCTCCTCGGCGGATGGATTGCAGATAATTTTTTAGGATATGGAAAAACAATTACAATCGGCGCTGTAATTATGGGAATCGGTTATGCACTTATGGCCGTGCCCACCAGCACACCTATGACTCTTTACATTGCACTTACTGTAGTTGCAATAGGCAACGGATTATTTAAGGCAAATATTTCCGTATTGGTCGGAAATTTATATTCACACTCAAGCGGATCTTTAAAAGATGCCGGATACAATATTTTTTATATGGGAATAAATGTCGGCGCTTTTTATGCACCTTTTGCAGCTTCCGGTATAAAACAATATTTTATTGATAGTTTCGGTTCATCGCTTGCTAACGGATACAATGCAGCTTTCGGAGTTGCTGCAGTTGGAATGGTTCTATCATTAATAATTTTTACAATATTTAAAAGCAAATATAAAGACGCAGATTACCAGGCAAAAAACACTGTTAATGAAGAGAAAGATTTGAAGCTTACTCCAAAACAGGAAAAAGAAAGAATTTTTGCGCTTCTTACAATTTTTGCAATAGTTATTTTCTTCTGGCTCGCTTTTCATCAGAACGGAGCAGCGCTTTCACTTTTTGCAAGAGACTACACTCATAAAATAGTCGGTAAATTCACATACATTATTTTTGATATAATAGGGCTTCATGCAATACTTGCTGTGTTGTTAGGCACAGGTGTTGTCTTGAGCAAAAATGTTTCTGCTAAACTAAAGGGGATTGCAGGATTATTTCTCGCCGCAGGAATTGCAATTATAATTTATAAGCTAAATTATCTTCCTTCAGAAAACACAATTGCACCTGAACAATTTCAGTCATTTAACCCGATGTTTATAATTTTACTTACACCGATTATTGTGGGAATGTTCGCCTGGTTAAACAGTAAAGGAAAAGAGCCATCTTCACCCGCTAAAATTGGGATAGGAATGTTAATTACAGGTTTAGCTTACCTGATTATGGTATTAGCATCGCAAGGTCTAATGTCTGTTGAAGCGTTAGGCGGACAGGCATCTTCGACAACCGTAAGTCCGTTATATCTCTTATCCACATATTTTACTTTAACTATAGCCGAGCTTCATTTAAGCCCGATGGGACTTTCATTTGTTTCGAAAGTTTCGCCTCCAAAAATGAAAGGGCTGATGATGGGAGGTTGGTTCGGAGCGACCGCGGTTGGAAATTATCTTGCCGGATTTGTAGGAAGGTTTTACCAGCACTGGGAACTATGGCAGTTCTTTCTTTTGCTCTTTGTCACTTCCATGTTTGCTGCTTTACTTTTAAGGCTAACTTTAAAGAAATTAAAAAAAGCCACAGAGTAACAAATTTGTTAAGCTCATCCCCCTTCCCCCTTCTCTTAATTAGAGAAGGGGAATAAAGGGATAAATTATTTTATTATTATCTGAAACCTTTCCGCCTCTTTTGTATCTAATTATAGAAGTAATTCATATTCACTCAAAATTGATAATGTTCAAAACATTCAAAAATCTTACAACAAAGAAAAAAGCTCTGGTAATAGTGAAAATTGCCCTCCCTCTGTTTATTGGCGCAATGGGTGGATATGCATACTATTACTATGTCGGTTGTGTCTCAGGCACCTGCCCTATAACCAGCAACCCGTTTATCAGCACGGCTTACGGCGCTGGAGTTGGTGCGCTGTTTATAAACTGGAAAGGCAAATCTAAAAAAGAGGATTAATTCCCTCCCCCATTTTATTTTATGTTCTCAAATAATTTTCCCCTATTTTAAAAAACAAAGTTTAGAACAGGATTAAAATGCCCTACAAACAATTTTCAGCCGAATTAAAAAAGGCAGGCAGTAAAAAAGACGCTGAGATTCTTCAGTGGTTTTTTAAAACCGGCAAGGGGGAATACGGCGAAGGAGATAAATTTCTTGGAATAAGAGTTCCGAAGATCAGGGAAATTGCGAAGAAGAACAAAACATTAACTTCCGAAGAAATTAATAAAGCGCTCAAATCAAAATTCCACGAAGAAAGACTCTGTGCATTATTAATTTTAGTTGAAAAATATTCCAGAGCCGGTGAGGAGGAAAAAGTAGAAATCGTAAATTTCTACCTGGCAAATACAAAATATATTAATAACTGGGATCTGGTCGATTTAACTGCGCCTAAAATTCTTGGTAAACATTTATTAAATAGGAATAGAAAAATACTGACAAAACTGTCACTCTCAGAAAATTTGTGGGAACGAAGAATATCAATTCTATCTACTTTTGAATTTATCCGTAACAAAGACTTTTCTGATACTTTGAAAATTTCGAAGAGATTATTAAAAGACGAACAAGATCTTATTCACAAAACTGTGGGCTGGATGCTAAGGGAAATCGGGAAACGGGACCTGGAAACAGAAGAAGAGTTTTTGAAAAAGCATTATAAAAAAATGCCCCGCACTATGCTGCGCTACGCAATAGAAAAATTCCCTGAAAAGAAAAGGCTTGCATATCTTGAGGGAAGAATTTAACCTTTATGGATAACAAACAACTTCCTGATAACAAACCCAATATGCCCGCGCCGCCCGGACAATCTCGATACCAGTACTTGATTACTTCCTTCAAAGGTAGATTCAGCTGGAAGAATATATTTCTAGCTCTGCGGCATCCCAATTACAAATTATGGTTTCGCGGACAAATGCTTTCATTGTTCGGAACATGGATGCAGCGAACAGCCGAAGGATTTTTAATTTACGAACTGACGCACTCCCCTCTTTATCTCGGTTACGTAGGTTTCGCTATGGGCGTACCAGCATGGATATTTATGATGTACGCCGGTGTTATTGCGGACCGATTTCCCAAGAGAACTGTACTGATGATCACTCAAACATTTATGATGATCCTTGCCTCCATTCTGGCGGTTTTAACTTTTACCGGATTGATACAGCCATGGCATATTATTGTGCTCGCGTTTTTTCTCGGTGTAGCTAATTCATTTGATGCTCCTGCCAGGCAGTCTTTTATACTTGAATTGGTAAACAGGGAGGATCTCACAAATGCTATCGCACTAAACTCAACAATATTTAATACAGCGACTGCTGTGGGTCCGGCTATAGCTGGAATTACATACGCGCTGTTCGGCCCGGCATGGTGTTTTACAATTAATGCGATTTCCTTTGTTGGTGTAATCATAGCCCTTAAATCAATGAAACTGAAACCATTCATAAAATCAGTTAGCAAAACATCTGCGTACGCCGACCTGGTAGAAGGTTTTAAATATATTTATTCACAAAAAACCGTGCTTACATTGATATGCCTGGTGGGAGTGATAAGCATATTCGGTATTTCATATCTCACACTTATACCGGCTTGGGCGGTTAACATTTTGCACGGCGATGCCGCGACAAACGGATTCTTACAATCGGCGCGCGGTTTCGGCGCACTTACAAGCGCACTTTTTATCGCCTCTCTCGGCAGGTTCGCCTATACCGGTAAACTTTTAACTATCGGAAGTTTTCTTTTCCCGCTCCTACTAATCGTTTTTTCTTTTCTTGAATTACTACCGATTACACTCCTCTTATTATTTTTTATAGGCTTTTCGATTATACTTATTTTCAACCTTGCCAACGCTCTTGTACAGAGACTTGTTCCTGACGAACTGCGCGGTAGAATAATGGGAGTTTACAGTTTTACATTTTTCGGATTTCTGCCTCTTGGAGCATTGCTGATGGGTGCCCTGGCTGAAAAATTCACCGAACCAACTGCTGTGCTTATCGGGGCTATTGTTACGTTGTTGTTTTCGGTTTTCGTCTGGTTTAAAGTACCGGGTTTAAGAAAGCAGGAATGAATGATTTAAGAATTATATAATTAGATTGTGTCCTGATTTTATAATTTGTCATCCCGAACCTGATTCGGAATCTATAAAATTTTTGAAGATCCTGAAATAAACCTGCCTGCCGGAAGGTAGGTTCAGGATGACATATTAAAATTCGTTTTACTTAATAGAATCCGGACACCACAAATATTTTTAGCTTAATTAAATACGTAATTATATCTTAACTCATATTCCGGTTCATTTAACAGGTTAATACTTGTTATAGATTTTATTCCGCCCTTGTCATTGTAATCATAAACAAACTTGCTTAACCGCTGATCACCCTCACTAAATTCCATTTCTGATTCCAGTAACCCTTTCTTATTATAAGTGTATTCCTCTCTTTTTACAGGAGTTTCTCCGCTTTCATAAAATTGAGTTTCAATCAATTCATTTTTAGGATTGTATTTATAAAGTTCTCTCGACATTACTTCTTCGCTGGAATTCAATTCAAATTTTACGGAAGTGTTTCCCTGCTCATCAAGTTCATATGTAAATTTCTGAATTATCGAACTGTCAGGGTTGCAGTATGTTTCACTTAAAAGCTTTCCATTATTGAAGTAATTAAAGAATACTTTTTCTTCAACCTCCCCGTCTATGTTATACTTAACCTTGTTTTTAAGTTTATCACCCGAATAATTATAAATATATTTTTCGGACATTTCGCCATCCGGATTGTATGTTGCTTCATCTGTTAGAAGATTGCCCGAATAACGATATACCATTTTCTTTTCAAGGTCACCCCCGGAAGCATAAAGATAGTAGTCCGTCACATTATTGTTTTTATCGTATTTAAAAGTTTCCTTCTTTTCAATATTACCGTCATAGTCATAAACAATAATTTCTGTCCTGTTACCGTTGGAATCGTATTGATATGATTCCTTGCTTTTTATAGCGCCGTCCGTTTCATACTTCATCAACTGAACCTGGTTTCCCTTGCCGTCAAAATTGGTCTCAAACATTTTCAGGCCTTTTTCTTCTGCGTTACCAAATTTATAAAGATGCTGCGTTAATGATATGCTTTTCAATCCCTTTGTTACTGTGTTCTTTTTAACATCTTTATTAATAATATTATCCAGAAGTTCTTCCAATGTTTTCTGGTCTTTAAATTCCTGCGCGCAGGTTTTATTTAAAGGTAAAAGAGATAAAGTGAATAAAAATAAGATTGGTAAAATTGCCCGAGTTTTCATTGTCCCACCCCCTGAGATTTTTTAATCCGGATCAATGTAACACACAAATAGTGCGGAGTTATGTCCATTTAATTTAACAAATCCCGCAGAAAGTAGCCATAAGCAATTAGTGCCATAATCGCGCATTTATTACCATAATTGTGGAGTCCGGATTCTGACGACTGAACACTGACTGCTGAAAGCTAATTTCTGACCGTTAACTCAATGAACTATACCTTTAAATAAATTGTTTTGGAAAATCCTTGCATATCACCATCAAAAACCGGATTTTGCAAAAATAACGAGGGGAAAATGCCACGATCTAAGTTATTAAATAGGGTAAGAACTGAATTAAGGGCGAAACATTACAGCAAACGCACTGAACAGGCCTATATCGGCTGGGTAAAGAGATTTATCTTGTTTCATAATAAAAAGCATCCTGCTGAGATGGGGGCTGATGAGATAAAATCATTTATAAACCATCTGGCTGTTAAAGAGAATGTGTCTTCTTTAGCCCGTGAGATATAATGAAAAATAAGTATTACTACGTATATGTTCTGAAATCTTTAAAAGATAAAAACTTTTATACTGGTTATACAACAGACATTAGTAAAAGAGTTTCTGAACATAATACAGGGAAAGTAATTAGTACAAAAAATAGACGACCTTTTGAATTGGTTTACTGGGAAGGATGTCTTAATCAACAAGATGCAACGACAAGGGAAAAGTATCTAAAAACTGCTTGGGGGAAAAGATATATTAAAAATAGAATTAAGAAATATTTAGAGTTATAAATGTCCATTATCTCACGGGCTAAACTCAAAGTCAGGCTTTACAAGGAATATTATATTTATATAAAAACGTGTTGAACAAAGATGTTGGTTGGATTGATGAAATAAAAAAAGCCGCAAGAATTAAGCATCTTCCTGTTGTTTTTTCAAAAAGAGAAACTATAGAAATAATTAAACAATTGGATGGAACAATAAGAATAATTGTATCTTTGTTGTATGGGGGAGGATTAAGGCTTTCCGAATGTTTGAAGCTTAGAATAAAGGACATAGATTTTGATTATAAACAAATTATTGTCAGAGATGGTAAGGGTGAAAAAGACAGGCATACAATATTGCCTGAGACAATTGTTGCTGAACTAAAACAGCATATAAATAAAATCTATAAGATTCACAAAAAGGATTTACTAAAAGACAGGGGAGAAACTATTTTACCTTATGCACTAAGTCGAAAATATAAGAAAGCCGGGAAGGAATTTGGCTGGCAATATGTTTTTCCCGCTGATAAATTTATAAAGGATAAAAATACCGGAATGATATACAGGTTTCATATTCACGAGAGTACTGTGCAAAGGGCTGTAAAAGAAGCAATTAGAAAATCAGGTGTTGTAAAAAATGGCAGCCCTCATACTTTTCGTCATTCTTTTGCTACACATTTGTTAGAAAATGGATGTGATATAAGAACAATTCAGGAATTATTAGGACATAAATCAGTGAAGACAACTATGATTTATACGCATGTGTTGAATAGAGGAATTGGAGTAAGAAGTCCGTTAGACGGAATTTGACGAGGAATATATATATGCAGGGTGTATTTTTAAATATTGTGATTTTGACGTGTTTTGTAACTGTTTAGAATATATATATGCAACTGCACGCATATATATGTTCTATTAAACAATTAACCGTGCAGTATAAATTATAGTTAGGCAGCTAATATTATTATGGCTAAAAAAGAAATTGAAGCGTTTTATTCAAAGTCATTAAATAAGTTGACAAAAGAAGCTGAAAGCAATATTACTTATTCAAGTTTAATAGCATTTTTGAAAGTGGACGCAAGAAGATATTGGGCCTCAGTTCTTTATACAAGAATAGGTACTTCTGCTATTAGTATCCTTTACTTATGTCCTGGCAGTAAATTAAATGAAGATGGGACACATTGGGATTTTAGTTCCATTGCATCCATAGCACGAAATATATTCGAGGTGTCATTAACATTTTTTTATTTGGCAGTCGAAGAGATTAGTAACGAAGAATGGATGGCAAGACTAAAAGTAATGCAAAATCATGATTGTCTTTCACGTTTAAAACTATTCCGAGAATTTGATCCCAAAGATCCAAAGTTGAAAGGATTTAAAATTCAATCAGAAGAGTTAAAATCATCCCTGTTAAAAAATAAATATTTTTTATCACTTCCAGAAAAGCAAAGAAAATCATTTTTGAAAGGTGAAAGATCTTGGTTGCTGACTCAAGATGAAATACTCGAGCGAATGGGAGAAAAGGATAAAAATATTCGAGGTTTTTATCGGTTTCTTTCTTCGCATGTGCATTCTTTTCCTTTAGCTTTTTATAAAATGGCAGAGAATGATCTTGGAAGAGGAGTTGATAGTGATGTTGAAGTTGGATATTCAGCTACCGCAATTGATTTTGCGGGAGAGCTTTTGCACCGCACTACAGCGGATATGGAAAAGTTGTTTTCAGATTTAGTTAAGAATCCGCATGTCTCATTTGATTGGGACTTATTAAAACGTCATTAATCTGCCTAACCGCTTAAAAAAGTAAAAAGTCAATAGTGCATAGATATTTAAATAAGAAAAAATCTCAAAAAAGTTCTTTGAATTAAAAACTGATAGCCTTTTCTATATCGTTAAGGTTTACCGTTATGGCCGCGCCAAAGGCGGACAGGCAACCAAACCGCTTATGGGGCTTAAATTATCCCAGATATATTTTAGGCAAGCGCATCACTTCCCATTCCAGCACGGAGAGTCTTGGAAGCGACTAGTTAGACGTCGGGGCTTGTGATGCGCGGCCATTGAATAGATTTCTTGTGCTCTAATTCTTTGCCTTTAAAATGGTTGTTAAAATTTGATTTATCTTTAAGCACGTGATAAACAAAACGGGCAATTTCTTTTGAGATGATTGCCTTAGCAACTTGTTTTTTCTTTTTTCTGAGTTTTGAGCTGTGATATCTCTTGATAACCGGATAGTATTGCAGTGCGTGTACGGCAGCATCTGAGAATACAATCTTCAGATACCTATTGCCATCTTTAGATGAACGCTGCTTTGTTTTACCGGCAGAGTTACGGGCAGAAGGGACAAGACGACAATAGGAGAAAAAGTTCTTTTCAGTTTCAAAGCGATTGATATCTCCAACTTCGAGCAAAATGGTAAAGGCATTCATTTTACCAATGCCCGGTATCCAGAGTAAACGTTGAATGTCTTCATTGGGTATCAGGGAAGGATAAAGAGATTTTTCAAGAGTAAGCATTTGTTCTTTGAGTAATTTTGATTGTATTTCAAACTGTTGATACTGAAGTCTGTAGAAGTTGTTGAGAAGTAAGGGATCGCAGATATTAAACTTCTCTAGCATACGGTGCATAAAGTTCAAGCAACTAGTCCTCTTTACAGACAGTCTTAACCTGGCTCTTAGGGTATCACGAAGAGTTCGGATATCATCAGGTATTTTATAGGCTTCAGGAATAAAGTCCAGGCGAAGAAGTTGAGCAAGGATGTTGGAATCAACTTTATCAGTTTTAACTTTGGCATAAGAGATGGCTTTAAGGTATTTGGCATGAGCAAGTTTTAAAGGAATATTCAGGGAACTGAGAAGATCATTCATCCAGTACCAGCCACCGGTGGTCTCTACAGTTGCCATATGTTCTTTACCGAGAGAGTTGAAGTAATTAACGATCTCAAAGTTGTTATTGATAAGTTTTTCTTCCTTAACAACTTTACCGTCACTATCTACAGTTGTTAGATACGAAAAGAGTTTATGTTGATCAATTCCAGTGTAATACATTGGATACCTCCAAAAGTTAAAGTTTTGTATAAAGATAATATTAACTTTTTACTTTTTGGAAATATCCTGCGGCTCAACGCGACCGCATTTTCGGTGCGGGGCTTTTATGATTTTTGGCTTTTACTTTTTTGTGTAAAGTTGCATTAAGGGAAACTTTCTAAATAACACAACAACAAACTGTACTTGCAAAGAAAGCTAAGTACAGTTTGTAAAACAATCGGCATTTCGTTTCTGTTCAGCATTACTGTTCATGGGCGGACGCGTTAGCCGCAACTTCGTTAGCAGTCGATAAAATGTATTAGTAATTACTAAGAAGAGGTACAGAAGAATGAATTACATTAGAGTCATTTTATTTATAATGTTATTTGTTCTTGATATTTGTGCACAAGTTAATAATGAAATATCGAAGTTTTCTGAAGAATCAGATTTTCATTCTTATGTTGATTCAACTTCTGGATTTACTTTTAATTATCCATCAAGTTTTATTTCAATCACTAAAGGAAGTTCATTCACAATAAAGCAAAATTCAGATTACTATTTGTTTGGCCGCGTTTTTAATATTGATAGAATAATTAATGATAATTGGTATGATATAGAGGCGTTTAAAATAACTGAGGATATATTTAAAGAAGTAGCAGTTCAAGCTACTGTTACTACGAGGGGAATAAGTGGAGATAGAGGCGAAGCTCATTTTAGAGCGGATAGTCTTCGTGAATTCTATAATGAGAATGGATTAAGGATAATATCTGTTTACTTCACAATTGTGACATATGTGTATGATTCTGGTACGTATGAGGAAGATTATGCTGATCCAATGCATTGGGTAGATATTTCAGGTCATCAAGGCAACTATGCTCTAAGGCTTGATTTTCGTGATTATAAAAAAATAGTAATGAAATTATTTTCACAAACAGTACTTAGTTCTTTAAAATTATTGAAAGTTAAATAATGTGTTTATTATGCAAATCCATTAATTTTGTTGTAGCAATCGAGAGAACGATAATAGATCTGGAGAATCTAAAAGTATATAATTTTTCTATGAAAATGTAGCAAGTGAGTTGTTATGATTCAGTGCAAAAAAAGAAGGAATATTGTATTCTTCCCGCCTGTTTTATATACTAATACATATTGGAGTATGGTCAGGCACTTCGGACTAGGCGACTGCTAACCAGCAGTTCAACCCGACCGGCGTACTACGCGGGCTTTTTGTTGTAAATTTTGGCTTATATGTTTTTATGAACATTGTTGTTTGACATCGGAGTAGTAATGAAATTTTTTTAGCAGGCAATGATTGTCGAAAAATTTAATCATTGCCTGCATAAACTTTGGCAAAGGTTGTTAAATCTGCATTGCTGTTATGGCCGGCGGGTTAACTGCCAGGCCGTTATAGAGCTTGGTATAATATGAAAATTTATCAAAAAATATTATTTGCAGTTTTCATAATGTTTGCCTCTGACATTGCAAGTGCACAACCGAATAATAAAATCGACATCGGTTTATCTGCTGAGCTATTAAATGGGAAAGCGTGGGGAGGCGTCGCAAGTTTTTCCGGGGAAATCAATTATTCGATTAGTAAAATTTATTCAATTAGTGGATTGTATCGTCGTGGAAGTGGATTCGGTTGGTTTGGCGCAGTTGAACATCGATCTGAGATGGATGACGATATTTCAAGATACAATGAAATATCATCTTATCTAAATTATAGTTTTGACGATTATTTTTTAGGACTTTATGTCGGAGGTGGCATTGGGTTGTTGTGGGGCAACAAGCAAAACGAAGAAAATTATTTTTTAGTTGGGCTTCCATTTGTTGTTGGAAGCAAAATTAAAATATTCAATGACTTTAAGGTTGGGCTACGGTTTGTGGGCAATATAAATACAGAAACAATCTTTACCGGCATCGGTTTAAGTTTGTTTTATGATATTTAATTAATGCTCTATAACCTGCAGCTCAACGCGACCGCTTTCCTGCCGGCAGGCAGGTTCGATGCGGGGTTTTAAGGTTTTGAAAAATTAGTTTTCGTTCGGTATTACTTTTAAAGTGAACTTTCTAATTAATGAATTTGCAAACTGTACTTACGATAAAATTAAGCACAGTTTGCTTAACAATTTGGGTTTCGGTTCTAACAAACCCATCAGTTATGGGCGGCGCCTTAGCCGCAACTCTGTTATATCGCTTGAAAAATTAAAGTAGGGATTTATAATTTCGAGCGCCGTGTAAAATTCTGTGGATAAGAATTGTTCTTTCTTCTACGGTGTAAAAGATTATATAATCTTGAACTATTATATACCTGTATCCAAGATTTCTGATTTCCTCATCTCTGGGTATTCTCCCTAGATAAGGATTATCCGAAAGTAGTTCTAAGTTCTTTTCAATTTTGGTTGCGATTGCTTCTGCGGCAGTCGGATTATCATCTGCAATAAACTTTATGATTTCTGTGAAATCTTCCTCCGCAATTTTGAGAAGTCGAATTTGAAATTTACCTGCTGGCATTAATTGTAGTCCTAATATTTGCCATAACTTGTTTTAATGTTCGTCCTTTATCGCCATCGGCTTTTTGGTTTTGCGCAACGGATAGTTTTCCAAGTAAATCAAGTTTTAATTGCAGCTTTGAATAATGAGACATAGACATAACAACTAAATCTCCTTCTCCATTTTTTGTAATAAAAATAGGTTCATTAGAGTTATGAGCTAATTCAGAAATCTCATTTGACTTATTTCTTAAATCAGATATAGGTTTTATTATTGGCATTTCTACTCCTTTATTTGTGTCAAAATTATATCATTATTATGATAAATGCAATAGAAATATAAAAACGCAATATAACCTGCGCCTCAACAGCGACCGCCGAATCGGTGTGAGGTTTTTAAGGTTTTGGCATTTGTTTTCCCCGCCGTTGGGGGGCAGGCTGTTCGGCATTCTTGTTTTGGGGCGCCGTGCCTTCGGCAGGCAAGCCGCTTATCGGCAACGCCGTCATGTGTTTTGAATAAAATAAGGTAATTTTATGTCGCTTACTCAATGTCCTCAATGCAAACAACAAATATCAAATGATGATAAGTTTTGTGCAAAATGTGGATTTCAATTAAGTCGGTTAAAACAAAGTCCTAAAGTTAATTCTTCGTCTATTTTTCAAATTATTGCTTTAGTTGCTTTTGTGATTTCACTTTTTACTCCGGTGTTATTTCTAAATTTCTTTGTTTTAATTGTAATTGGAAGTTCAATAATTTCTTTGGTTAGGAAAGAAAAAAAGAAAGGTCTTTCAATTATTGCTCTTTTGTTAGGTATTTTTATGCTGTTAGCGCCATCAATTAATAAGACTCAAGAATTACAATACAAAGATAAAATATCAATTGTAAATTGGGACTGGGCTAAAGAAAGGAACTATTCATACATTCGCGGTAGAATAAGAAATGACGGCAATAAAATAGTTAGATATTTTGAAATTAAGGCTTACTATATGGATGAGTATGGGAAAGTTCTTGATTCTGATATCACAAATAATCTTGATGATTTAAATCCTGGGATGTCAAAAGAGTTTGAAATTATGCATAAAAATAATCCAGAATATAAAAAAGTTTCGGTTGTTGTTGAGGAAGTCAGTCTAAAATAAATTGATTATTCTATTGATCTTTATTTAAAATAAAGACAATATAAGGACTCAATAATGAAAAACATTTTAGTATCAAATGATATAATTCCAGTTGGTCAATTTAAATCCGGTTTGGCTAAGTACCTCAAGGAAATCCAGAACAAGCGTAATTCTTTAATTATCACGCAAAATGGTAAACCTGCTGGCGTATTGGTCTCTCCTTCAGAATTTGATGAATTAAGACAAACCAAACTCTTTATCGATTCAATTTCACGTGGATTATCTAATTCTGAAAAAGGAGAAGTGTTGACGACTTCACAACTTAAAAGTGAGTTACATAAAACTCGATAGACATTCTTACAGTATTCGAGGGACATCAATTATTCAAGAAAGAAGAAATAATTCAAAGTAAAAACTAGAAACGCAT
>CAWAPE010000003.1:0-282536 GCA_963783855.1 uncultured Bacteroidota bacterium
GTTAATTATATTAAATGCATGTAAACACGCAATAATTGCGTATATAACGCACCTTGTAGAATTTTTCTATCTTCATATCTTCTTAATCTATAATAACATAGATTATTATTCTATCTATGTTTTCTGTTATATATACGCTGATTTTGCGCATATATAAACTTTCAATCAAATGGATTGTTTTCCGATATACAACGATTCACAATTATCAATTCTGATTAGCCTCTATGTATTTTTATTGGCTCCCCCTTAGCGGATTAGATCGAGCAAAAAAGAATGTAAGGCATTAATAAATAAAGCGCAATAACTATTTATCCAGTGGTACCTTTGGGTTATTTAACGGTCAGAATTAATGTATAACGTAAAATTTTTAATGTATAATTGTTGATTAAGGGAGAGAATATAATTAGCACATCCATAACCCTTCCCGGGTGTGGCAGGCAGGTCCGGAATGACATTTTGAAATCAGGACACTACGGCAAATTCCTTTGTACTACATTTTGTTAATGATTATTGTAAATTGTGAAAAGTTTTCAACAAATTATTTATGCAATGGAAATATCTTTCTTTAAATACCGAAATAACTTCTATCTATTCCTGGTTGTAATCATTTCGTCTGCGTTGTGGAATTTGACTTCAGGGCAAAACAACAAAAATAAAGATGCACCGGATTCAGTATGGGCAATTGAAAAAAGCAGAATCGTAAATTCACAGGGTAAGCCTGAAAATGATTTAATTAAGTATATAATAGATAAACTAAAAGCGAAATCCGGAAGAGGCTCAAGAGTAAGCAAAAAGGAGTTTCTTAATTATTTTGAGAGTCCGCAATCCGATACAGTTTACGCAAAACAGCTTATCAAATATGCAACTCCGCTTAGCCGGGATATTCAAAAGAAAGAGCACCAGGATTTTACTAAAATATTCCTGAATGAGAAACGCCTGGAAGCAGGTGTCCAATTTATAAAAGAACATAAAAAATTATTAACTGAGGCTGAAGAAAAATACGGAGTTCAAATAAAAGATCTTGTTTCCATTCTGATGTGGGAATCAGGTCTGGGAGAATTTACAGGAAAGTACCGGGTTTTTAATATACTGCTCGGACAAATTCTTTTTCTCGATGATGCTCAAAAATACGCGGTAGATAATCTGGAAAAAGAAGGGAAAGAAAATCCTCTTGATGATCCTGATTTTGCAGCTTCAGAAAAAAGAAGACTCGATTACAGAAAAAAGGATGCTGCAAATTCACTTATTGCATTGTTAAGATATTCCAAAAAATATGGAATGGATCCACTTAATCAGAAGGGAAGCTGGGGAGGAGCAATTGGTTTTGTTCAGTTTATGCCCTATAATTTTCAATATATAATTGATGCGGATAGTAACGGGGAGAAAGATCTTTTTTCCTGGCCGGATGCAATTATGAGTGCGGCTAACTTTTTGAAAAAATATGGTGGTTATAAGACAAATAAAAGCAGCAGAAGAAGAGCGATGTTAAGGTATAATGCGAGCGAGGAATATGCGGACGGTGTAATTTTATATGCAGATAAAGTATGGGAGAAATATTTAGCTTCTAAATAATTTTTATAGTCAAAGTAAGAGCCAGTTTTTAATTATATTCTTACCCTCTTCCGTAAGTATAGATTCAGGATGAAACTGAATTCCCTCCAGCTGAAATTTTTTATGTCTAACTCCCATAATTGTACCGTCTTCTGTCTCTGCTGAAATTTCAAGTTCAGCCGGCAAAGATTTCTTTTTGATTATTAGTGAATGATACCTTGTGGCAATAAAATTCTGAGGAATTTTATTAAATATAGTTTGATTATCGTGACTAATCCTGGATACTTTCCCGTGCATTAATTCAGGCGCATTGATAATTTTTCCGCCGTAAACATAACCAATTGCCTGGTGTCCCAAACAAACACCTAAAATCGGAATTTTCCCGGCCAGTTTTTTTATTATAGTTAAGGAGATTTTGGAGTTTTCAGGGCGTCCCGGGCCGGGTGAGATTAATATTTTAGCAGGATTTAATGATATTACTTCGCTAATTGTAATATCATCATTTCGCCTGGTAATAACTTCATTCTTATAACCTCCCAGAAGCTGGACGAGGTTATAAGTGAATGAATCGTAATTATCAATTACTAAAATTTTCATCTGGGAATAACAAAAAATTTAATGTACAGGTTAAATCTAAATTTCGTTAATCCGGACAAATAATCAAAACACAATATTATGTTTTCAATAGGAATTTATAGCTTTTAACTATACCTGTCCCTTTCTTTTGCGGGGCTTCCTGGTCCATCTTTTTTTATTGTCCCTTGAAAAACCGGATGATCCCGATTTTCTTGAAGATCTGTATTTCTTAACAGGTACATCAAAACTATTACTATCAGCCTGACCTGAATTAAAGGGATGGTCTTCAATAACAGGGATAGTAGTTTTTATCATCCTGTTGATATCCCTCAAATAACTTCTTTCTTCAGAATCACAGAAAGAAAGTGCGGTACCGCCAAGGCCGGCTCTCCCGGTTCTTCCAATCCTGTGAATATATGTTTCAGACATATCAGGAATATCAAAATTAAATACGTGTGATAATTTATCTATATCAATTCCTCTTGCGGCAATATCGGTGGCAACCAGCACCCTTGTGCGCTGCAGCTTAAAATTATTTAAGGCCAGTTGTCTTGCACCCTGCGATTTATTCCCGTGAATTGCAGCAGAATTTATTTTCTCAGAATTTAAAAACTTTGTAACAGAATCCGCGCCGCGTTTCGTTCTGGTGAATACGAGTGCAGATTCAATATTTTCATTTTTTAAAATATGAATCAACAGTTTCTTTTTATTCGGCTTCGTAACAAAATAAACTGCTTGCTTAATTACTTCAACAGTTTTTGTTTCCGGTGCGATTTCAATTTTTACCGGGTCTTTTAAAATTGTTCTTACCAGCTTCATAATTTCCGGTGGCATAGTAGCTGAGAAAAAGAGAGTCTGTCTTTTTTCAGGAACTTTTGCTATAATTTTCTTTATATCATTAATAAATCCCATATCAAGCATTCTGTCCGCTTCATCAAGCACAAGAAATTTTACCTGGGAAAGATTAATGTAATTTTGATTTATAAGATCAAGAAGTCTGCCCGGTGTGGCAACAAGAATATCCACGCCCTGTCTTAATTTATCAGTTTGTGCTTTTTGAGAGACTCCACCGTACACAACTGTGTTTCTGAGCCCGGTATGTTTACCGTATGTTGTAAAGCTTTCGCTTACCTGAACAGCAAGTTCCCTTGTTGGAGTTATTACCAGGGCTTTTATTGATTTCCTGTTTCCTGAACGGGAAGGGTTGCCGTATGATTTACCGGTATTCATCGCTCCGCTGAGAATTTGTAAAATCGGAATTGCGAATGCGGCGGTTTTCCCGGTGCCTGTTTGTGCGCTTCCCAGTATATCTTTTCCCTCAAGAATTACAGGAATTGCCTTCTGTTGAATTGGTGTCGGTACTGTATAACCTTCGTTTGTCAGAGCATTTAAAATTGGTTTAATGATTTTTAGATTTTCGAATGACATATATCGTTCTCTATAATTAGTATTTTGCCGTATTAAAAAATGTATCGGTAATAACCGCACAGTTTTGTCTTAATACAACCGTTTGTTTAAATAATTTATTAAATTTTTGTAATCAGAAGGGGAATGTGTGGTAGCATACTTGTGTAGTTGTCTGTCCAAAGGGCTCCTTTCGGAGGATTCCCATAAAAATCACGCGGAGAAATATACACAATAAAAAACTGAGTTCATGCTTTATATTGTTAGATTTTGACTCGTTTTGTAGTTTGGGACTGAAATAAACGAGTAATTTAAGATTATAGCTGTCGAATCTGATTATTTTTGTAGCGACTAATTAAATAATTAACTCCCGCAGATGTATATTTGCTTTTCTACTAATTGAATGGAAATTTTTTAGAATGTCCGATAATGTGGCCCCTGTTATTTTAACTGCGCTGGAATTAGAAATTCACTTTGGCGAGCAGATAATTCTCGATAAAGCATCACTGAGTGTTCATGAAGGCGACCGAATAGGATTGGTCGGCAGAAACGGCGCCGGTAAATCTACTTTCCTTAAAATTATTTCAGGAATAATGCCGCCTGATTCCGGAGAGGTTGCAAAGAAAAAAAATCTTATTACCGGATTTTTATCACAGGAATTTACTCTTGATGAGACAAAAAATGTATATGAAAATATTTTGTCAGGTGCTTCTGATGAACTGGATTTAATTCAGCAGTATGAGAACACACCTTTTGATGCACCCAATAAGCATCACCTGGAAGAGATAATTTTAAGAAAAGATTCCTGGCATCTTGAAAAAAGAATCAATGTTATTATTAATTCTTTAAGTGCGCCTGATGGTAACAGGGATATTGAAACTCTTTCAGGCGGAGAAAAAAGGCGTGTAGCACTTTGCCGTGCTTTAATTTCCAAACCAGATTTATTAATACTTGATGAGCCGACGAATCATCTTGACACAAAATCAATTGAGTGGCTCGAAGATTTTCTCTCAGGCTATAAAGGCACCTGCATTTTTGTAACTCACGACAGGTATTTTCTTGATAGAATTGCAAACCGGATTGTTGAACTTTCTACAGGTAGTTTTTTCTCACACCAGGGGAACTATACAGATTATCTTATCAATAAAAGTGAACGCCTGGCGATTAAAGAAGTTGAAGAACATAAACGCCAGGTTTTCTTAAAACGTGAGCTGGATTGGGTAAGACGAGGGCCAAGGGCAAGGAGGACCAAATCAAAAAGCAGGCTGGATAGTTTTTACGAATTAGCATCACAATCAAACGATGAAGTTGAGCTCGATGTTGAACTTATAATTCCTCCTGCAGAGCGACTGGGTAAAAAAGTTGTTGAGCTGAAGAATGTAGGAATTAAACTTGGTGATAAAACTCTTTTCGATAAATTTAATTTCAATTTTGAAGCGGGCAAGAAAATCGGTGTAGTGGGGCATAATGGTGCGGGAAAAACAACGTTACTTAAAATGATTTTGGGCGAATTGAATCCTACAAAAGGGAAAATTGATATTGGTGAAAACACGCTTTTTAACTATGTAGATCAGGCCAGGCTTTTACTTAATGAGGATGATACTGTTATAAGGGCGATTGGTGAAGGAAGTGAGACAATAAAATTTGGAAAACACCAATTAAGTATCTGGACGTACCTAAGACGATTTCTTTTTACAGATGACAGAATAAATACACTGGTTGGCAGACTGTCTGGTGGTGAAAAAAGCAGGCTGACACTTGCAAAAATTTTATGTGCGGGTGGAAATTTTCTTATGCTGGATGAGCCAACCAATGATCTTGATCTACCGACACTGCGAATTCTTGAGGAAGCGTTGGTTGCCTTTGAAGGATGTGTAATGGTTGTTAGTCACGACAGGTATTTTCTGAACAGGGTGTGTAATGGAATTCTTGCGCTGGAAGGAAACGGTGAAATTTATTACAGCGAAGGCGGGTATGATTATTATATCGAAAAAAAGAAGAAGCGTAAGGCAGAAAAGGGGGAAATTAAGAATAAAGAGGTCAAAGTTTCCACTTCAGGGGAAACACGAACTAGGCCAAAGCAGAAAAAGCTAAGTTACAAAGATGCGTTGGAGCTAGAAGAGATTGAAGAAAAGATTATTGTGGCAGAGTCAGAAGTTGAAAAGATAGAAAAAATATTTACATCACCTGATTTCTATGAAAAGTATGCAGAAAAGACTAATGAATTAACACAACAGCTTGAAGAAGCAAAAGCTGAAGTAAAAAAACTTTATGACAGGTGGGATGAACTGGAGAGGAAGAAAGAAGAATTTTCCTGAATATTCATTTCATAGTTCTTGTTTTATTAAAGCCTGCCGGGTTTACCCTGTCTTTTCGTTTGGAGCTAAAGGAATTGTAAAATAAAAAGTACTTCCTTTATTTTCTTCGCTTTCTGCCCAAATTTTTCCACCATTTCTTTCAACAAATTCTTTGCATAAAATTAATCCCAGTCCTGTACTTGGTTCACCCTCGGTACCTTTTGATCTGACTTTTTCTTCCAATTATAAAGTATAACCCGACTCTGAAATTTCAGAACCGGGTTTTTTATTTTAAATTCTTCGAAAACACGCCATATATCAATAATCAAGTAATATTTATTGTTTATCAATAAAAATAACTTGATAAACAATAAATTATTTTTTATAATTGAACCAACAAAAATCAAGAGGTTTTATTATGAAGCCATTAAAAAACAATTTCTTTGTTAAAACTGCCCGTAGTTATGTGATATTTTTCTATGTTTGCTTTCCTTTAATAATTATAGCGAAGCTATTTATTCTAATAACCACACCAAGAATGAATTCTCAGCAAACTAGTCTTGCGTTACCAAACGTCGATCTGGGTGGTTTCTTTGGTAACGAAAAATTTATGACTGATTTGAATTATGGTAGTATTGTTCTGTGGCTATTTATTATTGTGGTCAATGTCGTTATAATAGCGGGCATTTTTTACGGAATTATAAAATTGAATAAGTTTTTGAAAAATGTTTATAATGACAGGCCATTCACGAAGGATAACGGGAAGCACTTAAAGGTTATTGGCATATTAGTAATGATATTATCAACTCTAATCTATTTAGCAAATAATACAACCAATTTCCTTAATCCACTTCCGGTGTCTGATAGTATCAATTACCTTAATATTATTGGGCTTTTGATTAGCACACTATTGAATCCCAGCCTGGCTATAGGACTTGTTGTATTTGTAATAGGCGAGGTTATAATTAGGGCTGCAGAATTGAAAGAAGAACAAGACTTAACGGTGTGAGGAATTTATGGCAATAAGAGTAAACTTAGACGTGATGATGGCAAGAAGAAAAATTTCCTTAACCGATCTTGCTGAAAAAGTCGGGATTACGCAGGCAAATCTTTCGATTCTGAAAACTGAAAAAGCAAAGGCAATAAGGTTTTCAACATTAAATAAAATTTGTGAAGTTCTGGAATGTCAGCCGGGAGATATATTAGAATACGTTATTGAAAATAATTAGAGACGGGGCATGCCGAATCTCTACAATAAAAGTATAACCCGGTACTGAATTTTCAGGATCGGGTTTTTTTGTTTTAAAGCCCGGGTTATAACAAAATAAGCACAATTATGGTGTTGGTATTCCGTTTCTTATATCTTTATTTTTCACCATTGTTAAATTTTACTAGTAATAAAGTTAAGGCTTAATGCTATTTCTTAATCCCGCTGTTTTATTAGGATTGTTTGCGGCATCGATACCCGTTTTAATTCATATGCTGAATCTCAGAAAATTAAGACGCATTGATTTCAGCACACTTGCATTCCTTAAAGAACTTCAAAAAAATAAGATCAGGAAGATCAAACTTAAACAATGGTTATTGCTCGCACTGAGAATTCTTATAATTCTTTTTCTTGTAATGGCGTTTGCCCGCCCTACAATTAAAGGCATAGCAATCGGCGGAACTTCATCTGCGGCAAAAACTACTGCGGTTTTTGTTCTGGATGATACTTACAGCATGTCTGTTGTTGATGCTAAAGGCTCCCTGTTAAACCAGGCGAAATCAGAAATTCTTGAATTATTAAAACAAATCCAGGAAGGAGATGATGTAGCTCTTGTTTTAGTCTCTGATAATTCTAAAAAAGAAATAAAAACTACCGGCAATCTCTCTGATTTTGAAAAACGGGTTGGGGATGTTACTGTTTCATCTTCAAGCGGGATGATTCATAATGCTATAGTTAAAGCGGCAAAAATTCTTGATGAATCTAAAAATTTTAACAAAGAAATTTACATCCTTTCGGATTTTCAAACAGGCAGACTTTCCGGCAATGAGTCACTTTCTGATCTTGGTCAGATTTTAAATAATAAAGTAAGGATTTACACTATAGATTATTCCGGAAAAGAAGTTTTCAATTTAGGCATTGATCAGTTTAAGTCTGAAAACCAGATTTTTGAAAAAGGTAAACCGGTTAATTTTAATGTTACACTTACAAATTATTCAAATCAGCAGGTTAAAAATGCCGTGGTCTCGCTTTATTTGAACGGTGAAAGAAGCAGCCAGCAAAGTGTAACTATCGGTCCCGGCAATTCCAAAATAATTTCAATACAGGCGGTTCCAAAATCTACCGGCTTTATTGATGCTATTGCTGAAATTGAAGACGATGATATTCTTCAGGATAATAAAAGATACCTGAACTTTTATATCCCTGATAAAATTCCGGTAATAATTTTTTCAGAGGATCAACAGGATACAAAATATTTAAAGCTTGCACTAACTGCCGGCGATGATAAGAGCCTGATAGAAATTACAGAGAAAAATCTAGGCCAGCTTTCTTCTATTGACCTTAATCAGTTTGATGTAGTCCTGATAGTCGGCGCAGATAAAATTACAGGAATTGATCGTCTGAAAAATTACATAAACACCGGCGGAAGTTTGTTCCTTATACCCGGTGAAAATACATACGGAGAAAATTTCAACAATCTTCTCCAAAATCTGAATCTGCCCGGGGTTTCCGGAATTTTCGGGAAAAATAATTCAACAGATAATTCAGTTACATTTGATAAAACAGAATTCAATCATCCAATTTTTGCTGATATTTTCTCGAACCGGGATAAGAAGAAAATTGAATCGCCTGATTTTTATCATTTCTTTAAAATATCTACACAGGGGAAAGGAAATAATATTATCTCCTTAATGGATGGATCATCATTTTTAAGTGAATACAGGATAGGTGAGGGCAAGGTTTTGTTAATGAATACGGCTCCGCTGCTTAGCTGGTCTAATCTTCCACTTAAAGGAATTTTTGTCCCGCTGATAAATAAATCTGTGTTTTATCTTGCATCAAAAGAAAGACAAAATGATGATTACATTGCCGGAATGCCTGTTACAATAAGTCTTGCAAAACAAACTTCTGCTCAAATAAAAATTGAAAATCCTGAAAAGCGAGAGGAATATATAACGCTCAATAAAGAATTGAGAAATAATTTCATAGGTTACGATAAAACTAATGTTGCCGGAACCTATAAAATATTTTCCGGGAAAAATTTGATTGATGAAATTTCGGTAAATACGGATCCGAAAGAATCGGTTACTAAATATTTAAGCGATTCTGATTTTGAACATTACCTTAATAAAATAGATTTTAAGGGAAATCATATTATTATTAAAAAAGACCAAAACCCGGCTGATATTATTATGCAGTCAAGGTTTGGGTCAGAGCTATGGAAATACTTTATATTAGTTGCTCTAATTCTTGCACTTATTGAAATGGCTGTTGCAAGAAATGCTAAGAAAGAATTAATTAGTGTCGAGAAATAGTTGTCATTTCGAATCCCCGCCTCACGCGGGTTGAGAAATCTGTATACTGGTCAGAAGATTTCTCCCTCGACAAGTTGAGGATCGAAATGACAATTAGAAAAAAATCTTAAACAAAAAAGGAATTATAGTAACAATTGACAAAGATGATTGAGGTACCACAGAAAACTGTTGAACAAGCTATGCTTGTTGCATTGAACACAAAAGATATTAACAGGGAATTAGTAGAAGAGCATCTTGCCGAGCTGGAAGAACTGGCCCTCACAGCAGGAGCAGAAACAGTATTAAAAATAACTCAGCACCGGGCAACAACGGATTCCGCATACTACATCGGCAAAGGAAAAGCAGAGGAGATGAAACAACTCATCGAAATGAATGACATTAATATTGTGATTTTCGACGACGATCTTTCACCGGTGCAGTCAAGAAATCTTCAGAAGATGCTGGACAGGAAAATTGTTGATAGAAGCGGACTGATACTGGATATTTTTGCATCGCGCGCAAAAACAAAGGAAGCAAAAACACAGGTAGAACTCGCACAGCTTCAGTATATGCTGCCGCGACTTACTAGAGCATGGACTCACCTTTCAAAACAATACGGCGGTATCGGAACAAAAGGCCCGGGTGAAACACAGATAGAAACAGACAGGAGAATTATTAGAAACAGGATCAGCCTGTTAAAAGATAAACTTGAAAAAATTGAATCGCAGAGAATTACACAAAGTCAGGGAAGGAAAGATTTCATAAAAATTTCTCTGGTCGGTTATACTAACGCCGGTAAATCTACCTTGTTTAATTTGCTAACAAAAGCAGACGCATTTGCTGAAGATAAATTATTCGCTACACTTGATTCAACAACCCGCGCTTTTAATCCCGGGACCAATCAGAAAATCTTATTAAGCGATACGGTTGGATTTATTAGAAAATTACCAGCGCACCTTGTCGCATCATTTAAAAGCACTTTAAATGAAGTAAGAGAAGCGGATATCATTTTGCACGTTATTGATTTCTCACATCCGTACTACGAAGATCATATGCACGTGGTTGAAGAAACACTGAAAGGAATGGACTGTGACAAAAAAACACAGGTAAAGGTCTTCAACAAAATTGACCTTGTTAAGGATAAAACAAAAATTGACCTGGCAAGAAACAGGTATGATAACTCTGTAATTATCTCAGCACAAAGAGGAATAAATATATCGGCGTTAAATGCTGCTCTTATAAAACAAATTGAGCAGGCATTTGTTGAAGAAGATATTCAGCTGGATATTAAAAATTCAAAAATAGCCGCAGCTATACATTCGATGGCCGAGGTTATCAGTAAAAAATATGACGAAAATCTTGTTCATATTACATACCGTACAAACAAGGAAAATTCGGACAAAATTAAGAAGATGATCTCTAAAGTTTAAGTTAATCACGCTTATTTCCTTCTTATTTCTCCCACTTATTTCTTAAATTAGTAAACATCTTTTTATACATGTAAGGGAGAAATCAGATGTCAATAGTATTAAATGGCTCCGGACTAACTGTCGAAAAAGTGGTCAGAATAGCCCGCCATAACGAAAAAGTAGAACTCAGTCCTGAATCACTTGAAAAAATAAAAGTTTGCCGCAAAATGCTGGAAGAAAAACTCCAGGCAAAAGAAATAATGTACGGAACGAACACCGGCATCGGTGAATTTTCAGAAATAGTACTAAATGATGAGCAGGTAAAAGAATTTCAGAAATATCTTATATACAATCATTCGGCTGGAATCGGTGATCCTGCACCTGTAGAGTATGTACGCGGAGCGATAGCCGGAAGAATAAATGTTCACGCGCATGGTAATTCAGCATGCAGACCTGAAATAACTTTAACGCTGGTTGAAATGCTCAATAAGGGAGTAACTCCTTACGTTTGCCAGAAAGGATCGGTAGGCGCTTGCGGCGATCTTGCGCCGATGTCACAGGTAGCTCTTTTAATGATGGGCGAAGGTGAAGCCTATTATAATGGAGAGAGACTTCCGGGTAAGGTTGCAATGGAAAAAGCGGGAATAAAAATTCCGGGTCTCCAGGCACGCGACGGACTGGCTGTAATAAACGGATCAAACCTTTTGACAGCAATGGCAGCAATTCAACTTTATGATATGAACAGGCTTTTGAAGCAGGCGGAAATTGCAGCAGCAATGTCGCTTGAAGCATTAAATGCGAATATGAAACCTTATGATGAACGCCTTCACAAAATGCGTGGATTTGCAGGTGCAATCCGTAGTGCAAATTCTATAAGTAAGTGCATTGAAGGAAGCGATCTGCAAACTGGTAAATTGAAAAGCAAAGTTCAGGATGCTTACTCCATGCGCTCTACCCCACAGGTAATAGGTGCCGCACACGACGCGATTGCCTACGCAAAATCACAGGTGGAAATTGAATTAAACGGAGTTGGCGATAACCCGATATTTATTCCTGAAGATAATATTACTTTAACTGGAGCGAATTTCCAGGGTACACCAGTCTCATTACCTATGGATAATGTTGGAGCAGCTGTAACAATGATTTCTGTTCTTTCAGAAAGAAGGCTCAACAGGATGTTAAATCCTGCCTTGAGTGTTGGACTTCCATCGTTCCTTACAAAGGGCGCAGGAATGTTCTCTGGAATGATGCTGAGCCAGTACACAGCAGATTCTTTAATTGTTGAACAGAGAATACTTTCAGCACCCGCTTCTATTCAGTCAATTCCGGCGGCAGCGGACCAGGAGGATTTTGTTTCAATGGGAATGAATACGTCGATTAAAAACGCGCAGATACTGGATAACGCATACGGCGTACTGGGTATTGAATTTATGGCTGCTGCGCAGGCGCTGGATTTTCGTGATCATAAAAACGGTAAAGGAGTGTCTAAAGCAAAAGAGATTGTTCGAAAGCACATAAAGCATCTTGATATAGATCGCCCGCTTTATCCCGATCATACAAAGATGAGGGAAGTTGTTAAATCGTGTGAAATACTTGAAGCAGTTGAAAATGAAGTTGGAAGTTTAGGGTAGGAAATTAACCGCAAAGTCGCTGAGTATATAATAAACTTTGCGTCCCAGCCTGCGACAGGCAGGTTAGCGGTGGAAAAATCTTTAACAATCAGAATTACAAAATGGATATTATTTTTTTAGTGACCGGCTTAATTATTGGCGCATTAGCGGCATTTCTTATTGCAAAATTTAAATTTGAAGGAAACTCAGGCAAGGCTGCTGAGAGAAATTCAATTTTAGAAGACGACCTGGCTAAAACCGAAAAAGAATTAAGTGCCGAAAGAGAAAAAGTAATAAAATTAAATGCGGAAAATTCAGCCTTAAATTCTGATTACAGGAATTTACAGGAAAAACTTGCTGAGCAGAAAACTGAAATTGAAGAATTACAACAAAAATTCATAAAAGAATTTGAAAATCTCGCCAATAAAATATTGGCAGAAAAAAGTGAAACTTTCACAAAACAAAACCGTGAAAATCTTGACCAGATATTAAAGCCTCTCGGAGAAAAAATAAAAGATTTCGAAAAGAAAGTTGAAGATGTTTATGTAACGGATTCTAAGGACAGGGCTAAACTTACTGAGCAGATTAAAACTTTGCACGAACTTAACCAGCAAATGAGCAAAGACGCAAATAACCTGACACAGGCTCTGAAAGGTGAAAGGAAAACACAGGGCAATTGGGGAGAGTTTATTTTGGAAAGCCTGCTTGAAAAATCAGGACTGGCAAAAGACCGCGAGTATTTTCTTCAGGAAAGCATTACTTCACAGGATGGGAAAAGATATCAACCTGATGTAATTATAAAATTACCTGAGAATAAAAGTGTAATAATTGATTCAAAAGTTTCTCTCGTAGCATATGAAAAATTCAGTTCTTCCGAAAATGAAAGCGAAAGACTGAGTGCAATAAAAGAACACATCCTGTCTGTAAGAAATCACATTAAAGGTTTAAGTTCCAAAAATTATCAGAACTTATACAGTATTGAGAGTCTCGATTTTGTGCTAATGTTTTTGCCAATTGAACCGGCATTCAGTTTAGCTTTGCAGAATGAACCAGGTTTGTTTCAGGAAGCTTTGGACAAAAATGTAGTGATTGTTTCCCCAACTACATTACTTGCAACTCTCCGCACAATAGCCAGTATATGGCGACAGGAAAACCAGAATAAAAACGCGCTGGAGATCGCGAGACAAAGCGGTGCACTTTATGATAAGTTTGTCGGGTTTGTGGATGATTTGCAGGCAATCGGTACCAGGATTGACCAGACACAAAGCAGCTATAATGACGCGATGAAAAAACTTTCTGAAGGTTCGGGTAATCTTGTAAAACGTGCGGAGAAAATTAGAAAACTTGGTGCAAAAACTTCCAAATCTCTACCCGGATCTTTGCTGGACAAAGATGAGGATGATGACGAGAACCTGCTGGAAAATTAAGTCTTCAAAATGACAATAACTGAACCACAAACTCCCGAAGAATTTGAAAGGTATTACGATCTCCGCTGGAGAGTACTTCGTGTGCCTTGGAACCAGCCAAAGGGAAGTGAAAAAGATGGAAAAGAAAAAAATGCAATTCACTTAATGGCGTGCGAAAAAGATAAAATTCCAGTAGGTGTCGGCAGGGTTCATTTCAATTCCCCTGAAGAAGCTCAGGTAAGGTACATGGCAGTTGAGGAAGGTCAGCGTGGAAAAGGAACCGGTGCTATAATTCTTAAAGAACTTGAAAGAAGGGCAGAACAGAAAGGAGCTAAAATTATTGTACTTAACGCGCGGGATAATGCGGTTCCTTTTTATGAAAGATACTGTTATAAAATCGTGAAGCAGTCTCATACACTCTTTGGTTCAATTCCACATTTTGAAATGAGAAAAGAGCTATAAATGTATAAAAAATATTTCGACAGCGAATAAAAAACTCTGGGACAAAAAAACAGCGATCCACGCAGATTCGGATTTTTACGACTTAAAAGAATTTAAAGAAGGAAAGAGTTCACTAAATTTTGTGGAGCTGGAAGCGCTGGGAGATGTAAAAGACAAATCGCTTTTGCATCTTCAATGCCATTTCGGAATGGATACACTTTCATGGGCACGACTCGGAGCAAAAGTAACAGGCGTGGACTTTTCAGATGAAGCGATAAAACTTGCGAAATCACTGAACACCGATCTGAAACTTGACGCCGAGTTTATCCCCTCAAATGTTTACGACCTGAGAGAAAACCTTGATGAAAAATTTGATATCGTTTTTACTTCCTACGGTACAATAGGCTGGCTGCCGGATCTGGATAAATGGGCGGAGATAATCTCCCATTTCCTCAAACCGGGCGGAGTATTTTTTATTGCCGAGTTTCACCCCGTAATATGGATGTTTGATGATGAGATTAAGAATTTAAAGTATTCTTATTTTAATTCCGGTGAACCGATTGCAGAAACAAATGAAGGAACTTACACCGACAGAAAAGCCGATATTAAAATGACAGAGTACGGCTGGAATCACTCACTGGATGAAGTTTTTAATTCTCTGAAGAATAATGGTTTAAAAATTGAAAGCTTTAACGAATATCCTTTCTCTTTTTATAATTGCTTCCCGGAAATGGTTAAAGGAGAAGATAATTTCTGGAGAATAAAGGAATTTGAGAAAATTTTGCCATTGATGTATTCGATTAAAGCAATAAAATCTTAGTGAAAATTAACTCCCCATCTTTAAAATCTCATCCCATTCTTTCTTTTCGACAGGCATAACTGAAAGACGATTTCCTCTCTGGACAAGCCTCATTTTTTGCAGCTTTGGATTTTCTTTTATTTCAGCAAGCGGCACAGGTTTTTTAAATTTCTTTACTAATTTAATATCAACCATCATCCACGTAGGCTTTGCCGGATCTGCTTTCGGATCGAAGTGTTTATCGTCCGGATCAAACTGTGTGTGGTCAGGATAACCTTCTTTTACAACCTCGCAATAACCTACAACGGCAGTCGGATCGGTGTTGCTGTGGTAATATAAAACCCCATCGCCCTTTTCCATTTCATCGCGCATAAAATTTCTTGCCTGGTAGTTTCTCACTCCGTCCCAATGCGTGGTCTTTTTTTTGCTTTTTGCCAGGTCATCAATTGAAAATGCATCCGGTTCTGATTTTACAAGCCAGTATTTTTTAGCCATCTTATTCCCATAATTTATTTTTTCTAAAATAAAGAGAATATATCTTTATTTCTAATTATCGAAGAAAAATCTGATGTCCTGATTTGACAATTTGTCATCCTCCGCAATGCGGGATTTCGGGATCGATTGATTTTAACGATTCTGAAATGAATTCAGAATGACAACAATTTTAGTTCATATAGTGTGAAATCAGGACACACTTAGAAATTGACATATTACCCTTCCTAATTAAATTGATATTCAAACCACTCAATGATATATTGATTCAAAAATTAATCGGATTATGCGTAAATATATCACTCCTGTAATATTAACATTGCTTTTATCGACCTTTGTTTTAGCACAGACTGACGGGGCGTTTCAGATAGCAAGACTGAAATATGACGGCGGCGGGGACTGGTACAACGATCCGAATGAGACGGTAAATCTGTTGAAATTTGTGGCTCAAAAAACGAATATAAAGGTAAATGCTGATTATACATTTGTAGATATATCAAGTGAAGATATTTTCTCTTATCCTTTTCTTTTTATGACAGGGCACGGAAATATTATTTTTTCAAAAGATGAAGCTGAAAGATTGAGAAAATATCTTGAGGCAGGAGGATTTTTATATGCAGATGATGATTACGGAATGGATAAGGCTTTCAGAAGGGAAATAAAAAAAGTTTTCCCTGATAAAGACCTTGTTGAGCTTCCGTTCAGTTATGGGCTGTACCATGATTTCTACGATTTCCCTAACGGTGTTCCGAAAACTCACGAACACGACGGCAAACCCGCACAGGGATTCGGAATATTTATCGGGAATCGTCTTGCTGTTTATTATACATATGAATCGAATCCAAGCGATGGCTGGAACGATCAGGAGGTTCATAACGATCCGCCGGCGAAAAGACTCGAAGCTTTAAAATTTGGAACCAACATTGTTGTTTGGGCGCTAAGCCAGCCGGTTGACGTAAGCAAAAAATAAAATGTCATTTCGATTCCCCGCAGGCGGGAGAAATCTTTATTTATCTCTAAAAAGATTTCTCGCTCCACAGAAAAGTATAAGTCTCTCGAAATGACAATAAGAACACACTAAATTAAGTAAAGAGCAAAAAAAATAGTGGAATCTGAATCAAGATATTACCGGGAAATAATTGATAAGCTTGAAAGGCTTGTAAAGAGGGAGTATATCTTTTTCTCATCCGTAGGGATACAGGCTGCAATTTTGTGGGGTATAATTCTCTACTCAACATTTTCAATTCTTGAAGCACTCTTCCACTTCGATTCTGGAGTACGAACAGTTTTATTTTTCCTTTTTCTAATTTTTACACTTGGAACAGTTTCAATTCTTTTTGTAATTCCTCTATTAAAATATTTCAACATTTTCAGGAAGACTGATTATTACACTGTATCAGAAAAGGCCGGACGAAATTTCCCGGATATAAAAGATGATTTACTGAACGCAATGCAGCTTGTTTCAGTTGAAAGGGATAAAACCTATTCTTCAAATCTTATTAATGCTGCATTTCTAGATGTTTATAACAAAACGAAAAATATACAGTTTGAAAAGATTGTTGATTTCAAAAAAGCGAAGGAGCTTTTTAAATATCTTGCCGGCACTGTAATAATTTGTGCGCTTCTTTTTATCTTTATCCCATCACTTCAGGCGGCGAGCTTCAGACTGGCAAATTTCGGCAAGGAATTTATTCCACCACCTAAGTTTACCTTTGTGATAGAACCAGGGAATACTCAGGCTACAAAAGGAGACAATTTTTCTATCTCAGTAAAAGTGAATGGAGCGGTTCCTAAAAATGTATCACTTGGAATCAAAGATACGGAACAGACAAAATTTGAAATGCAGGATTTGACGGGCGATTCATCAGGGCTTTATGATTATCAGGTTAAATCTGTCAGGAGTTCGTTTAAGTATTTTGCTTCGGCTGATGGAATAAACAGCAAGCAATATAATGTCTCTGTTATTGATCCCCCGATAATAAAAACACTTGATGTAGGTATTAACTCACCGTCATATTCCGGAATTCCAGCAGTTAATCAAAAAGATAACGGAAATGTATCTGCACTGAAGGGAAGCCGTGTGAGTCTTAAAATCAGTTCGACAAAGAATCTGAAATATGCACGTTTAGTTTTTAGTGACTCTACAGAAGTTACATTAAAAACAAATGGCGAAGAAGCCCGGGGAAGTTTCAGAATAAAAAATGATAATTATTATCGGATTATAATTAGAGATAAAAATGATAATGAAAATATTTCCCCGATAGATTATACAGTAAAAGCACTCGATGATGCATATCCGGTTATTGAAGTTATCGCGCCTAATGAGAATTTGTTGCTTCCGAACGACAACAGGATTGCATTGCTTACAAAAATCAGCGACGATTACGGTTTTACTAAATTAAATCTTGCTTACAGACTTTCGTCTTCAAAGTATAAAGAAACCCGGACTGACTATAAGACACTTGAAATTCCGTTAAACGGAAAATCGACCGAACAGAATGTCAGTTACATTTGGAATTTATCACAGTTGCATTTATCTGAAAATGATGTAGTGACTTATTACCTGGAAATTTTTGATAACGATAATGTCAGCGGTCCAAAATCGGCGAAAACTGCTTCATTTACTGTGAGAGTACCGACTCTGAATGAATTAATTACGCAGGCAGATAAAACCCAGAATAAAGCAATAAATGATCTTCAACAAACACTGAAAGATGCCGAAGACCTGAAAAAAAATATTGAAAAAATATCGCAGGAATTAAAACAGGACAAAAAAGATATTACCTGGCAGGAAAAAGAAAAGATTGAAAAATCTCTTGAGCACTTTAAGAAAATGCAGGATAAATCGGAGCAGATAAGTAAAAAAATAGATGACTTAAAGAAAAACCTGCAACAGAATAATCTGATGTCGCAGGAAACACTTGAAAAATATAGCGAGCTTCAAAAATTGTTCGATACACTTTCGAGCGACGATATGAAAAAAATGGCCGAGAATATGCAGAACCTTTTGCAAAACCTCGATCGCAAGCAGATACAACAGGCAATGGAAAATTTCAAATTTGATGAAGAACAGTTCAGGGCAAGCATAGAACGGACAATGAATCTGCTAAAGAGAATACAGGCCGAGCAAAAGGTTAATGATCTTGTTAATAAAATGGATGAAATAATTAAGAAGCAGGAGAATATTGAACAAGAGACGAAAAGAAGCAATCTAAATGATAAGAACAAACAAGATGAGTTAAGCTCGAGACAAAATGAAATTTCAAAAGAAATGAACGATCTGAAAGAGCAAATGGATGATCTTTCAAAAAAAATGAGTGAGTTAAAGGATCTGCCTAAAGAGGACACTTGACAAATTACAGGAAGAATTTAATCAGCAAAAGAATTCAGAGCTTTCAAAGGATGCTTCACAAAAAATCCAGCAGTCACAAAAACAAATGGCAATGCAGAACCAGCAGCAGATTCAGCAGAATATGAAGAAAATGAAAGGCGGAATGCAGGACCTGCAAAAAACTATGCAGCAGAAAAACCAGATGCAGACATTTGTGGATATGATGAAGCTAACAGATAATCTAATTTCACTTTCTAAACAACAGGAAGTGTTGAGAAAGGAATCAGTAAATTTTGATCCGACTTCATCAGCATTCAAATCAAATTCTGAGCAACAAAATAATATTCAGAAAAATCTGGATAAAATTACTGCACAAATGTCTGAACTTTCACAGAAGACTTTTGCAATAACCCCTGAAATGGGAAAGGCTCTCGGCGATGCCAAGAGGGCAATGATGCGTTCCCTCGATGCAATGCAGAACAGGAACGGTAATCAGACATTATCTAACCAGGGCGAAGCGATGAAAGGGTTGAACGAAGCTGCATCACTTATGAAAAATTCAATGCAGCAAATGATGAACGGACAGGGACAGGGTGGAATGATGTCATTGATGCAGCAGCTTGGTCAAATGACACAACAGCAAATGAGCCTTAATAATCTGACCCAAATGCTGCAACAGGCAATGGGCGGCAAGTTAACGATGCAGCAGCAGGCACAGTTACAGAGACTCGCTCAACAGCAGGAAGAAGTTAGAAAAACCCTGAAACAACTTAGTAATGAGGCAAAAGCTTCAGGAAAATCCAAAACTCTGGCCTCAAACCTGGATAAGCTTCTTGACCAGATGCAGGAAGTTGTTACAAATATGAAAACGCAAAAAGTCAATGATGACTTGATCCAAAAACAGGAAAGGATTCTGTCAAAAATGCTGGATGCACAGAGATCTGTAAACGAAAGGGATTACGAAAAAGACAGGGAATCTTTTGCAGGGAAAAATATTCAACGCCAGTCACCTGCTAACCTGGATTTGAATTCGGAACAGGGGAAGAATAAGATAAGAGACGAACTTAACCGCGCAGTTCAGGAAGGATATTCAAAGGATTATGAAGAATTGATCAGAAAATATTACGAAGCACTTCAAAAGGTAAAGTCCGAAAAGAAATAATTACACGGGGTCTATGTGCACAAATACTTTTTGAATTTCTTCAATTGATTCTATCCCTTTCTGAACTTCTTTGCCTACATCGTGAGAATTCTGGGTTGTCATATGCTTGTCTACTTCAATATGAATCTCAATATGAAATTTATTCCCTACGTAGTGAGATCTTAAATCATTCATTCCGACAACACCTTTAATATTCATTGCTCTGTTGGCTATTTCCAGAATTAGCTGATCATCCGCGGCTCTTCCCATCAGGTAATCAATGTTTTCTTTTGCAATTTCATAACCTGATTTTAAAATGAAAAAGGAGATGAGTATTCCTGCAATTCCGTCAATGTATGGTAAACCTATCTGAACACCAATTACACCTATAATGGAAAGAGAGGAAGCAATAACATCATTTAGACTGTCAATAGCACTTGCTTTAAGTCCGGGGCTACGAAAAGTTTTTCCAACTTTGGATTGATAACGGGATAAAATAAATTTTACGGTAATTGTAACTATAAGAATTCCATACACCAGAGAATTAATGTTATGGTGCTCGTTAGGGTTAAGAATTCTTCCTATTGAAGCCTGGATTAAATTGATTGCTACAATAGCAGTAAAAAGAGCGATCAGAAAGACTGCAATTGGCTGTGCGGCGTTATGCCCGAACTGATGATCATCATCCGGTTTTTTAAGCGAAACTTTTACGCTGTACATTATAGCCGCAGATGAGACAACATCTGTAAGAGAATTTATTGCATCTGAAATTACCGCAATCGAATTTGAAATTATTCCGGCAATAGCTTTTATAATAAACAGGAATATGTTAGCTGCCAGAGAAAGATTGGCTGCTCTTTTTAATATTTTGGCCATGGACAAAGATAATTTTTATCATCAACAATAAAAAAAATTAGCTGGATTTTTTTAATTTAAAATTACAGGCAGGCAATTATCAAACTAGCAATATTTCCAGGTTTACCAATCCCTGTGTTCTGGAAATGAAGTTTTTGTTTAAAATTTATCCCAAAATCAATTTATCTGTAAAATATTTCAATAATTATTGGATAATCTATCAAAAAGTTTCTTATTTTCTACATGTCTTTATTTGGAACATAAGAAAACAGTCTAAAATAGTTAAACATAAAGGAATTCAACATCCCTTGATTCATACTAAGACAAAAAAAGGTGCTCCGGATAAGAAAGCAGTCGGTAAAAAAAATATTCCTGTTGACGCAATTTCTACGAATGAGAAATTTGAATTAGTTCTTGAAGCTTCTGAAGACCTGATTTTTATACTGGACAATAGAGGATGTTTCAGAACGGTAAATAATAATGGGGCAGCATCTCTGGATTATTTCCCAAAAGATTTAACGGGCAGACATTTTTGGGAATTTGTTGATCCCAAAAGCGATGAAGAAATTGCAAATTCTTTCCAATCAATATTAAATTCCGGGGAACTAACTACTTTTGAAGTTACATTTACTTCAAAATTTGGAAAGGAAGTTATTTTTCAGATAACTGCAAAAGTTTTAGAGGAGAATAAAAAAGTCACCGGCTTGCTTGGAGTCGGAAAAAATATTACGAAATCACGGTTTGATGAATTAAAAGTTAAAGAACTTTCCCTTAAATTGACGGAATCGGAAAGATTAGTCTCTATTGAAAGGAACAGAGCAAACCAGCGGAGGACAATACTTGACGAGCTTAACAGACTAAAAAATGATTTTTTGTCAAATATTTCTCATGAAATGAGGACTCCGCTTGCATCGATAATTGGTTTTTCTGAAACTATTGTTTCAGATCCGGAAATGTCTAAGGAATCTAAGGTGGAATTTAGTAACCTGATTCTAAAAGAAGGCAAAAGACTTTCAAACCTGATTAATGATGTTCTTGATCTTACAAAAATTGAGGGTGATGGAATAGTTCTTAACAGGAGCTATTTCGATATCATTAAATTGTTGAATGAGGTTGTTGAAGAGAACCGTAAGGCAATCAAAGGAAAAAAATTAACACTTACGTATGACGTTCCTGTTGAAGAAATTGTCATAAATGGAGATGAAGAAAGACTCAAACTAATATTTAGGGCTCTTTTAAATAACTCAATTAAATTTACCCCTGTTGGTGGACGAATTACAATAAGCGGGCAGAGTCTTTACAAGGAATTTGAAATTATATTTACCGATACAGGCGTTGGTATTCCGGAAAAAGATTTACCAAATATTTTTCAGAAATTTTATCGTGTAAACAGACCCGGAACGGAGATACCGGGAACGGGGCTGGGCTTGGTTTTTGTAAAACAAATTGTAGATTTGCACAAAGGATTAATTACTGTTGAAAGCGAAATTGACAAAGGGACTTCCTTTGTGATCAAATTGCCAAAAGGCTTAAAACTTCAAAAAACAAAATTATAAGGACATAAATTATTGTGGATAAATTAGTTTTTATAGTTGATGATGAACAGGCAATATCGAAGCTTTTATCATACTGGGTAAAAGATAAATGGAAATACAATGTTGAAGTATTTTCAAACGGAGAAGATGCACTAAAAAGATTGAGTGCAAGACCTGATATTGTTTTGCTTGATATTATGCTGCCGGGACTGGATGGGATTGAGACCTTAAAAAGGATAAAACAATTCGACGAAAATTTACCGGTTATAATATTATCAGCACAGGGTAGTATAGAGGTTGCAGTGGAAGCTCTCCGCTTCGGGGCTTTTGATTATTTCCCGAAACCTATTGATATGCAACGGCTTGAGCCATCGCTTAAAAATGCGATTAAAAGCTATGATCTTTTGAAAGAACTGGAAAACCTGAAGGAAAATGTTAAAAAAGAATACAGCTTTGATAATATTATTTCTTCCGATGGGAAAATGCAGGATGTTTTTAAACTGGTTTCAAAAGTTTTAAATAACGATATTACAGTACTTATTCACGGAGAAAGCGGAACCGGTAAAGAACTGATTGCGCGTGCAATTCACTACAACGGCAGAAAAAAAGACAGGCCGTTTATTGTTGTTAACTGTGCTTCAATTCCGCGGGAGCTTCTTGAAAGTGAGCTGTTTGGTCATGAAAAAGGATCATTTACCGGCGCGCATCAAAGGAAACTGGGAAAGTTTGAACTTGCCAATGGAGGTACTATATTTCTGGATGAGGTTAGCGAACTTGAAATGCTTTTACAGGCAAAATTATTGAGGGTAATACAGGAAAAAGAATTTGAGAGAGTAGGCGGAACCGAACTCATTAAAACGGATGTGAGAATTATTTCTGCAACAAACAGGGAATTGAAACAGGCTGTAGAAAATAAGGAATTTAGAGAGGATCTGTATTACAGATTAAATTCATTCCCGATTAATATTCCTCCTTTGAGAAAAAGAAGGGGGGATATACTTGTTCTTGCAGAATATTTTTTAAAGGCGGGAAATAAAAGACTTGGTAAAGAGATTAAAGGATTTACAAAAAAGGCACTGAAACTTATCTATGAATATGGCTGGCCAGGTAATATTAGAGAAATGGAAAACACTATCGAGCGTTGTTTAATTCTTGCTGAAAAAAATATGATAGATGTTGACGATCTTCCATCACATATTAAAACTTCGGATTCAACTCTTGGCGATACTTTTTCAGGACCTTTGTTTAGTGATGATAATATTATATCATTTGAAAAGCTCAAGGAAGAGTCAATACGGCATGCTTTGAAGGTAACAAATGGCAATATTGTGGAAGCGGCAAAAAAACTTCAGCTTGGACGTGCAACTATTTACAGATTGATGGAAAAATATAATATTGAAAACAGGTCTAATGATTAAACAAATTAAAATTTAGGTTTATAAATGGACTTTACTAAAGAAAAATACGGCGATGTATTAGTGGAGGTTGTTAATCTAACCCGTGCTACATTAAAAGAAGCGGAAGAATTTAAATTGACACTGACTCAGGATATTGAAGAAGGTGCAAAAAAAATTGTTGTTGATATATCAGAATGCGAGTTTATAGATTCTACCTTTCTCGGTTCCATGGTAGTTTCATTAAAAAAGATTACCGGGATTGGGGGTGATCTTAAATTGGTTGGTTTCCAGCCTGCTGTGCACTCCATGTTTGAATTAACAAGGATGTATCGTGTTTTTGAATCCTATAAGACAAAGGAAGAGGCTGTTCAAAGTTTTAAATAGCTACAAAAGTCTTTTTGCCTAATTGTTTTTTTCATTTTCCCCTATAATTCCGGCTAAATCCCAAGGTCGGTTGAGAATATAATTTTGAATTTTCAAACTAAATCTGATTAATTAAATGCCAGAAGAACAAAAGTCAATTCTAATTATAGATGATGACATCACAATAAGAAAATTAATCCAGCATCATTTGAAAAAAAATGGCTTCTCTATCCTTGCTGCTGAAGGTTCTGACGATGGTTTCAAATATTTAGGTGAGAACAAAGTAGATCTTGTACTGTGTGACGTTACTATGCAGGGTATGGATGGATTTACGTTTTGTAAAAAAGTGAGAGAAAATCAGGATCTTAAGACACTTCCATTTGTCTTTGTTACAGCTAAGAGTTCCCTTGAAGATAAATCAACTGCTCTTGACGTAGGTGCTGATGATATAATTACAAAGCCATTTGATGTAGAAGAATTGATTCTAAAAGTCCGTGCACTTATTCGGAAAGCCGATATATATAAGAAATATAACGGTGGCGCACCGAGGCAGAGTGTGGAACAATCTTTTGCCCAGGATAGAACAAAAATATTACTAGTTGATGATGACAAAACAATATCAAAACTTTTCCAATATAATCTGAATAAAGAAGGATTTGAATGTATTACGGCACTCGGGGCAGATGAAGGACTTGAAAAAGCAAAGTCCTTCTTGCCTGATATTATTGTCTCTGATATTATGATGCCTGAAGTAGATGGATTTCAATTCCGAAAAAATCTTATTGAAATTCCGGAACTACGTGCAGTACCATTTGTTTTTTTAACCGCAAAGGGCGGTGAAGAGGATATACTCGACGGATACGATCTTGGTATTACAGATTATGTTTTGAAAACAGCCGGACCAAGAGTTGTAGTTGCAAAAGTAAAAGCTATTATAAAAAGCCTTGGCAAAGAAAGACAAAAAGCCGTAAGCGAACTTCACCAGGCTGCGGACTCTATGCGTGTAAAAGTTGTCCCTGATAAAAGCCCTGTGTTTGAAGGATTTGAAATAAACCAGTGGCATCAGCCTTATCAGGGTATACCGGGTGGAGATTTTATAGATTATTTTAACTTAAATGATGATTGCCTGGCCATTATACTTGGTGATGTTATGGGTAAAAAATGGGGTGCCTGGTATTTTGCGTTTGCTTATGCGGGATATGTCCGAAGTGCAATAAGAATGGCATTACAAAGTTACGAAGTGGCACGCCCTAGTGAAATTTTAAAACAGGTGAACAGCTCAGTTTACCAGGATGCAAAGGTGTCAGAGGTTTTTGCTACTCTTTCTGTGCTTGTTCTAAATAAAAAAACTAAGGCCGTTCAGTACACCGGGGCCGGCGATCTCCCTATCATTTATAAAAATGCTGAAAGTGGTGAGGTAAAAAAATTACAATCGAATGGTTTATTACTCGGATTTTCTTCAGATGGGCAGTATGATGATATAACCGTCGAGATGGGAAAAAATGATTGCCTGTTTCTTGTTACAGATGGAATAATTGAGACCCGGGGTAATAACCAGGAACAATTTGGAACTACTAAATTAAACGAGGTTATTAATAATATTTCACCTGAAGATGAACCATTCAAAAAATTAAAGGATGAATTTATAGAATTTACGGGAAGTAAATTTGAGGATGATATAAGTCTGATAACAATTAAGTCAGTCTGATATATCGTTTAAGGATTTTTTAAGCCTGTCCGTTTTCCTGCAGTTTCTCAGTTCTGTCTGCTAGTTTCAACTGTTCAATTAATTCCTCAAGATCACCTTCAATTATACCCGAAAGATTATAAAGAGTAAGCCCAATTCTGTGATCGGTTACGCGATTTTGAGGGAAGTTGTATGTTCTGATTTTATCACTTCTGTCACCGCTGCCAACCATAGATTTTCTTTGCGCGGATAGTTCAGCATTATGTTCTTTAAGTTTCAAGTCATACAATCTGGCTCGGAGAACCTTCATTGCCTTTTGCCTGTTTTTCAATTGGGACCTTTCATCCTGGCATTGCACAACTATTCCCGTAGGATTATGAATGATTCTGACGGCAGTTTCAACCTTGTTTACATTCTGTCCACCTGCTCCGCCTGAGCGGAAAATATCAATACGCAGATCATTGGGATTTATATCAACCTGTACATCTTCGGCTTCCGGAAGTACAGCAACTGATGCCGCTGATGTATGAACTCTACCGCTTGCTTCTGTTTCCGGTACACGCTGAACTCTGTGTACGCCACTTTCAAATTTTAGATTACCAAAAATATTGTTCCCGCTAATGGAAAAGACAACCTCTTTAATTCCGCCCAGGCCGGAATCGCTTATATCCATTAACTCAAGCTTCCAGCCTTTTACTTCTGCATAGCGGCTGTACATACGAAAAAGATCACTGGCAAAAAGTGCAGCTTCCTCACCGCCCGTTCCAGCGCGTATTTCCATAATAATATCTTTATTATCGTTAGGGTCTTTTGGTAATAACAGAACTTTTATTTCTTCTTCAAGTTTTTCTTTTTTTTCTTCTAATTCTTCCAGTTCGGCTTCTGCCAGTGAAGTTAATTCCTGATCACTACCGGAATTAATGATTTCTTTATTTCCTTTTATATCATTTAATACCTTGGTATAATCTTCGTAAGCTTTTACTATTTCAACCAGCTCACTCCTTTCCTTGCTTAGTTTTACGATCATGTCCCTGTCGTTCATAAAACTGGGATCGGAAAGCTGCTGGTTTATTATTTCAAACCGGTCATTTATTTTCTTAAGTCTTTCGGATAAATTCATTTCAATTCTTTTATTAGGACTTCAAATATAGCAAAGGAAGGGCATAAAATCTAAGATTAAAGGTATGATTTAGTAATCCTTTCTTAGGAATACGTGGTTTCCAGGGAATAATTCTCTGTCGGTCCCGTTACTTTCCATTGCAAAATGATGGAGTTTTTTTCAAGATATAGTTTTGCCGAATATAGGTCGTTATTGCAATTATGGGGCTCTTTGCTTTCCCAGAATTTTTTTCCTGATTTTACTAACTCTACCAGAAATACGGGATTATTACTCCCGAAACGTAAATGATGGAGTTTTATATTTCCTGATGTGAGGAATGTCCACTTGTAAACATTTTTTGAATTCATTAATAAGCTGCTTTCATTTTCCCAGCGAATCTGTTCTTCAAAAATTATTTCTTTACCAGAATTTATTTCCACACGAACTACACCTGACAAACTGTGCGTCAGTTTCCCTTCTGTATTAAAGCTTTGTGTGTGAAGCTTTGTAATACAGGAAAATTTATTAATTATTTCTTTTTGTAAAGGCATAAATAAAATTATGGTAATGACAAATAGATATCAATAAAAAAAGGCTGAAGCAACCACAACTCCAGCCCTTTCAGAGAGATAATAAAAATTATAAATTTTTCAACCACGCTTCACGGAGTTTTAACTGTTCCGGTGTTGGATTTTGATCTACTGTAAATTCGTGTCTTAATATTGCTGGTTCTAAGGTTAATGTAAAATTCATCTTCTTTTCCCCGCGTTTTACCGTAAAAGTTATTTTATCACCAACCTTCTTTTCCTGCCTTTTTGCAAAAATAGTTCTGGCAGTCTGAAGGTTGAGAGGTGTTCCTTCTATTTTAGTAATAACGTCACCAACTTTCAGAGGTATCTTATTTTCATCTTTAACAGTAACAACGGTAAATGCGCCATTTTGAAACCCGATATTAATTCCTAAAGATGTTCTTGTGCTGTCCAGCCCCGCTTCTTCTTTATAATCTATTCCCAGCTTATTATAATATTCTTTAACAGGCAGTTTATCTGTCCCTTTGATATATTTGTTTATGAAATCCCCGATTTCCGGATAGGTCATTGCAACTAATTCATTAAAGAAATTCTTTTCGCTGAATGCATGTTTGGGGCCGTATTTTTTTGAAAGTTCAATTATTAATTCGCGCAACCCTTTTTTTCCGTGAGAAAGTTCTAAAAGCCTTATGTCTAATAATGAACTTACAAACGCACCTTTTTGATATATATTATAATATTGATCCGGCATTTCAGTTGAGTGAATACCAAGCTCTGTCAAACTAACATCCTGCCTGAAATTATCATTCATCGCCAGTTGATGGTGCAAAACTTTCAGGTAATCATCCAGTGAAATCAGTTTATCACGAAGCTGTAAAATATGTGCTGCCCATTCTGTTGTTCCTTCATATAACCAAAGATGTTGTGACATTACAGGTTTTACAAAATTAAATTTTTCAACAAGTTCACTGTGAATATTTAAAGGCACGTTTACATGAAAGAATTCGTGAGCTACAACAGAACGAACATTCTCTGTGAACCTGGGAGTAAGTGATCCTTCTTGCATTACATATTCAGAACTGTAGGAGTGTTCCCAGGCACCTGCTCCAAATTTGCCGAAGTAAAAAAGAAAAGTATAATCATCTACCGGGAGTCCTTTTGTAAAATCTGATTCTGCATGCAGAATATCTTTTAACATATCCAGAATATCATCCGATGTAATCATTCCAGTAATAGAATGAGTGTAAACATCTATTTTTGCTCCTCCAACTTCAGTAGTAGCTTTTGTTAATTTACCGAGGTAAAACGGAGAATCAACAACTTTATCAAAAGTTTCTGCCTCGTAATATCCATCATCGTCCTGTTTTAAAGGTGTACCTACTGTCCAGTCTGATGGGTAATCAATTTTAATTTTTATTGGCTCAGATTGCATACCGCTGAAGTATCCAAAAACTGCTTGTCCATTCATCATTACAAAATCATCTGAAATTGTTGAACTACACATTGGATAAAGCCGATGGGTTGTTACAGGAGTATCCCAGATATCATCAACTTCATATGTAATTTTTTTTACCGCAGCAGGATCCGAAATTGTCCATTGATTAGTTGAACTATTTTCTGTTACAATTTCATTTCCATTATTGTCATAAGCTTTGAAGTCACTTACAAATCTGCCAATGTCCATAGTCTGGTATGTTCCCGGTGCTGTTGCCGCAAATTGGAATATGTTATTATCAGCAGATAATTTTTCAGGATATACAGTAACATGAAAATTGTCATCTGCTCTGTCCTTCAGATTTACTTCAAAAACCTGTTGTGAAAATGAGGTTGAGACGAGCAGTATTAAACTGAATAGTAATACTTTATAAATATTAGATATTCTATGCATATAAACTCCTGTCAATAGACGTTTGTGAAGACCTAAGCTGAACAAAAGTATTGTAAAAAGACTGAATAATTAACTGTAATTTGATAAATTGGTGGATATCACGGATGAACGGTCTAAATTGCAATTATGTAAACCAATAAATCGGTTTTATAACTGATTGGGTTATTTATCCCGATATAATTTCATATTTTTAATCACTAAAATTTTATCATATTGGCCTAAATGAAGAAATTCGATATACCTCAGTTCTACAGAAGTTCTATTATTTCAAAAATAAAAGAATCCCGTAAGGATAATGATCCACGAAAAAAGGATTTTAGTCCGACACATTTGGATTTCGGACCGGTGCGTTTTTATGTAGCACGGCATTTTGGTTTCTGTTACGGAGTTGAAAATGCGATAGAAATATCCTATCAAACTATCGAAGAAAATCCTGGTAAAAGGATTTTCCTGTTGAGTGAAATGATTCATAATCCGGGTGTTAACGATGATTTACAGAGCCGTGGAGTGAAGTTTATTATGGATACTCACGGAAAACAATTAATTGACTGGAGTGAATTAAAAAAAGAAGATATAGTAATTATACCGGCTTTTGGAACTACTCTGGAAATTGAGAAAAAATTGTCTGCAATCGGACTCGACGCTTACAAGTATGATACAACCTGTCCGTTTGTTGAAAAAGTCTGGAACCGTTCTGTAATGCTTGGAAAGCAGGATTATACAATTATCATTCACGGTAAACATAACCACGAAGAAACACGTGCGACTTTTTCTCACAGCATAGTTAATTCAGCATCTATTATTGTCCGGGATATTGAAGAAACGAAATTCCTTTCGCAGGTGGTACTTGGTGAAAAATCAGAAAAAGAATTTTATGATTTTTTTAAGGGTAAATATTCCGAAGGATTTGATCTTAAAAAGGATTTGCTGAAGGTCGGTGTTGTTAACCAGACAACAATGCTGGCGACCGAGACGCAGTCAATAGCTGACTTCCTGAAAGAAACTATGATCAAGAAATTCGGTGAAGAAAATCTTAAAGAACATTTTGCCGATACGCGCGATACCCTATGTTACGCAACTAATGATAATCAGGAAGCTACCTATGGTTTGCTGGAAAAAGAAGCTGATTTTGCAATTGTTGTCGGGGGATATAACAGCTCGAACACAAGTCATATTGTTGAACTCTGTGAAGAAAAAATTAAAACCTATTTCATTTCATCAGCTGACAAAATATTGTCGAAAAAAGAAATTTCACATTTTGATATTAAATCTAAAAAAGAAGTAACAACTAAAAATTTTATTCCAGAGAAAAGGCCAATCGATATTTTACTTACAAGCGGAGCATCTTGTCCTGATGCAGTAGTAGATCAGGTAATGCAGAAAATCATTTCTTTATTTGAGGGAGTGAAAACACTGGAAGAGGTAGTTTCTTAAAAGAAGAATCTTAATCTTACTCTAAACATAGAGCAAGATTAAGATTAGAAGCGGTAAATTCTTATTTGAGTTTTATATCAAATGAAAATGGTTTACTAACCGGAAATAAACAGGTTTGATTATTACAGGGTTGGTACTGCAAGTTTCCCCTAACAGTCAATTCCTTTCCTTTAAAATTCTTACTTACAAAAATTTTAACTTTTACTGTAGCCTGCGTTTCGTACAATGCAAGTTCCTGGTTTGAAAATTGTAATTTTAACATTTCTGCGGGTGGATATTTTATCCCGGTAATTGCAAAATCTTTAGACTTTGCAAATTTTACCGATGTTGCTGTTAGTGATTCGTCTGTAAGTTTATGTGCGTTGATGTGCCAGTTATCTTTTATGCTTAGGATTACTTTTAGCTCAATTTCGGTTCCATTCGTAGTTTTACTAATCGTTGATTTCGAAGAAATATCTACTACTGATTCAGGCTTAACATTCTGGCTTAAGATATCCGGGTTATATAAAAACAAAATTGAGATTACCAACGCTATGTACTTAACTGTCTTCATAATTACTAAAAATTTCCTTATTGAATAAAATTATTTAGAACTCATTTTATAATTTACATTTGTGTAGAATGCCTGTGCAATTTGTTTGGTTGTATTATCCTGAACCCATACTATTACTGCCAGATTGTGCGGATTAATATTTTCAGGTCTTGCTCTCCAGTCAGGGCTTTTCCCACCTCTCCATGATGGATCTTTTGTTGGATCATCAAGGTAAGTTTTTATTGTTTTTTCCACCTTTTTAAGATCAATTGTCTTTTCAATAGTCTTAGCTTTAGCTGTGATATTTATTGGAGTGCCTTCAGGCCCATCTATCAGGTGCCGTACAACAAATAGTTGTTTGCTGACTCCGTTTCCACCTGTGTAATCGACCGATTTTTCTGCCAGTGCAATGTGCAGGGATTGACCGTTTAATATTTTCCCGCTAATTGCAGCTCCAATTTCTACTCTAACATTTACTTTATTGTTTTCTATTTGTGAAGAGCAGTTTAGTTGAACACCTGGCTTTTTTTCTAGCTGCTGCTTAATGATATAATTGTAAACTTTAAAACGGTTAGCTTTAATAATATCCGGGCCGCCGCCTATTAAGCGGTTGCCACCGTCGAAGAAAACCGTTGGAGTCCCAAAATTTCCGCCGTAATATTTGTATCTCTGGAAAGTTTGCGGGTTGGTCAGAGGGTCCGGTCCCGGTATATGGACATGATATTCAAGCACTGCGAAAACATCTTTAGGGTAATATTCTGAAAGCATGTCAAAAGCAAGATCCGCTCCAACGCATGGGGGACATTCGGCACCTGTAAATAATTCCGCAAGCACCATTCTTCCACTATTGTTTTTCCCTTCAAATTTTCCTGGTTCAAATTCTTTTAGTTCCTTATCTTTCCGTTCAATTTCCTTGTCAATAAAATCTTCTGTTTTGCCTTCTTTTTTCGCAAGCGCCTTTGCTGAATTCAGAACCATGTCGGGCTTGTATGCGACTAGTCCAGAGACATAGGCATCCATCGCTTTATTATTCTGTCCTAATTTTTCATATACTTTACCGAGAGCATTCCAGTAATCGGGCGTCCAGGGATCAACAAAATCTTCAACCGAGGTAAGTTCTTTTAATGCTTCCCGGTTTTTATTTAACTCGCTGTGTACAATCGCAAGATTTGTTTTGTATGTTATTATATCGTCCAGTGGAGTGTCTTTACTGATATTATTAACCGTAGTCCGGGCCCATTTTTCAGCTTTTTGCAGATCAACATTCATTCTTGCAAGGAAGACAGCTGCGTTTGAATTTACCACTGCCTGGTTTTCATTTCCTGAATCCTTGAGATATTCCGCAAGCACTTTATTTGTAACATTATTTCTAAAGTCTGCGCGATCCTGCTCGCTTGATTTATACTCGTCGAGCCATTTGTTAAAATTTGTAATCGATTCGTCGGTGTTTCCGTATAAAACCGACCTTGCTGCGGTTGTAAGAGCTTCGTCTTTCTGTCCTGTGGCATTCAGATAAACAGAAAGTGATTCTAAAAAACCGGCATTCTTTTCATTACCGACAATGGCTTCTTTTTCAAGTGCCAGAGCTGAATCGGGAAAACCAAGGTTAAACATTACAAGGGCTTTAGTATCCTTAAAGTTTTTGATCGCTCTCGGGCTTCCACCTTCCAGCGCGGCGAGTGCTGTATCTATATATGCATTTGCCTCGTTCAGCGCCATTTTATTTTCAGCGAGCGAGGAAGCCACCGTGTTATATAAACCTATTTGGGTTCCGCCTGACGAATTTTGCAATAAATTTTCAGCTGCCAAAAGTGCCTGTTTTTCAGATTTTAGATCAACATAAGTAGTGAATATACGATACCGTGCACCTAATGAGTTATGACTATCCGGGTATTTTAGTAGAAAGTCTTGCAGAGCTTCAATTTTTTGATGTGGTTCTTTAATGGCCTTTGCATTATTATATATCTCAGCTTCATTGGCCTGACCGAAAACACTAACCTGAGAAAATAAAAATATAGACGTAAATATGGCGAGAACAGTGCTTATGTTTGATCTTTTCATTATTTATCCGATTAATTTTAGATTAAAATAATTTACATAGCCAATATTTTAAAGGTTTCAGATTTTAACCGCAAGGTTTATTTGATGGGTGGATGCAAAATTATTCAGTGTTCAACGAAAAGAATCTGTTAATCTAAGAGCGCCATTCTTTCTTTTGCTTCGCGGTACCCGGATAACAACTTGTTGAACAGGTCTTTAACCGGTAGTATATCCTTGACCAGGCCGGAACTCTGGCCGGCTTCCATTTCTCCCTCCATTTCGTCTCCTTCGAATATGCCGAGCTTTTCTCTTTTGGTGCCAAGCAATTCCAGCATTTGTTCTTTCCCGTAGCCTTCTTCTTCGGCTTTGATTGAACGGAAAGCAAAATCATTTTTGAGCATTCTGACTAAGGCTATTTTCTTAAATGCTAGGACTGTATCACTGTCGGCTGCTTCAACAACTTTCTTTTTATAATTTTCGTGTGCAGATGATTCAACTGTAGCTGCAAATCTGGTCCCAATTTGCACTCCTTCTGCCCCAAGGGACATAGCAGCTAAAATTCCTCTTCCATCCGCAATTCCTCCGGCTGCAATTACCGGGATTGTTAATGCATCGGCTAATTGCGGAATTAAACATAAGGATGTGGTTTGATCGGCACCATTGTGTCCGCCCGCTTCCACACCTTCCCCAACAACAGCATCACAGCCTGCACTTTCTGCTTTTAATCCAAATTTAACCGACGGTACTACGTGTACCACAGTAATGTTATTTTTTTTAAACAGTTCAATAAATTTTGCGGGATTTCCGGCTGATGAAAATACTATTTTAACTCCTTCTTCAATTACAGTATTTACAAGCTGATCTGCATCTCCTCGTAACAAAGGGATATTAACTCCAAAGGATTTCGAAGTTGCAGATTTACATTTCCGTATATGCTCCATCAGCAATTCAGGTTTCATTGATCCAGCGCCAATTAATCCTAATCCGCCATTATTAGATACAGCAGATGCCAGTTTCCACCCAGAAGCCCATACCATTCCTGCTTGTATAATCGGATATTCTATTTTGAACAGTTGTGTAATTTTAGTGTTGAATTTCATCTTTTAGCACTTAAGTTTTAATAATACTAATTCTAATATAAATAGTTATTCCATAAGTTTTTAATACTCCTGTACCTTGTTTTTATTTGTTATTCGAAAGGAGATTGGGTATTTTTAAAGATTAAAATCAGCAATAATAAGACTTTAAGGAAAAGCGGAAAATGAGAGCAATTATTCCTGTTGCAGGTGTTGGTAGCCGACTTAAACCACATACACACACAACTCCAAAAGTGCTTTTGAATGTCGGTGGTAAACCGATCCTTGGACATATACTGGATAAACTTGCGGAGGAGGGTATTAAAAAAACTACTTTCGTAATCGGGCATCTGGGCGGGATGATTCAGGAATATGTTTTGAAAAACTATCCATCTTTCAAATCTGATTTTGTTGAACAAAAAGAGATGGAAGGATTGGGACACGCAATTTATAAAGCATTGCCAACTATTAAAGAACAAGAAGTATTTGTGATCCTTGGTGATACCGTTTTTGATGTAAACTTAAAAGAAGTATTCAAAAATAAAGTTTCATCTCTAGGGGTTAAAGAAGTTGAAGATCCAAGAAGGTTTGGAGTTGCAGTTACTGAAAATGGATTTATTAAAAAACTAGTTGAAAAGCCAAACGAACCTGTTAGTAAATTAGCACTTGTTGGACTTTATTATTTTTCGGATGCGGATAAATTATCAAAAAGTTTAACTGAGCTTGTGGACAAAGATATTCGTACTAATGGGGAACTTCAATTAACTGATGCTATACAGTTAATGATTGAAGCCGGTGAACAATTAACAACTTTCCCGGTTGAAGGATGGTATGATTGCGGTAAACCCGATACTTTACTTTCTACTAATCAGTTTTTATTGGATAGAAATGGACATAGTATAGAATACCCCAATGTTGTAATCAATAAGCCGGTTTTTATTGCTGACGATGTAGAAATAAGTAATGCAGTTATCGGACCATATACAACGATTGATAAAGGAAGTAGAATAGAAAGCTCGATAATTAAGAATTCAATTATCGGGACGAACGCAAAAGTTTTAAACTCGATGCTTGAAAATTCAATTATTGGGAATAACTCTGTAGTAAAGGGAAGTCTCAAAAGATTAAATTCGGGCGACTCTTCAGAAATTGAATTTAATTAAATTTATATTTATTAAGAAACATAAGGTATAATAATAAATGTCATATTTCTTTACATCGGAATCAGTTTCCGAAGGTCACCCGGATAAAGTAAGTGATGCGATATCCGATGGTGTTCTTGATGCAATTTATGCAACAGACCCAAACGCAAGAGTAGCTTGTGAAACTTTTGTAACCACAGGATTGGTTCTTGTTGGCGGTGAAATTACAACAAAAGCTTACATAGATGTTCAAGAGATCGTAAGAGAGACAATAAAAAAAATCGGTTACACAAAAGCAGAATATAAATTCGATTCAGAATCCTGCTCTGTGTTGAACGCCATACATTCACAATCACCCGATATTGCAATGGGTGTTGATACCGGCGGAGCCGGCGATCAGGGAATTATGTTCGGTTATGCTTGTGACCAGACACCGGAACTTATGCCGATGCCTATTATGTACGCACACAAATTGGTGAAGAAACTTGCTGACATAAGAAAAAAGCAGCCTACTTTGATGCCTTACTTAAGACCTGATGCAAAGTCTCAGGTTACAATTGAATACAGCGATGATCATAAGCCTCTCAGAGTTGATGCAGTTGTTATTTCAACACAGCACGATGCAAAAGTTAAGCAAAGTAAAATTAAAGCAGACGTAATAAAAAATGTGATTAAAAAAGTAATCCCGGCAAAATACATCGATAAAAAGACAAAGTATTTTGTTAATCCTACCGGAAGATTTGAAGTCGGCGGGCCGCACGGCGATAGCGGACTTACCGGAAGAAAAATTATTGTTGATACATACGGCGGGTGGGCTCCACACGGCGGCGGTGCTTTCTCAGGTAAAGATCCGTCAAAAGTTGACAGAAGTGCTACATACGCTGCCAGATACATTGCTAAAAATGTTGTCGGCGCAAAGCTGGCCAAAGAATGTATGGTTCAATTGTCATATGCAATTGGAGTAGCCGAACCTATTTCTGTTTTTATCGACACAAAAGGTACGGGAGTAATTCCTGATACAGAAATTTCAAAAATGATTCGCAAGGAAGTTGACCTGACACCAAAGGGCATAATCAAAAGATTAAAACTCAGGAGACCGATTTACCAGGCCACATCTTCTTATGGTCATTTTGGAAGAAAAGAATTTTCATGGGAACAGCTTGATTTAGTTCCCGAATTTAAAAAATATGCAAAAGTTTAAAAATAAAAGAAGGTATAAGAATGAGTGACGCAGCAGTAAAAGATACAAAGTATACAAAATATAAAGTGAAGGATATTTCACTCGCCGAATGGGGAAGGAAGGAAATAAAACTTGCCGAAGCCGAAATGCCGGGATTGATGTCAATCCGTAAAGAATACGGACCGCAGAAACCATTGAAAGGCGCAAGAATTGCCGGTTGTCTTCATATGACAATTCAGACAGCAGTTTTAATTGAAACCCTTGTTGAACTGGGGGCGGAAGTAACCTGGTCATCGTGTAATATCTTTTCCACGCAGGATCATGCAGCAGCGGCAATTGCTGCGGCAGGAATTTCTGTCTACGCCTGGAAAGGGATGAACGCTGAGGAATTTGATTGGTGCATCGAGCAGACATTGTTCTTCGGTAAGGAAAAGAAACCGTTGAGCATGATTCTTGATGACGGCGGCGACCTTACAAATATGGTACTTGATAAATATCCGGAATTAGTAAAAGGAATAAAAGGATTATCGGAAGAAACCACCACCGGTGTTCACAGGCTTTACGACAGGATGGAAAACGGAACACTTCCTCTTCCTGCAATAAACGTAAATGATTCTGTTACAAAATCTAAATTTGATAATAAATACGGATGCCGCGAATCATTGGTTGATGCTTTAAGAAGAGCAACAGATTTAATGATGGCAGGCAAAGTTGCAGTTGTATGCGGATACGGTGATGTTGGTAAAGGTTCGGCACAGTCTCTAAGAAGCGCTGGCGTAAGAGTCATCGTAACCGAAGCGGATCCTATCTGTGCTCTGCAGGCAGCAATGGACGGATACGAAGTTAAGAAACTCGAGAACGTCGTTAAAAGAGCTAATATAATAGTTACTGCAACAGGTAACAAAGACATCATTACAGAAAAAATATTCAGGTTAATGAACGATAAAACTATAGTCTGTAATATCGGTCATTTTGATAATGAAATAGATATGGCGTGGCTGAACACGAACTACGGAAAGACAAAAGATATTATTAAACCTCAGGTTGACCTTTACAACTTAGACGGTAAAGAAATCATTGTTCTTGCTGAAGGCAGACTGGTTAATCTTGGTTGCGCGACCGGACATCCTTCTTTTGTAATGTCAAACTCATTTTCAAACCAGACACTCGCACAAATCGAGTTATGGAATCATTCAGATAAATATGAAAATAAAGTTTACATGCTTCCTAAACACCTCGATGAAAAAGTTGCAAAACTGCATCTCGCACAGATTGGAGTGGAACTTGAAATTTTAACACCGGAACAGGCAAAATACATCGGTGTTAAGGTTGAAGGACCTTATAAACCTGATTATTACAGGTATTAATAATTAATTTCACTTTCGAATGGGCGGGTTATCAACCCGCTTTTTATTTTAAATAAATCTTTGTAGTGTTTCTATAATATTTAACTGTCAATTCTTTTACTTTTTTGATCTCACTATTTAGCGCAGAAAAAATCAAGTTCCTTTATTTGTAAATATTTCCCCCAATTTCTTTTTAATCCGCACATACATATTTGCATATCTTGAAGCCAGGAATGAATTTATTATTTCTGCAACTTCTGCGGTTCTCAAATATCCAAATGATTTATGAGGATTGCTTATTCCTTTAAATACAAAGTTGTTCCTAACAATTTTATCATCTATTGCCAGATTTTTTGAACTCTTTTTGTAATATTTTGAAAGCGTATGATTTATTGCGACCTGGTCTTCAAGATCGGCCAAATTATACCAATGGTTTATAATATTATCAGGCACCCTGAGTTTATTAATTGATTTTTGTTTCTGTTCATTAGAATAATTGTCGATAACATATTTTTGACCCAGAGGGGAACCAACTGTTAGAAGAGTATCAATTTTAATATCGGGTAACCTTTCAATTAATACGTCGTGGGAAATTATTGAACCCATTGAATGCGCAATTAATAAAATAGTTTTATCACTGTGTTCTCTCAATTTATTTGTAAGTCTGTCCAGTATTGCATCCCGTGCAAGTATTTTCCCTCTGCTATTTTCTAAATAAACGGGACCATAATAACTTTCAAGATCTTTCATATGCATATGAATAAATAATTCAGTAATTGTCTTGTTTTCAAGTGACAAAACTCCGTTAACCATTAACTTATCATAATATTTTTCCAGATATTCAATTGCTTTTTGTCTGAAGCCTGATGGTTCTTTAATACTCGTAAATTCTTCCGGCACATATTTTTCAGACATATAGCCGGGCTTATTCTTATCGGTTTCTTCAGGATTAAGGGGGGATTTGTGAAGTATATCTGCCCAGTAGACCATCTCAAAATCTAAATCGGGCCCGGAGTAATTATATTTTTTTAGTCCCTCGTGGATTGAATTAAGCCACCATTTTCCCAGAATATTTACAGGGGGCTTATTTCCTATTCCGTGAATTCCAATTATTATCTTTTTCATAATGCCTATAAGGTATAACCAAATTTAATTAAAAATTATAAGAATTTATTTACTTTTGTATACGCAATCTATAAAAGTAAATTTAGATATTTAATTATTGTAAGTTTTCATTTGATAATAGTATAGTTGGTAATCCTTTTTTGCTAATCTATGTACATCTCCTTAACTTAAAATGAACATTTTCTGAAATTATACTTTCTTTAATTAAGTATTTATGCAGAATAAAAAAGGGACGACAGAAAGTCAGCCTACGTTTGCACGCGATCTTGGGCTTTTTGATGCAACAATGATTGGTATTGGCGCAATGATTGGCGCCGGGATCTTTGTGCTTACAGGTATCGCTGCAGGTGAGGCGGGTCCCGCTTCAATTCTTGCCTTTGCTTTAAATGGAGTGGTTACATTATTAACTGCTTTTGCTTACGCTGAACTCGCATCGGCTATTCCCAAAGCAGGCGGCGGATATTCATTTGTAAAAATGGCTTACCCGGGTGCTGTGGGATTTGTATCTGGATGGATGCTTTGGTTCGCTTACACGGTTGCCTGCAGTTTATATGCTTTGGGATTTGCAGGCTATTTCTGGGAGTTTCTGCACAAGTACATTCCTTTTATCTCGACGGGTGTTTTTTCTTTTCTTGGTAATAAAGCTCCGGTATTAATTGTCACGGTTATAATAGGATCGGTATTTATATGGTTGAATGCCCGTGGAGCCGAGGTAACAGGAAAGGCAGAGAATGCTTTGACAATTTCAAAACTAATTGTGCTTTGCATCTTTGTTTATTTTGGATTGAAAGAGATCTTTGGAAATCCCCACCAGGTTAGTGAAAGTTTTACTCCTTTTTTCGCTAAAGGAATGGGGGGAGTTTTTATTGCAATGGGCTTAACTTTTATTGCATTTGAAGGTTATGATTTAATAGCCACTGTTGCAGAGGAAATAAAATCTCCTGAAATAAATATTCCCAAAGCTACTTTTATTGCTCTCGGTGTAACAATTATTATGTACCTGCTGATTCTTTTTGTTTCGCTTGCAGCAATTAATCCCGGCTCAATGCCAAGCTGGGAATTCCTGGGGAAATTTAAAGAAACTGCTATAGTTCGTGCAGCTGAGAATTTTATGCCTGCTGTCGGTGTGGCATTAATTGTTTTCGGTGGAATATTATCTACTTCCTCTGCGTTAAATGCTACAGTGATGGCTGCTTCCCGTGTCGCATTTTCTATGGGAAGGGACCTCTGGTTACCAAAACGGGTTTCAAAAATTCACGCTGTACGAAGAACTCCTCATATTGCAATATATTTAACCGGAGCAATTTTATTGGTAATGGCCGTTACTCTTCCTATAGAGACCGTCGGTTCTGCAGCAAGTTTAATGTTTCTTTTAACATTTGCACTTGTAAATTTATCAGTAATTGTTTTGCGCAGAAATCACCCCGAAATTCCCAGGAAATATAAAGTCCCGTTTTATCCGGTTGTTCCAATATTGGGTTTTGCGCTTAATATATTTCTTGCTTTATACCAGTTTGATTTTCAACCAATTGCATGGTATGTAACAATTGGCTGGATAGCATTTGGATTACTTCTATACTATTCAATTTTTGAAAAACAGGCTGCTACAATTGAACCGCAGGTACTACTACCGAAGGCTCAGGTCTCTGAGCTTGATAATGAACCTTCTGTTATTGTGGCAATTTATAATCCTGAAACAATTGAAATATTACTGAAGCTTGCGATACCTGTCGCAAAACAAAGAAACCAGAGAATACTTGCAATAAGTGTTGTTGAAGTTCCGCGCCAGATGCCTATTCACGAAGGAATGAGATATGCACATCATAAAGAAGCTTTATTAAATAAAGCAAAAAAAATCGGGCAGGAATTCAAAATTGAAATTGAAACTGATGTTATTATTGGGCACCACGCTTCCCAGGGAATATTAGCCGCCACTTATCAGCATAATGCTAGTATGCTTGTTATGGGGTGGAAGGGGTTTACAAAAACAAGGGATAGAATTTTTGGTGAAATTGCTGATAGGGTTATTCGATTTGCGCCCTGCGATTTAATGATGCTGAAAATTGGTGAATCAAATAAAATTGAAAATTGTTTCTTACCAACTGCGGGCGGTCCAAATGCTGAACTTGCTTCAACGATATTAAATTCAATAGCAAAAGAATTAAATCTATCAGTTACAGCTGGATTTATAACCAGGGAAGACCCTTCTCAGGAACAAATTGAATTTGGAAATAATAGTATTAAAGCTACCCTAAATAATCTTGATCCTGGTATAAGGAGTAAAGAAAAACTGATTAAATCCAAATCTGTTGCCGGAGGAATTGCAAAAGCGGGCAAAGATTTTGACCTGGTTATAATTGGTGCTGCCAAAGAACCATTATTCCGCAAAATGCTGTTTGGCGAAATACCTGAAAAGGTTGCACGATTTTCACCAACATCAGTACTCGTTGTAAAAAGATATGAAGGAATTGTAAAAAATATTCTAAAAAAAGTTTTGGGATAAATATTTGTTTTTATTTATCCCATTTTTATAACTCATAAAATATCTAAAAAATATTCTGCACTGCAAAAAGAGAAACCAGGCTTATTATTATCCAGATAGAAATCCCGAGCATTAATGGCCTGACACCTACTGCTTTAATCCTTTCCCTGGTGAGACCTGCTCCAATTAAGAACAGAGTTACCGTTAATATCTTTTTTGAAAGATTACTCAGAATAACATTTACTGATGAGAGTGATGGAACGTAGGTATTAATTATCATTGTAAGAATAAAACCCAGAATAAATAGTGGCAGCTTAATTTTAGTCTTTTTATTCTTGGTAAGAAACATCATTAAAAATACAAGCGGAATAATCCAGAGAGATCTTGCAAGTTTTACTGTGATAGCTGTTTGTAAAGCATCATGTCCGTAAACCTGTCCCGCAGCAACTACTGAACTTGTATCGTGTATTGCGACCGCTGCCCACATTCCAAAGTGTGTTTGCGTCATATGTAATAAATGACCGATATAAGGAAATAGAAATAATGCAATTGCATTAAGAATAAACACTGTCCCCAGTGAAACAGACATTTCTTCTTCATTTGCTCTTACAACGGGACTAACTGCGGCAATTGCACTACCTCCGCATATTGCAGTTCCTGAAGCAATTAACAGCCGCGTATTTTTCCCAACTTTCAAAAATTTTCCCAGGAGAATTCCGGCAGTAAGAGTAATAGAAATGGTAGCAATAGCCAGAAGAATTCCCTGCTTGCTTGAGCTTATAGCTGCCTGCAAATTCATTCCAAATCCAAGTCCGATTACCGCAATCTTTAATAACATCTTTGTGGCTTTATTATTTAGATGAATAAACGGATGCCCGATTGTCTGGGCTAAAATTATTCCTAAAAGTAAAGCTATAGGGGTAGTGACGTAAGGAGTCATGCACAGGATTATCAGCCCTATAAAAATTATTTGTTTGTAAGTATTTGGTACTGTAAAACTTCTCATAATAATAGAAATCCTTTTTTATTGCAGGTAAAAGTAGAGATCAAAAAAAGTAATTACGAGAAGTGTTTTGTTATGTATTATAACTATTTGTAATAGCCGGATGCGAAGCGAATGAATGCGGATGAAAGTCCGCCGTGGGAGCCATGCTTGTGCACGAAGTAAAGCTGGCGATCAAGATTTAATCCCGGGATTTCGATTACCCTAAACTTTCCTTCTGCTAATTCTGATGAAATAGATTGGATTGATAAAAAACCTATGCAATCATTATGCTGTAAAAAAAGTTTTATACTTTCTGTGCTTCCAAGATGAAGAAGAATTTTAAGATCACCCAGCTTTATTCTTTTTTTACCAAGCGCTTTTTCAATTATTGCCAACGTCCCGGAACCTCTTTCCCTCAAAACAACGGGAGTGCTTTTCAGTTCTTTTATACTCAGTTTTTCTTTACTGCTGAATGTTTTGTTCTTTGCAGAAACTACAGCAACAAGTTCATCTTTTATAAAAGGTATATATTTTAACTGCTTATGATTTCTTGTACCCTCTATCATACCGATATCAACTTTCTTTGAAAAAATTGCAGCTTCAATTTCTTTTGAATTTCCATTTAGCAAAACCGGGTTTACATTTGGGAATTTTGAAATAAATTTTGCGAGGACGGGAGGTAGAATATATTGAGCAATGGTTGTGCTTGCTCCAATTTTGAGAGATCCGGTTAATTGTCGCTTCTTTGTTCCGAGTTCAAATGAAAGTTCATTATATATTGAGAGTATCTTTTCTGCAAAATTTAGAAAAGTTGAACCATCCGCAGTTAAGGCCAGGCCATTTTTGTTACGTTCAAACAATCGTATGCCTAAATTTTCTTCAAGTTCTTTAATATGTTTACTTACAGCAGGCTGGCTAATATGTAATTCCTTCGCAGTTTCTGTAAAATTCAGTTTTTGCGCAGAGATATAAAACACCTGTAATCGAAAGTCAGTCATTTAAGAATACATTATTTGTTAATATCAAAATTATTAAACATACTATTATTAAGTAAAGTTCATCACCCAATCTTATTCTACATCTATTTCAGTTTCTAATTTGTGTTTGGGCGGACGTTCATATAGTGTTGATAAATATTTATAGTAATTTGCCAGTTCCGGCTGTACCTGGTCCCAGGTGAATCTCCATGACCAGTTGCCACCCAGTTTGCTTGGGAAATTCATTCTTGCCTCACTGCCGAGATTAAGAATATCCTGCATGGGAAGTAATACAGTATTAGCTACAGAAGCATAGGCTGTCCTGATTAATTCAGCGGTAAAATCACTACTATCGTAGGCTAAGTATTTTTTTGCGTGTTCAAGAATATCATTGTCCTGTTCTTTTGCTTTTTCAAAATAAGCCCTTGTCGTATCATTATCGTGTGAACCAGTATATACACAGCAATTAGGTATATAATTATGTGGAAGAAATTTGTTTTCCATCCCGGTACCGAAGGCGAACTGTAGAATCTTCATTCCGGGAAAATCAAACTGATCTCTAAGTGCTTCAACTGATTTAGTAATTACGCCAAGATCCTCCGCAATAATGGGCAATTCACCAAAATGATTTTTCAAAGAATTAAATAATTTTTCTCCCGGCGCTTTTACCCATTTGCCGGTAATTGCATTTGGTGCATCTCCGGGAATTTCCCAGTATGCATCAAAACCTCTGAAATGATCTATACGGATAATGTCAATAAATTCCAGAAGGGTGCCGACTCTTTTTCTCCACCACTCAAAATCATTTTTTTCCATTTGATCCCATCTATAGAGAGGATTTCCCCATAATTGCCCGGTTTCACTGAAGTAATCCGGGGGAACACCGGCAACAGATTCAAGTTTGCCACTTTTATCTACAGTAAATAACTCTTTGTTTGCCCAAAGGTCGGCACTGTCATATGCAATAAAGATAGGTACGTCACCAATTATCTTTATGCCTTTTTCGTTCGCATATATTTTTACTTCTTTCCACTGCTTAAAGAAAATAAACTGAATGAATTTCTGGTAAAGTATCTGATCTGATAATTTTTCCCGCCATTCTTTCATTACTCCTTGTTCTCTTTCAACCAGGCCCTTTTCCCATTTATTCCATGGGGCTCCTGAGTGGGAATCTTTTAAAGCCATAAAGAAGGAAAAGTCTTCGAGCCAATCAGTCTGTTCATTAGAAAAGTTTTCAAATTCTTCCTTTAACCCGTTGGAGTTTATTCTAAATGTATTAAAAGCTTGCAGGAATAATTCTTTCTTATAATTTATTACTTTTCCAAAATCTACCTGGTGAGGATTTGACTCCGGTGTTTTATCAATTTGTTCTTTTGTTAAAAATCCGTCTTCCAAAAGTTTTTCAGGACTAATTAATAAGGGATTACCAGCAAAGGCAGAAAAGCACTGGTAGGGAGAATCTCCATATCCTGTTGGTCCCAGGGGTAAAACCTGCCATAGTTTTTGTCCTGCGTGTTCTAAGAAATTGATGAAATTAAAAGCTTCAGGACCCAAATCCCCGATTCCAAACTTACCGGGGAGTGAAGTTGGGTGAAGAAGTATTCCTGCATTACGTTCGAAAAGCATTTTATTTCCTGGCTATTAAGTAGATAAATTTATGTATGGAAAACCAAAGCTAAAAATATAATTTAAAATACTCTTTAAATAAGAATAAATGAATAAATTGTAAAAAAGATTTTGTAAATATTGTTTTGAGCATTTATATGAAAATGATAGAAATAGGTAAGACTGGGATATTAGTAAGTCCGATTTGTGTCGGTGCAATGTACTTTGGCAGCAAAACAGAGCTTGAATTATCTGTATCAATTCTTAATAAATTTTTGCAGGCCGGAGGAAATTTTATTGATACCGCAAATATTTATGCTCACTGGATAGATGGGTGCAGGGGAGGAGATAGCGAGGAATTTTTAGGCGGCTGGATAAAGACTGAAAGAATAAGGGATAAAATAGTTATTGCAACAAAAGTTGGAATAGAATACCCGGGAACAGATAGGGGGTTAAAGAGTAATCAAATAAAGAATGAATGTGAAAAAAGTCTTAAAAGATTGGGAACGGATTATATAGATATTTATTATTCTCATGCAGATGATAAAAATACTCCGCTTGAAGAAACACTGAAAGCATTTAATGAATTACTTGAAGAAGGCAAGGTCAGGGCGTTTGGCGCAAGTAATTATTCCGCCGAAAGATTAAAAGAATCATTAGAAATCAGCGTGAAAAATAATATTGCTGAATTCTGCTGTATTCAACAGAGGCATTCCTATCTAAAGCCTGGTAAAGACTTTAAACTTGATACACAAATAGTGGCCGATGAATCTTTATTTGATTTGTGCAGGAAAAATGAGTTGCAGTTGCTTGCCTATTCTCCGTTATTATCAGGGACTTATTCCCGGCATTCAGCAGAATTCCCACAATTTTATGGGACTAAAAAAAATAAAAAACGATTTGATATACTCAAAGAGATTTCTGATGAAGAATGCATTTCTATTAACCAATTGGTTCTTGCATGGATGTTAAATTCAGAACTGTTTGTTATGCCTGTAATTGGTGTAAGTTCTGTACAACAATTAGAAGAAAACTTAAAGGCTTCTGAGATAAGATTGACTGAAGAAAGAATTAAATTACTAAATAAGCATTTTGATGAAAATTAGTAACCCCGAAAATCAATTTTACTATTCCCGGGCCTTCTACTTTTCATTATTTATAAAGGACTAAATATCCCCATGGTTTTAACTTAAATGAATCTTCATTTTTAAGTCTGACATTTTTCTTGGAAAACAAGTTAGAATAATTTCCCGCTAATTTTTCAGAATTTATATTTATGTCCTCTTCATTTTTTGAAAGATTAAAAATCGCAATTATCTTGTTACCGTCTTTTTCTCTTTCAAAGGCGAAAACATTAGTATCGTCGCTTGTTTGGAGCCTGTTCATTTTGCCGCCGGCATTTCCATTCCAGAGAGCTTTGTTTCTCATCTTTAGGTGATTGAGCTTTGTATAAATTTCCCTAAGGTCGCTTTTTTTCCATTCTATAGTATCTTTGTCAAAAAACCTGAGACTTTTATCCATACCAGCTTCCTGTCCGCTATATACAAGAGGCATTCCTTTCACAACACCACAAAGCACTGCGAAAGTTTTTACAGCATCACCATACCTTTCAAACACACTTTCTTTCCAGGAATTTTCATCGTGGTTTGAAGTAAAATCCATTCTGTATGCATCTGAATTATAATTATTATCGTCCTTATTGAAATAATTATCAAGATCTTTTACTGTCTGTTTTCCCGCATAAATTTCCTTTGTGATATTATGAAATTCCCATGCGTATGTCATATCAAAAGCATGTTTGTGAAATTGTGTTCCTTCTGCTTCAGCAAGCATGAATACCGGCTTAATTTTATCCAGTTCCTTTCTTACAAAATTCCAGAAAGGCATCTGTACCATTCCTGCTACATCACAGCGGTAACCGTCAATATCACATTCTTTTATCCAGTACTCCATTGAGTTTTCCATTGCAATCCAAAGCTTCGGATTATTAAAATTTAATCCAATGACGTCTGTCCAGTCTTTAACAGGTGATACAAAGTTTCCGCTATTATCAGTTTTATAGTATTCAGGGTGAGTTTTTGTCCAAACATTATCCCATGAAGTATGATTAGCCACCCAGTCAACTATTACTTTTAAGCCTAATTTATGAGCTTCATTAACCAGGCTTTTAAAATCATTTAGTGTGCCAAATTCAGGGTTAACTTTATTATAGTCGCTGATTGAATAATAACTACCAAGCGAACCTTTTCTGTTTAATTTGCCTATTGGATTTATTGGCATAAGCCACAAAATATCTACACCCATATCTTTTAATTGATGCAGATGTTTTTGAAAGGCTTTAAATGTTCCTTCCGGTGTATACTGCCGAATATTCACTTCATAGATAGTGGCATTTTTTGCCCAATCAGGATGTTTAACAGTTGTGATTTCCTGTGCAAACAGATTTGAAGTGACAAATAAAATAAAAAGAAATAATAAGCTTATGTTAATTATTTTGCGAATAAACATATAGAATTGCTCCCTGTAATATGGCAAGCAATATAAATATCTATTATAAAAAATTTACCTACCTGAATAGGTAGTTATGATGAATGAAAAAAAATGTTATATTCATCAGAAATTTGAAAGGCATTCCAAATAAAAGAAGGAACTATTTAATGAATAAACCCCGCCTCAGTTTTTGGCAAATTTGGAACATGAGTTTTGGATTTCTAGGAATCCAGTTTGGTTTTGCATTACAGAACGCCAACGTAAGTAGAATTTTTGAAACCCTTGGTGCAAAGATTGATGATATTCCCATTCTCTGGATAGCTGCTCCGGTTACAGGATTAATTGTTCAACCTATAATTGGGCATATGAGTGATAAAACCTGGGGAAAATTAGGAAGAAGAAGACCATTCTTTTTAGCCGGCGCAATTCTGGCATCACTAGCGCTACTGATTATGCCGAATTCTCCGGTACTTTGGGTTGCTGCTGGAATGCTGTGGATAATGGATGCTTCTATTAATATTTCAATGGAACCTTTCCGCGCTTTTGTTGGAGATATGCTTCCTTCCGAGCAAAGAACTGTTGGCTTTTCAATGCAGAGTTTTTTCATCGGTACTGGTGCAATTATAGCCTCGGCACTTCCATATATGATGACAAACTGGTTTGGAATATCAAATACAGCTCCCTCAGGCGAAATACCCGAATCAGTAAAGTTTTCATTCTATATAGGTGGGGCAGTTTTCTTGCTTGCAGTTTTATGGACAGTTTTCAGTACAAAGGAATATTCGCCCGAAGAACTTAAAAGATTTTCTGAATCGGATCCAATGAACTCTAAAAGAGCAGAGCGGGGTGAAAATATAAGCACAGGGCGTTTTATAAAAGTTGGATCGATTTGGAGTCTGATAGGGTTGGTTGGTTCAGCTGTTTTATATTTTGTTCTTAAAGAAACAGATTACGGTTTGTATGTCTTGTTTGTCGGTTCCTTTATTTTTGGATTGCTGCAGATGTTCGTCGGTGTTTTAACAAAAGCTGGAAAAACTAGTGGGGGAATGGTTGTAGTTTTTAATGATTTTTATAAAATGCCGAAAACTATGAAACAGCTTGCGCTTGTTCAGTTTTTTTCATGGTTTGCACTTTTCGCAATGTGGATTTATACAACTCCGGCAGTAACTCATCACATATACGGAGCTACCGATCCGACTACTGAATTATACAACAAAGGCGCCGATTGGGTCGGTGTATTAATGGCCGTTTATAACGGCTTTGCGGCTGTAATGGCTTTTGTACTTATATGGCTTGCCGGAAAAACCAGTAGAAAAACAGTTCATATGATCAGCCTTATTATAGGAGGCATAGCATTCCTCTCTTTTTATGTTATTAAAAATCCTGATCTCTTACTTATTTCTGAATTGGGAATTGGTTTAGCCTGGGCTTCAATTCTCGCTATGCCATATGCAATTCTGGCCGGAGCCCTTCCACCAGAAAAGATGGGAGTGTATATGGGGATATTTAATTTCTTTATAGTAATCCCGCAAATAACTGCAGCCGCTATTCTCGGATGGTATGTAAAAAATTTATTCGGCGGTGACGCTATTTATGCAATTATCCTTGGCGGAGTAGCAATGATTATTGCAGGCATTCTTGTAATGTTTGTAAATGACGTTGACGAAGCAACGAGTTAATGTATAATGTAAAATTTATAATGTAGAATGGATGAAAAATTTATAAGCATTTAATTATCAATTATACATTCTTCATTCTACATTATAAAAATCCTACCTGTTCGGGTGGTATTTTTTCACCTTTTATTAGCCTAATTTTCAACCGATATTTGAACCTTAAAAGCGTAATGTTTTATGAAAATTAAATTTATTATAATACTTTTTGCGGTTCTTTCGGAGGCCGGCTATTCCCAGATTGTAACTTCCGCTCCTACTTATCCTACAGAAAACGATTCCATAGTCGTTTATTTTGATGCGTCTCAGCCGGGAGCAGAAGAACTCCTAAATTATACAGGAACCTTGTATGTGCATACAGGCGTAAATACTAATTTAGGAGACTGGCAACACGTAATAGGAGACTGGGGACAAACTAATCAACCATCACTTACAAGGCTCGATACAAATTTATATAAACTTACTATAGGTCATCCGCGACAATTTTACGGAATCACAGATGCATCAGAACATATTTCATCATTAAATTTTGTTTTCAGAAGTTCTGATGCTAACTCACAAACTAGACCTGATATTTTTTATACAATATATCAACCGGGTTACACGCTGGCGCTTAACAGTCCATCGGTTTCAAATACTTATGGAGATCCCCAAAGATCGCCGCTTTTTATTAATTCAACTGATACAGTAAACATATCAGTTAATGCAGTAGCAATAGGGACACAGAATTCGTCAATTACTTTATTTATAAATGGAATTCAAAAAGTTACAACAAGTTCAGATTCATTAAAATATCAATTAATGGCCGCTAACGAGTTATCTACGGGCGTAAATCAGGTTGTTATAACAGGCAATGATAATACAAGCCTTACCGACACTATTAAAATTACTTTAATGATAAATCCTGCAATTTCTTTAACATCTCAACCCTCAGGAACTGAGTTGGGAGTAAATTATAACAGCAACAGCACAACATCAGTAACCCTTGCTCTTTTTGCGCCACAAAAAAGTTTTGTCTATGTGATTGGAGATTTTAACGATTGGAATGTTGATCAAAATTATTTTATGGAAAAAGATTCTGTATCTGCAGATAGTGTAGTTTATTGGTTAACGATTAATGGATTAGTGCCAGGTAAGGAATATGCATATCAATATTTGGTAAATGGTAATTTAAGAATAGCTGATCCATTTACTCACAAGGTTCTGGATCCGTGGAATGACGGTTATATTTCTTCTACCATCTATCCAAATCTGATAAAATATCCAAATGGTAAAACTTCTGAAATAGTATCAGTATTACAAACCGACCAGCAGCAGTACAACTGGAAGATTACTAATTTTCAGAAGCCTGATAAATCCAATCTTGTTGTTTATGAATTGCTCGTAAGAGACTTTGTTTCGACCCACTGGTTTAAAACAGTAATGGATACTTTAAATTATTTAAAAACTCTCGGCGTTAACGCGGTAGAATTTATGCCGGTAATGGAATTTGAAGGCAACGAAAGCTGGGGATACAATGTAAGCTTTCATCTTGCCCTGGATAAATATTACGGAACCCCGGACGCTTTTAAAACTTTAGTAGATTCAGCGCATTCAAAAGGAATGGCTGTTTTACTTGATGTTGTTTTGAATCACGCATTTGGACAAAATACATTAGTGAGAATGTATTTCTCGGGTTATGGGACTGATCAGATTTTGACCACGCCGGGAAATCCATATTTTAATTCAATATCGCCCAACCCAACATTCCATTGGGGAGCTGATTTTAATCACGCTAAGCCAGCAACACAATATTATGTTGACCGGGTAACAAGTTACTGGATTAATGAATATCACATCGATGGTTACCGTTTTGATTTTTCAAAAGGGTTTACCAACACTTACGGCGATGGTGGTTCTTATGATGCTTCCAGGATTGCAATACTTGAAAGAATGGCTTCTAAAATCTGGGCAATTGATTCAACTTCTATCCTTGTCCTTGAAAATTTTGTTGATAATAATGAAGAGAAGGTAGAATCTAACTTTGGTTTTCTCTCCTGGGGAAATATGAACTATAATTATAATGAAGCCACGATGGGATATAATTCTCCTGGACACTCTGATCTCCGGAATGCTTTTTATGGATACAGGGGGTGGCCGAAACCAAGCCTTGTTACTTATATGGAAAGTCACGATGAAGAAAGGTTAATGTATAAGAATGAAGCTTTTGGAAATAGCAGTCCTTATTTCAAAGTACAAGATACAACGAATGCTTTAAAAAGGATGGAACTTGCAGGTGCGTTCTTTTTTACAATTCCAGGCCCGAAAATGATATGGCAGTTTGGTGAACTGGGTTATGATTATTCTATTGATTACAACGGAAGAGTTGGTAATAAACCAATCAGGTGGGATTATTATAATGATTCCAGAAGGCAGAGACTTTATAAAGTGTGGGCGGCTGAAACAAAACTTAAAGCAAATTACCCGGCATTTCAAAATTTAGATTCAATGAATGTTACAGATTCATTAAAGACGCTTCATTTTTCTGATACAAATATGAAAGTAGTTGTTTGTGGAAATTTTAGTGTCTGGCAAACCACAATGAAACCATACTTCCAGCAGCAGGGTATGTGGTATGACTATTTTACTGGAGACAGTGTTTATATCAGTCAAACAGATACCAGTATAACTGTAAAACCGGGTGGTTATTACATTTTTACAAGTGTAAAATTGCCAACTCCAAACCTGGATATTATTTCTGATGTAAAATCAGGTAACAATACAATAGTATCAGATTATAATCTTTCACAAAATTATCCTAATCCTTTTAATCCTTCTACCGTGATAAAGTACCAGCTTCCCGCACCCGGTAATGTTACATTAAAAATCTATGATATTCTCGGCAGGGAAGTAAAAACGCTTGTTAACGGGTATCAGCAAAACGGAAGTTATAAAATAACTTTTGATGCATCAAAACTTGCCAGCGGAATTTATTTTTATCAGATACACGCAAATAATTTTGTCTCGACAAAGAAAATGATTTTGCTAAAGTAAAAATAATCTAATTTCTTTTTTTAAGGCTCCTGTTTAAGGAGCCTTTTCTTTGTAACTCTTTCAAAAACCTGATCTTAGGTTTTACATACATCCCTGTTTTTAAAATTACCAAAATTGAAAAGAAAACAGTAAATTATACTATAATATTACTTTAAAAATTTGATACTGATTATCAATTAGTATGATTTCCAAGCTAAAATTATCTGAAATACCTCATATCATTGCAATACCTGCTTTATTGTTAATATTTTTATTTAATAGATCCATTTTTGCACAGGAAAGCAGAATTAATTTTTCACATCTTTTAAGTCAAAACGGACTCTCCCAGAATACCATCCATTGCATTTTGCAGGATAAAAAAGGATTTATCTGGATTGCTACTGAAGACGGACTGGACAGATATGATGGTTATAATTTCAAGGTTTATAAAAATAATTCCCTCGATTCAACTTCAATTTCCGATAATTTTATCTGGACACTCTTTCAAGATAAAGATGGATTTTTATGGGCAGGTACAAATAGCGGTGGACTATGCAAATTTGATCGTGAAACTGAAAAATTTACAACATATAGGCATGATCCTGGTAATTCCAATAGTCTAAATCTTAATAATGTTAGAACAATATTTGAAGACAGTGATGGATATCTTTGGGTAGGGACAGAAGGCGGTCTGAATAAACTAAATAAAAAAACAAATGTTTTTACGCATTATTATAATGATCCGAATGATCCTTACAGCCTTAGTAATAATGTAGTCCTTTCAATATTCGAAGACAGATCGGGTGATTTATGGATAGGCAGCGATGGTGGACTTGATATGTATGATAAAAAAAACGACAAGTTTATTAACTATTCCAAAATTCCGGGTGATAAAAATAGTTTAAGCAACAATGTAGTACTTTCTATTTATGAGGATATGCAGGGTTATTTATGGATTGGGACTTTAAACGGGGCTAACAGATTCGATAAAAAAAGCAAAACATTTACGCGGATCCTGGCTAATCCTGTTGAAGGCAAAATTGCAATAAACAACAGGATCAACAGCATTATTGAGGACAATACAGACCTGCTTTGGATTGGTACCGGTGATGGCTTTTATCAACTACATTCGGAGAAACAGAGAAAAAACGGTAAGCTGCCCAATCTAACCAAATCGTCTATACTGAGCCATAACAACATACTTTACATATATGAAGATAAGGCCGGAATTGTTTGGATTGGAACTGCAGAGGACGGAGTTGTAAAATATGACAGAGAAAGAATTAAATTCAGGCACTATAAACATGACCCATTTGATCCCAACAGCTTAAGTCATAATACAGTCCGTTCAATTTATCAGGATAATAATGATGTTTTATGGGTAGGTACACTTGGGGGGGGGTTAAACAGGTTTGATCCTTCCCGCAAACAATTTTTTTATTACAAAAATGACCCGGACGATAAATTTAGTTTAAGTGATAATTCCATTTCGGCTATTTATAAAGATGATTACGGATATTTATGGGTGGGAACCTGGAGTGGAGGATTAAATAGATCGGTTCGTCCTCATAAAACTTCAGATAATTTCAATCTTAAATTCATAAATTTTAAAAATGATCCTTCCCGGAATAGAAGTATAAGCAGTAGTATTATACAGGCAATCTTTGAAGACTCGGATAAAAATTTATGGATAGGCACAGGGGTTGGGGTGGATTTATATAACAGGGGAAAAAATAATTTTATTAGCTTTCAAAATATTCCCAGTGATCCACAAAGCCTGAGCAGTAACCAGGTGCAATCTTGTATAATAGAAGACAGAAACGGTAATTTGTGGATCGGAACCTGGGAAGGTCTCAGTAAAATTAGTTCGGATCTAAGAAAAAATGCACTTAAAAAACCAGACTCAGTAAAGTTTGTAAATTATGGAACAATTGATAATGATAATTTTAGTTTAAGTGATAACCGGGTAATTTCTGCCTACGAAGATGAGGAAGGAAACTTGTGGTTCGGAACTTACGGAGGTGGTATCAATAAGCTTACACCGGACCAGCAAAATTCTTCCAATCCAAGGTTTATTAATTATACAACGACAGATGGATTGGCGAGTAATATTATATATGGGATTGAAGGAGATGGAAATAACAACCTGTGGTTGAGTACTGATAATGGACTATCATTATTAAATTATAAAACCGAAAAAATTCAAAATTATGATGCAAGTGACGGTCTCCAGGGAAACCAGTTTTATTGGGGGGCAAGTTTTAAGGGCAGAGGAGGAGAATTGTTTTTTGGAGGTACAAATGGGTTTAATGCTTTTTTCCCGGGTGAACTAAAAATCAATAATCATATCCCGCCTATTGTAATTACTGATTTTCAAATATTTAATAAACCGGTAAAAATAAATAATGATAATTCTCCATTAAAAAAATCAATCTCATATACTAAGAAAATTGAACTGTCTTACAGTCAGAATGTATTCTCTTTTGAATTTGCAGCCTTGGATTTTGCTGCTCCTGGAAAAAATTTATACGCTTATAAAATGGATGGCTTTGATAATAACTGGATCAATTCCGGAAAAAGAAGATTTGTAACATATACAAACTTAGATCCCGGGGATTATACTTTCAGGGTAAAAGGCTCAAATAATGATGGAATTTGGAATAACAAAGGTATGTCTGTTACACTCACAATTTTGCCGCCTCTGTGGAGAAGGTGGTGGTTTATTTTATCAGTCTCATTGTTGTTAATTGGGCTAGTAGTTTATATTGTAGCCTTTAGAATCAGGAATCTTTTAGCAATTGAAAGATTCAGGACAAAACTTGCAGCGGATCTTCATGATAACATAGGTTCAAGTCTCACTGAAATTTCAATACTAAGTGAAGTAATATCTCATAAGATAAAATCTGAAGATGATAGTGTGACTAAAAGCCTTAAACTTATTAGCAACAATTCGCGTAATCTTATTGATGGCATGAGTGATATAGTGTGGTTGGTAAATCCTAAAAGAGATTCATTATATGACCTTATATTGAGATTGCGAGATACTTATGCTGAACTTTCAACGTATACCAATATTTCGTTTAAATCTGAAAATATTAAGGAATTAGAAAAAGTTTCTCTTTCCATGGAGCATAGACAGCATCTATTTCTTATTTTTAAGGAAGCGATAAATAATAGTATTACACACGGTAATTGTAGTGAAATTACCCTGGAAGCCTTTGTTAGTGGCAAGAGACTTGAAATGATTGTTAGGGATAATGGAAGGGGATTTGAAATTAAAAAAATGGAAAAAGGAAATGGTCTGAATAATATGAGAGCACGTGCGAAATCTATTGGTGGCGAACTTGAAATTATTACAGATAGCGATACTGGGACTACTATAAAATTTATAGGAAATATTCTGTAATTTATAAATATATTTAATTAAGGAGCATCAGTGATTAGAGTAGTTGTAGTGGAAGATAATGACGCTATCAGGGAAGGGCTAAAAATGCTGATTGATGGTACTGAAGGTTATTCATGCGTTGCGGCATTTTCAGAATGCACTGCAATGTTATCGAAAATTAAAAATGCTAAACCGGACGTTTTATTAATGGATATTGGATTGCCTGGGATGAATGGAATAGAAGGGATAAAAAGGGTCCGCTTAATACTTCCTGATTTGGCAATTATGGTTCTTACAGTTTATGAAGAAAATGATCTGGTCTTTGACGCACTTTGTGCTGGAGCTTGTGGTTACCTTGTTAAGAAAACACCACCTTCAAAACTTCTTGAGGCAATTAAAGATGCTTTTGAAGGCGGTGCTCCTATGAGTTCGCACATAGCAAGAAAAGTAATTGATTTTTTTCAGAAGAAAAAACCCGCACCTGTTAATAAAAGCAATTATGAATTAACTCCGCGTGAAAAAGAAATATTATCAGGATTAGTTGAAGGTCATAACTTTAAAGCAATTGCTGATTCACTTTTTATTAGCATCGAAACAGTAAGGTTTCATTTCAGAAACATTTATAAAAAGCTGCACGTCCATTCCCAATCTGAAGCAGTTGCCAAGGCTATTAAAGAAGATCTGATTTAGTTTCAGGGTCTCTACCTGTTCGGGTGGTATAATATTCCTCCTTTTCTAATTCGCATTCCATAAATACCTCTGTTTGAGTAGTAGTTTGAAGTGCTCTTTAATCATAATTTACATTTTAGAATAAAGTTTATCAGTAGAATTAAACTTAAATAAGATTTGATAAACTGGAGAGAGCTGACTTATGATTAATGTTGTTGTTGTAGAAGATAACATCACAATTCGCGAAGGATTAAAAGTACTGATTGACGGGGCAGAAGGTTTTTCGTGTGTTGGCGTATTCAATAGTTATGAAACTATGATTAAGGAATTAGTCTTACTGAATCCGGATATCTTGCTAATGGATATTGGACTGCCTGGAGTAAGTGGAATTGAGGGGATTAAAAAAATAAAAACACTACTGCCTGATTTAACTACACTGGTTCTTACAATCTATGAAGAAAACGACCTGCTTTTTGATGCCCTTTGTGCAGGAGCCAGTGGTTACCTTGTAAAAATGACTCCGCCTGCAAAATTTCTTGAAACAATACGGGATGCTTTTAACGGTGGATCGCCCATGAATGCAAAGATCGCAAGGAGCATTATTGAAATATTTAAAAGCAGGAGTAACATTTTCACTTTGGAAGAAAAAGACATTTTAAGTGAACTTATAGCGGGCAGTAATTTTAAAGCTATTACAAATTCGTTGCAAATAAGTCCGGAATCCTTAAAAATTCATTTTAGAGAAATTTATAAAAAGTTAAATTTTCATTCTCAATTTAGTCCCAAAATTGGGGTTACACAGGGAAAAATTATTTGAATAAACTTTCCAGTCTATATAGGTAGTATTTTTTTGACAAAAATGAGCACTATTTTTAAAATACCTTTATTCAGGTAGTAGTTTGATGGCACCTAAATCGATAGCTTAAGATATGGATGGAATCCAGAAAACTCATTTATGAGCTAAAAACTATTAAATATTAATTAAACAGAATTAAAACGAGGAATTATCTGATAAATTTATACTACATTCCGCAATAACATTCAGATAGTACATAATGTAAACCATATCACAAACAACAAATGTAGTTAATGAAATTAAAAGCATTAATACCCTTATTATTAACTTTAGTGATTTCTACTTATGCGGGAAATCGTTCAAAGGATAATGTGGTATTGGCTTCTGTGGGGGGACATAAAATTACGATGGGGGACTTTACTGCCAGATACGAAGACTACCTGATTTATTCGGGCGTTAAAGATAATGTGCCCCTGAGATTTTCAATTCTAAATAATATGATAAATGAAATTTTGTTGAAGGATTATGATAATAATTCCAAAATTTATAATAATTCTGAATATCAAAAAGAATTGAAATGGACTAAAGACGAAGTTATCCTGGCTTATCTAAAAGATCAGGAAGTATATTCCAAAATTACCGCAACTGAAAATGAACTTCATAAAGCTTTTGAAAGAACTAATATAAAACTTGAAGTAAGGCATTTATATGCACCTACCAAAAAAGCTGCTGATGAATTATATGCTCTTCTAAAAATGGGCGTTGATTTTAATAAGCTGGCAAAGCAGGTTTTCACAGATTCTTTATTAAGGAATAACGGAGGATATCTTGGATATATTTCCTGGGGAAGTACTGATCCAAATTTTGAAGAAGCTGCATATTCACTGAAAGTTGGTGAAATATCAAAACCGGTTAAAACTGCGCAGGGTTACAGCATAATCAAATTGGAAAATCGAGTTGTCAATCCTATGATGACAGAGTATAGCTATTTGAATATGAAGCCAAAGCTGGAAAGGGCGGTAAAAATATCTAAAAAAAGCTCCTACGAAAAAGCATACCTTGCGAAAATATTTGGTAAAAACACTATAAAATTTAATGATCAAACGATAAGTAATATTTACAAAGAATTAGAACAAACCGAAACATTATCTGTAGAAAACGAAAATGGTTCAAAAGCATCCACCGAATTTTGCGTTGAATATCAGGGGAAAAAATATAGCAAGAATGAAATACATGCTATGTTATTTTCTTCTCCACAATACAGTCTTGAGAAAATAAAATCTGTTAAAGCTTTAGAAGCAGCGGTGCTTGGACTTTTGATGCAGGAAAAACTATTAAGCATTGCAAAAAGAAAAGGTTACGATAATAAAATAGATGTGACTACAAAATACAATGAACTGGCCAAGAATATTTTCTTGAACTATAAAAGAAAAGAAATACTAAAAACTGTTGACGTATCAGATTCAGAACTATATAGTTTTTATAACAAAAACATATCCTACTTCAAAGAAGAAAATGAAATGAATGTACAGGAAATCGTTGTGCAAGATCCTTCATTATTAGGAATGATAAGGAATAAATTAGAAGCTGGGGAAAATTTTGGGAAACTTGCCGAAGAATATTCATTAAGAAAGTGGAGCTCAAAAAATAAAGGAATATTGGGACTATCACCGGTCTCAAAATTTGGAGAGTTGAAGGATACGCTATGGGATTCATCCTTAGGGAAAGTAGTTGGTCCTTTGAAATTTGATAAATATACGGGCTTCTTTAAGGTGTTAAAAAAACAAGATGGGAAACCAGTTGCTTTTAAATTTGTAAAAGCAAAAATCCTTAATGCGGTGCGCAATGAGAAGGGTTTCCCTTACATGAAAAAACATCTTGAAAAATTATCTAAGAAGACTGATATCAAAGTAAACGATAAATTATTAGCAAATTATAATTTTAATCTAGCAGGATAAAATAATAAGGCTTAAATCGCCCGGGAGAAATTATGAGAAAAATATCACTCATTCTTATTCTGTTTATAACTTCATCCACCTTATTATTAGCAGGCACAACCGGTAAATTAACTGGGAAAGTGATCGATGCAAAAACTAAGGAAGCATTACCTTTTGTAAATGTTGTAATCCTAGGTACTAATTTAGGTGCTGCTACAGATATTGATGGCAACTATACAATACTCAATATACCGCCTGGTAAATATGACGTAAAAGTTCAGTATATAGGTTACCAGGCAGTTATTGTTGAAGGCATCTCTATTTCAATTGATCTTACAACCAGACAGGATTTTACTCTTTCCGAATCTTCAGTTGAATTAGAAGCAGTTGTTGTTGAAGGCAGAAAAGATGTTTTGAAAAAAGATGTTACATCAAGCCAATCATCAGTTTCGGCCGATCAGATAAGTGCACTTCCTGTTCAGGAATTCAGCGATTTATTACAACTTCAGCCAGGCGTTTCAAAAGATGCGGGTGGGGGATTTCATATCAGGGGCGGAAGAACTAGTGAAATTGCATACTGGGTAAATGGAATTTCAATTACAGATCCCTATGATAACAGTCGTGGTATTGATATAGACAATAGCAGTGTTCAGGAGCTGCAAGTTATCAGCGGTACATTTAATGCTGAATATGGAAATGCGATGTCAGGAATTGTAAATACTGTTACCAAAGAAGGCGGTCGTAAATATCATGGAAGTCTTAATATTTACAGTAGCGATTATGCCAGTAATTTTACTTCATACTTTGCAAATATTGATAACTATGATCCATTTACGAATTATAATTTCCAGGGAAGTTTGAGTGGGCCGGTGCCTTTTACAAATGATAAAATTACGTTTTTTGGAAATGCCAGGTATAATTATGATGATGGATATCTTTACGGTTATAACTTTTATAATCCCGATGGATCAAAGGGAAATGGCAAACCTGTTTCAATGAGCTGGAGTAAAAAATGGCAGGGACTTGCTAACATTTCTTACCAGATTATCCCCGGCATTAAAATAAACACAGAATTTTTATACTCTACTGATAAATATCAGGATTATGACCATTCTTTTAAATGGGAACCCGGGGGAAATCCAATAAAATATTCGCGAAGCTATAATGGGACAGTTACTATTAACCATGTATTGTCACCCAAAGCTTTTTATACTTTAAGAGGAAATTATTTCTTTAAAGGTTTAAACAGCGACTTTATTATAGCACAAGTGATCCAAGATATTTACATCCGGATTCACTTAATACCGTCAACTATGCTTTCCATACAAAGGGAACTGATCTTCATAGATTTTTTAGAGAAACAAATTCCTATTCTCTAAAATTTGATTTCTCCAGTCAGTTTACAGACAACCATTTGGTGCAATTTGGTGCTGAAGGGAAAAGACATGATATTCTTTTTGATGATTACACACTTCAGCCTTTAACTGTTAACGGAATTCCGGTTGATCCTTTTCGACCAGCAATTCCTGATTTAAGTTCTACAAACAGAAATAATTATAACGCAAAGCCTATTGAATTTTCCGCATATCTTCAGGACAAGATAGAATATAAGAGTGTAATTATTAATGTTGGTTTAAGATGGGATTATTTTGATTCCAAAGGCAAAGCAATTGTCGATCCGGCAGATCCTAATATAAATATTCCTTTACGACCTGGAATGGATTCTTTAACAATTGCACAAAGGGAACCTTATTATTATAAAAACGCCTCGGCTAAAAGCCAGCTAAGTCCTCGATTTGGTATTGCATATCCTTTAAGTGTTGATGGAGTCGTTCACTTCTCATATGGATGGTTCCTTCAAATTCCAAATTTTCAGTATCTGTTTAATGGTGGGGAATATAAGGTACCTGAAACGGGTAATGTAAATGATCCGTTTGGTAATCCTGATATAAAACCACAAAGAACAATTATGTATGAAATCGGTTTCCGTCAGCAATTCTCTTCTGATTACGTGGCTGATGTAACTGCATTTTACAGAGACATAAGAGACTGGATTACCGCGGGACCGCCGACTCCAACATTAAACGGTGTTACATATTCAGTTTATACAAACAAAGACTATTCTAATGTACGCGGAATTACGTTGAGTTTTTCTAAACGCTTTTCAAACAACTTTTCATTTGATCTTAATTATACATACCAGGTGGCAGAGGGTAGTAACTCTAATCCGGATGACGAATTCAGAGCAGCACAGGGAAACCAGGAACCTACGGTTTTCCTTAGCCCGCTGAACTGGGATCAGAGACATAATCTCAATTTCAATTTTATGGTTGGTGATAAAGACTGGGGTGTTAGTCTATTAGCCAGGTATGGAACAGGTCTACCCTACACTCCTTCAGTTACTCAGTATACATCGGACAGAGGACTAAGTACCGGCTTTGAATCTAATAGCAGAAGACGACCGATGCAGTTTGTTGTAGATCTCAAGGCAAATAAAACTTTTAGTATTGCAGGACTTAATCTTACTACATACGTAAAAGTTTTCAACTTATTTGATGCACGTACAATTGTAAATGTGTTTGGTGATACAGGTGAACCTGACTTTACAACAGAGGCACAGAACGTAGGAACAGATCCTAATCGCCCAAATACAGTAGCGGAATATTTAAGATACCCTGATCATTATGGAGCTCCAAGATTGGTCCAGACTGGTATTGAAATTTCATTTTAAGTTTTTCTACTTCGGAGGATTATTTTAATGAATCGAATCCTAAAAATAGTTTTTCAATTTGCCGTTATATTCATGTTATCAGGCAAATTAATCTTTGCGCAATTTGGCCAGGTCCAGGGACACGTTCCCAGTAAAGAAAGGGGGGACCCTAGGGTAAGGGCGCAAGCGCAAATGGAAGGTAACAGGGTAAGAACAACAATATTTAACTTTGCTTTTACCGGAAGAACCGGTGGCGAATTTCCAATTGATGTTCAGACTCCTTACGAATGGCCCAAAAATACCGGACAGGTTTATCTTGCACTTACCGGTTTAATTCTTGGTGGTGAAGTAACAGATAGTAAAGGGCAAATCCAGCATATTATAGATGTTCCTGATTATCGATCTTCACCTCAGGGCAATAGCTGGAACCTTGAACCAATACCGGGATATTCTTCTCCGGTTGATGGGAAAAATACAATTGCAAATAGTCTGGATTCAGACACCTGGCCTTCCGAATGGCCAGATAAACTTAATGATCAAAGTGATCCGGGATGGAAAGGAAGTTGGAACGGATATTTTGGTAAAAATATTTTTAATGCTGACCAGGAACTTTTTGCAAAAGCATCTGATGACAGATATGATCGGTACGCCGATTATTTCCCTGATACTACTGACCTAACAAGAAAAGGGCTTGGTATAATTGTCGATCAGAGAACTCTTGCATGGTCTCAGCTTTTAGTACAGGATGATGTATTTCTTCTTTATACATTAAGAAATGACGGTACAAAAGATATTCCTAAGATGGGTGTCACTATTTGGTTTGCTGATTTCGTAGGGGGTAATGGTGATTCACAGGACGATATAGCAGACTTTGATATTTTAGGAAGATTTCTCTGGTCACGCGATAATGATAACAGGGCGGCTACTTTCGGTAACGATCCTGTTGGTGCTGTTGCTGTTTCATTCCTCGAAACACCTGGAAATTCTACGGACAGAATTGATAATGATGGTGATGGTGAAATTAATGGTCCAAAAGTTACTGATGCTATGCTGGTTGGGGAAGTTCCTGATAATGGTGTAGATGATAATGGTAACGGACTTATTGATGAAAATCAGACACACGTTCCTTTTGGATCACAGCCCGGTACTACATATGCAAATGGTTTTGATGATAATAACAACGGTGAAATAAACAGCCCGGTTGTAACTCAGCAAATGATAGATGATGCCTCTACAGATAAATGGCACCGTTGGCCTCCGAGCCCTGAAACGGATGCTGTACAAAAGGGAAAGGTATGGTTGATTGGACTTACTCAAAGTGACTTAGGAAAGAAATTTAAAGATAATATTGACAACGATAACAATTCGAACAGCTCTAACAGCTATAATAATCTTCCCGCAATAACCCAAACTATGATTGACCAGGCAGCTACCGATAAATATCATCGTTACAAAGTATCTGGTACAGATGTAATTCTTTACAATGTTACACAGGCCTCACTTGGAAAGAAATATCTAAATAAAAATGGATTGAGAGATGTTGGTGTTGATGAAAATATAGATGAAATGATTGATGAATCAAGAACAGATGGAATTGATAACGATGGTGACTGGAATTCATTAACAGATGATGTTGGTTTGGATGGAGTTGCTGGTACAGGTGATTCAGGAGAAGGAGATGGTAAACCTACTTCGGGCGTTGGCTCAGGCAGGCCCGGTGAACCTAATGTAGATTTAACCGACGTTAAGGAAACTGATCAGATTGGTATAACTAATGCACAAAGAATTGCAGCTGGCGGATTAAATATTAATAGTGATGCTCAAATGTGGTTCGATTTTATGATTCCGGGAAAATATTTTAATCCTGCAGTTGTAGCACCGGGCGAATATGATCTTTTTGTTTCCTCCGGGTTATTCCCAATGAAAGCTGGTGATGTACAACCTTTCTCGATGGTTGTAATATTGGTAAATGGGCCGGTTAACGATCCGGGCGGAACTCTAAGAAGAAATGAAGTACTCAAGAAAAGAACAAGAGCACAGGAAACATATCAGAATAATTATAGATTTGCAGTTGCACCACCTGCCCCTACTTTAACAGCCGTGCCGGGAGATAATAAAGTAACTTTATATTGGGATGACGCTGCTGAAAGTTCATATGATGCATTTACTGCAAATATTGGTGGTGACGGTCACCACTTTGAAGGCTATAGAATATACAGGGCATCTGACCCTGCATTTCTTGATGCAACAAATATTACTAATGGATTCGGTACAAAACAATTTCTGACTCCATTAAAGATTTTTGATCTGAAGGATGGCATTACCGGGTTTGATTCAGTTGGTATAGATGGAATTCATTATTACCTTGGTGATGATTCAGGGTTGCAGCACTCTTTTATAGATAGTAGCGCAAAAAATGGATTTACATATTACTATGCTATTGTTTCTTACAGCAAAGGTTTTTCTGCTGGTGGGATATTACCTGCTGAAAGCCCCGTTAGAATTAACCTGAAAGCTGATGGTTCAGTGAAACTAGGTCCTAATGTTGCAAGAGTTTCTCCTGAAGCTACTTCAGCCGGATATGTTGGAGCTTCATTAGGTACTATAAAATTAATTAAGGGAGCTACAACCAGTAAAGTCTCTTATGAAATTGTTGATCCCAACCAGGTAAAAAATAACCATGTGTATAACATTACTTTCCAGGATACCTTGATCTTAGGTGGTGCTGGGAAAGCAGATACACTAAAAACAAAAAACTATTCTCTTATTGATTCTACCACAGGTGCGACATTAATAAAGGAAAGTACTCACCTGGAATCTACTTATGAACAACCAATAGTTGATGGTTACAGACTCTCATTTGAAAATGAACAAAGAGTTCAACTGGATGAAACTAATTCTAAATGGAATGATCCGAATGTTCCCAAATATATAGTGGAAAAATTTGTAGCTCCCGGTACTCCACCCGGAGAAGAAAGGCCAAATGATTATAAAGTATATTTTGGAAATGTGGGTACTGACACATCAGTAGCATATAAAATAGGTACAACCACTTATCCGCCTAAACCTGTCAATTTCCGTGTTTTCAATATAACAACACAGAAGTATTTGAAATTCGGCTTCCTTGAATTGGATACGACTTTTGGAGGACAGGGAAAACTTTCTGCTCGTGGTGCTTATAAAGATAGAATAGTATTTCTTGAACCAAACTCAAATGATTCACTGGTAACAACATGGTGGTTCTATTTGTCAGCACAGCCTGATACAGCATTAGGCCAAACAATACCACAACCCGGGGACACTGCTTATATCTATCTCAGAAAACCATTTTTGTCTAATGATGTATTTTCTTTTACATCAAGTTCCCCCAAAGTTGATAAGTCAATGGCCAAAACTGATCTGGATAAAATAAAAGTTGTTCCAAATCCGTATTTGGGTTCAGCTAGGTGGGAAGTTAAAAATCCTTATACCTCAGGAAGAGGGCCAAGATCATTGCATTTCACTCATCTTCCCGCTAAATGTACTATCAGGATTTTTACAGTTGATGGGGAACTTGTAAATACAATAGAACATAGTAGTGCCATCGATAATGGTACTGAAGATTGGAACATGCTAACTAAAGATAATTTAGCTATTTCATATGGTGTGTATATATTTCACGTAGAAGCACCCGGAATAGGAGAAAAAATTGGCAAATTTGCCGTTATAAAATAGCCTGTTTAGGCAGGCAAATTCTTAGAAAAATTTGAAAACTTGAAATTATTCAAGGAGCTGTAAAGTGTCGACTAAAAAAATAATTTTAACCAGCATTATAGCCATAACATTTATGGCCGGTGGTATCTTTGCACAAAAGGTTTCCAAAACAGGTACAACGGCTGCAAAATTTTTGAGTCTTGGAATAGGGCCAAGAGCAAACGCAATGGGTGGCGCTTTTAGTTCTATTGCAGATGATGCTTCTGCAATCTACTGGAATCCTGCCGGTATTGCTTACGCGGACCAGTTTCAGGGTATCTTCACTTACTCAGATATGTTTGCGGATATTAAACTTAGTTACTTTGGTGCCATTATTCCTGCGGGCAATTACGGCAACTTTGCGGTAAGCGTTACAGCTTTGAATTATGGTGAATTACAGGTAACAACAGAGAACCAGCCGGAAGGTACGGGTGAAACATTTTCACCGGGCAGTTATGCCTTTGGAATTTCATATGCAAGATTTATTACCGAGGATTTTGCTGTCGGAGGGTCGGCAAAACTTATAACTGAAAAGATTTATCATTCAAGTGCTACCGGCATTTCATTTGATGTGGGTACCATCTTTAAAACACCTTTTTACGGAATAAGGTTTGCCAGCAGCATTACTAACTATGGTACAAAAATGCAAATGTCAGGGGATGACTTATTAATTCGTTATGATGTTGATCCACAAAGAGCAGGAAGTAACAATACAGTTGATGCAAATATTGCAACAGAACAATTTGATCTTCCATTAAGATTACAAATCGGACTTTCAAGAGATTTTATTTTTCTTGATGACCAGAGATTTACGTTGGCAATTGATGGCATAGTACCAAACGATAATGATCAATCAGTTAATATTGGTGGTGAACTTGCTCTCTTTAATGAGATGATATCACTTCGTGGTGGATATAAATCCTTGTTCCTGAAAGATAGTCAGGAAGGATTGACACTTGGAATTGGATTTAAATATAACAGGCCCGGGTTTATTAATGTTAGTATCGATTATGCGTACCAGAAATTTGATTACCTGGGAAATATAAATACGTTTGGAATAATTCTTAAGTTCTAAAAATTATCTAAATAATATTTTCCATTTTTATGTGGAAAATTATTTCATAACTAATAACTAAGGAGCTTCATATGAAAAAATACCTTCTACTACTCGGGGTGTTTTTGTTTGTGGGCTTTACTTCACTACAGGCACAAATCAATGTCACTTTTAAAGTTGACATGTCACGCTGGCAGGAATTAGGAAAATTTAATCCTGCTCTTGACGAGGTAAAATGTGTGGGGGATGTAAGCCCAAATAGTTGGGATCCCGCAGCAAACACCGGTATGACAAGAACCGGTGGTAGCGGTGCGGATTCTTCTGTTTATACTGTTACTTATGCGATAAATCCTAGTGCATCCTTTGCATATAAATATGCTATAGGCAGCGACTGGAACAGAGATGAAAAGGATCTAGGGGGAGATGGCAACAGACATCTTGTTACAGGAACAGTAGATAGTACCCTCGCAACTGTCTGGTTCGATAATATAAGTGGTGGCTATAGACATGTTACATTTAAAGTGGATATGGCATTACCAATTAAACAGGGTGTTGTTACTCCAGGAGTGACAAAAGTTTATTTGGCAGGTTCTTTCACGGATTGGCAAACCAGTGCAAGGGAAATGACAAAATCTTCGACCGATTCCACTTATAGCTACATGACCGTTGTTCCTGATGATAGTGTAGCATCAGGTGATACAGTGCAGTTTAAATATGTCTACAGTGCCTCAGATGCAGCCTCCGGAACTTGGGAAAGTGTTGACAACAGAAAATTCTTTGTTCCCGAAGCAGATTCTTCCAATTTTTCAGCTTATTGGAACGATACTAATCCAAACATTACACTGGGAAGTGGGAATATTACATTTCAGGTTGATATGAGTGTAATGAGTGAGATTGGTATTTTTGATAATACCAGGGACTCTGTTGAAGTAAGAGGTGCATTTAATGGTTGGGGAGATGCAGATCCAACTAATTCAAGACTTAATCAGAATTTCTCTAATCCAGATTCATGGTTCCTGGCCGTTCCTTTTAATAACGTTGAAGTTGGCGGTAAACAGGAATTCAAATTCTATGTTATAAATAAATCGACCGGTACTGTTGATACACTCTGGAAAGATGGGTATGAAAGACCTATACAACAGGGCGGTAATAACTGGAACTTCCTGTTCCCGGGAAAAGATACAACTGTTTCTAAAATGTACGACGGCATACAAACTGATTGGGTAATACCATCCGGTACAAACCTTTCAGCTAAATTTAGCGTTGATATGACAGATGCAATGGATGCTACAAAACAGGCAATTCCATTTAATCCGGCAACAGATACTCTATATTGGATCTGTGAACAACCGGCATTCACTCGTTCCCAGGAATGGGTAGACAGTGACAATATGAAAGTATTGATGATGACGCAGGTAGGTTCTTCTAATATATGGAGTGGAACTCTTGCTGTAACATCTCCGGCTTTTAATGCATTTGAATACCGATATGGTTGGGTTTCCAGTGGATCCTGGACTCTCGAAAATGGAGCCCTAGGTGTAAATGATACTTACAGAAGAAGATTTATTGGGCAAGATGCTGCAAGATCATTTCCTGTAAATCCCTGGACAATGCCAACGGATACCTGGACACCGGGTGATGTAAAGACTGATCTTGAAGTTGATCCTTATCAATCATATAATGACTTTACCGGATTGAAACAGGAAAAAGTTCAGCCGCTTACTTATAGTCTGGATCAAAATTATCCTAATCCGTTCAACCCTTCAACAAATATCAGGTTTAGCATTCAGAAAGCAGGTCTGGTATCGTTGAAGATATATAATGTATTGGGTCAGGAAGTAACAACATTGTTAAACGGTGAATTATCCGCTGGAACTTACACTTATAGTTTTGATGCTTCAAGACTTAGCAGTGGAATATATTTCTATACAATTCATTCTAACAATTTTGTTCAGACGAAGAAAATGATCCTGTTGAAGTAATTTTACTTTGACAAACAAAAAAGCCCCGATTTATCGGGGCTTTTTTTATGTATGTGAATCGACTTATTATTTAATTGCGGCTGTTAGTTGTGCTTTGAGTGCTTTAGCTTCATTATAACCCGGATTAATTTGAAGAGCCTTGTTTACTGTTTCCAGCGCTTTCTTAAAGTTTCCTTCTCCAACATAGCAACCTGATAAATTATATAACACCTGGGCATCTTTGCTGTTAAAATTCAAGCTTTCAAGTAAATATTTTTTTGCTTGCTGATTATTATTTCTTGATAGATTAATAATTCCCATCCATTTCGTTGAAAAAGAATCAGGTCGCAGATCATATTTTCTTTTTAAATAAATATAAGCCTGATCATACATCTTATTATTCATTAACACATTGGCTGTATAGTCGTAATAGCTTAATATTATCGGGTACTGGGTAATAAGAACATTCATTACATCCAGGAAAAATTTCATATCTTTTTTATTGGCATACCACTCTGCAAGCTCCCGATGGGCTTTCTCCCAGTTAGAATCTTCAACCAGAAATCTGGCAGCAACGGAATCAACATGGTTTTTAGGTTGTAAGACCTTATAGTCAGGTAACTTCTGATCTTTTTCAATAAAAGGCCAATCATTTTTAAGAAGTTTAATCCTATATTTACCGATTATTGTATCTAATCTGCAAAAACTAAAATTTGCTACAGTCAGACTATCTTGTTTTCTATTAGAAATATCCAGGGGTTTAGAGTTTGGTAAAAAATTATGTTGCTCCATTGACCTGAAAAATATATTTCCCATTAATTGGTATCCCGCAAGTGTCGGATGAAGCTGATCGGTGAATAAATTATTTCCTACTATATTATCTGGACTTACAGCATTATATGTAGAGTCAACATTTGCGATGGGATAGTTAAATTCTTTGCCTAACTTGTAAATAATTTTATTCATTCTACCCGGGGCCCTGAAACGGAGCGCATCAAGATCACGGGCAAATTTAAATAACGAATCGGCTATTACATAGGAGCCTTTTTGTAATTTATCTTTAGCTTCATTGTAGATATTATCCGCGCTAGGGTAACCATTCTCGGAAATTGAAACGAAAGGTGCCTGATCTTTTAAATTGCTGCTTAATGTGCCTAATATTACAGGAACATTTGCTTCTTTGGCCATTTTCAGTACATCAGTCATATTACCTTCAAACTGGGCCAGTCCTTTTAAGTATACATCAGAATTAAAACCAATAAACTGATTCTTTGCCATTCTTGACATTAGTGTTCCGGTTAGATGTTTCCGGCCGGATAACAATTTTGCTCCCGATTTAATCATATCTCTTAATAGCTGAAATGTCTTAAAACGTTCAAGGCTAATAACTGCATTAACAATAGTTCTGGAGGTACCGAGATTTTCCATCGAGCCCACACCAAGAGCTCCATAATATTCATTGTGGCCTGCATAAATTAAAATCAAATCTGGTTTTTGCTTCAGTATACCTGGGATAAGATCTCTGATAGTATAACTGTTAACGGCCGTCATACTACAATTTATAACTTCTATCTTAGAATGAGGATATACCAGCGATAACCTGTCCTGAAGATAATTTGAAAATGAGCCAACCGGCAAAAAAGGATATCCTGCAGCACTACTGCCTCCTAATACAAAAACCCTGAATGTGCTATCTGCTTTTACTTCATCAAATACGTTCTGATTTGAATAAGGCACGTTCTTAGTGTTAAAAAAATATTTATGGGCAATATCAGTATTTAACACTAACTTGCCTGTCGTAACATTAACCCATTGTGTGAAATCGTATCCGTAATTAAATATTCTTAATCCCACTTCGAGTAAGACAAAAAATAAAATCGGGATTAGTAGAAGAACTAAATAGAATGATTTTTTAACTGGCTTTTTAGGAATTGAATCTAAATATTCATTAATTTCATTTTTTGTGAGATTTAAATCTTTGGCAAGTCTCTCTGAAGAATGTTTCCCCTTATTATTTTCAATCCATTTTTTTTGTTTATTTGTCAGGCTCACTTTGATTTCCGGTAGAATTAATGGTTTTCAAAATTGATATTTATATAAGAAAAATACCCAAAATATCAGCTGATACCAAGCTTTAAAACCTACCCATAAATGCTCTATTTCGGCTTAAATCAAAGGAAAAATCCACATTTCATTCATTTAAAAATGTTATATTTAACCATTGAAAATGAATCACAAAAGTTTCGTTTTATTCGATTTAAAACCTTTTTATAGAATGTACATACTAGGAATATCAGCTTTTTATCACGATAGTGCTGCCTGTCTTATTAAAGACGGCGAAATAATATCTGCTGCCCAGGAAGAAAGATTCACGCGGAAAAAGCACGATCATAACTTCCCATTTAATGCAATTGAATTTTGTCTTAATCACAGCAAAATAAAAATTAGTGATCTCCAATTAATAGCATTTTACGATAAACCATTTCTGAAATTTGAACGAATTCTCGAAAGTTATCTTAGTTATGCACCGAAAGGCATTAAGTCATTTATCAAATCTATGCCTCTTTGGATAAAAGAAAAGCTCTGGATGAAAGAGTATATAAAGAATGAACTGAAGTATGAAGGCAAGATAATATTTCCCGAACATCACGAATCGCACGCGGCCTCTGCATTTTATCCCTCCCCGTTTGAGGAAGCAGCTATTTTAACAATGGATGGTGTTGGGGAGTGGACAACAACTAGCTTTGGAAGTGGCAGAAATAATAAAATTGACATACTGGCGGATATAAAATTTCCACATTCTCTTGGGCTTCTTTATTCTGCATTTACATATTATACAGGTTTTAAAGTAAATTCAGGTGAATATAAAGTAATGGGGTTGGCACCGTATGGTTCGCCTAAATATAAAGATTTAATTCTGCGTGAATTAATCGATGTTAAAGAGGATGGTTCATTTAGATTAGATATGGAATATTTTGATTATGTTTTTGGGCTTACCATGACCAGCAAAAAATTTGATACTCTTTTCGGAGGCCCGGCACGAAAGCCTGAATCTAAGTTAACTCAAAAAGAAATGGACCTTGCCCGATCACTTCAGGATGTTACTGAGGAAATAGTCTTAAAATTAGGGAAACATGTATACAAAGAAACCGGATTAAAAAATCTTACAATGGCGGGGGGAGTAGCGCTGAATTGTGTAGCAAACGGAAAACTTCTTCGGGAAGGGCCGTTTGAAAATATCTGGATCCAACCTGCTTCTGGTGATGCAGGTGGGGCACTCGGGGCTGCTCTTGTCGGCTGGTATAATTATTTGGGAAATCAAAGGAGTGTAACTCTAAATGATTCGCAAAAAGGATCTTATCTTGGACCGGAATTTTCAAACGATCAAATTTTAGAATTTCTTAACAAAAACGAGATTAAGTTTTCTGATATAAATACGGAAGATATTTCTCGAAAAGTATCTGGATTAATTGCACAGGAAAAAGTAATTGGCTGGTTTCAGGGGAGAATGGAATTCGGGCCAAGAGCACTTGGAGCAAGATCAATTATTGGCGATGCGCGCTCCCCTAAAATGCAGGCCCAAATGAATTTGAAAATCAAATTCAGAGAAAGCTTTCGTCCTTTTGCACCATCTGTTCTCGCAGACAAGATCTCAGAATATTTTGATATCGATGTGGAAAGCCCTTATATGCTTTTGGTAGCCAATTTAAAGATGGAAAAACAAAAGCAGATGAGTGAAGAGGAAAAGAAATTATTCGGGATACAGAAACTAAATATTATCAGGTCTGATATCCCGGCTGTTACTCATATTGATTATTCAGCCAGAATTCAATCGGTAAACGAGAGAACAAATAAACTTTATTACGATCTAATTAAGAAATTTGATGAAGATTATGGCTGTGGTGTAATAATAAATACTTCCTTTAATGTGAGAGGAGAGCCAATTGTTTGTACCCCCGAAGACGCATATAAGTGTTTTATGAGAACGCAGATGGATTACTTAATGATAGGTAATTATTTATTGGATAAAAAAGAACAGGAAGAATTAAAAGAGGATAAAGACTGGCGTGAAGAGTTTCAACTTGATTAGAGTACTCTTAGACTCTAAGTGCTTTTAATAAAAAACATAAAATGATAATAGACGAAATAAAAAATATAAAAGGATCTAAAAGGGACCTGAGAAAATTCGGTTTGACTGTTGGCCTTGTATTAATTGCAATAGCTGCCTTTTTATTCTGGAAGCAGAAGGGAAGTTATCCGATATTTACAATAATTGGTCTGTTTCTTATTGTCTCGGGTTTATTATTCCCACTTATATTAAGACCCCTTAATAAAGTCTGGATGACATTAGCAATTTTAATGGGTTGGGTGATGACCAGGGTGATTCTCATAATTCTTTTCTTTATAGTCTTGACTCCATTATCTTTTGTTGCCAGAATATTTCGGAAAAAATTTCTTGATCTGGATATTGATAAGACAAAAGAAAGTTATTGGGAAATAAGAGAAAAAAAAGAAATCAATCCTGTTGAATATGAAAGACAATTTTAAATTAAAGGGAGATAAATGAGTAAACTTTCAATTTTATCCGAGTTGTGGCAATTTCTGAGGGTAAGGAAAAAGTGGTGGCTGGCTCCGATTTTAGTCCTTCTTTTGTTACTTGGCGGACTCATCATCCTGACACAAGGCTCAGCTCTGGCACCTTTTATTTATTCAATTTTCTGATGTGATAGTTAAGGATCACAACTATTTGTGATCCTTAACTGAAATGTTACTTTAGTATTGCTACTCCGTAAGCTGGAAGTACGAGCTTGTAGTTATTATTAATTTGTGAGATTTCATTTCCCGTAAGCAGATCTTTAATTATTCCCAGGTGTTTATCAAACTTTTTCATATTAAGTGTTAATTCCGAAATTTCCGGGTTATTATTAACAATTATTAAATAGGTATTGCCATTCAATGTTCTGCTGTAACCTAAAAATTTATTTGTGTTATCAGTTAAAAAGAAATTAAGATCGCCGAGTGCAAGTGCCTTATTATTTTCTCTTATATAGATTAATTTTTTATACCAGTTAAATAAATCATTATCAAAATAAACTGAATCGGCAGGTCGTTTTCTACCTAATGGATCAACTGATTCGGTTTCATATTTCTCACCTGGCCATACCATTGGCTTTCTGCAATCAGGATCATCACCACCCCACATACCTGCTTCATCTCCATAATAAACCATTGGCGCTCCCGGCATTGTCATCTGGATTGCAACAGCTAGTTTTTGTCTTTCAATCTCAAGCTTATTGGGTTTTCTTTCATCATAATATTTATTGTCTTTAGCGCTTGCATTATGGTCATACCATCGGTCGGGATTAACCATTTGAGATGAAAGCCTGTCTACATCGTGACTATCCATTAAATTTTGCAGCGCATAGAAATTTTCTTTTGGATAATCTCTCTGCAGAACTTTAATGCTATCTGCAAATGCAGAAGGTGTTATTTGTTCTTTTTGATCTGCAATAAATTTTTTAACGGCCCTTGCAAATTTGTAATTCATAACTCCATCGAATGAATCTCCCTGGAGCCAGGGAGATGCGTTAAACATTTCGTTAATCGACCAGTTGTCCCACCAAATTTCGCCTGTTATATAAGCATTAGGATTTTCTTGCTTAACCCATGTTCTAAACATTCGCCAGAAATTTAGATTTACTTTCTCTGCCACATCAAGACGCCATCCGTCAATTCCATCGGAGGGATCTCCGTCTTTATTAGGGTCCATCCATTTTTTTATTATTGAATGAATATGCTCACCAAAATCTTTTTCGAGTCCATACTTAGGATCTTTTTTTATCTCAGGTAAATCTTTAACACCATTCCAACCTTCATATTCAAATTCATTTTGCGGTGTTTCTGGATTATCCCAGGATTTTATCTTAAACCAGTTTTTATACTTTGATTTTTGTTGATTTTTAACAACATCTTTGAACGCCCAGAATGTTGTACCGACATGATTAAATACACCGTCAATAATTACTTTCATCCCCATTTTATGACATTTATTTATGAGCTCTAAAAACAAACGGTCTGCTGAAGTCCATTTCCAGGTTTCAGGATCGCCCGGATTTTCTGATGCCCAAATTTTTTCATCTAGCTTAGGATTTGGCCCAAAGTTATTATCAATATGATGATACATACCCGTATCATATTTATGATGAGATGGTGATTCAAAGAGCGGGTTAAAATATATAGCTGTGATACCGAGTTTTTTAAGATAATCCAGATGATCAATTACTCCCTGTAGGTCGCCGCCGTATCTTCTTACACCTGAATTCCAGTAAAAGTCATGCCCGTTAGCTGCTTCCCAGGACTGGAGTTTAAACCAGTCAGATGTCCAGGGTGAAATTTCCCATCCATTAGGGGTACGATACGGCCATGCACCCTCCATATCGTGTGGTGTTGGGTCATTGCTTTTATCACCATTCGCAAATCTTTCAGGGAATATCTGATACCAGACTGCAGTCTTTGTCCATTCCGGTACTCTTGGTATTTTCCTACTTTTATGACTGCCTGTAAAGCCGAATGATAAGAGTAAGATTACAATTATTGAAAATATTTTTTTCATAATTCTTATTCCCCCAATTTAAGAAATCTGTATCCTAGTCCATTTACAAGAATACTTGCCATATTATCTGTGACAGAAATTTTATCACCTGATATCAGATCAGTAATATTTTTTGTCCCATAATAAACTGGTAAAGTTAGATTTACTGTTTGGTTATTAAGGTTTTTATTTAGTATAACCATAACGCGTTCATTCATATCTGAACGTACAAAAACAAAAATATTTTTATCTGCCTCTATAGAATAATAATCACCGTAGCGAAGTGCGGGATGTGCTCTTCTAATCTGGATTAATTTTCTAATATCATAAAGATTTTCTTTTTCAGCATTATCTAATTGATTTCCGAATCTCATCATTCTTCTGTTATCAGGATCAGCCGCACCGGTCATTCCAATTTCATCACCGTAATATATTGTCGGAATTCCAGGAATTGATAAAAGATATGCCAGGTACAATTTTTCTTTTTTATAGCTGCTGCTGTGATCAACTTTAGGTGGATTATTCCATCCAATTTCAATTGAATTGGGATCGTTAATTTTCAGGTCATTGTCAGCATAAGCCAAAAATCTATCCTTATCCTGACTGTCCATAATATTTCCCATTAAGTTATTATAGCCAAAAATTTCCAGGCCTTTTTTTAATTCTTTGTCTAAGCGTGAGAATGAAGCGGTGCTATCTAAAAAAGTAGGGATTGCTACATCGTATAAATTAAAATTAAATTGTGCTGGCAACTGCCCATTATTTACATATGACTTAACAAGATCATAACTACCAAATGTTTCGCCCATTTGAAATACTTCTTTTTTCTGTGGTATTTCAACTTCTTTCTTCAATTTTCTGTTAAGTGCCCGCCAGAAATTATTTGGTATGTGTTTTACTGCATCTTGTCTGAAGCCATCAGCTCCAGTTGTTTCCAGCCACCAGATTGAATCATCAGTTACAGCGTTCACTGCATCTTTTGAATCTATGAAATCGAATGTTGGCATAAATGGCTCGAACCAGGTTGTTAATCGGTGTTCATCCCATATTCTTAAATTCAGCCGGCCATCGGGTAATTTAAGATGACCGAACCAATCACGATGTTCCTTAAAATAAGGATGTTCCTGGTGTACGTGATGAGCTACAATATCAAGGAGTACTTTTACATTATGTTTATGGGCAGTATTTATCAGTTCCTTTAATTTAGCCATCGATCCGAATTCCTCTTCAACAGAACGTGGCTTAACTGGCCAGTAGCCGTGGTAGCCTGAAAACCATCTGTGGGGTTTTGGAAATTCTCTGAACGCGTGATTTGTGTTATCGTAAACCGGTGAGATCCATAAAGTATTTATACCGAGTGAATCAAAATAACCGGCATTGAATTTATTTATAAGGCCTTGGAAGTCTCCTCCCATGTAATTTGCTTTGTCAAATAATGAATCCTGCTTAATTGGTTTATTTAAAGTTTTATCGCCATCGCTAAATCGATCGATTAATGTTGAATAAATAATTGCGTCGTGCCAGGTGAAATGTTTCTTATCACTACCAGCTGGCTTCCCGTTAAATAAAATAATTGTCTGTACATTTGTTGATTGTCCGTTTTGTGTAACGGCTAACCTTAGGGTACACTTACCTTTAAGCTTCGATACCGGCAAGGAGATATCAATTTTGTTATTTGATATCGTGATGTATTCTGAAGGGATTAAATTATTATTTAGCAGGGGAATTATGTTTGCCCTGGAAATATTTCCTTCTCTCCCTTTATTCTCATAAATAAATGAGAAAATACTTTCATCTTTTAAAAGTTTATTTCCCTTAATAAAAAGAAATGGAGTAGTCTTATGTTTTGCCTCTACTGTAAGAACAGAATTGTAATCACCCATCCCGTTTGGAATTTTATCAGGATTTGTTGGATCAATTAGTTCATTTCCATCAGCAAAAAACTTGTATTGATACCTGCCGGGTTCCAGGGGAATGGAAATACTATAAACTCCATTTTCATCTTTCATCTCCAGTTCTGAACGGTTCCAGCTATTAAAACTTCCAAAGAGAAAAACTTTTTTATAATTTCTCTCTGATTTAAACGTAAATTTTAGTATCTGATCCTTGTTTACCCTAACGGGTAATTGATAATCCTTATCATTAAATACTAACCCAATCAAACTCATTCCTTCAAAGTTTTTATCCGGTGTAATTAACAATTTGGTATTATCATAATTGTATTTTACTTCTATTGAATTACTACTTGTGAATTTCAGATTATCATATTTATGTGAGTAAAACACATCTGATATTAAAACAGAATCGGTATTACCTGATGTCAGGTTTATTGTCTTTATTAGATCGGAAATTTCCTGAGCCTTACCTTCAGGTAAAAGCAGCCCAGTTAAAAAGAATAAAAGAAAGACAATCCTGGTTTGATTCTTAATCTTCATTTCAAAGCTCCTTGGTTAACTGTAAATTTTGGGAATCGATACCAACAGGGGAATAAAAATCAGGTGCAAATGCAGTATCTGTTCTCCATAGTCCATTTATATGTAATGAGTTATGGTAAGTGAAAATTCATATTAAAATCTGGTGTTTATTAAGATTTATTATAAAATATAAGTGAAAACCGATCTAAAAATAACTATCCATTTAGGGTGTTTATTTGAGAAAAAAGTGATTAAGTACTTATTTAAAGGGTATTACGCATATTTTGTATGATGTTCTTGCGATAGGTAAATAAAAACCTTGCCACGAGTGACTGCAAGCATTTTTGTCCCATTATTTAAACATTTAGCAGTGAAATACCTTGTTAATACCAATCACATTTGATTTAATTTAAATAACTCCTTATACTAAAAACATCGGGAGTTTTCCACCTTTTATTACTTACGAGCTAAACTTGTTGAAAAAATACAAGGTGGCTTTTAATATGAATAAAAATGAATACAAATAATAAAATGGACTATAAGAAAATTCTTTATATAATTGGCGGCGTATTCTCTATAGTGATATTATATCTACTATTTTTCCCTTCATCCAAACCCGGTATGAAGGAGCTTAAAAAGCAAATTAATAACAAGAAAAAACTTACAGTTTTAATAAGGAATTCACCATCAGTTTATTATGAAGGTGTAGATGGGCCAACAGGTTTTGAGTATGACCTTGTAAAAGCACTTGCAGATTCCCTGGGTATGCAACTTGAACTTAAAGTGTATTATAACGTAAATGAAGTATTAGACGCAATAAATAATGGAGAAGGTGATTTAGCCTCTGCAGCAATTACTATTACAGATGAAAGAGAAGATAAATATGATTTCAGTGAACCATACCAGACAGTACAGCAGCAGGTTATTTATAAAAGAGGAAATAGATTCCCTGATTCATTATCAGATCTTGTTAACTTTAATATTTTAGTGAGTAACAGCAGCAGCTATGACCAGAGGCTAAATGAACTAAAAGAGGAATATCCTAAACTAACCTGGAAAACAACGGATGAACTTTCAACAGAACAAATTCTGGAAAAAGTATCTAAAGGTGAGGTTGAGTGTACAATTGCCGATAACAACTTATTTGCTATCAATCAAAGATATTTTCCCGGGCTTGAAGCCGCAATTCCAATTAGTGAGGAACAGCCCTTAGGATTTGTGATAAATAAAAAGAATAAGGATTTACAAAAATATATAAATCTGTGGCTGGAGAAATTTGTAAGAGAAAAAGAAATGGCTGTTTTAAGAGACAGATATTATGGGCATATAAACATTTTTGATTACGTAGACATCAGGGCTTTTCATAAAAGAATTAATACAAGGCTTCCCCGGTATAAAAAACTTTTTAAGAGAGCGGGAAATAGAAATGATATCCCCTGGAAATTGCTGGCCGCCCAGGCGTACCAGGAATCGCACTGGAACCCGGAAGCTGAAAGCCCGACTGGTGTTAGGGGAATAATGATGCTAACCCAAAATACAGCCAGGTCACTTGGAGTTCCTGATCGACTTAATCCCGCAGCAAGTATTTTAGGCGGGGCAAAATATTTGAAGCGGCTGGAAAAAATTGTACCCGATGATTTTAATGAAGATGATAAAATATTCTATTCCCTGGCTGCTTATAATGTTGGAATGGGACATATGAAGGATGCACTCCGTCTTGCTAAAAGGCTGGGGTATGATTACACAACCTGGAAAGGGTTAAAGAAAACACTACCGCTGTTAAGTAATAAAAAATATTATAAAACTTTGGAATATGGTTATGCACGAGGCACCGAGCCGGTCAGGTATATAAACAGGATTCAAAATTACACTGAAATACTTGAACAGAAATTGTAATTATATCTTTGATTATTATTACACTAAAAAGCCCGAGTATCACTTAATTCCCCATACCAGAGGTTTCAATAAATAGTTGTGGTGAGACGGAGATCTATTGTTTTTAACTAAATTTGGCTCAATTAAATACTTTCCATTTGAAATTGATTATTAATTTTATTATTTAATTAAAAAAAGTTTAATATCTTAATGTGAGATGATGATGAAAAAAAATATTAAAAACCCCAAGCTGTACGCTCAGAATATCAGAGCAAGTTTTCAAAAATTTCTTGGTTTTTATCAGCACAATACTGTGTTAGGAAGCGAAAAAGAAAAAATGCGGAAACTAATGGTTAATAAAGCTAAGGAAGTAATAAAGTCACCAGATAAAAAGATTGTAGAAACCTTTGCCGGTAATAAATCAAACCAAACGAGATTGAGACTGGTAAGGCTTTTTAATAAAGAAAAGGAAATTGAAAAAGAAGGTAAAATTATTAAAGAAAAGTTTAAGAGGTTATTAGAAGAATAGAGTAGTTGGATCAACCTTCATAGCTGGTAACATTAATTAATGAGCACGTTAAAATCTGTTTCTATTGTCTCATGGTTAGATTATGATATAGTCAAGGAAAGCCGAAACTGATCTGAACAGATCAATTTCGGCTATTTTTATATGCGGAGAGTCAGAAAGGAGTTGCTGCCTTTGTTCTTAGTATATTATCAAAGCTTTAGATAAGGTTTTGACCCCCCCCCCCAAAATGACCATCTTATTTATTGCTATTATATCTCGTGGACTGTCACTATCCACAATTCAATCCTATGTAATTATACACCAAATCTTAAGCATAATTCTCACCAATCTTTTCTTAGTAAAATATTTCTTGTAAAATTAGATAAGGTACTATTCGGATATTTTGGGAGCTTTATAAAATCTTGAAGCGATGGAGTTCTGAATAGGGATAACATCATCAGTATTTGGGGGACATTGTGGACCCTCCAATTTAAGCACCTGCACTTATTAAGGGGAAGAATTTGAAAAAGAGCATAGCACAAAAGTAAGCTGTATAAAAGAATTATGATTCAATATATAAATTATTTGGAGAGTCTTATGTAATCTTATTCTTTTGGCTGTCATTTCATATAATTTCGCAGTCAAATCGCTGGAAGGTCAAAGTAATATTGTTTATTTTAAGCTAGGGTCATTTTAGAATTATCAGTAATTGATTGCAGGGGGAATTCTAATGAGTCCGGAACATTGCCAGTCTAATGAAATTCTCAATTCTCTTCCTGAAGGAATATTTTCCGTCGACAAGGAATTTAAAATAAGATTTTTTAATTCCTATGCAGAAAAGATAACAGGCCTAAATTGTGAACAGGTACTAGGTAAATATTGTAAAGATATTTTCCACTCAAAATTCTGTAACAGCCAGTGTCCTATTGTAAACGTACTTGAGCTCAAGAAACCCCTCTATGATCTTGAAACTCATTTTAAATTTAATGGTGTCTTAAAATCGGTCAGATTAAACACTTCAATTATTAATAATGAAAATTCTCAACCTGTAGGCGGTGTTGTCTCTTTCAGAGAAGCGATACCTTCGATAAAAACTGAAGAATATCTAAAAAAGAATCATCAGTTCTGTGGTATTGTTGGATTAAGCAAATCTATGACAGATATATTTAATCTAACAGTTGAAATTGCCGATTGTGATGCAAGTGTTCTAATTGCTGGTGAAACAGGTACCGGTAAAGAACTTATTGCCGATGCAATACAAGCAACAAGCAGGAGAAAGGACAAACCCTTTGTAAAAGTAAATTGTGCTGTGCTTCCACCTGCGTTATTAGCCAGTGAACTATTTGGCCATATAAAAGGTGCATTTACTGATGCCGTAAAAGATAGAACTGGCAGATTTGAGCTCGCTGACAATGGTACAATATTCCTTGATGAAATTGCCGAGATGCCTGCGCAAATGCAACTTCAATTATTACGCGTAATCCAAAATGGAACATTCGAAAAAGTAGGGGAATCAATCACGAGGAGGGTTGACGTAAGGGTTATCGCGGCTACTAATCTTAATATTGAAAAAGCTATTAAGGAAGGGAAATTCAGAGAAGATTTATTCTTTAGACTCAATGTTATACCGATTACAATTCCGCCACTTCGGGAAAGGAAAACTGATATTTTATTTCTTGCAAAACATTTTCTCAATAAATTTACGATTGCCTATAAAAAGGGAATTGAGGAAATTGAACAGAACGCGCTGGATTGTCTGATAAAATATGACTGGCCCGGTAATGTAAGAGAACTGGAAAATGCAATTGAATTTGCATTTATCAGAACTAATCCGCATCAATCCATTAGCATATGCAAATTGCCTCCTGCTATCAGAGAAAATTATAACTGCCAGCAAATAGAAAAAGATGCAGAAACAAAATTAGATGATTCGCTTAAAACTAATGAAATTCTAGCATTGCTCAATAAATATAATTGGAATAAAACTCAGGTTGCACGCGAAATGGGCATTAATCGGACTACATTATGGAGACATATTAAGAATTTCGGTCTCGAATAGTCAATAATTCATGCAACAATGTGTTGCATTGAGTTTCAATGTTTGCAACACTTCCATAAAATCCTATCATTATTGCATAATTTGCCACAAAATTTTTGGCATTTCGCTTGTCTATACACCTAACATGAGTGAAATGCTTGCAAATCAATATTTCCTTACAAGAAAATACAACCTTGCAGCTAAGGAAATGGAGGAGTCCATCTTTCCGGTAGACAATAATAAATTAATTATTAAAAAACTTATCATTTGCTATACTCAAATTAATAAGCCCTCAGAAGCTCTAGATTTATTCCTGGAAATAATAAAAACTGATATAGATACTATTATAAAAACAGATCTAAACTCAGATGATTGTCCGTGCTTTGAGTTAATAGAAAGAATAAAATGCGACTTTGTAAAATATGAGGACGAGTTCACCAAATCATATATACTTGGTATCCTCTTCTTGTATTGCAACATCAAGCAGTCTTTGGATTATTTTAAAGCTGCAGGGGGAATTGACGCTTCAAACAAAAAAATAAGGAACATAATTAAAATCCTGAAAAACAAAATAAATAATTATAATTAAGGATTATTCCGAAACAATCTTTACTTAAAAGGGGTGGTTAAATGAAAAACAATATTACAAGAAAGGATTTTCTGGTAAATTCATCAAAAGCTGCAGTTGGGTTAACTGCAGTGGGCGCATTATCAAGCCTTATTACGACAGCTACTGCTAAAGGTGGTACTAATGATACTGCTTGGCCGTGGCCTTATGTAACTTTAGATCCTGATGAAGCCAGAATAAAAGCACATTATCTTTATTACAATGGAAAAGCATGTTGTGCAGGTGTATTTGGCGGTATCTTAGAATTATTAAAAGCAAAAGTTGGCGATCCCTATAATAGTCTTCCAATGGAAATAATGTTATTCGGAGGTGGCGGGGGTGCCGGCTGGGGCTCATTATGTGGTACTCTTAATGGAGGTGCTGCTTTAATTAGTCTCGTTACCGATGCAAAATCTTACGGTGAGCTTGTTAAGGAGCTTTGGGGTTGGTATTCAACTGAACTATTGCCTTCCAATACTGCCAACAATTTTGCTGCACAAAATAAATATCTTGCCCATAAATATGACGGCTCTCTTCCTCAGAATATTGCCGGTAGTGTACTTTGTCACGTTTCTGTTACAGATTGGTGTGTCGTTGCAGATAAGACAGTTGGGTCAACGGAAAGAAAGGAAAGATGCGCAAGAATAGCTGGAGATGTCGCAGCAAAAACAGTTGAAATATTAAATGCAAAGTTTGCAGGAACTTTTACACCTACATATTCAAGAGATTTAGAAATTGTTGGTTGTTTGATATGTCACTCTACTGCTCAAAAATATGCAGTAATGACAGAAATGAAATGTACACCATGCCATTCTAGTCCCCATAGTGCCACTGGTACTGCAAATGAAATATCAAAAGTTCCTCAGCAGTATAATATAATGCAGAACTATCCAAACCCATTTAATCCATCCACTACTATAAAGTTCTCTCTGCCAAATCAGGATAAAGTACAGGTTGCCATTTATGATATTCAGGGAACTTTGGTTAAAAATTTGATTAATCACGAAGAATATGGAGCTGGTACTTATTCTATCAAATGGAATGGCAAAAATGAATTTGGAAATCAGGTTGCTAGTGGTATTTATATTGCTAGAATATTAACTAATAGATTTAGCAAAGCTATTAAAATGAACTTACTAAAGTAAGAAGTCCAGCATAGATTATAGATAAAGGCACCTAAGAATGGTGCCTTTATTGCTTTAAATGATCTTAAACTTCTTCATTTTTCTCCATAGGGTTGAAGGATCAATTTCTAATTCTTTAGAGCTTTTTTTTCGGCTCCAGTTATTCTTTTCTAAAATGGAAATTATATATTCTTTCTCTGCATTTTTGAAGTCCCTTTTTACATTGGTGTTATTCGATTCAGTCTTTTTCCTATCCGGTTCTCTCAATCTTTTTGGAAGGCATTCTACCTGAATTATTTCACCGGTACACAGAACAAAACAATGTTCAATTACATTTTCGAGTTCTCTTATATTTCCGGACCAGTTGCAATCCATAAGAATATCGTAAGCAGCTGATGAAAATTGTTTTATATTCTTTTTAAACTTTTCATTAAATTTTTGGATGAAATGATTAATGAGCAATGGGAAATCATCCATCCTTTCTCTTAAAGGTGGTAAGTGAATATTTATTACATTAATCCTGTAAAATAAATCTTCTCTAAATATTCCGGCAGCAATTTCGTTATTAAGATCCTTGTTCGTTGCAGCAATTATTCTGGTATCCATTTTTATTGATCTGTTCCCCCCGACTCTTTCGAATTCTCGTGTTTCTAAAACTCTCAGGAGTTTTGTTTGTAAATTGGTTGAAAGATCACCAATCTCATCGAGAAATAAGGTTCCTCCCTGCGCAAGTTCAAATCTTCCGATCTTGGTTTTAACTGCTCCTGTAAATGCCCCTTTTTCGTGACCAAATAATTCACTTTCTATGAGAGTTTCAGCAAATGCACTGCAATTAACAGCAATGAACGGTCCTGTCTTTCTTACGCTATTAAGGTGAATTGCACGCGCAGCCAATTCTTTGCCGGTTCCGCTCTCACCGGTTATTAGGACGGAAGTGTCGGTTTGTGATACACTTTCCAGCACTGAAATGATTTGTTTTATTTCCTTATTTCTACCAACTATATTTTCATACTTAAAAAACTCACTAAGATGTGCTGATAAATTTTTGATTTCAGATATATCAATAAATGTTTCAACAGCACCGACGTTTTCGTTTTTGTTATTAAGAAGGATGCCTGAGTTAACACGGATAGGTATTGTTTTCCCATTTTTATGAAATATCTCCAACTCATTACCAATCATAGCCTTCCCTTTATGCATAGTCTGTTCCATGTGGCAGCCATTGCGGCAAAGAGATGAACTGAAGATACTCCAGCATTTTTTCCCTAACGCCTCTGACTTTTTATAGCCGGTTATTTTTTCGGCAGATGTATTGAAAGATGTTACCGTCCATTCATTATCAATTGTGAATGTGCCTTCAATGTTACTGTTGAATATAGCGTCCAGCTTGTTTTTTTGATCTAACAACTCAGAAGTTTTATGATTAAGCTCTTCAGCCATTGAAAGCATTTCTCTTGTATTCCGAAAAACTAAAACTACACTGAGTACAACATTATTCTTCAAAATAGGTGTAATTGATGCCAGGACATTAATAAGATTTCCGTTTTTTTCATTAATCTTGAATGGCAGGTTAGAGTAAACCCGTTTTTCTGAAATTGTCTCACCAATATATTTTAATTCATCACTTGTTTCGCTAAATAGTAAAGTACTTTTTTCCCCGACTATTTCATCTTCCGAAAATCCAGTAATACGCGAAGCAGCCTCATTAAAAACAATAATGTTTCGGTCTATTCCTATCACCACAATTCCATCCGGAATTGCTGCTACTTCTTTTTGCTGATCAATTATGCTTTGGAGATTTTTCATTCTACCCCATTATATTTCTTATCTATGTAATAAATATTGCAAGATTATTGCAATAAAGCAATGGATGCGATAATAACTTGCCGAAATGCAATAATCTAATATGTAATAATGCTAAAAACAGTCAAAAGCAAGCTTTTTTGCAGGCATTATAATTGGATAGTAGAATAGAATGCGCACAATATTAACGGCTTTGATAATATTAAATGGGATGCCACTAAATCCAAAAAATTAAATGTTAAACTAAAGGTAAAAAAAATGTTGATCTCTCCAGGTTGTATTCCGTGCATAGTAAAGCAATCCTATACTCTCAGTCGTCTTCTTGGTGTTGAAGATAAAAATATACAAAGCCAGATTATCTACGATACAATTTCTTCATTAGCAGGGAATAAAGAAATACAGTCTGCACCGCACTTCTCAATAAAACTTAAAGCAATATTAGCTAACCATCTTAACGGCAATAGTTCTTTCAAAATAATAAAAGAAAAAAACAGGCTGAATGCAGAGAGGTATTTGAAATATCTTGAAACTATGATTGAAAGTGCTGAAGATAAATTAGAAATGGCTGTTAGAATTTCTATTATTGGCAATGCAATCGATCTTGGAGCTAATCCTAATTATGACCTCGAGAAAGAAATTAACACAATTACATCATCACAAATAAATCTTGATTCTATTGGCATATTCAAAGAAGAATTAAATAATGCAAAACGTATTTTATTTATTGCAGATAACTATGAAGAAGCTCTTTTTGATAAGTTCTTAATAAGTCAACTGCGATCAAAGGAAGTCACTTTTGCTGTTAGATCGAATGAAATATTAAATGATATAACTCTTGAAGATGCACATAATTTAGGGATTGATAAACTTTGTAAAGTAATAGGAAGCGGGAGCAAAATTTCCGGAACTGACTTAGCCGAATGTACGACTGAATTTTTAAGTTATTACGAAAGCGCCGATATGGTAATAGCAAAAGGACAGGGGAATTTTGAAACACTTATGAATGCTGAACGTCCAATTCATTTTTTATTTAAAGTTAAATGTGAAGTTATTGCTGAAATATGCGGCTATCCTCTTGGGAGTGGGTTATTGTATCTAAAAATTGAAAAGAGAAAAAATGAAAACATACTGATAAATGTATAGATGCAATTATAAGGATGTTAAATAAATAAAATAATTATTGAGAACAATAAATGGGTAAGAATAGATTTTATTTGTAACGATTTCAATAACAAGGAGTAAATTATGGTTATTTGTATAGGGACAGACGGAAACAATTTAGAGAGCCAGACTGCAAAACGATTTGGGCACTCTAAATACTACATCCTTTTTAATACTGAAACCAAAATGTTAGAAGCAATAAAAAATGAAGATAAAGATAAACACGATCACGGAATTCTCAATAATTTTTTTGATAAAGGTGCTAAAATATTTATTGTCGGCAATGTTGGTCCGCATGCTTTTGAAATTATGAAATCCAACGGAAGTATAATTTATTTAGCCCGTAAGATGAAAGCTGCTGAAGCTATTTCAGCATTAGACAGAGACGGGCTGAAAGAATTGCTTGAGCCGACCGTAAAAAATAGTATGAATCATGGAATGCATGAGCACGAAGTTAGGCATAGACATCGTTGGGGTGAATAATCAATTTTGGACTGAAGTGATTAAACTTAAATAATTAATAAAAATATTTTTACAGAGTAATTATGAATCAACAAGAAAAACAGAAATCTTTTGAAGAAGAAGAGAAAAGAATTTCCGAAACTGTGTCAAAAATTAAACACCGTATTGCTGTATTTAGCGGCAAAGGCGGAGTAGGAAAAACTACAGTAAGTATTAATCTTGCTTATGCATTGCAATTAGGAGGTTTTTCTACCGGAATTCTTGATGCTGACATTACCGGACCTAACGTTCCCAAAATGTTAAATGTAAATGACGATTTAATTTTTCTTAACGAAAAGATTATTCCATTTGAAAAATACGGCGCTAAAATGATATCGATGGCAAGTTCTCTAAAAAACGGTCAACCACTAATTTGGCGCGGACCCATGAGATCAAAAGTCATTAATCAGTTTTTAGCCGATGTTGATTGGGGCGAGCTTGATTATTTGGTTGCCGATTTACCTCCCGGAACAGGTGATGAAATTTTAACCATAGCACAGGAAATGAAACCTGATTATGCCGTAGTGGTGACCACTCCTCAAGAAGTTTCTGTTTTAGATGCAGAACGCACTATTAATATGGCAAAAAAATTAGACATTCCTTTTATCGGTATTGTTGAAAATATGTCGGGATTTATATGCCCTCACTGCAGTGCCATAATTAATATTTTCGGTGAAGGGGGCGGAAAAAAGCTAGCTGATACTTGCGGTGTTCCGTTTCTCGGTTCAATCCCGATTGATATTGATGTGCGCATACTTGGTGATGGTGGCAAACCAATTGTTATCGAAAAACCAAACTGTGAAACAACAAACTTGTTTAAATTAATTGTGAACTTGATTGAAGAACATTATCAAGAAGAATTATCAACAACAGCCAAAAACTAATAGGTATTTATATGCTAAGAAATACATTATTTACTTTTTTCTTTTGTAGCATAACATTGCTTGGCCAATCTCATAAAGATTTGATCCAGGGTCCTTTTACAACACCACAAGAAGTAACGAAAGCATGTTTGGTTTGTCATGAAACAGCAGCAAAAGAGGTAATGCAAACTAGCCACTGGACATGGCTTGATGAAAAATATTTAAGTTCTGATGGGAAAACAGAACAAAAAGGTAAAATTAATTTTATAAATAATTTTTGTATCGCTGTACCATCAAACAACCCAAGGTGTACAAGTTGTCATGTGGGATACGGCTGGAAAGATGCAACATTTGACTTTAGCAAGGAAGAAAATGTTGATTGCCTGGTTTGTCATGATCAGACTGGTAAATACACCAAAACTCCGACCGCTGCAGGAATGCCCGATAAGAATGTTGATCTATTAGCTTCGGCACAAAGTGTTGGAAAACCCACCAGGGCAAATTGTGGTATTTGTCATTTTAATGGAGGCGGAGGAACCGGTGTAAAACATGGCGACCTGGACGGAAGCCTTTTTAATCCAACTGCCTCAATTGATATACATATGGGGAAATTGGGCTATCAATGTATTGAATGCCATAAGACGGAGAAGCATAAAATTATGGGGGCAAGTCACGGCTCAATGGCTGCAAATGTAAATCATATTTATTGTACCGACTGTCATAAAAATGAAATTCACAAAAATAAAACTCTAAACAAGCATATAAGTTCTGTTGCATGCGAAACCTGTCATGTACCGGAATTTGCAATTGACGAGCCAACTAAGGTCTGGTGGGATTGGTCAAAAGCCGGTGAAGATAGGTCTGCACCAAAAGATGAGTTTGGTGAAGAAACTTACAATAAAATGAAAGGTGAATTCAGATGGGCAAAAAACGTCACCCCGACATACAGGTGGTACAACGGAAGTGCAAAGTACCATTCATTTGGTGATAAGGTAGACCCATTAAGAGTCGTCGAACTTAATACGCTTAACGGCAATATTAACGATCCGAAAGCGAAAATAGCACCCTTTAAATTAATGCGTGGTAAACAAATTTATGATTCAAAATACAATTATTTGGTTATACCCAAACTCTTCGGTGAAGGTGGTTACTGGAAAACTTATGACTGGAATCTGGCTTCACAACTTGGAATGAAAGAAGTCAATATACCTTATTCGGGAAGCTATTCATTTATAGAGACAGAAATGTACTGGCCTGTTAATCATATGGTTGCTTCAAAAGAAAAGGCGTTAAAGTGCAATTCCTGTCATGGTAAAAACGGAAGATTAGACTGGACTGCATTAGGCTATTCTGAAGATCCGATGAAAGTTAGGGGAAGAAAAATGGAAACAAATTAATGATTCACGAAATAAAAATTACTGAAAAAATTTATAAGGCTTTCTGATGGAAAATAAAGTAAAAATTGGGATCATAATCTGTGACAGGTACAAAAGCTGCGCCGGGGGAAAATGTTTCAGGGCTGTAAAGGAAAGAGCCGGCGCTTTTGATATTTATAATGATCGGGAAGTTGAACTTGTCGGTTATACAACGTGTGGAGGATGTCCCGGTGGCAACATTGAATATGTGCCAGAAGAATTAAAGAAAAACGGTGCGGAAGTAATTCACCTTGCAACCGGAATGGTGGTTGGCTACCCGCCATGTCCGTATATAGTTGATTTCAAAAATCTAATAGAAACAAAATATGGTTTAAAAGTAGTTGTTGGTACTCATCCAATTCCTGAAAAATATTTCCTGATTCATTCAAAATTAAATACCTGGGGAACAAATAAATGGAGTGAATTAATAAAACCAACTCTGAAAGACAAAGGAGTAAGAATCTCATATGACTAAAACCGAGTTATCAATACCGATTCATCGTTTGGCTTTATTGCAGAGATACTTAGTTGATCATCTTATGTAGAATAAATGTTAGAAATAAAAATTATTGAGATATTTAAAATCTAAATAGGAGGACAGCATATGAATAATGTAAATTATTTAGATACCTCCTCACCGGAAGTACATATCAACAGGAGCAAATATCTAGCTTATAACATTATTGGAGTAAGCAAAGCTGATAGTAAAATGTACCAAGAAGCACTTGAATTCTTTACAAAGGCTATCAAATTAAATCCAGAGGATTCTGTAGCCTTTTTTAATAGGGCTAGTATTGAAATGCGACTTGGACATATTAGAGCAGCACGGAAAGATTTTAAGGAATCAGAAAAGCTACAGGTCAATAATGACTGTGAATGAAATTATGAAGATAATTATTCTCATGAACTTAAAGTGTGTCTCATTATTTGAATCAATGACATAGGAAAGGATAATCTAAAATGATAAAACTTGAGTTGCCTATACCAATTCATCAGTTAGCTTTATTGCAGGCGTATCTCTATGAAATTTTTGTCGGCGAAAAAAGATGTGAGAAAGATTTCAAGTACACAAAATGGTACCTGAAAGAAAATTTTACGAATAAACAAATTGATTCAATCTTTGAATTTCTTAAAAGTTACGGATTTAAATGTGATTGTGATATTATTAAGAAACTTAATTTAAGTGAAATATCTGATGGGATTATACATTTGCACGATTGAATAGGAATAAACTAAATAAAATTAGTAAGTAAACAATATATGAGGTTGTGAAATGACGTTTGTAAAAAATATTTATGATGAACTTGGTTGGAAACACGCAGAAGGATATCCACCAGGCACTAAAATAAAAACATTGCCGATTAAAGTTAGCGCTAAAATTGTGTTGATGAAACTACCTGCTGGATTTCAAATGGATTCGCACGCTCATATTTACGATGAGCAACACATTGTATTGGAAGGTGAATATGAAAGTGACGGGGTAGTTTATTCTTCAGGTGCTTATAGATTAATTCATGCACATAAAAACCATGGTCCCTTCACCTCAAAAGAAGGGGCAATTATTCTAGTATGCTGGGACTACATTGAATAATATATGTAAAATTCATAATGAGATGAAATAATGTCAATTGTATTTGGTCCTATACCATCGAGAAGATTAGGAAGAAGTTTGGGGATAAATAATATTCCACCGAAGGTTTGCAGTTATTCTTGTGTCTATTGCCAGGTTGGTATTACGGATTCGATGTCTGTTAAAAGAAAAGAATACTATTTACCGAGAGAAATGTTCTTGGAGGTTTCTGAAAAGGTAAAGCAATTACGAAAGAAAGGCGAACATATTAATTACTTAACTTTTGTTCCGGACGGCGAACCGACTCTTGATATAAATCTGGGTAAAACAATAGCCTTATTAAAACCGCTTGGGATTAAAATTGCAGTTATCACCAATTCATCATTACTCTGGAATGAAGATGTTAGGAAAGAATTGATGAATGCGGATTGGGTCTCTGTAAAAATTGACACAGTTGATGAAATAATATGGCATAAGATCAACAGGCCAAACGGAAAATTAAATTTTCAAAAGACAATGTCTGGTATAAAAAAATTTACTTCTTCTTACAAAGGAAAGCTGGTAACCGAGACAATGCTTGTGAATGGAATCAATGATCGTGTAGCATCGATAAGAAGAACAGCAGATATAATTAACTGGATAAATCCAGATAAATCATATATTCTTGTGCCTACTCGTCCGCCTGCTGAAAAATTTGTTGAGCCGCCATCAGAAAAAAATATAAATATAGCTTATCAAATTTATAACTCCTTATTAAATAATGTTGAACTCCTGACCTCGAATGAGGGAACAGATTTTAGCTATTCATCTGATGCCGAAAAAGAATTACTGAGTATTCTTGCAGTCCATCCCATGCGTAAAGATGCTGTGGAAAATTTTATAGGTAAAGCTAATTTAGAATGGCATATGGTCGAGAATATGATCGATAAAAATGTAATAAAAGAAGTTCATTATTCAGGGAGCACTTTTATTGTAAAAATTATGCGGAAAATAAATTGATAAGAATCAATGATAATCAAAGTAGTATGAAATATTAATAAAAAGGTGAAGCTGGGAAAGGTTAGTGATCAATAATAGTACTTAAACAAAATAGGCGAGGTAACAAATGGAAGCAACTGAATATAAAAGCGGGATACCATTGATTGGTGATAAAATGCCTGATATCGAGATACAAACAACACATGGGATAAAAAATATACCTGGAGATTATAAAGGTAAATGGGTTGTACTTTTTAGTCATCCCGGAGATTTTACACCTGTATGTACAACTGAATTTTACGCATTTGCCAGGAGAAATGAAGAATTCAAAAAATTAAACACGGAATTGCTCGGCCTCTCAATAGACCAGGTATTTTCTCATATAAAGTGGGTTGAATGGATAAAGGAAAAATTGGACATGCAAATTCCATTTCCCATAATTGCCGATGATATGGGGCGAGTTGCAATAAAACTCGGAATGATCCATCCCGGTAAGGGCACAAATACTGTGCGCGCAGTTTTTATAATTGACCCAAATGGACTTATTCGTTTGATGATATACTATCCACAGGAAATTGGCAGACAAGTTGACGAAGTATTAAGGGCACTTAAGGCTTTGCAGATCTCTGATAAAAATAAAGTTGCAATGCCTGAGAATTGGCCAAATAATGAATTGATAAAAGATAAAGTCATTTTACCACCACCTAAAGATGTTTTTGAAGCTGAAAAAAGAATGAATTCTAAAGATGGATATGACTGGTGGTTTACTTATAAAACACTTTAATAATAAATTAAAGAAATTGATTCGAAAACTTTAGGCTTTTGATTTAACTTAATAAAAGCCCCATATCGGAGCTAATATGTATAAGCGTTTACTATATGTTATTAAATATTATTACCAGATAGTATGAGGGACCAATGATAGCGTCTGGATTAAAAACCGGTTTGTCATTTTCTGATAAAAAGATACAAAGTATAGAGGTGAAGACAACATTTGGTGTAAAAATTATACCGGATGATTATCAACAGAAGTGGATTGTACTTTTATGCCATCCGGGTGATTTTAATCTTACTTGCTTTGAGGGATTTTATACGTTTGCAATCAAAAATGAAGAATTTAAAAAACTAAATACGCAACTAATCGGCCTCTCAATTGACGGAGCCAATTGTGAACCCAAATGCATCCGGTGGATAAAACAAAGGTTAAAGATGAATATTCCTTTCCCAATCATTACAGATTGTTTGGGAGATATTGAAGCAATTCAAGCTTTGATCCATCCGGCCAATAAAATGCGTGTGGTTTCAATAATTGATATGGAAGGATTTATACGCCTAATGATTTATTATCCTGAAATAATTGACATTGAAGCAGACAAAATCTTAGAAACTCTTAAGGATTTACAAATTTCTGAGAACAATAAGGCTGCAATGATGAAAAATCAGCGAAATGATAAATTGGTAGAAATATTAAATACTTAAATCTAAATGAAATTAAATAACCTGTAATTAAAAAATGATGGAGTATATATGAATCAGCGTTTAGCAGTAGCAATTGAGGAAATTGGTACACAGGAAAAAGTGGCTGAACATTTTGGGAAATGTTCTAAATTCAATGTATGTGAATTCGACGAACAGAAAAAAATAATAAAAACTGAATCATATTTTAATCCATTGTGTGGTGAACAGGGTGGAGCCTGTCAGCTGCCGGCTTATGTTCAACAGTTTAATGTGAATACAATTATAGCAGGGGGAATGGGGCAGAAGGCAATCTCTAATTTTCTTGAATATGGTATCAATGTTATTACGGCACCAGGACTTGTTTACGATAAAGTACTGAAGCTTTATCTACAAGGCAAGCTGAACGGATACGATGCTTGTACACAAGAACACGACCATCATCATAATTAATAATTAGGGATCAAAATGAAAATCGCAGTTATGTCAAGGGGTAATACAAAAGAGTCATTAGTGAGCGACGAGTTTGGACGTGCCCCATTTATAATTATTTATGATACAAAAAATAGTTTGTATGAAGCGATAGAAAATACTGGGGCAATTATTATAGATGGCTCAGGTCCTGAGGCAGCTAAATTAATAATTGGGAATAGAATTGATTTGCTTTTGACCAAAGAAATTGGAGTTAAAGCTTATTCAGTATTAGCTGAAGCACATATTGCCATAGAACTATTAACTTCAGCATCAACTGTAAATTCTTCTATAAAACATATTTTAAATAATATTAAGGGGAGTAGGGGTGTATATTCCGACTAAAATATTTTTTACAAAAGGAGTTGGCAGGCATAAAGATTATCTCAGCTCTTTTGAGTCAGCATTAAGAAATGCCGGAATTGAAATTTGCAATCTTGTTACCGTGAGCAGCATATTTCCTCCAGGCTGTAAACGTATAAGCAGAGAAGAAGGAATAAAGGAATTAAAGCCCGGCCAAATTACATTTGTAGTAATGGCAAGAAATGCCACAAATGAACCTAACCGCTTAATTGCATCTTCTATTGGTGTTGCGATCCCTTCTGATAAAACAAAATACGGTTATTTATCTGAATATCATGCTTACGGAGTTAAAGAAAAAATTGCAGGAGACTATGCAGAAGATTTAGCCGCTCAAATGCTGGCTACAACACTAGGAGTAAATTTTAACGCTGAAACAGATTGGAATGAAAGAGAACAGGAATTTAAAATGTCCGGAGAAATAGTTAAAACATTTAATACCACCCAATCTGCAGAAGGTGATAGAACAGGATTGTGGACTACAGTAATTGCTGCTGCAATTCTTTTACCTTAGAGGACAAAATCAAATGAATATTGATAATAAAAAAATAGAAGCTTCAATAAATTTTAATATTAAAACTTACGAAATAGACATAGCGGGGCATGTAAACAATATTGTCTATGTTAAATGGCTTGAGGATTTACGCTGCAAACTATTTGAACAAATATTCCCGATTGAAAGTCTGCTTAAGGAAAATTTATATCCGGTAGTTATTTCAACCAATATAATTTATAAAAATCAGTTAAAGATATCCGATAAACCCGTAGGGAAAATCTGGATAGACGGTGTCAGCCATAACATAATGAAGTTAAAAATTGAATATATGATTAATGATAAAAAATGCGCTATTGCAGAACAAAGATGCATTTTAATGAATCTAAAAAACATTATGATGGATAAAAGCAAATTAAAAATATTGTATTCTGAAACGGGAGATTTATGAAAAAACTAATATTGACTAATGATTGAAACAATATTAGAACTTGCTACTGAAGCAATTAAAATATCCTTTCTTGTTGCTATTATGATGATACTGGTTGATATAATAAATGTATTAACCAAGAAGAAGCTGGAATCGTTCTTTAAAAATGCAAAACGCTTCAGGCAATATATATATGCTTCTTTAATAGGAACTACTCCTGGGTGTATAGGTGGATTTGCAAATGTTTCGCTTTATATTCATGGGTTAATTAGTTTCGGTGCGCTTGCCGGTTCTATGATTGCTGTTTCAGGGGACGAAGCTTTTGTGATGATTGCAATGTTTCCAAAAGATGCTGTTATTCTCTTTGCAATCCTTTTTATTATAGGAATATTTAGCGGATGGACAATAGATTTTATCATAGCTAAATATAAAATCTCCACCTGCAAAAATTGTAAAGAAATGGTTACTCATCCGCGAGAGAATAGTTTTAGGCATTATTTGACAGAGCATGTTTATGGGCACATTATTAAAAAACATCTTTGGAAAGTTGCTCTTTGGACGTTTGGGGCATTGATGGTTGTTCAGTTTGGCCTTCAATATTTGCATTTAGAAGAATTTACGTCTCAATACAAAATTGTGTTTTTAATTGTTGGGGCTTTGGTTGGTTTGATACCTGAATCAGGTCCGCATTTAATATTCGTTACTCTTTTTGCACAAGGCCTTGTTCCGTTTTCTGTTTTATTAACAAGTTCAATTGTTCAGGATGGGCACGGTATGCTGCCTATGTTGTCTTACTCACTTAAAGATTCAATTAAACTTAAAATTTTTAATTTTTCAATTGGAATAATAATTGGGCTAATATTTTACAGCCTGGGGCTTTGATACAATAAAAAAATTAGCATAAATTCATCTTACAGAATAAAAAAAAATATCCTGACATATAAATAGTCAGATCGAGTCAACCGATTAAATAATTGTTGCCTTTTATGTGAGTGTTCTTACGTGTGAATCTAAATTAGGGAGAAAAAAATGTTAGTTCTTATAGGATCAGATGGAAATCCCTATTCAAGGTAGCCAACTTCCTTGACGAATTATTAGCCCGCATTAATTAGGGAATTACCTAATATTTTGCTAGTGTTTATTAGGCAATACCCTTATTTTTACTCAAGATAAATAAGGATATACCCTAATGAAAAATCTAAATAATTCATTAATGCTCGAACAGCTTGATAAAAAATTATCAAAATTTGCTGTAATTGAAAGTGATATAACTCCGTCAAGTGGATGGATTAAATCAATTCGTTTAGCTTTAAATATTTCACTTGTTCAGTTTGCCAAAATACTGAAGAAATCTTCTCCAACTGTGAAAGAATTGGAAGAAAGAGAAGCAAGCAAAAACATAACTCTCAAGAAGCTGTCAGAGATTGGGGAAGCCTTAAATTTAAAATTAGTATATGGCTTTGTTCCTAAAGATGGATCTCTTGAAAAGATGCTAGAAAATCGCGCACAAAAAATTGCTGAAGAAATTGTAATGAGAACATCACATACAATGAAACTTGAGGATCAGGAAAACTCTGAGGAGAGACTTAAAAAAGCAATAAAAGAAAGGGCGGAAAAAATTAAACGGGAGTTGCCAAAATATTTATGGGATTAGATCTCGATTATACAGACGGGCAGACACCGCTTGATGAAGAGTAAAAAGACGGACTGCTTATTCCAACAATCACTAATCGTGGTGAACTCGATGAGTTCGAACAACTTGGAGTCGAAAAAGCTAATGAATGGTTGCTGGGAAGAAAGTTAGGTGTTGATAAAATTCTTACCGAAGAATTTGTAAAAGAAAGAGAAATAATAAAAAACTGGGCATTGAAGAAAAAGAGTAATCCAGTTTAACAAACTTTTTAGAAATTGTATAGTAAACCAAATTGACGAAATGCCAAATCACTATAAGAAATCAATACTTTATGCAGATGGCGAACAAATAATTTTGAAATCTTTTAGAACGAATGAAAATATTAAGACACAAATTCAGAGCTATTTTATTCTTGAATTTGAACGGTACAAAGAATTTGCTGGCCTTTATTCATTTCTGATAAAATCAAAATGGATTGGTAATAAAACAACAATTATTCAACTTCAAAGGGTGGTTAAAAACTCCACCCTCGTAGAGAATTTCACAACTTCGGTAAAAATTTAAATGCCCAAAATATGACCAACACACACCAAACACACCCTATTTGGCCGTTTACACAGACTCTTTTAAAAATCAAAAAGCTCGAAAACAGCATCTATTTGCCATAATCGAGCTTTTATTTTTAGTTGCGGAGAGTCAGGGATTCGAACCCCGGAAGGACTTGCATCCTTAACGGTTTTCAAGACCGCCGCATTCAACCGCTCTGCCAACTCTCCGATTCTTGAAGCTCTTTGAACTTTAACCCGGACTTGAAAGATTTAATTTCTTTTTCTCTTTTATAAGCCTCGGTCTCAGTTCTAAATTTTTCTATGTAAACAATTTTCCACGGTCTATAAGCTTTTGTTGATCGAGTCCTTCCTGAATTATGTTCTGCTAATCTCCTATCAGGGTTTTTACTACAACCAGTATAATATCGATCTTTTATTAAACTTTTTAATATATAAACATACATACCAAAACTGCCGCATTTCCCGCAAAGCGGGACAAGCAACCTTTACCCCGCCCTTCGGGGGCGGAGTTTATCCCGCCTTGCGGGACCAACTCTCCGATTTCAGGCTACAAATATAATAATAGTTGCTTTATGCACCAAGCGATTTTGTTTGAAAATAGACATAAACTAAGATTATTCAGATAATATTTTATTATTTTTTATTGTATAAACAGATGCTAATTTAATAGACAAATAACCGGAGTTTTAATTGGAAGGCCTTGAAAATTTCAAATCATTTGCTAAACATTTATCTATGGTTAGCGGTAATGTAATAAACAGCTATTTCAGAAGTGGTGTAAAAGTAGACTCCAAATCTGATTCTTCACCGGTTACTATTGCCGATAAAAAAGCCGAAGAATTAATGCGCGAGGAAATTATGAAAGAATTTCCGGACCACGGAATAATCGGGGAGGAATTTGGGAAAGCATAATGAATCTTCTGACTATCAATGGATATTGGATCCGATAGACGGAACAAAAAGTTTTATTTGCGGAACGGTAACTTTTGGAACATTGATCGCTTTGACATTTCAGGGAAATCCTGTCCTCGGAGTTATAAATCAGCCGGTGTTAAAAGAATTCTTAATCGGTGATAATAATTTTACAGAGTTAAATGGGAACAAAGTAAGAGTAAGGGAAACAAGTAATTTATCAGATGCGGTCCTGCTGGGGACTGATCACTTTGGTATAGGCGAATATTTTAACCAGGAAAAATTTAATGAGCTGGCAAAACAAGTTAAGCTGTACAGGAACTGGGGCGATTGTTATGGATATTATCTTGTTGCTACCGGTTTTGCGGATATTATGATTGACCCGATTATGAGCATCTGGGATTCGATGGCGCTTATTCCGGTTATTAAAGGAGCAGGCGGAATCATAACTGATTATAAAGGGGAAGATGCTATTAGTGGAACCAGTATAGTTGCATCAACTCCGGGAATACACAGCGAAATTATTAAAGCACTTAATTAATACCAAAAATTACAAAGATAAGAATTGTTAAAACTGAGACAATTAAAGCCATCAATTTTCTGTTTTTCACATTGAAGAAACTAATTATCCCACCGATCCACAAAATCATTATTAATATTCCGGTCAGGTTAAATAACTGTGTTATTTGCGGAATTGATTTCCCGAGTGCGGACAATTCATAAGTCTTTTTTACAGGGATCAAAAACATTGCATAAAATACGAACGAGATAAAAGCGAAAAAAGAAAGCTTCTTTATCTTTTCATTTTCGTTGAAATATTCCAATCCTATGCGGGTGCTTAAAAATATTCCTCCGAAAAGGGCAATGTAATACCAGGCCATAATCTGGCCGGAAACTCTCCCAAGGAATTTCATTGTTATCCCTTTTTCTGATGGTACCGTAAAAGACTGCTCCTGGTAATTCATAATTACTTTGTAAACAACTTTGCTCATTGTTGGCTGTTTGGGAATTGTTGCAGAGAGTATTCCATTTGAAAAATCCATCCCCGCTTTCTTCCAATCAGAATTACTCCCGGGCTCTCGGTATTCAAGAACTGCTTTCAAATCCTTAATATCGCTGAAAAGCATTACTTTATAATCATCATCACTTCTGTAAACCCTGTCAAATTTGTAGCCTACTTTCTGATGGCCAAATTCAACAGTGCCGGTTATAGGTTTTTCCGGATCTATAGTCCTTAAAAGAACTGAAACGATAATAGTAATTACAAAGGCACCCGCCCAGAGAATAATTTGTTGTTTCATCTTTAATAAATTTTTGTGGTGATCAAAAATAGGGAATTTTGATATAAAATTTTGTTGAATTTAAAACAAAAAGTGAGACCGGTTAAAAATCGATCTCACTTTTATCAGGAAATTAAAGAGTAATTACATCCCAAAATTTTTCAGGAAAGGTAAAACTTTTGCAAGGAAGAAGAACACTAAGCTTCCCAGTATCCAGATAGCAAATATTGTAATTATATATTTTTTTACGTTATCTGATCTAAACATTTTGGCCAGACCGATACCTGTAACTGCGTAAGCCCAAATAGAGAATATATCAAGCTTACCCAGAACCCAGCCGACAATAGTAGATTTGTCCGAACCGAGGAATGCAGCCACACTTGTATCTGTAAGCATTTTACTCATTAATAATGACAGGAGCGCAGTTACAATTACCTGGATCATGGATATGTATGAAACAAGCCCGGTCGTCGAAAGGGCGGAGGTGTACGTCCCGTTACCTTTGAGAACAAATTTTGCAAAGATAAAATAAATACCGGCAATTATAAAAAAGAAAATAAAACCTATAACAAGAATAGAAACAGTCTGTATTACTTTGCCTATTGTACCAAAGGCATAATTTGTCTGCCTGTCAATTATCTGGTCAACCTGTTCTTGTGTCATTTGGCCGCTTTCTACTCTTGGTGCCATAGCTTTTTCAATATTTTCTCTCATCTTCTGTTTCGCCTGGTAGGCAATTTCTTCGTTGTTCATCACAACTATTCTGGAGAGTGACACCAGCACGAGTAAGATAAGCATTGGTAAAAACCAATCCATTGTTTTCGGCGGAAATTTTGCAATTTTACTAAAAGTGGATGAAGGTTCAGTTATGACACCGATCATTTTATCAGAATGACTCAGTTCCATTTCCTCAGATTCAGGAGTGCCCTGTGTATCTAAATTGTCCATACATTCTCCTTTAAGTTTTATTTGAAATCAGCATTAAAAAAATTAGAGATTGTTTGCTGAAAAGGCAATAAAAAAGTGATAAACACACAAATTTTATATACCGAAATTGAGCATTTTTCTGGCAAAGCGTTTATAGTATAATTAACTTTATGGCATTGAATTTTTTAATATTCTAATTAACAGGCTTAAAATGAAGACAATTATTGAACCTTTTAAAATAAAATCAGTAGAACCAATTCGTTTTACAACAAAAGAAGAAAGAGTAGAAATTCTGAAAAAAGCAGGGTACAACACTTTTATGATTCCTGCGGATGATGTTTTAATTGATCTGCTTACTGACAGCGGAACATCAGCGATGAGCGCGAAGCAATGGGCCGGAATTATGGAAGGCGATGAATCCTACGCAGGCTCTAAAAGTTTTTACCGCTTTGAAAAAGCTGTGAAAAAAATTACAGGACTTGAATACATTATTCCAACTCACCAGGGTAGAGCCGCTGAAAAGATTTTGTTTTTTAACGTTGGAGCAAAAGGGAAATATATTCCAAATAATACCCACTTTGATACTACCCGCGCAAATATAGAATTCACCGGTGCTGAAGCAGTTGATCTGCTGAATGAAATAGGAAAGAAACCGGAGGTCAGGGCAGATTTCAAAGGCGATATGGATGTTGAAAAACTTGAAGCATTCATTAAAGATAAAGGAGTTGAAAACATACCTTTATGCATGATAACCGTCACTAATAATTCAGGCGGAGGCCAGCCCGTATCGATGAAAAATATTCGTGATGTGAAAGCTGTTTGTAAGAAACACGGGATTCCGCTTTTCCTTGATGCCTGTCGCTTTGCCGAGAACGCATACTTTATAAAGAAAAGAGAAAAAGGGTATGAAAATAAATCGGTGCTTGAAATTGCACAGGAAATGTTCTCTTATGCAGACGGCGCTACTATGAGCGCAAAAAAGGACGCGCTTGTAAATATCGGTGGATTCCTTGCAATGAACGATCCCGATCTCGCAATGAAATGTAGAAATTTATTAATTGTTACAGAAGGATTTCCAACATACGGCGGACTAGCAGGGCGTGATCTTGAAGCAGTTGCACAGGGACTTGAAGAGGTTGTTGATGAACATTACCTGGAATACAGAATAAGAAGTGTGGAATACCTTGGAGAGAAACTTGTCGCCGCAGGCGTTCCAATTATCGAACCACCGGGCGGACACGCTATCTATCTTGATGCTAAAAGATTTCTGCCGGATGTGCCGCAGGAACAATTTCCCGGTCAGTCCATTACCTGTGAATTATATATAGAAGGCGGCATTAGAGCAGTTGAAATAGGAAGTGTAATGTTTGGTAAATATGACAATGATGGTAAACTGATTCCGCCTCCAATGGAATTAGTGAGAATGGCTATCCCGAGACGGGTTTATACTCAAAGTCATATCGATTACCTGATAGAAGTAATACTCGAAGTATATAAAAACAGGAAATCTTTGAAAGGATACGAAATTACATACGAAGCTCCTATGTTAAGACATTTTACAGCTCAGTTTGCTCCGGTAAAATAATGCAGCTTGAAAAAAAATATGAGTTTTCACACGACCGGCAGCTGTGGCGATTGATTCCTGATGAATCCGGTAAAATTATAATTGAAGAAAGAGATACTGAGACTAAGGAAGTATTTTTTAATTGTCTCGATATTAATTCCGGAAATGAAATCTTCAGCAGTTTCCGGATGGAAGAAAAATTCTGGATTGGTGTTGAGACAATCTATAAAGAAATAATTTTCTTCCATAAGTATCAGAAACCAGAAATGCCGGGACACAAAGGAATTATTGCGTTTGATATTGCTTCCCGGGAAACGCTCTGGATAAATTCAGAGCTTTCATTTCTTTTTATAAAAAACGAAAAAGTTTATTGTTTTAAACCACTTTTTGAAGGGAGAAAATTTTATACTCTTAATTATAAGACCGGTGAAATTCTGGAGGACCTTGGAAACGCTGCCGAAAGTGTGAACAAATTAATGGAAGAAGAAAATTCTCCGGAAAAGTATAAGGATTATGTGTTTCCGGAAGTATTTGATTCTGCTCAGAATATTTCTGATGAAGCAAAAAATATTATTAACTCTTTCCGTGAAGAGAGAGTTATTGCTGGCAAAATAGATTTTGCAGTTTATAGCTCTCTATTAATTTTTAATGCACATGAAGTTATGTCTGACGGAAAACTTTGTAATATTTTCAGAGCCTACGATATTGAGAACAAAACCTTACTATTTGACCAAATTTTGAATAAAAGTAGTGAGACCTTCATTCCTGATTCTTTCTTTATAAAAGATGATCTCCTCTTTATCCTGATCGAAAAAGTTAGTCTTGTTGTTTATAAAATAAAGAGTTAAATTATTATAAATAAAGAAACTTCTCAGATTCGACATTTGAGGGTAATTGCGGTTTAATTTAACACTGCAAAAGGAGAATAGAATGTCATTATCAGATGAAGAAAAAGGTATATTACTTCTATCTGTTCGTGAAGCTCTAAACAATTTGTTCAACGAAGAAAGTAGATTCCCTGAAATTGACTACGAGCACTATCCTGAACTGAGCAGGCGAAATACGGGGGCATTTGTCACTTTAACAAGCCACGGGCAATTGCGTGGCTGTATTGGTTTTCTTACCTCAGAAGGAACGCTCTTCGAAACTGTCATGGAAGCAGCTCAGGAAGCTGCAACAAACGATCCCAGATTTTCAGCAATAACACCGGAAGATTTATCAAATATTGAAGTGGAAATTTCAGTATTATCTCAGGCGGTTCCTATAAATAATTACGAAGAAATTATTATCGGTCAACACGGACTCATACTCGATTCACCTCCATCTCACGCAGTGCTTCTTCCTCAGGTTGCGGTTGAGCAGGAATTTTCAACTTCGGAATTTTTATCCGCGTTATGTGAAAAGGCTGGGCTGGAAAGTAATGTGTGGATGGATTCACAGCTGAACATTAAAGTTTTTACAGCTTCGATATTTTCAGAAATAGGAAAAAGAAAGATTACAAATGAAAGATATTAGAAAAGCAGCTGTTGCCGGACTTTTCTACCCTTCAGACAAAGAAAAATTAATCAATGAAATTCAACTGCTGCTTTCTTCAGCAGAATCCTCGGAAATAACACCCGGAATATTTGGAATTATTTCTCCCCATGCCGGTTATATCTATTCGGGCAAAACTGCCGCTTATGCATTTAATCTTTTGCGCGGAAAGAAGATTAAAAATGTCATAATCATTTCTCCAAGTCATCGGGAATATTTTCCCGGAGCGTGTGTCTTTTCGGGCAATGGTTATGAAACGCCATTGGGAGTTGTAGAAATAAATAAAAAACTGGCAGCAAAATTAGTGGAAGGCAGTAAAACAATTTTTACCGGCGTAAAAGGACATAGAGAAGAGCACGCAATAGAAGTACAAATCCCATTTTTGCAGAACGTTCTTTCGGATTTTAAAATTGTTCCGGTAGTAATGGGGGACCAGTCAAAATTATTTGTAGACGAGCTTGCGGAAAAACTTACTAAAATTATTGACGAAGAAACAGTAATTGTTGCAAGTTCTGATCTTTCACATTATCATTCAAAAAAGCAGGCAGATGAGCTGGATTCGATTGTTGAGAGTTCTATCCGCGATTTTGATTATGAAAATCTGCAGAAATACCTGGATACGGGAATTTGCGAAGCCTGCGGCGGCGGACCGATAATTGCGATGATGAAAGCCGCTGCTTTAAAAAACAAACAAAATTCCCTGGTTCTTAACAGAAGTGATTCAGGAGATACAACCGGTGATTTTAATGAAGTTGTGGGTTATCTTTCTGCTGTAGTTTATGGAGAATAATTGTACTCATTAAAATCTAAAATAGTCGTCATCGGTGCGGGAAAAATATCTTACTCGCTTGTAAGCGCTCTGAAGAAATCCGGTTTTAACATTTCTACAGTAATAAGCCAAAAAAAATCTTCTGCAAAAAAACTTTCCGAGAAGTTTAAAATCAAAAGATTTTCAAATGATCTTGCCGATATTCCGGATGATTGTCGAATCTACTTTTTAACAGTTCCGGATACAGAACTTAAGAATCTCGCTAAAGAAATTTCAAAACTAAAATTAAATTTTTCAGATTCTTTGTTTATACATATGTCGGGCGCTGAGGATATTTCCGTGCTAAAATTTCTTGAAAAGAAAAAAGCAGCAGTGGCCTCAATTCATATTATGCAGAGCTTCCCGTCAAAAAATGTTGTAAAGATTCAAAATTGTTATGCTGCAATAGAAACAAAAAATAAAAAAACAGAAAAATTCCTTTTTTCAGTTGCAAAAAAAATAAAACTGAATCCATTCAGATTAAAATCAGAAAATAAAATATATTACCATCTTGCGGGTGTTTATTCCTCAAACTTCCTTGTTGCTAATCTTTATAACACAAATAATCTCTTTAATAAAGCCGGAATCCCGGCTATTAACCCGGATGAACTTTTTGCACCTATTATTAACTGTACGATTAATAATGTGAAAAAGTCCGGTGTCTCCAAAGCATTATCCGGACCTGTTGAAAGGGGAGACATAGATACAGTGAAAAGACACGTCAAAGCCCTTCGGTCAGACAGGATTCTAAAAGAAAATTATATCAGGCAATCGCTCACATTGATTGAACTTATAAGAAAGCGGGATAAAAAATTATCACAGCGGCACCGTGACCTTGAAAAATATCTTAAAAGTCTGTAATTGTACTATTTAATTAAGCCCATTCTTTCTTACAAATCTTTAATTTTTACTATATTTGCACTAATATTTTCAAAGAATTAGTGCTGAATTTACGGAGGACAGAGTCATCGAAAAGAAGAAAAACAATAAGAATGATTTACTGGAAAAGATAGTCTCGCTTTCAAAAAGACGCGGATTCATTTTTCAATCGAGTGAAATTTACGGAGGACTTAATGGCTGCTGGGATTACGGTCCGCTGGGGGTTGAACTCCTGAAAAATATTAAAGAAGAATGGTGGAAGTTTATGACCTACCGCGAGGATGTTGAAGGAATTGACGCTTCAATTCTGATGCACCCGAAAGTCTGGGAGGCTTCCGGCCACGTTGAAAATTTTACTGACCCGATGATTGACTGTAAGCAATGTAAATCAAGATACAGGCTGGATGTTCTGGGTGATCAGATTAACGAAAAGAAAAAGAAAAAAGCAGTTGAAGCATTAAAAGAAAATAATGCAGGACTTGTTTCTAAAATTGATTCAATATTTGCTGGTCCGGACGAATCTGAAAATTTTGAGAACCTGCTGACAGATGATGAATTAGGAAGCAAATTGCTCCCCGAATTAAACTGTCCGCAGTGTGGAAACAAAGGAACTTTTACCGCCGCACGAAAATTTAACCTGATGTTTAAAACTTTTATCGGCCCGGTTGAGGATTCCGGTTCGGTTGTTTATCTGCGGCCCGAAACTGCGCAGGGAATTTTTGTTAATTTCTTAAATGTGCAGAGCGCTTCACGACAAAAACTTCCATTCGGTATCGCACAGATCGGGAAAGCTTTCAGGAATGAAATCAACACTAAAAATTTTCTTTTCCGCACCAGGGAATTCGAGCAGATGGAAATGCAGTTTTTCGTAAAACCTGCCGATGACAAAAAATGGTTTGATTACTGGAAAGAGGAAAGAATAAACTGGTATAAATCGTTAGGTATGAGCGGAGACAAACTCCGCTTCCACGATCATCCTGAAAACAAACTGGCACACTACGCGAAAGAAGCTACCGATATCGAATATTTATTCCCGTTCGGCTGGGGAGAAATGGAGGGAATTCATAACAGGACAAACTTCGATCTTTCCAAACACGAGGAATATTCCGGAAAGTCACTGAAGTTTTTCGATGAAGAAGCAAAAGAAAAATATCTGCCTTTTATAATAGAATCGTCCGCTGGTGCGAGCAGATCGTTTATGGCATTTTTACTTGATGCGTATTACGAGGAAGAGGTTAAGGGAGAAAACAGATCGGTGCTTAAATTTCATCCGAAACTTGCGCCGATTAAAGCCGCCATTCTTCCGCTGGTTAATAAAGACGGGATGCCGGAAATAGCGCGCGAAATAGAAAAAGATCTGCGCAGGAATTTCAAAGTATTCTACGATGAAAAAGGTGCAGTCGGAAGAAGGTACAGAAGACAGGATGAAATAGGAACTCCTTATTGTATAACAGTTGACACACAAACTCTCGAGGATAAAACTGTAACTGTAAGAGATCGCGATTCTATGGAACAGGAAAGAATTCCGATCGATAAATTATCGGAATACCTGGCTAAGAAATTAATCGATTAATTTTAAGCCTTGAAAATCAAATTATAAAAGCCCAATTTCGTCATGAAATCGGGCTTTTTATTTATATGAAAAAAACATTGCAAATAAATATTTTTATCTTCTTTCTGATTCTGCTTTTCACATATCATGTAGATGCGCAAATCGCGAAATTTGATTCAGTTGTTACTGCAGGTATAAAACAAATCTACGGTATCAAATTCCTTCAGGCTGATACAACTTTCAAAAGGATAATCTCAGATTATCCCGGTAAACCCGCCGGCAGATTTTTCCTGGCGATGATCGACTGGTGGAAAATTATTCTCGATCCGGATAATGAATCCTACGACGATAGTTTTTATCAAAAATTAAATGCAGTAATTGATCAGTGTGATGAACTTTTAGACAAAAATCCCGAAAATATTGACGCACTTTTTTTCAAAGGGGGCGCAATAGGTTTCCGTGGAAGACTTCGGGCTTACCGTGAAAGCTGGCTCAAGGCCGCGGGGGATGGAAGAGAAGCGCTGCCGATTGTGGAAGAAGCGGCAAAACTTAATCCGAAAAATGTTGATGTAAAACTCGGGTTTGGAATTTATAATTATTACGTGGCTGTATTGCCGGAAAAATATTCTGCACTAAAGCCAATCATGCTGTTTTTCCCGGGCGGTAATAAGAAACGGGGAATTGAGGATCTTGAATATGTTGCGAGGGACGGGAAGTATGCCAAATATGAAGCCCGCTATTTCCTGATGAATATTTTTTATCACTACGAAAATAACCTTGCCGGCGCTGAAAAGTACGCTAAAATGCTTACCGGTGATTTCCCTGACAATCCTTCGTTTGAAAGATGGCTGGGAAGAATTTATGCCAGGCAGGGAAAATCAAAATTATCGTCGGAAATATTTTCTGATGTGTTAAGGAAAAACAGAAATGGTTTTACCGGCTACACTTTTATTCCTGTGAAACGTGAAGCCGATTACTATGTTGCTTATCAATACAGACTTGAAGGGAAACTCGATTCGGCAAAAATATTTTTTAAAGACTGTGCGGATATTTCAATACTGATGAAGGAAGAAGATTCAGGATTCCTTGCAAATTCCTATCTGTATCTTGGAATGATTGCCGATGCTTCAAATGAAAGGGCGAAAGCTGTAGAATATTATAATAAGGTGCTGGATATGAAGGAGTTTAAGAACTCACAATCTCTGGCAGAGCAGTACTTAAAAACACCTTATAAACAATAAAATAATTTATTAAAAAATTCTAATTGTCATTTCGAGTGAGTCCCGACAAGTCGGGACGACTGAGAAATCCAAAAAAATACTCAAAGATTTCTCTCCCGACAGGTCGGGTTCGAAATGACAGAATTCTTCCTGGATTAAAAATTTGTAGAAACGGTTATTCTGTGAAGCGCTCCAACCTGTCCGAGTGAAGAAAACCCGTAACTGAAATTATAACTGGAAACATTCACGCCCATTCCCAGATTAAATCCGGCAAGGCCCGCAAACGAACCAATTTTCAATTCTGATCTTCTTTCATTGTTGTAACCTATCCTGAGTGTAAAGGCGGAACTTACGTAAAACTCGGTGCCGATACTGAAAGCTTTGAACCTGTCGGAGAAGTTATCCTGCTTTTCATTGATTTTATGGAGATCAACAAAAAGTTTGAGAGGAAGGTGTTCCATTTTTTTAGAAAATCCAATCACAAAATCTACGGGCAGATCTTCTTTAGTGTTATAATATTGCGAAAGCTGTGTGCCTGCATTTAAAATCGAGAAGCCAAAATCGAAGCCTTTATCTGCGATTGAATAATGAAGTCCGAGGTCAAGAGCCAATGCGCTGGATGACCTGTCAGCAATACTTGAATAAATAAATTTTATATTAGCACCATAGTAGAAATTTTCTGCAAGTGAATTTGCGTAACCCAGTATCATCGCAAGATCGCCGGCTTTAAATTCGCCGGTATTGTTTCCGAATTCATCACGTGCAGTAAAGGAACCGTAATTGATATATTGAATTGCTGCACCGAATCTTCCAAGGTCACCGACTTCCTGAGAATACGCAACACCGGCAAGATTTATATCCAGCAGGTATTTAACAAATGAAAATGATGCGGGGCTGCCCTTAAGCATTTTTAATCCGGCAGGGTTATAAAAGATTACATCTATATCATCATTGCTCGAAACAAACGACCCGCCCAGTGCAGCGGCACGTGCGCTCATATCGATTCTTAAAAAATCGTAGGTTTTTTGAGCAAAAACAGAATTGCCGGTGAGCAATAATAAAACTATTAAAAGCGATGCAGATTTTTTCATAAATTCCTAAAAATTCCTCACCTTATTTAAGGATATTATGAAATAAAGGCAAGATTCTAACAATTCAAAAGTTAGATAGTAAAAAGTGAAGATTGCACAAATATTGCCCGATTTCAATTAATAAAACCGGGCAAAAAAATTATAAATTATCCTTCGTCCGCACTCGGACCATAAACTCCGGGCACAGAAATATTATTAAGCCTCAAATAAACAGAAAGCTGTGCCCGGTGGTGAACAAGATGGTTAAATGCCCACGTACGAAGAACCTGTATCTTCGGCATTTCAAATAGAACGTTTCCGTCCATTTTTAAAGCCCAGTTCGTGTGCATTTTTTCGTCGCTGGTTTCTGAAAGAGCTTTAAGCGCCAGTTCAACATTTTTGTCAAAATAATCCAGCATTTCTTTGCTTGTCTTGAAGACAACAGGTTCCCATTCACCTGTGTTGAAATTAAGTTCATCTTTGGTAAGAGTATGTGTAATCCAGTCTGGTATTTCTGCAACGTGTGAAGCAAGTCTTCCGAGCGGCATAGATTTTTCGTGAGGTTTCCAGTCGGCTTTATCCATAGGTACTCTTTCAAGAATTTTTCTTGTTGAGAGTTTTTCAAAATTAAGTTCATTGATAAATGATTCGTTGAGTGGCATGTGTTCTCCTTTAAAATATATTTGGTTTCTTTTAATACTGAAATATATATTATCCTTATATAATTGACCTTGTTTTATGATATAATATTCGGATCATTATTAACTCATCCCCCTTCAATTCCCCCTTCTCTTAATAAGAGAAGGGGGCCAGGGGGTTGAGTTTGACAAAGTTCAGGTTTTACTTACTTCTCTATCCCATGCAGAAAATCTCTTACCGCCTTATTATTTGTTTCCGGGTTATCGTGCATAGTTATATGTCCCGCACCCGGTATTATTGCAACCTGGGAACCGGGAACAAGACTTGCGTAGTAACGTACCGTTCCGGGTCGTGCCTCATCGTACTCTCCTCCCATAAAAAGTGTCGGCACTTTTATATTGCCTAGTTTACCGGTTGCGTCATAATCTTTAAGGTTACCTGATAAAGTAAACTCGCTCTGACCATCCATATGCAGATAAACATTGACTCCGGTCTGTGCAAACGCGCTGTCAAGATCGGCTGACCATGGATGTTTGCGTGCAACATAGAGATTGTAATAGTAATCTATGGCCTGCTTGTAACCGGGTGAATCGTAAGTGCCGTTTTTTTCATTTACGCGAATTGCTTTCTGAAGTGAATCCGGCAAAGTTGCGATTAAAGTATCCGCGTCTTCAGACCAGCGGTGAATATCGAGTGCCGGTCCGCTCAGAATTAATCCCTTTATTCCTTCCGGGTGAGCGAAATAATATTCTGTTGCCAGAATCGATCCCCAGGAATTTCCGAAAATATAAAAATCTTTTAATCCGAGAGCGTCGTGAATTTCTTTTAATTCTTTTACGTAAGCGGGAATTGTCATTAGCGTAGTATCAGTAATTCTATCCGATCTCCCGCATCCCAGCTGGTCGATAAAAATTACCGGCCTTTCATCACCCAGCGGCTCCATCGGGTTGAGGTAATAACTCGGCACGCCCGGTCCGCCGTGTAATAATACCAGAGGAGTTTTGTCACCGCTGCCCACAACTTTGTACCAGACCTTTCCGCCGGTAACATTAATATAACCTTCGTGAGGTTCAATTTTATTTGATTGACAGCCGCTCAAAATCCCTAAAATGAAAATAGTTGAAAGGAATAAGGCAATTTTAATTTGTCTCATTATTACTCCGGATATTTTTTTAGTATGATCTTTATCAGAAGGGTGATTATGAAAATCAAGCTAACACATAAACGGATTATTAGCAATAAATAAATTATGACCGGTGATTAAATCTAAATAACAGAATTTATTATTGTCATTCTGAGGGAATCCGTTTTCAAACGGATGATCGAAGAATCTTATGGTGATCTTAGATTTTTCGCCCCGGTAAACCAGGACTCAGAATGACAAGCTTTGTGAACGATTTGATATTATCATTTACTTTTTGACTAAATGCCTTTAATAATTTAATTTGAATAAAGCCTTCAAAACTAAAGGAACAAATCCAATGTTAAGGAATAAGTTATTCACCGTAATTCTGATCTTATCATTTTGTTTTACTGCTTTACCGCAGACTCATCAAAAATTTCAATTTCTTGAAACAACAATTGCAAAAGTACATCAGGGCTACAGGTCGGGCGAACTGACAGCACATCAACTTGTTGAGATGTATTTAAAGAGAATAAAAGAATACGATCAGTCAACTAGATTAAATTCAATTGTGGTATTAAATGAACACGCGCTTGCAACAGCAGATTCTCTTGATGCATTATTTAAGAAAACGGGAAAGCTTCTTCCTTTGCAGGGAATACCTATCCTGGTGAAAGATAATTTTGACACATATGATTTACAGACGGCGGGAGGATCGCTGGCGATGAAAGGCTCGATTCCACCTGACGATGCTTACCAGGTTGAAAAACTCCGCGAGGCTGGTGCGATTATTCTCGGCAAAACTAACATGGCTGAATGGGCTTTCAGCAACGTGGTAACAATTAGTTCGATTGCCGGAATTACGAGAAATCCCTACGATTTAAGCCGTGTACCCGCAGGCTCCAGCGGAGGAACAGCAGCTTCAGTTTCAGCAAATTTTGCAGTGCTCGGGATGGGAAGTGATACGGGGAATTCTATCCGCGGACCGGCTTCACACTGCGGACTTGTGGGCATCCGTTCAACAATGGGACTTACAAGCAGGGACGGAATTATTCCTTTGTACTCAAGAAATGATATCGGGGGTCCGCTTGCAAGAACTGTTGAAGACGCAGTAAAGGTTTTGCAGGTAATTTCGGGGTACGATCCCAAAGATCCGATCACAAAAATGTCGGAAGGAAAAATTCCGAAGGATTATACAAAATTTCTTCAAAAAGACGGTTTGAAGGGAGCGAGAATTGCAGTCTTTACGAGATATATCAACACAAAAACAATCGATCCCCAAATTAAAAAAATATTTCTGCGTGCAGTGGATGAATTAAAAAAACAGGGTGCTACCGTTATCACTCCGTTTGATATTCCTGACTACGATAAATTAATTGAGGACATCTGGCAATCTACATTTCAGTACGATTTGAACAATTATTTAGCTTCGTTGGGGAAAAAGGCACCTTATAAAACATTGAAAGATATTTATGAATCGGGTTTGTACTTGCCTTATGTGGAAGACGGAATTAAAGATGAATTAAAACATACTACACCTCCGCAGGACAGAAGACCGCCTGTTCTTGATTTATATCATACTGAAAAAAATATAAATTTCCGTGATGCAGTTATCAAAGAAATGGATAAATATAAAGTTGATGCTATCGTTTATCCAACATGGAGTAACCAGCCGAGGAAAGTTGGTGATATGACAAGTCCCGATGGAGACAACAGCCAGATACTTTCTCCGCAGACCGGTATGCCGGCTATAACAGTGCCGATAGGATATACGAAAGAAAATTTACCGGTTGGGATAACTTTCTTTGGAAGACTTTTTGGCGAGCCGACACTGATTAAATTTGCTTATTCATATGAGCAGGGGACTAAGTACAGAAAATCGCCGGCAAATTTCCCGGACATAAAATAGAAATTAAGATAGCCACTCGTGGATTGTAATTCTTAAAAGGAAACAATAGAAATAAAATAAAACGAGTGGAACCAATGCTAATATTTGCAGGTAGTCAGAGTTTAAAAAATATATTATAGCAGAAGCTGCTGGAAGAATAACAATTATAACGAAGAATATAATCCAGCCGTATTTTTTCTCTTTAAAAAGAATTGTTAACATAAACGGTGTAAAAATAATTGCCGCCGCTGTTGCAAGACCTATTGCTAAAATCCATAACCAACTTAGTAACAATAAAGTAGAAGTAGACAATTCATACTTAAGCCAATAATGCAGTTTTTTAAGCCGGTATTTTTTATCAATTATTATTTCCATTTACATTTTTCCAAATGTCCCGAACCAGAAAGTCTTATCTGATTTCAATGTAAAAATATTTTCTGAGCTACACCGGAATCCATTTGAAACTGCTGCTTTCTTAAAGTCTTCCGGTTGCAGCCTTTTAATAAATCCTTCAAGACTTTGAAGCGAACTGAAGTTTGACTCTGAAACTGCTGGAGAAGATTTGTGTGGAAGTTGAAGTAAAACCGTCATTAGGCCATTATTATTAAGAGTGCTATTGATTTTTGCCAATAACAATTCAGAGTTAACATATTCAAAAATTAAGGCACAGTGTACTAAATCAAATTTCCTATCACTGAAATCAAAATCATTTAAGTCAGTGCAGACTGTTTCTATTTTATCCTGTTTGGAATGAAATCGTTCACGTAAAATTTTTATGTATTCGGCATTAATGTCTGCTGCCAGGACTTTTTTTGTAATACTAAAATCTATATGCTCAAAACCATTGCCGGTTGTACAGCCGGGAACAAATAACGATCCGGGATTATATTTTCTTAAAATATCCTTAAATAAATTGTTAAGGAATTTTAGCTGTCCAACATTTGGGCTATCCATATGGTTCTCATAATCTGAAGCAGGAATATTTAACCAGGGATTTACTTCATCATTATTATTTTTCATATTCAATGGCTTCAATTTAATTTTTTGAAGATCATTTTTTACCGGTATTAAATAAAATCGTAATATTATTACTCTCAAAATTTGCTGTAACAATATCCGCTTTATTATCGCCATTCAAATCTGCTATTGCAACTCCGTAAGGTGCATTTCCAACAGGAATATTTAATACTTGATCCTTAAATAAATTGTCTTTATCGCCAAGCAAAATTGAAATATCATTGCTGGCATAATTCACACAGGCCAGGTCAATTATTCCGTCATTGTTCAAATCTCCGGTTGCCATACACACAGGTTTTTGCCCAATCCTGAATGTTTTTGATTCCGTTTGATCGAAATTATTTTCTTTATTTCCTTTCAGTACTGTAAGTGTACCTGCATCAAAATTACCTGCTGCAATATCAAGAAACTTATCATTATTAAAATCGCCGTTAGTTACAAAAAAAGGATTCTCTCCAATTGCAACCGGAGAATATTTAGCGGGACTGAAATTTCCTTTACCGTCCCCGAGTAAAACAGTAATTGAATTTCTGTTATTTGCAGGTGTAATGATATCATCGTTTCCGTCTTTATCAATGTCGTTTACAATCACATTTCTATAAGGAAAATGCGGAACCGCATAGCGAACTGGTTTGCTGGAAAAATTTCCATTTCCATCGCCATATACAATGAATAGTTCAGCTCCAAGAAAACTCGTTAGCACAAGATCAATATTTCCATCATTGTTAAAATCACCCTTTGCTACACTATGTGCGTGTGGATTAAAATTCATTTTTAAAGAATGATAGGGTGCTTGTCTGAATATTCCATTCCCATCGCTGAAAAGAATTGTTACTTCGTTGCTTTCATGATTTGGAATTGCAACGTCAGGATTACCGTCATTATTAAAATCTGCCATGGCAATATCTGCTGGTTGATTTCCTGCCGCAAAAGGAGAACCTGTTACGTTGGTAAAATTACCTTTGCCATCGTTTAGTAAAACGGAAAGGCCAGCAGAAGTGGTTATGATTAAATCATTGAAACCATTTTTATTTAAATCAGCTGCAACTACTTTAGAAGGATTTTGCCCAACATTAATACTGACAGAAGAGTTTTGGGTAAATAGCTGGCCTCTGGTGCATCCCGTAAAAATAAATATCAGGATGAATGAAATAGCTTTAAATAATCTCATATTCCGGCTTATATATTGTTAGAGAAAATTAGTTAAGAAGCTCGTAGCATATAGATGGAATAGCTGCCGTCCAAACAGGAATTAAAATCCAGAGTCTTCCTTTAAAGATATTATAATCTTTTAAAAGTATATTCCAATCTTTCTTGCTAACAAAATGTCCGAATAAAAACTCAAAGGCCAATGTTAATAACAGCCAGATTATTCCGATAGTTATGGCTTCATTCAAAGAATTCAGTTTCCAGTTACCAAAAATAATATAACAATAAATTGACATCAGAATTAGTAATGTGATTGTAGAAATCTGGTGTGCCCGGTGCTCGCCTAATATTTTCGGGTATGCGAAATCCCTTATTGTGCCATTTATTATTGCCAATAAAAGCAAGCCAAACCATATTAAAATGATCTTCAGCAAATTACCTCCTTAATTTTTTTACAATAACCAGCTATAGAACTTTTTATTGAACCAGTTAATAATTTGAATCCCATATCCCGATTTATTTTGCAGGTATTTGTCTTTATAGTCTTTTAGAATATCGCCGATTTTATTAAAATCAGTTTCATCTTTGTAGTAGAAATACCTTGCCGGCATATCATAATAATGGCCCTGTGATGCTGTAGGGTAGGGGATTTTTCCTGAATCGGGAAATGTAAATTCCTGAAGGCTTATCCGGGATTTTAAAGTATCAAGAAAATCATTACAGATAGATGAATCTTCCGTTAAACTTCCGCATAGGTAAACAAAGGAGTTTTTGGGATATCGCCAGTTTACCCTGTACATTGGTTTTGTCTCAGTATAATTGTCTTGGTCTATTGTTATGGATTTATTGGAAACAGAAAAGTGGTATGCATCAGAAAAATTATCATCATGTAAAATCAATTTATAATTTCCTGCCGGTATATCAAGAGAAGTGCTTGAAGTGGCTGGGCCAATTGCTGTCATACAAATGTTTGGTGCCTGGATACCTTTTATATAAACATCCAGGTTATTCCCTGATAAATTTATATCAGTGCTTATATTATAGTTAACGCAGCCATATTCTTTTTCCGTTTTGAGATTGAAATAAATTACCGGTATGCCGGCCTTATAATAATTTTCATATGATTCGGAAAAATTGAATAATAATTTTCCTTCGACTGGCAATGTTTTGTAAACCGGATCAGAACTGAGATATTCACATCCGTTCAAAAAAAATAATAACAAAAATATTAAAGCGCCGGAATATGTCCTTTTCATTTTTCCCCGTTTTTAGTTCTGCTACTAAAATCTATAAAATATAACTTGAAATAGCTATGAAGTTTATTTGAGGGGCCGTTTTTTTATCATTCCGCCTTTTGTGTCTTTGATGCTGTTCATTATTACAAAGGCGTTCGGATCAATTTTTTCTATTTCTGTATTGAGGTTCCTGATTTCAAGCCGTGTAATGACCGTAAAAATAATTTTAATTTCATTATTCTTCACGCCTGTTTTTGTTAACCCTTTTTCACCTTTATATAAGGTGACACCGCGCTGAAGTTTTTCCAGAATCATCTGCCTGATTTCTTCATAATTGTCTGAGACAATTGTAACACCGGTGTATTCCTCAATTCCCTCTATAATAAAGTCAACTGTTTTTGATGCAGCAAGGTAGGTCAAAATTGAATACAGGGCAGTATTAATTGATAGCAAATATGCTGCAACAGAGAAGATGATAATATTAATTATTAAAATTATATCACCGACAGTCAGCGTGGTTTTTCTGTTTAGAAAAATTGCAAGCACTTCGGTTCCATCTATAACAGCTCCGCCTCTGACAGAAAGTCCAATACCGGCGCCGAGAAAAAAACCACCGAATACGGCAACAAGTAATTTATCATTAGTTATCTGAGGGTAGGGCACAAGAGCTACTGCCAGTGCAAGGCCCAGAATTGCCAGTGAAGTTTTAAGAACGAATTTCCTGCCGAGAACTTTATATCCGAAAATTATAAAAGGAATATTTACAGCGATAATTAACAAGGACAGAGAGACACCTGATATTTCTGTAATTAATAGTGAAATCCCTGTAGCGCCTCCATCAATAAACTGGTTTGGTAGCAGGAAACTTTTCAAACCGAATCCGGCCGAAAAAATCCCGAAAATAATTAATAAAGCGTCAATTAATAAATATTTTGCTGTAACACTTGCTTCATAGAGCCTCTTTTTAAAATCCTTGTCCGGACGCGGAGATTTTACCCCGCTTGATTTATTCTTTTGACGCAGGACAATTCCCGTTACAATTTGTGTCCAGATTGATTTCATAAATAATCTTCTAATAAAAAAGCATAAACGTATTTATTATACCCTGAATAATTTAGAAATATTATTATGAAAACCTAACTCTAACACTTTTTATAAGTGTCTCAATTTCACCACGTGTCATCCCGTCCGCCCCGGCGGATTGATTCGGGATCTCATTGTTTTACTAGATCCTGAAATAAACCTGCCTGCCGGCAAAGGCAGGTTCAGAATGACAGCTAAATTATTATTCATAAAAGTGAAATTGAGACACATCTGTCTTTTCACAACGTTATTTATTTAACTCAATTGCTTTTTTAACAGCCGCTTCCGCATCGATAATATTAAACCCGCTTTTAATTACTGATGTTTTTATCAGTATGCTTTTCATCTCTTTTACACCAAGGTCCGGATTTACGCTTTTCATCAAAGCAATAACGCCTGCTACAATAGGCGGAGCATTTGAGAAACCCCAGCCGTCTTTGAAAACAGGGTTTATGTCGTAAGGCCAGGTGTAAACATCTCTCCACATTTCAGCCGTTTTTGTATATGGGTGTGCAGGAACAGAGACTATGCCCGGATGAATAATAAGGGAATTGAGTTCAGTTGAATCACAGAACACAAGTTTATTATTTTTGAAATCTTGATATTCGGGATGGACGTCTATAAATACAGTTCCCTTCTTTTTAGCATAATTAATGGCTTCGATAAGTTCCGGAGTTTGGCGCAACGGGCCCATAGAACTAGTAACTGCGGCAGCGCCATGATCGGCCGCGTATTTAATCCCCACTATTATATACTTTTCATAAGGTCGGTCAACCGGTGAATTGTTATCGCTTTTTTTGCTTCTGGGACGCGCACGGATTGGAATTATTTTTGCGTCAGGCGCAATATTATGAACTATTTCCGCCATCCATTCACCGTGCCATGGTTTTAATTCTCCGATTGGCTGTCCCGGAACCAGTGAAATTGGGTCTATATATTTTTTTGAAGCTTTTGGACTCATATCAAAAAGCCAGTCAAGTATGGCAATTTTTACGTTTTTCCCTTTGCTGTATTGCCAGGCTTTATCAACCTTATGGAAGTTTATGTAGGTTGTATCGGTCTTGGTAGTTTGATTATAAGATAAACTTGAGAATAGAAATATTATCAGGCTTACTGACAGCGCTCTTGATAAACTGTTTTTCATCATTCGTTTCCCCGTATTTACTTTTTAATAACAAATGCAAAGTAAATACTTTCCGTAAAAATCACGGCTTCAGAATGATTAGCGGTTAAATTGGTTTATGCGCTGCGGAAATATTAATCCGGCGGTTTAATGTTTTTGAAAGTTAAACTTCTTTCGGAAGTTTGCCCGTAACACCGAAGAACCACCTGAAGCATTTATGTGCAACGTCAACTGGTTCACAAAACATCATCGGGCAGCCTCGCGGAATAATATTTAATCCCAGTTCTTTCCCTTTTTTAATAGCTCCTTCGTTGTAACTTCCGTTTCCGAATGTGCTGTGAATCCAGACATGTTGTATTCCCAGTGTTGCGCAGTCTTCAACTAATTGTTCGGAAATATCCGGACTGGTGCCAATTACAACTCCATCAACTTTCTCGGGTAAAGCGTCCAGACTCGGGTAGCAGGTGTCGCCGTCAATCTCATCAGCATACGGATTTACAGGAAAAACCTGGTATCCTGTATTTTTTAATTTTTTATAGATGACATTTGCGGCTGCATCACCTTTGCGAGAGACCCCTGCAACAGCAATACTTTTGTGAGACAGGAATTCATTAGCGGCCTGTCTTAAAGTGCTCATAATTACCCCCATTCTAATTATTGCGCACTTAAATTTAAGAACTATTGTATTCTTATGTCAATAATTTTGAGGCTAAATTCCATTTTACTCATACTTAATAGAATTAACGACAGAATTGAAAATTATATCACACTTTTTTTATTTTTCTTTGTTTTTAATTCAGCCATTAGTTACCATTTATTAGTTCTCAATTAAAGGAACGTTGAATTTTTAAAATTTTACCAGGATATCCCTACAGTTTCCCGGATATATCTTTTATCATCGATTTGGCTCAACATAAAATCAGCAACGTCTGCACGGGAAATTCCCACTGTCCACAAATAATTTCCGACTTTGTCGCCTTCTTTCCATTTCCCCTTTGGTTTGCGGTTATTCAAAGCACCGGGCTGGACAATTGTCCAGTCAACGGAACTTTCTTTTATGATTTTTTCCTGCCTGTATTTATCCCAGAAATAAAATTGAAGAATAATCGGAATCGTGAAAAATGTGTAATACAAACCCATTTTTCCAAAACTGCTGCTAACACTTAATGAGGTCTCACATATAAATCTGCTGACATTATATTTATTCATTGAGGTTATGATATTCTTTGTACCTTCAGAAAGAATATTAGTAGGGCGAAACCATTTCTTGTGTCCGAGAGCAGAAATTACACAATCCTGATCATTAACAGCTTTATTAACTATTGCAGGGTCAAGAATATCACCTTTTAATATATTCAGGTTATTATCTTTAATATTTAGGTTTTTTGGATTTCTCACTAAAGCAGTTACAGCATAATTTTTCCCCAGTGCCTGTTTGACTAACTCTTTCCCGGTTCCACCGGTAGCACCTATTATTAAAATTTTCATTGCCCCTCCCATAAATCACTTTTTTATTGATTTCTGATAAATTAGACTTAATTATAAAGTCGGGATTTAATTGATCTATTACAAGCAAACCGGAAACATTATTATGGATATGAGAGTTAAAATACGACAATTTTCTTATATTGCTTGAACTTATGGGTTTGCTTAATTTTAGATGGACAAAATTTTGGAGATAATAATTTGAACACACTTAAGACCGTATTTTTAATGTCAGTAATGATGGGGCTGTTCCTGCTGGTAGGTGGAATACTTGGCGGACAGACAGGCCTTATCATTGCATTTGTTTTTGCCCTTGCAATGAATTTTGGCTCATACTGGTATTCCGATAAAATAGTCCTCAAAATGTACCGCGCGCAGGAAGTCACTCCTGAATCAGCGCCCAAATTTTACAACCTGGTTTCGGAACTTGCACAAAATGCAGAACTCCCTATGCCTAAAGTATATATTATTAATGATCCTACTCCCAACGCATTTGCAACCGGCAGAAATCCAGAACACGCGGCAGTTGCAGCAACAACGGGAATTTTACAGGGCCTGAACAACGATGAGTTGGCGGGGGTGCTTTCGCACGAACTTGCACACGTTAAACACAGAGATATTTTGACCGGAACAATTGCAGCGACAATGGTCGGTACAATTACTTTTATTGCACAAATGGCCGGGTGGGCAATGCTGTTTTCCGGGCGGGGAAGCAGCAGAGATAATGACGGGTTGGCAGGTTTGGTCTTAATTATTCTTTCTCCGATTGCAGCAACCTTACTACAACTTGCAATTTCACGATCCAGGGAATTTGCTGCGGATGAGGGTGGAGCTAAAATCTCAGGAAAACCACTTGCGCTGGCTTCAGCACTTGAAAAAATATCCGCTGCCAGTAGTATGAAACAACTTGATAATGTTGGACCTGCTACAGCACATATGTTTATTGTAAATCCTCTTCGTAGTGGCGGCGTAATGAAATTATTTTCAACTCATCCTTCAATGGAAGAAAGAGTAAAGAGATTACAGGAAATTGCACAGACAATGTAAAATTAAGTGAGCCGGTTTAGTTAATTATCAAAATATTGAATAAACAAATTAAATATTATAAAAGCATTCCAATCTATCTCGGGTTAATTCTATTATTGCTTGAGTCTGCTTCAGTTGCTCAGACAAAAACAAACCTGGAAGTTTTGAACCAATTAGTTGACTCTTCTGTAGTAAAAATTAATGATAATATTTTATCGACGGAAAAAACTATCTTATTAAATTATAATACCAGTGATGCCTTTTCTGTATTTCGAAACCAGGTAGTACTGGACTTTGCAAGACTTGGAAAAACAATATCAAATTCATCGGCTAATATTATTGAGTATAGTATTGAAGATGCCAGTGTACATTATGGAGATATGTTCAAGGAAGGGATATTTGGAAGTTATTATGTCACCAGGACTGTAAACCTGAAAGGAAATTATTCGATTGAAAGCAGTAATTCAGTCCCCGGGAAATTTAATCTGGCTGTTATAGATTCTGTGGCTGTAGATGATATTACCTCACTGCAAAATCCGGCTTACCCCTTTACTCAGGATGAATTGCCGACAGAGCCTTTTTTTTCGAGTCTGTTTGAACCTGTAATTGCTATTGGTAGCGCCGCACTGGCAGTTATTTTATTTTTTACTGTCAGAAGCAAATAAAGGGAGCGTGGGTTTTGTGATATTTTGAACCTGCGCCAATAAAATTCACTAAATATGCTTTGATTATTACCTTTGAAGCCTGTGAGAATTTCGTTATAATTGTAACTTATATTTCAATAAATTAGCCTGAAAAAATGAAAAAATTCCTATTTTTAATCTCTTTTTCCCTGCTTTTATGGGGATGCTCATCATCCGTTAACACAAGTAATTATACAGCGCAACAGCGATTGGATTACGCATTAAAATTGTACCACGATGAAAGTTATCTTGACGCTGTTCAGGAATTTCAGGCAATTATTCTGCAATATCCCGGAAACGCTGTTGTTGATGATGCACAATATTATCTCGCAGAAACACGCTACGAACGCAACGAATATATTCTTGCAGCATATGAATTCAGCAAACTGATTAAGACAATGCCCGCAAGTGAGTTTGTACCTGTTTCACAGTATATGCTTGCTCAATGTTATTTCGAATTGTCACCGGATTACAGACTGGACCAGCAGTATACAAAGAAAGCGATTTCGGAATTCCAGGCATTTATAGATTTCTTTCCAACAAACGATAAAGTTAAAGATGCCGAAAAAAAAATTGTTGAATTAAATGACAAACTTGCACACAAAGAATTTAACACCGCAGAGCTTTATGAAACCATGGATTTCAATCAGGCGGCATTAATGTACTATACTAATGTAGTGGAAGATTATCACGACACTAAATATGCTGCAATGGCTCAGTATAATAAAATTAAACTTCTTATTGACCGGGATAAAAATTCAGAGGCTCTTGAAGAAATTGCAACATTTCTTGACCGCTATCCTGATGATCAGAACGTAAAAGAAATTGAAAATCTAAAAACAGAACTTCAATTAAATTTGTCCTCTAAAAATTAATGGCACAAGCTAAAAAAATAAGCGAATCGCAAATTACGATGACCGAACTGGTTTTGCCTAACCATACAAACCAATTAGGCAAAATGCTTGGCGGGCAGCTTATGTTATGGATTGACGTTTGTGCCGCACTTTGTGCATCAAAGCATAACAACAGCGTTTGTGTTACCGCTTCTGTTGACAGGATTGATTTCATCCATTCTATTAATCTTGGAGATGCTGTGACTTTAACAGCGTCTATCAACAGGGTATTCAGCACCTCTATGGAGGTGGGGGTAAAGGTTTTTGCAGAAACATTTAGAGAAGGAATAAAAATACATACAAATACTGCTTACCTTACTTTTGTAAATGTAGATAAAGACGGAAATCCAGTTAAAGCAATTCAAGCAATTCCGGAAACATCGGAAGAAAAGAGACGATATGAAGAAGCCTTGCAGAGGAGAGATAACAGGCTTAAAAACAGGGCTACAAAAAGTTAGCTCATTTCTGCTGATCCTGTTCCTGTTCATTATAAACGAATCGTTTGCGCAAATTCCAATTAACGGGTTTTGTAAATTCAACAGCTTTAAAGTAGACTCTAATTTTACCTCGGTATTTTCCCTCAACTTTAACCATGACTCACACACAGATCTAATCTTATTCAACCCTGAAAGAAAGCAACTCCTGGCACTGACAGGTGACAAAAGTGGAAGTATTAGCAAGCAGGAAAAATATTTTCTTCCAATAGAAATTTCAAAGATAATAGATATAACAGATTCTCAGAATAAAATAACCGGCTACGCCTTTACTTCGAGGAAAAACAGGGAGGTTGGTATTTACGACTTTACTTCTACAGGAAGGCCCTTGCTTAGAAATGTTTATAAGTTTGATTCTTATCCCGAAAATATTTCCTATGCAAGTGTTGACGATAGAGGAGATTACTGTTTTCTTATTTCCGGAAGTGCATTTAAGGGGCTTTCAATATTATATCTGAATAAGGATAAATTTAAAGAGGAAAAAATTACTGAAAAGGGTAGTTATTCCAATGCTCTTTTTGCTGATGTTAATAGCGACTTTTATCCTGATATAGTAGCCTTTAACCTGATCAATCGCTCTATTGATTTTTATTATAATAACGGATTGGGAGAATTTAATAAAACAAGAACTATAAAGATTAATGACCAGATAAACGCACTCCAGAGTTTTGATGTAAACCTTGACCAGTTTAATGATCTTATTTATAGCTCAGGTAAAAATATAAATATATTTTATGGCGATTCCGTAGGCTCTTATGATCAGGAAATAAAGCTTGAAACCGATTTTTATCCGACTAAAATTATTCCCGGTGATTTTAATCGTGATGGGAAAATTGATATTGCATATCTCAACAAAGATGAAGGACTGCTTTCAATATTATATGCAAAAGATGAAACTGAATTTTATCCGGAAGTTATATACTATCACAAAGAACAGCTGTGCGATCTGATACCTTACTACAGCAGGTTTCTAAATGGAATTGCTTTGTTAAGCAGTGAAGGATATCTTTATACAATCAGCAGAATACAATCGCTTACTGATGATATTAGCCTTTCGCTGGGAGCTGAGCCCGGGGCAATTTCATATTTTGATACGGATAATAACGGGATAAATGATATCTGTTTTATTGATAATTTTAATAATTACCTGAAACTTGTAGTAAGAAATAATTCCGGTATTCCATGGACACTTTACAGAACAAGGTTATTCGAAAAGCAGAAAATGATTCTCGCAGATAATACGAATATAGGAATTAAAACCTTTTATTGTTATACACCCGGGAAGAAATTAATAGAAGTCATTTCATATAATTTTAAAAATGGGAAAATTGAAAGAAATTCACTTTACACTCCGGGTAAAATATCAGACTTGAAAATTCTTCCTGTTACTGGATTTAATTCTAAAATTTATGTTTCCTATATGCAGAAAGAAGCTCTGGGACTAAGCGAATTTTTTATCAGGGACTCAAGATATGTTTCCAGGGATTTCCCGGATATAGCATCAAATGTTCTGGCCTCTAACCTAACGGTAATAAATGGTCCGGAATTATTTTACTGGCAAAGAAATAATAACTCGCAGGTTCTGTTTAGATCGACGCTGGCTAATCATTTTAAAAATGCGATAAGGTATTATAGCCTGGGTATGAAGGACACAACTTTAATGAATTCATTTGCTGGAGATTTCTTTAATAATGAAAAAGCCACATCAGTTAATTTCTTTGAAACTCAAAAATCGAATTTTGTAGTTCTGTCCAATGAAAATTCTCCTTCAGTTGTAGTGAACAAAGATTTAGCAGATCATTTTAGGATTAAAAATAAAAATCTGTTATTTTTTGGTGAACTAAAACCGGGTGGTTTGAAAAGGCTTTTTATTTATGTGCCCGATGAAAGTGCTCTCCACAGGATCGATTTTATTAAAAGGGGTAGAAAAATAGTGGTTACTAATATAGCCGTGGGCAGTAATGTTCTGGACTATTTTATTAAGAATATGAATTATAGAAGTTATAGCTTTGTTTACACTGATTCTGTTGATAGATGCATTAAAATAAAACAATTAACTCAATGAAAAAAAACATACTTATAATATTTTTAATTTCGGCTACTGCTATTTTTGCACAGGAATATTCCCGTTCCAGCCTTGATTCGTTATATAATACATACATCGGGTTAAGAGAGGGCAATACAGTAAATCAAACAACTGCACAAGGCGGCCAAAATATGGTGCAGGAAGAACACGGGAAATGCGGTTTTGGACTTGTAAATATTATAAGAATGAATCTAAAACTTTTTTCTCCCGATCAACAGGCAAAATTGCAAAAGATTCTTCAGCGCCCTGCAACTGATACAAGTATAGTTTCACCTAAAGGCTATTTCCGAATACACTTTTATAAACCCGGTGGTAGCAATCCTCCCCCTGCTTATGATGTTAACCAGTTTGCAATTGCTGCAGATTCAGCTTATGATTTTGAAGTCGGATATTTAGGATACCCGGCACCCCCCGGCGATGCGGCTATTGATGGAGAGAACAAGTATGACATCTACATAGACAATCTTGGTTCGCTTTACGGGCAAACAAATTTTGATACTGAAATTGTAAGCGGTAGCAATAGATATTATTCCTATATGGAAATTGATGATGATTTTGCCGGATTTTATACAACAGGAATCAATGCGGCAAAAGTTACTGTGGCCCACGAGTTTCATCATGGGATTCAGATTGGTAATTATATTTACAGGGACACCGATATTTTCTTTTATGAATTAACCTCTACTGCAATGGAGACATTCGTTTATCCATCTATTCCTGATTATTTTCAGTATCTGCCCTCTTATTTCAGCCAATCATCCTTAGGATTTGCAGGACAGAGCGGGTATAATATGGCTATCTGGGATATTTACCTGAAAATGAATTATGGCTACGCTATTATTAAGAGGGAATGGGAATTGATGCCTTCTCAAAATGCATTGGCTGCAGTAAACAGCAGTTTAGTTGAAAAAGGTTCATCATTCGCAAAAGCTTTTCAGGATTTTGGAGTTTGGACATATTATACAAATTACAGGACAAAGGTCGGTATGTACTTTCTGGATGCTGCAAAATATCCTTTAATGAGTACGATATCTTCAGTAGCTTTTACCCCCCCCTCAAAAGTTGTGCAGGTAAACACAAAACCAGCCACAAATAATTTTATAAGTTTTACAAACCAGGCAAACGGTGATACATTGATAGTGCAAATTTCAAATATTGATTACCAAACCGCTATAAGCAACCCGGGCAGTACTGAATCATTTACTTATTCTTTATTTAATGATCTGAGCAGCGGAAGTATTAAGATTTCTAACAAATATTCCGCAAACCTGAGTGTGTCAAAATCTTCCAGTTGGTTGTCTTCTGAATTTTTGAACAATGTTCTTGTAAATAATGACACAACAGTAAATCCACCGGTTCTGACAGAAATTCAATACGCTTATCCCAATCCGTTTATATATAATAAAACAGGTTCAATAATTTATATCCCCGTTTCTTCAAATAATACGGGTAGTGCAGATCTGAATATTTATTCTTCTTCTATGAATCTTGTGTATACTTCAATTCTCGGAGTCTTTAATAATGTTGGTCACCCGGTAGTATCCTGGAATGGAAGAAGTAATAGCAATCAGAAACTGGCAAGTGGAGTATATGTTTATATAACAAAAGCGGGGGGCAATGTTATTAAAGGAAAACTGGTAATATTTAATGAGTGATTATATTCTTAAGGCAGATTCTGTAGCAAAAAATTTTGGCAGAAGATTAATTTTTCGCGGTATAAATTTTCAATTTAGTGAAAATGGTGTTTACGGTGTATCGGGTCCGAATGGTTCGGGTAAATCGACTCTGGTAAAAATAATTGCCGGGCTCAGTTCACCCTCTGAAGGAAAAATTACACACAATCATAATAACAACGAAATAATCTCTGAAAAACTTCATAATTATATAGGGTTTGTTTCACCCTATCTTGTGCTTTATGAAGAATTCAGCGCCTGGGAAAACCTGGAATTTTTTGCACATATTCGTGATGTTGCATTCAACAAGGAAAAAATTGAAACCCTGTTGAATGATTTTCTCCTTTATGAAAGAAGAGAGGATCTTGTCAAGACATATTCATCTGGAATGAAACAGCGGATGAAGTTTATCTTTGCTCTGATGCATTCGCCAAATCTTGTTATCCTTGATGAGCCGACATCCAATCTTGATGAGGAAGGGAAAGAGACAGTTTATAAAATTGTAGAAAGAGAAGGAAAAGAAAACATTGTAATAGTTGCATCCAATGAAAGATCTGATCTTGCGTTATGCGGCGAGACAATACTACTGGAAAAATTTAAACAATAATATTGATAAAATAAGTTCGTTTATGAATTCAAAAGCATTTGCATTATATCTGAAAGATTTTCGCTCTGAACTGAGAACACGCTATGCCGTTAATTCTCTTGCAATGTTTATAGTTGTTGCAATCAGTGTAATACTCTTTTCAATTGGTAATGAAAAAATTCCTGAAAGTTTAACCGGTGGATTGTTCTGGGTTGTAATTTTCTTTTCTGCTATGTCCGGGCTTGCCAGGGCATTTGTTGCTGAGGAGGAAAGGGGAACATCACTGACTTTACAATTAATTGCATCACCTTCTACAGTTTTTACCGGCAAATTATTGTTTAACTTAATACTCGTTTTCCTGATGAACATTGTAATTGCATTATTATATTCAGCATTGTTCGAGGAATTTGTTATCAGAAGCTTTGCCTTATTTCTTTTAACTTTTGTACTTTCAAACATAGGCCTGGCAGTATCATCAACCATAATTGCAGCAATAATTTCTAAGGCCGGGTCTAAGGGAACATTGTACCCTGTTCTTTCGTTTCCAATATTATTGCCTTTAATTTTAACTTCAGTTGAGTTAACTTCGAATTGCATGCTTGGCACAACATTTGAAGAATCTCAGGTATTGTTAGCCGTTATTTTATGTTATGATGTAATAATGCTTACAGCATCTTACATGTTATTCGATTTTATCTGGAAAGATTAAACAAACAAAAACACAAACTATGAAAAATTTCGATATTATCTGGAAAACGTTTTTATTTCTGTTACTTGCATTCGTCTCTGTGGCTGGAATAGCTTTTCCCATTGTTGAGAATCCCGTCCATTGGTATCAGTTTCCAATGATCAGGGGATTGGAAGAAAATGCGAAAATCATCTTTTTTCACGTTCCAACTGCCTGGCTTACAGTAATCGCATTTTTGATGTCAACAATTTACAGTATTAAATATCTGCGAAAAAAGAATCTTGATGATGATGCAAAATCTTATGCAGCTGCACAACTTGGAATTATATTTTGTATACTTGCTACGGTAACCGGGTCAATCTGGTCAAAATTTGCCTGGGGAGCCTACTGGAGCTGGGACCCGAGACAAACAAGTATTTTCGCTCTTTTACTTATTTACGGAGCGTGGTTTGCTCTTCGTTCTTCAATAGAATCAGAAGACAAGCGTGCAAGTTTATCGGCCGTTTATTCTATTATTGCCTTTGTAACTGTTCCTTTCTTTATATTTGTTATGCCCAGAATTATGCTCGGCCTACATCCCGGATCAGAAGAAATTGTTGATGGTAAGGTTATGCAAAGTGCAAGCCCTGTAATTGATTTTAAAATGAATGGAAATATGTTATTAATATTTTTCCTTTCACTGGCGGCATTTACTATACTTTATTTCTGGATGTGGAAATTGGGGTATAAATCTTTGATATATAAAGACAAAATTCAAAAACAAATTTCACGAGGATAATCTTGGACGGCTTATATCAGTTTTTGCACAATAACGCAATTTACATTGTTACTTTTATTGTGCTTGTAGTTTGGGTTGGTATATTTTTATATCTTAACACTCTTGATAAAAGAATGAAATCTATTGAAAAGGATCTTAAAGGAGAAAATAATGAAAAGTAAATATTTGTTTGGCGGCACTATTATTGTGATTTTTCTCGGACTAATGGCTTATCTTTTTACACAGAGCAATATTCAGTATGAAAGCAATTTCCAGAAAGTTATGACAAAAGACAGAACTGTTAAAGCAACTGGTAGCTGGGTTAAAGATAAAAATTATGAAATCAATAAAGAGAAAAGGACTTTTTCTTTTTATCTGCAGGATGAGAATGGAACTGAAATGAAAGTTATTTATAATGGAACTATCCCAAATAACTTTGAGTCAGCAAGAAGTGTCGTTGTAACCGGTAAATATGAAAACGGTTATTTTCACGCTAAAGACATTTTAACAAAATGTCCGAGTAAATATGAAGGTGAGAACGTAAAGACGTCCAGCCTGTAAGCCTAGAACACATCGACCCGGAAATATTCTGTTCTTAATCTGGAGCCGGGTTTACTATTAATATGAAAATATGAGGATCTGATGATAGGAAGTATCGTATTATCTCTTGCCTTATTAAGTAGTCTTATCGCTATGGTAATGTTCTTTCTGAATTACCGTGGTTATAAAAATACGCTTAATTACGGAAGAATCGCTTACCATGCTATGGCAATGCTGGTAATAGTTGGAGCAGCCCTTTTGTGGCACGCAATTCTTACACATTCTTACGAATACAAATATGTATATGATTACAGCAGTAATGATCTTTCCCTGGGATTTCTTCTTTCTACTTTTTGGGGCGGACAGGAAGGAAGTTTTATGCTCTGGCTGCTGCTTTCATCTATTATAGGTATTGTCTTACAATCATATAGCTCAAAGAGAGGCGATCTTGAGCCAAGAGTAATGGCAGTTTTTACACTGGCAACTACGTTCCTGCTTGTGATGGTTTCCCCGATGTTCAAGAATCCATTTGCTTTTATCTGGGCTGATCCGACATTTGTTGATATTAAAAATGTGAATTCAGCGATGCTTTCGCTACCATTCTTACAGAACTTTATATACAGTGATGGGCAGACAAAACAACAGTTCGTTAAAATGACAGCTGATCTTCATGCCTCGCTTGCTTCAGCCGGTATTTCGGTTAACCAATTTATTGTTAACGGTAAAGGATTGAACCCGCAGCTGCTTAATTTCTGGATGCAGATTCACCCGCCTATTTTATTCACAGGTTTTTCAATGTCCACTGTGCCGTTTGCCTTTGCAATGGCAGCAATGATGAAAAATGATTACAGGGACTGGGTAAAACAATCATTCCCCTGGGTGCTTGCTGGAGCCGGAATTCTTGGACTCGGAATTATGCTTGGTGGATACTGGGCTTATGAAATGCTCGGCTGGGGCGGTTACTGGGCCTGGGATCCCGTAGAAAATTCTAGCTTAATTCCCTGGATAATTGGTGTAGCTTCAGTCCACACCTTACTGGTTCAGAGAAAAAGCCAGTCAAAAGGTGGAGTAGGAAAATTCGCAAAAACAAATCTCATCCTCTGTTTGTTGACGTATATTCTGGTTTTATATGCTACATTCCTTACTAGAAGCGGTGTACTCGGAGATGCATCTGTTCACTCATTTGTTGATCCCGGAATGCTGGTTTATTTATTCCTGGTTATTTTTATCAGCGCTTTCATTCTTCTTGGTTTTGGTATGCTGATTTACAGGTGGAAAGATTTAAGTAAAAATATAGAAACTGAGGAAAGTTTATTATCAAGAGAACTCGCATTGTTTACTGCAGCAGTAGTACTTTGCGCTTCGGCAATTATTGTTTTTGTCGGAACTTCCGCACCTCTTGTAAGCCACGCAGTTGAAACTACCTTTTATAACGAGATGCAGCTGCCGATTGTTATTATAATTGGATTGTTAAACGGATTAAGCTTACTTCTTAAATGGAAACATTCAAAAGGGAAGGACCTGCTGAAAAAATCTGTTCTCCCAATTTCCGCTACGTTATTATTTACAATTATAGTGAGCGTGTTTGCCGGCATAACTAATCTTATGGTTATCCTGATGATTCTGGCTATATCATTTTCACTTTTTGTGAATCTTGAAATTGCTGTAAAAATTATTCGCGGAAATATGAAAATGCTCGGTGCTTATGTAGCTCATATCGGAATTGCGGTTCTTGTACTTGGAATAATTGGTTCGGCAATCTACAGTCAGGAACAGGATATCGACCTTATAAAAGGACAGACAAAAGAAGCATTCGGTTATAAGATGACATTTACCGGCTGGTCCCCAATTGAAAACGGTAAAAAGTATGAATTTAATATTCATATGAATAAAGGCGGGGATGAATATTTTATAAACCCGGTTATGTATATTGCATCATATAACAACAGCCTGATGAGAGAGCCCGCAATTAAAGTTGGTCTAACAAAAGATCTTTATATCTCACCGGTTGGTTACGATGAAGGAAATGGTGAAACCGGTAAGCCGGTTTCTCTCGCAGTCGGACAGAATATTGAATACGAAGGCTACCAGATTCAATATGAAAGTTTCGATCGTCCGGACGTTACAAAAATGACAAGCGGCGGTGATATAGAAATGGGACCAAAACTTGTTGTTTCAAAAGACGGAAAAACTTACAATGTTGAGCCAAAAATAAAAGGAAGCATGGGCAACTTTACATATGTTCCTGCTGAAATTAAAGGTGCTAATCTGAAAATCGAAATCAAAAAAATTGATCCTACCAGCGAAAAAGCAGATCTGGTAGTATCTAAACTTGTTGAAGATACACCGAAAGCTCCACCTAAAGAAGTCCTTTCAATACAGGCGAGTATAAAACCGTTTATAAGTCTTGTATGGATTGGCGTTTTGATTATGGTGCTGGGATTTTTTGTATCGGTCGGAAGAAGGTTAAAAGAATCTCTAATCTGATGTATTAGCACTTATTTCTCTAAAAAATGCCTGGTTATCCGGGCATTTTTTTTACACTTATCACATTTCTGTTTAGCATTTTAAATAAATATTGTAAATTCAGGTTATCTTTCCAGGGGGAAAGTCCACAAAAACAAAAGAAGGTAATTATTATGAAGCTCTACGTTCATAACAGGAAGAAAGTATTCTTTACTCTGATTGCGGCAATATCAATAATGGTTCTCGCTATGATACCGTTCCGGCCGGACGAGGGAATGTATCCTCTAAGCGAGATCAGAAAACTAGATCTGAAAAATGCCGGGTTAAAAATAAATATTGATGAAGTTTATAACCCTGACGGCGTAAGCCTGGTTGATGCCCTGGTAAATGTGGGTGGCTGCACAGGATCTTTTGTATCACCTGATGGACTGATAATTACAAATCACCATTGTGCTTTTGGTGCAGTGCAGAGGGCGAGTACAGTAGAGAATAATTACCTTGAAAATGGTTTCCTTGCAAAAACAAAAGAGAATGAGATACCTGCAACCGGACTTACCTGCAGGATCACTGATTCTTACGAAGATGTTTCCGCTGAAGTATTGCAGGCGGCTTCCGAAGAAAAAGACATTAATGCCCGTGCCGAAGCGATTTCAAAAAAAATAAATGAAATTGTGGCAAGGGAAGAGGAAAAAGATCCTACGATACAGGCAAGAGTTTCCGAAATGTTCACGGGACAGTCATACGTACTTTTTAGATACAAGGTTATAAATGATGTAAGACTCGTTTATGTGCCTCCGAGAGCGATAGGTGAATTTGGGGGAGAATCAGATAACTGGGTTTGGCCGCGCCACACAGGTGATTTTTCTTTTATGCGCGCCTACGTAGCACCCGATGGTACTTCTAAACCTTACTCCATAGACAATGTGCCTTATCATCCAAAGAAACATTTAAAAGTAAACCCGAACGGAGTACAGGATGGTGATTTTGTCTTTTTACTCGGTTACCCGGGCAGAACTTTCAAACATCAGCCTTCCGGATTCCTTGTCTTTCAGCAGGAATATCAACTGCCGTATATTTCAAAATTATTTGGCTGGATCATCGACCGCTTACTGGAGAAGGGAAAAGACAATCCGGAAATAGCTCTGAATGTTTCTTCTAAAATAAAAGGCCTGGCTAACGTTGAAAAAAATTACCGTGGTAAGCTTGTCGGATTGGCAAGGCTGAAACTTGTTGATATGAAAAAACAGGAAGAAAGAAATCTTCAGGCTTTTATTGATTCGGACCCTGAACTCAAAGAAAAATATGGAAATGTGTTAGCACAAATCAATGATGTTTATTCTGAAATTCTGGATGCAGGCAGAAGGCCTCTCGTTTACTGGATGCTTGATAGGAATCTATCTATGCTGAATGCTGCCGGTTTGTTACTGGATTACCAGAAGGCTAAAGCCCAAAATGATGATCCAAAAACATTAAGCAGAATACAAGGACGTTTTGAAGCGGCATATAGAAATTATTATCCTGGCGTAGAGAGAAAAATTGCAGCCAAAATGATTGGGGATGCTAAAGAATTCCCGGAGTTTAAAAGCATTTCACTTTTTAATGAAATAAACTCCACAGATAATTTTGTAAATAATATTTATGATAAATCGATAGTTGAAAATCACGATGAATTTTTGAAATTATTTGATGCAACTCCTGAAGAAATCGAAAAGTTGAATGATCCAATGATTAAGTTTGCTGCCGGGTTAAAAAATCTTGAAAGCGAAGAAAACGCCAAACGGGAAGTATTTTCCAGTAAGCTGAATATTCTTCTTGCAAAATTTATGGAAGTAAAAAGAATATGGATGAATAAATCTTTTATCCCTGACGCAAATGGAACTCTGCGATTAACTTATGGATACATTAAAGGATATTCTCCGGCGGATGCAGTTTATTATTCTCCGATTACAACTTTAAAGGGTGTAGTGGAAAAAGGGAAAGATGAGGGGGATTACAAAATCCCGCAGATCATACGTGACCTTTATGCAAAAAGAGATTTCGGGATATTTAAAAGCAAAGAACTCGATGATGTACCTGTTGCCATATTATATAATACAGATACGAGCGGTGGAAATTCCGGCAGCCCGATAATGAACGCATACGGTGAATTAATAGGTGTTAATTTTGACAGACCATTTGAAGCAACTGTAAATGATTTTGTTTACAGTAAGGATTACAGCCGTTCGCTGGGCGTTGATATACGCTATGTCTTATGGATTGCTCAGAAAGTCAGTGGTGCAGATAATATTATCAGGGAAATGGGTATAGATATTTAAACTATCTTATTTAAAAAAGGAAAGCCATTACGGAAAAACTGTAATGGCTTTTTTTTGTGATTGCTATTAATTAATACTGCACGCCAAGCGTGATTGCAAAACCTGTCGGGTTAACGATGTAAGGATTTCCGTTGATACTGTCAGTAACTCTATGGGCAAAATAATACCGGGGTTCGATAAATATTTTGCCTATCACAGCTCTGAAAAAAACAGATCCAAAAACGGCACCTCCGCTCTTATTATCTGTAGAATTTGTCAAACTGCCACCGCCCAGCAGACCTCCGCCTGAATTATTGGAAGTTGTTGCTCCGAAAAAGTAAAGATAATAGCCTCCTCCTACGCCAGCATAAAATCTGGAATCGGCATCCGGTAATTCACCGATTTTGTACCCGAAATTAATCTGCAGAGGTATCAGGAACATCTTCTGGTCACTTATTGACGGGTGGTTCTGGCCAGTACCAGTAAATATATCAAAAGTCTTTTTATAGTATAGATCTGCTGATCCGCTCAGGAAAAAATTATATTTATTGAATTCCGTAATACCGTCAACTCCGAATAATAAACCGTTATTCAGTCCATCACTTGGATTATAAAACCCGAATTTACCGCTGTAATATTGAGTTATATTTTTATTCCCGGTACCATTCATGCTGGCCTCATTATCATTCTGTCCATAAACTATTCCTGTGAGAAGGAGTAAAGTAAGCATAGTTATCAATGTGTTTTTCATAAATAGCCTCCGAAAAGTCTTCTTTTGTTAAAATATCGTTGTTTATATAAATAAGATAAGAATCATATTCTATCAAGGAGATAGCAAAAAATATGATTTTGTTATCGCAATTTATATGACAAAATTGTAAAAAAACAGCCAAAATAGAGAGAAATCTACTTGACAAATAACTTTACAGTCTGTAATTTTATTTCCTCTAATTGAGAGAGAAATTCCGCGATAGCTCAATGGTAGAGCATTCGGCTGTTAACCGAAGGGTTGCAAGTTCGAGTCTTGCTCGCGGAGCAAAAAAATTCCGGCTTTATGCCGGATTTTTGTTTTTAAATGTCTTAACTTCTAGTGTTATCTCACCCATTTATAATTAGCATAAAAACTAGTATTGTAATATTTTAAGGAAAGTACTTAGCTTAAGTTAATTCTCAGCCGATTTTCTGCAATTTTTGTATTTTGTATAAAACCAAACTTATTTTATTATTTAGCAAAATCATAAATTTATATACAGATGAAATTTTTCAATAAACTTAATGAAGAAATAAAAATGCGAAATATACGTAAATGGGTTACCATTTATGTAAGCACCAGTTTAACCATACTTGGAACTACACAGTTATTCAGTTTTCGTTACGATTTACCTTCATTTATTTTTAACTCCGTTTTGATTACCCTGATTTCTGGATTTATTGTCACACTCATAATTAGCTGGTTTCACGGAAAGGAAGGCCCTCAACGCATAACCTTTATCGAAATTTTATTTCATTTAATAATTGTGATTCTGTTTTTTTCAACTTTATATATTGTTGTATTATCTCCTTCGGAAGAAATCAATGTTGAAATGCAGGCAAATTCAATTGCAGTTTTGCCATTTGAAAATATGAGTGACTCGAAGGAAGATGAATATTTCAGCGATGGTGTTACCGAAGATATTCTTACAAACTTATCGAAGGCCAGCGGACTAAAAGTTATTTCGCGAACATCCGTTATGAAGTACAAAAACACAAAGAAAAGTATAAGGGAAATCGGCAAAGAGCTTGGAGCTGAAACAATACTTGAAGGAAGTGTAAGGCGTGCCGGTAACAGAGTAAGAATTGTCGGGCAATTAATTGATGCTGTCCACGATACTCACATCTGGTCGCAATCATACGACCGTGAGATGAAAGATATTTTTGCTATTCAATCAGAAATCGCCGAAAAAATTGCAACGGCTCTGCAAGCAAACCTGTTGCCGCTTGAAAAAGAATTGATTGAAACTAACAACACCCAAAATATTGACGCTTACACATATTACTTAAAAGGAAGACATCTATATTATAACTTTACTGATGAAGACAATAATAAAGCTATTGATCTGTTTAATAAAGCTTTGGAAATTGATCCAAATTATGCTTTAGCCTATGCCGGACTAGCCGATGCATATAACCAGAGAGTCGGAAAATTTGGGTATTCCGCAGAACTGTATGATTCATCATTGGCATTAAGTGAAAAAGCTTTAAAGCTTAATCCTGATTTGCCTGAAGGTTACAAAGCCATAGGTTTAACACATGATAATTTAGGAAAGCGGGAACTAGCGTTAGTTGATTATGAAAAAGCTATAAAGTTAAATCCTAATTTTGCATCGGCAATGCTTAACTATGCCCTGATAAAATTAGACCTGGGGAAGTATGACGATTCATTCTATTGGTTAAGAAAAGCAAATACCCTGGAGCCTGATAATGTGTGGGTAATTATGAGCATAGGTAATGTTTACAAATATTTATTATGTGATAATCTTGCAATTGAATGGGGCAAAAAGGCTATTTCGCTGGATCCGGAAAATATTTTCTTACAAATGTTGTCGGGGGGATGTATCTTTATGCAGGTAAATTTGATGAGGCAAAAACAATTACTGATAAAGCATTTGATATCAATAATAGATTGTTGCTGGGCTGGTTTTTTAAAAGCCAGATAGAAGATGGTTTTAGGCAATTACAAAGTATCCAAAGAATACCTCGATAATTATATGAAGCAGGCAGGAACCGATAATCCCGAATATTTTTATGCACATAGTCTCTTGAAAGTTGAATAAAAAGAAAGAAGCAATGAAAATTTTGGAAGATGAAAAGAAGGAATATGTTGAATATTTGAGAGATTATCCGGATGATGCTTCTGCAACAGACTATAATGCTTTGGCGGAAATTTATGCTATTCTTAATGAAAAGGATAAAGCCTTTGAAGCCTGGGAAAAAGCAATAGGGGAAGGATGGCTGGATATAAGAAGAAACACCTTGTATCCTTATTTTGAAAACCTTAAAGGTGACCCGCAGTATAAGAGGTTGCTAAGTCTTATGCAAACCAAAATTGCTTATTTAAGAACTAATATAAAAAAGAAGTATCCGATGTATGAAATTTGTGAATGAGAAGGTTAAGCTTAAATTGAAGTAAAATTAAGTTATAACACTAGCTGAGTCGGGATGCAGGTTTGATCCCATAGCTAACGGTCTGTCTGCGGAGCAACAAAAATCCGGATTTTATATCTTAAATCATTAAGTCTCAGACAAACTAAAAGTAGTTATTTCATAAAAAGCCGGACACAATTACTATCCGGCTTATAATTTTTCATTTCAGCATTAACATCTTTTTGGTTTGAGTAAAACTTCCGGCGGTCAGTTTGTAAAGATAAACCCCGCTTGATACATCGCTTCCGTATTTATCTCTACCATTCCAGTAGACAATATGATAGCCAGCATCTTTTTGACTATTCATCAACGTAATGACTTCTTTCCCTAGCATATCATAAATTTTTATTGATACGTTTGAAATTGTAGGAATATAAAACTTAATTGCAGTTGATGGATTAAATGGGTTAGGACTATTTTGCATTAATTCTGCAGTCTGGTTTTCCGTAAGTGTTACATTTATTGCATCATAAAATTTATAATTCCCATCGTTATCGATTTGTTTTAACCTATAGGAAAATTTTGTCCCGCCAGTTGGTTGATCTATAAAGGAATAATCTTTGGGGGAGTTGCTGTTGCCCGTACCAGGTACAAAACCAATTTTTTCAAATACTGATTGCTGATCACTAATAACTTTTCTCTCAACATCAAATCCGTGATTATTTATTTCAGTTGCTGTCTGCCAGGTTAAATTTACTATCCCATTATTAACTACTGATGAAAAATCCGTTAATTCAACTGGTAATAATGATGTTGGAACAACTCCCCAGGCTGTTCCCCATCGTCCATCTTCAGTTGAATAAGCGGGCAATATACTCCCCCGGGTTAAGGCATATTGATTAAAGATATAAAATGTCAAATCATCACTTGGGTCTACACACGACCCGGAGTAGTCTCCCCAACGATTTCTTGTGCCACCAAATTGTCGCACGTAGTAATCTACACCTGTTCTTACTACTTGTGAAGATAAAACGGTTCCTGCCGGTGTTGAAGAATATCTTCCAGCATAATAAGCCCCGGGATAAATACTTGGTCCTGAGGCCGCAAACCCAATTATTGCATCACCATTAGAATTCACTGAAATAGAAGGGAAAAAAGTATATGTACCAGTTGCAATATCTTCTCCTCCAATGTTTCCTTGATCCGCAACTGATAAGGAACTTAAAGTACTGGTATTTATTTTAACCCAATGGGCCGTAACCTGTCCTGCATCAGCACCTGAATTTGGTACAACTGTAAAGGCCGTCCACAAAGTGTTATTTCTCCAAACAGCGTTTTGAGTTCTTCTATCATTTGTACTTATTAAAGTGGACGTACCCTGTTGAGGTGCATCCAAATAAGATCCTCCTGTATTGTCAACGTTTCCGAGAGAAACATCTTGCCCAGTAAAAATAGGATTAGTAAGAGAGTTGCTTACGCTAATAACATTCACAGATTCATTTATTCCAGTGTGTAAACCGCTATATAGGACTAAAAAAGTTCCAACACCGCTTTGCGCCGTACCAAACATCTGAACAGGCTGATATGTACTTTGATACTTTTTGCCAGATGCTGATGAATAATAATCAAAAACGTTTGATGAAATACTTCCACCTGAATAGAGCGGGTTTTTATCGATTATCCATAATCTTCCGCCTGTGTATAATCCAGTAGAGAAGCTAAACATATTTGCAGTTATATATATTCCCGTGCTGCTAACAGCTAAACCGGGATAATCTACATAAGATAATTCTGACCCAACAGTAATTGCAGAATTTATTTCTGTAAACCACCAACCAGCTGTTGGATCACTTGTTTTTGAAACTGCAATAAAAATCTTTGATTTATTAGGTGAAGTTGTGGTTTCGAATGCTGTGACAACAAATCTTCCATTGTATTGATCATAGATTACTTTTGGATCAAATGTGCCTGTTTCCGGTGATAATGATTCAAAAAAGCTCCCTGTAGCGTTTGTACTATTCTTTCCAAGCCTTTGGCTATTTAACCTTACTCCCGTTGACTTTGAAAACCACTCAATAGAAGTATTTGTTACGGAAACCAAATGGTTTGGACCTACCGCTCCAATTGGATCAGGAGGAATATGATAGTAACCAGAATTCGAAGCATCTCCATCAAAATTGATTCCTTCATAGGTTGTAATAGCAGCATTATTGGAAGGCTTTTGCAACTGTGAAATCACACCATTAAATTCTAACGCTTTAGCATTGCCTAACAGTTTTTGTTTCTGCAAAAATTGAGAATACTCTGCACCAGCAGAAAGAGTTGGTGTTTCAACCGTTAATGTTTTTTGCTGAGCAAACAAGCCCTGTCTATTAAAAAGAAATATAAAGAAAAGCAATAGCTGGACAATAATGAACATTTTATCAGGTCTAAAATTCCCAATACTCATATTACACCACTTTTTAATTAGAAAATAATTTTTTGACTAAAATTGTGAGGAGCAGGCTTGGATAAAGACTCATCCCTCATGAACCTTTCACTTTTTATACTTAATAAATATAAATATATAATTAAAAAATAACATCAGGGGACAGAACTTTTTTGGAAAACGTATGGACTACACGATAGCCCGCTTCTGCATAACATAGTCAAAGAGCAGTGCTATACAGCATTTATGAAATAGATGAAACAGTAGTTGTGAGGGAATACTAAAAAATATTTTTTACAAACTATACTAAGGCAGGTCTCCTACTGAAATTCGGTATACGATTTAACTTACATTTAGGGTTTTCAATAAAATAGGTCCAATTTCGTCTAGCTTGTGGAGCAACTAATTAAGCCTTGACTATCATCAAGGCTTTTTAACTTTCATTCACAATGATATTCAGAACTCCTTATAACCTACCCTTGCTGGATTGTTAATTCAGATTTTAGCTCTATGAATCTTAAGCAATATCATCACATTGTATGGACAGAAACTTGTGATATTAAATGAATAGCAAGCTAAAAAATACCCCGGCATAAATTGTTGAGAAGAATTTCGAGACGTGTTGTGTGCTTATTAAAAATTTCTGACAAATGGGACTAGAAATGGCGGAGATTTAATCTATTTATTTGCAGAGTATAGGAACTTAGCTTCTCCAATTTATGTTTTATATTTACACCCAAATTTTTATAGCCTAATTCTTTTTTTTATTTAAATTTTTATACAGTCCTTGGTAGCGGACCATAATTTATCGGTTCAACAACACTCCGTTAAAATATTATTAAAACTCGGGGTAGGCGGAAGAATGATGTCTACCAATTCTATGATTTGTTTTAATTGAAAATAATACAAATTCAAAGGAGATAATATGAAATCATTACTTTCACGTACTTTTTTTTGCACACTATTTTCTTTTCTCTTCTGCACATTTATTTTTTCTCAGCAAGGTCCCCTTCACTGGACCCACCCCATAAAAGTTGAAGCGAATGACATTTACCTCCAATGGTTACAGAATGACAACGGTACGGTCCACAGTTACCAGAAAATTTACAATCTCAAAATTGCTAGTCTTTACGATTTACCTCAAGACAGCCTTGTTTCCGTTAAGCTGAGGCATCAGGACAGCAGGACCGGCGGCGGATCATTTACCGATGCTGCTTCCGGAAATTTTACCGTTAGCGTGCACGATGAGATAGTTTCAATCTGGAAGTCGCCAACAGGAATTAATATAATGATGCCAAAGCTTGATACGACTGATGGATTATGGACAAATACGGTACAGGACAGTATTACGGGAAATATTGAGAACCAGCGGATTTATGTAAGAGCGTTAGACATAGATAGCGACAGCTTGGATGAATTTATCGTGGCTTATGTAACTAATGATGATTCAGTGCATTTTAATTTGTACAACGTTGATACTACATTGCACCCAACATTAATATCGAGTTTTTGTACTGAAAAACTTGTTTCTGCTCTTAGTATCCAGTATGTAAGGTATTTTATCGAAACAGGGGATTTCAACGGTGATGGGTCTGATGAACTAGCTTTATTTGCAGTGGAAGTTCCGCCTCCTACTAACTCGGTCAGAGTTAAAGTTAAGCTATATGATTTTTCAGGAGGAACGTTCATAGCCAAAGCTCAAACAAATGTTGATGTCCCGCGGTTATCAACGATAGAAGATTTCACTATGGCCGCAGCTTCCGGACACTTTACAAATGATAATATGGATGAGCTTGCTTTTTCAGCATATCGCAGTTCCGAGGGAGTTCATTATTCATATAATTATATTCTCAAAAGCAATCAAAACCTGGATACATTAATCTTAGGTCCAAGATACAGAGTGACGCCTTATAAAGATGTAGTTGTTTTCTCAGACCTTGCCTTAACGTCTGGTGACCTTAACGGCGACGGCCGTGATGAAATTGTTTTTGCCGATAACAATGCTTTTTATATTCTGGAGCCTGATGATAATCTAAATTTGATTTTGAAAGGTACAGGTGGTGTTGCTTCCGGTGGCAATAACGATTATATGCAGAGCAACAATTTTATTAAGATAAGTAGTGTAAATCAGGATACTACAAACGATATAGTAATTGTTAAAAATTTTGTAAACAATCAGTTTCAGAATGGATTCTTTGTGGCGATGATACAGGTCGATAGTTCTCTTAGCCAAACAACAGGAATTGGCAGATTATTCGGTGATGAGCCAGGGGTACATGATTACAAACCTTATTCAATTGCAGTTGGGAATTTTGACGGCTTTAATTTCACTATTGGTCAGCCGATTCATCATACACAAAATAACGTGGTACAAACACTCGTAAAACTTAACGCACCCCCCATCCATTTTGATGTATTCAATGGGCAAACATATGATGTAAACGGATGTTACAATGGGGGTAACTGCGACTCCTATTCCCAATATGTTAAGGCGGCTACCACGTCAGTTGAGGTAACTACCTCTGTCCACAGAGACTGGGAGGTTTCCGCAGGTGCTCATGTTTCAGGGTCAGTAGAAGTAGCTCCATTTGGCGTTGGAGCAACAATAGATTATAACGCATATTTCCTGCATAAATGGGGACATCATTTTAGTAAAGATTCAACTAATATTAAAGACTGGACAAATTATCAGGAAATCACGACCAGTGAAGATGATGAAATATATGCAACAGTTTCAGATTATGATCTTTGGGAATATCCTTTCTATTACGGAAACGAAGATTTTCCGCGAGAAACAATAATGACGCTCGTTCCTCATAATGTTCGCGGGCAATGGTTCCCGAGCAAAAGTTATTATGCGCTCTCATATGTGCCAGACCATGAGGTTGGAAACATCCTTTCTTATTATGATACCCTGGCTTATAATTCAAATATATCAGAGCCACTCGGGACTAATTTTGGTTCTGATAAATATACACTAACTTCAGGTACTAATGAAAACTGGAGCATCACATACAATGATTTTACATCGGTACAGGCCGATACAACCGTAGAAAATACAAATTCCTGGGGGGTTTCCTTTGTAGTCGAAGCTACAGGCGATTTTGGTCACACTAACTATTCAACCCAAAAGACCTCTGTATCACAAAGTATTAAATTAAATACGCATTTCGGAGGAATCAATTTGGGGATTGGTGATGTTAAATATGCTGTTAAGCCTTATGCATATTGGGGAGATGATGGTACACTAGAAATAAATTATGCTGTGAAACCTGAACTTGCTCCACAGGGTTTTACAAAAACTTGGTGGCAGAATCACTATGGACAAAATTCTGATCCGACTTTCATTCTTCCGTGGCTCCTCGATCCTGAAAAAGGATACACGCTGGATGATCCCGATAAGAGATTTCAGACTAACGACATTATTTTGAGTCCAAAGAATCCCTCACCTGGTGATACTGTGACAATTACTGCAAAGGTTAGAAATTTCAGTCTTATTTCCACTCCGTCTACTGTAACCGTCAGTTTTTATATCGATGATCCCGATTCAGGAGGTACACCTATCATAGGAATTAACGGTACAAACGATGTAAGCACTAATGGAGTGGTTCCTAGTCGCCAGGAGTCAGATGTTGAGCTAAAATGGATCCTGCCTACCGGTCTTCCTCAATACCCAAGAATTTATGCAGTGCTTGATAAAGGAAATTCGATTTCCGAAATTCACGAAAACAACAACAAGGGTTTTACGGTTTTAGGAGTGCAAAACTCGTTAACAGGTATTGGAACAAGCCATAATACTAGACCTACTAATTATTTATTGTATCAATCTTATCCAAATCCTTTCAATCCGTCGGCAACAATAAAATACGCTATACCAAAGGATAGTAAAGTAAGTATAAAGGTTTATGATATCCTCGGCAGAGAAGTGACTACTCTTGTTAATGAATTTGAGAGGGCCGGTACTTACAAAGTAAGGTTTGATGCTAGTGCATATGCAAGCGGCGTTTATTTTTACAGGATCCGTGCGGGTAATTTCATTCAAACCAAGAAGATGGTATTGTTGAAATGATAATATAAGCCGAGATATTTCTCGGCTTATTTTTATTATCACTATTCAATATCAGTTGTGAGATACTTTATTTATGTAGTTTTTAGTAGAAGCTGTATAATTAATGATCCTTTGCTAAACAGCATTTATGAAAAAGACGAAATTGCCGCTGTGAGGGAGATAATAAATAACCCGGTTCTTTTACCAAGAGATTGCGATTCCATAGCCCTGGCTATTAATAAAAAGATAAACTATGATTGGTGTGCTATGTACATTTAAAGGGTTATACAGGAAGCAAAAACTGCCCAAACCTTAATCGTTGCAACATTTCTACCAACACAGAAAAATATATCCAAAGTACGGTTCCGAATTTTCTTGACAAAAAAAGATTAAATTCATAGATTGAAATTAAAAGGGAACCCTCGAATTACTTTTTTTATCAGCAGCCTAGTTTCATCCCTATTGCAAAAAGCGAAATAAAACTTATACATTAACCATAAAAGAGGTAGTGAAATGCCGATTTATATGGATATACATAATACATCTGGAGCAACACCAGAGGATATTGCTGCTGCCCATCAAAACGACTTAGCGCTACAGGATCAATTTAAATGCAAATTTGTTTACTTCTGGCATGACACTCCGAATAGTACAGGTTTTTGTGTGTTTGAGGCCCCGGATAAAGAATCTGTAATAAATTTGCATAATAAAACTCATAATATCATCTTACCCAACCAAATAATAGAGGTAGAACTTAGCGAAGTAGAATTTTTCTTAGGTAAAATTACTAATATAGCTTGGTCAAAAAAAAATCCTCCCTTTGATGGCTATATTGATGGAACCGCTCATCGGACTATAATGTTTTTGGAAATTGTAAATCCGATTTTCTTCAATCTACAACTCAATAAAAGTAAATTTATAGATTTATGTGAGTTGCAAAAAAAAATGATTAGGGACTCTTTTTTGAAATATGAAGGTAACGTAGTTTCCTGGGAAAACAACTGTATTCTAACTTCTTTTCTATTAGAAAAAAACGCATTAAAATGTTCTTTAAATATACAAGACAAATTTGCAAACCTTTCAGAAGAAAAAGACATAAAATGCAATTTCTCAATGGGATTGAGCTCAGGTGCTCCTGTTACTAAAAGCGATAATCTATTTGGAGATGTTATCAGCTTGGCAAAAAAATTAGCAAATATAGCCGGAGAAAATCAAATTCTTATATCGTCAACATTGGGAAAAGCATACAACGAGATCAAATTTAGAACTGAGTTTAAAAATAGCTCTTTAAAAGTTTTAAGTTCACGATATGAAAATTTCTTAAATCAGCTTTTTGAGACTTTTGAAAAACATTGGAACGAAGAAGAATTAAACATAGATAGTTTGGTTGAGCAATTCGGCATAAGTAGAGCACAATTGTATAGAAAAATAACATATTTAACAGGATATTCACCAAATAATTTAATCAGAGAGATTAGATTAAAAAACGCTCTAAAATTAATTGAAATACAAAAAGGCAGCATTTCTGAAATTGCGTATGAATCAGGCTTTAATAATCCCTCATATTTTTCAAAATGTTTTAATAAAAAATTTGGTATCCCTCCTTCAGATTATATAAGCGGTTTAGCATAATTATTAACCTCCTACCTAAAATGAAATAATTGTTATAGCATTTGAATTAAATGTGGGAGCATTACTTTCAATTAAATCTTAAAGTAAAATCAGGAATTGGAAGAGAATTAATTTTGAATCAAGATACGGAGTATCTTCCAAAATAATTCATTCACAAATTTTTTGGAGGTTTATATGAAAAAGATTCCTTTTTTCTTTTTCTCTTTGCTATTTTTTGCGGCATTAATGTTGGGATGCAATTCAATGCCGTCAGATAATCCCGTATCTAATCAAAGTAATGATATAGGGAATTTAAGTAAACCCAGTTCTGAATTGCAGAAAGAATTAGCTCTAGCAAGATCTTCGACAGCCAAGTACCATGATATTGAAGAAGCTATAAAGGATGGCTATGTGGACATAAATGTTGTAGTTCAGGAAATGGGATATCATTTATTGAAAGTTGAAAATTGGGATGCATTTGATCCGGGGAAACCTGCACTGCTTGTATATTCCAAAAATGCGGTAACCGGTAAAATGAGATTAGTTGCTGTTGAATACGCTGTTCCCAATACAGGACAAGAACCTGAAGGGTTCACTGGGAGTGATGATAAGTGGGAATATGACTCAGATATTGATAAATGGGAATGCCATGCCTGGGTTTGGTATAATAATCCCAGAGGAATTTTTCATAAATATAACCCACGTGTGAATGTTGATGATTCAGATGTTAATCACATTTAAGAAACAACACCTATATGTTTAAGCCCTCAGGAAAGAGGGCTTTTTTTATTGATCCCTTATTAGATTCAGAACCTTTTAAAGTATAAATATCCTATGGAAGCAAGGCACATATAATGATTGTTTCAACAATCCTTCAATATAATATAATTGAAAAACTTGGTCAGGGTAGGATGGGCGTAGTCTATATCAAACTTGATAAAATAAATTTCTAGTCACAAATAAACAGACCTTAAATTAGTTTAATTTTTTAGATTAAAAAAATAAAATCACACCTGAGAAGAGGTTTTATTAGGAAGAATCGCTCAATAGTGGAGTCTGGCATCCTGTCAAAGGCCCGGCTACTGACGGGTTGCCGGATTTGTAAATCAGGCTCTGACTGAAACCGGAGGGTTGTTCGGCTACAAACGGAAGTTATGTTTGCTGACCTAAATCCACTTCTGATTTTTTTATAGATTTCTATGATTTATTTTTATACTTATATATGCTAACCTGATTTCCATGAAATCTGCATAGGTCATTCAGACAATCATCTTCGAAAGTTGGACGAACATAATCAGAGGAAGTCAGTTTACACCAAAAGATATATTTCCTGGGAAGGAGTTTATTTTGAAAAATTTAATAAAGAGCAGATCTACGGGGGATTGATCTTCGATGTCGGCCGGGCATTAACCGGAGCTTCTCCGGGTCCGATAAATGCTTTGATTGGTGCAGGAAAGCCGGTTGTTATTGCTACTTTAATAAGAGCCATCGCCGGAACATGGGTGTACTGATTGCTACGAAGGAAGCTGCCGCATTAAAATTCTTCCCGTTATTTACTAAAATAAAATTCTTCTTTATATTTAGAATATGTCCTTATCTCATCGCACTATTAGAATCAGTCTTATATTCTTAAGCGGGTTTTTGTTTCTTTCAGAAAACCTTGCCCAAAATATCTCATTTAATCATCTCACTGTAGAAAACGGTCTTTCTAATAACAAAGTAAATACGGTTATCCAGGATAGAACCGGTTTTATCTGGTTTGGAACTGAAGACGGGCTGGATCGTTATGATGGCTACAACTTTAAAATCTTCCGCCATGATGCTAATGATACCAATAGTATTTCAGGGAACTGTATCTGGTCATTACTGGAAGATCATTCTGGATATATCTGGGTTGGAACAAAAGCAGGTGTAGTTAACAGATATGATCCATTATCCGGAAAATTTACACATTGGAAAATAGAATCAAAGTTAACTGAAGAAAATAGCATAAATAAAATTTATGAAGACAGCAAAGAAAATATCTGGATTGGTACATATAAGGAGGGATTATACAGGTTAAACCCCGTAACAAGCAATATTGATCATTGGGCAGCAAATCCAGATAATGAAAAAAGTCTTAGCCATAATTATATCCAGGGCATAATTGAAGATAACGATGGTAATTTAATTATTGGTACATACAATGGACTGAACAAATTCAAACCAAAATCACCTCAAAATGGATTTGAACACTTCTATTTCAGCAAAGAAAATGCTAACAGTTTAAGTAATAATTTAATCTGGTCATTATCAAAGTCAGATTTTTACCCTAATATAATATGGATTTGTACATTTAATAATCTTACGAAATTTGATTCTCAAAATTCATTCTTCGAAAGAATTAAAATCGATAACCCGGATAATTTACAATACGGGACAAGCGTTAATTCTGTAGTAGAAGAAATTGTAGCCGGTGAAAATATTTTATGGACAGCCTCCTACTCAGGATTACTTCGGATAAATCTCGCCCGGGGTAATACTACAAGATTTGTACACGATGAAGATAATTCACAAAGCCTGATTAGCGATCAAATTAACAAAATAATTAAGGATCGAACCGGAGTGCTTTGGATCGTCACGGAAAACGGAATAAGCTATATTACCCCAAAATCTGCTTTGTTTAATTCGCAGGTTTTTGGTAATGCTGAATTTAATACCGAATCAACATTGAAGAAGAAAAACATAACCGCAATTGCCAAATCGGGTGATGATAGAATTTGGATAGGAACAACAAACAGTTTGTATCTTTTGGATGATATAGAAACAAATCCGAAACTTAGAAATGTACCGGAGTTTGATAGATATCATATCTGGTCGCTTGTTTCAACAAATAAAAATGAAATTTGGATTGGTACTTATGGTAAAGGACTAAAGCAGTACAATTATAGTGAAAAAAGACTAACAAATTGGAATTTAAGTGATCCCAAGATCCGAACGCAATCAGTTTATTATAATAAAACGCTTCTCGTTGATAGCAAGGAAAATATCTGGGTTGGTTATTGGGGCTTTGGTGTTGCAAGAATAAATCCAGCATCGGGAAAATATAATGTGTGGCTAAATGAACCGGGAAACTCCAAAAGCGTAAGTCACAACGACGTCTGGGTAATTAAAGAAGATCGTTTCGGTAGAATCTGGATCGGTACACAAGGTGGAGGATTAAACTTATTTGAAGATAGAGAGGGTGGAATATTTCATCATTGGTCACAAACAGGAAGTAATAAAAACATTCTCAGCAGTAACAATATCAATTCAATTTATGAAGCAAAAAAGCTGGATGATTCCATCAACCCGGAAACAATTTTATGGATAGGCACTAATGAAGGGTTAGATAGATTTGAAGTTATTAACAATAATGGCATCACTGATCTTTACAATATTGACGTTAAAAATCAGTTTTATTCTGTAAAGGACGGCTTACCCGATAACTCTGTAAACAGTATTTTGGAAGACGAAAATGGAAACCTCTGGTTGGGAACAGGATCCGGAATCTCATTTTTTGATGTGTCCAAAAAATCATTTACAAACTTTACAACAGGAGATGGATTATCCGGCACAGTGATGAATCTAGAATCTGCGTTAATACTCAACAACGGTTTAATGCTGTTTGGAAGTGCGAAAGGACTAAACATATTTGACCCTAAAAATATTAAGCTTTCCTCTTATAAACCCAGGGTTGTAATAACAGACTTCCAGCTATTTAACAAATCAGTTAAGATTGGAAATAATTCACCGCTAAGGGAAAGCATATATAGCACAGATGAAATCACACTTTCTAATGATCAGGATGTTTTTTCTTTTGAATTTGCTGCACTCGATTATAACTCATCCCGATTAATCCAATACGCTTATAAGATGGAAGGATTTGATGAAGGCTGGATTAATAGTGGAACAAGAAGATTTGTTACTTACACAAACCTTGATCCCGGCAAATATATATTTAAAGTAAAATCCACCAATGCTGATGGAGTATGGAGTGATAAGATAACTTCCATAAGAATTATTATGAACCCGCCATTGTGGAAAACTTTTTGGGCGTTCGGATTGTATATCATTTTAATCTTTCTTGGACTTTTAGGAATAAGACGTTTTGAATTGAACCGGGCAAAGCTGCGTAATGAATTGAAACTGAGAGAATTTGAGGTTAAAAAGAAATCGGAATTAGAAGAAATTAAATCAAGATTTTTTGCAAACCTTTCACACGAATTCAGAACCCCCCTAATGCTTATTAAAGGTCCTTTGGAACAATTAAAAGCAGAAAGAAACGGCGAGGACTATTACAAAAGCATTGATATGATCGAAAGAAACAGCAACAAACTTAAGGAGCTTATTGATCAACTTCTTGAACTTTCGCAGTTGGAAAAGGCATCAATTCCGTTAAAAGCAAAACAAGAAAATATTATTATTATTCTAAAGGGTATCATATCTTTTTTTGAACCGTTGACTAAACAAAAGAATATTTTCTTAAATTTTGAAAACGAGTCAGATCAAATTGTTTGCTGGATTGACAGGGATAAATTTGAAAAAATAGTTAATAATCTGCTTTCAAATGCTGTTAAATTTACTCCGGATGGCGGCAAAATAATTGTTGCTATAAAACAGGTCCTGCACAAAGAAAAACAATTTGCTGAAATAAAAATAGCAGACAGCGGAGTAGGCATTCCAAAAGACAATCTCGAAAAAATATTCGACCGCTTTTATCAGGTTGATGATTCAACAAGCCGTTCTTACGGCGGATCGGGAGTTGGTTTAGCGTTGGTTAAAGAATTCGTTGAATTTCATAAATGGAAAATTTCAGTTGAAAGCGAGCCGGGGAAAGAGACCGAATTTATACTCCAAATACCTATGTGGGACAATTATCTGGATGCAGAAGGAGAAGCTGTCCCGGAAAACATTTTGGGTATTGCCGAAAATAACAAAACAGAAAAGACCCGATCGGTTCAATCACTCTCTTTGGACAAAGAGCAAATAGAATTTAGTAATAAAGAAAGCAAACCTTCAATCTTAATAACTGATGACTCCGATGATGTAAGAAAATATTTATCAGGCCTCCTTAAGAATAATTACACAATTTATGAAGCCTCAAACGGCGGCGAAGGAATTAAAGCTGCTGCTGAAAAAACGCCTGACTTGATTATAAGTGATATTATGATGCCCTCAATAGATGGAATCGAGTTTTGCAGGAGAATAAAATCAGACTGGCAGACAAGTGATATACCTGTAATTCTTTTAACGGCAAAAGCATCTTCAGAAAGTAAGATTGAAGGATTGGAAATTGGTGCGGATGATTATCTCACCAAGCCTTTTGATTCCAGAGAACTCTTTACACGTATAAAAAATCTTCTTGAACAAAGAATGAGACTAAGAGAAAAATATAGTAAAGATCTTAATGTTTTAACCGGAGCTAACAGACTAAGTAAGACAGATGATGATTTCATTAAAAAGGCTTTGGAGCTGATTGAAAAAAATCTTGACAAAACTAATTTCGGTACAGAAGAGCTAGCCAGGCAATTATATGTAAGCCGCACTCAGCTTCACAGGAAGATTCTGTCGATAACAGAACAGGCTCCTGGCGAATTTATAAGGCTGATTAAACTTAAGCATGCTGCAAAATTACTTATTAAGGGAGAACTGTCTATAACCCAGATCGCTTATGAGATCGGTTTTTCCAGCCCGGCACAATTTACAAGAGCATTTACAAAACAATTTAATTGTCTCCCTTCGGAATTTTCTTCCCGAAACAAAAGCTAAAAATAGACCCCCAAAACCATTTTTCAACATTTTGTTACAAAACAACAAAATGTTGGAACAAATCAGATAGCAAACTCTCCGCCAGTAATCTACCTTTGAATTAGTCAAGTATAAATAACCAAAATTTAACTTAATTATACAATGAAAAAGAAAAACAAGCCGGATAATACAACAGAACGAATACAGAAAAGGGAAAAGTTAGTTACCCGATTAATAATTATAGTTTCAATTTTTATAGGCATTCTAATAACATTTCTATTAACAGGGTTGCTGGAATTTTTTTAAAAATCTTAATTCATAATTAAACATTTAAAGGAGTAACAATGAAAACATTCATAACAATTTTCTTATTAGCAGCTAGCTTAACTGGCCTTGCAAATGCACAAAAAAATATGGCAGTAGGCGCCGGTGTAGTTGTTTCTATACCTATAGGCAGCTTTGGTGACGGAGCAAAATTGGGTTTCGGAGGCACGGGAGCTTTTGAGTTTCAATTTATTCCGCAGCTCGTCGGTGTTGCGCAGATCGGGTACATAAAATATAGCACAAAATCGGATAATGTAAGCTATAGTACCGTACCTGTGCTTTTGGGTGTAAAATATTTCTTTGTCCCTGCAGTTGGTTTTTATGGTATCGGTCAGTTGGGGCTTAACTTTTTTTCTGTATCTACTGATATTCCAACTTTCAGTTTTGGTGGTACTAGTTATGGGGGCGGTTCTGCAAGCGGAAGTTCAGCGAAATTTACTTTTGCAATCGGTGCCGGTTATGAAGTTCCTGTAAGTCCAACATTTTCTTTAGACTTCGCCGGAACATTTCATGTAATAAGCGACTTTACAAATATTCAATTGCGTGCAGGTGGTAAGGTAGCATTGTAAGATTAACAATTTTTATAATATAATTAGGAGGCTTATAATGAAAAAAAATATTTTTTATATAACATTTTCTTTTTCAATTATATTAGTCATTTCATTTAATATAGTTCTAAAATCACAAACAAATGTGAATAAGGATGCTAGTCTTCTGCAAAAGATTATCTTTAAAAATAATCTTTCTGCTCCTGATGGTTTATTTGCAAAAAATGACATAACATCGAATACCTCTACTGTTACAATTAATAATACTGGCTTTGTAGTTGATAGCGTTACAGGGAAAGATATTTTGAGGAACAAATTTAAAGCTATATATCAATACGATAATATGGGAAATATAGTATCTGATCTAAAACAAAAATGGGATGGAAGCCAGCTTGTTAATAATACTAGAACAACTCATACATTTAATTCAAACGGACAAAGAACTATGAGACTGTATGAAAATTGGGATGGGGCTAATTGGAATGGCGTGAACCGTGAGACTCACACTTTTGATTCTAATGGAAATGAAACAGAGGAACTTACAGAAAACTGGAATGGAACTACGTGGATTAATAACAGCAGATGGACTACAAGTTATGACTCACAAGGAGAATTCGTTTCAGAAATTAATGAAGATTGGAATGGAAGCGCCTGGATAAACGATTGGCGGCAAACTGCTACTATTGAATCTAACGGGGATATTATTGTAATTGAAGAAGGTTGGAACGGAAGCGCCTGGGTTAATGATTCAAGAAGCACAAACGCATTTGATAATGGGCGAATTATTTCACAGACCTACGAGAACTGGGATGGAAGTAATTGGGTGAATAGTGACCGCACATCACTTACTTATGATTCTAATGGAAGGAATACTTCAATTTTAACAGAAATCTGGGATGGAAGTAATTGGATAAATAATATTCAATACACTTACAGTTTTAACTCTAACGGAATGAGAACCTCTTTCTTGATTGAAAATTGGAATGGTACTCAATGGGAAGGTGAAAATAGAATAACTTACACTTACGATTCCAATGGAAATAATACTGAAAACCTGACTGAAGAATGGGATGGCAGCCAATGGGTTAGTCAAAGCCGTGCGACTTATTCCTATGATTCCAACGGAAATGTTACTTCCGGTGTATCAGAAATTTGGGATAACTCAAGCTGGGTTGAAGGACCAGGTTCCTTATCATTTAGTGTTGAAGGATCTGCAGTTCGCCTTTATTTTGGTTTCCTGGCTTACCAAATAAATGTTTATTACCGAACTGTTGCTACGGATATATCGGAAAATAACAAAGTTATTTTAAATTATAATTTATCTCAAAATTATCCAAACCCCTTTAACCCGACTACTGTAATAAAATACCAGGTCCCAAAAGCTTCTGATGTGACAATAAAAATATTTGACATTTTGGGAAGAGAGGTAAAAACGTTGGTTAATGAATCTAAATCGGCTGGAAGTTATAATGTGACATTTAATGCAGGGAACCTCTCAAATGGTGTTTATATTTACCAGATGAAAGCGGGAGATTTTATTTCGAGCAAAAAGCTTGTATTAATGAAGTAGCGATAATTTTCCTCATTTAATAAAAATAGATGAAGATAATTTCTGTGAAATATAAATTTTACAATTGTAATTCAATTGGTTAATCAAAGAAAGATAACAAATGAAAAAGTTAATAATTCTTATTTTGTTATTGATTATTCCTGTTTTACTTTTAGCCTAGGATAGAATCCTGTTGTCAGAAGCTATTAAGATGGCTATGTGGACATAAATGTTGTAGTTCAGGAAATGGGATATCATTTATTGAAAGTTGAAAATTGGGATGCATTTGATCCAGGAAAACCTGCACTGCTTGTATATTCAAAAAATACGGTAACCGGTAAAATGAGATTAGTTGCTGTTGAATACGCTGTTCCCAATACAGGACAAGAACCTGAAGGGTTCACTGGGAGTGATGATAAGTGGGAATATGACTCAGATATTGATAAATGGGAATGCCATGCCTGGGTTTGGTATAATAATCCCAGAGGAATTTTTCATAAATATAACCCACGTGTGAATGTTGATGATTCAGATGTTAATCACATTTAAGAAACAACACCTATATGTTTAAGCCCTCAGGAAAGAGGGCTTTTATATTGACCCCTTATTAGATTCAGAACCTTTTAAATTATAAATATCCTATGGAAGCAAGGCACGTATAATGATTGGTTCAACAATCCTTCAATATAACATAATTGAAAAACTTGGTCAGGGTGGGATGGGCGTAGTCTATATCAAACTTGATAAAATAAAATCACAAGGGGACAGTATGCTTATCCAGGAATAAATTTAGTGAGAAGAATTGTTTGATCCATTCGGGTGCTACCCGATTGAAAGGGAAGTTTAGAATCCTCATTTAGCTGTTTTTTTATTGGCTAAATTTTATGATTTAATTCTAACCCATGGATTTAATTTTAAGTGGGAATACATATTCTCTTCTAGAGAAATCTTGGCTATCCCCAAACTCAAAACTTTTTAACGCCTGTTCGAGTGTATCGGAAACATTGAAAATATCAAAAGTTCCTGTCATTGCTAAAATAGTGTTTGCGAGGGACACAGGTTGAATAATACGAAGCTCACCACTTATTTTGGCTAGATCTTTTAAGGTAATAACCAGCACTCCAATAAATGTTGAATCAATAAACTCGCATTGACTCAGGTCTATAACTATTTTCCTAAATCCTTTCATAATATCTTTTTTCAGGAAAAATTTTAGCATCCCCGCTTCTTTGTAAGTTGCTCGGGTAAGATTTACGGTTTCTACAACGATATCCCCGAACATTGTTCTTTTGAAATCTTCCATTTTTGCCCTCGGAATATTGTAAATAATTATAGTGTATGAATTATATCTAAACAGTAAAATTAATTACAAATTATGAGATGATAAAAATCTATCATCAGCCTAATTATTATAAATTATTTATTATCATATTTCATCTAGATATACAATTACCATTCCAAACATTTAGCTATATATTGCCCATAAATGGGTTTATTTAAATAGGGGCCGTCTCAAAATGATAAATCAATTAAACGGTGACCAAATTCAGGACAGAACTTATTCTTTTTCTTGATATTGGGGCAAAAGGATAAACAATTAGCCAGATTATAGTTAAAAATTGGGCAGATGGAAAGAAATTAGTTTTTTCATTTATTTTGATGGTTGATTTAAATCCGAATATGATTATGATTTATAAATATTAAATTCTTATAATTTTAAAGCAACTTTTTTTTGCTCTCCGCAATAATGAACTCAAGTTAGTTTTTATAATCCATTAAGTAATTTTTATTATCTTGATCCCTTACTTTTTCGGCCTTTAATAAAACTGTAAGATCGCTGGCGAGAAACTAATTGTTAGATTTTAAATTGCTAATTTTTAGTTCATTTCATCTTAATAAAATTTTAGAGCTATCTTATTTCTACAGGTTATTTTAAAATTTAGCGATATGACCCAAAATCTAACATTGTTCCAAAGTGGACCATTAATCCCTTCTCTTTTCTCTTACTTTCATCGTTATAACCATTTATTAGCTGGCACAAAAGATGAATAATTAGTTTTTAAATACTATCTAATATTGCACTTTTAATTATCTGACAATTAATAAAAGGTGTTCAATGAAAAAGTTTCGTCTAAGGTTTACGTTTTATTTATTGAAAAAGTTTAAAAAACTAAAAAGAGCGGGAATCTTGGCACCCATTAGTTTTCCAGATAAACTATGGAAATTTTTAATTTCCAAAAATTTATTTAAGTTAAAAGTCCCGGAAGCCGCAAGCGGTTGCTGCGAAAAAGACTAGATGATATTATATTTATTAGTTAATATTTTGGGTAAATCTTTCACTGCTTCTTATTACTAATAAAAATATAAGCGGGAATAGCTCAGTTGGTAGAGCGCGACCTTTCCAAGGTTGATGTCATAGGTTCGAGTCCTGTTTCCCGCTCGATAAATTTGCCAAGTAGGCTGTACTGAGAATGCGAAACCAGTCTGTGTCTCCTTAAAATAAATACCCCTTAATATTCCGAAATTTTATAAAAGATGTTTATAATTCCTTTCAAAAAGCCTATCTTTCAGTGCAACTAATGTTTGGTTGGTGTGTCTAATAGAATAATAGTTAGGCAAGATTTCAAAAATGTCATCTTATAATAGAAATAATTCCGGGCAGGAATTTTCTGAAATTGAAATCATCTGGAAGATTCAGTCAGGGGATGTTAAAATATTTGAAGCTCTTTTCCGGGAATACTATTACAGTCTTTCCAGGTTTACAACGAGTATTGTAAAATCTTCCTCCGCTGCTGAAGATCTTGTGCAGGATATTTTTCTTAAAATATGGGAAAACAGGCAAACCTGGAATCCTCAGGGAACTATAAAAACTTACCTTTACCGGGCCTCCAAAAATCAGGCTCTTAATTATCTTAAACATTTGAATGTTGTAAATAACTGGGCAGAATTTTCCAGAAATTCATTTTCATCTATAAATCCTGAAGACGAATTTGAAAGAAAGGAATTATTAAATTCTGTAAACGGGGCTATAAATCAATTACCTGAAAAATGCAAAATGATATTTTTGCTCCACAGGCATGAGGATCTGAGTTATCGTGAAATATCGGAAGTGTTGAACATCTCAATAAGTACAGTTGAAACTCAGATGGGGAGGGCATTGAAAAAAATCAGGGAAATCTTGTTCCCTTATTTATCAATGCTTTTAATTACAATCATTTCGGGGACAATTCTCTAAATCTCATTTTCTCTTGTAGTGGTAACTCCTTCTTTAGTTGTATTAGCTATAAACAGTAAATCTTTATTATTTAACAATTATATACAAAATGCACCGGGAAATAGACTGGGCTTTATTTGCAAAATATTTTGCAGGTGAAATAACTGAATCTGAAAAACAACAGGTCGAAGACTGGCTAAAATCAGATCCGTTGAACAAGGACCAATTTGAGTCTATTGAATCTACCTGGAATGCAACAGCAGATAAGGCGGTGCAATGGGATGTTGATAAAGCCTGGAGTAGTCTCTCATCAAAGATAGGCTTAAAATCCGGTGAAAGAGAAAAATCCAGAGAAAGTCTTCCACTTAAAAAGGTAGTTCGAAAAAAATATTATCAGTCCACAAAACTTCTAAGTACAGTAGGACTTTTACTTTTATTTTCACTTGTAGCTTTTCTTTATAATGATGTAAGTAATAAACCTGCCAGGGTAAATGTTGCAAAAAAGTTAATTGCAATTCACGAAGTAACCACAGGCAATGGACAAAGAGCAAATTTTAAGCTTTCAGATGGAACTGAGGTATTTCTTAATTCTGCCAGTTCTATAAAATTCCCCTCAAAATTTTCAGGATCAAACAGAACGGTTTATTTAAGCGGGGAAGCATTTTTCAAAGTTAAACAGAATAATAAAAGCCCGTTCAAAGTAATGATAGCCAATGGTGAAATTACAGATATCGGTACAGAATTTAATGTTAAATCCTGGAAAGATGACGAAGTATCCGTAGTTTCAGTTAAAGAAGGGAAAGTTTCTTTTGCAAACAGCGATAGCGCAAGGAAAAATATAGTCTTTTTATCTGAAAATCAGACTGCAAAACTTAGTCTTAATGGAAAGTTAAGTACCCCGGTAAGAACAAATGTTAAAAAGCTAACAAGCTGGCTTATTGGCAGGCTTTATTTTGAGAATTCAACACTTAAAGAAGTATTCAAATCCCTTAACCGCTCTTATAATTTTAGTTGCTCAGTACAAGATTCATCGTTATTATCATTGCATCTTACAGCAGTATTTAAGGAAAATAATTTAAAAGAAATAGCAAAAATTATATCACTGGCTTTGGACTTTCAGTACAAGATTTCTGATAACAAATGTCAGTTCTCAGCCGGAAAAAAAAACGTGTTGAACAAGAAAATACAGGCACTCAATCTCTAATCAACGGATGAAATTATATGAGTATTTCATATTATAAATTAAAATTATTCACGGGCATTTTATCAATTATTCTTGTGTTATGCGCTTCGATTGCGTCTGGACAAGCGATGAAAAATACTGAAGAAAATAATTTCCATAATTCGATAGGTAACGGAAGTGAGCGAATCTTTTCTTCTGAAATTAATAACTATTTATCGCAGAATATTAATATTTCAGCAGAAAAAACTTCTTTAGCTAGGGTCCTTAAATATATTACTGCAAAAACCGGAGTAGATTTTTCCTATAGCAGTGATGTCATTCCTTATAAAATTCTGGTTTCAATAAGTGCACATGATATTACGGTTTTAGCTGCACTCGATCAGATATTCCATGATACAAATATAGAATGGCTCCCAAGAAATAACAGGCAAATTGTCCTTAGGATAAATGATGATAAGAATAGAGATATAGATAATACAGGAACTCTCCGAGGTAGTGTCTCAGATTCTACCAACGGTGAAGCACTTGCATTCGGTAATGTTATATTAAAGGAAATTAAAAGGGGGGCATCAACTGACGGGCATGGGAATTTCAGAATACCTGGTGTTCCGGGTAACAGAACCTACACACTTATGGTTTCTTATATCGGTTATAAAACTAAAGAAATTTCAGTTTATGTCAGTGTGGGTAAAATTACGGATGTTAATATTGAACTAAGTCCAGTAGCTGTTGAAATGAGAGCCGTTGAAAAAGTCGGTGAGAGGATAATTGAAAAAAATGCTACTGATATTGGCTTACAAAGAATTTCTATTAAAGATCTCGAAACTATGCCTAAGGGTGTTGAATCAGATGTATTCAGAACAATTCAATATTTGCCAGGTGTACAATCAACAGGTGATGTCTCTGCACGGTATTATGTTCGTGGTAGTGCGAGTAATGAAAACCTGGTTTTGTTAAATGGCGTTACTCTTTATAATCCTTTTCATGCACTTGGGATATTTAGCGTTATTGATCCTGATATGATAAATAATGTGGAATTTTATAAGGGCGGTTTTACAGCGGAATATGGAGGAAGGCTATCCTCGGTGCTTAATGTAATAACAAAGGATGGCAATAAGAAAAACTTTGGTGCAAGTGCTACTTCAAGTTTTCTAACTGGTAAAGGAATGGTTGAAGGTCCAATACCCCATGGGTCGTTTCTTGTGGCAGGTAGAAAAAGTTATAGTACAAGTATATTAAAGAAGTTTCTGGATAATAAAAACGCCCCGATTGATTTCTATGATATCGGATTTAAACTTAATTACTCAAATCCTAATTTTGTAAAAGGGGGAAAGTTTGTAATACATGGATTTGCAAGCAGGGATAATTTGAATAACAATGACCCATCGCAGGAAGACATTAATTGGGCAAATAAAATGTTTGGACTGCGATGGTTTCAGGTCACAGATACACCACTCTTTTTTGAACTTGGATTTTCATATAGTAATTTTGAAGGAAATGTGATACCAAATTATAGTCAAACGAAGCCAAAAGCTAATACTGTGGATGATATTTCTTTGAAAATGGATTTTCATTACCTATTTAGTTCTAAAGATGAATTTGCTTTCGGGCTAGACTTGAAAGATGTTGATACGAAATTATTATTGCAAAACACAGCAGGAGCTACCTCCGATATCGGTTCTCATGGATCAAATATTAGTATTTATGCTAAATATAATTTTTTAAGATATGATAATTTTGGTGCCGATATTGGTGCGAGATTTAACGTTTCCAGCATGACACAATCGGAACATAATTCATTCCTTTTGGAACCAAGGGTAAGCTTGACCTATAGAGTGTTTAATTGGCTTGCACTAAAAGGTGCCTGGGGAATTTATTCACAGGAACTAACTACGTTATCCGATGAAAATGAAGTTATCTCTCTTTTTGAGCCCTGGATTATTTCACCTCGCTATTTGCCTGTATCAAATGCAATTCATTATACAATTGGTGTAAAAGCAGATTTTTCGAAAAATATGTCTCTTGATATTCAAGGGTATTATAAGGTATTACATAATATCCCAACGATAAATGATAATAAAATTACGGACACAGATCCTGATCTGTTAGCTGCAAGCGGGCAATCTTATGGGTGGGAATTTTTATTAAGTTATAATGAAGATCCCATAAGTCTTTCTGCATCTTATTCTTTGGGGTGGGCTTATAAAAGCGTAGAAGGCTGGACATATTATCCGCGATATGATACACGTGATCAGGTAAACCTTAACGGTGTTTTAAATCTTGGTAAGGGCTGGCAATTTAGTGCAATGTGGATCTTTAATACCGGAAGACCATTTACTCAATTGTGGGGTTATTATGATAAACTCTATTTTGATAATTTATTCAATTCGGGCTCGCTTCTTGAAAGTTACAGACCATTCTCAATACTTGCTGACAAGGATCTTGCTAGGCTACCTGAGTATCACAGATTAGATATAAGTCTTTCAAAAACATTTGTTTTGTCCTGGATAAAATTTGACTTGGATGCAAGTATTATAAATGTATACGATCGTAAAAATATTTTTTACTTTGATAGAAACACGGGGAGAAGAATCAATATGCTTCCCATATTACCAACAGCAACATTAAAGATTGAAATATGAAAGGTAAAATTGTATATATAATAATTTCAGCCCTTACTCTGCTAACTTATTCTTGTAATGAGCAAATTTCAGCTAATGCTCCATTCAGAGAAAGATACATATTAAACGGAATAATAAAAGGTGATACAACTTTCCAGGTTGTAACTCTCTCACATAGTTATCAACCTGAAGGTCTTGATCCGTTAGAATATACTAATGATCCCGTTATAAAAAATGCAAATGTGAATGTTTATTATGATTTCAAAGTTTATCATATGCGGGACACAGTTATTGTGCGAACTGATACCTCGCGTTATTCTGATTCACTTAGATTTTATTATAACGATAAATTAAAACCTGAACCCGGAAAGGTTATTGAAATAGATGCATTTTTACCAAATGGATTATTACTTCAGTCATCAACAGAAACCCCAGACTTACCCTCTTATGGTTTCTTCGATAGTAAAAGCAATAACCTTGTACCGCCTTCATTCGGTACCGATATAAGAATTTTTTGGAAAGATCTTGGCGGTGTTGTATACGTGCCTGATTTAAATATTAATTACTATGTCAAAGACGATACACTTTTGCACAAAACCAGATTACCTCTTATAGATATTTCAAAAGGTGGTACTGTCAAGGAAATTTTTCCAACTCCTTCAAGAAATAATTTTATAACTCTTAATTTAGAAACAATAAAACGTACGCTTAATAAAATCCCGACTGGAGGCAGATCTAAAAAGGATTATTCCATTACAAACATTATGTTAGATATGATTATATATGATAAATTTTTATCGAATTATTATTCGTCCATAAAACAAGGACTGGATGGATTTACTGTAAAACTAGACAGCCCTGACTTTTCTAACATTCAAGGTGGGTTTGGGATTTTTGGCTCGTATGTTAAAACAAATTATAAAATTAGTTTTCAACCAGAATTTTTAGAATCATTAGGATTTAGGTAATTATCGTGAAAGACTTATTTAACAATACTAATTACAGGCAGATTATCATTACAATATTTCTTATTGTAATTACTGCATTATTGTCTTCCTGTCAACAGGAAGTATCAGTTACTCCACCCGATACTCCGCCACCAGATGGTTTCGTATTTATCGATTCTAAACCCGGAGGTGCAAATATTTACCTGAACGGAAAAGACAGGAGAAAGATAACTCCAGATAGTTTAACCTGGCTTGGGACGGGGGACTATACTATAACCCTAAAGAAGGAACTTTACCGTGATACTACAATTAATATAAAAGTTGTAGAGGGTTCCAGGAGAAAAGTTTTAGTTGACTACACTCTTAACCCGGGAATGCTTGGTAAGATTCTCTGTAATGCAAAACCGGATGGGGCACAGATATTTATAAACGATTCAGCCACGGGTAGGGTTACTCCAGCAACTCTGGAAAATATTACACCCGGATTCTACAGTATCCTTTACCGTGCACAAAATCATCGGGACGATAGCATAAGTGTTGCAATAAGCAGTGGTAGTCTTTCTTCAGCTAAAATTACTCTTGTAGATACCACAGTTTGGAGAGATTTTAATACTAAAACTTCAGGGATTCCAACAAACTATCTGACGGACATATCCGTTGACAATAACAATAACCTGTGGATCGGGACAGAAGATAAGGGACTATTAAAATATAACGGTAGTGAATGGAAAACTTATTTTCCCGGTAATTCTTTATTGAAGGATTCTAAGATTAATACTGTAGATGTAAATGATGACGGAACAGTCTGGGTAGGTGATAAATTTGGAATAAGTGGGTTTAATGCTAACAGCGGGTTTCAATTTCGTTTTAATAGTCTTGATTTTGGAGCTCCGCTAACAGATTACTTTGTTGTTGATGCGGTAATGCAATCACACGGGCATGAAATCATAGTTACCCAAAAAACTGCTGTAACATTCGAAAGTAGTTCGTCAGGCATACCAACCTCCATTGATACAAGGACTGCTGGAAACTTTGGTGGTATAACAAGCGACCTAACTGCTGGTTGTGTGGACAAGTTCGGAAATAATTTTATTGGCTCGTCTAGTATGGGTGTTTATATAGGTGGCCAATATATAAAATTGTTTAATACATCAAACTCTTCAATTATTGGAAATAAAGTTTCTGCCATTGCTTCTGATCCAATAACGGGTGGTACCTGGATAGGGTTTATTTCTGGTGTAGCCGCAGGTTCAGGAATTTCATATTTCTACAATGGAACATTTCAATCATATTATGTAATACCTGAAAAGACTAATACTAATAGCATTTACGTAGATGATTCAGGGAAAAAATGGATAGGGACAAATTCAGGATTAGTAACATTTACAAATGGTGCTAATGATATTACATTATTTACAAAGGCAAATAGCGGTCTTGAAATTAATGATGTACGTGGAGTTGTGAAAGATAAATTGGGTAGAGTCTGGATAGCTACTTATGGCGGTGGACTATTTCTAAAAATGAAATGATGATTGCTTTTTGATAAAGCGGATTTAATGATTTAAACCGGGAATAATTAAACCCGGGTCTTTCAATCTCATTAAATTTTTTGGTTTTATTCAATTAGTTGATTAGAGAATTTCCAAATAGAACGGCTTGAATGAATTAAGCCATTTTCTGCTTGAAACGAACTTACCAGATTTAATTCCTTATTTCCAAGCAAAAATTCGATTAAAATAACATTTTGTGCCTGTCAATTTGAATGACGGGTAGTAAAAATGTTATATTTGTTTTTTACAAATAAATTAATTTCTAATTTTTCCACGGAAATAATTAATGCAGGAACCGGTTGTAACTTTTGAATTAGCCTCAGAACACGGACTTACCAAAGAGGAATATGAAAAAATAATAAAAATTCTTGGTCGCACTCCATCATATACCGAACTTGGAATTTTCAGCGTTATGTGGAGCGAGCATTGTAGTTATAAGAATTCTATAGCGCTTCTTAAAACTCTTCCCAGGGAAGGAGGAAAACTTCTTGTAGGAGCGGGAGAAGAAAATGCCGGGCTTGTTGATATTGGCGACGATCTTGCTGTTGCATTTAAAATTGAAAGCCATAACCATCCTTCCGCAGTAGAACCTTACCAGGGAGCGGCAACAGGAGTTGGTGGAATTATGAGAGATATTTTCACAATGGGAGCCCGCCCGATAGCTTCATTGAATTCTTTGAGGTTTGGATCTTTAAAGGATGCAAGAACAAGATTTTTATTTGCCGGTGTTGTAAAAGGAATTGGAGATTACGGAAACAGTTTTGGAGTTCCTACAGTTGCAGGGGAAATTTATTTTGATGAATCGTACCAGGGAAACCCTCTCGTAAACGCGATGTCTATCGGAATTGTTAAGAAAAATCTTGTGGCAAGCGCAACTTCAAAAGGTAAAGGTAATCCTGTGATGATTGTTGGTTCTTCCACTGGTAGGGATGGAATTCACGGCGCTACTTTCGCATCAGAGGAAATTTCTGAAAAATCAGAGGCCAAACGTCCTTCTGTACAGGTTGGTGATCCGTTCACAGAAAAACTTTTGCTTGAAGCAACTCTGGAAATAATAAAAAACGGTTGGTTGATTGGAATTCAGGATATGGGAGCTGCAGGAATTTCCTGCTCAACTAGTGAGATGAGTGCAAAAGGCGAATCCGGAATGAAAATTAATCTTGATAAAGTTCCTCTTCGTGAAGATGGAATGTCTGCCTATGAAATTATGCTTTCAGAAAGCCAGGAAAGAATGCTTTGTTGTGTTAAAAAGGGTTACGAAGAGCGCGTAAAAAATGTTTTTGAAAAATGGGATTTGAATTGTGAAATAATTGGCGAAGTAACTGATGATGGATTGATCCATGTTAATTACGAAGGAAAGGAAAAAGCTGTTCTGCCATCATTTGAATTAGTACTTGGCGGAGGTGCTCCTGTTTATCACAGGGAAACAAAAGAACCTGCTTATTTAAAAGATACACGTGCTTTTGATTTTTCTAAATTATCCGAATCTGATGATTTGAAAGAAACTTTCAGAAAAGTTTTTTCATCTCCTAACCTGGTTTCAAAAAGATGGGCATATGAGCAATACGATTCGACTGTCAGAACAAATACAATAACAGGTCCGGGTTGTGATTCTGCAGTAATTTATGTTAAAGAAACAAATAAAGCTCTTGCTGCAAAAACGGATTGTAATTCGCGCTACGTCTATTTGAATCCGAAAGAAGGAACGAAAATAGCAGTTGCTGAATCCGCAAGAAATATTGTTTGTTCGGGCGGTATTCCTCTGGCAATTACAAACTGTCTAAATTTTGGAAACCCATATAAGCCCGAAAATTACTGGCAGTTTAAACAATCGATTGAAGGAATGGGAGAGGCGTGTAGATATTTTGATACTCCCGTTACTGGTGGAAACGTAAGCTTTTACAATGAATCACCAAATGCGGCTGTTTATCCAACGCCTACTATCGGTATGGTGGGACTAATTGAAGATCTGAAATATGTCACTACCTCTTACTTCAAAAATGAGAATGATCTTATTTACTTGATAGGAGAGGATTTTGAAGAACTTGGCGGAAGTGAATATCTAAAAATAATACATAATAAAGTTGCCGGTGATTCTCCAAAACTTAATCTGAATGTAGAGAAAAAAGTTCAGGATTCTGTTCTGGATTTAATAAAAAATGGACTTATAAATTCTGCCCACGATATTTCTGAAGGCGGAATTATTTCTGCAATTGCAGAATGCTGTATTATAAATAGTGAAAAGCCGATCGGGGCAAAAGTAAATCTACCTGTAAAATCCCGTGAAGATTTTTCACTATTTTCAGAAAGTCAGTCCAGGATAATAGTTTCAATTTCTAAAGAAAAACAAAAAGATTTTGAAGAATTACTTACTACGAAAGATCAGAACTTCCTGCAGATCGGAAAAACCGGCGGATTAAAATATTCTGTTAATAGCAAAATGGAAATTGAGTTAAGTGAATTGAGCGATATATACTTTAACACAATTCCACGTATTATGAATGATTAAAAGAAAGATTTTAGAAAAATTCCGGAATACAAAAGCCTACGCTCTTATACGAAGGCTTCGTTTGTTTTTACACTACAAACCATCCTACCATAAAGTTAAGGAGTTCTCCAGGCATTATTTCCTTGGATTAATGAAAAGATCAGGTGAACATCACCTTTTCCTTTTTGCCGGCGGTCTATCTTTTTCATTGTTCTTTTGCACAATCCCCTTTGTTCTGATAATATTTTTTGTCCTCGGAAATGTTCTCGATTCGGCTTCCATGCAGAGCCAGGTTAATACTCTGATCGACGCGGTAATACCATATTCAAAATATGCCCAGTTTGTAAGGGAAATAATTTCAAACAGTATCCAGGAAGTTGTTCAGTATAAGAAGCTGGCGGGGATAATAGGAGGTTTTGTTTTATTTTTTGCCGCAAGCGAATTATTCAGCAGTATGCGTACGGTTCTCAATAAAGTTTTCGGTGTAGAAATAAACGTAAATATACTTCTGAGCAAATTGAAAGATTTTTTACTGATAATATTATTGCTAATAATATTTACAGTAATAACGTTCTCTATCCCTATCATCGAAGTTATAAGACAGGCCGCTAATAACTGGAATATAGTAAGTACTGTTTTCGAATCCGGAATTTTTGCTCAGTTTTTCTTTTCATTTTTATCACTGACTGTCATCTTTATTTCCTTTGGCATTTTGTACCTGACAGTTCCGGTAAAGAAAGTAAACAGAAAGTCAGCTTTATGGGGAGCGCTGTGGGGCGCAATACTTTGGGAAGTTGTAAAACTCGGTTTCGGATTTTACCTGCACAATTTTTCTAACTTAGGTAAAATATACGGTGCGTATACCCTTTTTATTGTTGTTGCATTCTGGATATACTGCACCTCTGCTGTTTTTATTATTGGTGCTGAAATAGCACGGCTTCATTCCGATAGAATGTTAATGACAGATATTACGGATTAGTTTAATCCGCACATACCACTTGCGCATCCGCCGGTTGGTGCCGGGATATCACAATTTCCGCTAGCACAGGATGAACCTGAATAACTGCTACCTCCCATAGACGCACTGAAAGTAGACAATAATTTTTTATTCTTTTTTGAATTACACTTCGGACAGGAAACATCTTCCTGGTTTACAGATGATTTGTGAAGTACTTCGTGTTTTGTGCTACAATCTTCACACTGATATTCGAATATCGGCATATATTTTTTCCTTTTATTAAAAACCTTCGAGGTTGTTCATAATCCTCGAAGGTTACATCTTTGAATTAAAGCAACCTTGAAGGTCAAAAAAAGCGACCTTCAAGGTTTGAATTTGTTAAACCTCGCAGGTTTAGCCAGCTATTTCCACTGTCGGCGTTAAAATCATTTTTGATTTCATAGAATTTGAAATCAGGCAGGCCATTTCTGATTTCTCGATCAACCTTATTGCTTTGTCTTTTTTACTTTCATCGTCTATTGTAACAACCGGTTTAAATTCTATTTCTGAAATCATAAACTTACCGTCTACTTTTTCCAGCTTACCCGTTGCTTCACTTGAGAAAGATTTGAAATCGAATTTTGAATTTTCAGCTATCGCCAGGAAAGTTGTCATCAGGCAGATATTTGCTGAAGCAACAAACATATGTTCCGGTGACCAGATATTCGGGGAACCCTTCGGAAATTCCGGTGGCGTAGCAACTTTTATATCAGGCAGAGTAGGGGAGCTTAAGTTCCCAATTCTGTCTTTTTCCCAGTTAACTGTTGTAGTATAAAAATGAGCATTATCCATAATTTTGTCCTGTTTTTTTATCAAACGTTTGATGTCTGTTAAACGAAAAGGATTCGTTTCTGGTGCAAAAATAAAGATATTTTTTATGAAAATTTAATTGACAAATAGTACTTTTCTCATTATTTTTAATCAGACAATTTAATCTGATTTATAAAATGACAGTAATTTTTTCAAAAAAGTGTGAATACGGAATGCAGGCGGTTCTTTACCTGGCAGCGCATCAAAGTGGTGGTGTAATTGCTTCGGATGAAATAGCGAAATCCCTGGGAATTCCTAAGGAATTTGTTTCAAAAATTTTGCAAAGCCTTACTGAGAGTGGAATAGTGGAATCAAGAAAAGGAAAAAATGGAGGATTTGCACTTGCAAAAACTCCTGAAAAAATCAGGTTGATTGATGTTGTTGCAGCAATAGACGGGCTGGATATTTTTAACAGTTGTGTTCTCGGATTTCCAAATTGTACACCCGATCATCCATGCCCGGTGCATCACAACTGGGGGGAATTAAGAACACAGGCTTATAATATGTTAACCGAGGAGACTCTGGATAAATTCAAGGAAAAAACTTTAAATAAAGTAAGCAGCCTCTGAGTTTTTTTGGAGTTAAATCGGATAAAAAAATCTGATATAAAAATGGAAAAGAAAAAAATAATAAGAAATAAAGAAAAGCCGATTCAGAAATACAGGTTCTATATTCAAACGGCCTTTGCATTACTTTGTATATGGATTGGGGTAGAGTTTTATCAATTTGCAACTTATTTACAATCAGGAGGTGTAGCAGCATTTCATAACCGGCCTCCCGGTAGTGAAGGATTTTTGCCAATCAGTTCACTTATGAGTTTCTATTTGTTTCTTACTACGGGGGAAATTCATCCGGCTCATCCTGCAGGACTTTTTATTTTCTTCGCAATTATTTTAATGTCACTTCTTTTCGGAAAATCATTTTGCAGCTGGTTGTGCCCCGTTGGATATATCTCTGAGATGGTAGGGGAATTCGGTGAAAAAATAATCTATAAGTTATTCCACAAAAAATTAGTTTTACCAAAGGTTATAGACTATCCTCTAAGGAGTTTGAAATATTTACTACTGGGATTTTTTGTTTACTCAATATTTTTCCTGATGACTCTGACATCGATTAAATTTTTTCTAGATAGTCCCTACAATATTGTAGCTGATTTGAAAATGTATTTTTTCTTCGCAGATATTTCGAGGTTTTCTCTGATCGTAATTGGCTCACTTATTTTGTTATCTGTATTTATTAAAAATTTCTGGTGCCGGTTCCTTTGTCCTTACGGAGCGTTGCTTGGATTGCTTTCATTTCTTAGTCCGAATAAAATAAAAAGAAATCCGGTAAGCTGTATAGATTGCGGCCTTTGCAATAAAGCGTGTCCTTCTAATATAAAAGTAGATAAAATAAAAACTGTCTTATCTGATGAATGTACATCCTGCATGAGTTGTGTTGATGCTTGTCCGGTTGCAGACACTCTTTATCTGAAATCGATGGTTACCAGAAAAAAGGTCTCTAAAAAGAGTATAGCAATTGCAGTGGTTGTAATATTTATGTTCCTCACCGGTTTGGGTATGTTAACCGGCAATTGGGATAACAATATTTCAAAAGAGCAATATTTGATCTATTACGAAAACATGAACAGCTATGGCCATCCGACAAGTACGGAAGCAGTTAAAAAATTTAACAAGGAATCCAGTTCAAAAATTATTGATAAAACGATAAAATAATATGAAGCTGGTGAGCAGGATGAAGCTAAATGCTTTCCCAAAAACAGTAAGAATTTTCTCAGTTCTTAAAATTTTTTAAACTTAATTTGATATTGTAGGCAAAATTAAGGCTTTATTTGCAACATAAATTGATAAAGTCTCCACTATTTCAGGCATAAACCTTGATTACGAAAGAGAGTATTATAGGAGAAAAAATGGAAAATACTGAAAAAAAATATTCCGGGCTGACCCTTTTACAAATAATTAATGGCAACACTAAGGCAGCAGCAATTCTTGAAAAATATAATCTTGATTTGGCTAATAATGGTGCTAAAACAATCAGGCAGGTGTGTGAAGAAAAGGGCATATTATCAACTGATGTATTTAATGATCTTGATGGTGTAGTAGATTGTAAAATAGAAATTCCTGTAAAAATAGATGACTGGGAGCTTGATGCTATTGTTGATTACATTATCAATAATCACCATAAATATGTAAGAACAATGATTCCTGTAATAACCACACATACAGAAAAAATAGCAGCAACTTACGGTAAAGATCATCCCGAAATGGTTGAAGTTGCAAGAATATTTTCAGCAGTATATAAAGAACTGAAACAACATATGATGAAAGAAGAGGAAATTATTTTTCCGTATATAAAATATCTTGTAAAGGTTAAGGCCGGATCAGCGAAATTTGAGAAACCATATTTTGGAAGGATAGGAAATCCGATAAATATGATGGAGCTTGAACATCAGTCCGTTGGTGAAGATATGTACACGATCAGGAAATTATTAAACAATTATGCAGAACCAGCTGACAATAATGAAACCTATAAACTCGCAGTAAAGGAATTAAAAGAATTTGAGGAAGATCATCTGAAACATGTACATCTTGAAAATCATCTTTTATTTCCGAAAGCAGTTATTCTGGAAGAACAATTGCTGGAAGTAGTGAACATCTAAAAATTTTATCCGCCACGTTAAAATGAAAAGCCCTCATAAAATTATGAGGGCTTTTTTATGAAGTATAAAATAATTATCAGGCTTTCATTCTGCGGCCCTGTTCTTCGTGAATGAATATCCAGCTGCAGATTTTGCCAATGTTTATTTCATCAAAATTTCCCCAATATGCTCTTGTCCTTACGTGATGAGAACTTGTATCTGTTTCGGGAATGTTTTCGGCTTCGTCAATCAGGTCTTTAATTCTCTGCTGCCATTTGGACATATTTGCTACCCTGAGATCGAGCCATCCTTCAAATGCCCAGCGTTCTATATTTTTTCCATTGATATCGAGTTCATTTTCTCCCTGGAAAGCGGGAATTTTGATATTGTTTCCTCTCAAAAGTGATTTTCCATCCGGAAGCAGAATTGGAATTCCAATTGATAAAATTTCGCTTCTTTGTTTTTTATCGTTCGATATAATTTCAAAACATTTATCTGAAACAACTTTAGGTTTCGCTTTCAGAAAATCACGCATCGTTTTAAAAATTCTTCTTATAAGATGAATCTCAAAAAGAAGTTTTGATAATCTTGGAGGTCCGAGTAGCTCAAAAGCCACGCTGTAGATATTATTTTTTTCTTCGAGTTGAGCAAGTTTTGTAACAGCTGTGTGTTGCATATAACCTGCGCGGTATGTTGGTTCAAGTGTTGCGTGATCGAGTGAACTAACAATATCTTTACCGGTGTTTCCACCCTTTATTTCATAAATTGCAACTTCGGCTATTTCCTCAGGTGTTACAAATTCCATCTGTCTCTGTGCAGTAATTGTTTCGAATTCACCTTTTGAAAAAATTCCGTTTTCGCCTGTATCAATGAAAACAGATTTTAAAGTTTCACCAGTTGATTTGTACTGTTTGTTCTGACAGATTTCAAACTTTCCTTTTAAAGGAATAGCTTCACTGATGTCAATATCAAAAAGATCTATCGCCTGTCCTCTTCTTTTTATTTCACCAAATTCAATTCTCTTCCAGGCAATTGCGCCGGTTGGTTTTATTTCTTTGGTTATCGGTCCCTCAGGAGTTCTTCCCATCAGGAATAACAATAGTGTTTGAGCACCTGCAATAGATGATTTACTCAACAGAACGCGGGAAGGTTTTTCTTCGCTGTGCGTGTACGGAATATTTAATCCCATTCCGCCTGTTCCGCTTGTCCCTACTTTTAAATAAACACCTGTATTCACTTTGCTCATACTTGCATACATAATCTGTACGTGCCTGATAAGCTGTGGGATATAAAGAGTACACAAAAGTTTCTCAGTTTCAGAAACAATTACATCGTATTCAGCCTTTGTTTTTATGGCACGGTTTATCGTTCTATAGGTGCTGTAAACATCCTGGTATGCAATTGCGGTTGCGGTGTTAATACAATCAATAACTACGTTTGGCTTAAATTTCATCATTAGCTGATAAATAGCTGAACTTTCGAGCACTTGGTCGGAAAGTTCATCCATTATATCACTCATTAAAATTTTCCTGGTCTTTTTATTTGCTAAAAGTTCGCCCCGATTTTTTTCTTTGAATTCGTTTCTTACAAATATATCTCCGCCCCAGGGTATGAAAAAGTTCTTTCCTTTTTTCTCAGGGAATTCAATTTCTAATTTTTTAACGGCATCCTTTGCTTCTGATAATCTTAAAGATGTGATAATTATTTTTTTAGGTTTTTCAGGAATAAGGTTCCTGGCTACTGCAGTACCAACCAGGCCCCACCCACCAAGAACCAGAACTGTTTTATTTTGTATGTCCATAAGCTCCCCCTCGTAATGAGGATTTTTTGTAAAAACTATCCTACTAAATTACAGTAAACGAAACTATTCAGCAATGTATTTTGAATGTAAATGACAAAAAATGCGTAATTAATGGAGGAACATAATTTTAATAATATATTTTGGATTGAACCTAAAAACTGCGATTTTATTTCCAAATCATGCTTAATTCATTGCTAAACTACTCAGGTATTATTAAGTTTAAATTTATTTTATTATAGTTTCTAAAAGAAGTGGTAATCCGATGAAAGTTGCAGATTTATTAAAAAAAGAGTTTATAATTCCTGAATTAAAAGGGAATACCAAAGAAGAAGTTATCAATGAACTGGTTGATCTTTTTAACGATGATCCCCGGGTAAATGATCTTGATAAAATCAGGAACTCAGTACTTGAAAGAGAAAAAATTATGTCAACCGGAGTGGGAAAAGGATTTGCAATTCCACACGGAAAAACTAATTCTGTAGAAGAAATTCTGGGAGCTTTTGGTAGAACAAGCAATCCAGTGGATTACCAGTCGCTTGATAATCAACCTGTCGATCTTGTATTTCTGCTGGTTGGGAAAGATAATCTTGTAAGCACACACATAAAATTGTTAAGCAGAATTTCCAGAATGATGAACAAGGATGAGTTCAGGGAATCATTACAAAAAGCTAAGACTACCGAAGAAATTTTAGAGCTATTTAGTAAAGAAGAAGAAAATTATTTTGAAGTTTAGGCTTTAGAATAATTTCCCATCTTTGTAAAAACACATCTCTTATTATTGTTTAAATATATTTTTATTGTTGTAATATGATCAAAGCAATTACCGGAACAAAAGATATACTCCCTTCAGAAATTTCAAAATGGACACTTCTTGAAAATATTGTCCGAAATGTTTTCACAAATTTTAATTATAAAGAAATAAGAACGCCAATTTTTGAAGAAACAGGTCTATTTGCCAGGGGAATAGGAGAAGAGACAGATATCGTTGGGAAAGAAATGTATACGTTTCTTGATAGGAGCGAAACCAGTATAACTTTAAAACCTGAAATGACTGCTGCAGTTGTTCGCTCTTTTATAGAACACTCACTCGGTAAACAGCAATCATTAAATAAACTTTTTTATATCTCCCCAATGTTCAGACAGGAGAGGCCGCAGGCAGGCCGACTGAGACAATTTCACCAGTTTGGTGCAGAAGCTATCGGAAGTACCTCGGTTATGCTTGATGCTGAATTAATCGGAATTGTTTATGACATTCTAAAACTTCTCGGGCTTAAAGATTTACAGGTTAAAATAAATTCTCTCGGCGTACCTGAATCCAGGGAAAATTATAAGAACGAACTGAGAAAATACCTCGAAGATAAAAAGAATAAATTATCGGAAGACAGCAGGAGAAGATTTGATACAAATATTCTAAGAGTTTTTGACAGTAAAGTTGAGTCGGATCAGGAAATTCTGAAGGGCGCTCCTTTATTAATAGATCATCTGGACGAAGAAAGTAAAAATGATTTTGAAGAAGTAAAAAATTACTTAAAGTTAATGAATATTCCGTTTGAAGTTGAACCCGGACTTGTGAGAGGGCTTGATTATTATACTAAAACAACATTTGAAATTCTCAGCGGCAAAGTAGGCTCGCAAAGCGCATTATGCGGCGGCGGTAGATATGATCTTTTAATTGAGCAGCTTGGTGGTACACCGACACCGGGCGTTGGTTTTGCGGCAGGAATTGAGAGAATTTTGCTGGCCTGTGAAAATGAAAAATCACTGGCTCTTCCGGAAGAAAATATTGATCTCTACATTGTAAGAATTGATAAAGAGCTAAAACAAAAGGTTGTTGAAACCGGATTAAATTTAAGAAGGAATAGGCTTTCTGTTGAATTTGATTATCTTGACAGAAGTGTAAAAGCACAGATGCGCGAAGCAAATAAATTGAATTCTAAATTTGTATTATTTATTGGCGGTGAAGAATTTAAATCAGGAAAAGCTAACCTGAAAAAGATGGAAACCGGTGAGCAGGTTGAACTGGGTATTGATAATACAGAAGAAATTATAAAAAACATTACAAAATAATGTCCCTCAAAAATCCGAAATCGATTCCCGGTATTCCTAAGGCCAGGGAAAAATCAATTACCCGGTTAAAGGATAATATACCGAGAAAAAAAGAAGCCGAAATTGAATATTTGTGCTCAGTATATTTTAAGAAAGACACGGTGAGCAATAAACAATTCTATTGTGCAAGGCTTACTTCCACCAGGCAATTTACAATGCTTAATTACGAAATTTCGGTTAAAACCCGCCGCCAGAAAAAGTCTATCGACATAAGCATTCTCGGATTGAATACAAAAAAAGAGTATGTAACCAAAGCCGGACCGGCGGTTACTGAATTGTTATTTAAAGATCTTTATGGCAAATTTACTTTTAATATAATCAAGCAGGATGGAAGCATAAACAGCGCTGTATTTGATTTTAATATATTCAAAAAACAGATTGTACTTGTAAAAGAATTTTTGCCCGAAAAAGAAAACAACAGGAGATTCTGTGATTTTGAAATTGCAGAAGATAAATTTTCATACTAATTACTAAGGCAAAACCAGATGTATCCCGAGTTATTTAAGATTGGTCCTTTTACGGTTTACAGTTACGGCCTGATGCTCGGAATAGCATTCATAGTGGCCAGCTATTTTCTTACCAAAGAATTTGAAAGAAAAAACCTCAGTTCAAATCTTGCAACTGAAATAACATTGCTTGCAATAATTTTTGGAATTGTTGGCAGTAAACTTTTCAGCCTGTTTGAAAACTGGGATGCGTTTTTAAAAGACCCTATGATTGCTTTTTCACCCGGAGGTCTGACTTTTTACGGCGGACTTATTCTGGCAATTATTGCGATCTGGATTTATTTAAAAAGAAAAAAAATCCCGTTTCTTGTGGTTGCAGATGCGGCAGCTCCATCATTAATACTTGCTTATGGAATCGGAAGAATAGGATGTCATCTTGCAGGTGACGGCGATTACGGAATTCCGACAAACCTGCCATGGGGCACCAATTATTCTCACGGAACGGTTCCCCCGTCTGTAATGTTTGATCAATTTAATTTTCAAAAATATTTTCCTGATGTCGCAAAACATTTCCCAAACGGTGTTCCTGATAGTACTCCTTTGCATCCGGTTCCGATATACGAATTTATTCTTGCCGTAATAATTTTCGGAATTCTATGGAAGTTAAGGAAAAAAGACTGGGCAGATGGAAAGCTTTTTATGTTTTACCTTATCTTTGCGGGATTCGAAAGGCTGATGGTTGAATTTATTAGATTGAACCCGCGCCTGTTGTTTGGATTAACTGAGGCGCAGTTGATTTCCGTAGTGATGATAATAGCAGGATTTTTAGGACTGTCATATTTTGCAAAACACAAAGATCTGAGAAAATTTAAACCTGCTGTTGAAAAGAAAGATCATACAAATAAAAAATAATTACTATCCCCGGTTTTTTAAATGAGTATGATAATTGGAAGAAAACCCGTACTTGAAGCAATCAATTCAGGTGAAGAAATTGAACAGGTTTATATTCTTTACGGGCAGCAGGGCGGAATAATAAACGTGATAAGAGTGGCCGCAAAGAAAAAGGGAATAAAGTGTAATGAAATTCCCGCTAAGAAATTCAACTTACTTACCGATAGCAAAAACACCCAGGGAATTATAGCAAAAAAATCATCCCAAAAATATTTTTCTCTTGACCAAATTATTGATCACTCTAAAAAATCAGAATACCCGCTTATACTTTTGCTGGATTCTATTCAGGACACACATAACCTCGGCGCTATTTTACGTACTGCTGACTGTTCCGATGTGCACGGTGTAGTAGTTACAAAACACAACAGCGCGCCGGTGAATGAAACTGTGGCTAAAACATCCGCCGGAGCGAGCGAACACGTAAAGGTTTGTTCTGTCAGTAATCTTGCTAATGCAATTAAAGTCTTAAAAGATAGCGGCTTCTGGGTTATCGGTTCTTCACTCGAAAACTCAAAAAAATACACGGAAGTTGATTATAAAATTCCAATTGCCTTAATTATGGGTAATGAAGAGAAGGGGATACGCAGATTGACCGCACAAAACTGTGATATTCTTATTAACATTCCGATGAAGGGGAAAATCCAATCTCTTAATGTATCCGTTGCTACAGGCGTAATTTTGTTTGAAATTTTAAGGCAGAGAAGTTTATAGGAAATTTGCAGCATGTATGGGAAAAAATTGTATAAATTTATTTTGTTCGTTTTTACTTTAGCCTTTTTATTGTTGGGCAAATCTTTTGCTCAATCAGATGTTGGCGGTTATGTGGATAAGTTTTCTGCAACCCGTGGAGATAGCATTACCTTTTACCTTTCAACAACTTCTCTTGATTCAAGCCATCTTGCAATAAGTTTTTTCCAGATTACTGATGACGTTAAATACATTAGTGGTATTAATAATATCACAGCCGGATATCAGAAAGCCCCCGATAGCTCATTTGCAAATGGATGTAATTGGAATCCGACTTATACTTTTACAATACCTACAGATTGGAAACCCGGTGTGTACCGTGCAGAATTTCATAGATCATCTGAAATAGACACTATTAACAATGTAATAGATACAACATTTCAATCATATGGTGTATTGTTTATCGTAAAACCGAAAACTTTAGCTTCTACATCAGATATTCTCTTGGTTGTGGCAACGAATACTTACCAGGCATATAATACATATGGCGGTCATAGTTTGTATGTGCAGTATCCTGATACGGGCGGGCAGGTACCTAAAGCTCAAAAAGTTTCCATGCAGAGACCTGCCGCACTTCCGCTCGGCAGCCTGGGCAGCGCGGATTTTTACAAATACGAAAGAAGATTTATAAACTGGGCTTTTACAAACAATATAAATCTCGAATATGCTTCCAAGTATGACCTGGATCTTGATCCTGTATTTATAAATAACTACAAAGTAGTATTCATTGTCGGGCATAATGAATACTGGTCAATGGAAGAGCGCAAACAATGTGAAACATACCTGAACAACGGCGGAAAAATAATTATTCTTTCGGGCAACACCTGCTGGTGGCAGGTTCGTTTTGAAGATAACGGCGAGACAATGGTTTGTTATAAAGATACGACCGACCCTATTTCCAATCGAACGCTCGTAACTACAAACTGGTGGCGTTCCCCGGTGAATATTCCGGAGAACAGTTTTACCGGAGTAAATTTTAAAGACGGAGGATATGTTAACTCGGGTGCTAAACTTCCCAAAAGCTCTGGCTATGGTGATTATGCAGCACTCAATACCCAATACTGGGTTTATGACGGAACAGGATTGAAAGACGGCGACGAATTCGGTTACGATGATGCTATTGTCGGGTATGAAACAGACGGAACACCTTTTCATTGGGATAGTATTGGACTGCCGGTTGTTGACGGTTATGAAAACACGCCATTAAATTACAGAGTCCTGGGCACATCACCCGCGGCACCTTTTGATTCCGCTTTTATTGCGGATCCATCATACCCGTATCATTACCCCCACGCTACAATGGGACTTTATTACAGAACTGAAAGTGGTTTATTTGGTCAAAAAGGAGTGGTCTTTAACGGGGCAACTACAGATTGGTCGGATGGGCTGCTGACTGATCCATCAAATAATAATTACCCGGATCCGGTGGTTGACAGGATCACCAAAAATGTACTCAATAAATTTTTAAGCAACAAATTCCCTCCTGAAATAACTGCCTGGGGGCCGTCCATAAAACAATATAAATGGGTAAATACTGATCCAATTTATTGTAATGTAAGGGACACATTAATTGCAGATACCACTACACTTCATCTTTTTATATCTGCTCAGAATCCTTTCCCATCATTGCAGGGAACTGTGAAATATTTCTGGAAAGACTTTGCCGGCAATATTGCTTCGACAGATAGTACGTATGATTTTACCATTCCTTCTACTTTTGCATCAGTTAAGAAATTTACAGTGACCGGTTTTGCATATAATGATGAAGACACCGCTTCTATAGGCTGGAATGTTTTCACATCACCGCTTGCAATATTGAATTCAGATTCAACGGGTGTAAAAGACAGTACAAGTTTTTCTTATCAGATTAAAGTATTCAACTATTATCAGGACGTGCTGAGTTTTAGTTTATCAGGAGAACCCGGTTCACTAAGCATAGACAGCAACGGGTTGATAACAGGAAATTTCGGGAAAATGGATACAACTTTTAATTTTTCAATTATTGTTAAAAATCAGCACTCAAACTCCGACACACTTAAATTTAAGTTAACTGTTTCCGGCAGCATAACTTCAGTTAAAAACCCGGAAAATCTTCCTGATAGATTTTACCTTTCACAAAATTATCCCAATCCGTTCAATCCAACTACAACAATAAATTATGATATTCCGAAAGCCGGGCTGGTCACTCTGAAAATTTACGACATATTAGGTAGGGAAGTAAGAACACTTGTAAATGAAGAAAAAACCCGGGGGAGTTACAGAGTTTCATTTAATGCATCCGCACTGGCAAGCGGGGTGTATTTCTACAGGATGACATCCGGTACTTACACATCAATCAAAAAAATGGTGCTTTTAAAGTAAATCCAGTATTTGGGCTGTTTTTAAAACGGCCCCAAATCGCACTTTTTTTGCCGTTAACTCAATGAACTATACCGTTAACTAATTAATCCTTGTCCTTCTTTATTTATTTCATTACCATAATATCAAGAAATAAAATTTTTACTATTGTAATAAAAATACCGATGAAATCCTTGAAAATTATTTTTATCGCTTTCTTGTTTGCTGAATTATTCACGGTTCTTGTATTAGGGCAGGATCTTAAGAAATCTGCCAAAGCAGAGGGCTATTTAGCAGCAAAAAAACTCGATATTAACAGGATAATATTTAATGTAACAAACACCGGTTCCCGGAGATCTTTTAATGGTTCTTCATTTGGTATTGCATCAATATGGAATCAATATAATTATTTATATAGTGGAATAGTCTATGATTATGGACTATGGGTGGCTGGTAAATATAATGATAAGCCCGCGCTTGCAATTTCACAGTGGGATGGCTCTTATTCGGCAGGACCGATAATAAATAGACAGGCAGCTATGCTTCATAATCCCTCCGATTCATTAAAATACAGGGTTTATAAAATTACTAAGGGTGATGATAATTCTAATCCCGATTACGATGAATGGCCTTCAAATTACGGAGCCCCTGTCGATCTGTCGGGCAATCCCAAAATATACGGGGATCAAACATTGTGGACAGCTTACAACGATTATGACTCGACTAGCGCGTATATAAATAACTGGAACGCCCATTTCAGGGATAGTATAACAACATTACCAATAGAAGTTCAGCAATTAACCTACGCGAGAAAAGGGCATGTAATGGACAATGTTGATATTTTCTCGAACGTGGTTTTTATGGAATATAAAATTATCAACAAGGGAAACATTAATATAGATTCTGCATACATCGGATTCTGGTCAGATATAGATTTTTTACAAGCTGGAAGCAACCCCTATGCAGTTGATACTTCAAATCAGCTTGCGTATTGTTATTCGGGTGACACGGGAATTGACACAATTGCCGTACCTCCGGCTGTCGGGTTTCAATATCTCTACGGGCCTGAAGTTCAGTCGAACGGGTCTTTTGCAATAAAGGACGGCAAAAAAATAAACGGATTTAAAAATTTAAAGATGAGTTCTTTTCACCCGGTGAATGACGATACCGATATTGATTCTCTTTCCGGTTCTGTATTTGGTGTGGGTGAAGGATGGAATGTCGCAAGGGGATTCGATTTAAAAGGAAATGTTATTATAGACCCCACAACAAATTTGCCGACCAAATTTCCATTCTCCGGTGATCCCGGCAAAGGCAGTGGCTGGATTTATCCACATAAATGGACAAACGGAAGTGCCGGTATTCTTATGTTTTCCGGCCCGTTTAATTTTGCTCCGCAGGATACGCAATGGGTAATGATTGCCCTGATTCCGGCCAAAGGCAATGACCGGTTTGAAAGTATCAAAATTATGAAAGAGAAAGCGGCGATACTTGGCTCGTTGCCTTATGACAGTCTCGCATTTGGCACAAACCCGTACAGGATAGATTATATCGATTCAACAGATAATAAGATTGTTATTCCCTCTAATTATTCTATTTCTCAAAATTATCCCAATCCGTTCAATCCTACCACAACCATAGAGTATAACATTCCTAAAGCCGGATTTGTAATTTTGAAAATTTACGATATTCTTGGCAGGGAGGTAAGAACATTAGTAAACGGGGAAAAAGCTGCTGGAAATTACAGCATCACTTTAAATGCCTCTTCTCTGGCAAGCGGTGTTTATTTTTACAGGCTTTCTGCCGGGACCTACACTTCAATTAAAAAGATGGTTGTATTGAAATAATCTTACTTTAAAATGGTAGTCCGTTCATCATTTTATGACGCTTTTCTTCTAATTTTATACCCGGAATTTTATTAAATTTGATCAGTTAAAATTAAAATTCCGGAGTATAAAATGGCTTCCCGCGTAATTAAACCCGCAGACAGAACAGAAAATATAATCTATGCTATAAGAGACATCGTTGTACTGGCAAATGAAGTTGCCAGGACCGGTAAAGAAATGCTTTACCTGAATATCGGCGATCCGAATATTTATGATTTTGAGCCGCCTAAACATCTTATTGAAGCTACTCACAAAGCAATGCTCGAAAATAAAAACGGGTATGCGCCTTCATCGGGAATTCCATCCGCTATTAAATCAATAGAGAAGGAAGCTGAGAAAAAGGGAATTGAAAATGTGCACGATGTCTTTGTTACTACCGGCGCAAGCGAAGCTATTGATATTTGTTTAACGGCTCTTGTTGACGAAGGTGAAAATGTTCTTACACCAAGTCCCGGTTACCCGCTTTACACAGCAATTGCAAGCAAGCTGCGGATGATTGAAAACCCTTATTATCTAAATGAAAGTAACGGCTGGCTCCCCGATATCGAAGATATAAAAAGTAAAATAAACGATAAGACACGGGCAATTATTCTTATAAATCCAAATAATCCGACCGGCTCACTTTATACAAAAGAAAATCTACAGCAGATACTCGATGTAGCGATGGAACATAACCTGGTGATTTTTGCGGATGAAATTTACGATAAACTTTTATTCGACGGCAAAAAACATATTTCAATCGCTTCTTTAAATAAGAATGCTTCAGTAATTACTTTCGGTGGACTCTCAAAAAATTATATGGTTCCCGGTTTCAGAATCGGTTGGGGAATTGTGAGCGGTCAAAAGGAAATTCTAAAAGATTATATAGGTGCGATAAATAAAATTCTTCGCTCAAGACTTTCAGCAAATCATCCGGAACAATACGGAATTACTCCCTCGCTCGAAGGTGACCAAAGCCATCTTACTCTTGCAATTGAAAAACTTACTAAAAGAAGAGACCTTACTACAGAGATGCTGAACGCAATTCCCGGAATTTCCTGCGTTAAACCGGAAGGAGCATTTTACGCTTATCCGCAATTACATATGGAACAGAAAGACAGCCATTTTGTAGCTGAACTAATAAAAGAAACCGGGGTTGTGGTTGTTCCCGGCAGTGGATTCGGACAGGTTCCCGGTACTCAGCATTTCAGGGTGGTTTTTTTACCTAACGAGCAGATTCTCGAAAAAGCTTATAAGAATATTGGCACTTTTTTCGAGAAATATCAGAACGAATACGCTTCTGTAAAAGAAGGTTAGGCATTTTAATAAACTCTACCTCCTGTCCCCCTTCTCTTACCAGGAGAAGGGGGAATAAAAGGGGGATGAGTTGCTTTACTAACTGTCATCCTCCCGCAAGGCGGGATTTCGGGATCGGATAAATTTGTCATTTCGATTCCGACGGAGTCGGGAGAGAAATCTTTTAATTAATATTATAAAATAGATTTCTCACTCGCAGACCTGCCTGCCGGAAAGGCAAGATCGTTCGAAATGACAATTTATTAGTATTTACCCGCTCTCCTCTCTCTTGATTGACTTTAGACCTTTACCTATATTTAAACCCTTATATCAAAGAATTTTGTCGATTTATAACGTTGAATTACTATAAAATTACAGAACTTCCCGGCGGTATCAGGGTAGTTTCAGAAAATATACCTTACGTAAAATCTTTTTCCCTCGGATTCTGGTTTAATGTTGGTGCGCGCGATGAAAATAAGTCCAATAACGGAATTTCGCACTTTATTGAACACATGGTTTTTAAAGGGACAAAAAAAAGAAGCGCTAAGAAAATTTCTGACGATATCGAAGCATACGGCGGATACCTGAACGCTTTTACGGGAAAAGAAAATACCTGCTTTTACGGCAGAGGTTTATCGAAGCATCTTGGCAGAACCTTTGATGTTATATCAGATATGATTCAAAATCCTCTCTTCAGGAAAGCACACATTAAAAAAGAATCAGGCGTTGTAATTGACGAACTTCTGGATATAAATGATAACCCCGAAGAATTAATATTCGATAAATTTGAAGAAATACTTTTTGCGGGGAACAAACTGAGTCTTCCTATAATCGGCACTGAAAATAATATTCGTAAATTCGATACATCAGTTCTTCAGAAATTTCATTCCGAAAAATATAAATCAGGTAAACTTTTAATCTCAGCTTCGGGTGCGGTAGATCACGATGAACTTGTGAGACTTGCCAAAAAGTTATTGAGAAATAATCAGGCAAAGAAAAGACACACCAAAAGGAAATTATCTTTAAAAAGTACTCCCGGTGTTTTTACAATCGAAAAAGAAATTCAGCAGGTTCATTCAATAATTGGAAGATCCGCTATAGGTTATAACGATGAGAGAAGAATAGGCCTGAAAATTCTTTCTAACCTTTTGGGTGAGGGAAGCAGCTCAAGGCTGTTCCAGGCAGTAAGAGAAAAGCTCGGCATCACTTACCAGATTAACACTTTCTTAAATTCTTATAAAGATGTTTCATCATTCGGGGTTTATTTTTCCACAAATGAAAAGCAGGCAGATAAAGTTGTAAACATTATTCTGAAAGAATTTAAAAAACTGAGAGAAAAGAAAGTCTCTGCAAAAGAATTAAGCAGAGTAAAAGAATACCTGAAAGGCAGTACATTACTTAGTCTTGAAAGCACCACAAACAGAATGATACGAATTGCAAACTCAGTATTGTATTTTGATAAAGTAATTGATCCTGAAGAACTATTAAACAGAATAGATTCAGTGACAGCTGAAGATATCTTAAAAGTAGCAAATGAATATTTAAAAGAGGAGGAACTGACGAAAGTTTTTGTCAGGTCTCCGAAAAAACAATTAAAAAAAGTAGCGTGATTTAATTAAAGAGTTGTATTATGCCAAAATTTGTATTGAATGGAAAAGAAATTGAATTTAAACAGGGGCAAACAATTATTGAAGCGGCTAAAGAGGCCGGGACAATAATTCCGCATTTCTGCTGGCATCCTAGTTTATCCGTTTCAGGTAACTGCAGGGTATGCCTTGTAGAGGTTGAAAAAATGCCGAAGCTGGCAATCGCCTGTTCAACACTTGCTGCGGAGGGAATGGTAGTTCATTCCGAATCTGAAAAAACACTCGAAGCAAGAAATGCTGTAATGGAATTTCTTTTAATAAACCATCCGCTCGATTGCCCTATCTGCGATGAAGCCGGCGAATGTAAACTGCAGGATTACGCTTATTCACACGGTGTTGGCGAAAGCCGTTTTGTTGAAGAAAAAAATCATAAAGACAAAAGAGTTGAACTCGGTCCGCGCGTTTTGTTTGACGGCGACAGGTGTATTTCCTGCTCACGCTGTATAAGATTTTGCGATGAAATTGCCGGTGAACCGGAACTTACATTTGTGAAACGAGGAGACAGGGTAACTATTGTAACATATCCCGGAAAGAAACTTGAAAATCCGTATTCGATGAATACAATAGATATTTGTCCGGTTGGTGCGCTGACAAGCAGGGATTTCAGGTTCAAAGCCAGGGTTTGGGATATGTCAGCAAATAAAACTATTTGCAATGGCTGCTCACGTGGATGCAACACCGAAATGTGGGTAAGGAATAATGAGATAATGAGATTAACTCCACGCCAGAATGATGATGTAAATAAATACTGGATGTGCGATCACGGCAGATTAAAAACTTTTAAAAATGTAAACGCTGAAGATAGAGTTGACGGTGCTTACATCAGGAAAGAAGGTACTCTTACAAAAGCGGGATGGGATGAAGCTTTTGCCGCAGCAGCTTCCGAACTGAAAAGATTCGGGAAAGATGAAGTTGCGTTTATTGGTTCAGCATTTGCAACCTGCGAAGATAATTATGTATTTAAGAAATTTGCTAATTCTGTTATTGGTTCAAAGCATCTCGATTTTATTCGTCATAATGATTCTGAATTTGGTGATGATCTATTGAAAAAAAATGATATCACTCCAAATACTACCGGTGCTGAACTTATTGGAATTTCTCCTTCCGCAAGCGGATTAAATCTTGATGGAATTTTAAAAGCAATTCACGAAGGCAAAATTAAAGCACTATATGTTGTTGAGGATGATTTACTTGCAGCAAAAGAGGGAATTGAAAACACCCTGGCAAAACTTGATTTATTAATTGTTCACGCTACCAATTATAATAAAACAACCGACCTTGCCGAAATAGTTTTTCCTGCTGCAGCTTATGCAGAGAAGAACGGAACGTTTGTAAATTTCCAGGGAAGAGTTCAAAGATTGAAACCTTCAGTAGCTACTGTTGAAATGGACAGAAGTCTTGAAGGAATGGAAATGAGCAGACTTGATAAATTCGGGACACAGTTTGACAGGTGGGCAAAAGGTAACAAGCATGATGCGCGATCTACGTGGAAAATTATTGCGGGGCTTTCAAATGCGCTTGGTCATAAGATGAAATTTAATATGGCAGAAGATGTCTTTGAAGATATGGCGAAAAATATTGATGCGTTCAAAGGTCTTGATTACGATGTGATTGGCGAACAAGGTACATTGGTAAAAAATGAAGTTAATGCAAAAGCATAATTAAAGTTTAAATGGAGCCAATTTAAAATGAGTATCCTGGAAATAGTAATTTTTAGTTTAGTTAAAATATTGGTGCTGGTCACTGTGATGCTTTTGACGGTATCATATCTTGTTTACTTCGAAAGAAGAATCAGTGCCTGGGCGCAAAACCGACTTGGTCCAAACAGGGTTGGCTGGGAAGGTGTTCTTCAGCCATTTGCGGATGTTTTTAAGCTTTTATTAAAAGAAGATATTGTACCGACCGCCGCAAATAAACCGATCCACGCACTCGCTCCCATTCTTGCATTGTTTGTTGCGTTTACTACTTACGCGGTAATTCCATTCGGACCGAATGCAACCATCTTTGGTTATAACGTTCCACTTGTAGTTGCTGATGTTAATATCGGAATTTTGTATGTACTTGCTTTAACTTCACTCGGAGTTTATGCTATTACATTTGCCGGATGGTCATCAGGTAGTAAATATTCACTGCTTGGTGGAATCAGATCTTCAGCACAGATGATCTCCTATGAAATTTCAATGGGCTTTTCAATCGGCGGCGTACTTCTTCTTTCATCATCATTGAGACCTGAAGCAATTGTTGCCGGACAGGCAGGATGGATGTGGAATGCTATTGTTCAGCCGATCGGTTTTATAACATTTTTAGTATCCGCTTTTGCAGAAACAAACAGGCTGCCATTCGATTTACCTGAAGCGGAACCGGAACTTGTAGGTGGTTTTCACACAGAATACAGCAGTATGAAGTTTGCAGGATTCTTCCTGGCTGAGTATGCAAATATGATTGTTGCTGCCGGATTGATTGTTACTCTTTATTTAGGAGGCTGGCAGTTCCCGTATCTTGAAACATTCGGTCTTTCACAGACATGGTATGTAATTATTTCAGTTCTGACTTTTATTTCCAAGGAAATTCTTGTATTGTTCTTCTTCCTCTGGGTAAGATGGAGTTTGCCAAGGTTCAGATATGATCAGCTGATGAACCTCGGATGGAAGGTAATGTTCCCGCTATCCCTGATAAACATAATCTGGGTTGCGGCATTAATAATGATTTTTAAGATTTAAAAAGTTTACAACGGAGATTTGATGGCTGAGAAAAAGAGATTAAAGGATTTAACTTTCTGGGAAAAAATTTATATTCCCGAGATTGTAAAGGGTTTGAAATTGACCATGGAAAACATGTTCAAACCAAAATTTACGATGCAGTATCCGGAAGAAAAATTTATTCCCGGTGGTTCATATAGGGGGCGTCCCGTACTTGCGCAGGAAGAAAACGGTGAGGAACGATGTGTAGCATGCGGGCTGTGTTCCAGAGTGTGCCCGGCACTGGCTATCGAAATTCAGGCTGCTGAAACAGAAAGAGAAAAAGAAAGATATCCTGAGAAATTTGAAATTAATATGATCCGTTGCATCTTCTGCGGATTCTGTGAAGAAGTTTGTCCCGAAGAAGCAATATTAATGAGTAAAGATTATGAACTGGCATTTTCAAACAGGGAAGATGCTATTTACGGAAAGGATAAACTGCTTACTCCTGTTGCGCAGCTGCAAGACAGGATAGAGTTTTTGAGGCAATACAAATAAAAGTTTCTACATAAATTATTTATTAAAAATCCTCTCTATTCGAGAGGATTTTCTGTTTTAAAAGTACAGTAAAATAATAATGAAAAATTTCAGTTGAATTTATTCTAATTCAGGTTTTACTTTTTACCCCCGATCCCTTATATTCTAAAGTATCCATTCGTAGCCTAAAAAACGGGGAAGTAATGCTTTCTAAAATTTATTCCAGCGCAACAGTTGGTATTGATGCTTATGTAGTTGAAGTTGAAACACACTGTGAAATGCAGGTGCCCGGATTTATAATTGTTGGCCTGCCCGATAATGCAGTAAAGGAAAGTCGTGAAAGAGTGATTGCCGCAATCAAAAACAGTGATCTCGAATTCCCGGCGAAAAAAATTACCGTAAATCTCGCCCCGGCCGATATCAAAAAAGAAGGCAGCGCATTCGATTTGCCAATTGCGATAGGCTTGCTTGCAGCTACAGAAAAAGTAAATAATAATCTTTTAGCAGATACAATCTTTCTTGGTGAACTTTCTTTAGATGGGAAACTTCGTCCGGTGAAAGGTGCGCTCCCTATTTCTGTGGAGGCAAAGAAAAACGGGATTAAGAATATCATAATTCCAAAAGAGTCGGCTTATGAAGCATCAATAGTTGATGGAATAAATGTTTATGGTATGAAGACACTTTCCGAAGTGGTTGGTTTTCTTAATGGAAATATTAAAAAAGAAAAAACGATTACGAACAAAGAAGAGTTATTCTCAAAGGTAAATTCATATCACCTTGATTTCTCCGATGTGAAAGGACAGGAAAATGTAAAGCGGGCGCTGGAAGTAGCTGCGGCAGGTTCTCACAATATATTAATGATCGGTCCGCCGGGAAGCGGAAAAACAATGCTGGCAAAAAGAATTCCATCAATCCTCCCTCCAATGACATTTGATGAAGCGCTGGAGACAACAAAAATTCACTCAGTAGCCGGAATCATTCCGAAAGATGTTCCGCTCATTACCGAAAGGCCTTTCCGGAGTCCGCACCACACTGTTTCTGACGCCGCGCTCGTTGGGGGAGGAAGTTTTCCTCGCCCTGGGGAAGTTTCATATGCTCATCACGGGGTTTTATTCCTGGATGAAATGCCTGAATTCAAGAAAAATGTACTTGAGGTAATGCGCCAGCCGCTTGAAGATTCGAGGGTAACGGTGAGCCGTTCTAAACTTTCGCTGGAATTTCCGGCTAATTTTATGCTGGCTGCGGCTATGAACCCCTGTCCCTGCGGATTTTTTACCGATCCGGGTAAAGAATGTACCTGTACAACGCAACAGATTCAGAAGTATATGTCGAGAATTTCCGGTCCGCTTCTGGACAGGATTGATATTCACATCGAGGTTCCTGCGGTTAAATACAAAGAACTTTCTGCGGATACGAAAAGTGAAAGATCACTAAATGTGCGTGAGAGGGTTATAAAAGCAAGACAGGTTCAGATTGTCAGGTACAAGGGTGTAAAACATATCTACAATAACGGAGATATGGGGAGCAGGGAAGTCAGGCAATATTGCAGGCTGGACAGCGCCGGCTCGGAATTATTAAAAATGGCAATGACAAAGCTGGGTCTCTCTGCCCGTGCCTATGACAGGATTTTGAAGGTAAGCAGGACAATCGCGGATATGGAAGGCTCCCAAAATATTCTGTCACAACATATCAGTGAAGCGATACAATACAGAAGTCTTGACAGGGAATTGTGGAACCATTGAAATGAACGGTAAAATAAAATTGCTCAAAATCGCAACTTTTTGACCGTTAACTCAATGAACTATACCGATAACTAATTAATTCTTGCGGGTTGTTGCGTCTAATATCCCAGGTGATTACTTTCCCCAGATTTATTGAATGAATTAAATTCAACTGCAAATAAAAATTATTAAAAAAATAACCAGAAAACATAGGGGCAAGGTGAATCTAAAAAGTATTTTTATCTTTGCTGTATTTCCTGTTACAGTTTCAGGCATATCAGATTTTCTTGACGGTAAAAATAATGGTCTCGTTAATTCCCAAATTAATAACAGAGCAGTGGTGGAATATTATCTGTCTGGATATTCGGACAGTTTCCCGGAAACAATAAAGCACATAAAAGAAAAGCCACCTGACCTCCTGCTGATAGACGATAGCTTTCTAGAGCAAGAAAAAGTTTTTTATTTTATAAACGATATTTCAAGGCACTCAGGTAAAAGTAAAATTATAATTTACACGGGTAGCAATGACTACAGGTACTTAGAGAGGTTAATAAAACTTGGCATAAGAAGCGTGCTACATAAAAAAATGAAGCGTAAAGAGTTTATGGAGGCGTTGCGAGCAATAGCAGAATCCGGGAGATATATAGATGAACATATACGAAATATACTGATAAAAGGGAAAGTACTTTCCGGTGTTTGGCCACGGGAAGAAAAAACAGAACGTCTGACAAAAAGGGAAAAGGAAGTTATTGACTATATAATGGAAGGATTAACGAGGCAGGAAATATCAGTAGTAATGAATATAAGTGAAAAGACAGTGTCACAACACATAGAAAACATTAAGCTGAAATTTGGGATAAAGAGTACAAGAGAATTAAGAAAAAAATTAAGAATAATTGCATTAAATTCTTCTATTTAAAAAATAGGAATAAGTTCCTATTGATACATTCTCAACCACACCTTAAGTTGCTAAAAGACTAAGATGCTTAAAGTAAAGTTTGGACTAATTTTTTAAGATAAAATAAGCAAGAAATGCCAGTAACTGGAACAATAATAACTAGAAAATATGATTTACCTGACGGGGCACTGAAAAAAGGCGGTGCTTTATATTATATACATATTACTTTAACCTGGTTTATTACAGCAGCATTACTGTTCGCTGGGGTAAGTAAGATAGTAGCGCCGGAAGGATTGATGGAAAACCTTTCTACTACATTTAGCTTTTTGTCGCTGGAAGTAATTATAGCAGTATCAACACTTTTACCTGTAATTGAAATTATTGTTGGTATATTATTGATAAGCAGCCTTTATAATGAAAAAGCAAGAAGTAAAAGAAAACTGATAGGAATATTATCAACAAGCTTATTTGCACTATTTCTTTTGTACAGCATTTATGGCTTTATTTTTGAGAGTGGGGCTGATTGTGGGTGTTTCGGGAATGCATTAAACACAAACTTTGGGTGGGGGATGATAGTTAGGAATTTGATTTTTCTTGCCATAGCAGTCATATCATTAAAGATTGGATTTGAAAATTTAGTTAAAAGTGAAAAAAACCGCATTAAGCGGAAGTAATAAAATAATAAATGGAGGTCAGAAATGGCTGCAAGAATTAAAAGGCATCGTTCAAAAGCTGCAAAAATTGCAGGCGCTACGTTGTTTATTTTGCTGATGTTTTTAAACATACAGCTTACAACAAATTCCAACATCAACGGAGATATTGATTTGTTTGGGCTAAAAATCTCATTCGTGACACCAAGCGCATATGCTATGCTACCTACCGTCCATAAAGGCCCCCAACTAGTCTATTACTGTAATGGTGCTTACCATTATCAATGTGGAGCATCCTCCGGCCCCTGTGGTATTAATGATTCTCCCTGCGGTTAAATAATAAAAGCCCATTTATTTTAAATGGGCTTTCTTTTACAGATTAAAATGAAAAATATATAATTATGAAGTTTATTTTATTGATAGCAATTGCCCTATCCTTTGTTTCTTGTAAAAAGAGTAACAATAATTTTACTCAAAAAAATAATAATGGAAAATTGAATGCAAACAATCCCAATTCAGCAACTGGAGTTTTTAATGATTTTTTTGTAGAAAGAAGTGAGGTGGAACTAAAATCAAAAGACAATATTTATATATCCAAGATTACGGATCTTTTAGTAAAAAACAATAATTACATTGTTGGTGATAGAAGGGGTAAGCAAATATTACTTTATGATAAGAGCGGTAACATTATTAGACCAATAGGTAAATTAGGAAAAGGGCCGGGTGAATATGCTAATGTTAATTCAATTGATATAAATAATAAGAATGAAATTTTAGTAGCTGATGTAACAAGTTTGAGAGTTTCAAAGTATAATATCAGAGGGAAATTTATAAGTTCTTGCAATATTAGTGGTTTTGCAAGTAAGATACTTGCTGATCAGGATGATGGCTTTTATTTATATGAACCTATTTCAGGAGTCAAGCCTGTAAACAGTGATATTATTCTGCATTATAATAGTGATGGTAAGAATGATTTTAGTTTTGGGAAACCCTTCTTTGAAACTGGGATAGCCGAGGGTAGTTTTAGAAAAGACAGATCTGGACATTTATATGCATCTCAATATTTTTGTTTTTCAATTCCCAAATATTCAAGTGAAGGGGAATATTTAGCTAGTATTAAAGTTATGTCAAAATATATCAATCCATTAAAATTAAAAAATTACTATTCTTATCCTCCTTTGGAGGATCTAAATAACTCTAGTAGCATTGCTGATTTTGCCCTAAGCAGTAAATATATTTTAATACAAATCAGAGTATCAAATAGTAATAATTTTATTAATATTTATGACTCTAGTGGTAATTTGTTAAAATCCAATATCACTATGCCATCACAATTGAGTCTTGCGGCTACAGGTGATGATGATTTATTTTATTTTATTCAGGAACCCGGTGAAAACCTTAGCTTAGACACACCGAACTATAAAATAATAGGGTATAAAATAAAAGGGGAATGATAATGAGCATAGCTTCTGTCAAATTATTAGGTATTATTAAAAATATATTTTCATTTAAAGTATTGGTAATAACTATAATTATTATTCTATCATTTTTAAATTTATTTTCATATAATAGATTCGTGATGGTAAAAAGACAAAAAAGGATATTGCAAGAAGAAAACTTACAAACAATGTCTTTACTAAAAGAAACTTCAAATATGGAGGGGACTCATATTAGGGATATTGAATTAAAAAATTTGTCTGGCAAAGAGCCGCTCAATTCTTTATATAATAACAAAGACTATATTATTATTATATATCAAAATGGTCTTGTCTGTGACCCTTGTTTGGAATTTCTGACTAATTATTGGATTAATAATAGCAATAATTTTAATAGAAACTTATCAAGAAAAATGATTATTTTGAATAATAATATAGATGGCCTTGTATTAAGATATTTACATTCAGTTCACATGGAAAGTTCATATTATGTTGATTCTACTAACTATATTCATGATAATATTGTTAAAATAGACAAGCCTACCAATTTTTTATTTTTTATAAATAAAAGTGGTGAAATTATCTATTCAAGTTATTTTGATACTGAGACAAAGGAGCACCTTGGTTCATTTTTAAATAAAGCAAATAGATTTTTAGATAATATAAATTAAATAATAATAGACTTATTCTAATATTTATTGTGTTCCTTGCTTGAAGTTTTATATGGATATAATGGAATGGAAATGAATTTTATTTCTGAAGAGCAATATTATCTAGAGAAGTTGTCCAGATATCTAAATTATGAGTTATCCACTTCAGTGCTCAATTTTTTATCATTCGCTTGGGGTATAACTCTTGTTTTAGCTTTAATTGCCGCGCTTATTTTTGCACCTTACATGTTATTTTATTTTATAAAAATTAGGAAATATTCTTGGATAGTTATTTTTTGTATAATAGTTGTTATACCTTTAATCTTATGTTTAATTATAGGTATACAACTTGATAATCTATCAGGTTTGATGCTAATGCTAATACCACTGGGTTTTTTCTATTTTTATTGCTTTGTAATTAAGCTTATGGTCAAAGATCAAATAAAAGAGTTGATTGCGAAAGATGAACTTGATAAAGCGAGAGAAGAAGAAAAAGAGCAGTTATTTTTATCACAACATTATAAAAGTTTATAAAAGTATTGATTTGTATTTAAGCATTTGTAATGATAATTATGGGCTAGGATTTCCTAAAGTCTACTGTAGCAATTTTTAACCCTTAATTGAAATCCCAGAGTTCTTTGAAGAAACTGATTACGCTAAGACATCTGCTGCCGAAGTTGAGAAAACAATTACCAGGCCAATCGAATCAATTAAATCAACTGTTGACGGAGTTAGCAAAATATCAAGCATATCAAGAGGCGGACAGTCGCTTGTAACATTAATTAGCGCAAAAATTAATTTAAATAATTCGTTGATTTTTACCCCCTCCGGTTATATTATGAATTATCTACAGTAGACAATGTGGACAAAACCGCTTAAAAAAATGAGGAACCGTGTGAGATTAAAAAGTATTTTTATCTATGCAGCATTTCCTGTTACAGTTTCAGGCATATCAGATTTTCTTGACGGTAAAAATAATGGTCTCGTTAATTCCCAAATTAATAACAGAGCAGTGGTGGAATATTATCTGTCTGGATATTCGGACAGTTTCCCGGAAACAATAAAGCACATAAAAGAAAAGCCACCTGACCTCCTGCTGATAGACGATAGCTTTCTAGAGCAAGAAAAAGTTTTTTATTTTATAAACGATATTTCAAGGCACTCAGGTAAAAGTAAAATTATAATTTACACGGGTAGCAATGACTACAGGTACTTAGAGAGGTTAATAAAACTTGGCATAAGAAGCGTGCCACATAAAAAAATGAAGCGTAAAGAGTTTATGGAGGCGTTGCGAGCAATAGCAGAATCCGGGAGACATATAGATGAACATATACGAAATATACTGATAAAAGGGAAAGTACTTTCCGGTGTTTGGCCACGGGAAGAAAAAACAGAACGTCTGACAAAAAGGGAAAAGGAAGTTATTGACTATATAATGGAAGGATTAACGAGGCAGGAAATATCAGTAGTAATGAATATAAGTGAAAAGACAGTGTCACAACACATAGAAAACATTAAGCTGAAATTTGGGATAAAGAGTACAAGAGAATTAAGAAAAAAATTAAGAATAATTGCATTAAATTCTTCTATTTAAAAAATAGGAATAAGTTCCTATTGATACATTCTCAACCACACCTTAAGTTGCTAAAAGACTAAGATGCTTAAAGTAAAGTTTGGACTAATTTTTTAAGATAAAATAAGCAAGAAATGCCAGTAACTGGAACAATAATAACTAGAAAATATGATTTACCTGACTGGGCGCTAAAAAAAGGCGGTGCTTTATATTATATACATATTGCTTTAACCTGGTTTATTACTGCAGTGTTATTATTTGCCGGGGTAGGTAAAATAATAGCGCCTGAAGCATTAATTGAAAATCTTTCTGCAGTATTTAGCTTTTTACCTGACACAGTAGTTATAATTATCTCAGCGCTGGTATCTTTAACTGAAATTATTATTGGCCTATTATTGATAGGCAGCCTTTATAATGAAAAAGCAAGAAGTAAAAGAAAACTGATAGGAATATTATCAACAAGCTTATTTGCACTATTTCTTTTGTACAGCATTTATGGTCTTATTTTTGGTATTGGGGCTGACTGTGGGTGTTTTGGGAATGTAGTAAACACAAACTTTGGGTGGGGGATGATAGTTAGGAATTTGATTTTTCTTGCCATAGCAGTCATATCATTAAAGATTGGATTTGAAAATTTAGTTAAAAGTGAAAAAAACCGCATTAAGCGGAAATAATAAAATAATAAACGGAGGTCAGAAATGGCTGGAAGAATTAAAAGACATCGCTCAAAAGCAGCAAAAGTTGCGGGAGCAGCGTTGTTTATTTTGCTGATGTTTTTAAACATGCAGCTTACAATAAATCCAAACAATAATGGAGATATTGATTTGTTTGGTTTGAATATATCCTTAGGTGTCTCAAGTACATATGCAAAAACTCAACAGGGTGATTGCAACGACATTTGTGATGATGCCAATAACGGTTACTGCACATATTTAATCTCGGTTGGATATTGCTTTGGTCATTGGAACTAATTCTATTCTGTGGTGGGTGAGTGTCATTAGGATAGTGGTACTCACTCAATTAATACAAAAATGAAATATAATTTCAAAAAATACTTTCTATATTTTATAGCGATGCTTTTAATACAGTGTTTGGGCTGTAAAAAGAATGCAGATAGTAATGATAACGAACAATTTAATAGTGGAAATGAAAACATATCAATAAATATAGCGGGGCAACAAAAAAAAATATATTTTTCTTTTAACAAAATTACTACTGATATAGTTGAGCGTGTATGGGGAAAAATTGAGCTAAAACGACTTATTAAAATAGGGGGTATTGAAAACCAGACATTACTTAAACCGTCAAGAATAAAAGTAGATAATAAGGGTAATATATATATTTTAGACATTGCTGAAAGCTCTGTAAAAAAATTTAGTAGTACTGGATTATTTATCAAAAAATATGGACAAAAAGGAAAGGGTCCGGGCGAATTTACGAGAGCATACGATTTTGATATAGATACTACTGGAAAAATAGCTGTCCTTGGCCCTAATGAAGGTAAATTCTCTGTTTTTTATGATGATACTGTTATTGAGTCAAAGAGTAAACTTTTACCTATCGAATTATGCTTTGCGTCAAAATCCGAAGTAGCTACTTTGCAAATTATGGATCCTTTAAGTTATTCGCCAATTAGTAAAACTAATTTTAAGGAAGGCAAAGAATTAAATTATAATAATTTCTTAAGTAAAAAAAGTTTCGAAGGAGAAAATTATGGAATGCTTCCTTTTCTAATTGGAGATATTCATCGTTACCAATTGGACAAATTAGTTTATATTTCCAGCATTATGGGCTACGTAGTTCTGTATGATGATAATGGTAATATTATTAGTGTATTCAAATTAATTAACACGGCACATCAATCAGCTCTAAGAAAAAGGGAAGATAAAATTAAAGGTTCAGATTTTCCCCTTGTCAGATTCCCTCGTAAAGATGAATATTTGTTTATGTGTACAAATATTTGGGGAGACAATTTATACGTATTCTCGGACTATTCGAACAAAAATGAAGATAACTACGTAATTGATGTATATTCGATTAGTAATGAGAGATATAAGTATTCGTTTAATTTGAGTGGAATTGGTAAAATAGTTTCAGTTTTTATAACTAAAAGTAAAATTTATATAATTAAATTGAATACTGAAGCCTTGGTATATAATTACGTGACTGATTGATTATGAGTAAATTATATAAATATGGATTTTGGATATTGATTATTGTTGCTTTTTCTTTTTTTAATTTATGGAGAATTACAAAGATAAATAGCGATAAAGATTTCAAAAGCACAAGGGAGTTTAATAATAAAAGGATATCATCACTTCTTGCATCTGATATTATTATTAGAAGAAAAATAATGCCGTTAACAGGCTGGGATATTCTGACAAATAAAAAGGAAAATGATTTGTTAAAGGGTAGCTCATTGGTTATTCTACTTGCTGACTTTAAATGTAACAAATGTCAGGAAAAAGAACTGGAAAGGCTCGATTCCTTAAAAACAATTGTCGATAAAAAAGGAATTAGGGTAATGGGAATAACTACTAAAGCTAAAATGGACGTTGTAATAAGCGAAAGAAAAATTACTAAGTTCAATTTTCCGGTTTATCGGATTGACGACGAATCCTTTTACAAAAACATTGCTTTTAGTAATGAATTCCCTCAACTATTATATGTCGTTGATAATGTAATAATAACAGCTTTTCGCCCGGTACCATTAGACACTGAATTTTCTAAACTATTTTACTACTATCTTCTTAATAAAAGGTTTTAATATGTGTTTACGTTTAATAGACGAATTCCTACCTGCCTAAAAAAAATATCAGTATGTTCTCTTCAATCACAACTAATTTGTTGCTTATGCGTTTATTATAAAAAGATATGGCTTTATACTGATTTTAATTGTGGAAAATAATTAAATTGTGAACAACTATACAAGGTGTCAAAATTGTCCCTCACCACAACATCCGTCTCACGCCCTGTAACTACGGCAATGTTCTTCCTTGGCATTGCTTTGCTGGGAATAATTTCCTTTACCCAAATTAGTGTTAATTTTTTGCCCTCAATTGAAATCCCGGAGCTTTTTGTAGAGACTGATTACGCAAATGTATCTGCTGCCGAAGTTGAGAAAACAATTACCAAACCCATTGAGTCAATCACTTCTACAGTCGATGGAGTGAGTAAAATATCAAGCGTATCAAGAGATGGACAATCACTCGTTACATTAAAATTAGCCTGGGGCACAGACGTAAATTATGCAATGCTGGAAGTAAGAGAAAAGCTCGACGAGCTAAAAGGCTCTCTTCCTGATAATGCAGGCAGGTCTACAATATATAAGATAGATCCTTCAACCGAGTCGATAATGACGCTTGCAGTACATTCGGTTAGCAATTCCGGAAATACTGGGGGTGTTGATAATGTTTCTGCATCTATAGCAAATGACTCACCGAATTATTCACTTGCCCCACAAATGGGACAAGCCCAATATGCGGGACTTGCGCAGTTAAAGGAATTTTCTGAAACAGTAATTAAAAAACGTTTCGAACAGTTAAGCGGCATTTCGCAGGCTGTTGTATCGGGAGGATTTCAGCAGGAAATAGAGGTCGGGGTCGATCCGCAAAAGCTCCAATCTTTTGGTTTAAGTTTTAATGCAGTAAAAACTGCACTTAAAAACTCCAATATAAACCTTGAAGGCGGAAGTATAAATGAAGGAGTCTTTCGTTACCCGTTACGTACAATAGGCGAGTTCCGTTCCCTTAAAGATATTTCTTCTGTTCCGGTTGTTACAAAAACCGGCTCAGTTCCTTTATATGATATTGCCTCTGTAAAAGAGGTTTTTGCAGAACGTGAAGGCTTGACACGGGTTAACAGTAAAGAGGCAATTCTAATATATATAAAGAAAGATGCGCACTCAAACACGATAAGCATAAGCCGCAAAGTTAGAGAAGCGGTTGCGCAGCTTAATAAAGAATACGGGGGTACAAATATTTCAGTCATCTTCGATCAATCGGAATTTATTCAAAAATCTATTTCCGATATTGAGCAGGCAATAATTTACGGAGCATTGCTTGCGCTGCTGGTCCTATTTTTATTTTTACGCAACCCCAGGTATCCGCTCATTGTTAGCGCAGTAACTCCTTTTTCCATACTGGCGACAATTATTTTAATGTACTTCTGCGGCATCAGTTTCAATATAATTTCACTTACCGGTCTTGCGCTCGGGATTGGAATGGTAGGCGATAATGCAATAATAATAGTTGAGAACTTTTCAAGGCTGCGCGATCAGGGCAAATCGGTAATGGAGGCTGTTATAGGGGGCTCAAAGGAAATTAACCTTTCGGTTTCTGCCGCTACTTTTACGAATGTTGCTATTTTTCTGCCGGTTATTTTTGTAAAAGGAATAGCACAGAAGCTTTTCCTAGATATGGGTCTGACAATGACGTTTTCGCTGTTAGCTTCACTTCTCGTTTCGGTTACACTGGTTCCCGGCTTTCTTTCGAGGATGAAGTTACGACAAAAACCGGATGAAAAATTTCAAAATACTGATAGCACTTCAAAGAAAAGAAATTTACCGAAAATTATAGACCCTGCATTATCATTTATTAAGATCAATTATGAAAAGGGAAAATCATCTTATCTCACGGTGCTCAGGTATTTTGTTAACAATCCTAAAACGGTGTTAATTATTACCTGCGTTCTTATTCTGATCTCTGCTGGTTCGGCATTTTTGATAAAAAGTGAGGAAGCGCCTGATATCGACCAGAGCAGGTTCGTTGTCGAATTGACTCTTCCTCCCTCATCTTCACTTGATGCTGTAAGTTCTGTTTCAGGAGAGGTTGAGACTCTTTTACTCACTTTGCCGCAAGTGAAAGATGTAGTTGCAGATGTAGGGATTTCATCCAGGGAAGACTATTTTAAAATTATTAACGCTTCCACAAACAAAGCTGCGATTGAATGCAGGGTCAAAGAGGGTTTCACGGTAAAAGGCACAATAAATATATTAAGAAAAAAGCTTAAGAGTTTATCTCCTGTGCTTGATAAATATTCAGCAGATGTTTTGATCACACATCCTTCAACTACATTTGAAAGGATTCTGCAGTCGGGCAAAAATGACATTGATGTTCAAATTATCGGTAATGACCTTGCAACGGCTTACGGCATTGCCGATACTGTACAGTCAAAATTGAAAAATGTATCTTACTTAAGTGATGTCGGACTGGGAAGTGAATCTGCAGGACAAACGAATCAAATTGTAATAAAAACCGATGAAGGCAAAATTAAAGCTTACGATATTTCTTCTTCACAAATAATGGATGAAATATCAGGATTATTTAAGAAAGAAACTGTTACCTACTTAAATGGTTTCGACAAGAAAACCGCTATTAAAATTTTGCCTTTATATAGATCAGGAAGTCCCACTGCTGTTAATAATGCCAATAGCGGACTAAGTTATGTGAATGATCTTTTGAATTATCAAATAAGAAAAAATAATGACCCTGTATCACCCGGAATTCCTTTGAGGGAACTTGTTAAAGTAGAAACGCAAAAAGGGTTTTCCTCAATAGCACACGATGATCAGCAGCGTGTTATCATTTTACATGTAAATGTAACCACGGCAGGATTGTTCCAGGCTGCCGGTAGTCTGGAAGAAATGTTTAGCGAAATAAATTTGCCGCCTGGTTACCGAATTAAAATAGGCGGTAAGATCGATGAAGTTAAAACTATGTTCAGTAGCCTTATCATAATAATACTATTATCGATTTTCCTGGTTTATGTAATACTTGCATCGCAGTATGAATCGATTGTATATCCGCTGGTGATATTAACTACAAGCCCGCTCGCGCTGGTAGGGACTTTTATAGTTATGCTTTTATTCGGGCAAACCTACAATTTAATGTCGATCATCGGCATAATAATTATGCTCGGCGCTATTGATAATGATGCGGTTATTGCTGTTGATATGATAACTTCCAACAGGCGAAACGGAATGCCGTTAACTGACGCTATAGTTGATGGTATGCAAAAGAGATTCAGACCGATAGTGATGACAACACTGACAACCATAATTGGAATGATACCATTGATATTCGGTTTTGGTGGGGGACTGGCATTGGCTGCGGCGATCGGTTATCCGATTATTGGGGGTTTGCTGGGCTCAACGGTTTTTACATTATTCCTGATCCCTGTTTTATACAGGTATTTTGACAGATTTGTAAGTAAGGATTGATTTAATAAATACGTCGTAGAGAATAACAATAAATGATACTGTCATTGTGAGTCCCGCTTTACGGGACGAAACAATCTATTTTCAGATGATTCTTTGTAATCCTAAAAATATGTAAAAGATTGCTTCTCTCGTTCCTCCCTCGCAATGACTTTGTGATTATCTTAAAACATTGTCAATAAACATTTATAAAAATAGTGAGATCTTTTTAAATAGACCTATTACAGTTTTAATGTTCCACCTGATGCTTGCGGCAGTCGCCGTATTTGCATTTATGCGTCTGCCGGTTGAGCTGACCCCTGATGTAGATTTCCCGCAGCTTACTGTTGTTACAGGCTGGGGACAGGCATCTGCCGAGATGGTAACGAGAAATATTACTCTCCCGGTGGAAGAAGCGGCAGCCTCAATTACGGGAGCTAAAAATGTTTCATCTACTTCGTCTGAAGGGAGGTCTGTTGTTCGCCTTGATCTGGATAAAGATGCGGATGTAAATTTTGCCAGACTTGAACTGATGGAAAAACTTTCCGCAATAAAAAAGGATCTGCCTAAGGAGGCGACGATCCCGCAAATTCAAAAATATGTCCCTGATGATTTCAGTGATTTGCAGGGATTTATGAGCTACAGCCTGTTTGGCAATATGACTCTTGCACAAGTACAAAAATATGCGGAGGATAATATCAAACCGGCTCTTTTAGGAATTAAAGGCGTTGGGGCGGTAAGAATTTTAGGGGGAGCAGAAAGACATATTTACATTTTCCTTAACTCAAAGAAAATGCAAAGTCTTGGAATAACTGTAAACGAAGTATCAAATGATATTAACAATAACGTAAATCAGCAAACAATTGGAAATATAAATACAAAAAATAAAAAATATTTTATCCTTACCGGGAATAAAATCAGATCGTTGAACGAGATTAAAAATGTCGATGTTTTTACCGGTAATCACATATCCGTAAAATTAAATAACATTGCAATAATTACAGATTCTCTTGCAAATCAGCAAAGCTTTGTAAGGATAAACGGCAAGCCTTCAGTTACTTTAGAAATTGACAGAGAACCCGGAACCAATATGTTAACACTTGCGTCTTCCGTTAAAACTAAAATATCGCAAATACAAGAATTTCTGCCGGTTTCTCTTTCCGTTACAAAAATTTTTGATAAAAGCCAGGATATGCGAAAGGAAATTTCTGAACTGTCTGATAAGGCAATTATTTCAATACTTGTAATCTTTCTGATTGTGCTTTTATTCTTCAGAAAAATCTTTCACTCTTTTATTATTGTGTCTTCAGTAATTTTCTCGTTATCAGGGGGCATTGTTTTCCTCTTTTTAAGCGGCATAGGATTAAATGTCCTTACTCTTGCAGCACTTGCGCTTTCGCTTGGAATTATCATAGATAACAATGTAGTAGTTGTTGAAAATATTCTTCGGTTTTTTGAAGAGGGAAGGGAAACAGGTGCTAATCTTATTAAGGTACTGAATACTTCTTTGAAAGAAATAAAACTACCACTGATTGCGGCAACGCTTACTACAATTGGAGCACTTATTCCGGTATTTTTTCTACCGCCTGATCTTAAACCATATTTTCTTCAGTTTGCCGAAACGGCAGTAGTTGTTATAGCTTTCTCTCTGTTGATTGCTTTTATGTTTGTTCCGGTTTCGCTATTAATATTCTTTAAATTCCGGAAAAATAAGACTTTTGAGGGAGGTGGCTCATTTTCATTCCGAATTAAGAAAGTATATGAAAGAATGGTTACGTGGACTGTTCTCCACAAAAAGATAACCTTGATTTTTGCAGTCTGGTTGTTTGGAATTCCCTTGTGGCTTCTTCCTAACAATATAGACACCTCTGCTGGATTAGCCAAATCTTCCCCGGTTGTAAATTGGCTTGCTCCATTTTATAACTCAACAATTGGAAGTGAATTCTATCAGAACATAAGGCCTTATGTAGACTACGGATTTGGCGGTGCATCGCAGCTATTTTTTCAGCATGTTTATAAAGGTGAATTATGGCGTTATGGAAATGAAACTTATCTTATGTTTTCTATTTATACGCCGCAGGGCACTCCTCCCGAACAGATAAATAAATTTACAAAACAGGTTGAAAACAACTTGCTTCCTGATATGAAAAGCATAAAAAATATTACAACAAGGGTTTATTCAGGTTCGGCAAAAATAAAAGTAAGTTTTTCAGATTCTGTTGCTATGACGGCGGTTCCGTATATTATTAAGAACAGGCTTACGAGTATAGCTGCAAGAACCGGTGGTTTTGAAGTTAGTGTTGCAGGTTTCGGGCAGGGATACTTTTCCGGTGGCGGAATGACTCCGAGTTATCAGATCGAAATACTCGGATATAATTATAATATTGTCAGGGAATTGTCCCAAAAATTAAGTGAGAAGCTAAAGAATAATCCAAGAGTTGATAACATTCAGCTTGACCGGCTTCCATGGCAGAACCAGGATTACCAGGTGCTTGCAGTAATAAACAGACAAAGTCTTGACAGATTAGGAGCGAATGTTTCGGACTTTGTAAGCGGATTCTCACCGAATGTTTCTACGGATTTATCCGGTATATCGATTCCGGTTAATAACGATCCTGTGAGAACAGTCCTAAAATTTGATAATTATCGCAACACATCATTTTCTAATCTTCCCGGTAAAGAAATAATATTGAATTCAAAGAGAACGCGGATAGGTGAGTTTATAAATCTGAAAGTTGAACCTGTTATGCCTGAAATTCAAAGAGACAATCAACAATATTCAAGATATGTTACTTTTGATTATAAAGGTCCTTATAAATACGGCGATGAATTTACCGATGCTGTTATAAAAACAGTTCCTTTAGCCCCTGGCTATGAAATTAAAAGACCAAATTATTTTTTTAGGTTCGGTGAAAAAGAAAGCCTTCCTCTTGTTTTACTGGGTTTACTTTCTCTTTTGATCGTATTTATGGTTACAGCATCTCTGTACGAATCCTATAAAAAGCCGTTCGTAATTATTTTATCGGTGCCTATGTCTCTAATTGGATTATTTGCTATATTTTATTTTACTGATGCAAATTTTGGAAGAGGTGCCTATGCATCTGTTTTATTTCTCATTGGTCTGGCAGTAAACAATGGAATCTTGCTTGTAGATAAAATAGCACAGGCGAAAGAGTTCCCCGGGATAAGTGATAAAATTACCCGGGCAAAAATGATCTCTGAACTTGCATCACAACGACTCAGACCAATTCTTATGACGGCATTAATTACTTCCACCGGATTTTTGCCTTTTGTTATAGATGCTGATATTTATTCATTCTGGTATACGTTTTCCCTCGGCATTATAGGTGGAATTGCCGTTTCAACATTTATGATTCTCTTTATAATGCCCGCACTCTTTGAATTAATTAGTGGCAGGAACAAATAAAAAATTTAGTATTAAAATGATGAAGAAAAAAAATATATTCCTTGTGCTCGGCCTTTTCCTAATCTTGTTTGTGGTAATTATTATTGACCCTTTTTCCGAAACGTCGGACCCTGAAGCCAATCAGATAGATAACCCTGAATCTACTTCTACAAATGCCAGCAATGAGATAAAATTTCCTGTAACTGCGTCTGTTGTTAGAAAAGGCAAACTAATAAGCTGGATAAACACGAGTGGCTATGCATATCCTGTTCAGGAATTCGAAATAAAACCTAAAATATCCGGCCAGGTTACTACGTTGAGTGTATTTAATGGGAAACAAGTAAATGAGGGCGACATTTTATTCAAGCTGGATGACACAAAATATAAATTGGATATTGATGAGGCTAAAAGTAATCTTGTTAAAGCTCAAATAGATTATGAACTGCAGCGATCATATCAGGATACCGGAAATAATGATCTGAAAGACTATAAATTAAAATTCGATAGCGTCGAGATGGTATATAAAAGAGATAGAACCTTGTACAATAATCATCAAATATCTTATGACAAATTAAAACAGGTTGAGAGAAATTATAAAACATTAAAGACTATCGTCACCTTAGATCGGGAAGATATAGTTGCTATGAGAAGCGGATTAACAAATGCAATCACTAACTATGATAAAGCGAAATTGGGTCTTGACTATACACGACTAGCGGCGCCTATTTCCGGTTTGGTGTCAGACTGTAATACCTCTTCAGGCAGTTATATTAATGCAGGCCAATTATGTCTAAAAGTAATTGATATTTATAAAATAAAAATACACTGTGAAGTTACAGAATCTGATTTGGTAAATATAAAACCTGGTGATTCGGCCGAAGCAGATTTTATTGCCCTGCCAGACAAGAAATTTAAAGGTAAGGTTATAGAAGTAAATCCTTCAGTTGACCTAACTAAGCGTACTGCTCTGGTAACTGTCATTTTAAATAACCCAGGTCTATTGATTAAATCAGGTATGTTTGCATCTATTAAAATCGGAACACAGATAATCCCCAATGTAGTTATTATACCTCATTCATCACTGTTAGTCAGAGATAACAGGACACTTGTTTTTACCGTTAATAACGGTTTAGCTTCATGGAAATATGTTACAATGGGGAAAAGCAATGATGAATTTTATATTATAAAAAAAGGAATTAGTGTTGGAGATACTTTAATAATAGGTGGTAATTATAATCTGGCACATCAATCAAAAGTAAGAATTGACTCTATTGAAAAATATTAGGTGTTGAAATGATTTTTGATAAATAAGAATGATGGCTAGTTTTTGATGGATACATTCTTTTTTTTAATTAAAATTCTCCACTTCTTTCTTGACTAGAATTTATTTTTTTATCTCTGGGGGCTTTACTGAGATATCGAAAGGAACATATCCTAAGAATGCGATAATCCTTAGTTTTAATTTAACACTTGGATTACTGGTGCCTTTTTCCCAGTTCCAGACTGAACACTCACTAACTCCTAGTATCTTTGCCACATCCTTTTGATAGAGATTCAGGTCAAGTCTTTTCTTTCTAATATGATCTCTTATAGTCTTTAACTCCTTCGGATAAGCCTCAGAAATCCTTTTTTTAGCTCGTAATCTAATTTGACAGATTGGCAACGCAGGAATGTCCCTGCGGATTTTTCACCGATCCGAATAAAGATTGTACCTGCACTACCCAACAAATTCAGAAATATATGTCAAGAATTTCGGGTCCGCTGCTGGACAGAATAGATATTCACATCGAGGTTCCAGCTGTTAAATACAAAGAACTGTCTGCAGATACTAAGAGTGAAAAGTCAATGAATGTGCGTGAAAGAGTCATTGCCGCAAGAAAAGTTCAAATAGAAAGATTCAGAGATGTGAAACACATTTATAACAATGGAGATATGGGGAGTCGAGAGGTCAGGCAATATTGCAGGCTGGACAGCGCAGGCTCAGAATTGCTTAAAATGGCTATGACAAAGCTGGGACTCTCTGCCCGCGCGTATGACAGGATTTTGAAAGTAAGCAGGACTATTGCAGATCTGGATAATTCTGAAGATATTCTATCACAGCACATCAGCGAAGCAATCCAGTACCGCAGCCTGGACAGGGAGTTGTGGAATCATTAAAATTTTGTGGTGGGCTATTTCAACATTTGTCATTCCGGACTTGATCCGGAATCTGATTATTTGAATAAAGATTCTGAAATAAACCTCCTGCCGGCAAACGCTGGTTCAAAATGACAATTAATCAGATTAATCCAAAAGTGAAATTAAGCCCATTACTAAAAGTTTATACAAATTCGTCTAAATTCCGTATATTTCATATTGAGATTTTAAACAATATGCTGGGGAAATAATTTTGCCCTAAACCCGCCCGTTTTCATGCTTTCTTTGCAAATCCATGGACGAAAATCTTAAAATAAGACGTTAAATTATTTGCATTTAATTTGAAATACAAATATATTTGAGGCTCGTTTCTTATAACGGGCGGACGCCGGAGTTGGAGAGCCGGGGCGGACTGTAAATCCGTTGGCTGACGCCTTTGGGGGTTCGAATCCCTCGCCGCCCACAGGTTAATTTGAACTTTTTTAGCAAAAAAAAATAAGAAATTTTTTTTGCCTTTTTCAAAGTTCGGTTTCAATCAGAGTTCATAAAAATTTTGAAAATTAAAACGGTCTTGATGCGGGAGTAACTCAGTTGGCTAGAGTCATCCCGCTTACAGCGGGATTGGTCACGTGTTTCAAAAAGAAGTTGAAATAATGGACGCATTAATTATTAAATGATTAATGATAAAGATTGCGGGAGTAACTCAGTTGGCTAGAGTCACAGCCTTCCAAGCTGTTGGTCGCGGGTTCGAGTCCCGTCTCCCGCTCTGAGAAACTCAGGGGTTTTTGAAAAAAGATTAAAAAATAGACCGATGCTCTAGCAAAAAGATTGCTGACGTAGCTCAGTTGGTAGAGCACATCCTTGGTAAGGATGAGGTCACCGGTTCAATCCCGGTCGTCAGCTCGAAGATTAAAAAGTTCTTTACAAGATGATAAAAATTAAATAGCTGAAAAGCTAAGAGTAGAGCATCCCGCCGAAGGCGGGAAGGTCACCGGCCTGCCTGCCGGTAGGCAGGTTCAATCCCGGTCGTCAGCTCACAAGAAAGTAAAAAGAGAAAAAAATTATGAGAGATATAATAACTTTAGAATGTACTGAGTGTAAAAGAAGAAATTACACCACTACAAAAAATAAAAGACTTCATCCGCAGAGAGTGGAATATAAAAAATATTGCCGCTGGGATAGGAAGATTACTGTTCATAAGGAAACAAAATAACTTTAGCTACGTCAGTAGCTCAATTGGCTAGAGCAGCGGTCTCCAAAACCGCAGGTTGAGGGTTCGAGTCCTTCCTGACGTGCTAGCTTTAATTAAAAAGAGTTTTATATGAAAGAAAAAATTATCGCCTTCTTTGATGACGTAGTTAAAGAAATGAAAAAAGTAACCTGGCCTACCAAGGATGAGTTAAAGGAATCTACCAAGGTCGTAATAGTATCCTGTCTGATTCTTGCTGCTTTTACTTATTTAATTGATATGGCGATCACTCAGGTATTTAAAGGGATTTTTTAGGTTACGCAATGGAATTTAAATGGTATGTAGTCAGGACATTCTCCGGGCACGAAAATAAAGTAAAGACTCTGCTCGATACTGAAATTGGTGAGAATGAAGGCCTGCAGGCTAAAGTAAAAGAAGTCCTGGTTCCGGTTGAAAAAGTATTTGAAGTAAAAGACGGCAAGAAGAAGAGTAAAACAAAAAACTTTTTCCCGGGCTATATTTTATTGAATGCCGACCTTGATAACCAGGTAAAAGAATTTATTCTTAATACTCCTTCTGTAATGGGTTTTCTCGGAACAAGATCAAATCCGAACCCTTTGCAGCCGGAAGAGGTTAAAAGAATAATAGGAAGAATTTCACAGGATGAGACCAGCGAAAGAAGTGAAACAATTTTCAGGAACGGCGATATTGTAAAAATTATTGACGGTCCTTTTAATAACTTCAGCGGAACCATCCAGGAAGTGAACGAAGAAAAAATGAAAATTAAAGTTATGGTCTCAATCTTCGGTAGAAAAACTCCTGTTGAGATTGATTTCGTTCAGGCAGAATTAGAAAAATAATAAAGTAATTTATCGTATAGGAAAGAACAATGGCTAAAAAGATATCAGGATATATAAAGCTTCAGATCCCTGCTGGAAAAGCAAATCCTTCACCACCGGTCGGACCCGCACTTGGTCAGAAAGGTGTGAATATTATGGAATTTTGTAAACAGTTTAACGCAAAAACAGGCGATAAAGATGGCTTGATTATCCCGGTTGTTATAACTGTTTATACTGATAAATCATTTACATTTATAACCAAAACACCTCCTGCTGCTGTATTGTTGAAGAAAGCAGCTAAGATTGAAAAAGGATCAGCAGAGCCTCACAGAACTAAAGTTGCCAGGGTTACTTCCGCACAGGTTGCTGAAATTGCACAAATGAAAATGCCCGATTTGAATGCTTTTGATATGGATCACGCTGCCAGCATGGTTGCAGGTACCGCAAGAAGCATGGGTATTACGGTAGAAGGATAAAAAATTAAAAGAACGTAAAATTGAATTTTTAGATGGTGTAGTAATGCAAAAGACAAAAAGAAATAAATCGTTGCTCGAAAATGTAGATTCAACAAAAGAATATTCTATAGTTGATGCTATAAAAGTTTTACAGGAAAATTCAAAAGCAAATTTTGTTGAGTCACTGGATTGTGCAATCAGATTAGGTGTTGATCCTAAACATGCTGATCAGATGATAAGAGGCACAGTTGCTCTTCCTCATGGAACAGGCAAGCAGGTAAGAGTTCTTGTAATTGCCAAAGGGGACAAAGCTAAAGACGCTCAGGATGCCGGTGCTGATTATGCAGGTTTTGAAGAATATCTTGATAAAATTAAAGGTGGCTGGACAGATGTTGATGTAATTATAGCTGCACCTGATACAATGTCTGAGTTAGGTAAGCTTGGTAAAATACTCGGTCCTAAAGGATTAATGCCTAACCCGAAAAGCGGTACAGTAACACCCGATGTTGCAAAAGCAGTTAAAGAAGTGAAAGCCGGTAAAATAGAATTCCGTGTCGAGAAGGCCGGCATTGTTCATACTTCTTTAGGTAAAATGAATTTTGAAGCTGATAAATTAGCTGAAAATGTAAACGCATTCTTAAATACTATTGTTAAACTTAAACCGGCATCTGCAAAAGGGCAGTATATAAAGAGCCTGTACTTATCAAGTACAATGGGTCCTGGTTTAAAGATAGTGAAAGATGCAGTTGCAGTTACAGCATAAAAGAAATTACGCACTCAAACTAAATGCTTCTAACCGACACGATTAAACATAAATCTGGTATGGGAGAAATATGAATAAGAACGAAAAAGCTGAAATGGTAGCAGAAGTAAAAGCGATGATAGAAAATTCATCTGCTGTTTACTTAACTGATTTCAGTGGGATATCAGTTGCTGATATTACAAATATCAGGAACGAATTTCGTAAAGAAGGTGTAAACTACAAAGTAATTAAAAATACTTTGTTTAACCGTGCTGTTTCCGAAACAGGGAAATATACAAAACTAAGCGATCACCTGGTTGGAATGACCGGTTATGCTTTTACATCTGATAACCCTGTTGCACCTGCAAAGATCATCAAAAAATATTATGATGATAAGCAAAAACTCGGTTTAAAAGCCTGCTATATAGAAGATCAGTTCTTCGAGGGAAGTCAACTTGCTCAGCTTGCTGCACTGCCTTCTAAGAAAGAAGTTATTGCAGGCATACTTAGCGCTATCAATTCACCCGCTTCAGGAATTGTTGGTGCAATTAACGCTGTAATGAGAGACCTGGTAAGTGTAATAGACGAAGTTGCCAAGACAAAAGCAGCATAATTATTAAGATTTTTTTTGAAAAATAATATTAGTAGGAGTACAATAAAATGTCAGAGAAAGTAACTGAAATTGTAGAAAAGATAAAAACTCTATCATTGGTAGAGGCATCAGAATTAAAAACCGCATTAGAAGATGAATTCGGTGTCACAGCAGCAGCTCCGGTTGTAATGGCTGGCGGCGGCGGTGCAGCAGCAGCCCCTGCTGAAGAACAGACTGAATTTGATGTTGTTCTTTTAGGCCCTGGTGATAAGAAGATCAATGTTATTAAAGTAGTTAGAGCTCATACCGGCCTGGGCTTAAAAGAAGCTAAAGACCTTGTAGACGGCGCACCAAAAACAGTTAAAGAAGCTGTTTCTAAGGATGAAGCTGAAAAACTCAAAAAAGAGTTTGAAGACGCTGGCGCTTCAGTCGAAGTAAAATAATTTCACTTTAATTTATATAATAGATGTTTATAAAAAGTGGTAAGTCGGAGTAATCCGTCTTATCTCTTTTTTATATTTATAGATATCGTTGTTTTAGGTTTGAGTATTGTATTTAGAAAAAGAATTTTAATTGAATTGGAGGTTTACAATTGAATAATAATAGAATTTCCTTTGGAAGGATTCCTTCTGTTATTGAAGCCCCAGACTTACTTAGCATACAGACTGCATCATTCGAAGATTTTGTACAATTTAACATTCCTCCGGCTAAGAGAGAACACAAAGGACTTCAACAAGTATTTTCATCAAATTTCCCGATTTTTGATAATAAGGAAAATTACAGGCTGGATTTTCTTGATTACTTTATAGAAAAGCCAAGATTTTCCGTTCAAGAATGCCTGGAGAGAGGATTAACTTTTGCTGCTCCTCTTAAAGGAAAACTTCGCTTATCTACAAAAGATCCGGAAACTGAAGAATTTGTAAACAGCGTTGAACAGGAAGTTTACCTCGGCAACTTACCTTTTATGACCCATAAGGGTACTTTTGTAATAAATGGTGCTGAAAGAGTTGTGGTTTCACAGCTTCATCGTTCACCGGGCGTTGCCTTCTCACAAACTGTTCACCCTAATGGCACTCCAATTTATTCTGCCAGGATTATTCCTTTAAGAGGATCCTGGGTTGAGTTTGCTACCGATATAAATTATGTAATGTATGTCTATATAGACAGAAGGAAAAAATTTCCTGCTACTACACTTTTACGTGCTTTAGACTATGCTACAAATGAAGAAATATTAAGTCTGTTTAACCTGATCGAAGAAGTTACTGTTAAAAAAGTTGACATCGAAGATTACATCGGAAGAACAATTGCCAGTGATGTTTTTGATATGTCAACCGGCGAAATTTTTCTTACAAAAGACAGCATACTTTCAGAAGAGGATATTGAGAGATTGAATGAAGCGGAAGTTGATAAACTAAAGTTTATCAGTTCTGAAACTTCTCCTGATATGGACTTAATTGTAAACACTCTTCGTAAAGATACATCGCATTCAAAAGAAGAAGCTTTATACGCAATTTATCGCCAGTTAAGGTCAGGCGAAGCCCCGGATGTTGATACTGCTCAGGGACTCATCGACAAATTATTTTTTAATGATAAAAGATATGACCTTGGTGATGTCGGTCGTCACAGGATGAACGATAAACTGAAACTTGATATCGATGAAAATATTACGATCCTGACAGTTGAAGATATCATTTCAATTATGAAATATATCATCAAATTAAGAAACGGTAATGAAAGTGTTGATGATATTGACCACTTAGGAAACAGAAGAATTAAAACTGTTGGAGAACAATTAGGACAACAGTTCAATATCGGTATGGCACGTATGGCCAGAACTATTAAAGAAAGAATGAACATGCGTGATACTGAAAACTTTACTCCACAGGATCTTGTAAATGCAAGAACTATAAGCAGCGTTATTAATGCATTCTTTGGTACCAACCAGTTGTCTCAGTTTATGGATCAAACAAATCCACTTGCTGAAATGACACATAAAAGAAGAATGTCTGCTTTAGGACCCGGTGGTTTGACAAGAGAAAGAGCAGGATTTGAAGTCCGTGACGTTCACTATACTCATTACGGTCGTTTATGTCCTATTGAAACTCCTGAGGGACCTAATATTGGTCTTATTTCCTCACTGACAATTTACGCAAGAGTGAACAAGTATGGTTTCCTCGAAACTCCTTACCGAAAAGTTGTTAAAGGAAAAGTTACAGGTGAAGTTGAATACTTAACAGCTGAGCAGGAAGATAAATATACAATAGCTCAGGCAAATGCTCCTATTACTGATAATGGTAAGTTTGTAAACGAAAGAGTTAAATCGAGAAATAAAGGTGAATTCCCGATTATACTTCCTGAAAATATTCAATACATGGACGTTGCACCAGCACAAATTGTAAGTGCGGCTGCAGCCTTAATTCCATTCCTTGAACATGACGATGCTAACAGAGCGCTTATGGGTTCAAACATGCAACGTCAGGCTGTTCCATTATTACGACCTGAAGCTCCAATAGTTGGTACAGGAATGGAGAAAAAATTAGCAACAGATTCAAGAGCAATAATAGTTGCTGAAGATAGCGGATCTGTTGATTATGTTGATGCAAATAAAATAGTAGTAAAATATGATCTCAATCCTAACAGTGTTGAAGCATTAACAAGTTTTAATGACACTAAATTAGTTACCTACAGCCTGATTAAATTTTCTGGCACAAACCAGGAAACATCCGTTAACCAGAGGCCAATAGTAACTCAAGGCCAAAAAGTTGAAAAGGGTGATGTGCTTGCTGATGGTTGTTCAACCGATCAGGGTGAACTTGCACTTGGAAGAAACGTTTTAGTTGCATTTATGCCCTGGAGAGGATACAACTTTGAGGATGCTATTATTATTGGTGAAAAAGTTGTAAGCGAAGACGTTTATACTTCAATACACATTGAAGAATTCGAATTACAGGTTAGGGAAACAAAACGAGGTGAAGAAGAATTAACCCGTGAAATTCCTAACGTTAGTGAAGAAGCAGTAAAAAATCTTGATGAAAGCGGTATCATCCGTGAGGGCGCTGAAGTAAAAGAAGGTGACATCCTTATTGGTAAAATTACGCCAAAAGGTGAAACTGATCCGACACCGGAAGAAAAATTACTCAGAGCTATTTTCGGAGATAAGGCAGGTGATGTGAAAGATGCTTCATTAAAAGCACCTCCCGGATTAAAAGGAACTGTAATTAAAACAAGATTATTCAGCAGAAAGAAAAGAGATAATGAAGCCAAGAAGGACGAGAAAAAATTACTCGATAATCTTGAACACGAACACAACCTAAGGTTATCAGCTCACTATCAGAAACTTGTTGAAAAAGTCATAAAACTTACTGATGGTGAAACTACTACAGGTATTCGTGATCTTGATGGAAGTGTCGTATTTAGAAGCGGTACTACCATAAAAGATGTAACTTTTTCCGGTATGGAAGATATTACAAAACTTGATTACACACTTGATTGGTTTGAAGCTAAACGAGTTAATAACCATATAAAATCTCTTTACACAAATTATTTTGATCTACTTGCTGAAATTGAAGAAGATTATAAGAGAGAAAGAGTTAAAATAACCAGCGGTGATGAACTTCCTCCGGGAATTGTTCAGCTGGCAAAAGTTTATGTTGCCAAAAAACGTAAGCTTTCTGTCGGTGATAAAATGGCTGGTCGACACGGAAATAAAGGTGTGGTGGCAAAAATAGTTCCACAGGAAGATATGCCGTTTTTACCGGATGGTACTCCTGTTGATATTATTTTGAATCCTCTTGGAGTGCCTTCTCGTATGAACCTTGGTCAGTTATATGAAACTGCACTTGGCTGGGCGGGAAAACTGCTGGGAGTAAAATTTGCAACGCCTATTTTTGACGGTGCAAAAATTGAAGATGTTGATGAGTGGCTTGAAAAAGCAGGACTGGAAAGAGGAAGCAAAACTACTCTGATTGATGGAAGAAGCGGAGAGAAATTCCATCAGAAAGTTACCTGTGGTCAAATCTATATGCTGAAACTAAGCCATTTGGTAGATGATAAAATACATGCAAGATCCATTGGGCCATACTCCCTTATTACTCAGCAGCCGCTGGGAGGTAAAGCTCAGTTTGGTGGTCAGAGATTTGGAGAAATGGAAGTCTGGGCTCTTGAGGGCTATGGTGCTTCTCATATTCTTCAGGAAATACTGACCGTTAAGAGTGATGATGTTGCTGGTAGAGCAAAAGTATATGAAGCAATAGTTAAAGGTGAAAACTTACAGGAACCAAATATTCCTGAATCGTTCAACGTATTAATTAAAGAACTCCAGGGACTCGGACTGGATATAAAAATTAATTAATCTTTGAACATTCCGCCTGAAGGCGGATCTGTTCGTCAGTTGACGAGCAATTTTCACTTAGAAATTAGGAGTTAAAATATGCCTTATAGAGTTCAAGAAAATGCAATGCGTGATATAAATAATATCACGATAAGTTTAGCGAGCCCGGATGATATATTGTCTAGATCTTATGGTGAGGTAACGAAGCCGGAAACAATTAACTACAGATCATTTCGTCCTGAAAAAGACGGTCTTTTTTGCGAAAAGATTTTTGGTCCAACCCGTGATTGGGAATGTTTCTGCGGAAAGTATAAGAGAATTCGCTATAAAGGTATTATATGCGATAGATGCGGTGTTGAAGTTACACAGAAAAGTGTACGTCGTGAAAGAATGGGACATCTTGCTCTTGCTGTACCGGTAGTACACATCTGGTTTTTCAGGGCACAGCCTTCAAAAATCGGTAACATCATTGGTATCAGTCTGAAAGAACTTGAAAAAATTATTTACTATGAATCTTATGTAGTTATTAATCCGGGCCCTACCGGGTTAAGCAGATTGGATCTGATTTCAGAAGACCAGTATTTCGAGGTATTAAATTCATTGCCTGCTGAAAATGACAAGCTGGACGATGATGATGAAATGAAATTTGTGGCCAAGATTGGCGGCGATGCAGTTAAGGATATTCTGAAGCATACTAATGTAGAAAAATTATCTAGAGAATTGAGAGATCAATTAAAAGTTGAAACATCACAACAGAAAAAAGCTGATCTTTTAAAAAGACTTAGAGTTCTGGAAGCCTTCAAAGAAAAAGAAGGAAAAGTTCCTAATAATCCTGAATGGATGGTACTGGGTTATATACCTGTTATTCCACCTGAACTTCGTCCTCTTGTTCCGCTTGAAGGTGGAAGATTTGCAACCAGTGATTTGAATGATCTTTATAGAAGAGTAATCATTCGTAATAATCGTTTAAAAAGATTAATAGATATTAAAGCTCCGGAAGTTATTCTTCGTAATGAAAAAAGAATGCTTCAGGAAGCAGTCGATGCCCTTTTTGATAATTCAAGAAGAGGTAGCGCAGTAAGAAGTGATAACAACAGGCCTTTGAAATCCCTGAGCGATATGCTCAAAGGAAAGCAGGGACGTTTCCGTCAGAATCTTCTCGGTAAAAGAGTTGACTATTCCGGCCGTTCTGTAATTGTTGTTGGCCCTGAATTAAAATTGCATCAATGCGGCTTACCAAAAGATATGGCTGTTGAATTATTCAAGCCTTTTATTATCAGGAAACTCATTGAAAGGGGACACAATAAAACAGTAAAAAGCGCCCGGAAAGTTGTTGACAGAAAAGATCCGATAATCTGGGATATTCTTGCAAAAATTATTGAAGGCCACCCGATAATGTTGAACCGTGCGCCAACTCTTCACAGGTTGGGTATCCAGGCTTTCCAGCCAATTTTAATTGATGGAAGAGCTATTCAGCTTCATCCGATGGTTTGTACTGCTTTCAACGCTGACTTTGACGGTGACCAGATGGCTGTCCATTTGCCTCTGTCATATGAGGCACAGCTTGAAGCTTCATTATTAATGTTAAGTAGTCACAATATTCTCTCTCCACAAAACGGAAGTCCTATTGTTGTACCAACTCAGGATATCGTACTTGGTTGTTATTATCTGACCAAGTACAAAGAAGGCGGAGTGGGTGAAGATATGACCTTCGGATCATTCGACGAAGCAATTATTGCTTACAATTCTAAAATTGTAGGCTTACATACTAAGATAAAAGTCAGAATTGACGGGCAGATGGTTGAAACAACAACAGGTAGAGTAATATTCAACCAGATTGTTCCTAAAGAGATGGGATTCTTTAATCAGCTTTTGATTAAGAAAACATTCGGCGGATTTATCGGTAAGATGTTTATGAAACTGGGTAATAAAGTTACCGCTAAGTTCCTTGATGACTTGAAAGAATTAGGATTCAGGTATTCAACAGCAGGTGGGCTTTCAGTAAGCTACGGCGATATGATTATTCCTGAGGAAAAAGTAGAGCTCATTACAAAAGCAAATAAAAAAGTTGAATCTATATTAAGCGAGCACGAACAGGGTGTTATTACAGATGCTGAACGTTATAATAAAATTATTGACGTTTGGACGCATACAACCAACGATGTTGCGCGCGCACTGATGGAAAAAATCAGAGTACACAACAGTGGTTTTAACTCACTGCATATGATGGTTGACTCCGGTGCTAGAGGTTCTCAGGAACAGGTACGACAGCTTGCAGGTATGCGTGGACTTATGATGAAACCTCAGAAAAGTTTATCAGGCCAGGCCGGTGAAATTATTGAAAACCCGATTGTCGCAAACTTTAAAGAAGGTTTGTCTGTACTTGAGTACTTTATTTCAACTCACGGTGCAAGAAAAGGTCTTGCTGATACAGCTCTAAAAACAGCTGATGCCGGGTATCTTACAAGAAGACTCGTTGATGTTTCACAGGATGTTATTGTAACAGATATAGATTGTGGTACCATCCTTGGGATAGAAATTACTGCTCTTAAAGATGTTGAGCAGGAAAGAGAGCCACTGGGTGAAAGAATAGTTGGACGTACTGCACAGGAAGATGTTTTTGATCCGCGTAACGATGAATTAATCGTTGCTGCTGGAGATCTTATCAATGAAGAAATAGCTGAAAGAATTGAAGACTCAAGTATAGAATCAGTTTATATCAGAACTGTACTTACTTGCGAATCAAAACGCGGCGTTTGTGCAAAATGTTACGGAAGAAATCTTACCAATGGTAAGAGAGTGGAAATTGGTGAAGCTGTTGGTATTATCGCAGCACAATCAATTGGTGAGCCTGGAACACAGCTTACACTTAGAACTTTCCATCTTGGTGGTACTTCTTCACGTATTGCTTCACAATCACTGGTTGAATCAAATATAGAAGGTGTGGTTAAATTTGAAAGAATAAATTTTGTTGAGAAATCTGATTTCCTCGGAACAGTAAAAGTTGTAACCGGAAGAAGAGGAGTTCTTGCAATTTATGATGATAATAATCGACAGATTAAAAAATTCGATGTGCCATACGGTGCTGAAATAGTTGTTGAAGATGGCTCAAAAGTTAAAAAACGTACACCTCTATATAATCACGATCCTTATAACGCAGTGATTCTTTCAGATATTAACGGTGTTGTTAAATTCATCGATATGGTTGATGGTTCAACTATTCAACAGGTTACTGATGAACAAACCGGTCACGTTCAGAAGGTTGTGATTGAATCAAAAGATAAAACTCTTACTCCGAGTATTGCAATTGAATCTGAATCAGGTGAAAGAAAAATCTTTAATATTCCAACCAGAGCTTATTTATCAGTTGATGAAGGTGAAACAATAACTGGCGGAACTATTCTCGCTAAGATCTCAAAATCAGCAACAAAAAGTAGGGATATCACCGGTGGTCTTCCAAGGGTTACTGAATTGTTTGAAGCAAGAAGCCCGCAGGAATCTGCAATTGTTGCCGAAATTGAAGGAAATGTAAAATTTGGCGCAAGGAAGAAAGGTTCTCGTGAAATATTTGTAATTGCACCTGATAAATCTGATGAAAAGAAATACAATGTTCCTTTAGGAAAGCATATTCTTGTTCAGGAAAGTGATGAAATTCCGGCAGGTGAAAAAATTACTGACGGACCGATTAATCCTCACGATATTCTGAAAATTAAAGGAACCAGTGCAGTTCAGGAATATCTTGTAAATGAAATTCAGGATGTTTACCGTTTACAGGGCGTTAAGATTAATGACAAACACATTGAAGTTATTGTAAAACAAATGCTTCAGAAGATCAAAATTGTTTCACCCGGTGATACAAGATTCCTGGAAGAAGATATAGTTGGTCGTGTTGAATTTCTTGAAGAAAACCAAAAAATTACTTCAATGGCATGCATCGTTGAAAAAGGCGATTCTAAATTGAAAGATGGCCAACTGATATCCAGAAGCAAATTGAGAGAAATAAACGCTGATCTTGAGAAAAAGGACAAAAATCCCGCTGTGGCAAGAGATGCTGATCCTGCTACTTTTGAGCATATTTTGCTTGGAATTACACAAGCAGCTCTGTCAACAGAAAGCTTTATTTCAGCAGCTTCATTCCAGGAAACGACAAAAGTATTGGCAAATGCTGCAACTGAAGCTAAAATTGATCGTTTACTTGGATTAAAAGAAAACGTTGTTATGGGACATCTGATTCCGGCTGGAACAGGACTCAAAAAATACAAAAATCTATTGCTGCCGGCAGAAGAAATAGAGGCAGAAGTTGATACTCCGGAAGAGGAGAAAGAAGAAAATGTCCAAGCGTAAATAGACAGTTTTCTAAATCCGGTTCCATGAATGAGAACCGGATTTTTTTGCCCAAAATCAAAAGAAAATAAGTAATTTATTTTAGTGACTTCTTGACTAAATTTTTAATAAAACCTATATTAGAAGTCTGAAATTTTTTAGGATTTGACAAGATTAGGAGAATTACGTGCCCACAATAAATCAGTTAGTAAGAAAAGGCCGTGTACAAATTATCGCTAAGAAAAAAGCTCCGGCTTTGGAAAATTGTCCACAGAAAAGAGGTGTGTGTACAAGAGTTTATACAACAACACCAAAGAAGCCGAACTCAGCACTCAGAAAAGTTGCGAGAGTCAGACTTACTAACAGCATGGAAGTAACTGCTTATATACCTGGTGAAGGGCATAATTTACAGGAACACTCAATCGTATTGATCAGAGGTGGAAGAGTAAAAGATCTTCCGGGTGTTCGTTACCATATTATCAGAGGTACACTTGATACAAGTGGTGTTGAAGATAGAAAAAAAAGCAGATCAAAATATGGAGCTAAAAAACCAAAGGCAGCAAAATAAGTTATGAGAAAAAAAAGAGCAGGTAAGATATTTTTAAAACCAGATCCAAAGTTTAACGACGTAATGGTTGCTCGTTTCATTAATACAATTATGTATGATGGAAAAAAATCAAAAGCAAGAGAAGTACTTTATACCGCTTTTGATTTGATAGAAGAAAAAACAAAAAAACCGGGACTGGATATTTTTAAGAAAGCATTAAATAATACTCAACCGGTTATTGAAGTTAGAAGCAGAAGAGTTGGTGGTGCTACATACCAGGTTCCTACGGAAGTAAGATCTGAAAGAAGAACTGCTCTTGCTATGAGATGGCTAAAAATTTATGCAAGACAAAGAAATGAAAAATCAATGGCTGGGAAACTGGCTTCGGAATTAATAGCAGCATCTAATAATGAAGGTTCTTCTGTAAAGAAAAAAGAAGATGTTCACAAAATGGCTGAAGCAAATAAAGCTTTCGCACACTTTAAATGGTAATTATTCAGGAAACGATAAAAGAGAAAAAGATTAAAGAATGGCAAATAAGATAAACATAGATAATGTTCGTAACATTGGTATAATGGCCCATATTGATGCCGGTAAAACTACAACTACAGAACGTATTCTGTTTTACACCGGTAAACTACATAGACTTGGTGAAGTGCATGATGGTGCTGCTACAATGGATTGGATGGAACAGGAAAAAGAACGTGGTATTACAATTACAAGTGCCGCCACAACATGTTTCTGGGATAATCATCAGATAAATATTATTGATACTCCCGGACACGTTGATTTTACTGTTGAAGTTGAAAGATCATTAAGAGTATTGGACGGAGCTGTTGCTCTCTTTTGTGCTGTTGGTGGCGTTGAACCACAATCAGAAACAGTTTGGAGACAGGCAGATAAATACAAAGTTCCTAGAATTGCTTTTGTTAATAAAATGGACAGGACGGGCGCCGATTTCTACCATGCTGTAGAAATGATGAGAGAAAGACTTGGCGCTAACGCAATTCCACTTAATCTTCCAATTGGTGAAGGTGATATTTTTACAGGAGTAATTGATTTAATTACTTTCAAAGCGAGAATGTTTCACGAAGAAACTTTCGGCGCTACTTTTGATGATATTGATATTCCAGATGATTTAATGGAACTAGCTAAAAAGTACAGAACAGAAATGCTTGAAGCAGTTTCTGAAGTAGATGATACTTTGCTAGAAAAATATCTGGATGGAAAAGAAATTACCGAAGAGGAAATTAAAAGAGTATTAAGAGTAGCTACTATTGATTTGAAAATTGTGCCGGTTCTTTGTGGATCAGCATTTAAGAATAAAGGTGTTCAGAGGTTGCTGGATTCTGTTGTTGATTTCTTACCTGCACCAAAGGATTTCAAAGAAATTGAAGCGCACCATGTCGGGATGAACGACATTATTAAAAGAAAAATTGATGAAAATGAAAAGTTTACTGCTTTGGCTTTCAAAATTATGACTGATCCATTTGTTGGTAAACTTACATTCTTTAGAGTTTATTCAGGCACATTAAAATCAGGTTCTTATATCTACAATTCTGTTAGTGGTAAAAAAGAAAGAATCAGCAGGCTTCTCCAGATGCACGCAAATCACAGAGAAGAAGTTGATGAAGTAAGAGCCGGTGATATTGCTGCTGCTGTTGGATTAAAGTTTACAAAAACAGGTGATACTCTTTGTACTGAAGATGATCCTGTAATGATGGAAAAAATAGTTTTCCCGGAACCTGTTATACAGATTGCTATCGAACCAAAAACGAAAGCTGATCAGGATAAATTATCTGAGTCACTGGTTAAATTATCTGACGAGGATCCTACTTTCAGAATTAAAGTAGATGAAGAAACCGGGCAGACTCTTATCAGCGGAATGGGTGAACTTCACCTGGAAATTCTCGTTGACAGGATGAAAAGAGAATTTAAAGTAGAAGCAAATGTTGGTAAACCACAGGTTGCTTACAGAGAAACTATTACCCAAACAGTACAGGCTGAGGGTAAGTTTGTTAAACAATCTGGTGGCCGTGGAAAATTTGGTCACGTATGGATTGAACTTGGTCCTAACGAAACCGGTAAAGGATTTGAATTTGAAAATGCAATTGTTGGCGGTGTAGTGCCAAAAGAATATATACCTGCTGTCTCTGCAGGAATACAGGATTCGCTAAAAAATGGTGTAGTCGCTGGGTTCCCTGTAGTAGATGTTAAAGCAAAACTTTATGATGGATCATATCACGATGTGGATTCTGATGAAATATCATTTAAAGTTGCAGGTTCTATGGCTTTTAAAGCCGGAGCTAAAAAAGCAAAACCAATACTTCTAGAACCAATAATGGATGTTGAGGTTGTAACTCCGGAAGAATATCTGGGCGACGTAATGGGTGATCTTAATTCACGTCGCGGTAAGATTGAAGGATTTTCAGCAAGGAAAGATGCACAGGTTATTAAATCGACTGTTCCTCTATCAGAGATGTTCGGTTATGCAACCGTGCTCAGATCGATGACACAAGGAAGGGCAATATACACTATGCAGTTCCTTCATTATGCGGAAGTTCCTAAATCAATTGCTGAAGAAATTGCTGAAAAAACCGGTAGTAAATCAACTACACACGCGTAAAGAGTATTTTTAATAAATAAATTTTAAAGGAGATAAATAAGATGGCAAAAGCAAAATTTGATAGGAGTAAGCCTCACGTTAACGTAGGTACAATTGGTCACGTGGATCATGGTAAAACTACATTAACAGCTGCCATCACTATGGCTCTCTCATCCAAGGGTTTATCAGAACAAAGAACTTTTGATAGTATTGATAATGCCCCTGAAGAAAGAGAAAGAGGTATTACCATTGCAACAGCACACGTTGAATATTCTACAGAAAACAGACATTATGCACACGTTGACTGTCCTGGTCACGCCGATTATGTTAAAAACATGATCACTGGCGCTGCCCAGATGGACGGTGCTATACTTGTTGTTGCTGCAACTGATGGTCCGATGCCTCAGACAAGAGAGCACATCCTCCTTGCACGTCAGGTTGGTGTACCAAAAATTGTTGTATTCATGAACAAAGTTGACATGGTTGACGATCCTGAATTACTTGAACTTGTTGAAGTTGAATTAAGAGACTTATTAACCGAATATGAATTTCCGGGTGAAGAAACTCCGATAATTCAGGGTTCAGCATTAAAAGCTCTTGAAGCTGCAAGTTCAAATGCACCTGATGATGATCCAAGATTACAGTGTATCTGGGATCTTATGAAAGCAGTCGATGAATATATTCCTGTACCTGAAAGGGATGCAGACAAACCATTCCTGATGCCGGTTGAGGATGTTTTCTCAATTACTGGTCGTGGAACGGTTGCTACAGGTAGAGTTGAAAGAGGCCAGGTAAAAATTCAGGAAGAAGTTGAACTTATCGGACTCGGACTTCACAAGAAAACAGTTGTTACAGGTATCGAGATGTTCAGAAAAGAACTCGACACAGCTATGGCTGGTGACAACGCAGGTATACTCTTAAGAGGTATTGAAAAAACAGAAATCGAAAGAGGAATGGTTCTGGCTAAAACAGGAACAATTACTCCTCACAAGAAATTTGAAGGCGAAGTTTATATCCTTTCAAAAGATGAAGGTGGACGTCATACACCTTTCTTTAACGGATACAGACCTCAGTTCTATTTCAGAACAACTGACGTAACTGGTGTTGCTACACTGCCGTCAGGAACTGAAATGGTTATGCCTGGCGATAACATAAAACTCAGTGTTGAGCTGATTGGAGAAATCGCTATGGAAGAAGGCTTACGTTTCGCTATCCGTGAAGGCGGTAGAACTGTAGGCTCAGGTGTTGTAACTAAGATTATTGAATAAAATGAAAGTATAGATCGTAAAGGGAGTCCAGCGACTCCCTTTTCGTGTCTAATAATTAAAAGGAGTATCTTAAAAGTGGCTGGTCAAAAGATAAGAATAAAACTGAAATCGTACGATCATATTTTGATTGATAAGTCTACTGAAAAAATAATTAAAACAGTAAGAAGTACTGGAGCGGTAGTGTCCGGTCCAATTCCGCTTCCTACAAAAAGAACGCTTTATACGGTTTTAAGATCTCCGCACGTGGATAAAAAATCACGTGAGCAGTTTGAAACAAGAGCACATAAAAGAATTATTGATATACATAATTCAAATAATAAAACCGTCGATTCTCTAAGTAAATTAGATATTCCGGCGGGTGTTGATATTGAGATTAAGCTTTAATGAATTTGGGAGCAAAGATGTCTGGCATCATCGGTAAAAAATTAGGAATGTCGAGTGTATTTAACGAACAGGGTGATTTAATACCTGTTACCGTTATTCAGGCAGGTCCTTGCAAAGTTGTTTCTGTCAGGACAAAAGACAAAGACGGTTACAATGCACTACAGTTGGGTTTTGGAGAAAGGAAAGAAAAAAATGTAAGCAAGCCGATTAAAGGGCAGTACAAAAAATCTAAATTATCTCCCGCAGCTTTATTAAAAGAGTTTAGATTTCCTGACGATTCTGAACTGAAAATTGGTGACGAAATTAAGGCAGACTTCTTTATTGAAGGTGAAAGCATTAAAGTTCGTTCAAAAAGTATTGGTAAAGGTTTTCAGGGTGTTATGAAAAGACATGGTTTCGCTGGAGTAGGTGGAACAACACATGGTCAGAGTGATCGTTTAAGAGCACCGGGTTCAATCGGATCAAGTTCTTATCCTTCAAGAGTTTTTAAGGGTATGAGAATGGCAGGAAGAACAGGGCATAGAAATGTCACCATTTCTAATCTTAAAGTAATTAAAATAATTCCGGAACAGAATTTAATTCTTGTAAAGGGTGCTGTTCCCGGCTCTGTAAATTCTTATGTAGAATTGATAAAAAAGTAATTTGGCAAAAAAATGAAATTTGATATTTATAATATAGACGGCAAAACATCAGGAAAGCAGATAGAACTTTCCGATAACATTTTTGGTGTTGAGCCAAATGACCACGCTATTTACCTGTCGGTAAAAGCTTACCAGGCTAACCAGAGACAGGGTACAAGTAAGTCTAAGGAAAGAGGCGAAGTAAGAGGTGGCGGTAAAAAACCATGGAAACAGAAAGGTCGTGGCGGTGCTCGTGCGGGTACTATAAGATCTCCATTATGGGTTGGCGGTGGAACTATCTTTGGACCAAAGCCAAGAGATTACAGACAGGATTTGCCAAAAAAACTTAAAAAACTGGCAAAAAAATCAGCACTTAGCTACAAAGTAAAAGACGAACAGCTGGTTGTAATTGAAGACTTTAATTTTGAAAATCCTAAGACAAAAGAATTTAAAGGCTTTCTTGATTCATTAAAATTATCAGGTAAAAAAGTATTATTGCTTACTAACGGTTACAACGAAGTAGTTTATAAGTCAGGAAGAAATATTCCTAAAGTTAAAATACTTGAAGCAGCAAAAGCTTCAACTTATGATATTCTTAATAACCAGGTTTTGGTTTTACAAGCTGGTGCAGTTGATATTATCAGCAAGACATTTGAAAATAAAGCAGAGGCAGTGAACTGAGATGCATGATATTTTAATAAAACCATTGATAACTGAAAAGATGACAAATCTTTCAGCATCTCAAGGAAAATATGGATTTTTAGTTAATCCTAAATCTAACAAAGTTGAAATTGCTAAAGCAATTGAAAAAAAGTTTAACGTACATGTTACAGGTGTAAAAACCATAAATCATAAAGGGAAATCTAAAACTCAATTTAGAAAAAGCGGAAGATTTGTGGGTAAAACACCAGCATTTAAGAAAGCAATTATTACCCTGAAAGAGGGTGATACAATTGAATTATTCGAACAAGTTTAGTTTTTGACAACAGGATTTTGTAATGGCAATTAAAAAATTAAGACCGATGACACCAGGAACGAGATTTATGTCGAAGTCATCTTTCGATGAAATCACGAAAGATACTCCTGAAAAATCTCTTACTACTTCTTTAAGGAAGTCCGGCGGTAGAAACAATAAAGGTAGAACTACCTCTAGATTTATAGGCGGCGGTCATAAAAGAAGATACCGTGTAATAGATTTTAAGCGTGATAAAAAAGGTGTACCTGGAAAAGTATTCTCTATTGAATATGATCCAAACAGAACTTGTAGAATAGCTTTATTACACTACGCAGATGGTGAAAAAAGATATATTCTGGCTCCTGATGGTCTGAAGGTTGGTAGTACAGTTGTTTCAGGAAGCGGCAGTGAAATTAATATAGGTAATGCACTTCCATTGAAGGAAATGCCTTTAGGAAGTTTCATTCATAATGTTGAATTGAAAGTAGGAAAAGGCGGACAACTTGGAAGAAGTGCAGGAACTGCTTTACAGGTACTTGCTAAAGAAGGTGAATACGCACAGTTGAAAATGCCTTCAGGTGAAGTTAGAATGGTTCGTCTTGAATGTATGGCAACTTACGGTACAGTTGGTAATTCCGAGCAGGAAAATATCAGCTGGGGTAAAGCCGGTAGAATGCGTTGGAAAGGCAAAAGACCTCATGTTAGAGGCGTAGTAATGAACCCGGTCGATCACCCTATGGGTGGTGGTGAAGGTAAAACTTCTGGTGGCGGACATCCTGTTTCACCATGGGGACAAAAAGCGAAAGGATTGAAAACCAGAAAGCATAAAAAAGAATCTAACAAATTTATTATAAAAAGACGCAATAAGAAGTAGAGAGTAATTATGCCAAGATCGATAAAAAAGGGACCCTTTGTTGACTATAAATTAGAAGAGAAAATTAATAAGCTGAACGAAACCAACCAGAAAAAGATCGTTAAAACCTGGTCACGTTCATCTACTATAATTCCTGATTTTGTTGGTCATACAATCGCAGTTCACAATGGAAACAAGATGATTCCTGTTTATGTAACTGAAAATATGGTTGGTCATAAACTGGGAGAATTTGCTCCTACTAGAATATTCAGAGGACATCCTGGGACAAAAGCTGAAAAAGCATCGAAATAAGAAGCTAATTTTAATAAGGATTTTTTGAAAAATGGAAGCTAGAGCAATACATAAATTTATTCCTTCATCGCCAAGAAAAATGAGACTGGTGATTGATATGATTCGCGGTATGTCCGTTGAAAAGGCGATTGAAACATTACACTTTCATACAAAACACTCATCAAAAGATGCAGAAAAAGTTTTGAGATCAGCTATAGCTAATCTTATGAATAAAGATGAGAATGCAAAAGTAGATCCGGCTGATGTTTTTGTAAAAGAAGCATTTGTAGATCAGGGTCCAACATTAAAAAGAATTTCAGCAGCCCCGATGGGCCGTGCGTATCAAATTAGAAAAAGATCTTGTCATTTAACTATAGTTGTTGCAACTAGGGCATAATTTAGGAGGTTATTTCTTTGGGACAGAAAACACATCCGGTAGGATTTAGAGTTGGTGTAATAAGAGGCTGGGACTCTAACTGGTATGAAAATAAAAGCTATGCAGGTAAACTGAAAGAAGATGTAAAGCTTAGAGATTATGTTAGAAACAGACTTAAAAAAGCCGGTATCTCAAGAATTATAATTGATAGAACTTCAAAGAATATTATTCTTACAATACATACTTCAAGACCAGGCGTTGTAATTGGTAAGAGCGGTAAAGAAATAACACAGCTTGAACAAGAATTAAAACAGATTACAGATAAAGAAGTTAAAGTTCAGATTTCAGAAATTAAAAGACCAGAACTTGATGCTTATTTAGTTGCTGAAAATATTGCAAATCAGCTTGCTGGAAGAGTTTCTTTCAGAAGAGCAATGAAAATGGCAATCACTGCTGGCATGAGAATGGGTGCTGAAGGTATTAGAATTATGTGCTCAGGACGTTTGGGCGGAGCCGAAATGGCAAGAACCGAACAGTACAAACAGGGCAGAATTCCTCTGCATACTATTCGTGCGGATATAGATTATGCTAATGGTAGATCAGAAACCGTTTACGGCTCAATCGGAGTTAAAGTGTGGATTTGCCGTGGTGAGATATTAGGAAAAAGAGTTACTGAATAAATTTCCGGGAGATTTTAGATCATGTTAATGCCAAAGAGAGTAAAGTTTAGAAAATCGCAACGCGGAAGAATGGCTGGTAAAGCTAAAAGAGGAAGCTCTGTAGCTTTTGGTGATTTTGGATTAAAGGCTTTGGAACCACACTGGATCACAAGCCGCCAGATTGAAGCTTGCCGTGTTTCTCTTTCAAGAAAAATGAAAAGAGACGGTAAAGTTTGGATAAGAATATTTCCGGATAAACCAGTTTCTAAAAAACCTCTTGAAACAAGAATGGGTAAAGGTAAAGGCGCGCCGGAATTTTGGGTTTGCGTTGTAAAACCTGGCCGCGTGTTGTTTGAAGTTTCCGGAGTATCCAAAGAATTAGCTTATGAGGCGCTAAAAAGTTGTGGATATAAATTGCCAATTAAAACTAAAGTAGTTTCAAGACCTGATTTTGAATAAGCTTATTTAGGAAAGTAAAAATGAAAATTCACGAAATAAAAGAAATGAAGACGGACGAGCTGGAAAAGCTGCTAAATGATGAAGAAAAAAATATGATTGATCTTCGTTTTTCTCATCAATTAAAGCAGTTAACTAATACCGGTAAATTAAGTCTTGCAAAAAAAGATATTGCCAGGATGAAAACAGTTTTAAATGAAAGAAAATTGGCAGAAAAAAATGTTGCCAATACTGATAATAAAGAAGGAGCTGGTGCTTAATTATGTTAGAACGTACATTAAGAAAAACAAGAATCGGTGTAGTTGTCAGTAACAAAATGGATAAAACAATTACGGTATCTATAGAAAGAAGAGTATCGCACCCGATTTATAAAAAATATTATAAGAAAACCACCAAGCTCAAAGCTCACGATGAGAAAAGCGAATGTAAAATCGGGGACAAAGTAAAAATTATGGAAACACGGCCATTGAGCAAAATGAAAAGATGGCGTTTAGTTCAAATTGTAGAAAAAGCCAAGTAGAATAGGAGTTATGTAAAATGATCCAGGAAGAAACGAATTTAGTGGTTGCCGATAACTCTGGCGCTAAAAAAGTAAGATGTATTAGAGTACTTGGCGGTAGCGGAAGGCAATACGCAAGCTTGGGCGATTTAGTTGTTGTTTCAGTTAAAGCTGCTATACCAAACGGAACAGTAAAAAAAGGTGAAGTTTCCAGAGCAGTAATTGTAAGAACCAGAAAGGAAGTAAGACGTAAAGACGGATCTTACATACGGTTTGATGAAAACGCAGCTGTTTTAATCAGCAATCTGAATGAACCAAAAGGTACACGTATTTTTGGACCGGTTGCAAGAGAATTGCGGGACAAACAGTTCATGAAAATAGTTTCTTTAGCACCTGAAGTATTATAAGGTTTAAGTAATGAAAATTCGTAAAAATGACAATGTAATGGTAATTGCCGGTAACGATACCGGAAAAACTGGTAAGGTTTTAAAAGTGTTCCCTAAGGAAAACAGGCTGATTATTGAAGGAATTAACCTGAGAAAGAGACACACTAAACCAAGTCAAAATAATCCACAGGGTGGAATTTTAGAAAAAGAAGCTCCAATAAATATTTCAAATGTTATGCTTCTTGATCCAAAATCAAATGAGCCAACAAGGGTTGGTGCACAGATTATTCTTGACGAAAAAACCGGCAAAAAGAAAAGAGCACGCGTTAGTAAGATTAGCGGTGAAATGATATAATTCTAATAAATTATTTACTCAAGGTTTGACAGAAAATGGCAGAGAAGAAAACAAAAAAAGAAGGCGCTGAAAAAAAAGCAAAATCTACTAAGAAAGAAGCTGCAGCTGCTGAAAAATATATAAAAATTAATACCAGGCTTTACGATTCATACAGAAAAGAAGTAGTTCCTGCTTTAATGAAAAAATTTAACTACAAAAGCATAATGCAGGTTCCCAGGTTGGACAAAATTGTGCTTAATATGGGTGTTGGCGAAGCAGTTGCCGATCCTAAAATTCTGGAAGAAGCTGTGAAAGAACTTGAAACAATTACAGGACAAAAGGCAAGTGTAAGAACTGCTAAGAAAGCCATCTCAAATTTTAAGTTAAGAGAAGGCCTGAAAATTGGTGCAAAGGTAACTCTCAGAAGAGAAAAAATGTATGAGTTTTTAGATAGACTTGTAAACATTGCATTGCCGAGAGTTAGAGACTTTAGAGGTTTATCAGATAAATCATTTGATGGAAGAGGCAATTATACGCTTGGTGTTAAAGAGCAGATCATTTTTCCTGAAATAAATGTTGAAAAAATTTCCAGGGTAATGGGTATGGATGTTACATTTGTGACAACTGCCAATACAGATACAGAGGCTTATGAATTACTCCTTTCATTTGGAGTGCCTTTTACTAAAAAAGAATTAAAAACCGCGTAAAGAGGAGATTTAATGGCTCGTTTAAGTTTAATAGCAAGACAAGCAAAAAGAGAAAAATTGGTTGCAAAATATGCTCAGTTAAGAAAAGAACTGAAAGAAAATGGCGACTATGTTGGATTGCAAAAATTACCTAAAAATTCATCTCCTGTCAGGTTACATAACAGATGTATGTTTACAGGAAGAGCAAGAAGTTATTACAGAAAATTTGGTGTTTCACGTCTTGTATTAAGAGAAATGGCTCTTAAAGGTGAAATTCCCGGACTAAAAAAAGCAAGTTGGTAACAGGAGAAATTATAATATGCCAGTAACAGATCCGATTTCAGATTTATTAACAAGAATTAGAAACGCAGCAAAAGCTAAAAAAGTGAATGTAGATATACCTGCTTCTAATATGAAAAAAAGTCTTGTTGACATTCTAAAACAGCAAAAATTTATTGAAGATTTTGCTGTTATTGAAGATAACAAACAAAATATTTTAAGAGTTAAATTAAAATATACAAACGGCTCAAGTGCTATAAGCGGTTTAGAGAAAATCAGTACACCTGGTTTAAGAGTTTATAAAGGTACTGATTCACTACCGAGAGTTTTAAACGGATTAGGTATTGCAATAATATCTACTTCAAAAGGATTGATGACAGAAAAAGAAGCCAGAAGAAATTCTCTCGGTGGCGAAGTAGTCTGTCATATATGGTAATTCATCGAATGGAGATTTAAAGTGTCAAGAATTGGTAAAAAACCTATAGAAATTCCTAAAGGCGTAACAGTCACACTTAACGGGCATAACCTTAAGGTTAAAGGTCCCAAGGGTGAACTTGAAGATAATTTTCATAAATCTATGAAAATTGAAGTAAAAGAAAATGAAATTATAGTAACACGCCCAAATGATTTGAAGGAAAACAAAGCTCTTCATGGTTTGACCAGAGCTTTAATACAGAATATGGTTCAGGGCGTTACTGAAGGATATCAGAAAAACCTTGATATAGTTGGTGTTGGATATAGAGCTGAAATGAAGGGAACGAATCTTCTGATGAATATTGGCTATTCACATCCAATTTATTTTATGCCGCCGGAAGGAATAAATATTCAGACACCTGCGCCTACACAAATTTCTGTTTCAGGAATAGACAGGCAGCTTGTTGGAATGGTTGCATCAAAAATCAGATCAATCAGAAAACCTGAACCATATAAAGGCAAAGGTATTAAATATTCTGATGAACAGATTCAGAGAAAAGCAGGTAAAACAGCAGGCAAGTAATTTTTAGCGGAGAAATTTAGAAATGATTAAGAGAAATAATAATTCAAGATTGCGTTCAAAGATTAAGATCAGGAAAGCGATTTCCGGAACCCCGGAAAGACCACGCTTAACTGTATACCGCAGTCTGTCAAATGTTTATGCTCAATTAATAGACGATACTACAGGTAAAACACTTGTTGCAGCTTCTTCTTTAAATAAAGAATTAGTTGATCAGCTAAAAGATGCTAAAACTAAAACAGAAAAAAGTAAAATTGTTGGAAGTTTCCTGGCAAAAAAGGCATTAGAGAAGAATATTTCTTCGGTAGTTTTTGATAGAAATGGCTATCGCTATCATGGAAGAATTCAGGCAATAGCTGAAGGAGCCCGAGAGGGAGGTTTGAAATTTTAGTTATGCAAGTAACTGAAGATTGCCGGGTCGTCTAATGGCAGGACTACGCCCTTTGGAGGCGTCTGTAGAGGTTCGAATCCTCTCCCGGCAGCTTGGTTTTGCCGGTGATAAAAAAATCGAATGTTTTTTATAATTTTTATGTGAGAGAATAAATTGAAAATTGTCAAGTCAACAGAAGTAGAAGGTCTAAAAGAAAAAGTTGTTCAGATAAACAGAGTTGCAAAAGTTGTAAAGGGCGGACGTCGTTTTAGCTTTAACTCTATTGTCGTTGTGGGCAACGGCTCCGGAACTGTTGGAGTTGGGCTTGGAAAAGCTAACGAAGTTACCGATGCTATTTCAAAAGGAATAGATGACGCAAAGAAAAACCTTGTTCAGGTTGCTATTATTAAAGGAACTATTGCTCACCAAATACTTGGAAGATTTGGAGCAGGTAAGGTTTTATTGAAACCAGCGTCGCCAGGTACAGGACTTATTGCCGGCGGCGGTGTACGTGCCGTACTTGAAGCAGCTGGTATTCAGGATATTCTCACAAAATCACTTGGCTCCAGTAACCCGCACAACCAGGTAAAAGCTACTTTAAATGGTTTGTTAAGTTTAACAGATGCCAGAAAAATGGCTAAGAAAAGAGGAATGACAGTTAGCGAATTATTCGCATCTTAATTGAGGAAGTAATGGGAAAAATTAAAGTAATACAAACAAGAAGCATTATTGACAGACCAAAAGATCAGAAATTAACGATTGAAGCTTTGGGTTTGGGAAGACCTAACTGGGAAAAAATTCATAACGATACTCCTCAGATAAGAGGTATGATCAGAAAAGTCAATCATCTGGTTAGGGTTGAAGAAGTAAAATAGTAGAAACAGGAATTTAAAATGGATAGACTAAGTAATCTAAAATATGCAGAAGGTTCTAGAAAGAATCGTAAAAGAGTAGCCCGCGGCGCTGGCTCAGGCCATGGTGGAACTGCCACAAGAGGTAACAATGGCCAGATGTCACGTTCTGGTGCAAAACATAAGGCATGGTTCGAAGGTGGTCAAATGCCTCTGCAAAGAAGAGTCCCAAAATTTGGATTCACTAACATCTTCAAGAAAGAAGTTCAAATAGTAAATGTTGATTCACTTCAGAAATTAGTAGAGAGTAAGAAACTAAAAGAAGGAGTAATTAACGCTGAATCACTTAAAGCTGCCGGTCTGGTTTCAAATTTGGAAACCCCGATCAAAATTTTAGGAAACGGGGAAATTAAAGCTAAACTTCAGATTGAAGTTAATGCTTTCAGCAAGTCTGCTAAAGAAAAAGTTGAAGCCGCAGGTGGTTCAATTAAAAAGATTTAATCTGGAATATAATGTCTACAATTACTGATACTTTCAGAAATATTTTTAAGATACACGAGTTACGCCAAAGAATTATTTACACTTTGGCACTTCTTGTAGTTGTACGTCTTGGTGCTCATATTACCTTACCGGGAATTGATTCCGCACTATTGGCTGAAAGTACAAGAAATTCAACTTCGGATAATTTATTCGGATTGTATGACTTATTTGTTGGTGGCGCTTTTAAGAATGCCGCTATTTTTGCGTTAGGCATTATGCCATACATCTCAGCTTCTATTATTATCCAGTTGCTCGGAGCCGTTGTTCCGTATTTTCAAAAACTTCAGCAGGAAGGTGAAGACGGACAAAAGAAAATTACTCAGTTGACCAGGTACGGAACAGTTTTAATTTCTGCTCTTCAGGCATGGGGTGTTACAATCAGACTTTTGAACATCAATGTTCAGGGAGCACCAATTGTTCCTGCATCAATTCAGGGTATTGGTTGGACTATTTCAACAGTTATTTTGCTTACTTCAGGCACTGTATTTATGATGTGGCTTGGTGAACAGATTACTGATAAGGGAATTGGAAACGGTATATCCCTGATCATCTTTATTGGTATTATTGACAGGTTCCCGTTTGCGTTACTTGATGAATACAGGCTAATTTCAACGGGTACAAGAAGCCTGGTAATTGAAATTGTAATTTTAGTCTTTATGGTATTTATTATTGCAGGTGTTGTACTTGTAACTCAGGGAACAAGGAGAATTCCTGTTCAATATGCCAAAAGAGTTGTTGGACGAAAAGTTTATGGCGGAGTTACGCAATATATTCCATTGAGAGTGAATACTGCAGGTGTTATGCCAATTATTTTTGCACAGTCAATTATGTTCATCCCGAATACTGTGTTATCGTTCTTCCCAAATAATGAATTTTTACAGAGCTTGGTTCCGTATTTCAGTTTTACATCACCGGTTTATTCAGTGATTTATGCAATAATGATAATCTTCTTTACCTATTTCTACACAGCTATTGCATTTAATCCAAAAGATGTTGCTGATAATATGAAAAAACAAGGTGGATTTATTCCCGGTGTAAGGCCTGGGAAACAAACATCAGAGTTTATTGATAATATCTTAACGAAGATTACCCTGCCGGGATCATTCTTTTTGGCAATTGTAGCAATTCTGCCTGCATTTATCGCCGGTTATGGAGTATCGATGCAGTTTGCTCAGTTTTTTGGCGGAACAAGTTTGTTAATTATTGTAGGTGTAGCATTAGATACCTTACAACAAATTGAATCTCACCTGGTCATGAGACACTATGATGGTTTCATGAAAACAGGTAAGATGAAGGCACGAAGATAATATTTGTGATTTTAATTAAGACAAAAAAAGAGATTGATTATATAAGAGAAAGTTGTAGAATCGTTGCGGAAACATTACAGCTAATGAAAAGCAATGTTAAGCCCGGCGTTACTACAAAAGAGTTAGATCAGATCGCAGAAGATTACATATTGAGTAATAATGCTACTGCGGCATTTAAGGGATATTCTCAGGGCGGGTCGTCCATAGATTTCCCTGCTTCAATATGCGCCTCAGTAGATGAGGCAGTTGTTCACGGAATTCCTGATAGCAGGGTTCTTAAAAATGGTGAAATTATTTCTCTCGATGTAGGTGTTAATAAAAACGGCTATTTCGGAGATGCTGCTCTTTCAGTTGCTGTTGGAGAAGTTTCTGATGAAAAAAGAAAACTTCTTGAGGTTACAGAGAAATCCCTTTACCAGGGCATAGAACAGGCCCGGGACGGTAATCGTGTTCACGATATTTCTGCTGCTGTGCAGGAATATGTTGAAGCTAACGGTTTTTCTATCGTTCGTGATCTTTGCGGACACGGAGTTGGAAAATTCCTGCACGAAGATCCTGCAATACCAAATTTTGGTAATAAAGGAACGGGACCAAAGTTGAAAAAGGGAATGACTATAGCAATAGAACCTATGGTAAATATGGGCATGTATGATGTAAGAACTGCCCCGGATGGCTGGACAATAGTAACGGCCGACGGATTACCATCAGCGCACTTTGAGCATACAATTTTAATTAGTAATGGTAAACCAGAAATTTTGTCGGTACAATAATGGCTAAACAGGGACCAATTAAAGTTGACGGTGTTGTTCTTGAAACATTGCCGAATGCTCATTTTAAGGTTAAACTTGATAATGGACACGAAATTCTTGCACATATTTCGGGCAAGATGAGAATGCATTTTATTAAAATTCTGGTTGGAGATAAAGTATCAATTGAATTATCTCCCTATGATTTAACAAAAGGTAGAATTACCTACAGATATAAATAGCGGAGCTGAAATGAAAGTCAGAGCGTCAGTAAAAAAGATTTGTGATAACTGCAAAGTAATTAAAAGAAAAGGCGTTGTAAGAGTTATTTGCAAAAACAAAAAACATAAACAACGTCAAGGTTAATTTTAAAAGTTAAGGAGAAGACAATTGGCTCGTATAGCTGGTGTAGATTTACCTAAAAATAAGAAAGTTTTATTCGGCTTACAGTATATCTTCGGAATCGGAGAGACTATTGCAGCTGAAATAATTGAAAAAACAAAAATTAATCCAGATAAAAAGATTGCTGAATTGACAGATGAGGAAGTTGCTGAAATAAGAGCGGTTCTTCAGTCAGATTATAAAGTAGAAGGTGCACTTCGTTCAGAAGTTCAGCAAAACATAAAGAGATTAATGGATATCGGCGCTTATCGCGGTATTCGTCATAGAAGAGGATTACCCGCACGTGGACAAAGGACCAGGACCAATTCACGTACAAGAAAGGGTAAGAGAAAAACTGTTGCTGGTAAGAAAAAAACACCAACTAAGAAATAAAGTTTGATTACTTGGAGGAAAAGTTTTGGCTAAAGTTATTAAGAAAGCTAAGAAAAAAGCACATGTAGACGCTAATGGTGTTGCGCACATTAAAGCAACCTTTAACAACGTACTTGTGACTATAACAGATATTTACGGAAATACGATTTCATGGTCATCAGCAGGCAAAAATGGTTTTAAGGGTTCCAGAAAAAACACACCATTTGCTGCCCAGGTTTCAGCGGAAGCTGCAGCTAAAGAAGCTTTTGATCTCGGCCTCAGAAGAGTAGATGTATTTGTAAAAGGACCCGGATCGGGCAGAGAAGCTGCTATAAGAGCATTAAATACAGCAGGACTGGATGTTATATCTATTAAAGATGTTACTCCTATTCCTCATAACGGCTGCAGGCCACCAAAGAAAAGAAGAGTTTAATTTTTTTATCGGAGAGTGAACTAAATGGCAAGATACACAGACTCAGTTTGTAAATTATGTAGACGAGAAAAACAAAAATTGTTTTTAAAGGGTCAGAAATGCTTTACAGAAAAATGTCCTATTGAATCAAGAAATTATCCTCCGGGACAGCACGGAAATTCAAGAAGGTCAAAAATTTCTGAATATGGTATTCAGCTTAGAGAAAAACAAAAAATTAAAAGATCATATGGCTTATTAGAAACCCAATTTAGAAATTATTTTGAAAGAGCTAATAAGCAAAAAGGTATTACAGGCGAAAACCTTGTAAAAATCCTTGAATGCCGACTTGATAATGTTGTTTACAGACTTGGTTTTGCTTCTTCCCGTAAACAGGCAAGACAATTAATTCGTCACAGACATTTAATGGTAAATGAAACTATTGTAGATATTCCATCATTTATGCTTACAGCAGGTGACATTGTTAAAATTCGTGATAGAAGCAAGAAAATGGATGCTATTCACGGTTCACTGAAAAGAGTAAAAGATAGTACCTACCCATGGTTACAGACTGATAAAGCTTCACTTACAGGTACATTTTTGCAGGTTCCGGAAAGAGCTGACGTTCCTCTAAATGCCAACGAACAATTGGTAGTTGAGCTTTATTCCAAGTAATAATCATTTTTTTTAAGACTAAAAATATTTTAGAGGATTACAAATGAGTGTTTCAAATTTAAAGATGCCCGAAGCAGTAGTTTTAGACGAGACTAGTTATACAAATAATTATGGAAAGTTTACACTTCAGCCACTAGAAAGAGGCTTTGGGGTTACATTAGGCAATGCATTAAGAAGAGTATTATTATCTTCATTAACAGGCTCAGCAATTACTTCTGTAAAATTTAGCGGTGTGTTGCATGAGTTCACAACTATAGAAGGAGTTGTTGAAGATGTTTCTGAGATTATTCTTAACCTGAAACAGGTAAGAATGAAACTTCTGAGCAAAAAACCTAACCCGATTATAATTTCATTTAACGGAGATGGTGAGTTTACTGCATCAGACATACAGAAAAATAGCAATGAAATAGAAATATTGAATCCTGATCTACATATAGCTACACTCAATAAATCTGCTAAATTTGATATTGAAATTAGAGCAGGAAAAGGCAAGGGTTTTGTTCCTGCTGCAGAGAACGTTTCACCGGAACAGACAATAGGTGTTATCCCTATTGATTCAATCTTTACACCTATTAAGAATGTAAGATATGAAGTTGAAAATGTTAGAATTGGTGATAAAAATGATTTCGAGAAGGTTGTACTGGAAGTAATAACAGATGGTTCAATTACACCTGATGATGCACTGACTCAGGCTGCTAAAATTATGAGAGATCATATTCAGCTGTTTATTAATTTTGATATTGACCAGGAAGAAGAGCAGGCTGTAAGTCAGAAAGACAGTGAAAAAGAAAGAATTAAGAAAATTCTTCTTACAAATGTTGATGATCTTGAACTCAGTGTAAGATCTCATAACTGCCTGAAAGCAGCAAACATTAAAAATCTTGCTGAACTGGTAAGAAGAGATGAATCTGAAATGCTTAGATTCAGAAATTTTGGTAGAAAATCACTTGCTGAATTAATGGAAATTGTAGAGAATATGGGCCTTGAATTCGGTATGGACGTAGACTCTTACATTAAAGAAGAAACTGAAACTAATTAAATTTGGACTAAAGGTTAATAATGCGACACAGAGTTAAAGGTAGAAAATTAAAAAGAACAGCAAGTCATCGTGCTGCTTTGTTGAATTCGCTTGCTACTTCTTTATTAAAACATAAAAGAATTAAGACGACACTCGCGAAAGCAAAAGAAGCCAGAGGTTTTGTTGAAACTATCATTACAAAAGCAAAGAAAAACGATCTGAATTCAAGACGTCAGGTAATGCGTTTTATAAATGATAAAGAAGTTGTTAAAGAATTATTCAATGACATAGTTCCTAAAGTTGGCGATAGACCAGGCGGTTATACTCGTGTTATAAAACTTGGTAACAGAATTGGTGATGCGGCTTCTATGGCAGTTTTAGAACTTGTTGATTACAACGAAGTTATTAACAAAAAAGCGGAAGACAGTAAGGAAAAGAAAGAGACTAAAAAGAGTGCAAAAAAAGCTGAAAAAGAAGAAAATGAAGTTGAAGATGCAAAAGTAGTTGAAGAAACTCCCGCTAAAAAAGAGAAAAAAGAAGCTAAGGCGAAAAAAGAAACTGCTGAAAAGAAAGAGCCGGAAGCAAAGAAAGAAACCAAGGCAAAAAAGGAAACCAAGGCTAAGAAAGAGACTAAAGAAAAGACTGAAAAGAAAGAGAAAAAAGATAAGAAATAATAACAATTTTTATTTTCTATTTACAGGAGTAACTGGCAAAACCGGTTACTCTTTTTTTTGCAATGTTTGAAAACCCGAAATTTATAAAGTCAGTTTTTACTTTGGAGGGCGTTGTAAAAGAACAACTACCTGAAGTAATTCTTTGCGGCAGATCAAACGTTGGTAAATCATCCCTTATAAATTCCCTATTTAACAGAAAAAATTTAGCTAAGATAAGTTCCACTCCAGGTAAAACCAGATCCATTAATTATTATTTAATAGATGATAAATTTTTCCTGGTTGATTTACCCGGTTTTGGGTATGCAAAGATCAGCAGAACTGAGAGGGAATACTGGGCTTCACTTATTGAAGGATTCTTATCGAAATCAGATAATATTTTTCTTGCCCTGCATATTATAGACAGCAGGCATAAACCTACCGATCTTGATATAAAATTAAATTCATTCTTGAATCATTTTGAAATTCCTTACAATATTATTTTGAGCAAGGTTGATAAGCTCAAACAATCAGAAATGGCACTTGCAAAAAAAAATATAAAAAATTACTTCCCTGAATTAAGCTACGGGGACAACCTATTCGTGTATTCTTCGGTAAAAAAGACTGGTAAAAAAGAACTATTACAGAGATTCTCAGCTCTTTTCTATTCACGGTAATTATTGCCAAAACCTGCCGTTTGCTATTAGATAATTCTAAATTTATATTTAATTTTAGTTTTTAATTTTCAGTAAATAAGCTACATAAATGGATAGAAGGCAGAAAAGACGAATATTTATATTTTTGTTGGTACCACTACTGGCCGCCATCCTTTTTATTACGGATGATCTGGTTATAAGGGTTATTACAATTGTACTTTTGGTTGTTTATGTGGCCTTTATAATATTCCTCAGGGATTCTCTAAAATTTAACCGGGGCGGGTACATCCCCAATAGTGGCGAAGAAGAAGACCTTCCTCCCGTGGATGACTATACTTCCGATTATTCCAGTTCCAATGTTGACTCAGATGAGTCATTCCAGATTGTTTCCAAGAATAGAAATTTAGACGTAATTACGGATGACAATTATACTCCGGAATTTAAAGTTTCTAAAACAACTCTAAAACCACCCGACCTTAAAGAAAGATTTGAAGAAATTGCTAATGAAAGCATACCGGAAGATCTTGGACATGATGGACAATTTGCTTTTGTACTTGAAAAAATGCTGACGGTAATTAAGGAAGCCTACACTGCTCACACAGCAATATTTTTTTGGTATAATAAATCAAAGGAAAAACTTTCTATTGAAAGGTTTGTCTCAAATAGTACAGAACTTACAAGGCGCAAACTGGATGTTGAAGATGATATTCTTAGTAAAATTGTTGAGAAAGGGGAACCCGAACTATTAAGTGACATTCCATCAACTGCAGAATCTGATGTAATTAGATATTATGATTCACCGCAGGGAATAAGAAGTTTTGTCGGTGTTCCTTTATTTTATGATAAATCTCTGATAGCAATTATTGCGGTAGATGCCAAAGTTGAAGATGCATTCGGAATCGAAACGATATATTCTCTTGGCAGGTTCATTAGAGTTATAACTATGCTGATCTCTATTTTTGAAGAGAAACACTCTGACAGTATTTCCCAACAGAGACTAAATGGTTTATTAAACATTATTAATCCTGAACAAAAAATTGACAATGAACAGGAACTTGTTGATTCACTTCAAAACGTGCTCGGGTATTTATTAAACTGGGATGCTTCGGCCTTTGTTTATTATAAGCCTGTGGAGAAGAAATTTCAAACTATTAAAGTCTATAATAATACATCATTGAAATATATCGGTGAAGGTCTAGATATTGAAATTAATGGCACACTGGTAGGTAAATCTATAGCTACAGGAATGCCTGTTAAAATTGATAATATTTCTTCGGGTGATTATAAGAGATATGCGAAATCTGAAGACGTAAGTTTTGATGGATCATTTCTGGCTATCCCGATGATTTATCATGGGCAAAATTACGGTGTGCTTTGTTTTGAAAGCCTGAAGAAAAATATTTATACTAATTCTGATGTGCATTTCCTTAGAAATGCAATGAACATAATTGCGTATGTCGTTTATTCCTATTCAACGCAAGTTTTGCTAAAAAGTCTGCTTGCTATTGATGTAGAAACACGAGCATTGAGTGGTGAAATATTTAAAGAGAGAATGGCTGCAGATCTTTATAAAGCTGAACAGGCAAAGGTGCCCGGTGCACTTGCATTAATTAGGATTGACGATTTCCTTGAGCAGGAATCACTTTTTGAAGGAGATCCTTTCCCTAAGGTTTTAACCTCTGTCACCAAGACCATTGAAAATGAAATGACTCCTCTTAATCTATTTGGAAGGATGGAGGAAAAAGTCTTCGGTGTGTACTTTTTTAATGCGACCCCTAAGGATGTCTTTTTATGGGCTGAAAAACTGCGTGTGAAAATTGCCCGCAAACCAATTGCCGTTGTTTCAAAGCAGACAACTTATACAATTTCAGTTGGAGTGGCGGCTGCTTCAAATAAATCCGACGTGGAAGAAATATTATACAATGCCGACCTCGCATTGCAAAAGGCTGTGCAGATGGGCGGTAACCGCGTAAGAAACGTAAACTAAAACTATGAACAACTTTTTTATTATTGTACTCGATGGAGTAGGTATTGGTGAATTACCTGATGCCGATCAATATGGAGACCGCGGAAGCAATACTCTAAGCAACATTGCAAATGCTGTTGGTGGATTGAATCTGCCGAATCTTGAGAAACTTGGACTTGGAAATATTTATGATATAAAAGGTCTGAACAGAGTTGAAAAACCTTTGGCATCTTTCGGCAAGCTTGCAGAAATTTCTAAAGGGAAAGATTCAACAACCGGGCATTGGGAAATCTCAGGTTTATACGTTGATACAGATTTTTCATATTTCCCTGATGGGTTTCCGGATAAAATTATTAATAAATTTAAAGAACTAACAGGTTGCCGGGGAATTCTAGGAAACAAGGCGGCCTCGGGTACAGAGATTATTAAAGAACTCGGGGATGAACACGTAAAAACAGGTTTTCCAATTGTTTATACTTCCGCAGATTCCGTCTTTCAGATTGCAGCACATGAAGATGTAATACCACTAGAAAAATTGTACGAAATATGCAAAATCACACGAGAGAAAGTACTTGCACCACCATTGCTGCTTGGAAGAGTGATTGCAAGACCTTTTATCGGATTATCAGGGAATTACACGCGAACGACTAGCAGGAAAGATTTTTCCCTTGATCCACCAGCAGAAACGATTCTTGATCTGTTGAGCAAAAATGAAATAACAACTGTTGCTATAGGAAAAATAAATGATCTTTTTAATTATAAGGGGATCAAAATTAAAGAAAAAACCAAATCAAATTCTGAGGGATTTGCAAAACTTTTGGAATATGCCGGTAAGGGCAAGGGAAATTTCATTTTTACTAACCTTGTTGATTTTGATGTCTATTTCGGGCATAGAAATGATCCTGCAGGATTTGCAAATGCGCTTAAAGAGTTTGATGATTTCTTACCGGAATTTCTTTCAAAACTAGATGAATCAGATGCAGTTGTTATAACGGCAGATCATGGTAACGATCCAACCACCCCCAGTACGGACCACAGCAGAGAATACACACCGTTACTTTATTATAAAAAAAATATAGAAGGTAAGGATCTAGGCAGCAGAAAAACGTTTTCAGATATTGGAAAAACTGCTGCAGAATACTTTAAAGTAAAAAACAGCCTAAAAGGGGCCAGCTTTTTATAAAATGTAGCTGGAAAAATTTTACTTCAGACAGATTGAATCTTTTATTTTGTGGGGGTATATTAACACTTTAGGATGTATACAAACCTTAAGAAGAGGTAATTTTTGTTTTTAGGAAGAGTAATAGGCAATGTTTGGTCGACTAAAAAAGATGAAAATCTTGTTGGCGCAAAATTTTTAATTGTACGCCAGATTGACCTTAATATGAAAGATAAGGAAAACTTTGTTGTAGCAGTAGACAGCGTTGGGGCCGGAGAGGGAGAAGTTGTTTTGGTTGCTACAGGAAGCTCTTCCAGGCAAACAAGTTTTACCAAAGACAAACCGGTTGATGCAGTAATTATGGCAATTGTTGACAAACTTGATATTTCACTAAAAGAATATATTGAAGAACACAGATTAAGCTGATTCTAAAATATTATATAATAATTTAGGAATAACCAATTGTTCCTGGGTAAAGTAATAGGAAATGTGTGGGCTACAAAAAAGTATGAGGCTTTAAATAGCTTCAAGTTACTTTTTGTACAACCTATAAATGGTGAAAATCAGGAATTAGGAGAACCAATAATTGCGGTTGATACTGTCGGTGCCGGTCCGGGTGAAAAAATATTTTATATAACTGCCTCTGAAGCAGTAATACCCCTGCCCGTGGATATGGCCCCCGTTGACGCTTCAATAGTTGGAATTGTGGACACAATTAATCTGTCTGTTGACAGATAAACTTACAAAAGTAACACAAAACTTTAGGGAGGTTTGTAAGTGAGAATTACTAAACAATATACCAATCGTGAAAGTCAATCTCTGGATAAATACCTGCAGGAAATTGGTAAAGTTGACCTGCTTACACCCGATCAGGAAATCGATCTCGCCATTCGCATAAAAAAAGGCGACCAAATCGCACTCGAATCTTTAACCAAAGCAAATTTACGTTTTGTTGTAAGCGTTGCAAAACAATACCAAAATCAGGGGCTTTCCCTTGGTGATCTTATAAATGAAGGAAACCTTGGGCTGATAAAAGCAGCAAAAAGATTTGATGAAACAAGAGGCTTCAAATTTATTTCATATGCTGTCTGGTGGATCAGACAATCAATTTTACAGGCGTTGGCAGAACAATCAAGAATTGTAAGATTACCTCTTAACAGGGTAGGGGCACTTAATAAGATTGGTAAAGCTTATAGTAATCTTGAACAGGAATTTGAAAGAGAACCCAGCGCTACAGAGCTTGCTTCTGAACTGGAAATGGATGTAAGTGAAGTTGCCGATACACTTAAGATAGCAGGTAGACACGTTTCAATGGATGCTCCATTTGCACAAGGTGAAGATAACAGGCTTTTAGATGTCATACAGAATGACCAGCAACCAACTCCTGATTTTTCTTTAATGTCTGAGTCTTTAAGGGCTGAAATTGACAGAGCGCTTTCTACACTTACTGAAAGAGAAGCAGAAGTAATCAAACTTTATTTTGGACTAAATAAAGAACATTCCTTAACTCTTGAGGAAATAGGTGAAAGATTTAATTTGACAAGAGAAAGAGTCAGACAGATTAAAGAAAAAGCTATTCGCAGGCTCAGGCATGCTTCGAGGAGCAAAAATTTAAGGGCTTATCTCGGTTAAAAATGTCATGTTAAAAAACAAAATGATTTTATTTGCAGCTGTTGCCGGAATATTTATTTATTCCGGTTGTTCTGCCTCCTCAAATACCACACGATATGGTGAAAAATCCACTGACGATACACACAATACCTCGGATGTAAGATTCTCCTCAGATAATGATAATGACCAGGCCGGGAATGAAAATTCCAAAGTTAAAGATCAGGATAAAGCATCCGTTCATAATAATGACGACTCAGATCCTGATGATCTTCCTGCGAATGAACCAAGGGTCGATATTTCAAACGTTATAAAAAAAATTAATTCTTCAAGTACTTCTAACGACCTATCCTCAGACAATGGTACTCCCAGAGAAAGAATGTTGATGGAAATATTAAAATATATCAACACACCGTATCAATATGGGGGAACATCGGCAAATGGAATTGATTGTTCTGCATTTACACAATCGGTTTACAATAAATCACTCGCAGTTAATTTGCAAAGAACAGCACGAGAGCAATACGACGAAGGTGAGGAAATTGATAATATTGATGATCTAAAATTTGGAGACCTGGTGTTTTTTAATACACGCAGAAGAGTTAAACCCGGCCACGTTGGAATTTATATCGGTGATCATCTTTTCGCACATGCTTCAAAAAAAGGGGTAACTGTTTCCTCACTTGATATGGAATATTATTCCAGAAGATTTATGGGTGGAAGAAGAATTGAACAGGGGTTACCTTCCGATAAATCAGGTGAGTATGGGTCAAAATAAATTTGCCTCCTCAAAAATATCTTCCTATTTCTTTACTCAGTAATAATTTTAGTATTGTAAATAAAGCCTGTTATTTATAGGTTCAAATTTTAATAATCAATTCTAATGAGGTATAATTAAAAATGAACTTTCTGAAAAACCATTTATTTAAAAAATTATTATTGATAATTGTATTTTCCCTTTTATATACCCTTTCAATAAATGCACAAAATAAGAATAAAGTAAAAATTGAAATAAAAAAAGGTGATCCCTGGACAGTAAACCAGGTAATTACCCCTTCTGAACTAGAGCACAAGCTCACAAGCAAAAAGGGAAAGAAACCCGAGGTTTTGCAAATTGGGTTCGATTTTTTATATAAACAAGGACATATACCCGGCTCTAAATATATTGGTGCGGCTTCAAGTGATAAAGGAATTACAGCATTGATGAATTATGTTAAAAAATTGAATAAAAATACCTCTATAGTGATTTACTGCGGTTGTTGTCCTATGACACACTGCCCAAATGTTAAACCTGCATTCCAGACCCTTGAAAAAATGGGCTATAAAAATGTAAAACTTCTATATCTTCCGGGAGATTTTGATCAGGATTGGGCTCAAAATGGCTATCCTGTTAAAAAATAAGTTTTGGAGAAAATCGCAACATCTGGATTTTATTCCAGCCAATTGATTTTTGAATCCTTTGCTATAAATATGGATTTAACTATAAGAGACATGTTCCAGAATTCTAATAGAAGAAAGAATTAATTTTTTTGAAAGGAAAAAATATCACTCTCTTCTAATAAGGAAGAGAGTGATTAATGTCTAACCTATTTTGAACCCGCCGGCAAATTATGATATAAGTAGTTTGTTAATAGAGTATACAAGTGTAACCTTGTACCCGCTCCCTCGTAAATTCCGTGGGATCTGTTCGGATACTCCATCATTGAAAACGTCTTGTTATATTTAACTAATTCATTTATTAATCTCTCCGTATTCTGATAATGAACATTATCGTCACCGGAACCATGAACAACCAGTAAATTACCTTTTAACTGGTGAGCATATGTTAATGGCGCGGATTCTTTGTACCCGTCAGCATTATCGGCAGGTAGCCCCATATATCGTTCTGAATAGATTGTATCATACAGGCGCTCATCTGTAACAGGAGCCACAGCCATGCCTGTGTTAAATATATCGGGATAACGGAACATTAAGTTTAATGTAGAAACAGCGCCACCGCTCCAGCCCCAGACGCCGATTCTGGTAGCATCAACAAAACTATAATTATCGATAATTCCTTTCATTGCGTCAGCCTGGTCTTTTGAAGTAACACCACCGACGTTTTTATACAGGTATTTTCTGAATTCACGTCCTCTGGGAGCCGGAGTACCGCGATTATCAACACTCATTACAATATAGCCATGCTGGGCCAGCATTAAATACCATAAGTAATTAAAACCACCCCATCTGTCAACCACCGTCTGGGCGGCCGGATGTCCATATAAATAATAGAGAACCGGGTATTTTTTTTCGGGATCAAAATTAGGAGGCTTAACCATCCACCCGTCTAATTTAAGATTGTTACCAATATCCACTTTAAAGAATTCAACAGGCAATTTCTTTAAAGCATTAATTGTTTCTTTTAGCTTTTCATTTGTAACAAGTGATCTTACAACTTTATGTGATGGCAATTCAACAAGATCAGTAGTATTTGGTGTGTTAATATTTGAGAAATTATGAATTGCATAATTTGAACCATCAGAAACCTGGTAGGAGTTTGTTCCACTTAACTCTTTTGGTGTTATTTGCTCAATAGTTCCTTTCCCATCCAGTGAAACTCTGAATAAATATCTTTGAGTAGGGTTTTCAGGTGAAGCAATATAATAGATCCATCCATTATCAAAATCGATGGATTCAATTGCTATTACATCAAAGTTACCCGGTGTTAATAATTTCACATTTTCCCCATCTCTGGATACATCATAAACGTGTCTCCACCCATCACGCTCACTAACCCAGGTAAAATTTTTGCCATCATTGAACCAGTGCATATCATCATTTACATCGATCCAGGCTTTGTCATTTTCTGTAAGAATTATTTTTGTATCTCCTGATTTTATGTCGCATAGCATTATGTCAAGTTTATTTTGCAAACGATTTAAATGCTGCACATAAATTTCATCGGAATTTCCTGTCCAGTCCATTCTTGCGATATAATTATTACGTGAATCACCCGGCACCTTCATCCATATTGTTTCACCACCGTCTGCGCTTACAACTCCAACTTTGCATGCTGAGTTTGTTGTTCCTGCTTTAGGATATTGAACAGGGATTGTATAAGAATAGATTGAATCGGTAGTATTGATCATTAAAAACTCGCCAATACCGGATGCATCAAGTTGCCAGTAAGCAATATGTTTGCTATCAGGGCTCCATCTGAATCCATCACGATCATCAAGCTCTTCCTCATAAACCCAGTCAAATGTACCGTTAATTGTAGTCTTAGAACCGTCAAATGTAAGCTGTGTAATTTTTCCATCAGAAAGATTTTGTACAAAAACATTATGCTCACTTACATAAGCTACTTTTTTATTATCAGGTGAAAACTTAGTAAACATTAAAGAAGACTCTGGAGCATTGCCTCCTAATTTCATTAATTTTTTAGTGCTAAGATTCAATACCCAATAATCACCCCGGGTATTATATCTCCAAACACGTGCAGTATTCGTAAAAATCAGCAACATGTTTTTATCCGGTGACCATTCATAATTGGAAATTGCTAAAGCTGTTGTATCGTCTTCCGGAATTAAGAGGCTTGCAGAAACAAGTATTTCTCTGTCTCCTGATTCTGTATCATATTTGATAATATCTCTCGCATCCTTAACATCTTCAGAACTTTCAAGAGATGTATAGCCTTTGCCATTATCCAGAAATCGAACAGGACCGAACCTTTCGCTGGAAAAACTTCCCCTTTCAAATAATCTTTCCAGAGTTATAATTGACTTATCTTCTTTCTTTTCCTGTGCTAAAACAGGTTGAATATAGTAGAAGATGATAAGCAGTATCAGAAGTTTTTTTAAGTAGTTCATACTACCCTCACTTAATGATTTGGAAATACTGATGTTAATTATAATTACCCGCTGTAAAACCTATCTGTAATTTAAGGTGGTTGTTGGAAGCCGCAGATAAGAAATAAGACAAATATTTCACGTCCCCTTTTAGAATTGAATTGTCACGAGTTATAATTTCAAAACTTAAAATCACGAAAAAATAGCTCGAAAACAATTTTTTATTGATAAATGGCAGTAAAAATAAAACCTTATTAGAGCCATAAAACCATCATTTTAAGAAAGTTACAGTAACTTTATCAGAGCCCCTACCGATATTTTTCATCTTATTTTCATATTTTTTAAATAAGTTTTCCTCATTAGAAAGGAAAGAAGTGCGAATATTACTTATAGAAGACGATAAAAAAATAGTTTCGGCTTTATCCCGGGGATTAAAAGGAGAAAGTTTTGCTGTTGATGCTGCATATGATGGGCTGAAAGGGGAAGAACTGGCAAAAATTAATAAATATGATATTATAATCCTTGATCTAATGCTTCCTAAACAGGATGGATTACAGACATGTAAAAATCTAAGAATAGATAAAATAACAACACCAATAATTATGCTAACGGCACTCGATGATGTGGATGATAAAATAAAAGGATTAGATACCGGGGCAGATGATTATCTTGTAAAACCTTTTCATTTTGGTGAACTTCTGGCAAGAGTAAGATCACTTGTCAGGAGAAATTCTAAGATTAGAACAACTACAATTGAATTCTACGGTCTTAAGCTTGATCTCAATACGCATAAAGCCTTTAGAAGAACCACAGAAATATCACTGACAAGCAAGGAATTTGCGCTTCTGGAATTATTTATGATGAATCCTGATAAAATACTTTCAAGGTCGGAAATTTCAGAGCACTTGTGGGATATGAATTTTGATCCTAAAAGTAACGTGATTGATTCATTTGTAAAATATTTAAGACAAAAAATTGATAAAAATTTTGATGCTCCGTTAATTCACACAGTACGCGGTACAGGATATATTTTCTCAGAGCGAAAACCATAATGCTTTCTATTAAATTAAAAATTGTTTTAGCCTATACATTAATATTCGGGATATTACTCTCTCTTTTTGCGCTTATTATTTATCACAGCACTGAGAAAGCGGACCTGGCCAAACTGGATACAAAATTGAGAAGCTATTCGCTGTTACTTCAATCAGAAATAGAAGAACAAAGCAGAGAAGATAATGGCTTTAATTACAAAGATTTTAAATCTGTTGGAACAGATGGATTGAAGAGAACGAGGTTCCAGTTTTTTGATAAAAACGGCAAAATGATTATCGGCGATACAATAATTGTAAAACCCGATACAAAATCAATTAGTTCGTTCTTAAACGGGTCGGACAAATTTGATAAAATTAAAATAGATGGACACCGGTCGCGAATCTATTATGCTCCTGTTGAAATTGACGAAAAGACGGATCACATTCTTGTGGTCTCCTCATCTCTTGATGAAGTGCACGAAGATTTAGAAAGATTGCTGCTGCTTTTTTTAATTATCATTCCTTCAGGATTAATTTTAGCGGGGCTCTCTGCTTACTGGATAGCAAAAAAAGCCTTTAGCCCGGTTAATAATATGATAAACACGGCCAATGAAATAAGTGCCTACAGTCTCGACAAGAGACTGGATGTTCCTCAAACAAATGATGAGGTCAAAGCTCTCAGCATTACATTAAATTCGATGATTGACAGGCTTGATAAAACTTTCAGAAGTCACAGGCAATTTATTGCAGATGCTTCACACGAAATACGCACTCCCTTAACAGTAATTCAAACCGAACTTGAACTGGCATTGAAAAAAGTTAACGATGTGGATTCAAAAGAGAGTATAAAAATCTCTCTCGCTGAAATTGAAAACCTAAGCAAATTAACCAATTCATTATTAACACTTGCAAAAATTGACGCGCAAAAAAATAAACTTGAAATAAGTAATGTCAGGTTAGACGAATTAATCCTCGATTGTGTACAGATGTTAAAACCTTTTGCAGACCTTAATGAAAATAAAATTAACATTTCAATTAATGAAGTTGTTGAATTGAATGTTGACAGGGAAAAGATTAAGAGTGTGATAGTTAATGTGCTGGATAATGCGATCAAATATTCGGAAAAAGGTAAAGAAATATCTATTTCGTTAATTAAGAAAAATCCGGACCTTGTAATAATAAAAATAGTAGATAATGGGGCGGGAATTGCAGAATCTGATTTGCCGCATATTTTTGAAAGGTTTTACCGTTCAAACGAAATCCGCTCATCTGTTGAAGGTAACGGATTAGGACTTGCAATAACAAAGGAATTTGTTGAAATGCACGGAGGTAAGATTATCATAAAAAGTGCCCCGGGTAAGGGGACTGCTTTTAAAATAAAATTGCCGCTTCGCAGGTTTTCCACACTAAAATAGTCCCTTTTTCATCTTACGTTCATTTTCTCTCCCTAACTTTGTAGTATATCAAATGTTAAATAATTAAAAGGAGAGCCACAATGAGGATTCAATCAATTAAGATGTCTTTAATTCTTGCAGTTTTTTTGACATGCCTCGCAGTTTCGGGGTTATTTGCGCAAGAAACTAAGATACAAGAGAAAGATTTACCACCGGCTGTTACAAGGGCATTTCAGACTGCATTTCCCGGGGCTAAAATATTAGGAACAGCAAAAGAGATTGAAAAAGGCATTACCTATTTTGAAATTGAGAGTAAAGACGGTAAAGTAAGGCGCGATCTGCTTTACACCCAAGATGGGAAAGTTGCTGAAATTGAAGAAGCTTTAACTGCTGAAACAATACCGGGTTTTGTAAAAAAATCTATAGAGAAAAAATTTAAGGATGTTGAATACAAAAAAGGCGAGAAAAATGTAAGGAACTCTGTAACGAAATATGAGGTTATTATTGAAGCATCAGAGGTAAAATATGAAGTGGTATGTAACATGAATGGGAAAATCATTAAAACCACTAAACTGAAAAACAACGAATCTGATGAAAGTGATAATGATTAACTTTTGCTTTATCAGTATATATCATAAATATACAAAACAAAAATCTGTGGATATATAAATGATTAAGAATATTATATTAACCTTTTTATTCTTTAGTAATCTATTATTTGCACAGTACAATCTGAATTACTTTGTAAATAAAGCATTTCAAAATTCTCCGGTCCTGCACGATTATCAGAACCAGGGCCGGATTACTAAATTACAGTCTAATTTAGATGAAGCAAAAAACTCAGCTTTTAAAGTATCTTTAACTGCCAATTACCTTTTTGCTCCATACTTTAATAATAATGGAAAAATCCTTTCTACAAACCCTGACCCGAAAGCTATCGGATACGATGCCGGAATTACAAACGGCGGTCTTTATTCGGCACAAATTAATTTTGAAAAAGACATCCTCAACGGCGGTCTTCTGGATGCTTTGCAGCAGCAACGCCTGACTCTTGATAAAACATATCAAAATAAATCACTGGAAGAAAAACACGCACTTAAAAAAGAAGTTACAGACCAATACCTGAATTCATTACAGCAACTAAAACTGTACAACCTTGAGGTTAAAACTGTAAATAATTTGCAGGACCAGCTCAGCATTACGGGAGATCTTGTAAAAAATGGCTATGCAAAAGCACAGGATTATCTTTTACTAAAAGTAGAACTGAAAACGCGGCAGATCAACCTCAATGAAACCTGGCAAAATTACAAGACGGGTCTTTCACAATTATATTCTATTTGTGGGATTACAGATACTCAAATTGTAAAAATTGATAGTGTAAATCTTGTGAAAAACGTAAACAGTAGAGAGAAATCAAACTTTCTCACTAAGTTTTACCTGGACAGCCTGAACACTGCAAGTCAACAAAAATTATTTGAAACAAAATATCAGCCACAGGTTGGTTTGTTTTTTAATGCCGGTCTGAATGCTGTGGAACTTGATAATATTCAAAGAAAATTCGGAATGAGTGCTGGAATAAATTTTTCTTTGCCGATCCTTGATGGGGGACAAAAAGATATAACCAGGCAACAAACACTTATTACAGAAAAAAACTTAACCTATTACAGGAATTTTCTTTCTAATAATATTACCAGTCGGTTAAAAAATTCGGAAGAAAAAATATTATCATTGAAAAGCAATCTTGGTTCGATGGAAGAACAGATGGATGATTACCAAAATCTGATAAGAATTTCTAAAAAACAGCTCGAACAGGGTAATCTTTCAATGATTAATTACCTGGCTCTTTTAAGAAATTATATTGATCTACAGAAAAGCCTAATAAACACCCGGATCAGTTATCAAGCAGAAATTAATAATTACAATTACTGGAATTGGTAGAATGAAATATCTCAATAGAATCTCGATAAAAATATTTTATACTCTCATCTTGTTATCTATTCCGCTGTTGCTGATATCCTGTTCGGGAAATGTAAACAAGAAGGAAAATAATGCTATAAGTGGTACGCCTGTATCAATAACTACTCCGGTTGTGATGAATTTGCAAGATGATCTAAAACTGAATGCGAATGTAATTTTTCTGAATAAAGAGATGGTCAGAGTTCCTTTCCCGGGATTTATAGAAAAAATTTATAAAAATATTGGTGATGAAGTTAATCCGGGTGATGTTTTATTCAGAGTTAAAACCAAAGAATCCGCCGCTTCTGATAGCCTTAAGATAAAGATTGGGGATAAAATATTTGACGGCTCTGTTTTGATCGGAGCCAAAACAAGGGGTGTGCTGACAGAATTAAATTATCACAAAGGTGATTTCATTTCTGAGGGTGAGCAATTAGCTATTGTCTCAAACCCAAATTCCTTGCGAATAAAATTAAACGTTCCATTTGAAGATGCACAGAAAATTAAGGTCGGAAATAATTGTGATGTAGATTTGCCTGGCGGAGAACAACTGACAGGCTATATCGAAAAAAAAGTCCCGTCTGTTGATCCATCAACACAGACACAAACATTTCTAATTAAATTAAAAAGCCATAAAGAACTCCCGGAAAATCTAAATGTTATTACAAAGATACCATTTAGATCTTTTAAGGATGCTACAGTTGTTCCCAAAAGTGCTGTAATGACAAATGTTACTGAAGACGTATTCTGGATAATGAAACTCTTAAATGATACTACAGCGGTAAGAATAGATATAAACAAGGGAATTGAGACCGAAAGCCTGGTTCAAATTCTTTCTCCAAAATTAAATGTCTCGGATAAGATTATTTCGTCAGGCTCTTATGGATTGCCGGATACAGCTAAGGTTGAGGTTATTAAATGAGTGATTTTTATGTAAAATATAAAAGCCCCATAGCAGTTATACTGGTATTAATCTTATTGGGTGGAGTTTATTCATTTTTACATATCCAGTCTGCATTATTTCCAAACATTACTTTTCCTAAGATCAAAATTATTGCCGATAATGGAGAACAACCAGTCGATAAAATGACGGTTGCTGTTACTGTACCTCTTGAAAATTCAATTAAAAAAGTTCCCGGTATTAACTTGATCAGGAGCGCAACCAGCAGGGGGAGCTGCGAAATATCGGCATTCTTTAACTGGAATTCAGATATCAATTTAGATAAGCAAAGAATAGAATCCCGTATTAATGAAATAAAACAAAACTTACCCCAGGGAATAAACATTTCTGTGGAAAGAATGAACCCCTCGATATTTCCTATCATGGGATTTTCGATTTCTGGAAAAGGTTACAGCCAGATAGATTTGCGAAATATTTCTGAATACACGATAAAACCATTTTTGTCAAGAATACAGGGTGTTTCTGAAGTTGGAGTCGGCGGTGGGAAGGTTCAGGAATATCATATAATTTTAAATGAAGCCAAACTCAGGAATCTGAAAATTACTCCCCAAACTGTTGCAAATGTCATTTCAGAATCTAATTTTATTTCTTCTACAGGTTATATCGATAACTACGACAGGTTATATCTAACGCTCACCGAAGCTACTCAAAACAGTAAAGAAGATTTACAAAACCTTGTAATTCTAAATACCCCACAGAGAGCAATAAAACTGAAAGATATTTCTACTGTTAAAATTGGTTCGGAAAGAAGCTATGTGAGAATTAAAGCTAATGGTAAAATTGTTCCTACAATTCATATTCTAAAACAGCCAAACGCTAACCTGATAGATGTTGAAAAGGCTATCAATAAAGAACTTCCTAAACTTCAGAAAATTCTTCCCAAGGGAGTAACACTCACACCGTTTTATGATCAGGCAACTTTTGTCTCGGATGCAATAAGCAGTATAAGGGATGTTGTCTGGGTTGGTCTCTTATTAGCCATATTGATTACAATACTTTTTCTAAAATCATTCAAAGCAAGCTCTGTAATTTTAGTAACAATACCGATTACTTTATGTTTAACATTTATAGTCTTGTATTCAATCGGCTATACAATAAATATAATGACGATAGGTTCGATAGCGGCAGCCATCGGGCTTATAATTGATGATGCGATTGTAATTGTAGAACAAATACACCGTACACACGAAGAAAATCCGGATGAAAATAGTACCACTCTAGTTTCAAAAGCAATTAAATATTTACTTCCTGCAATGATCGGATCTTCGCTAAGCACTATTGTTATTTTTCTTCCATTCGTTTTAATGGGTGGTATAGCTGGAGCATATTTCAACATATTGACAAACGCGATGATAATTACGCTGGTTTGTTCATTCTTTGTAACCTGGGTTGGCCTTCCGGTAATTTATCTTCTCTTTTCTAAGAAACACTCGGCTTTAAATAAAAAGACTGAAATTAAAAAAAGGAACTGGGTATATTTTTTTATTTACAGGCCCGGACTTTCAATCCTATTTATTGCCATTTTAGTAGCAGGTACATACTATATTGTTCCCAAACTGCCATCTGGCTTTTTACCTCAAATGGATGAAGGTTCTATAATTCTGGATTTTGCAAGTCCGCCCGGTACATCTTTGGAAGGGACTGACAGGATGTTGAATGTTGTAGATCAAATTTTGCAAACAACGCCTGAGGTAAAATCTTTCTCCCGCCAGATCGGGACACAAAATGGTTTTTTTATAACTGAACCAAACTACGGTGATTATACTATACAGCTGAGGAAAAATAGAGATTTAACTACGGACGAAGTTTCGGATAATATCAGGAAAAGAATTGAAGCAAAGTTGCCTGCTCTTCAGGTAGATTTTGGGCAGATTATTGAAGATATGCTAGGTGATTTAATCAGTACAAGACAACCTATTTCAATAAAAGTTTTTGGTGATGACCAGGTTAAACTTAAAGAACTCACACAGCAGATTGCCGGTATTGTCCAGAATACACCGGGAACTGCGGATGTTTTTGACGGGATAACCATTGCAGGACCGAATATAATTTTCCAGCCAAAGAATGCCACTCTTGCCCAATACGGATTAACTCCCGGTCAATTACAAAATCAAATAAACACCAAAATAAAAGGGACTGTAGTTGGAAATGTTTTGGGGCAGAATCAGCTTATAAATATCAGGATGTTTGACGGAAAACTGCTTAATTCTTTAGATGATATAAAAAATGGATATATATATCTAAATGACGGAAACGTTAAGCCAATAAAAGAATTTACAAATATAAAATTCATCAAAGGCGTTTCAGAAATTGACAGAGAAAATCTAAAACAGATGTATGATGTTGTTGCAAGATTAAATAATCGTGATCTTGGCAGCACCGTGACTGAAATTCAGAAGAGAATTAGCAAGCAAGTGAAACTGCCGACAGGTTATGAAATCGTTTATGGTGGTGCTTATCAGCAGCAGCAGAAAGCATTCAGCGATTTAATGACTATACTTATTTTAGCCATTTTATTAGTTTTTACAGTTACCTTGTTTCTTTTTAGAAAGATCAGGATTTCTATATCAATAATACTTATTGCAATTTTAGGAATTGCCGGGAGCTTTTTAGCTTTATTAGTTACAGGCACACCCCTTAATGTAGGAAGCTACACAGGAATTATTATGATTGTGGGAATAATAGGGGAAAATTCAATATTTATTTACCTGCAATATCTAAATGAAAAAAAGAAAGATATTCTAAAAGAAGATGCAATAGTTAATTCAATATCTCTCAGGTTTCGACCTACGCTTATGACTGCTTTTGGTGCAATAATTGCACTACTGCCTCTGGCAATAGGGATAGGAACCGGCGCGCAAATGCACCAGCCGCTTGCGATTGCTATAATTGGCGGATTTATTATTGCATTGCCACTTTTGTTGATCGTATTGCCAAGCATTTTACGAAAAATCGAAAAATGATTCTTCATATTATTTCCTTAAAATAGATATTCTAATTGCCGGATGAATATAATTCTATTACTGGTCAATATTGTAAAATCAATATTATAGTGATAAATTTACGCTTAATTTTTAATTATATGCTGAGTTATGCCTAAAGTATTATTACTTATTATTGTCTTAAATTCGTTAGTGATTTTTCCACAGGATTCTATTAAGGTTTCTTCAGTTCAAAACCAAAAAAAAATAATGGATTCCGGTAAATTCGGAAACCAGATTAATGTTTCTTCCAGAAATGATAGCCTTATAATTAGTGACGCAATTAAACCTGACAGCAAGATTGAGAGAGATTCAAATTCGCCTAAACTTACCTGGCATAGCTGGCTGACTAATATTCCGAGTGACTACGCCCGTTTTTATGATGTTGCTATACATACGAGCATACCGGTATATTTAAGCATCGCTGCTTCAACTGCCGCCCTGATGGCTACGGATAATACAACCTGGCTTGGACAGCATGAATGGTACAAAAATTCGAATTTTATTCGCCAAGCCAGCGACAGATTTGGAGAAATTGGGGATGGAAGGACTCAATTTACGCTTACAGGAGTTTTTGTTCTCTACGGCCTTTTATTTAAGGATAACAGGGCATTGCGTACTGGGAGCCAGATACTTCAGGTTACAATATCGGCTGGAGCTTTTGCCCAGGTGCTTAAGCATATGACCGGCAGAGAGAGTCCTGTTGTTTCAACTCAGCCGGCAGGGAAATGGAAATTTTTTCCAAATCCATTTGATTACCATAAGCGTGTTCCTGCCTATGATGCATATCCGTCAGGACACCTGACGACTATGCTCGGGATGATTGGGGTAATTTCTGAAAATTATCCCGAATGGAAATGGGTCAAACCAGTGGGGTATTCATTATGTACTCTGATGGCCCTGGGTATGGTTAACAGCGGAATACACTGGTATAGTGATTATCCTCTGGCTATTTATCTAGGATACGAGTTTGGGAAGATTGTTGCTCATCCTGAAAAATATGGCAAGAGCAGTGAAGAAGATCAGAAAAAAATGACCATCAATATTGCCCCGTACAGAGCCTTTAATGCGACCGGGCTGGCTTTATCTTTAAAGTTTTAATAAATTATTACATTCCTTTTACTGTCCGAATTATTAATATCCGGATCATTTATGAAGATAAGTTTTATCTTATTTTTTGTATCTTTTTTTTCATTCTCTACCTTATTTGCCCAGGGTGGAAATAGTTATAAAACACCGGACGGTTTGTCATCGGACAGTACTGCTCATCTAAATATTTATCCGCATCCTGTTGAAAAAATCAAAACAGAAAAAAAAGTAAACTGGCACCAGATGATAACAAATGTTCCTTCCGATTTCTCGAATTTTCCGAAGGGAGCATTTTCTAACAATAAACTTCCGCTTTTTGCTATTGTTGCTGCCGGCACAGGTGCTCTTATGCTTATTGATCAAAAAGGATGGGATGAAAATAAGAGACTTTACAATAATTCTGATACCTTTCACGAACTAAGTGATATTGGGGTTAATTTTGGGGATGAAAAATATCACTTTCTGATGGCTGGTATGTTTGCGGTTTTTGGTTTTGCAAATGACAGTCCTGCTGCTCTTAAGACGGCGAGCAATATTGTGGAAGCTGTTATAGCAAGTGGTATTGGCGTACAGGTTCTAAAAAGAATATTTGGAAGGGAGAGCCCCGCTGTTTCATCACAATCTTCAGGCCGTTGGCAATTTTTCCCTAACCTAAAAAAATATCAGGAAAATCAACCAAAATACTATGCTTACCCTTCAGGACATATTACTACCTTAACAGCTACTGTTACAGTTATTGCAAATAATTACCCTCACGAAAAATGGATAAAACCTGTTGGCTATTCGATGATCGGTCTATGCGGAATTGGACTGGTAAGCAGGGGAATGCACTGGTACAGTGATCTGCCTTTAGGGATTTTTCTCGGCTACACATTTGGTAATCTAATTGTTCCACCTGATTCTGATTCGAAGACGAGTTTTTTGGAGAAAGGATTAAGTAAAGTAAAAGTTTCACCATTATTCTTTAGCGGTGATATCGGGTTTTCTCTTTCCTATAATTTTTAAAACAAAAAAAGCCGTTCAATTCGAACGGCTTTTTTGTAAGCTATAATTGCTTTAACTACAACCGGATGTCGATCCGCAGGTCATACATTTCAAACAGGTTCCGTTTCTTACCATAGTCATACTCTGGCATTCGGTACAGATATCTCCTGTGTAACCTTTTTCTATTGCCTGCCTGATCTTTGATGATATATCATTTTGGCTTCTGTTAAATGATGCCGATGATTTTGATTGTGTCTTCTTGGTTGTTGTTGAATATTTAGAAGGTTCATATGTGGATTTATCTAGTTCCACGAGTCTTTCGCTTACAACTTCTTCTTCAATAAATTCAGGCTCGGTTAATTTTTTAACTATTCCTGCTGAAGCCTTTGCTTTAATTTCATCCGGTTCAACGTGAGCCAGGTCATTTCTTCCAAGATATGTTACTGCAAGTTCTCTGAAAATATAATCTATAACAGAAGTTGACATCTTAATTTTGGAATTACCTGTAACTATACCCGATGGTTCAAACCTTGTAAATACAAAAGCATCTACAAATTCTTCAAGTGGTACACCATGCTGAAGGCCAAGTGAAATGGAAATAGCAAAACAGTTTAACAGACTTCTGAAAGCTGCGCCTTCTCTGTGCATATCTATAAATATTTCACCAATCTGACCGTTGTCGTATTCTCCTGTTCTTATATAGACTGATTGCCCGTTTATCTTGGCTTTCTGAGTATAGCCGGTTCTTCTGTCTGGCAATCTTCTTCTTTTAGCTATATAGCGGTGAATAATTTTTTCTGCAATCTTAACAATATCGTTTTCTTCTTTTTCTTCCAGAATTGCTTCTATTTCTTCTTCGCTTACAGAGTTAAGCGGCTGAGATAGTTTAGACCCATCTCTATAGAGTGCATTGGCTTTAATTCCCAGCTTCCAGGATTGCATATAAGCGTCTTTAATGTCATCTACAGAAGACTGATTTGGCATATTAATAGTTTTTGAAATAGCTCCTGAAATAAACGGCTGAGCTGCAGCCATCATTTTAATGTGTGCTGAAGGGCGGATAAATCTGGTTCCCTTTTTGCCACATTTATTTGCTGCGTCAAAAATAGGATAATGTTCGTGTTTTAGGAAAGGGGCTCCTTCAATTGTCATTGTTCCGCAAACGTAATCATTAGCAGATGCAATTTCCTGTTTTGAAAATCCGAGGTGTGAAAGTAGATTGAAATCATATGAATTTATTTCTTCCGAATCAACTCCCAATTTCTTTGTGAGAAAATCTGTTCCAAGAGCAAACTTGTTAAATGCAAAACCAAGTTCAAAAACACCCGGCAATTGCTTTTCTATTTTTGCAAGTGCTTCATCTGTGAATCCTTTTGCTTTAAGTGATTCAGGATTAATATAAGGGCAGCCGTTTAATGTGCCTGAACCTTTTGCATATTTTACTATTTCAGTAATCTGGTCTTTATTGTAACCAAGTTTTTCTAGTGCAGGTGGAATTGACTGGTTGATAATTTTGAAATATCCTCCGCCGGCAAGTTTTTTGAATTTAACCAGTGCAAAATCGGGTTCTACTCCCGTTGTATCACAGTCCATTACCAGCCCGATTGTACCGGTTGGGGCAATTACTGTAACCTGTGCGTTCCTGTAACCATGCTGAGTCCCAAGTTCAAGAGCTTTATCAGCATCTTCCCTGGCAGCTTTCAGCAGATCGGAAGGGCAGTGCTTAGGATTTATTCCCATAGGATGAATACTCAATCCTTCATATTCCTCATTAGGAACATTGTATGCGGCTCTTCTATGGTTACGAATTACACGTAACATATTTGTCTTATTCTCTTCATAACGTGCAAATGGTTTTAACTCTTTGGCCATTTCTGCAGAAGTTGAATAAGCTGTCATATGCATTATACTTGTAAGAGCACCGCAGATTGAGAAAGCTTCGTTACTATCATACGGTATTCCCTGAAGCATCAGCAAGGAACCGAGATTCGCATAGCCGAGTCCAAGAGTTCTGTATTCATAACTTAGTTGAGCAATTTCTTTACTTGGGAATTGTGCCATTAACACACTAATCTCCAGAACTATAGTCCAGATTCTTGTTGCGTGTCTGTAGGATTCAATATTAAACTTACCTTTTTTCTTGTCATAAAATCTTACAAGATTCATTGATGCTAAATTACAGGCCGTATCATCAAGGAACATATATTCGCTGCAAGGATTCGAAGCTTTAATTGGTCCGCCGGCAGGGCAGGTATGCCATTCATTAATAGTAGAGTGATATTGAATTCCGGGATCCGCGCACGACCAGGCAGCGTATGAAATATCTTCCCAAAGATCTCTTGCTTTTAGAGTTTTACATGCTTTAGGGGCACGCTTAGCTTCTTTCGCTTTACGTTTTTCAATTCTCCAATATAAATTCCAGTCATCATCATTAATGACGGCATTCATAAATTCATTTGTTACGCGAATTGAATTATTCGAATTTTGTCCGGATACAGTAAGGTATGCATCAGAATTCCAATCAGTGTCGTAGATTGGAAATTCAATAGACTTAAATCCTAATTTTGCAAGATGAATTACTCTTTCTATATAGTTATTCGGAATAGCAGCTTTTCTTGCTTCAACCACTGCGTGTTTTAGTTTTATATTTTCTTTCTTATTAAAACGATCATTTTCAGGATGCTCGTCATAACAGGCTTTCATAATAGCGTTTAAATGATAATTGCATAACTTTGATCCTGAAACAAGCGCAGCTACTTTTTGTTCTTCAACAACTTTCCAATTTATATATTCTTCAATATCCGGATGATCCAGATCGACTGTAACCATTTTAGCGGCTCTTCGTGTAGTACCACCTGATTTAATTGCACCGGCTGATCTGTCGCCAATTCTCAGAAAAGACATCAGGCCGGAAGATTTACCTCCGCCACTTAGCGGCTCGCTGCTACCACGGATGTCCGAAAAATTGGAACCCGTTCCAGAACCATATTTAAATAGTCGTGCCTCGCGGACCCAGAGGTCCATAATTCCGCCATCATTTACAAGATCGTCTTTGATTGATTGTATGAAGCACGCGTGTGGCTGTGGGTGAGTATAAGCATCTGTTGAGGATGTGAGTTTTGCCGTCTTATAATCAACATAGTAGTGCCCCTGTGCTGGTCCCGTGATGCCGTATGCCCAGTTTAAACCTGTATTAAACCACTGTGGGCTATTAGGAGCGACCATTTGGTTAGCCAGCATAAACATCAGTTCATCATAAAAAGCCTTGGCATCCTCTTCTGTATCAAAATAATTGGCTTTCCAGCCCCAATACGTCCAGTTTCCAGCTAATCTGTGAAAAACCTGCTTGGAGTCAATTTCTGAAGAATATCTCTCTTTTTCGGGTAGTTCTGCAAGGCGTTCATTATCCTCGGTTGATGGCTGTAGCCAGACCGGTACGTCCTTTTCTTTGATTTTCTTTAGGAGTTTTGGAACGCCGGCTTTACGAAAGTATTTTTGTGCTATAATATCTGTTGCAACTTGTGACCATTGAGCGGGTACTAATACATCTTCCATTCTAAAAACAACAGACCCGTTGGGGTTCTTAATCTCAGAAGTTCTTTTTACGAATTCTATTGATTTTAATGGGTCGCTATTAGTTTCAGTAAATAGTCTTTTTATTTGCATTGCTGCTCCTCAGTTAACAAGTTAACAATATATACTTTAATTCTAAGTGCTGAAAATTTAATCAGCATATTACACAGAGTTGCTTTGTAAGGTATAAGATCTATTTTCATTTGAGAAAAGTTGGTTTGCAAAATCAGGCCCGTAACTGATTTTCAAAGTATAAAAAAAGAAATAAAAGAAAATAGAACCAGAAAAAAACCTTTCAGAACGTGGAAGTAACTGCTCCAAGTTTGCGATAATTTATGTAAAACACAAATTAAATTTTTAAAAGATTTTTCGTATAAAATTAATCTTTTTTAAAATTCAAGTATTATTTTATTTTTTTTCTTTTATGGAACAAAGCTCATCAATTAAGAGCTAAAAAAGGCAATAAAAAGCAGCTGTTGATAATGTTTTTTTCGGTTTATTTAAGAATATTGCCGGCCATGTAATTCATTTAGAATTTATGAAAAATTAGGTTATCTTTTCTCTTAATAATAGAGCAAATTTTCATGAAATCTGGTAACAATTTTGCAGACTGAAAAGATCATAGAAATTAAGAATCTTTCCAAACAATTCAGGGAAGTTAAAGCTGTTGATGATCTTAATTTGACTGTTTACCGTGGAGATGTATTCGGGTTTCTTGGTCCAAACGGAGCTGGAAAAAGTACTACAATCAGGATGCTCTTATCCCTGATAAAACCCACAAATGGCGAGATCCGGTTATTTGACAAATCACTGTCCAAAGACAGAATTTCCATTCTAAAAAATATTGGCGCTATAGTAGAAAAACCTGATTTTTACACGTATTTGTCAGCTTTTAAGAACCTCGAAATACTGGGAAGACTTTCAAAAACAGACGTTTCCCGCAAAAGAATAATGGAGGTTCTGGAGTTTGTAGGACTGGAGAAGAGATATAAAAGTAAGGTTAAAACATTCTCACACGGAATGAAGCAAAGACTGGGATTAGCGCAGGCTCTTCTGCACGATCCGGAGCTAATAATTCTGGATGAACCCACAACAGGACTTGATCCACAAGGGATGAAAGAAATAAGGGAATTAATTCTCCATTTAAGCAAGGATAAGAATAAAACGATTTTACTTTCTTCCCATATTTTATCCGAAGTGGAAATAGTTGCCAGCCGGATGATAATTCTGAATAAAGGTAAAAAGATTGTAGAAGGTACGGTGTCTGAGTTATTGAACAGGGATGAACTCCGGGTTACTGTAGAAGTTGAAAATAATGAAATTGCAGAAGAAAAAATTAGAGAAAGTAAGTGGATGGAAAAATTGAAAACTACTGCTAATAACAAATTCACTTTTGCACTTGTGCAGAATGAAATATCTGAGCTCAATAAATTCCTGGTACAAAATGGAGTAAAAGTTAATGCTCTGATTCCGACCCGATCACTTGAAGATTATTTCCTCAATATTATGGAAAAGGAAGACTGATGTTAACCCTGGTTCAAATAGAACTTTATAAGATATTCAAAAAATGGAGAAGCTATATAGGTTTCATCGCTATAACAGGTTTGGTTGTTATAATACAGGTTGCAATTTCTATTGAAGGATCGAGAACACTGAATTTCGCTACCAGAAATCTTCAGCAGTCATTTGTTTTTGTCGGTAATTTTCTGAACGGATACCTGGTTTCTCAGATTATTCTAAATGCTTTGTTTTTGCATATTCCGTTTTTTATTGCACTTGTAGCCGGCGACCTGATGGCCGGGGAAGCCACTGGAGGCACTTACAGGATGATTATAACCAGGCCGGTTTCCAGATTTAGTATAGTTACAGCAAAGTATTTGGCGGGAATTATTTATACCACACTTTTGATCCTCTGGCTGGCAATTATGAGCCTTGGACTCGGGATGTTTTTATTTGGGAAAGGTGAATTACTGAGCTTGCAAAGCAACGCTCTTGTTATTTTTGCCCGGGATGACATTTTCTGGAGATTTTTATGTGCCTATGGTTTTGCAATTGTTAGTATGTCGGTTGTTTCATCTCTCGCATTTTTGTTTTCTTCCTTAGTTGAAAACTCAATTGGACCCATAATAACCACTATGGCAATAATTATTGCTTTTTTTATAATTTCGGCAATTGATGTAAGTATTTTTCAGACTATAAAGCCATATTTATTTACTAATTATATTGGGGGCTGGAAGGCATTTTTTAATAAACCACCGGACTATTCATCGGTTCTCAAATCTTTGATGGTACTGGGTATTCATTTAGTAGTCCTTTACGGGCTGGCACTTTACCTGTTTAGAAGGAAAGATATTTTAACTTAATAAATGAGTTGTATGAAAAAGTTAGTTTTTATTCTTGTTGTCTTTAGTATTTGTGTTACTGCTCAAAACAAAGAGCCTGAAAAAATCCTGTATAATGTCCTTAATAATTTCAGTCAAATAAATGATTACAAAGTTGATGTTGAAATAAAAATTGATGTTTCATTTCTGAAAGTACCCAACACAAAAGCGATAATTTATTTTAAACAGCCGGATAAGGCACATATTGAATCCAGAGGATTTGCACTTTTACCGAAAGGGGCCCTGGATATTTCTCCGACCAGCCTTCTGAAAGGAAAGTACACTGCTTTTTTTGACAGAGTTGAAGATTATGAGGGTGTTAAGGCTGCGGTTATAAAAACTATTCCTCTTGGAGAATCAGAGGATGTTATTTTATCAACTTTCTGGATAGACAGAGAAAAAAGCAGAATTATGAAAGTTGAAGTTTCTACGAAGCTAAACGGGACCTTCAACATAGAACTGAAATATAGTAACAAAATAAAATATTCCCAGCTTCCGTCCTCTATGGTATTTTCATTTGATGTTTCAAAATTGAATATATCCAAAAGATTCACAGGTGGAGAAGATCAGGACAAAGAAGGAAAAAATAATACCGGGCCAATATTGGGGAAAGTATTTGTAAACTATTCTAACTATGTAGTAAATAAAGGAATCCCCGATTCAGTTTTTACAAAACCAAAAGAAAAAATTGAAAGAAAAAGACATTAGAATTTTATTTTGCCTGTTAGGATATCTTTGAACATAACGAAATCGCTTGCCAGGCTATAGAAAGGATAATCAAAAGTAGCCGGCCTGTTTTTCTCAATCTTAAAATGTCCTACCCACGCAAAACCGTAACCGAAAACCGGCAGAAGTATAAGAAAAATCCAATTCTGGGATATTAGAACATATATAAAAGTAAGAATGACCAGTAATGTACCCGTAAAATGGAGTCTGCGATTTAATCGATCACTGTGTTCAGTCAGATAAAACGAATAAAATTCGCTGAAGGAATTATATTCTTTTTGCATAATAGCCTCAGACAAATAATAAGTTATTCACCGAAATATTTTCCCAGGAAACTTTTAACTGCATCCCAGTAAGCTTTACTATCATCAAATTTTTCAAATAAAGCTCTTGAGCCATGATGGCCTTGTGTTTTTGGCATAAACCAGGTTTTATTCTCAGATGGTATAGCATTATAGATACTCAACCAGTTTCCCTTTTCTGCCTTGGCTGAAGTTATGAATACCGGGCAGGTAATGTCTTTTGCAGATTTTGTTATATATGTTTTGCTCTTTCCCGCTTTCTCGAAATATTCACCGGGAGAAAATGATAAAACTCCATCAATTGTCTTTGTATTGTCTCCGGCAAATTTTAAAACGAGTGCTGCTGAATATGAACTGCCCCAGATAATCAGTTTTCCCCTTACAAAATTTTCCTTTGCAAAATTAATTGCTGATTTGAGATCTGTAAGGGCATCGATATATGATGTGCCTTTATTCATTTTTTCAGCTGACAACTTTGTCATATTTTTTACGCCATTTACTTCATTACCGGATCGCTGATCAATTGCCATACAATTAAAACCCATCGTATTAAGCTTAGGGGCTATTTCAATATACTCTCCGCGGCTCCACCCGGCCTGGTGAAAAAGCACAATAAACGGAGCAGTTTTTGCGTGAGTCATATAAAGATCGGCAGTAATTGTAACGCCATCTTTAGCTTTAAATGTAATGGTTTTTTTACCTGAGGCTGTAAGAGTAATTGATAAAAATAAAATCAGCAATGAAATATTTATAAAGTTTTTCATTCTAAATCCCAATGATAATTATTCACTTTTTATACCGGCGGCTTTCATTACAAATTCCGGCGTAGCAGGTTCATCTCCAAAAAAATCTCTTCCTTTTCCTTCTGTAATTGCCCATCTATGTATCCAGCTAATTCCGGCATTTCCAAGATAAGAATCTTCGTGATTATAGGCATTATCTTCTAAAGCATCTTCTATCGAAATAAATTTGTATCCTTCATTTTTTATTGCTGTGAGTAACTCTCCAAGATGATCTGCGTTAATCCGGTTGGCATGCATAAGTAGAATTTGTTTTACTTCGTAACCAAATAATTTTATCGATTGTTTCCTGTAATAATCAAATTTTGAAATCATATATGGAATGTAGGTTTTTGCTATACTATCTCTTAAAGCTTTATTATTTTTTCTTATCGCTATCTCATAAGCCCGTGCGAAAATCCAATCAGAATTATCGATTGTAACGGGAGCCATTTTATAGGAATCGTTTTTAAGAAACTGGTAATATTCCTTTATCTTTTCAGGATCTTTTCCGAATTGAAGATAAGGCTGTCTTAAATATTCAGGCTTTTTGTCATAGTTTGTAAGAATCTCTATTAAAATTTTATCACATTTAAGCACTTCTCCCTTATAAGTTGCCAGGTCCGTATTATTTAAACTGGGATGGGTGAAAGTGTGATTTCCAAGGTCCAGACCGGCGTTTAACCACATCTTTAAAAGGTCAATTTTACTACTGTCTATTTTTCCATTTTTATAAAGTTTATTTCCGATTACAAAACCGATGGCCGGAACTTTGTTCGCATTAATTGTGCTTAATAATTTTTGCGTAATCTCAATTTCTATATCAGGGTTCCTTGAAATTGTGACCACGGGAAGGTCATCAATTGTTATAGCTACCTCATGTTGAGAATCATTCTGTGCATAAGAGCAGAAATTGAATATAAAAAATGCTGAAAATATTATGCTGACAAAAAGTTTCATTATTCCTCAGGATAATTAATATTAGCAGATGTGCGCACATGTAGAAAATAAGTAGTAATAAAAAAGCTCTTCATAAAGAAGAGCTTTTAAGTATCAAAAATCTAAATATTTATAAACCAAAACTAACACCACCGTTTATTCCAAACCAGTTTATCGTAGAGCCCGATTGGGAAATAACCCAGTACCTTGCATTGAGATCGAGAGCTAAAGTACCCACAGGACTTAGATTGAACCTTAAACCCAGTACGGGAGAAAACGCAAATTTTGTTGATGAGTTGGAGCCAGGTGCATTGGAATCATAATAAGCAGCACCAACATCTCCGCCGACATAGGTTTTGAGACCAACACCGGGTGAAAAAAATCTTACTCCTAGCATAACAGGGACAACATAAAACTTATTCCCGGATAGTAAAGTATTATCATTATATTTCCACGTATTATATCCTGCTGATATTGCCAGTGAAAGTGGCAGTATAGGCAGGGAGAAACCAAATGAAAGGCTCCCACCATAACCATTATTCAAAGCGTCCTTAGTATTACCTGAGGGGAATTGCATGCCTGCATTTATTGTTGTCTGGGCGAGGGAATTAGAACTGAAAAAAAATAAAATAACAAAAGCAAATGCCGATAATTTTTTCATTGTTGTCTCCACCAATTTTTATTTGGGTTTAATTAAAGTTAAAGATTTCCGATGAAATTATCTAAGGTTATTTATAAATATCGGCAGGAAAGTTTTAGGGTTGATAAATAAAAAGCCATTCTGTTTAGAATGGCTTTTTATAAAATAATTATTTTTACTATTTAATTTAACCCAAATACGATACCACCCTGAATTCCTAGCCATGAAGTCGTGGCACCATTTTTCGAAGCGCTGACATAATGAGCGTTTACATCTAGGGACATTGTTGGTGAGAAACCATATCTGAAACCAACCTGCGGTGACCAGGTAAATGCTGATTGTGAGGTACTGCCTGGAGCATCTGAAGATTGGCTCATAATACCAAGTTTTCCACCAATATAAGGTGTGAACATATTTCCAGCAGATTTAAACAGGTAATTAGCGCCGCCTAAAACTGTTAATCCCTTAAATTTATAATCTCCAAAAGCTGCTTTCATAGCATCGCTAAAACCGAACATATCATAACCAACAGTTGCAGAAAGTTCAACCGGTGAAGCAGGCATGGAATAATTTACAGTACCGGCAAAACCAAATCCGGTTTTTGCCAGATCTTTAAAATCTCCCATTGGTAGACCGGCACCTCCGCCTACACCCACGCTAACTTGTGAGTAAGCTAACCCTGTAAAAAGAAAAGAAATGATAAAAAGTAAGACTGCCTTTTTCATAAGAACCCTCCCAGATATTTATGTGATAATGAAATGTAATTGAAATATTTGAAAAATCAAATAATCAAAACGGACCATTTTAACTTAATTTTGAGCTAAAGCCGCCCACAGAAAGCGGCTTTTTGCAAAAACACTAAATTATAAGCCAAAAACAACACCTGCGTTAATACCCAACCACGATGATGTAAAGCTATTCTTTGATGAACTTAAGTATGCAACATTTACATCAAGCGAGGTAATCGGTGAAAATCCATATCTAAAACCAACTTCAGGGGACCATGCAAATTGACCGCTGGATGAGCCGCCCGGGGCACCGTTTTTAAAATTTACATATCCGAGTTTTGCACCTACATATGGTGTGAACTGCATTCCCGGCGCTTTTATCAGATATCTTGCGCCTCCCATAACTCCTATCGAAGTAAATTTGTAATCGCCGGCAACTGCTTTATAAGCATCGCTGAACCCAAAACTGTCCCAACTGCCTGTTATTGAAAATTCAACTGGAGCTGCAGGAAGACTAAAATTATATTCAGCTGAAATCCCATAGCCAGTATTACTGAAATCTTTGAAATCACTCATTGGTAATCTTAAGCCTGCATTTACACCAATTGTTTGTGCATAGCTGGTAGTAAACCCGATGAATAACAGAGCCAGAACAAAAAGAACTGAAGATTTTTTCATATGTTTTCTTTTTATATTGTGAATGAAATATTTAATAAGTAATTCAAATACAGTCCCGATATTGTCCAGGCAATTTGATATTTTTGATATTAGCTTAAATTGTTTTTAATTTTATAAAACTGAGAAAAAAGAAAAACATTTAAAGACTTAGGCTTATTACTGCAGTATGTTTTTCTTTATTTGGATCATATTACTTACAGAAACCGGGCGAAACATAATTCTTAAAAATGACACAAACAAGATAATTCTGATAAATAGCAAAAAAATATATAAAGCCGTTTATATAATTGTTAACGGCTTTATTTAGGACTATTATTCAGAATATTTCTTAAATATTACGGTTGTGTTGTGTCCACCGAATCCAAATGCATTGCTCATAGAAAAATTTACTTTCTTTTCTTCTGGCTTATTGAACGTGTAGTTCAATTCACACTCAGGGTCCGGATGCTCAAAATTAATGGTAGGGGGTACAATATCATTCACAGTTGCCAGAATTGTTGCTATGGCCTCAACAGCTCCTGCTGCTCCCAGCAAATGCCCAATCATACTCTTTGTCGATGATACGTTCATTTTCATTGCCTGTTCACCAAAAACTTTTTGAATAGCTTTCGATTCACTTATGTCTCCAAGTGGTGTGGATGTTCCGTGCATATTAATATAGTCTACATCATCAGGTTTAATTTCAGCTTTTCTTAATGCCATTTCCATGGACAAAATAGCGCCTGCTCCCTCGGGGTGGGGGGCGGTAAAGTGATGAGCATCTGCTGAAAGTCCGTATCCGACTATTTCAGCATATATTCTTGCTCCACGTTTTTTTGCGTGTTCTAATTCTTCAAGTACAAGGCTTCCGCTGCCTTCGCCCATTACAAATCCATCTCTTGTTTTATCAAATGGACGGCTGGCTGTTGCAGGTGAATCATTTCTTGTTGACAATGCTCTTGAAGCATTAAATCCGCCAATTCCCATTTCATTTATTGCGGCTTCACTTCCGCCTGAAATAATAACATCGGCATCGTCGTTTTTTATTAACATATAACCGTCAATCATATTATTATTTGCGGTTGCACAAGCTGAAACTATACAATAGTTAGGTCCTCTGAATCCATATTGAATTGAAATGTAACCTGCTGCAATATCAGGTATCATCATTGGAATAAAGAAAGGAGATATTCTCGAAGGGCCTTCTTTTTCATTTATTGTTGCCTGTTTATAAAACGTTTGAATTCCTCCAATGCCGCTTCCGAATATTACTCCAATCCTGGCTCTTTCTGAATCACTAAGAGTTTCCGGATTAATTCCGCTATCTTTAATTGCTGTACCTGAAGTTGCAAGGGCATATTGAGCGTATGGATCCAATCTCCTGGAAGTTTTTTTATCCATAAAATTTAATGGATCAAAACCCTTTAACTCGCAAGCGAATTTCGTTTCCAACCTGCTTGGATCAAAATATGTAATTTCGGCTCCACCACTTTTTCCGTCCATCATGCTTTTCCAGTATTCATCAACCGAAAGTCCAATAGGAGTTAAAGCACCCATTCCGGTAACTACAACTCTTTTATGTTCTGCCATAAATTTCCCTTAATTGTTTATTTACTATGCTATTACTGTTGTTAGGAATTCAGAAAAATTCCTTCACAAGATAAAAATTTTTGAGCAATAAATATAGAAATGATGGGGCATTCGGAATACATTTATGTTAATTATGCATTATTTTCGAGTATTTTTGAAAATTTATCGCCTGTAACCCGAAAAACATTCCATTCGTCCATAGAAACCGCGCCAAGGTTCTTGTAAAAATCTATTGCTGGTTTATTCCAGTCGAGCACGCACCATTCAACTCTGCCGCAGTTTTTTTCTTTTGCATATTTAATCAGGGATAAAAGCAGTTTTTTCCCAATACCATTTCCACGGTATTCAGGCAGGACAAAAAGGTCTTCGAGATAAATTCCGGGTTTGCCAACAAATGTTGAAAAATTATAAAAGAATAATGCCATCCCCGCGGGTTTGTTGTCAAATTCTGCAATTAATACTTCAGCAAATTCTTTTTCAAAAACATTTTCTCTTATATCATTTTCTGTAGCTACAACTTCGTGTAATAACTTTTCATATTCCGCCAGCTGCTTAATCAGATTTAAGATAAGTGAAACATCATTGGGCTTTGCCTGTCTGATTACAAGATTGTTTTTATTTTCCATAATGCTAAGTCTATTTTATTTATTTGTAATATTTTTTTGAGCAATAAATTCGTTTAATTTTATAGTACCAAGTCCGAAAAGGTAACCTATGGATGATCCAAGAATTATTCCTCCAAGCATATCGGATGGATAATGGACACCAAGATAAATTCGTGAAAGGGCAACTAAGAACGCGGTGATAAAAAGCGGGTATTTTAGACTCGGATAAAGTTTGTAAAAAAAGAATGCCGCTGCAAAATTATTAACTGCATGGTTTGATGGAAAGGAATAGCCTCCGGCACATCCAATTACTCTTCTTACATCATCAAGTGCATTACAGGGACGTACTCTTTCCAGGGCGTGTTTAATCAGGTTGCCGCATTGATCTGAAACCAGTATCACGAATATTAGCACAAGAACAGCAATTCTGCCTTTTTTGCCCCCTTTTGTAAGTAAAATCCCTATCAAAATTAAGTAGGCAATATACCAGCTGTGAACGTCTGTAATGATAGAAAAAAACTTGTCTAAAAATCCTGTGGCAATTGTATGATTAAAGAAATAAAAAATTGCCAGGTCAATTGAATATAGAAATTGTGTCATATAAATTTACTTTTGGTAAAAAGATTTTCCAGCCCGTACTCATTCTGATCAAAATTTATTAGATTGAATACTACTAAATATAGGGCGTCTGCATGTCAAATAAAACCAATCAGACTATTGTCGATTTTATTTATAATGAGCAAGTACCTCTTCATGGTAAAGAATACCAGCAACTTGTATCTCAAAACAAAGAATTGCTAAAAACACCTCTTAAGATAATGGCATTATTAATAGCTGTTGCCGGGCTTTTCGCAATGGTTTTTGAGGTTCGCTATTTTACTCAATATTCAGTTAATGTGTACCTGACCCGGTTGGTGTCAACATTTATTGCTTTTGTTGTATTGACGTTGATGTACACTAAAAAGGGAAGCGAAAAACCACTCTGGTTTGTTCATATTCTATTGCTGGTCATAATAATTTCATCAGGTTATATGATTTTTCTTATTCCACAAACCCTCGTTTTTAATGCGCAGATTGTGGGATTGATGATTTTTACCTCTGCACTAATTTTAAGCTGGGATGTTAAAAACCAGATTATTGTTGCAATTTATTATAACCTTGTTTTTGCTTCAGCCATTATTCTTAATGACAAAGCCATTTATTTTTTACCACACATGTATGAGTCAGTTATTTTTGTGCTTTTCCTTAGTATTATTTCAGTAATTGGCAGTGCAGTTAATTACAGTTTAAAAATGCAGCTTGCAGCAAAATCGTATCGTGTAGAATTATCAGAAAATAAATACAGGTCTATTTTTGATAATTCAGCCGAAGGTGTATTCCAATCAAGTCTTATGGGAAGATTTTTAACCGTAAACGGGGCTCTCGTAAAAATTCTCGGTTACGATAAGAAAGATGAATTAATGAATGTAAATATTGAATTTGATGTTTATAAATATGCTGGTGAACGACAAAAAATAATAAAGGAGCTTGAAGAAAAAGACGAGATTAAAGGAAAAACTGTTATGCTTAAAAGAAAGGATGGCAGCGATGTTGTGGTTCGTCTGAATGTCAGGGTTTATACCGATGAAGATGGAAGGAAAAAATATTTTGAAGGAACTATACAGGATATAACGGAGCAGGCTTATGCTGAAAATAAAAGAAAAAAGATAGAAGAAGAATTAAGAAAAGAAAAAATCAGAAGTGACCAGCTTGCAAAAGATGCAATGCAGTCCAGCCTTGCAAAAAGCCAGTTTCTCGCAAATATGAGCCACGAAATCCGCACACCTATGAACGGCATTATTGGATTTCTTTCATTGATTGAAAGAGGGGCATACGATGATAATAATGAACTAATGCAGTTTACAAATAATGCTAAAAGTTCTGCCGAGTCTCTGCTCGATTTAGTTAACGATATACTTGATCTTTCAAAAATTGAGTCAGGCAAAATGATTCTGGAAAGAATTGATTTCAATTTAGATGACATTATGGAAGAATCAATCTCAATTCTGTCTACAAAAATCAAAGAAAAAAGATTGAAGATAAATAAAGTAATCGATGATAATGCTTTGTTATATCTGAAAGGTGATCCCAAGAGAATAAGGCAAATTATTATTAATCTTTTAAGTAACGCGGTTAAATTTACTGACAAGGGTAGTATCACTTTGAGTGTTTCGACTAAGGAAAAAGATACTAACAAATTTGAGATTCTTGTTACTGTAAAGGATACCGGGATAGGCATTCCAGCCAACAGAATGAATGCTTTATTTGAGCCTTTCTCACAGGCCGATAGTTCGCATACAAGGAAGTACGGAGGAACCGGACTGGGACTAGCAATTTGTAAAGAGTTTGTCAATGCGATGGGCGGTCAGATTGGAGTTGACAGCAACACAAGAGATGGGAGTAAGTTCTATTTTACTATGTTGCTCGAGAAAGGGAATAAGGATAAAATATTACAACCGGACCCTCAGCAAGCAACAAAAGCACCAAGCGAACAATTACCCGGTAGGTCTTCAGTTACTAAAAAGGAAAGAGAGCAGTTTAAATTATTACTTGCAGAAGATAATTTTATAAATCAAAAAGTTGCATTAAGAATTTTACGCGAAGCCGGTTATTCTGCAGAACCTGTGATGAACGGAAAAGATGCGGTCGAAGCGGTTGCTGAAAAAAAATACGATCTTGTTTTAATGGATGTTCAGATGCCGGAGATGGATGGTTTTACTGCTACTAAAAAAATCAGGGAAGCTGATCATAGCAGGAAATCAATCCCTATTATTGCAATAACAGCACATGCACTTCTTGGTGATAAAGAAAAATGCATGGAAGCTGGGATGAATGATTATCTATCCAAGCCAATTAATGCTGAAACATTAATTCTAAAACTGGATAAATGGCTTAATGTAAAAGCTTCGGATGAAAAAATTACTCCAAAATCTGAAAAGAAAAAGGATGTAATATTTGACTTTGATCATCTTGATAAGATGGCTTCAGGTGATGAAGAATTCAGGAAAGAACTTCTTGTAACATATTTTGAAGACATCACTGCGAGGCTTGTAAACCTGGAAAAATTTATTGAAGTTGGGGACTTCCAAAATATAATTGGTGAAGCGCATACTATAAAGGGTGCAAGTTATTCTGTAGGCGCTAAGAAAATTGGAGACGAGGCTTACGGAATTGAATTATCGGGGAAAGTAAAAGATATTAAAAATGCACTGGAAAGAATCAGGCCATTAAAAGCTGCAGTTGAAGAAACCAGGAAAATTTTAAAGATTTCTTAGTTCTTTCCATTCCGGTATCAAGTTGAAAAATCACTCCATGTCATTTCGAACGACCCTGCATCGCGGGGGAGGGAGAAATCTATATTTCCCTCATTAAAAAGATTTCTCCCCATATAAAATCGGGGCCGAAATGACAATAACTCCAGGCTCTGATACCCGGCATCCTATAACTAAACGCTGTACGCTATCTGACTGTAAGCTAATAATCATTCCATCAGCAAAACTTCACTTACTCTTTCCATTGCCCAATCTATTTCTTCTTTTGAAATAACAAGAGGAGGGGCAAAACGTATTACATTATCGTGAGTCTCTTTACAAAGAACTCCTTTATTCATTAATGCTTCACAGAATCTTCGCGCTCCGCCTGCTTCTTTCTTCAATTCAACACCGATGAACAAACCTTTACCACGGATCTCTTTTACGTGCTTCGAATTAACACTTCTCAATTTATCACGGAAGTATTCACCGAGTTTATATGAGTTCTCAATCAGGTTTTCTTCAACAAGTACTTTTATCGATTCGCGAGCTATCGCAGCTCCGAGTGGATTTCCTCCGAATGTTGAACCGTGGTCACCCGGATTAAAGACTCCGAGTACTTCTTTTTTCGAGAGAACAGCAGATACGGGATAACAACCGCCGGAAAGAGCTTTCCCAACAATTACGGCATCAGGCTTGATCCCTTCATATTCAAAAGCGAAAAGTTTTCCACTTCTTCCAAGTCCACACTGAATTTCATCAGTAATAAAAAGTACGTTTTCTCTTTTACAAATTTCCGAACATTCTTTTAAGTAACCATCGGGAGGTACAATTACTCCCCCTTCACCTTGAATTGGCTCAACAATAAATGCTACAGTATTTTTAGTGATTGCTTTTTCAAGTGAACCGCTGTCCCCGTAAGGAATTATTTTAAATCCCGGTGTGAATGGCCCGTATCCATCTTTGTACTGGGCTTCAGTACTAAAACTAATTATTGAAATTGTTCTCCCGGCAAAATTATTTTCGCAAACTATAATTTCAGCACAATTTTCTTCTACACCTTTTACTTTATATCCCCATTTCCTTGCGGCTTTTAGTGCTGTCTCTACTGCTTCCGCCCCTGAGTTCATCGGAAGCATAGTATCGAATCCTGTAAGTTCGCACATTTCTTTATATAGCAAGGGTAATTGATCATTCCTGAAAGCTCTGGATGTTAGAGTTGCTTTTCCTGCCTGATCTTTCAATACATTTATTATTCTCGGGTGGCAATGTCCCTGGTTGACTGCGGAATATGCAGCAAGGCAATCGAGATATTTTTTACCCTCAACATCATAAACCCAAACGCCCTCAGCTTTGCTGATTACAACATCAAGCGGGTGGTAATTATTGGCGCCATATTGTTCTTCTAATTTAATCAGGTCCTGCGTCTGCATATGATATTCCCTTGTAGATAGTTTGAAAATTTATTTTGAATTACAAAATATTAACTGGCAAATTAGTTATGAATAATGAAAAGGTGTCATTCTAACCCGGAGATAAATGCCGGGATAAGGCTGACAGCAATTTATGGCTGAACTGATTTATTCGCAAATCAAATTTAGTATAAATATAATTACGCGAAAACAGGCTGATGACCAATACTCATATTTTCCATTTTTTTATCTTATTTTAAAGACAGAAATATTCCAAATACAACAGGACTAAAATGAAATTTGCAACCCGGAGAAACCAATTTATAGTAGTTGTTTTTATTCTTCTGCTTCCTCTTCAATCAGTTTTAGGGTGGGGAAAAGAAGGGCATAAAATTATAAGTACCAAAGCGATGGATTTTCTCCCGACCGAGATGAAAGCTTTCATAGCCTGGAAAGACTATATGGGAGAACATTCCTCTGATGCGGATATCAGGAGATATAGTGATAAAACAGAAGCCCCCAGGCATTTTATTGATATAGATTTTTATAAGGAATTTCTTGAAGGCAGAATGATAAAGAATGAAGATTCTTTAACTACGATTTATGGAAAAGAAACAGTTGAAAAAATTGGGATTCTGCCCTGGGCAACACTTCAAACATATCGTAATCTTATTGATGCATTTAAGGAAAAGAATCGGGACAAAGTTTTAATTTATGCTGCTGATCTGGGGCATTACGTTGCAGATGGCCATCAGCCAATGCATACGGTTCTTAATTATAACGGGCAGTTATCCGGCCAGAAGGGAGTTCATTCAAGATATGAATCGAAAATGATTAACAGGCATGAGAATGAGCTGGAAAATTGTTTTGTTGAACGGAAAGTGAGCGAAGTTTCAGATCCTGAAGATTTTATTTTTAATTATATAGCAGGTAGTAACTCAGTGGCAGACGTATTATTTGCTGCGGATAAACTTGCCACAAAAGAAACAGGCAGCACAGATAGTGATGCATACTACAAACTAATGTGGTTTAGAACAAAATATATAACGGAAGTCCAGTTTCAAAATGCTGCTGAAGACCTGGCTTCCCTGATTTATACAGCCTGGGTCAAGGCTGGCAGCCCTGCTTTTGATGAGATTAAATAGAGTATGTTTCAATGTTCAGCGTTCGGTGTTCAAAGTTCGTTAGCGCATAGAAAAAAGGAAGAATATTAAAGCTACTGCAAATGTCATTTCGATCCTGCTGTAAACGGGAGAAAAATCTTTCTCTTTTAGAATAAAAGATTTCTCGTCGCGAGCTTCTCGTAATAAGAATCAATATTAGCTTTGTGTCCTTTGTGGTTTGTTTTTCCTGAAGATTATCTTACAAGGCAGGATAAAATTACGGCTGATGCACTTGCGACATTAAGTGATTCCGCTTTGCCAAAAGAGGGGATAGTCAATTTAGTATCGGATATATTTAATATTTCCGCCGAGGGTCCGTTTGCTTCATTTGAAAAGACAATAATGTTTTTATTGCTTTTCTCATACTCAAATAGATTTTCACCATTCAGATCTGCACACAATAATTTATAACCTTTGGATTTTAATATTTCAATATCTGGGATCTTTATTTTGTTAAAACATTCTAAATGGAATAATGAGCCCATACTTGCGCGCACGACTTTAGGGTTATAAATCTCCGCACAATTTTCCGTAAGCAAAATCTTACTTATACCAAACCAATCACAATTTCGCATAATTGTTCCAAGATTCCCCGGGTCAGAAATTTCATCAAGACAGCAGATTATTTCCTCGTCTAAGTTCTGAATCTTATTCTTTTCGTCTTTTGGTTCAGCAAAAACAGCGGCTATTCCTTGTGGATTAACAGTGTCTTTAAGCTTATGGAATTCTAAATTTGTAACTGATTCAATTCTTAAATTGCTATCTATATTTTTTATAAACGATTGTTCGCTCTCGTAAAAATCATTTGTCACTATTAGTAATTCACATACATAATTACTTTTTAGTCCTTCGGTTACAATTTTTTTCCCCTCAGCCAGAAATTTTTTCTCTTCCTGTCGGTTTTTCTTCTTTAATAAAGATGAATAATATTTTAATTCATTCTTAGAAAGCATCAGATTAAATCATTGTAATTGTGTTGTGTGTTATCAGACTGGTCCTTATCCAGTTGCTGAATGTATTCCCACGTATAAATCCCGGTATTGTGTCCGTCCTTCCACGTAATTTGAATTGCATAACCACCGATAGTTTCAATGTCTTTAATCTTATACATCTCGGGAGTAGTTGCTGCGGGTTTCACCGGCCGGTAAGTTTTCATCAATATTGTTTCGCCTTTACAGGAGGCGCAAGGACATTCATCTCTTAAGTATTTCAGATCAATTTTACTTTCGCTTCCGTCATTCCATACAATCAGCAATTTTTTCTTTTCGAATATCTTAATCTGTTTTGGACTCATTATTTTCCCAATTCATTAGTAATAGTGATTTTAATTTTACTCAAAATATTCCATTAGGTCAATTAAAGAATGATTGGGTAGTGTCTCAATTTCACGTCTATGAATAATAATTCTCTGTCATTCTGAACCTGCCTTCTGTGTACAACATCAACATTTCAGTAACAATGTATAGCCCTGGGCTTTAGCCCGGGGGTTAAGTTTCGTTACTTCAACATTTCAGTAACAATATATAGCCCTGGGCTTTAGCCCGGGGGTTAAATTTCGTAACAACTGGTGGGCTTCAGCCCAATTATAATAACTAATATCTATTTAAAGTTTACCCGCCGTAGTTTCAAAGACGAAGGTGAGCCTTGATCTGGTGCCTGTCCCGCTGACAAGCGGGAGTACTTTTGGGTCAAGCCAAAAGTACAGTTGAATAGAAAAAAATAAATAAAACAATTAAAATTTTGCTATCAATCAAGCCAGCTGAATTTGGCAATATTCAATAAACAAAAACTAGATACCAATAATCAATTGTGTTACTAAATACTGAAGGATTAAACTGCTGGCACGCAGATTTATTTCAGAATCTAATAAAATAATGAAATCCCGAATCAAGCCTGCCTGCCGTCTGTGTACTACTTCAACATTTCAGTAACAATATATAGCCCTGGGCTTTAGCCCGGGGGTTAAATTTCGTAACAACCTGGTGGGCTTCAGCCCAATTATAATAACTAATATGTGTCTGTCTGACGATAAGCAGGGCTAAAGCCATAATTTTTAGTTTATTAGGTTATCCCCGACCTAAAGGACGGGGCAATGCTTCAATAGAGTTTCAAATAAATCAAAATTTAAAAACAAGTATTAGTTTTTCATTATATTATAGAGGTTAGTGGGTCAGATTTCTGAAAATAATGCTGATTTTATGAGAATAAATGTGAAATCTGGCTCTTATTGCCTTAAAGATAAGCCTTTAGGGGAAAATCTTAATCATTTTTTAATATAAAATATAGTATAAATGGACTTATTACTCAGGATTTTAACTTCCCTGTTTTTTGTTTTGCTGGCAGGACTCTTTTCTTCTGTCGAAATTGCCATTGCGTCATTCGGAAAAAATAAAATTGAGGAATTAAAAGAAAAAGAACACCACCAGGTACCTTCATTTGAAAAAATCCAAAACAACCTGAACATTTTTTTTGGAACAGTTCAGATACTAACAATGGTTTTTATAATTTCTTCAGTAATTATAACATTTGATACACTACTGAAAATATTTTCTCCCTGGCTTCAATCATCCGGCATTCCAATTTTGATAGATAATACATTTTTAATCTCAGTAATTATTTCAGTTCTGATCGATTCTTTTTTGATTATAGTTTTTGCAATATTGCTTCCTAAAGCAGTCGGATTTAAATATTCGGATCAGTTAGGGAACGGTTCGGTAAAAATATTTTTATTATTCATGGCAATATTTAATTACCCGGTTAAATTTATTACAGGTTGCGGCAATTTATTCCTTCTTCCTTTTAAGGAAAAAACTGATTTCTCGCAAACAAGATTATCCGAAGATGAAATTCGATTAATTATTTCTGAGGGGGTAAAATCCGGTGCAATTGATGAACAGGAACAACAGATTATTGACAATATTTTTGAATTCAACGATTTAAAAGCAAATGAAGCAATGGTTCCGCGTACTGAAATGTCGGCTGTTGAACTTTCTGATGATAATCAAAATATGGTAAGAGAGGCTATCGGATCGGGCTATTCGTTAATACCTGTTTATGAAGAATCGCTTGATAAAATTATTGGAATACTTCATACCAAAGACCTGATAAAATCATTTGTTGAACAAAGGCCTATTAATGTGAGGAGCCTGATTCGCCAGGCTTATTTTGTGCCGGAGACAAAGCTGATTTCAGAAATATTGCGCGAGATGCAGAACCGCGGTGAAAGAATGGCAATGGTAACTGATGAATATGGCGGAACAGAGGGACTGATTACAATGGAAGATATTCTTGAAGAAATTGTCGGTGAAATAAAAGACAACAAACAAAATCCAGGAAATTGAGTATCAGCAATTACCGGATGGTTCTTTTGCTGTGCTTGGTTTAATGGGGATTGATGATTTCAATTACACATTTAATTATAATTTGCCGGAATCGGAAAATTACAATACAGTTGCCGGTTTTGTCGCTGATATTTCGGGCAAAATATTGAACAGGGGGGAAGTAACGGAATTTGAAGGATTGTCTTTTGAGTTAGTAAAGAAAATAAGGCAGAAAATGGTCCAGTTTAAAGTTTATTCCGGAAAAGGTGCTTTGGGTTTAATGGAAGAAATACCAAAAAATTAGCTGGGTTAGTTCTTGCAAAGTGAATTGGAAAACATTATTTTTGGTACCTGTTTTGAATTAAAAATTCAAACTGCTGGTCCCGACAGGCCGGGATAAAGTCCGCCCACCATAGGCGGGTAAACTTCAATTGGTAGAGTCCCGCATTTGCGGGATAACTTGCCTGCCGAAGTTTTAACGAAGGCAGGTCAGCAGGTAACAGGTTCTTAAAAATAGTTTTTACGCTGGCATAGCTCAATTGGTAGAGCAGCTGATTTGTAATCAGCAGGTTGCGGGTTCGAGTCCCATTGCCAGCTCATAGAAAAGCCTCGAAATTAGTCGGGGCTTTTGCATTTTAAATTAACCTGAAAGAGGCCCCCAGTCTGGCTAAAAGCCCGGGTGCAGCCTTTAATATCGCAGTAGACTGGGAGCTGAGCCCTTCAAATCCATTTGCTAAAATCAAATTCCGTAAGACGCAGAAAACAAAGCCTGCATATCTAACCGTGGATCAGTTTAATAAAATATTACCCTTGACGACGAGCAGTGATTTAAAGAATTTATTTATGGTATGTTTTTACACCGGCATCCGTTTAGGGGAGGCGGTGAATTTGCGATGGAGAAATATCAGTATTGAGCAAAAACTGCTGACAATAGGTGATAATGAATTTACCACTAAGAATGCCACACAAAGAATAATTCCGCTCTGTAACCAGGTAATGGAAGTATTAAGGCAAAGTCCGGTAAGGAAACCGGACTCTTTCGTATTCTCTAAATCCAATGGATTTCCTTTCCGAAAAGAATATGTCTCTAAGAAATTCAAAAACATCTCCAGGAAGGCAGGGTTTGATGAAGAAATACATTTTCATTCACTAAGACATTCTTTCGCATCGAATCTGGCAATGAAAGGAGTCCCGATAGTAGCAATTAAGGACCTGCTGGGTCATTCTTCTATTGTAACAACTCAAATTTACAGCCACTCTAATGTTGATTCACTAGTAGGGGCTATTGCAAAATTTGATGAATAAATAACTGATTATATAAAAAAATATAAAAAAGGAGCAACAATGGGAAATCGCAAAATGATGTTAGATCTTCTTCAAAGAACCCATGACAGATATAAACAATTACAAAATGTCGTGGAGAAAGCAACAGATCAGGAATTAGAAAATATTCTTGATAACTACTTTTCAGAATTTGGCACTAATATCCAGGTCAATATTTATTTTATGGAAATGATAGTGACAAGAATAGATCACCGACACTGTTTCGGATAGTAGTAATTCATCAAAAATGAGTAATGAAGAACTGGAGAAATATTTTGAAGAGAACTTGCATCAATTGTCATATATCTGATGAGAAATTTTTAGTGAAGAAAGGTCGATTTATCGGTAATTTTATTGAGATTTCCAGGAATACCGACTTTATGTGCAGACCTTATTTTAATTATTCATAATTAAAAAATATCTAAAAATTTTAATTATATTGTTTTATAATTAAGAAAATTATATTATATTTAATTATAAATAATCATAATAAAGGTAAAACCTCGAAAAACGATGAAATTAGAAGATTTTAAAAGTGGCAAATATGTAAGGCAGAATGATTATAAATGCTTTTCTCCTGCAAAAATCAACCATGCCTGGTCGTGGGAGGATGGCAGAATAAATACTCTGCTGGCAGAAGCAAACAGACAACTTGGAGCTCTGGATGCATACTCGGCGAACGTGCCGGATATTGACATTTTCATAGAAATGCACGTAGCAAAAGAAGCAACCAAGTCGAGTAAAATAGAAGGGACACAGACTAACATTGAAGAGGCATTAAAAAGAGAATCTGAAATTGTCCCGGAAAGAAAAGATGATTGGCAGGAGGTGCAGAACTACATCGATGCTATGAATACTTCTATAAATGAATTAAAAACTATTCCTGTATCAACAAGGTTGCTTAAGCAGGCTCATAAAATTTTGATGAGGGGAGTAAGAGGAGAGCAAAGGGATCCGGGCGAATTCAGGGCAAGCCAGAACTGGATTGGCGGGGCATCACTTAAAGATGCAACATATATTCCGCCGGCGCACACAGAAATAAATGAGTTGATGAGCGACCTTGAAAACTTCCTGCACAATGATCAGATAGATGTACCTGTGCTTATAAGAACAGGAATTGCCCATTACCAATTTGAATCAATACATCCTTTCCTGGATGGAAACGGAAGAATTGGCAGATTACTGATTACACTTTATCTTGTAAGTTCAGGTTTGCTTACAAAGCCTTCGCTTTACTTATCAGATTATATTGAAAAACACAGGCAGCTTTATTATGATAACTTAAATAACGTAAGAACAAAAAATGACATATTGCAATGGATTAAGTTTTTCCTTGTTGGAATAATAGAGACGAGCAAAAATGGAATTGATACATTTAAATCAATTCTGAAACTAAAAGAGGAAATAGATGATAAAAAGCTGGTTACTCTCGGCGCTAAGTTGACCAATGCTAAATTGCTAATGAAATATCTTTATAAAAAACCGGTAGTAACAGCCCAGGAGATAAAGGAACAGTTAAATGTATCTTTACCTACTGCAAATTCTTTACTTGCCGATTTTGAAAAGCTGGAAATACTGAAGGAAAAAACCGGCTGGAAAAGAAACCGCGAATTTGAGTTTACAGAATATCTTGATCTGTTCAGGGATAATAAATGACAACATTCTAATGAACAAGGAATGTTATTCCCTTAATTTTACCAGGTTTTCCTATAATGCCGACTGATGTGCTGTCAGTCGGAAATAAGCTTGTAAACAATAACAGCAATATGGGTTATTTAGTGGAATTAGTGTAACAGCATATATGTTTATGTTTTACTCAAGACTACCCGTAAGTACGCAAAACTATTGCAGCCGAGTCTGACCTTCTTTTAACACAAACTAACTCAAATATTCTTCTAACTTTTTATAAGCCATCTCGTGTTCCTTTGCTTTCATCTTTGCCAGGTTAATCAGCTTCCATTTTACGGAAGGGAGGTTTTCAATACCGTTCAGTCCAAGTAATTCCCATTGCGGGTTCATACTCTTAAATGACAATAAAAACTTTTTCTCATCAGCAGTTAATTCATTTCTAATTATTTCTATAAGTAAACTTCTTACATTAACTAAATCCTCAAGACTTGTTTCTTGCTCTGTCATACCCGCAAATTCATTTTCAAAAACAGGTCTTATAGCCTGCAGCCCGGGATTAAGCACTTCATTTATTGGTCTGTTATGGCTTACCAGGTAAACTATAAATGCTTTCCGGATATTTTCAGTAATACCTTCATTATCCAGTAACAGCTTAATATCAAAGAGATCTCTTGGATGCTGCCTGTCCAGCGAAGCGCATATTTTCCCGCCATAAAGATCGGCAAAGGATAAAGTCTGTACACTTACTGAAAGTTCAAAAATATCCTCAGCTTT
>CAWAPE010000004.1:0-562676 GCA_963783855.1 uncultured Bacteroidota bacterium
AATAAAAAAAGAGAGAACTAATTTAAGTCAGACCTAATTTGCTTTTTGCTTCCTGTAATGATTCCTACCATATGAATCATAATTGACACAAACAATCCAACTAACATCGGTTCAATTTCATTTATCACCGGCGTACCTGAAAAGTTTTCTTTTATAAAATACCACAACAGACTGCTCAAAACTGCGGAAATAATTTCAACTAAAATAATTTTATTTGAAACTCTTAATTTTGAATAGTACGCAGAAATTACTGGCATAATCATTCCGGGTATGCAGATTGACCCGACTGTATACCATATTTCAATTACTGATGGTATAGCCCATGCAAATAAAGCCGCAATTACTCCAGATATTATCAGTCCATAGACTGTATATTCTTTAAGTTTTTTCTCAGAGGAATGTTTGGAAAGGCGAAAGAAAAAATCCCTGCCGATTGTTGTTCCGCTTAAGAAAAGGAAACTGTTTAGAGTAGAAATAATCGTTGCAAAAAGTCCGGCATAAAATATTCCCTTAAAACCCGGACCAAGAATTTTTTCTGCGAGCAATGGGAAAGCCAGAACAGGCTGATCAAGTCCGGGAATTACAGCTCTTGAATAAAGGCCGGTTGATGTTGTAAGGAAATCGAATATAGCCCAGAACACAATTGAAATTAAAATCCCTTTAACTGCAATGTTTCCATCCTTTGCTGCGTAACATCTCTGGTGAAAACCGGGATCCGCAAACGTCCACATCGCTATCAGGAACCAGACAATTAAAAAGGTAGGTGAAGCTCCCCCCGTTAATTCCAGATGTGAAGCCGGCAGTGAGGCTGAAAGAAATGAAACATCTCCGATCATGGTATAGCAGAAATAGAACATAATTATAAAGGCCAGAAACATCACGAAGAACTGGAAAGAATCGGTATAAACACTACTCCTGAATCCACCTTTAAATAAATATGAAAGAGAGAGTATAAGGCTTATTGCAAGGCTGTAAAAAATATTGATATTAAAGATTAAAGAAATCAGGCTGGCTGTCATCAGTAAGTAAGGTGCCGGTGAGACCAGAATGAATACAAGCACGGCCGAAATCAGTCCTGCCTTTTTTCCATAGATATCTGAAAGTTTATCCGGAATTGTAAATAATGAAGCCTGGCGAATTTTTTTTGCAAATAAAAGCGCAAACAGAAATGCAAAGATATAATAGGGAAATCCCTGAGTAAACCAGCTTGCCAATCCATAGCGATAAGTAAATTCCCCTACTCCAAGAATTCCTCCGTACCAGGCGGAAACATTTGTCAATACAAATAAAAACAGGCCAATTTTTCTTCCCGATAACAGATAATCATCGGCATCTTTGCTTGTAGCTTTACCGGAATAAAATCCAATCAGGACCACAGTGATAAGAAATCCGACTATTACAATTATATCCGCGGTACTAAAAGAGACCATTTTTCTTTACCAGGTTGAAATCTCTTATAATAAATACAATCCCATTTTTTATTTTTAGTTTTATTATTTCCTTGGTTGCTACATTGCTGGTGCTTTCTCTTATCCCGAAAGGAAGAGCAGTATTTTTCAATTGGTATTTTAGTCCGGTGGAAGTAATCTTAGTCTTTTCGCTAAAACCATAGAGTGAGATTATCTCGCCCAACTTTACCGGGATTTCGGCTGTGCCCGAATGAGCAGAAAGGAGTGATTTCTCGGCAATTATTCTTAGCGATATTTTATCGTAAAACTTAAGAATTATTCCAAGATTGCAGAATGTATGATCCAGTCGGTCGCCTGTTACTCCAACAAGAACAGCTTCCTTAATTCCTTTTTTAATTGCAAATTTTAGACACTTTTCAACATCTGTATCGTTTTGTCTTTTAATTTTTACGATTTTCGATTTTGAGGCGAAATAATTTGCAGTTTCATCCTTAATCGAATCGAGATCACCGATAATATAATTCGGAGTTATACCAAGCATTAAAGCAGTGTTCGCCCCGCCGTCAGCACAAATTATTGTGTCGTATCCCTGTTTTACCAAGAATTCTATCACACTTTTTCTCGGTGATTTACCGTTTGCTATGATAATACAACGCTTCATATTATATCGTTTTTCAGAATTTAATTTTTAGAGTCCCAGTTCCACTCCAGCCAGGAAATTTCTGTCAGCAGCCGGGAAAAACTCTCCCCCAATCGCATTTGCAGAATAAAGATTATCGAAAAGATTATTTACCTGGAGAAATATTTTCGAAGGTTCCAGTGAATTAAATAGTTTTACTCTTATAACTTATCATAATATCAGCATTAAAATAAGCATCATTAATATTATCTGTGTAACTGACGAATCCCGGATATTTAGCTAAATATTCGCTGAGATTTCCGTCATAATTATCTGAATAAAATTTGCCTACATATTTACCATTTAATTGTAAAAATAAATTATCGTTGTTGAAGGATATTCCAAAGTTGGTAAGAAAATCAGGAAATCCGCTAATCCTGTTTCCGCTCAGATCAATCACTTTATTACCACCAAGGAAATATTTCCCCTCTTTAATTTCATTCCTGCTGTAAGTTGCGTTTGCATAAAAGCTAATCTCATCTATTATTTTCATATTTCCAGAAAGCTCAATCCCCCTGTGAAGAGTCCGTGCAACATTCCCTGTTATTGGCTGTCCATAAATATCAACTTTGCCGTTCTTTACAATCTCGTTGTCAAAAATCATATAGAAAAGATTTAGAGAAGCTGAAAAGTTCCTTTTATTAATCGAGGCTCCCAGTTCTATATCGTTCATTATCTCGGGTTTTACCAATGGCTTTTTAAAATTATAGCTGTCATCAGGGTTTAGTTCAAACTGCGGAGTTGCGCCGCCGGTTGCTTCATCAGCATTGTAATAATTAGAAAGTCTCGGTTCTCTTGATACTCTTGCATATGAAAGGTAAACATTCTGCTTCGGAGTAATTTTGTAATTGATTCCTATTCTGGGGTTAAAAAAGAGATTGCTCACACTGAAACTAGTATTACCGTATTTCTCATCGTATAATTTATATTTATGATACGCGAGCTGTAGCTCACCAAGCACGTTGAGTTTGTCATTGACATTAAATGTCTCGTGAACAAAGCCGTTAATAATATCTTTGCCACCTTTATAAAAATAATACCTGTAATCTTTTGTCACTCCGGCAGGCAGATTTTCAGCGAAACTAATCCCTCCCCAATGTATTGAACGATGAATTCTGAATTCCCCGCCAAGTATTAATTCGCCATTATTATGTTTAATACTTATTCGCGGTATCCATCCATATTGTGTATTTTCAACCTGTGCCCTGATTAATGTATTAACGGGATTCCCTTTCGGGTGGAATCCATTATTTTCAGTTAATCTCAAATATGTTGTATCAGCCCACGAACCATCAAAATCGAAAAACCCGTTACCGGTGACAAGAAATAATGCTGAGTTGATAGTGATTTTATCACTAAGCTGAAATTCATTTAACAATTCATAGTGTGGCTGTGAAAAATTTTCAATTTCACCCGGGCGTCTTTTTAAGGTATAAGTGTATTGATTATTATTAGCTTCCCAGTATGAATAATTTGCTGTTCGAAGATTTCTGTCTTTTACAGCAAATTTTGGCAAACCAGTATAAGCAAGCCCATCTGAAATTGGTCCGCCATAAAAATTGATCTGTGTGGTTAAGTTTTCATCATAACGCACAGCTGACAAATGATATGAATTAAATTTTATCCAGCTTGCCTCCCTGTAACCACTGCTTAGCGTTCTTGAGAGTTTAGCATAAACTGAATATTTGTTATCTATCAGTCCGCTGGAAAAAGAAGCCGAATATTTCCTTGTATTAAAACTTCCAATAGAAGTTGATAAATTTTGTTTTGGTTCATTTGAGAATGCTGAAGTAATAATATTAATTGAACCACCAATTGCAGGGTAACCCGTCACTCCTGATCCGGCGCCACGCTGAACCTGGATAAGGTCTGTACTTGCCAGAAGATCGGGAAAATCAAGCCAGTAAACATTATGATCTTCCGGATCATTTTGTGGGATACCATTAATCGATACTGAAATTCTGCGCTGATCAAAACCACGAATGCTCAAATAATTGTATCCTAGTCCATTCCCGTTTTCTGAATAAAATGTTGTTGATGGTAAAGTGGAAAGAAATTCAGGGATATCCTGATCAGTATATGAATTTTCTATTTCTTTTCTTTTTATTTTATCAAAAGCCAGTGGCGTGACTCCCTTTTTTCCTAGATTCCCTTCAACAAGCACGCTCTGAGAAGGTATAATTTTAGGAGTCAGCTTAATGAGATTTGATTCCTTCAGATTTTCAAATTTAACGGTAACTATTTTTTTAGAATAGCCTATATAACTTATTATTATTTCACTATTTGGGGCTATTTTCTTAAGAGTGAATTTACCATCTTTGCCGGTAATGGTTCCAATCCGTTTATTTGAATTCAGATAAATATTTGCACCAACTAACGGTTCTCTGGTTAATCCGTCAATTACCCGGCCATGATAATTATCCTGACCATAAACCAGAATTGAAAGAAATAAGAAAAGACTGAATAAGATTTTCATTTTATGAACTCCTTTAAAATAAAAAAAGCCGTTTCATAGAAAACGGCTAAAAATCTTAATCAGGTCTCTAGCCCGTTTCCCTACGCTGGAATTACCCAGATCAGGTTAGAGGGTATTGTCTCAGATATCCCAAAATGAAAACACGGGATAACACCCCTAACGGCCTGCAAATTTATAATTACTAAAAAAATAAAGAACTTTTAGACTTACCTAAGTTTATAATTTCCGAACTTTTATTCAACAATTAATTCCTGGCCAATAATAATTTTATTGCCGGTCATACTGTTCAATTTTTTTAATTTTCTAATACTTGTATTGTATTGCCTTGCAATTGTATAAAGAGACTCGCCTGAAGTAACGATGTGAGTCCTTGCTCCTTCAGGTATGTTTTTACCTGTCGATTCCTTTGATGAAACATGATCGGGAATATCATTGATATCGGAATCTGAATAAATTTTTAATGTTTTACCGGCAATTATTTTATTGCTCCACATATTATTCCATTTCTTAATGCTGGCAATAGAAACATGGTACATTTCAGCTATTTCACTAATTGTATCGCCACTTTTAACTTTATAATAATTCAGGTTTGCATTAATTTTTGAAGTGTTATCACCTAATGAAGCTGCCGGCTATTTCCATAAATTTTTAAAATTTTGCCGGCATATAACCTGCTGCTTTCCAAACCATTCCATTTTTTAATTTTTGCAGAAGGTACACCAAATTTTTCGGCAAGCTGGCTGATTGTATCACCTGATTTAATTTTATAATTAAATACATCTGATTTGGTTGTTGATACATCATTTGATGCAATATGCGTGGATGAATTATCAACAAGTATTTTTAATCTTTTGCCAATGTAAATCCTGGATCCTGATAAATTATTCCATTCCTGTAATGAATTAATATCAACATGGTATTTTGCTGCAATGTAGCTAAGGTTTTCGCCTCTCCTTATTTTATGATAAACCCATTCGTTTGATGTCTTTGAAGAAGCATTACTCGTTACTGTTTTTTCTATTTCTGATTGGTTATCGAGGCTTGCATAAAAATCTTTTTTCGCATCAGGAACATAAATGCTCAGTTTCTGTCCGACAGTAATTACTTTAGTATAGGGAATATTATTCCAGTTCCTGATATCACTCACTCTTACATCAAATAACCTGGCAATTGCCAGCAGGTTTTCATTTTTCTTCACGTGGTAAGGAACTTCTACGCTACCTTTAGGAATTATAATTTGTTCAGAAGCATCTTCATCAACAGAAGCAATTTTTTCGGTAGAAACCTGGTTTTCTGTACCGCTGCCGGTTGAATCTGAATTATTCAATGCGAGATATGGGGATACATATTTATTAGATTCAGGATCTGTAGCAGTTTCTGTATCAGAATCATCCGAGCTATTTTCACTTGCCGTTTCAACATTTGTATTATATGCGTAATTATTTGAGGAAACCTTTTCAAGTGCCGGAATTTTTAGTTTTACGCCAATGTATAGTCTTGATTTAACTGATATTTTATTTGCCTCTGCCAATTCTGAAAGTCTTACTCCATACCTGTATGCAATACCCGATAATGTTTCGCCACGCCTGACTGTATGAACCAGATAACTTCGACGAGCACTTTTAGGAATATTTACGAGGCTTGCTGTAAATTTCTCAATTGTTCCTTTTGGAACTTTTAATTGAAATCCATTTGGATAATTTCCAGGAGTAGACATCTGAGTAAGTTCCGGATTCATTTCCTGCAAAGTTTCAACATCAATACCTGCCGATTGCGCAAGGTAATTTAAATCAACTGCATCGTTTACTGTACAGAAATCATATTCAAAGGGTTTATCGTAGTCAATATCATTAAATCCGTATTTCTCAGGATTCATACCGACAAGACAGACAGCTATATATTGAGGAACATAGCTTCTTGTTTCTCTGGGTAGATATCTTCTTATTCCCCAGAATGTGGTTCCACCCGATCTTCTAATAGCCCGGGTAATCCTACCTTCTCCGGCATTATAAGCTGCAAGTACCAGGTACCAGTCACCAAGATCGTTATAAAGATCTTTCAAATGCTGTGCTGCTGCAAGTGTTGATTTCTCAGGATCTCTTCTGTCATCCCAGAAGAAATCTGATTTCAGCCCGTACATTCTTCCGGTTGCTTTTACAAACTGCCACATACCTACTGCACTAGCCCATGATCTTGCTGATGGATTTAGTCCGCTTTCAACCATACTCAGGTAAGCCAGCTGTTTAGGAATTCCTTCTTCGTCAAAAATTTTGGTAATCATCGGGAAATACCGGCCGGATCTTTCCATCCAGACCCGCATGTAATCTCTGCCACGTCCTGTGTAATATTCAATCCATTGTTTAACTATTGGATTAACTTCCAATGGAATTTCTGATGGAATAACTTCTGATTCATCATTTTCAGTAAGGTCTTTTTCTTTTACTCCGTCTTCCATCTGAATTTCCGGGACTGTTTTTCCCATCCATTCTTCAAGTGCAGCAAAAGAAATATCAGTGGGAAGTTCTGCTAATCCATCAACATAATTTTTATAATCTTCAAGAATTGAGTTTTCAAGTTCCTGGTAGGCCTGGTTATCTTCAATACCGGGGTAATAGCTTAAGCTGTTAATAATCTTAAGGGCAGATTCATAATTAGCCACAGTTTCAGTAGTACTGTTAAGTTCCTGTTTTCCCAGGGCTGCAACATAATATTGTCTGGCCTGCTCTAACATTTCAGAAACAATACCTGGTTTTTCAACTACCTGGTTGGGTTTAACATTTTCGTCTTTTACAATTTCTTTATTGGGACTACATGAGAAAAAAGAAATTGAAAAGATTGAAATAGTGACTAACAGTAAGGCTTTTTTGATCATTCAGTCTCCGACCCTTTTAATATTTGCGAATATAAGATTTAGTTTTCCTTTTATCAAGTAAATAATCAGCTAATTGAGTTAACCCCTTGTTTTATAAGGCTATAAAATGACAGCATATTTTATAATGGTATATTAGTATGCTTCTTTTTAGGGTTTTTATCTACTTTTGTCTTTAATAGTTTGAAAGCACTAACAAGTTTGATTTTTGTATCTTTTGGCAGAATAACATCATCCACATATCCTCTTTCAGCTGCAATATAAGGATTCGCAAATTTTTCAATATACTCTTCCAGTTTTTTCTCTGTTTCCTTCTGAGGATCTTTAGAATTTGAAATTTCCTTTTTGAAAATAATTTCAACAGCTCCTTTTGGTCCCATTACTGCAATTTCAGCTGAGGGCCAGGCATAATTAAAATCACCACGAATGTGTTTTGAATTCATCACATCGTATGCGCCACCGTAAGCTTTACGGGTAATTACAGTAACTTTAGGAACTGTAGCTTCGCAGAAAGCAAAAAGTAATTTTGATCCGTGCCTGATAATACCTCCCCACTCCTGCTCAGTTCCCGGTAAAAATCCCGGAACATCTTCAAGAACCAGAAGAGGAATATTAAAGGCATCACAAAATCTTACAAACCTTGCGCCCTTAACTGATGCGTTAATATCCAAAACACCTGCAAGCACCGCTGGCTGATTAGCAATAATTCCAATAGACATTCCGCCTACTCTACCGAAACCTACAATAATATTTGGTGCATACTCCTCGTGTACTTCCAGAAATTCACTTTCATCTACCAGAAGGTGAATTATCTCTTTCATATCATATGGTTTATTAGGACTGTCAGGCACTATCTTATCAAGTTCAGGAATTGGCTTAAGATTAGATTCATCAAAAGGAGTTTCCAGAGGTTTATCCATGTAATTTAATGGAAGGAAACTCATTAATTTCCTGATATTCAACAAAGTTTCAATTTCATTTTCGTAAATAAAATGAGCGACGCCGCTTTTAGTAGCGTGAGTTTCGGCACCACCAAGATCTTCGAATGTTACATCTTCGTGAGTAACAGTTTTTACAACACTAGGACCGGTGACAAACATATGGCTTGTGTTTTTTACCATAAAAATAAAATCAGTGATTGCAGGAGAATAAACGGCTCCCCCGGCACATGGACCCAATACTGCAGAAATCTGCGGAACAACTCCAGAAGCAAGCGTATTTAACAAAAATATATCTGCATAGCCGCCAAGACTCACAACCCCTTCCTGAATTCGCGCACCCCCGGAATCATTAAGACCGATTACCGGAATTCCGAGCTTCATCGCTTTTTCCATAATCTTAATAATTTTTTCTGCGTGGGTTTCAGAAAGCGATCCGCCCATTACTGTAAAATCCTGACTGAAAAGAGCTACAGGTCTGCCATCTATTTTTGCAAAGCCTGTAACAACGCCGTCACCCGGAAAGTGAACTTTATCCAGCCCGAAGTCAGTCGCCCTATGTTTTACAAACATATCAATTTCATCAAAGCTGCCTTCATCAACCAGCAACTCAATTCTTTCTCTTGCTGTTAATTTACCTTTATCGTGCTGGTTTTTAATTCTGGCGGGACCGCCGCCTGCTTTAGCATTTTCTCTTCTTTTTTGCAGATCGTTAAATTTATCCTGCATCTGGTATTCCTTGATTTTAAAATTAGAAGTGTACTTCTGTCTGTAGGCTTTCTCCAATGGAAACAAATTTTGATTCTATTTCCTTTCTAAGCGACAAAAATCTTTCCTGCCTGTCCAATCCCCTTGCTGTAGCAGTTCCGGCATCGAGTTTTACTTCATCAATAATTTTACCCGGATTTTTCTTCATCAGGAAAATCTTATTTGATAGATAAACTGCTTCAGTAATATTAGGAGTTGAGAGAATAAAAGTAATGCCGAAATCATTTATTAATTTTCTTATCAACTCATAAATTTCATCTTTTGTAATTGACTTCATCCTTCTGAAAGGATCATCTAATAAAATTACTTTAGTGCCTGCGGCTAATGCCCGCGCAATAGAAATTCTGAACCTGAATCCCAGACTTTTATCATCAGGATAATGATTTTCATATCCTGTAAGTCCTACAGCACTAACAATTTCTTTTACTGAATTCAATTTCCCGGAACTTCTCATGGCAAAATTGATATTATCTGCAACATTCATCCAGGGAAAAGATGAAGGGTTTTCAGGAATGTAGGCAATTTCTCCGTTGGGAGAAGTAATAGTTTTATCATTTAATTTTACAGTTCCGCCATCCGGTGTTTCCAATCCGGAAATAATTTTTAATAAAGTAGATTTCCCGCTGGAAAATGAAGCTATAATACTTATCAAATTTCCTTTTGAACCTTCTTCCTCAACTTTAAAAGAGATATTATCCAGGACATTAAACTTTGCCCCTGAAGGTCCGGTAAAATGCTTTGTAATATTTTCAATATTTAGGGTTAACTTATCGCTCAATTTATCCCCGGTAAGCAAATTTATTTTTGAAAAATCTGATAATTATTATTCCCAGGTAAATGGTTAAGCCTGTTATTATAAAAGTTGAAAATAGTGCTGAAAGATCTCTGTACTTTAGCGCAAGCCTGAAAATACTACCGAGCCCATATCCGCCTTTAATAAATTCAAATGCTATAATCATAGGCCAGATATATAAATGGAGATCGATAATGTGATTATAAAAACCTGGCTGCATTGATTTCCATATTACCTGTTTGTTGATTTTATTTTCAGACACGCCAAGTGATCTTGCCGCATCCGTGTATTCAGAAGGAACATTATTGATTTCTTTCTGAAGAAAAATTATGAAGGATGAAATCGAGGTAAATAGGACAAATATAAATTCGATGTAATTTGATTCCGGGAACCAGAATATTATCATCATTCCGATTACAATTCCGGGCAGGAAATTAGAGAACCAATTTAGCGAATGAATAAAATCAGTCAGGAAATTTTTCTTATTTAGAATTACCGGGCTAATAAGGTGGACAATAAAATATGCGGCAGTAATTGACAAATAAATGGATGAGACTGTATTCAGATAATTTACCGGAAGATTATAATCTTCCCATAAAGCAGAAAATGATTGCCAGACTATTGACGGTTTTGGTAAAATATTGTTGACCGGCAGAACAAATTCAAACAGCACAATCCAGAGGATGAAATAAACCAGCACGTAAATTAATGTGGATTTATTTTGGGCAGTTTCTTTATTCATTCAATACTAAAGTGGGTTAATTTAAGTCTTTTTTATTTTAACAAATATATCGAAAGAAGCGCTTTATATCAATTTAAAGTACATGCGGAAAGGTCATATTTTGTTAATTCCTGATAAAAACGGATTATATTTCCTTTCCTCGCCAATTGTACTGTTGTTACCATGGCCGGGATAAATAATTACATCATCTTCAAGAGTCATCAGTTTAGTTTCTATGGACTTTAACAGTGTCTCGTAATCACCACCCCATAGATCTGACCGCCCGATACTTCTCTGAAACAGGACATCACCTGTAATGCATACTTTTTCATTCTTAAAATATATACACACTTCGCCCTGTGTATGTCCCGGAGTAAATAAAAACTGAGGAATTAAATTACCAATTTTTATTTCTGTGTTTTCATTAATAAACTTTTCCGGAATTGGTGGATTTTCTACTTCCATTTTTATCATTTCTGTCTGACGATCAAAATGTTCGAGTAATATTTTGTCTTTTTCAGGGACTAGATATTCCGGGTTATATAGATCTAAAACAAATTTATTCCCGAGAACGTGATCTATGTGGCAATGAGTATTAAGCAGGTATTTTACCGCGAGATTATTTTCTTCAATAAATATTTTTAATTCGTTATTTTCCGATTCATTAGAACAACCCGGATCAATAACCGCACATTCGTTTGTTTCATCACACCACACCAGGTAAGTGTTTTCCTGGAAAAGGTTGAACATAAAATTTTTAATTTTCAGCATAAGTAGAACTATCTCTTAAAATTTTTTCTGATTCTGTTATTTAATTTTTTATTATAATTTTTGTAATTATCCTTTGTCTCTTCTATTGAATCCCCGCCAAACTTATTCAGAAAGTGTTTTGCAATTACCCATGCAAGCATTGACTCTGCAACTACTGCACAGGCCGGCACCGCAACAAAATCACTTCTCTCTCTTCTTGCTTTAATGCTTTTCATAGTTGCAAGGTCAACCGTCTGAATCGGGCTCATCAAAGTTGCAATCGGTTTCATCGCTCCTCTTACGATCACAGGCAAACCGGTTGAAATTCCTCCTTCTATTCCGCCTGCCCTGTTGGTTTTCCTGGAAAAGTTATTTCCCTTTAGAATAATTTCATCGTGAGATTCAGAACCAAATATTTCTGCTGATTGAAAACCTGTTCCAATTGAGACCGCTTTTACAGCATTGATTGACATTATTGCCGCAGCAATATCGGCATCAAGTTTTGAATCGTAGTGAGCAAAGCTTCCGAGTCCCACCGGCAAACCAGTAGCAACTGTTATAAAAGTTCCCCCAAGAGTGTCGCCTTTTTTCTTCGCAGATTTTATTTTAGAAATGATCCCTGATTCCTGTTTCTTATCAAGAACTCGTACTTCACTTTTATCTGATTTTTCAGAAAGGTTCCACCCATTAAAGTTTTCAGAAATCTTATTCAACAATAATTTTTCTGTAAAATTATTTTTGCTGTATACCCCACCAATACTTTCAACATAACTGCCAATAGAAATTCCGAATTCTTCAAGAAATTTTCTGGCAACAGTACAGGCTGCAACTCTTGCCGCAGTCTCTCTTGCGCTCGATCTTTCTATAGAATTCCTGATATCATCGAAATTATATTTTGATATTCCTACAAGATCAGCATGTCCCGGTCGCGGAATTGAAATTTTACCTGTTTTTTTGATCCTGCCAGACGACATTTCATCTGACCAGTTCTCCCAGTCTTTATTTCTTATCAGAAATGAAATTGGAGACCCGAGAGTTTCCCCATTTCTGATCCCAGATAAAATTTCCGCGGAATCTGACTCAATTTTCATTCGTGCGCCCCTTCCGTAACCGGCCTGTCTCCTCTTAAGGTGAAAGTTTATATAAGAATTTTCAATCTTAAAATTTGATGGAAAACCCTCAACAATTGTAGTAAGTGCTTTCCCGTGTGATTCACCTGCTGTAAGAAATCTGATCATAAATTTTCCGGTTAATAATAACACAGCAAATATAAAAAAAACGCCCGATACTTCGGGCGCTTATAGAATATAATTTGCGGTTCTTATTATTTGCTTTTCTCAGGTACTTCAAGACCAATAAACCTCGTATTACCCTTGGAGTCCTGTACTTTTATAAGTACAGCTGAACCTCTTTTATCTTTTATTATATTTTTGAATTCGCTGACATTTTTCAATTGTCTCTTATTGGCTTCAACAATTACAAGATTAGGAGACAATCCCTGATCATCTGCGCTGGTTAAAGGCTTAACTTCAGTAATCAGCACACCATGTTCAACATTATACTGTTTCTTTTCCTGTGAGGTAAGATTCTTAACTGTTAGTCCAACCTGATCAAATGTTGCCGTAGTAGCAGCTGATGCGCCTTCATCATTTGAACTGGATTTATCAACTACAGGTTCGGAACTCTTACTTTCTTCCCTTGCCTTAAGCGTTACCGTCTTGTCCATCTTTTTTCCGTCTCTGAAAATCGTAAGCGTAACCTTGGTTCCCGCAGGTTTTCCGGCGATGTAAGATTGTAGTTCATTCGGTTGGCTTACTATTTTGCCATCAACATCCAGAATCACATCACCTTCTTTAATACCTGCTGATTTTGCAGATCCGCCATCAACAAGTTTCTGAACCATTATTCCCATAGGTTTATCGAGTCCAAGTGATTTTGCCATAGCATCATCAATTGCACTGATTTCAATTCCTATATATCCTCTTGTTACTTTACCGTGAGCAATAAGATCTTTCACAACTGATTTTACAAGATTAACAGGAATCGCAAATCCATAACCGATGTAAGTATTTCCACCGTTCGGTGAAACTGATATCGCAGAATTTATTCCAACAACGGCACCGGAAAGATCAACAAGCGCTCCGCCGCTGTTTCCCGGATTAATAACAGCATCTGTCTGTATAAAATTTTCAACTCCGTATCTGTCTCTGATCAAACCAAGCTGGCCTCTTCCCTTTGCACTTACAATTCCAGCTGTAACTGTTGATGTAAGTGATAACGGATTTCCAATTGCCATAACCCATTGCCCAACTTTAAGAGCATCCGAGTCACCAAGATATGCTGCCGGCAAATTGTTTGCATCAATTTTTATTACAGCAAGATCTGTTAAAGGATCAGTACCGATAACTTTTGCATCATAGGTTCTTCTGTCTGATAAACCAACTGTAATTTTTGTCGCGTTTTCAACAACGTGATTATTTGTAACAATATAACCATCAGGTGAAATTATAATTCCGCTACCCGAGCCTTTTTCTTCTCTAGGCATATCTTTGAACGGAAAGAAATTAAAAAAGTCACCGTGTGGGTTTTTACCGGGATCTCTTTCTGAGACTACTTCTATTTGTACTATCTGTGGAGTTACTTTGTCTGCTACTTCTATAAAAGCTTTACTGAAGGATGTTGCATCCGCGTCTAAATTTACCGGGGGATTACTCGCACCCATTTTAACATCTGCCATACCCGGTCTTACCAATCCAAATCCTGAAACAAGCACTGCGCCAAAAATTATTCCTACCGCAAGAAGTGCAAGCGCACCAAATAATTTTTTCGATTTCATATCATTCCCTCTGAATTATTTAAACTAATTTTCTGTTGCATATCTGCATCTTGAATAATGAATTTTTATTTAAAAAGTTGGAGTGACTGTATACCTTTAAAATCTGCAACATGGTATTTCAAATATTTTTCCATAAATATCAATGTATTATCTACAGTCTGGCTACCAATATCATCAAGATTTTTGCTGGTTCTTAGACTAACCAGGCAATTAAAAAGTTCCTGATTTAATGCAAAAGATTCTGCGTAATTTGTTTTACAGTCCTCACATAAAAGCCCAACTGCAAAGTTATAAGATAAATTCTTATCTAAAAGATCTTTTTTTCCGCAAACCGAACAATCCACGAGGTGAACTCTATAGCCTATTTCCTCCAGGAAAAACATAAAAAAACGGGCAAAAATTACATTAAGTCTCTCATTTGATGTTTCGAGCAACTCAAAGATTCTTATTATTCCGTTGAATAATCTTACATGTTGCTCGTGCTCCACAGTAAGATTTTTGACTAATTCAAGCACAGATTGAGCAAACTTTAACTTATCAAGATCAGATTTTATAGACGGATAATATTCCATTAAATCAGCGGATGAAATTATCTGAAGGTCACGGGATTCTTTATTGTAATAGACAATTTCAATATAATTTAATGGATCGATTTTCAGACTGGTTTTTGATTTTGGACTTCTGGCACCTTTCACAATTGCCGAGATCTTCCCCTGCTCTTTTGTAAAAAGAGTAACAATTAAACTTGAGTCTCCGTAATTAAGTTTACTTAAAACTACGGCTTCAGTTTTTTTTATTTCACTCATTGAATAAAATTATATGGGAAAGAAAAAACTTTTTCTTCTGTAATTATTCCAGTAATAAGATGAGACGGAGTTACATCAAAAGCGGGTGAATACGTGGAATAATTTTCTGGTGCTACCTGTATACCGTTAAAATTTAATATCTCATCTTTGCCACGGTATTCAATTTCAATGTCTTTACCGGAAACCATTTTACGGTCTATCGTAGTTGTTGGAGCAGCTATATAAAATGGAATATCGTGGTGAGCGCAAAGTACGGCTAAATTGTATGTGCCAATTTTATTTGCTGAATCTCCGTTCAAAGCAATTCTGTCTGCTCCGGTAATAACAAAATCAATTTTATTTTGCTGCATTAATGATGCTGCCATAGAATCAGTTTGAATTGAAAATGGTATTCCGGATCTTTCAAGTTCAAATGATGTTAATCGCGAACCTTGCAACAGCGGCCTGGTTTCATCTGCATAAACGTGTTCTACGAGTCCGCTTAGAAATCCCGTTTTAATTACGCTGAATGCCGTACCATCTCCGCCTGTTGCCAGTTTGCCGGTATTGCAATGTGTAAGTATTGAAGATTTCTTTTTGAATATTGCCAGACCATTTTTCCCGATAGCCGCACACTTCTCTATATCTTCGCGATGAATTTCCTTGGCTTTTTCAAGAAGCAAATTATAAATATTTTTTCTGTTGTTGGTTGATTTGTCAAATACTTTCTGCATTTCATTTAACGCAAAAAACAAATTAACGGCAGTAGGACGTGTTTTAAAAATTCTTTGATATGCTTTTTTGAATTGCTCTTCAACTCCCGTTTCCGGAATATCTTTAACTGACAGAGCAATTCCATATGCAGCAATAATTCCGATAAGCGGAGCGCCCCTGACTTCAAGTTTTTCTATCGCTTCCGCAATTCTCCCGTAATCATCAGTTTCGATGTAATTTTCCTGCAGGGGTAGTTTTGTTTGATCGAGGAAAATCAGTTTATCGTTGTTTAAAGTCTACTGAGAAGTATTCTTTACTATTCATCAAATTTGGAAAGATTAAGAAATTCTCTGTAACGATCGTGAACTCTCAGGTAATCCAGTTCTTCAAGTCCCTTTGTACTGAATTTTTCGACACAGAAAGATGCAAGAGAAGAGCCGTAAACGACCGCTTTTTTCATATTTTCTACGCTTAAATCCTGGGTCTTATGCAGGTAACCGATAAACCCTCCGGCAAAACTATCACCTGCTCCGGTTGGATCATAAATCATTTCGAGTGGATATGCGGGCGCAGAGAATACTGTATCTTCTGCAAACAATAAAGCACCGTGTTCGCCTTTTTTAATAATCAGAAATTCAGGACCGAGTTCGCGAATTTGTCTTGCTGCCTTAATTAAATTCGGTTCGTGCGCTAACAGGCGTGCTTCCGAATCATTAATAATTAATACATTCACTCTTTTTAACAGCTTCAGTAATTCTTCACGCTTTCCTTCAATCCAGTAATTCATTGTATCGCATACAACAAAATTCGGATCGTCCATCTGGTCCAGTACCCTGATCTGCAAAACAGGATCGATGTTTCCGAGAATTACAAATTTTGATTTTTTAAATTTATCGGGAATAACAGGATCGAAAGATTCAAAAACATTCAGTTCAGTTAACAGTGTATCGCGCACATTCAGATCATAATGATATTTACCTGACCAGCGGAAAGTTTTTCCTCCTTCAACAACCTGCAGGCCTTCAAGATCTATGTTGTGATCTTCAAGAAGATTGATATACTTTTTAGGAAAATCATCCCCAACCACGCCAACCATGTATGTTGGACCGGTGAAATAACTTGAGGATAAAGAAATGTAAACAGCTGAGCCACCGAGAGCGTTTTCCACCTTGTCAAAAGGTGTTTCTACAGTATCAAGACCAAGTGAACCTACAACTAGTAAACCCAAAATTCTCTCCTGTTTAACTGATAGATTAGAACTTTAAAAATAAGTAAAATGATAATTAAAGCATAATTTCAACGAATTCAAGGAAACTAATTTCCTTTGTGAAATACTCTGTAATTACATCAACCGATTTTCTCTGTCCAGGCCACGCCAGCAGTTTTTTGGCCTCCTCCGGCTCAGCCCATCTGTAATCAGAGTGTTCAATGCTGATTATGACCGAAGCATTTTCTGAAACTTTTGCGGCAAAAACCGGGAGCATTGAGATATAATCTCCATCGGGCGAGTAAAATGAATTTACATTCGGCGCCACCCAGAATTTTTCAGGAATTAGCCCTGTTTCTTCCTTGATTTCCCTGAGAGCTGTTTTGAATGCCGGCTCGTTCGCATCAATTTTACCGGAAACCATCTGCCATAATCCGGGATAAATTTGATCTTCTGCTCTTTTCAACAGAAGAAATTCAATTCCGTTTTTCTTTTCCCTGAATATGTGAGCTTCAATTAAATTTGATTTTATTTCCATATTATTTGTCCTAAAAATATGCTCTGAATTCTGCGGTCATCGTATGAATAACTTTCCCGCTTCCCTGCCATCTGCCATTGTAACCAAGAGTTGATTGTAAATTCGCCCCGATCCTGTAATCGAAATTTACTCTCCAGTAATAATTTTTGCCAACAAGATTTCCCTCGGTGATTTCAAAAGGTAATACATTTCCGTTATCGTTTCCGTTCAGTTCGTCTCTTTGTATTTCAACTCTCAACCTGCCGGAGCCTGCAAAAGAAAGATTCATTCTCAATAATTCAGAATTAAGATCGAGAACAGTAGGCACTGCCGGGAAATTATCTGTGCTCCTGCCGACTTTAATTGCAAAACCAACTTCAACATTATTTTGCGGCCTGTATGAAAATTCTGTTTTTACAGAATTGCTCGTTACAAGCCTTCGTCTGTTTGAAGCTGACAGTGGATTTGTAGTAAGATTATCATTTTTATTCACAAAATCAGTCTGATTTGAAATTTCCGGAACTAACCTGATTCTAAGTCTTACACTTCGTTCACGGTTATAAGTTCTCACAGGTCCGTCATTAAACTGGTTGAGACTTTTGGTTTGTGAAAATCTAAAGCGGAGTGAAAAATCGTTGCTGTTTTCAAAAAGGAAAAGATCCTGCTGAAAATAATTTGAACCGCTTATCGTCTTCTGTTCGTTTTGAAAATCAGAGAAATGTAAAAGATATATTTTCTTAAAATCCTCCTCCCTGCTGTTTTCTTCAACTCGCCAGAATGTTTCCGTTGAAACAGGCGTTAATATTTTACCAAGCAGAGATTCTTTATCAAATATTTCTCCGAAGTTTATCCGCCAGTTTGTACTTATTTTCAGATTGATTACAGGGAATAATTGCTCTGTGGGAACTGTTATTTCAATATAATCACCTTCATAAAGAGTCGGTGCAAATTCATTTTCGTCTGCTATACCGTTGTGATTAAGATCACCAAGGTATTTATAATTTCCCGTTCCTGCCTGTACTCTTACAAATACCTTCTGCAATTTTGCTGACTTTTGAGTTGAAACTTCATAAAAGATATTTCCGTTCAGAACAGGGTCCCATAATTTCAGGTTTGTTCTCGAACGAATAAGAATTGTTTCATTATTCAGGTATCCCTGCTTTTTAAAAGTCTGTGTATAATTTTTATCCCTCAGCGTAACACTTAATGTTGAGTTTACCGATCTGCTTCCGTTATATGCTACATCAAGTGATTTAGTCTGGGACCATGCCTGTTTTAACATTATTCCATTTAAAGGCAGGTAATCATTTCGCAATGAATATTTTAAAGATATATTAAACCCGCTTAGTCCGACTACAGAAACAAACGGGCTGATTTCATAATATTTTAGACTGCTTGAAAGCAGAGAATCTGCAGATAAATTATTTTCTTCTTTATTCTCAGCAAGAAAATCCACACCCGGTTTAAATTTGCCAATATAATAATAAGCGTTTCCGTTTTGTCTTATCCAGTTACTTTTAATTGCAGTATTCCGCGAATAAACATAATCGAAGTTGTAATTAAGTCCGTAAGTTTTGTTGTCTGTCCATTCCAGTGTATTATTATATCTGTCTGATTTAAATTGCTCGCCGCGACTCAAAAATCCGAAAGATGAATTTATTTTCATATTTTCAACCGGCTGGTAATCAAGTTTTAATTCCCGCAGGTGTTCGTCCACACTTTGATTTGGATCGGTGATATTGTAGTACCTGTCAAACTCAACCTGGTTAAAACGATCGAGAGTTGTAAAGCGACTTTGAATAAACCTGTCTTTGTAGGAAAGTCCCGCTTTTCCCAGATTTACGCTGCCGAGAGAAATTTTCTGCGGATTAACCTGAAGATTTAAACTTGTTGCCGCTCCAAAATTATCGTTGTTATCTTTAGTTGAGAACCTGTTTTTATCCCACAAACTTCCTGCAAATTCAAAACTGATGCTTATATCATCGTTAGGTGTGAAATCTAGGACAAGATTTCCGAATTGTTTTAACTCCGGCAAAGGCAGAAAAATAACAGGCGAATAGCTTCCCTGCCCGATACCTACCCACGTATAATTTCCGAGACTCTCTTTTGAATAATCGCCGTTTCCTCCTCCTACAAAACTGAATGAAACATTGTAAAGGGCAGTTGAATCGCCGGGATTATATTTATAATAAGTATAATTATTCCCGTTAATAAGCGTATCAACTTTAGTATAAATTCCCTGGATTTTTCCAGTTGCTGAATCAGGAGGAGCAAGCGACACGCCGCTTTTTGTTGCTTTATTCCTGTCATCCCCTGCGTTCTTCAGGATATTCATATCCTGTTGTGAAAGCGAAATATCAATCGGGGAATTTTCATCATCGCCTTCTCTCATGTACTGAAATTTTATTCCGAATTTATCATTGAACAATCTCGATTCCACACCGGCTGCTAAAAAATTTCTCTGGTAACGCCTGTCTGTGTATTCAAAATCTACTGAGATTCTGCTGGCGGAAGTAATTAACCTGTTCGGGGTAAAAGTAATTTCCGCATTTGAATATTCAATCACATAATCATTTCTTTCGCCTCTTTTCATTTCAACACCGTCAACATAAACTTTTTCAGTACCCGCTATAATTATAATATCCGGCTCGCCGTTTTTCCCCGATAACCTGTACGGGCCCTGCACACCATCCTGTCCCGAGAATTTATTAGTGTTAAACTGTCCTTTTGAACTTGCGAGAGAAAAATATGCGCTTTGGTCAGCGTAATTATATTCACCCATCAGTCCCTGCAGTTTCCTGTTTATCACACCGAATTCGCCAATCCGTTTATTTAGATAATAATCACCAAAAGTTCCGGTTGCACGCGGATGTTTTATCTGTATAAATACCTTGTCGAGTTCATCAAGTTTTTCCGTGTTGCCTTCTGGTTGTATCGGGGTGTTTTCATCAGTCAGTGCGGCTACAAGTTCAATTTCATCGGAAAGCCTGCCGGAAAGCTGAAGCCTGAATCCGCTGTTCAAAGAAAAATCTTTGTTTGTACCGATTGTAAATCCGCGCACCAGAGTTCCGCTTCTTTCAATTCCGCTTCCGAAAATAGATTCCGCAGTAAACCTCCCGCTTTCTTTTTTTACAACTTTTATAGTGTCTTTAGTTTCCTCATCGTAGCGTGTAACGAGAGATCTTAATTTATATTCTTTTTTTAACGACAGACGAATTGTCTGGTAGGAAATTATCAACGTATCAAAAGCGGAATATTTTAAAGAATCAGAAAGAGAAAACTCCCCTTTAGAATACGAAATTTTATAATCTTTTTTTGATAAATGTTTTCCCTCAAGTGTAATGTTTTCAGAAAACGGGATAATTGATATGGCGGAAATATTATAATTATTGTTGAAATTAATTGAGAGCGTGTCCGAAACATTTTCCAGGTAGTACTTTGATTGTGCAGAAACTCCGATCTGCAGGCAGAACAAAGCTAAAATTATAAATGAGATTTTTGTTTTGAAATTCAAACGCCGCCGGTTATATGTTTTTATATTTCTTTGAGTAGAATTCCAGATTCCGGATAATATTTCATATCATAAAGATAATATCTAAAAAGTTCGGAATTTGCCCAAAATCTACAGAATTTTTACATAGAAAATCGTGCTAATTTTGTTATTTTTGAATGACAAATTTAAGCCTAAAACTTTAGAAAGTTTATATGATTGAGAAAATACGGGAAGCAGCAAAAAAGAGGATTCTCTATTCCCCGCACGCACTTACGCAGTCTACCAGCCCCGATAGAATGATTGGACCCGCAGAAGTAAGAAACACGATTGAAAACGGGGAAATAATTGAAGACTACCCCTATGATGACCGCGGACATACTGTTCTTATTTCAGGTCAGAGTTCCGGCAAACGAGTCCTTCATGTTGTATGCATACCAACCGATTTTTACCTGATGATTATTACTACCTACATTCCTTCTGATGAAAAGTGGAGTTCTGATTTCAGAAACCGGGAGGATATATGGTCTGTATAAAGTGTTATAATGATACAGAAAGAAAATTTACCCCATTCACAATTAAACGCGTCGGTTATGAGTTAGTATTTAAAGAAGTGCCCGCGTGGATCTGTCCTAATTGCAAATACACTTATTTTGAAGAGTCGGATGTTGAGATACTGCACAAGACAATTACAACACTGGATGAGAACTCACAAAAATTAAAAGATGCTATTGTTTACTGGCCGGAAACTCTAAAATAACTTTCTAAAAGTTTTTTCTAAACAGATAAAAAATCCCCGCGAGACACTTAAAATCTATGCGGGGAATCTTAAAATTTTATTTATTTTCTTATTCGTGTCTAAGCGCTTCAATCGGGTCCATATTTGCGGCTTTGTAAGCAGGATATGTTCCGAAGACGACTCCGACAAAAACACAAAGGCCGAGACCTATTGCGACCCAGTCATAGGGTATTGCGGATTTGGCATTTAGAAAACTTCCCGCAAAATTTCCTATCCCTACGCCCAGTAAAATACCAATTACACCACCGACGAGACATAGCGCAATTGCTTCAATAAGAAACTGTGTGAGAATATTTTTTCTTTTTGCGCCAACGGCTTTTCGAATTCCAATTTCTCTCGTTCTTTCAGTAACCGAGACGAGCATAATATTCATAATACCAACGCCCGCGGCAAGCAGCGCAATAATTGAGACAACAAGCGCCCCTATTTTAATTCCGCCGGTAATTCCGTTAATCTGTCCTATTAAAGATTCGTTGCTGAAAATTTCAAAATCGTTTTCGTCACCGGGAGCAACTTTTCTTATCGTTCTTAAATAACCAATTGTTGATTCAATTAACCGGGGATAATCATCTTTGCTCTTTGCCATAACCATTATGTTTACGCTTGTATGGTACTTTCCGTAAAAAGACTGGAAAGTTGTAATTGGCATAACAACAAGGTTATCCTGACTGTCTCCAAACATAGCCGGTCTTGGTTCCAGCACGCCAATAACTCTTAACGGATGTCCGTCAACTTTTACAGTTTGGCCAACGGGATTCAGGCTCGGGAAAAGTTTATCAACCACATCTTTTCCCAGCACACAAACGTACCCGGAATTTTCTACATCATTAGGCCTTAATCCTCTACCGTAAGCGGGAATCCAGTTATTGGTTTTTAATCCGCCGACTGTTTCCCCGTACACTCTTATATTCGGATTGGTTTCAACACTTCCGTATTTAACAACTTTTCCGCCGTGCCTTTGTTCAGCAGCAACTTCTTCGGCTCCGTTCAGCAAATCTTTCAATCTTTTGTACTCTTCCAGTGTAATATCGTGCCTGTTCCTGTATTTATTCCTGTCACGGTGTCCGCCTACTCTGAATGCAGGATATTTCTGAACCTGGAAAGTGTCCTGCGCAAGATCAGACAAACCGCCTTCTATACTTGCCTGGAGCATTGTGATAATGGTCATTATTACAATAATGGAAAATATACCGACTACTACACCCAGAACAGTTAATAATGTTCTTAGTCTGTTTCCTTTAATTGATTGGTAGGATATCTGAAGAATTTCGAAAAGTTTCATTTAGCAGCCCTGTATTACCCCTGTGGTTTTCAAATTAGTGCTTAAAATAATAGAAATGTTTTTCACTTCAAACAAAAAAGTGATGAATAACAGTTAACCGGAGTTAGACAATAATAATTTATTAAAGGTTTAATTTTGACAAATTATTCATACCCGGGCGCTACTATAGGATCGAGGTTTTCGGCTTTGTAAGCCGGGAAGGTCAATACTGATTTTACCTGATAAAAATTTTATTCGTAATGCAGCGCTTCAATAGGATCAAGATTCGCTGCTTTGTAAGCCGGGTATGTACCAAAAAGAACGCCGACAAAAACACAAAGTCCGAGTCCTATTGCAACCCAGTCATATGGAATTGCCGTATCTGCGTTAAGGAAAGTTCCCGCCATATTTCCAATACCTATTCCGAGGAAAATTCCGACAATTCCTCCAATTATACAAAGAAAGATTGCTTCAACAAGAAACTGGTAAAGAATATTTTTCTTCTTGGCGCCCACAGCTTTTCTAATTCCAATTTCTCTTGTTCTTTCAGTAACTGAAACCAGCATAATATTCATTATGCCAATACCTGCTGCGAGTAAAGCTATTACTGAAACTACCATTGCCCCGATTTTAACTCCGCCGGTTATATCTGCAATCTGGCCAATAATGGACTCGTTGCTGAAAATTTCAAAATCATTTTCCTTACCCGGAGGAACTTTTCTTATTGTTCTCATATAACCAATTGTTGATTCTATCAGCCTGTCATAATCTTCATCGCTGTAAGACATAATTGTAATATCTACGCTGCTGTTTTTGCCGCCGTACATAGAGTGAAAAGTTGAAATCGGGATTGCCAGGTAATTATCAAAACTCTGACCGAAAAATTCCGGGCGTTTACCAAAGACTCCAATTACACGTAAGCGTTTACCGCTTACAGCAACTGTTTGCCCGACTGGATTGATACTCGGGAAAAGCTTTTCAACAACATCCGGCCCCAGCAAGCAGACATCAGCAGAATAATCAACATCGTTCTGATTAATCTCTCTACCGGTGTCAATTGTAAGGTTTGCTGTTCTCATTACACCGGCTGTAATCCCACTTATGTTAATATTAGGATTGGTTTCTTTGTTACCATATTTTACAACTATACCGCCTCGTGCCTTATCTGCTCCCATATATTTAGCGTCTTTTAATAAACCTTGAAGCCTGTAAAATTCATCAAGAGTTATATCTTTCCTGTTCCTGTATTGTAGACGAGCGTTATGTCCGCCCGTGTTGATCGCGGGGTATTTTTGGATCTGGAAACTGTTTTTGCTGAGGAATGAAATTCCGTTATCAATAGTAGTCTGTAACATTGTAATAATCGTCATAATTACAATTATTGAAAAAATGCCAACCACTATACCAAGCATAGTAAGTAATGTTCTGAGTTTGTTGGATTTTATGGATTGAATGGACTGAGCGATAATTTCCAGGATATTCATAATTGCAGATCCCCTAAAAGATTATTTACAGGAATAATCTATTCCACAAATGATTTAATTCTATAGATAAGATAACGAAGATTAAACAAAAATACCCGCCAATAGTTGGTGGGTATTTTTATAATAATTGCTTATCTCAATAATTTATTCATATCTCAATGCTTCAATCGGATCAAGATTTGAAGCTTTGTACGCCGGATATGTTCCGAATGCAACTCCAACAAAAACACATAAAGACAATCCGATTGCTACCCAATCATAAGGAATTGCAGATTGAGCATTTATCAATCCCCCGGCAATATTTCCTATTCCCACGCCAAGCATTATCCCCAGCATTCCTCCGAATACGCAAAGCAAAATTGCTTCAATCAGAAACTGGTAAAGTATATATTGTTTTTTAGCACCTATTGCTTTCCTGATTCCAATTTCACGTGTCCTTTCAGTTACCGAAACCAGCATAATATTCATTATACCAACACCTGCAGCAAGCAACGCAATAATTGATACAACCATGGCACCGATTTTTACACCGGATGTAATGCCGTTTATCTGGTTCATTACTGTTTCATTGCTGAAAATTTCAAAATCGTTGTCTTTGCCCGGTTGATTTTTCCTGATAGTTCTCAGGTATCCAATCGCAGATTCTATAACATCGTTGTAATCTTCTTTCGATTTAGACATCACCATAATGTTTACACTGTAACTGTATTTTCCGTACATTGACTGGAAAGTAGTGATAGGAGTAATTACATAATTATCTCGGCTGTTACCGAACATCTGGGGTTGTTTTTCAAGCACCCCGATTACTCTCATCGGCCGTCCGTCAACTTTTACTGTCTGCCCGATTGGATTTATGCTTGCAAATAATTTATCGACAACATCCTGCCCTATTATGCAGACACTATTCGCGCGGTCGACATCGTTTTGCCTAAAGTCACGACCATATTCAACATTCCAGTTATTAGTTTTTACACCGCCGAGTGTCTCACCGGCTAACTGAATATTAGGATTTGTTTCGATGTTGCCGTATTTAATAATAACTCCACCGTGCCACTGTTCAGCTCCCATATAGAGGACTTTATCTTTCATATTCTCTTCGAGCCTGTAATATTCTTCCAGTGTAAGATCTTTTCTGTTTCTAAATTTATCTCTCCAGCCTGGTCCTCCGCCTCCGTTTTGTGGATATTTCTGAATCTGGAAAGTATTTTTGTTCAACTGAGCAACACCGTTTTCAATACTTTTCTGAAGCATGGTAATAATTGTCATAATTACAATTATTGAAAAAATCCCCACAACAACTCCCAGAACCGTTAACATAGTTCTAAGCTTGTTATTCTGAATAGACTGCATCGACATCGAAAAGATCTGGTTTAATTTCATTACTCATACCTCAAAGCTTCAACCGGATCCATTTTAGCGGCAGTATATGCAGGTGCAAACCCAGCAGCAACCCCGGTTATTAATGAAACAATTATTGCTATAACAACGGCGCTGTATTCCACAGAAGTAGGTATAAACTGGTTGACTATCATACTAAGAATAATTGCAAGTATAAGCCCGACAAATCCTCCCATCAAACATATTACGGAAGATTCCAGGATAAACTGTCCGAGAATAGTCCTTCGTTTTGCGCCAATTGCCTTTCTTAATCCAATTTCTTTTGTTCTTTCACGTACAGACACAAACATAATATTCATAATTCCTATTGCGCCAACGAATAATGAAAGTCCGGTGATAAATAAACCTGCAATCTGAATTACACCGACGACAGAATTAAAGTTCTGCATAAGTGCTTCCTGCTGGTTTATTGAAAAATCGTCTTCTTCGTCATATTTCAGTCCCCTTACTTTTCTCATCACACCATTTGCTTCATCTTTTGTAGCTGCAACGGTTGCCGGGCTTGATGCCCGCACATTAATTGTGATTGAATTACTGTGGCGGCTCATAAAATATTTGAATACACATCCTATAGGTATAAACACCTGGTTATCAGGATTAAACGGACCGAGTATAAAACTACCTTGTTCAGTAAGTACACCAACAACTTTAAAATTCTCATTACCAATTTTTATTTCTTTATCTAATGCATCTCCTCTCGGGAAAAGATTTTTGGCAATTTCGCTTCCCAGCACAGCAACATTTCTTGAGGCTTTTCCTTCATTTTCTGAGTAAAAGCGTCCAAGGTCAAACGTGAAGTTAGTAGTCTTTACATAATCGGCATTTGAGCCGGTAAGGAACACGTTATCAACGGTTCTGTCGTTATATTTTACACTCTTCCTGCTGTTAACTACCGGGGCAACTGCAATCGGATCTTTTGCAAATTCCTTAAACTTCTCATAATCTTCCATCGTAATGTTTTTACGGTTCCTTATCTTCCACCATTCTGTATTGTTGAACCACGCCCATTTGCTTATATAAAGAACATCCGTTCCCAGGGAACTAATACCCTTTTCAAAGGAATTATTAATCCCTTTTATCGCTGTTGTCATTAATACAACAGAGGTAATGCCTATTACAATACCGAGCATTGTCAGAATCGATCTTACCTTATTGGAGCGGATTGCTCTTAATGCAATAAGCAGGCCTTCTTTTAATTCAAATAAAATTGTTTCCATTTTTCTCTCTTTAAATTTTAAAGTTTTTACACGTTTAGAAAAGAATTAAACCGCAGCTACTCTCGGCTTTGGAATAAATCTTTTTTCTACAGGTTTATCAGATTCAACTAAACCATCTTTTAATCTTACAATTCTTGCAGCGTGTTCTGCAATATATTCTTCGTGAGTAACCAGGATTATGGTATTACCTTTTTCATAAATTTCGTTAAAGAGAATCATTATCTCTTCACCAGTTTTTGAATCGAGGTTACCTGTAGGTTCATCTGCCAGAATAATTGATGGCCGGGTAACAATTGCACGGGCAACCGCTACTCTCTGTCTCTGCCCACCTGAAAGTTCGTTAGGTTTATGGTCCATCCTGTCTTTCAGACCGACATCAATAAGAGCCTCTTCAGCTCTTTCACGTCTTTCGGATGAGGGAATGCCTGCATAAATCAAAGGCAATTCTACGTTATGTATCGCATTTGATCGTGACAACAGGTTGAATGTCTGGAATACAAAGCCGATTTCTTTATTTCTAATCTGCGCAAGTTCATTATCAGTCATTTCACTTACGCTGCGCCCTGTAAAATCATATTTACCGGAAGTAGGGGTATCGAGACAACCAAGCATATTCATCAATGTAGATTTGCCGGAACCGGAAGGCCCCATAATAGCAAGGTATTCATTCTTGTCGATCTTTAAAGATACATCCCGCAAAGCATGAACCTGTTCCGAACCAACCTCATATATTTTAGCAATGTGTTCAATGTTAATTATGTTCATCTTTTTTAATTCCGTTTATTTTTTTTCTGATTTAGAAGCTTTGCCCCTGTTTTCCACTCTAACAGTGCTGCCGTTTTTAAGTTCTCTTGAAATTGCTCTGTAACTTCCGGTAACAACTTCTTCATCACCCTTTAAGCCGGTTTTGACCTGGATATAATTATCATCGCTTATTCCGGTTGTTACATTCATAGTTTTGGCTTTTCCATCTTTTACTGCAAATACTAATTCCTGTGGTTTGGAGCTTTCTTTTTTCTTAACAGGAGCACCTTCTTCCTCCGGTTTATTACCGGCGCCCATCATATTGCCTCCACCTGTCCTTGCAGTTACACTCTGAATCGGCACACTAAGAACATCTTTAATTCTTGCTGTTTCAATTTTTGCGTTACAGGACATTCCCGGCCTTAGATTAGGGTCAGTATCAATTAACTTAATCTTTACTTCAAAGTTTACTACCTGGTCCTGCGTTCCTGTACCGGTAGATTGTGCACTGTTACCGATTTGTTTTACTAATCCTCTGAATTCTCTGTCGCCGAATGCATCAACTTTTACCCTGGCAGTATCGCCAACTGAAATAAGTACAACATCATTTTCATCAACGTCTACAACTGCTTCAATATTATTAAGATCGGAAACAGTCATAATATTTGTACCCTGTGAAAAACCACTACCCAGAACACGTTCTCCAAGTTCCATATTCAGCTGGGTAATAACTCCTTCCATCGGTGAATATATTGTCGTTTTTCTCAGGTTATCATGCTGAACTTTTAATCCGGCTTCTGTCTGTGACACATTTGCTTGTGCACCTTCATAAGCAGCTTTTGCCGAAAGATATGCGCTTCTTGAAGTTTCAAGTTCAGAATCACTTGAAAGTTTCTTTGCGTACATTTCCTTTATTCTGTTATAATCAGCGGCAAGTCTGTCAAGATCAGCTTTTCTCATAGCAAGTGTTGCTTTAGCATTTGCAAGATTAGCTTCAGACTGCTGAACCTGTGCAAGGTAAGCATCCTGTCTGATTTTTAACAGAAGGTCACCCTTTTTTACCATCTGTCCTTCTTTCACAGGCAGTGATACAATTTCACCACTTACTTCGGGTGTTATAATAACTTTAAATTCAGGATTGATAGTACCTGTTGCCGAAACGGTTTGAGTTATGTTTCTTTTCATAACCTTCTCAACCTGAACAGCAACAATATCATCCTTACTTCCGCCAACAAAGGCGATTACAATCAGCGCGATTACCAATAAGCCTATCCCGCCAAAAATATATAATTTCTTTTTCGATTTTTGTTTCCCGTTAGCCATTGAATTAACTCCTATGATTAAATATTATTCAAATTTCTTGTAATCTAAAACGCCGAGGTAATACTTCAATTGTTCACTTAATTGTGCGTACTGAAATTGCGCATTAATAAAGTTTGTCTTTGCAGTCTGTAAATCCGAATTAGCAATTAAGACATTCAATAACGTGCTGGATCCGAGTGAATACCTGCTTTCTTCAATTTTCCTGTTCTCTTCTGCCGAAGCAACGTTTCTTTTGTTAACTTCTAAACTTTTCTGTGAGGCCTGAAGATCAAGATATGTCTTCTGGATATTTTGTTTTATAGTCCTTTCAAGATCATCAACTGTAAGCGCGCTGTTTTTTTCCTGAACTTCCGCAATCTGTACCTGGTTGGAAACTCTGAATCCTGAGAAAATCGGGATATTAATACTCAACCGTGCGCTGTAAGTTTTTGAATCCTGTAGTTTACTAATTTGATTAGCATTAAGGCTGTAACTTGCACCTCCCGTAATAGTTGGGAAATGCCCCGATCTTGCTATTGTAATACCGCTCTGGCTTGCTTCAAGATCAAGCTTTGCGCTTTTATAATCAGGCCTTGCAGCCATGGCTTGTTTAACAAGCTCTGAAATATTTGTGTAATCTTTTGAAAAATCCATTGAATTTTGTGATGCATCACCAAATGGATCTACGTAACTATATTTTTCAAGAACATCCAGGTTTAAATAGCTTAGCAAATTACTTTTTGCAGTTTCAAGATTATTCTTTGCCTGGATTAATGCTAATTCTGCATTACCCGTTTTTACCTGCTGTGCATAAACATCAGCAAGTGTAACCCCGCCAAGCTTATTTCTTTCTGTTATTGTCTCAAGATTTCTCTGGTTCCATTTTAGATTTTCTTCGTTAACTTTTACAAGTTGATCGTTTGTAATGACAGCGTAATAAAGACTAACTGTCTGAAAAACTATATCCTGTTTTACTCTTTCCAATTTCAATCTGGAAGATTCAAGATTATCTTTACTTTGTGAAAGCTGAGCAAAGTTTGCTAATCCGTCAAACAATGTAATCGAGGAATTTAGTCCTGCATTATAAGTACGGCTTTCAGATGTCTGCGCCGGAAAATTTAATACAGAACCGCCAATGTTTCTGTAACCTCCCGCGTCCTCCGATCTGTTCCAGTTCCAACCGCCATTTGCGCTTAGTGATGGCATAAAATTACCATACGCCACTTTTACGCCTGACTCGGCTACATCCAGATTATTCATAGATCTTTGTAGGGTTGTGTTTTTTTGTAAAGCTATGTTTACTGCCTGGTCAAGAGTCAGTGATTTTCCCTGCCCGAATGAAACCGCAGTAATAAGCAATACGCACAATAGACTAATTAAGGTTCGCATCTTTTCTCCGTAATTAAATTGGTTTTTTAATTCCTGATGTTAGGACGTTTATTAAAGTAAAAAGGTTACTCAAATTTATAATGTTAAACAGTTTCTTCTCTCTTTTCTAATTTCTGGGTCAAAAATACCATTTAATTCTACTCTGTGGGTTTTTTAAGTACGAACGGTAGAATAATTACATATTCGGTCTTTAATAACCTTCTATTACAGACTGTTTGACAGAAATATTATAGATTTAGTTTTATGGTATGGCGGAAATTTATATGTCACAGGCATTTAAGACTTATTTTGCTCTAAAAATCGGCTTTAATTTTTAAGAGATATTCATATGCTTCTTCATAATTATTCCCAATCCTGCCATCCAGAATTGCATCTTCTATGGCAGTTTTAATTTCCCCGACTTTTTTAGAGGGTTTCAAATTACAAACCTTCATAATTTCCTCGCCCCTGACCGGTGACTGGAAAGCTCTGAGTTTATCCTTCTCCTCAACTTCCCATACCTTCTTCATAACGTTTTCATAATTCTGAAGATATTTTGCAACCTTTGCTTCGTTCTTGCTTGTAATATCCGCACGGCAAAGTGTTATGAGATCTTCAAGATCCTCTCCCGCATTAACTATAAATCTTCTAATTGCTGAATCAGTTACTTCTTCTTTCGCAAGTGCAATCGGGCGTAAATGAAGCCTGACTAACTTTTGAATATAGTCTAGTTTATTCATAGGCAGTTTCAATCTTTTGAAAATGCCTTTCATCATCCGGGCGCCAATTTCCTCATGTCCGTGAAATGTCCAGCCGACACCTTCAACAAATCTTTTGGTTCGAGGTTTCGCTATATCGTGTACAAGGGCTGCAAATCTCAACCACACATAATCTGTAGCCTGTGAAATATTATCAACCACTTTGCACGTATGCAAAAACACTTCTTTGTGATGGTAATCTTTTCGTTGTTCTGCACCGGCAAGATTTGCAACTTCAGGAAAAACAATTTCCATCGCACCGGTTTTCTGCAGAAGTTTTAGTCCAACTGAAGGAACAGGAGCTTTTAATATTTTCAAAAATTCATCGGTTATCCTTTCCTGCGAAACTATTTTTAATCTTTCTCTTAATTTATTTGCTGCATTCAAAATATTTTCATCAACTTTAAAATTAAGCTGTGCAGCAAAACGGAATGCCCTCATAATTCTGAGCGGATCATCGTCAAAAGTAACTTCAGGATTTAGCGGAGTTTTGATAATTTTATCTTCTATATCACCCACTCCATCGTATTTATCGAATAATTTTCCGAATGATTTTTTATTCACAGAGACTGCGAGCGTATTGATTGTAAAATCTCTCCTGTCAATATCGTCATCAAAAGTACCTGTCTCAACATCAGGTTTCCTGCTTTCCCTATTGTAAGATTCCTTTCGCGCACCAACAAATTCCAGGTCGTAATCGTTATGCTTAAAATGTGCAGTTCCAAAATTTTTAAATATTGATATTTTACTGATACCAAGTTTTTTAGCAAATTCTGAAGCAAAACCGGGCCCATCTCCTATCACAAGAAAATCAATTTCTCTTTTTTCACGTTTTAATATTAAATCGCGCACAAATCCGCCAACAATGTAAACATCGCAGTCCATCGATTCAGCAACTACCGAAGCGGTCTCCAGAAATGGATAATCTTTTAATTTCTTATCAAAATTCATTTAAATAATCGAAAAGTGAGATTACAAAGATAAATAATTTTAGGGGAAAGTATTAAGAATGGGGGACTAAATTTTCAGTCCAATATTCTCGGTTTCATCAATCATAATGGGTTTTCTTCCCATAAGAACTGCCAGTGGTTTCAGAGGTTCAATATTACTGAAGATTATTTTCATTGCAGCAGCAATGGGTACGGAAAGAAACATTCCGACAATTCCCCATATCCATCCCCAGAAGATTAATGAAAACAGAACAAATACAGTACTCAGGTCCATCTGCCTTCCCAGGAAGTGGGGTTCAACCATATTGCCAATAATATTTTGATTCAGTGTAAGTAATATTGCCATTGATATAGAAGTAAATCCAAAACCGTAATCAATTAATGCTATGAGTATTGGGAAAATTGAGATTAATATTGATCCAATATTTGGAATAAAATTAAAAAGGAATGTCAAAATGCCCCACGCAATCGGGAAATCAATGTCATAGGCCCAGAGAATAATTGTAACAATAGATGCTGTGATTATACTTGTTATAGTTTTTACAAGCAGGTAAGATTGTAACTGCTTATTTATGCTGCCAAGTATTTTAGAAATCACCGAATCTTTATTTGCAAATGCCACACTTACTTTGGCTTCAAATTTATCTTTGCCAAGGATCATAAATATCCAGAACAAAAGAGAAATAAACAAATTGCTGATTAAAGCTGAAAGTGAATTAAAAATATTCTGGATAATGCCAGCTTTAAACAAGCCCTGGAAAATAGAACCGGCATCAAAATTTTCAATATTCAGATTTAACATATTACCAAATTCTTTGGCGGTTATATTAAATGGCGCAAGCATGCTCTCAAGAAAATCCATTAATTTTGTCGCGTAAACCTGAATACGATTTGTAAAAAGTCCGTAGTTTGAAGCAAGAAGCAATCCCATTAAATAATAAATTCCGAACATTGCTATCAGCAGGAATGTTAGCGTTACCCAGCGTGGAATTTTATATTTTGAAAAATATTCAAGTACAGGATAAAAAAGGTAGGTCATAAAAATTGCAATCGTAACGGGGATCAGGATTTCTTTCAAAGCCATTAAGATGTAAACAAATATTACGAATGAGATAAATCCCAGTAGATAGGTTAAAACAGCTAAACTTTTTGAATCCGTCCCCGGGGAATTTGTCATATACTATTCTGTATTATTTATTTTCAAATTATTCAGTATCTCTTTAGCATTATAATCAATCCAGACTGATTTATCAAAATTTCTCTGCAAAATTTCATAGTAGTTTCCGTCTGCGTCATATTCCATTGCCAGTGCGGCCAGTTTTCTAGCATTTTCAAAATCTGAATTTTTCAGCATATACCCTGATAATTTGTAAAAGGCATAGCTGCATTCATAGGAATTATCCATAAAGCCTCTGCCAAATTCAGATATGAAACTACTGTAATCCACATCCAATCTTTCAGCAAGATTAATTAACACCGGGAATGAACTGTATAAATATTTTTCAGCATTAATCTTTCTTAGGATTTTAAATTTCAAAGTATCATCTGCACTCAAATATTTATATAACAGGCCCGGCTGATTTGACAAAAACAACCTGAGTGATGATAAATAACCCATAGTCCTGTTAGGCTTTTGAACTGACAGAACCCAGTAAAGCGAATCTGCAATTTCTCTCTTTCCGGAAAGCACATAATTATCAGCAAGCTTTAGTTCCAGGTTATAATAATATGCTGTGTTTGAAAATTTGTCAATCCAATTGGCAAGTAATTCTGATGCTTTTTCGTTCTTCTTCTGAGCTGAATAATTTTCTGATAACCCGATTAGAGCGGAGTAATTTGCTGTCTTATTTAATATTTCATTAAAGATTTTTTCAGATTTTGGATATTCCCTTTGTACATAGGCATCCCAGCCATCTTCAAGTCTGTCTGCAATATACCTTGGACAAATCTTCTGAAAAATAGTCTGGCGACCAAAGTAATAATATGCCTTCGCCTTTCCCGGGCTAATATTATAACTTTCCAAATAATTGTAATATTTCCCCGCAACTACAGACAGTTTTTCCCCATAAATAATTTCGAAATTCATATCCGAATAATATTCCGAATATTTTTTCATCCCATAATTGTCTATTAAAAATTTTGAAAAAGAACCCGCATAGATATAAGAAATGGAAGAAACTTTCCCGAAAAAATTCAAACCACTAAACAGGCTTTCAATTTTAATTTTGAATCCGTTTTTATATGCAAGTGCAGCCATATAATCAATAGTATTATCTGCGTAATAAGGATCTGCTGCAACCGCTATTCCTTCAATTAGAGCCGGATTAAAATTATCTGCAACTTTTAGGATTCCCCTTCCGTACTTTGCTGAAAATACGTGTGCAAGTTCGTGACGCAAAGTCTGGTCGTAACTGTTTACCGAGATATAAATCTGGTTAAGCCACGGTTTGGCAACGTCGGCATTTGCAGAACCGAAGTACTCCCCTTTCTGATAGCTACTTGCAAACACATAAGATGTAATTTTTTCATCCGGATCGTATCCAAAGAAACTCTTTAATTTTTGATACTGGTATTCGTGCTCAATTGTTATCTCCTTAGCTCTTATATCTGACAAACTTGCTGGATAAAATATTTTAAAATGATTTGTCACAACTTCTTTCGACAGAACATGTTGGATTCTGGAATTTGTAGTAGAATAACCGAAATACGGGGATGAGAAAATAAAAAGTACTGGTATTATAAAAATTGTAAAAAATGATAGTTTCTTATTTAACCCAGAGCTACCGGAGTATAAATTCCAGGAGAGGAAAGCCATTATGAAGAAATAAAGGAGGTTTACAATTCTATAAGAAATAATTTTCGTACTAATCCTGATACCTTCATCGTAAATGGTCCCCGGGAAATAACCGAAAACAGGATTAAAGAAATAAACCTGCGGATTAAAATAAAATTCCACCAGAGGGATTAAAACAATAAGAATAACAAGAACTATAAATGCAATTATTCTGAATTTTTTGATAAAAGCGACACAAAATAATCCTAAAGAATAACCTATGAAAACAGCTGGTAAGGTAAAAACGAGATAAAAAAGAAGTCCTTCTTTCAGCGAACACATCATTGTAAAAAATGAGTTGAAAACTGAAATTGCCAACGGCAGAATTATAAAAAGAAGAAATGCCTGATATGGAATTGGAAAAATAGTGCTTTTGGAGAGAGTTCTTTTAGTCAGGTACCCTATGGAAAAAATACCGGATAAAACAACAAGAAGAATTGAATTAGCAACCGATAATTCAAATCCCGGCATATTTAAGAGCGGCAGTCTTAAAAAGAAAATATTGACAATAAATATGACAGCAAGGTAAACCGATAGTTTATTATAACCGGTAAATATTTTTTTTGCTGATGTCACAATTTAATATTCTTTCCCTTCTACTCGTTCAATATCAGCACCTAATGCCCTAAGTTTTTCTTCAATTCTCTGGTAACCGCGATCAAGATGGTAAACGCGGAGAACTTCAGTTGTACCTTCCGCAGCCAACCCGGCAAGAACAAGGCTTGCACTCGCTCTTAAATCAGTTGACATTACCTTTGCTCCCTTCAGAGTTTTAACACCTTTAATGACCGCAGAATTATCTTTTACAGATATGCTTGCTCCCAATCTTTCAAGTTCTGGAACATGACTAAATCTGTCAAGATAGATTGTGTCAGTTACAGTAGAAACTCCATTTGCCCTAGACATATATGCAATCCACTGAGCCTGCATATCTGTAGGGTAACCAGGGAAAATTGAAGTGGTTACATCAGTTGGTATAATTGAGTTTTTACTTGCACTAAGTTCTATTACATTATTGTTTTTAATGATTTTACAGCCACTGTTTTCAAGTTTTATCAGAACTGCTTCAAGATATTTATCTGAAATACCGATTATCTTGATATTTCCACCAGTTATAGCTCCAGCTATCAACATAGTCCCAGCTTCTATCCTATCCGGCACGGTTTCAATCTCTGAATGGAACAACTGGTCAACTCCTTCAACAGTAATTGTAGAAGTTCCAATTCCATCAATATGTGCTCCCATTTTAACAAGTAAATCAGCAAGATTTGTAATTTCTGGTTCCTTCGCTGAATTATTAATGACAGTAGTTCCGTTTGCAAGGGTTGCGGCCATTATTACATTACCGGTTGCTCCAACCGAAGAAACATCAAAGTTAATTTTAGCTCCCTTTAACTTTTTGGCTTTTGCTATGATATATCCCTCTGAGAGCTCAATCTCCGCACCCATCTTTTTTAAGCTTTCAAGATGCAGATTGATAGGTCTTGGTCCCCAGGCACATCCACCCGGTAAAGACACTTTAGCATAACCAAATTTAGATAACAACGGGCCAAGCACATATACTGAAGCACGCATTTTCTTAACGTGTTCATAAGGAGCGTCCTGACTATTGATATTTGAAGTATCCAGTTCAAGTTTGTGATTTTCAAACGTGTATTCCACACCCAGGTGCTTTAATAGCTTTAGCATTGTATAAATATCATTTAACTCCGGGGTATTATGCAATACGGATTTTCCGGAAGCGAGCAGAGTTGCCGGCATGAGCGCAAGAGAAGCATTTTTAGCTCCGTTTATTTTTACACCGCCCGATAGTTTTTTACCGCCTCTGATAATAAATTTGTCCAAGAGACCTCTTTCATCAATAATTGGAAGTTGAAAAAATGCGTTTATTGTGCAGGAAACTTAAATATTAAGGAAAGTAAAAGCAATTCTGTTAATTTTGGCTGGCTAATATGGTTCCTTTAAATCCGACTATTATTACTTTTCTAGAAGGTAGCACAGCAATATTTGTTAGGGCGCCAAATTTTCCACTTGCTGTTGTTTGCCAGGTTTCCCCCGAATCTCTAGTAATCAGGATTTCACCCTTACTACCTGTAATAATCCCATTTTGTTCATCAAGAAATGCAACAGAATAAAGTTTTGAAAAAATGTTTGCTGTTACTTTATCCCAGCTGCTACCGCCGTCAGCAGTTCTGTAAATCTCACCACCTCCACCAACGATTAGTCCATTTTTATCATCCGCAAAAGATACACTGCTAAGATAAGTATCACTAATTTTATCCTGCTTAGTCCAGCTTACTCCCTGATCAGTTGTTTTAAGTAACTCACCATTCCAGCCAACTGCAAATCCTGTAGAGGCAGAGGGAAAAGTGATGCTAAACAATAATTGATGCGAAGGCGATAAAACTCTTTTCCAGGTAATCCCAGCATCACTGGTTCTGATAATTAAACCATTTCCTCCAACTGCAAAACCTGTTTTAGTACTGGGGAAAAAATAAACGCCAAACAATGATTCTCTCACATCTACATTAATTTTTTGCCAGGAAGCTCCCCTATCATTTGTATGGAGTATTAAGCCATTTTCCCCTACAATAACTCCGCTTTCCTCATTTGTGAAACTGACATCATTTAGGGTATTCCCTGAAGCTGCAGAGTATATCTGCTTCCAATCTGCTCCCCCGTTTTCTGTTTTCAGAATAGTCGAATTTTTTCCACAGGCAAATCCCAGAGAATCATTGAGGAAGAAAACGGAATTCAGATCATTTTCTGTTTGAGAATTAATAGATTTCCAGTCTGTTCTGGCAAGATATGCCGGATTTGAACTGTAAGTATCCTTGTCCGTTTCAATATATTTTTTGCCAGCATTTGGAGCCAGCCAGAAATCAGAAACGAAAGAATAGACTATATAGAACAAGCCTAAGAATATCCCAATGATAAATAGACTTAGTGCAATACTTTTAGTCTTCTTAATCAGGTCTCCTCTTGATTGCTGTTGTTTTGCCGGATTTTTCTTTTTTAATTTTTTTGCTTTGTATGGCTTAAGAGGTACCCTATCAAGATCCGCATAAAACTCTTCGCACGAATGATACCGCCTCATTTTAGATTTACTTAAAGCCTTACCAAGAATTGAATCAATAACGGGGGGTATTGTATAAAATTCGCTTGATAATTTTGTTGGATTCTTTTTCAGGTGTCCTTCCATAATATGGAATTCAGTAGGCGCATCGAATGGTGTTTTGCCAGAGAGAGCTTCATATAATGTGATTCCGATTGAATAAATATCGCTTTGAGGTGTTGGTTCCTGAGCTTTAATCTGTTCCGGACTCATATACAGAATGGTTCCAAGCTTGGTGCCCGTTTTTGTAATTCCGTGAACATCGTTTAAGGATTTGGAAATACCAAAATCCATAATTTTCGCAACGCCTTCATCATTTAGAATAATATTTGAAGGTTTGATATCCCTGTGAACAAATCCCTTTGAGTGAGCATAAGATGCTCCATTGAGCACCTGTTTAATAATATTTACAGTTTCCGGTATCTCCAGTTTCCCCAAACGTTGTATTATATGTCCAAGTGTTTCACCGCTTACATATTCCATTACAATACCAAAATGTCCCCTAGATTCTGTAAATCCATAAACAGGAACAATGTTAGGGTGATTTAACTTTGCCTGGTTTTTTGCTTCACGTTTGAATCGTTCTATGAACTGAGGGTTATTTTGTGATTGCTGGGTTAGTATTTTAAGCGCAACATATCTTTCAAGTTTCAGGTCGAATGCTTTATATACAACCCCCATTCCCCCTTCACCCAGAAGACTGACCAGCTTATAATGTTCAATTACTGAACCAATCATTACTATTTATCTCTGGTTAAAATTACGAACGAATAATTGTCCGGTGCTCCCCTTTCTTCGACAAGATTTGATAACTCATCAGAAATTTGATCAAAATCGCTTCCAGATAATAATTCTTCAAGTTCAGCATCATTAACAACTGTTGTTACTCCATCTGAACAAAGAAAAAACTTCCCATAATCTGAAGAACTGATCTTTAGCTTGCTCAGATCAACTTCAACGGAAACATTATCGCCCAGCGCCCGCATAATAATATTCTTATTTGGATGATGTTCTGCTTCTTTCAGAGTCAGATACCCCTCGTCCACTAGTTTTTGCACCAGCGAATGGTCCTTTGAAAGCTGTTTTAGTTTACTCTTTTTAAAGTAATAAATTCTGGAATCGCCTACGTGCCCCCAATATGCATGGTCATCTTTAAGAAATAAAGCTTCTACAGTGGTTGCCATCCCCTTCATATCAAAATCTTTATTTGATTCTTCAAGAACAGTTCTGTTAGCTTCAAGTATAGCATCTTTTATTCTTTCAAGTATGTCTTTTTCAACAGCCTCTTTAAACCTAGAAGCGATTGTTTTAACAGCCAATTTTGACGCCACATCCCCCGCTTTATTTCCTCCAAGTCCGTCACAAACAACTACCAGCATGCCGCCATCTATTTCAAAAACTCCGAGAGCATCCTCATTATCGCTGCGTTTTAGCCCGGTATTCGATTGGGTTATATATCTAAAGCTCATAAACACCATTAAATATTAGAAATGTATAAATAATTCTATGTCTGGTTGGATTGCAAAATACATAAATCTTTCCAAAAAAACCCCTGTTTTCTATATAAATGGAATTCATCTTTATAAATATTAGAGTAGTGCCAGAATAAATCCCCTGTTATTCGGCCATTTACTAATTTGCTAAACTTAGGCTTTAACTGTATATTTGAAGCTAAATTATTTTTAAAAAGTCTGGCTTTTACGGCAAAACAAGCCTAATTAGCAGCGGATTAAATTAAAACAATTTTGCGAGAATGGCGGAATTGGCAGACGCGCTAGACTTAGGATCTAGTACCGAGAGGTGTCGGGGTTCGAGTCCCCGTTCTCGCACTCTTAACAAACTAAAGACTTATTTGAGGTAGAATTGGAAATAAAGATAAACGAAATAAATACATCTGAAAAAGAAGTTGAAGCTACTTTCAGTTATGATGAAGTTAAAAGTGAAATTACTTCTGAAGTACAAAAACAGACCAAAAATATTCAATTACCGGGTTTCAGAAAAGGTAAAGTTCCCCTGCCAATGTTGAAAAAAATGTACGGCGATGCACTGGAAATTGAAGCATCAGAAAAAGTTGCTAACAATAAATTCTGGGAAGTTGCAAAGGAGAAAGAATTAAATCCTATTGGACAACCAGTCCTGAAAGATATTAAGTTCAATCCAGGCAAGGATCTTTATTTCAAAGTTCAATATGAAACCTACCCGAAACTTGAAGTAAAAGATTATACAGGGCAGGAAATTGAAATTCCTGATTTTAAGAGTTAAAGATGAGGATGTTCAAAAAGAGGTAGATTATATACTAAAAGCAAATAGTACAAAGGAAAAAGCAGATGTAGTTGCCGATAGCAAGGATTATGTCCTGGATGTAGAAATTACAAGGATTGATGAAAAAGGTGAAGTCTTCCCCGATTCAAAACCAGAAAAAATGCAGATAGACCTTTCTAACGAAAATGTTCAGAAAGAAATTGTTGAAAACGCTAAAGGGAAAAAAACCGGTGAGTCCTTTAACTTTTCCTTTAAAGATGAAAGAACAATTAAAGGCAAAGATGGAAAAGAAGAAAAAATTAATGAGACTTATAATTATAAAGCAGACATAAACGGGATTGAAAAAACTGTTTTCCCTGAGCTTAATGAAGAACTGATCAAGAAGGTAACAAAAGATAAAGTTAGTACAGAAGAACAATTAAGAGAAGAAATTAAAAAAGATATTCAGTCATTTTATGATCAAAAGACCGATGAAATGCTGAATAATAAAATGGTTTCTACTATCATTAAAAATAATGATTTTGTTCCACCAAGAACATTAGTAAATAATGTTCTCGGAGAACTCGTAAAACACGAAGAAGAGCACGCTAAGAAAGAAGGCCACAAAAAAATTGACAAGACTGAAGCTGCAAAAATGTTAACTCCCAATGCAGAAAATGAAGTAAAATGGTATTTGCTCAAAAGCGAGATACAGAAAAAAGAAGATATAAAGGTTTCTGATGATGACCTTAAGGAATTAGCTGAAAAAGACGCTGAGAAAACAGGTATTGCAGTAGATAAGCTGATTAATTATTATAAATCATCTAACTTTGGTGAAAAATTAATCGACAAGAAATTATTTGATTTCTTTAAGGAAAAAAATACAATTAAAAAAGTAGATCCTGAGAAATTAGCAAAAACTGAAAACAAGGAGTCTAAATGAGCAAAGACAATGAAATTTACAGCCAGTTAGTCCCTTACGTAATTGAGCAAACAGGACGCGGTGAAAGAGGAATGGATATTTTTTCCCGCCTCTTAAGGGAAAGAATTATTTTTGTCGGTACCGCAATTGATGATCACGTTGCAAGTCTTATTATTGCTCAATTAATATTCCTGGAAGCAGAAGATGCCGAAAAAGATATTAATCTGTACGTAAATTCCCCGGGTGGAAGTGTAACAGCCGGTCTTGCAATTTACGATACAATGAAATACATCAAACCTGATGTTGCAACTATTTGTGTTGGAATGGCGGCAAGTATGGGCGCGATTCTTCTTGCGGGTGGTGCAGCGGGTAAAAGGACTTCCCTTCCAAACTCTAAAATAATGATTCATCAACCATGGGTCGGAGGTTTGCAGGGACAGACTACAGATATTGAAATTCATGCTAAGGAAATGCTTAAAACAAGAGAGACACTTTACAGAATTCTCGTTGAGCATACCGGCAAAACTATGGATCAAATTACCAAGGATTGCGACAGAGATTATTTCCTGACAGCAGAAGAAGCAAAAAAATATAAATTGATTGATAACATTTTAGAAAAAAGAGTCACGCTGGATAAAAAATAGTTATTTACAAAAAGGGGTTGAAGTTTTTCAACCTCTTTTTTTATTACCCCTTCCCTACTCATATACTAAATAAAAATTTCTTCCTTGCATTACTAATATTTTGTTTTAATTTTTAACTTTCTTTCAGTAACACTGAATTTATATGATTGGAATCAGATTTACAGATTTTAAGCCTCAAGACCCTGGCAAAAAACAATTTGAAGACTTACTGAATATTTTCCTGCAGCTTCTAACAATTTCATCAGGCGATGTTGCTCAGGCGATGGATTGGATGAACCAAATTGACAGCAAGTACGGTCTTACGGGCGACAATTACGGCATGGGTGATTTTATTGATGAAATGAAAGAAAAGGGATACCTGCGCGAAGATGAAAAAAACGACAGGCTTATTATTACTTCAAAAAGTGAGCAATCCATAAGACAGCAGGCACTGGAAGAGATATTTGGTAAGTTAAAAAAATCTTCAAAAGGAAATCACAGAACACCGCATACAGGTCTTGGAGATGAGACAACCTCCGACCGGCGTGAATATTATTTTGGTGATTCAATGGACCAGATCGATATGACTGATTCGATCAGGAATGCTCAGATTAATCATGGTCTCGATGATTTTAAGCTTACTGAAGATGATCTTGAAGTTGAAGAGAGAGATTTCAAAGCTCTTACTTCAACTGTTTTGATGATAGATATTTCACATTCCATGATCCTCTACGGCGAAGATAGAATCACTCCTGCTAAAAAAGTAGCAATGGCACTATCTGAACTAATTAAAAGGAAATATCCCAAAGATACACTGGATATAATTGTTTTCGGGAATGATGCCTGGCCAATAGAAATAAAAGAACTGCCATATCTTAATGTAGGCCCCTATCATACTAATACTGTAGCGGGACTTGAATTAGCTGTTGATATTCTCCGGAGGAGAAAAACATCGAACAAGCAAATATTTATGATTACCGATGGCAAACCAACCTGTCTGAAATCTGGGATTAAATATTATAAGAATAGTTTCGGGTTGGATAGAAAAATTATGAACAAAACTCTGGACCAGGCAGCTAAATGCAGAAAACTTGGAATTCCCGTTACTACTTTTATGATTGCACGAGATCCTTACCTTCAAAGATTTGTTCGTGAATTTACAAAGACAAATAACGGAAGAGCATTTTACAGCAGTCTTAATGGATTAGGCGATTATATTTTTGAAGATTATATTAGAAACAGGCGCAAAAAAACTAAATAAAGCAATTTTATTATTTGAATATTTTTTCGATCAGGAGAAGCATAATTGATGAACTATACTGAGATTACAACACTCGGAGACTTAAAAAAAGCAGGATATAAATCCCGTTCAATAAAAGATGAACTTAGAGACAACCTGATAAAGAGTCTTAAAAATAACCATACACCCTTTGAGGGAATTCTTGGGTTTGATGATACTGTAATCCCGGATATTCAAACAGCAATACTTTCAAGGCATAATATTATTCTGCTGGGATTGAGAGGTCAAGCTAAGACAAGAATAGCACGTCTTATGATCAACTTATTAGATGAGTACATTCCTGTGATCGAAGGAACTGATTTGAATGATGATCCATTACTGCCACTATCAAGAATTGGCCAAGATTTAATTGGGAAAAACGGAGATGAGACAAAAATCGGGTGGATGCACAGAACGGAAAGATACACAGAAAAACTTGCTACACCAGATGTTTCAGTTGCTGATCTTATCGGTGATGTTGATCCAATAAAAGCCGCCTCGCTCAAAATCCCCTATTCTGATGAGAGGGTAATTCATTTTGGTCTTATCCCACGCTCGCACCGTTCTATCTTTGTAATAAATGAATTGCCTGATTTGCAGGCCAGAATACAGGTAGCTTTGTTCAATATATTGCAGGAATCTGATATTCAGATTCGCGGATTTAAAATCCGTCTTCCCCTTGATATCCAGTTTGTTTTTACAGCAAATCCTGAAGACTATACAAACAGAGGTTCAATTGTGACACCTCTTAAAGACAGAATTGATAGTCAGATTCTTACTCATTATCCAAGAGATATGGAAATTTCAAAACAAATCACATCACAGGAATCTGTGATTACAAGCAATCAGCAGAAAACAGTTAAGGTTAATGAATTGCTGAAAGATCTGATTGAACAAATAGCTTTTCACGCCAGAGAAAGTGAATACATAGATGCGAAAAGCGGAGTTTCTGCAAGGCTCACAATTTCAGCATATGAAAATTTAATTAGCACAGCTGAGAGACGACGGATAATAAATAATGATAAAAAGACAGATGTGAGAATATCTGATTTATACGGTGTTATTCCTGCTATTACCGGAAAGGTTGAACTGGTTTACGAAGGAGAGCAAGAGGGGCCTTTTAAGGTTGCTAACATCTTAATAAGTAAATCAATAAAATCTCTGTTTGAGGTTTACTTTCCTACACCTGATTCAATTAAAAAAGAAGGCGGTAGAAATTTATATTCCAATGTGATATCCTGGTTTAACAAAGGAAATCAGCTAGATATGCTGAATAATATTTCAGACGAGGAATATGAAGAAGTTCTTACAGGGGTTCCGGGACTTAAAGAAATAGTTATAGAAAAATTACCGGGTGCTAAAAAAACAGAACAATTATTATTTATGGAATTCCTGCTTCACGGGCTGGTTGAATTTTCATTGTTAAGCAAGTTTAAGCTCGAACGAGGAGTACAATTTAAGGATATGCTGAGTTCCATGTTTACAATGCCATCTAATGATGACGACGATGATTTTAATGATATTGACCCGGAAGATAAATATCTATAGTGCCGGCGGATTGTGGTTATTGATGTTATTTCTTTTTACTGAATTTTAGAACAATACGCTGATTTTCTTTCTTTGTGATAAATTCTTTCAAAGGAGTTGAGGTTTTAAAGATATCTACAAAATCAGTCTTTTCCTTTGTACTGATTTTTTTATCTTCTGATGCATTTCTTTTCAAGAACTCACTAAAATCACTTCTCTTTTTTTCTTCAAGCAATCTTTCTTGTGTAGTAGTTCTTTCACCTAGATTGGACATAGCCTTCGGACGTGAGTTCATTCTATGTATCTGGGAGTGATCGAAATCTTTATCCTCGGCTACATCGTATAATATCAATTTATGACCTTCGTGCTCCACGGCTCCCTGTAATTTTGCTTTTGGCTCAATATTTCCAGGATTCTTTATCCTTTCAGCGAATGATTTTTCTTTCTGACTTGACACTGCAACATTACCGGAGCCTCCGGGTTTTGACTCCCCGTTTCTTTTGTCCTCTTTCCTTAAATCCCTGGGCGATGTGCCAAGTGAAACAATAGCTTCAGCAAAAACTTTATCGTTCTGAAATTTTGCTTCCATTGCTTCCAGATCAACATTGTAAATTTCAGCATAATTTGGGAGATTTCCTTTCCTGTTGAGAGTAGTAAGTCCTACCTGTTGTATCCTGAACCTTAGGTTTTGTAGATTTTCGAGGTCGTTATATTCTTCCAGTTCTTTTACAGCAAAAACTGGATCAAAATAAATTAGCTCCGTGTTTCCATTTATATTAATCAGAAATCCATAACGTGATAGCTGCATCTTAAAATCCCTTATGTTTGTTAGCAATCTGTAAACAATCAGATTTTGGGGTACATACTGATTGACAAACCTGCAAACATCGGAATAATTAATCTTCCGCGTTAACCTATCAGGATCATCCTTAAATATTATCTTAAAATTTTTTCCAATATTAAAAAGATTTTGTGAATATATTATCACATCATTCTTTTTAACATCCAGAGTTTCAAGCAGCATTTTCTATAAAAATTATTATAAGTTTAATACCAAGTTATAAAATAAATTGATTATTAGGAATGAAATTCGGGTCAAATGATTTTATTCTGCCCAATAAACTACACCTAATTCAAACGGACTAAACAATAGTGGGTTCTTCGGCAATATTCTAATTGTAAAACCCTGCTGTCCGCTCATTTTACAGGTAATATTACCTGAGTATATAGAAACACCACTTTTCGATTTAGCAGTAATTGTTTCCATAATTTCAGTATTATTCAATTGCGGATAATCCTTGTTATCAAGAGGACCGTAATAAATCTGAACCTCTACATCATTTGGTGTAAGGCTACCAAGGTCAATTTCAGCCTTTACAGGGAAAGCCTGCCCCACAAATATTTTCCCACCATTACCATTTGTTTCAATCTTTTTAACACTAATTTTTGACCAATCATTCAAAATAGTCTGTTTCCAGTTAGCCAGAACTTTAGCCTTTTCCCATTTTTTGTCTTGTAACTCTACACGTTTATCGAAGCCTGATTTATAATATTTTGAGAAATATTCTTCAATCATTCTATGAGTATTGAATGCAGGGCCAAGTTTTTTCATAGAATTTTTTACTCTTTCTATCCACTTCCTTGGGAGCATATCTTCACCACGTGAATAGAAAAGAGGTATAATCTGAGTTTCAAGAGTGCTATAAAACTGGCGTGCTTCCACTTCATCCTGGTAATCGTGATCCTGATATTCTTCACCGTTTCCTATTTTCCAGCCAACTTCCGGATCAAATCCTTCGTCCCACCAACCGTCAAGCACACTGAAATTTAGTCCGCCGTTTGCAATTACTTTCATTCCTGACGTTCCGCTCGCCTCCAGGGGTCTTCTCGGTGTATTTAACCATATATCGCACCCTTCAACAAGATAACGTGCAACATTCATATCATAGTTTTCAATAAACACAATTTTTCTTCTGAATTTTTCATTCTTAGCAAACTGGAATATTTGCTGAATTAATTTCTTTCCGGCTTCGTCCTGTGGATGAGCTTTACCTGCCATAATAATCTGTACAGGATAATCCTTATTGTTTAGAATATCGTACAATCTCTCTATATCCTTAAATATAAGCGTTGCTCTCTTATAGGTAGCAAACCGCCTTGCAAACCCAATTGTAAGAGCTGTTGGGTCCAGCACCTCGGCAGCTGCTGCAATATCGCTCTGGCTTCCGCCCCGGCTTTTAATTTGCTTTATTAATCTTCTTCGTGCAAAAGCAACCAGGCGTTCTCTTCTTCTCTCGTGAGTTCTCCAAAGTTCTTCGTCCGGGATTTTATCAATTCTTTTATAAAGATCTTCTGATGCCGGATTATCTACCCATTTTTGTCCAAGATACTGAAGCATTAAAGTTTCCATTTCATTTGAAATGTGCGAACGTGTATGAACTCCATTTGTAATATATCCGATTGGTATTTCATTGAACGGAACATTCTTGTAGCCGGACACCCACATTTTTTTAGAAACCTCTCCGTGCAATCTGCTAACTCCATTTACAAATCCTGCTGTATTCATAGCAAGGTGAGCCATATTAAATGAGCTGGAATTTTTATCATTATAAATATTTCCCAAACCATAAAATTCTTTATCAGAAATATTTAATTCTTTACGGTAATAATCTCCAAAATATTTTTCAACAAGTGCATTTGGGAAAACATCTATTCCCGCAGGAACCGGAGTGTGGGTTGTAAATACATTAGAATAAAACCCAATCTCTTTAGCTTCTGCAAAACTTAAGCCTTCATTCTTTATAAGGTACTTGATCCTTTCAAGAGACATAAAAGCTGAATGGCCTTCATTCATATGGCAAACCATGGGTTTAATGCCCAAAGCATGCATTGCTCTTATTCCACCAACACCAAGTATTATCTCCTGTTGAATTCTTGTTTCATTATTACCGCCGTAAAGTGTCTCGGTAATTTTTTTATCTGCATCTGAATTTTGAGATAAATTTGTATCAAGCAGGTATAAAGGAATTCTGCCTACCTGAATTTTCCATATCTGGAAGAAAACATCATGATTCATCATTCTCACAGAAACTCTAAGAGGATCCCCACCTTCATTTTTTACAAGCTCCATTGGCAGGTTTTCAAAATCATTAATTTCATATCTTTCCTGTTGCCATCCATCTGATGTAAGATATTGCTGGAAATATCCTTCCTTATATAAAAGTCCTACTCCAATTAACGGGATACCAAGATCGCTACATGCTTTTAAATGATCGCCGGAAAGGATACCGAGTCCGCCGGAATATGTCTGTAAACATTCAGCCAGACCGAACTCTGCTGAAAGATATACGATGTTATTTTCTTCATACCGTGAATAGTTTTTCTGGAACCAGGTTTTTTCTTTCAAATAATCCGCTAGTTTCTGATGTACCCTGGAAAGATGAGATCTGAATCCATCATCTTTAGAAAGTTCCTCAAGTCGCTCCTGACTTGCTCTTCCAAGGATCAAAACTGGATTATGATTAGTTTCCTCCCACAATTCCTGATCCAATCTCCTGAACAATTCTCTTGAATCAGGATTCCAGCTCCAGTGAATATTATATGCTACCTCACGAAGCTTCTCAAGGTTTTTAGGTAAAGAAGGTACGACCTGGTATGTGCCAAGAAATTTATGCATTAATTCTCCGTAAACTTTATTTTATCTATTGTTAGGCAGATATGTTACTTTCTGAGTTTAAAATATAGTAATTCTAAAATTAGCATAAAATATCAATAATACCTTGTTTTTAAGTAGTTTCTTTAAAATGATTATTAAAATACTGCCTAATTGGGTAGGTCAATTGGCTTATCACGAGAAAAGTCGGTTCTTAATTCTACTTAGGCACAGGGATGAAAAAATCAGTAAATTTAACCCGAAAAATATAACATACTTAAAAAGGAAAATAAATGGCGTTTGAGCTTACATTTAAAGACACACCTAAAAATTTAGTTGCTAAAATAGAAAAAGCAATAACTGACAGAAACGGCAAGTTTAATGGCAATGAAAAAGAAGGTACAATTGAAATATCAACACCGGTTGGTAATGTTTCAGTTGGATATAAAATTGAGGGACAAAAAGTAAATGTTGATATAATTGAAAAACCAATGTTCATTCCGGAAGAAATGATTAAAAGCGAAATATTAAAGATGATTTAATACTTACTTAGCTTTTCACCATTATTTCAATTATTGGTATGTGCTGTTTTAACCTGTTAATATTTCTTTATCAATATTAACGTAGCATCATCATCAGGTTCAGGGCAATAGACCCTAAAATCATCTTTTATCCCCTGGAATATTTCGGCTGAGGAAAGATGTTTCGTTGAAATCAATTGTTTCTCCAGTCTATCAATAGTATAATTTAATTCACCATTCCGCTGCTCAGAGAAGCCATCGGTATACAGAACGAGTATGTCCCCCTGCCCCATTACATTCAAAGTGTTAATTGAATATCTTTTTTTGTAGCCTAGGATTCCACCACCGACTTTTCCATCAATATCAGATTCTGAAGGAAGTGTTCCTATAGGCGGATAATTTACAAGGTTAAGATTATCAATTTTTACAATTTTATTATATTCATTGGAAAATATTAACGGCAGCGGATGTCCTGCCGATATAAATCTGAAATCACCATTGTTATTAATTTCACCATATATCATAGTGATATATTTTTCAATACTGGAAGAATCATAAAATCTCTGGTTGATGGTTTCAAAAAGATCCACGGTTATTTCACCATAATTTGAAAGTTCATAACTGGCCCCTACAAGAAAAGCCTGATGAAGCATTGCATTCAATAATGAATCTGTAATACTATGCCCGCTGACATCCGAAAGAAGAATTCCTGACTTATTCTTTAATTCTTTCAGCTTGTCCCTTACCCATGTTTTACCTGAATAGTCGGCCTGTGATATTCTTTCATCAAGATTGAAACGTTTCGCAAAATCCACATAAATTATATGGTCACCGCATACGTCGCCTAAAAGAGAAATTGTCTCACCATAAATATCCAGCCCTTGAACAGATGGAATTTCACCGGGGTTCGGCTTAATATTTTTAGCTATTTGTTGAAAATTTATTATTTCGTTAGTGTCATTTACCATTAGAATTAAGAGCATTAATTTTTGAATGCGCTAATATAGCATTTAAATATAATGTTGCCACAATAAACAGATTAAGAAACCATTAAATTACACAAGCGGATAAAACCGAGGATAGGAAATGTATTATAAGGCTTTATTAGCTTGTTTTAGGTAAGTTTAATTAAAATTAGAAGTGAGTAATAACTGAATAAACGAAACGAATTTTAGAGACGCGAATGCCCGCGTCTCTAATAAAGCTTTACTTTGTTTTATAAACGCTTAATAACCATTTGGCTACTGCTTTTGCCTGGTCAGGTCTTAAACCCGGATTCGGCATAGGAGGATATCCGGGGTTATTTTGTGTAGGATTCAATATGAATTTAACTAACTGCCCCTCTTTGCCTTCGTATTTAGGTAATGTCTGTTTATACGGTGGCCCGACTACTTTGTGATCAAATGCATGGCAGGAAGAACAAATATTATTAAATATATCCTCTCCATTAATTTTAGGGGCTTTATTAGCACCTGCTAATTGCGCCATCATATCATCATATTTATTACTCAAAACAACTGTTTGCATTTCAGTGGCATTATCAACTGCTGTTTGATCTTTAATAACAACAGCCATTACAACAAGAATCAAAACTATGTATAAAATTCCTGTGTATTTAACATTAGCATTTCTCAGCATTGAATAGAGCAAATGATAACTGAGGAACATCAGCAAAAGAGCCATTGTAGCATAGCCAAAAATTGTACCTGATATAGCAGTATCAGGTAATGAGAATATCGTTAAAGCAAGTAATAGAGGTAATAATAATCCTGCGAATAAAGCATAATGGATTCCTGTTTCCCGTACAAATTCTTTGTACCCATCATCCTTTTCAGTAATACCTCCTTCCCAGTAAAAATATCTGAAAAGTATTGTACCGCCTGTAAATGTTAAAGCGAGTGCAATAAAGAAAAGAAATCTTGAAATAGTAACCCAGGAAAATAAAATTGCAAAGAAATTACTTCCAATACTCCAATCTTTAGGAAAAGTAGCAATTGATATACCTGCAACAAACACCCAGATTGAAACAAGCAGCAAAGCCAGGCCGTAATATCCTGTACGCATGCTCATATGTTTACTGGAATCTTTCAGTTCCGAAATATCCCTGGCTAGTTCCTGATCTTTAGTTTTTACTTCATCAAGTGAAGTAAAAATCATACTGAATTTTACCGAATACCTGTAAGTATAAATAAAAATCAGAGCGAGAATAATTACAAAGAAAGAGACAGTAAGATAAAGTACCGACAAAGTACTGCCGAGATGGAGTAATTGTGCGTAAACCAGAGTTGCGGTAAGTACAGGCACCGCACCAAGTATAATACCAACACCTTTATTAACGGTAACAATTTCAATTATTTCTCTGGCAAAACGAAGATAATGAGGATTGTTTTCCTTAGTTCCTTTATGTTTATAAAATAAAGAGAGGAAGGTTCCCCCGAGAATCATACTTATAAAGGGCACAAAAAGAAACATTACTAACATCACAAGGTAATGCAATAGTTGTAAATGTTCCGAAGATTGAGGTATTACAAATTTTTCTAAAAACTCCATCGTTTAATGCTCTCTTTTTTCAGTTAAAATAATAATACTAGTTTATCAATAGAGATCAGTAGGACAACCAGTAACGCAAAAATATTTATCTCCCTAAAAGCAAATCCGAAATATTTTTTCTCTTTCGTCGATTTCAATAACTTAACCGCTCCCCATATCATCCATAAACCAGCGGCTAAAAGTCCAAAATTAATTAATTGTGATCTCACTACCCCAAAAACGGGTAGCAACAATCCTATCACAACAGTGGAGGCTATCCAAATAAAAGTAATTCTACCAAGCTGTTCTGAATTAAAGATTTGAGTTAATGTAGGAAAACCAGCCTGTTTATAATCATCACCATAAATTAACAGCAACAGCCAAAAGTGAGGTATTTGCCAGATAAAAAAGAAAAGTGCTATAATGCCAATTTGTGGATCAAGAATACTTCCTCCACCTGCTACCCAGCCAACCGCCGGAGGTATTGCACCGACCATTGAGCCTGGTATAATAGCAAATGCATTTTTCTTTTTTAGTGGTGTATATATTGCATTATACCACGCCAGATTTAACAGTCCGAGTCCAAGAGCTATCAATCCGGCTCCCAGATAAAGCATAACTGAGCCAACTATTACCAGAAACAAAGCCAGATTAAGTGCGTCCTGTGCAGAAATTTTTCCCGATGGGATGGGCCTGTTCTTTGTCCTTCCCATCATTGCATCAGTATTTCTTTCCTGGTAATGATTTAATACGGCAGCACCACACGCAAGTAAAAGTATTCCCAAAATGGGAGCGATCATACTTAACGAAAACCCACCTGCAGCACACAAATACCCGAAGATAGTTGTGATAGTCACAAAAGAAGTAATCCTTATCTTGGTAAGTTCCATGATAAGATCAGTCTTTTGTCTAAGACTAAGTGCTATTACGGGATTACTAATGTTTTCGTTTATCATTATTGATTACTTTTATCCTTAGAATCACTACTCGTAGCAGCTCCGGTTTTAGATGCTCTACTTTCCAACCATTTCTTAAATTGAGTTTCAGGAATAACTTTTACGGCAGAATACATATAAGAATGATTCAACCCACAGTACTCTGCACAAAAGACCTGGTAAGTTCCTAACTCTTCAGCTCTGAACCACGCAATATTTGTTCTGGATGGAATACAATCCTTTTTAACCCGGAATGCCGGGACATAAAATGAATGGTCAACATCAATAGAATGCAGGTTAACTTTCACATTCTTATTTAACGGTACATATAAAGTATCACTTTTTACCCCATTCGCATATTTAAATGTCCACTTCCACATTTGCGCAGTTACATCAACAACCATTGAATCTTTAGGAGGAGTTGAGAGGTCTTTATATCCAACCCATCCAAGCCAGAACATAACCAACGCTATTAATGTAGGAATTACAGTCCAGGTAACTTCCAGAGCTGTACTACCGTGAATATTGACGGCCTTTTTGTTTTTCTTCCTGTTATATTTTACTACAAAAACAACCATCATAGTAGTTATTAATAGTAAAAAGAAAACACATATTGCTACTATAATAAAAAAGGTTGTATCAGTTTCGTGTACAAAATTTGATGCTTCTGCAATCATTGTCATTGTTTTTTAGACCTTACATATTAGAAAAATCAGAGAATAATAATACTATTGATACTATTAGAAAAAATAATGCGACCAGTACGAATATTTTAAATGGTTTTGACTCAACATTGAGATGCATAAAAACAGTTAAAACCAGGTAAGATTTAATCGACGCTATTATTAAAGCCACTGCAATTGTTACCTCTCCCAGATTTACCCCGGCGACTACAGCTGTAATAGCAGTAAGAGTTAAAAGAGCCAACCATACAACTATATACTTACCGTAACTATGTCCTGGTTTTTCTATGTGTTGTGCTATTTGTTTTTCCATAAAAAGTACCTCAGGTTATAAGATAGAATAATGGGAAGAGGAAAATCCAGATAATATCTACAAGGTGCCAGTATAATCCGGCTGCTTCAAGTTTCACAGTCTGATCCGGTGTTATTACATCCTTCATAGTAAACCTCATCATAATCATAATTATTACCATTCCGATAATAACGTGTAATCCGTGCAATCCAGTCATCACATAATAAAGCCCAAAGAATAAAATATGTCCCGGTGGCTGGCTCAATAATTCAGGAGAGCCCGGGAAATTACCGTGATGAATCTCAGCCATCCATTCAAAATATTTATTCACCAGGAACACAAGCCCGAAAATTACCGTTGTTCCCTGCAGAATAAGCGAAAGTATTTTTTTCCCGTTCTGCATAGCAACAATTGACAGTGCTATAGTTAAACTACTTGTAAGAAGAATTACGGTATTTGTTGTTCCTATAAAAACATTCATAGATCTTGCGGCAATATAAAAATCCTGGTGATGCAAGTATCTGTAAACAGAATACATAAAGAACAAACCCCCGAAAAGAACCAATTCTGTAAAAAGGAACAGCCACATTCCCATCCTGGAACCAATATCATCCCGGTGAACGTGAGCGGCTGCAGTGTGCTCTTGAGTACTCACTATACCTCCTCTACTATATCATTTTGTTTGTATTCGTACGGACCATCTACCACATTAGGAATCTCCTCGTAGTTTTCCAGCGGCGGCGGTGTCGGTACAGTCCATTCAAGGGTTTCGCCACCCCAGAGATTCCTCGCGGTAACTTTTTCCCCACTGAACACTGATCTTAAAAGATTATATAACATAAACAGTATTCCTGCTACCATTATCCAGGAACCCACAGTGGCTATAACATGATAAACCTGGTATTCAGGGAGATAATTATAAGATCTCCTGGGCATTCCTAACCAGCCGAGGATAAAGAACGGGAAATACAAAATATTAAAGCCGACAAAGATGACCCAGAAAGCAACCTTAGCTTTTTTAATATTATACATCTTACCAATCATTTTAGGCAGCCAGTAGTGAAGTGCAGCAAAAATTCCGAATCCAGCTGTACCAAATACTACATAATGTATATGCCCAACAATGAAATAAGTGTCAGTTAAATGTATATCCACTGAAAGAGCCCCCTGTATGATTCCGGTTAATCCTCCAATAGTAAAAAGGAATATAAACGCCAGTGCATAAAGCATTGGAGGATCAAGTGAAATGGAACCTTTGTAAAGAGTAGCTGTCCAGTTAAAAACTTTTACAGCACTTGGTATAGCTACAAGGAATGTTAATAATGAAAAGACAAATTCACCTGTATCGCTCATCCCTACTGCAAACATATGATGTGCCCAAACTAAAGAACCAAAAACAGCAATCGCGAGACTAGAGTAGGCAATAAACTTATATCCGAAAATTGTTCTTTGAGAGAATGTCGGAATAATTTCCGAAATAACACCCATGGCTGGTACCGCCATAATATAAACTGCCGGGTGTGAATAAATCCAGAACAAATGCTGGAATAATATCGGATCACCTCCAAGTGATGGATCAAACAAACCCACACCAAATACTCTTTCAATTATGACGAGTAATAAAGTAATACCGATTATAGGCGTTACAATTATTTGTATCCAGCCCGTGGCATAAAGTCCCCAGGAAAACAGTGGCATTTTAAACCATCCCATTCCCGGTGCTCTTAAACGATGAATAGTGGTTACAAAATTAAGTCCTGTAAGAATAGACGAGAAACCAAGAATAAAGACAGCACTTAGTGTTATAATCATGTTAGTGCTTGTTCTTACAGAGTAAGGAATATAGAATGTCCACCCTGTGTCCGGCGCACCTCCCGGAAGAAATATTGCAGCTATTATTAAAGCACCGCCAATTATGTATAAATACCAGGACAACAAATTTAGCCGCGGGAATGCAACATCCTTAGCCCCAAGCATAATTGGGAGAAAGAAATTACCAAACACAGCGGGTATACCGGGTATAACAAAAATAAAAAGCATTATCACACCGTGAAGTGTAAAGAATGCGTTATAGGTCTGTGGTCCAACCAGGAAATCACCCGGCATTAATAACTTAAGCCTTATTAACACACCAAGAGTCATTCCGACAAGAAACCAGCTCATTAATGCAACAAGGTAAAGGATTCCTATCCTCTTATGATCCGTGGATAATATCCAGGCAAAGATTCCTTTATGCTTGCCCTTGTAATCTAAGTAACTGGGTTCACTATTATGAGTAACTGCCGTAGCATCACTTGCCATAAAAATTCTACCTCTTTATTAACTTTTAACTTTCTTCGTCTTTTTTACTTTTAAATAAACTACAAAAATACCGACCAGGAATAATGTGCCGGCACCGAAAATATTTAACAAATTAAAAACATATTTTTTACCTGCAGGATCGTAACTAAAACAAAAAGCTAGCAATCTTCCAACAGTCGGCATCACTTTGCCCTGCGAGGCATCTATAACTGCCATCTTAAAATCGAATGGCAGGACCATGAAGTTACCTTTTTTATCATAGTTAGGGAAAAGATAACGACTAATCTTTCCATCAGGGGAAAGAAAAATTAAACTGGTTGTATGAATAAACTGGGTCCCAACTCTCTTAAAATGAAATCCAGCTGCTTCAGTAACGCGGTGAATACTAACACTATCACCGGTTAAAAACTTCCAATCGTCTTTTGCGAATGGTTTATTAATCATGCTGAGAAAATTTTGTTTTTTCTCATTGGCAATTTCAGGATTTTCACGATCATCCATGCTTATCGTTACTATCCTGTAATCTTTTCCCGGTTCAAGATCTGATTCATTTACAACATTTGATATCTCAGCCATCAAAGGGCTACAAATGCCGGGACATTTATAATAAACGAACGCGAGTATCGTTGTTTTGTTTACAATATCTTTAAGAACAACTTTATTTCCGTCAGCATCTAAGAAGGAAACATTTAAAGGAATCTGGCTACCAAGATGCTCATCAATATTTATTTCACTATCTTCTGAACTTTTATTTTGACTAAAGCCAGCTACTGAAATAACGAGCAGAAATAATAAAACCTTTCCAAACCTGTTCATAATTAAACCCCTTTAATCAGACAGCAAATAATTATAAATATTTATTCATATACTTATAAAATGTATCCCACTGACTGCCTGTTAAATTAAATACGTTATCGTTAAAACCATCCTGGTTAGCTTCATGAATAATCATATCAATAAAATTTCTTTCACTCTGTTTCCAGACATTTGAATTACTAAACATTGCTAAAGCACTAACTTTATTTTTAACAACATTCTTAAATATCAACGCACCTTCGTTATTAGTATCATTATTTATTGCATTAATTATATTCACGATTTTCTGATACTTATCACTATGCTCCTGGATGATAAACTGCTCAGCGTACTTAATAGGTATCTTAGCAGGAACAACTTTACCAGCTGATAAATTATAATTCAGATCCAGGTTAAACAGATCATCATCCGTATCCTGTGGAGGATTCTTAATAAAAGCTGATCTTATATACTCAGCAAGCGCAAATTTGTCCTTCGGGTTTAAATATTCATATGAAGCCATAGCGCTACCCGGAATACCTTCCTGCAAAGTCTTGTAAATGTCCGAAACTTTTTCACCGTTTTTCCATCCGGTATTAATCGTGTAATTTCTAGGAGGAGGATTTAAACCTGTAGAAGCAGGACCATCCCCTTTACCATCAGTACCGTGGCATGATGAACAATTGGCCGAAAATAATTGTTTGCCTTTATCAATTAATTCCTGCGAAGGACTCTTCATACTCATAACATCCACAGGTGGAATTGTCTTTGCAGGCTGCATTGTAATTTCCGCAGTCGCAGTTGTATCAGGCAATGCCGGTGGCACGGTCTGTCTTGAGATAATATCAAATTTTGTTACATAAAATAGTCCGATTACCAGTCCTATCACCAGTAAGTACGGATAAATAAGAGCGAAAATCGTTGCAGGATTTTTCTTTGCGTCTTCTATTTTTTCTTTAATACTTTTTTCAAAAATGCTCATATTAGCCCTATAAAACTAAAGGTGAAAATTGAGTCCACGTTGTAATTTAGGATCACCAATTGGAACAAGGTTATATTTTTGTGCCATTTTACTAAACACTACCATTAATAGCCCGATAAAAATCAGCGGGTATACAAAATCAATCCAGCTGAAAGTATAGGCGTGATCATTTCTTGTCATACTTGGCATAATCAGCCAGTAAACATCAAGGAAATGAATAGCAATAACCCAGAGAGAGATAAATTTTAACCTCTTTATATTTGTCTTTGCTTCGTAAGACAGAAGTGAGAAAAAGGGAACTATAAAATGCGTAACAATTAATAAAATGGAAATTATTTTCCAACCACCAGACCACCTCTGCATAAACCAGAATGTTTCTTCTGGTAAGTTGCCATACCAGATTAGCATATATTGAGAAAATGCTATATATCCCCAGAAAGCTGTGAATGCAAAAAGCAAAGTGCCAAGACTGTAATAATGATCTTCTTTAATTGCTGAATGAAGATATCCGTTTTCTCTAAGTTTAATTGCAGTATATGTTAAAACAGCAAGCGCGACCCAGACAATTCCAGAAAATAAATAGACCCCAAACATTGTTGAGAACCACCTTGATTCAAGACTCATTACCCAGTCAACAGCTGTAAGAGTTACAGTAATTGCAAATAAAGGTATAAAGATTACAGAAAGCCTAATATTCTTTTTGGTTAATGTCTGATCACCTGTAGAATCCTGTTTCCTGGAATTTTTGGTTATCACATAATAAAAAACTAACCAGAGCAATAATATTCCAATAACCCGTACTACAAAAAACGGAGTATTTAGATATGCACTTTTTGCCTGCAGCATCTGATCGGAATTTATATAATCTGCGTGCGACCACCTGAATAAATTCCCCGTATTAAAGAACAGAGGAATAACAAATATGATCAATAAAGGCAGAGAGGCAGCAAAGAATTCACTTATTCTTCTGAACGGCGTACTCCAATCGGCTCCGGCTGCATATTCCAGTGCGACAAGGAACAAAGAGCCAATGGTGATACTCAGAAAAAATATAAATGAAACTAAATAAGAAAATGACGCTCTGTATGTATCAGCAAGGAAGCCAGCTATGCCGAGAAGTAAACCAACGGCAAAGAGTATTCCACCAATTTTAGCTATTTTATCTGGTAAGTTCTTTTTTGTATAACCGGTTTCATTTTTGGACATTTGAAACAGACTCCTTATTAATCGCTTGTAAATCTGACTCCTTGGCGTTTTGAGCTCTTTGTAGGACTCTTATATAATCAACAATAGCCCATCTTTCTTTATTTGTGGTCTGCCTAGAATAAGAAGGCATCGCGTTTTGCCCGTTTGTAATAATATGATAAATCATACCATCGGGATAATTAATAATTTTTGCTGAATGCAAGGTTGGACCAGCCGGGAATTGTCCTCTCAATCTACTGTTACCATCTGCAAGGTTTCCGTGGCACGGACTACAGAATGTTAAAAATTTCTTTTGTCCTAGCTTCAACAATTTTTTTGTTGGTAATGTCGGATTAGAAAGTACTTCAGGAGGTGTTGGCTGTCCCATAAAAGGGTACGGCATATCATCTCTTGCAACAGTGCCTTCAACGGGAGGTCTCATCCCCTCACCGTTTGCCCACATATCACTTCCTTCCTGTGCCGTTAACTTGCTCTGGAATTCCATCCAGCCAAACGGCGTTACATACATAAGTTTATTTAATGTGACATATGTCATCCCGCAGGTTCCGACAGCAATGACAACCAGAAACAATAGAAACTTTGGTTCAAACAGCCTGAATTTTTCAAATTCCGGATAATAAATGTCTTCAACTTTGTAGGCACCAAGTCCTTTCAGGAATTCAGTAACTTCTGCTTTATTAAATTTTTCGTCCTCTGCTTCAATTACCAACCCATATTTATCACCAGAGACAGCTTTCATGTAACCTGTATCATGAATCGGATGACTATTGGCGGGGAGTTTGAAAAATACAGCTATCATACCTACAACAGTTGAGATAGCGGCAAACAGAACAGTTGTTTCAAAAGTAATTGGAATGAAGGCTGGTGTTGATAAAAACGGCTTGCCTCCCACTACAATACTATAACTTGAAGCTGTAGACCACCACATAAAAAGGAAAATGAACGTGGCACCGAAGAGTCCAAAAAACAGAGTTACAAATCCTACCTTGGACTGCCCCATTCCCATTGCACTATCCATACCGTGAACAGGGTATGGTGTGTTAACATCATATTTTTTGTATCCCGCAGCATTAGTTTTTTTAGCAGCATCTATTATCTCATCAGGCTTATTAAAAAGCGCTGCAACAGAATGTAATTTTTTACCTTTATCCATTATGATCTCCTCCATGGTGCGATGGTTGGGCACCTTCAACAACTCCTTTAATTTCAGACATAGCAACTACGGGCAGTGTCCGTGAGAATAACAGCACCAGGGTAAAAAACAATCCAAAACTTCCAATAAGTATTGAAAAATCAACCCACGTCGGTGTAAAGTAACCCCAGCTCGATGGCAGGAAATCCCTGTGCAAAGATGAGGCAATAATAATAAATCTTTCAAACCACATTCCCACGTTTACAAGAATCACTACAATAAACATTACGGGAATTGATCTTCTGAATTTTCTGAACCAGAATAACTGTGGAAACAACGAGTTACAACTGACCATTATCCAGTAACCCCAAGCATAAGGGCCGAAGGCTCTGTTAATTGCGACAAACTGTTCTGTAGGAACACCGCTGTACCACGAAATAAAGAATTCCATAAGGTAGGCGTAGCCGACCATTGACCCGGTAAGTAGAATAATTTTGTTCATCCTATCAAGATGATCCATTGTTATAACATCTTCCAGGTTAAATACTTTTCTAATAAATATCAGGGCTGTAACAACCATGGCAAACCCGGAAAATATTGCGCCTGCTACAAAGTAAGGCGGGAATATTGTGGAATGCCATCCTGGTAAAACTGCTACTGCAAAGTCGAAACTCACAACAGTATGTACTGAAAGTACAAGCGGAGTAGCAAGTCCGGCAAGAATCATATAGACTTTTTCGTAATGTCTCCAGTGCCTGTTGGAATGTCTCCATCCAAGACTAAAGAAAGAATAAACAAACTTTTTAGCTTTTGTAGTAGCCCTGTCCCTCAGGGTTGCAAAGTCAGGAATCAAACCAACATACCAGAACATAAGAGAAACGATAAAATAAGTTGAGACAGCAAAGACGTCCCAAACCAACGGTGACATAAAATTCGGCCACAGACCGTGTGAGTTAGGATAAGGGATTAAATAGCCTGCAAGCCACGGACGGCCTGTATGAATAATTGGGAAAATTCCGGCACAAATAACGGCAAATATTGTCATTGCTTCAGCAAATCTTGCAATTCCTGTTCTCCATTTCTGTCTTAATAGATAAAGAATAGCTGAGATCAACGTTCCCGCGTGTGCAATTCCTACCCAGAACACAAAGTTTGTAATTCCCCATCCCCAGGCAACAGGTTGGTTATTTCCCCATTCTCCAATTCCATAATAAAAGGTTAGCGCTACACCAAGTAAACCGAGAAGCAGAAGACTTGTTGTAAATGCCAGCGCAATAAAATATTTATTATTAGGCTTTGTATCCATGGGTTTTGTAATGGCGTTATCAAGATCCGCCATCGTAAGGTCACCCTGGACAAGTGGTATTTCTTTACTATAGTCTAGGCTCACTACACTTCCTCCGAATGAGTATTTCTTAATTTAGCGAGATAGGTAACGTTTGGTTTAACGTTAAGTTGATCGAGTACATAGTAACCGAGTTCGTGGTTTCTGTATTTGTAAAATTCACCCTGCTTATCGTTGATGTCTCCAAAATGGATAGCATTAGTGTTGCAGGCATCCTGGCAGGCTGTATGCACATTTGCTCCTACTACTTTTCTGTTTTCGCGAATTGCATCTTCCCTTTCAGTGGCAATTCTTTGAATACAGAATGTACATTTTTCCATAACTCCTCTTGATCGAACAGTTACTTCAGGATTATATACAAGATCAAGTAATTCATTCTGCTGGAAACCATCTCTGAAATGATCTCTGAAGTTAAAGAAATTAAATCTTCTTACTTTATAAGGACAGTTATTTGAACAATATCTTGTACCAACACAACGGTTATAAACCATCTGATTTAATCCGTCTTTGCTGTGGGTTGTTGCAGCAACAGGACAAACATTTTCGCAAGGTGCGTTATCACAATGTTGGCATAACATCGGCTGACTGCTTACAATTGGATCATCTTCTGAACCTGAATAATAAGCATCAATCCTCATCCATTGCATCTCTCTGCCAACTGCTACCTGATCTTTTCCTACTACGGGGATATTATTTTCAGCAACACAGGCTACAACACATTCACTGCAACCGGTACATTTATTAAGATCTATCGACATACCCCACTTTACACCCTGGTACCAGTTTGGATGTGGCGGGTAAATCTCATCAACTTTTTCTTCCTCGTGCATTTCGGAAACAAAATGAGGATTCTTTAAATATTCTTTAACAGTTCCTTCTCTGATTATGTGTCGCTCACCGAAAATATTTTCATCAGGAGATTTTGCAAAAAGATGGTGCTCCTGTGCTGAAACTAATTTATAGGAACCAGTTCCCTTTTTCACATCTGCAGTTGTGAAAAGCCATGGTGAGTTAATCGCACTTTTTGATAATAAAACGTTAATATTAAATCCTGTACCTTCACCAACCTGTCCAACTACATTTCTACCAAATCCTGATTCAATGGCTATAGTATTATCTGCGCAGCCGGGCTGGATGAGAACAGGTATTTCTAATTTCCTCTCTCCAATTTTAACAGAAATCTTATCATTATTATCAACACCAAGTTCTTTAGCCGTATTTTTTGAAACTGCAGCATAATTGTCCCAGGTCATTTTAGTAACCGGGTGAGGTAATTCCTGGAGCCATCCATTATTCGCAAATCTTCCGTCACTCAATGTTGGACTTTCATTCAATAAAATTGCAAAACCGGCAAGCTTAGAAGAAAATGAAACAAGATCAGATAATGCTGAATAATTAAAATTTCCGGATTTCTTTGGTGTATCTTTAGTTATAACAACTCCATCGTGTAATGCACCTAACCAGAACTCCCTGAAATTTAATTTTGAGTTGAGAGAATGATAAACATTTTTCTCCCAGTTATTCATTAAATATTTATGATAAATTGTTTCATCATATTTGTTTTTTCCGCCATCTAACCAGGTTAGTAAAACTGCTTCTTTCTGTCTTGTGTTATATATAGGGGCTATTACAGGTTGTTGCAGTGAATAAAATCCTGTCCTGTTTTTTGCATCACCCCAGGATTCAAAGGCATGGTTTATTGGCAATGTATAATGTCCAGCTGCCGAAGATTCATTTGCACTCTCAGTCATCGAAATTACATTACTTACTTTTTTAAGTGCATCTGAATAGCCAATGTCCTCAGGTAGAAGGAAAACCGGATTAGAATCATAATGTATAACAGTTCCTATCTTTCCTGCATTCATATCTGCGACAAGGTTTTCCCATTCATCTTTTCCAGCTGCTGGTTGCAGCTCAAATGTTGAAGAATCAGTCCTGTACATTTCGGTATTTCCAAGAATCTCATTAAGCAGATTAGTAACAACATGAACTTCTTCCGGAAGATTTCTTCCTGCAAATACAATTCCTTTTCCTGCGTTCAGGACCAGATCATCAACTAAGTATTTTAACTTCTTCTCATTAAGTGAATAATTTTTTGCAAAGGTTTCTATTGAATACCCGGTAAGATTAACCGGGATATTTCGTCCTAATCTTCTGCCTACTTCTTTCAGTAGGGACATAACAAATTCAAACTGGGCATCTGGCCTTAATTTCAGTCTGTAGTCAGCATTCATTCCGGTAGTTGACATATTACCTTCAACTACATAAAGTCTGTTGAAGTTTTTTGCATTTTCAACATTTCTTCCCTCGATATACAGCCTGGAGTTTTCAACTTTATCTCCGTCTGTTCCAAGGAAATCTCCTTCAAGCGAAACAATAATTTTTGCTTCATTCCATTTAACTAATGGATAGTAATCTGTGCCATAGCATTTTTTCCAAGCTGAGTTTCTAAGATGATCGTTAAATAGTTCAAAGGAATAAATTTTAGTATTAGGATAAGAAGCAGAGAAATCATCAAGTACTTTCTTTGCTGTTGGAGAAAGAATTTTTCCTGATATAATGGCAATTTTTTGTGAGGGATTTGCATTAAGCCCATTTATTATTTCCTGATCGGCTTGCTGCCACGTAGTTTTCAGAAATTCGCCGCCACGTGATTTTTTCATCGGGTTTTGTATTCTGTCAGGATCATATAAATTAAGGACACTTGCCTGAACTATGGCATTAATTTTTCCTTTATTAACAGGATGATCAGGATTTCCATCAACCTTAACCGGTCTTCCTTCTCTTGTTTTAATAAGGATACCGTGTGATTGAGAACCATAGTTATAAGTAGAAGAATAATATTTTGGTTTTCCGACAACGGTGTTTTCAGGCATTTTTGTATAAGGGATAATTTCTCCCTTATCCCTGTAGTCTGAACAACCAGCGCCTGCCAGAGCTGCTGAGGCACCAACGAGCGCTAAAAATTTACGTCTGGAAAGTTTTGATAATTTAGAAGGATCGAATTCTTCAGTTGCCCCGGGATGAAATTCCTGATGGCTTTCAGCCACAACCTGCGGATCTTTGTGCAATTCAGCAAAACTGCGCCAATAATTCGGATCCGGGTTCTGATTATTTTCTTCGTGATTTATTTCGTCCTTAACATCAGACATTATTACCACCTATGTTTTTTCTGCTAACAGCTGAAGGATTTATTTTTATCCTGCTGTTTTTTGTATTTTCAATTTTATTGGAAGCTCTTTTCTTAGTAAAAAGCCTAAATGGAGATGATGTCAGCGCTACAAAGCCTGCAACTCCGACACCAATGGAGATGAAAAAATTCTTTCTTTTAATTTTTTTGTCAAGATTCAGATTCTTTAATTCCATATTAACTCCAAATTAACGGTGACAGGCCCAGCAATCTTCCGGCCCGTTTTTAATATTCTTTAAATAAGGAAGTTTTTGGTGCGCGTTCCTGTGGCAATTCAAACAACTTCCCATTGTAAACGAATTCATCTGCGCTATCCGGTCCATCTGTCTTACATCACCGTGACAACTTGAACAATCTATCCCGGCATTAACGTGAACACTGTGATTAAAGTATGCAAAGTCCGGAACTCTGTGTATTCTCTTCCACGGAATTGCAATTCCTTCTTCATAATATTTTGTAAGCTTTTTAATTTCAGGTTTGTCTTTTCGTGCAATCGTGTGGCAATTCATACAAGTAGAAACAGCAGGAACCATAGCGTGTCTTGATTTTTCAACGCCGGTATGACAATACTGGCAATCAATCTTCATCTGACCTGCGTGTAATTTATGAGAAAAATTAATTGGCTGAACCGGTGAATAACCAACGCCGTCTCTTTCAGCACGAGAGGCAAAATATGTAAGTGTAAATGAAGCTAATATAACGAAGATTGTGATGGGTACTCGGACTCTTAGAACATAATCCAAATAAGATTTTTTCATCATTTACCTTTAGAGTTACAAGCGATAATTTTTAATGATAATTTTTATAGTAACAAAAAACTCTGAAAAGTTTACAGTTTTTCTAACCTGAACCCGAAACTTAAAAGTATTTATAAATAATTGTTACGAATAAAAAGATGCGGTTGATTAGGCTGAATCCGCAATTGGATGTTATTCAAATTTTGAAAAATTGAATAAAATCTAAGTCATAAAACTATAAAATTAGGAAATTAAAAAAAAGCAAATACTAATTATTTTTTCCCACTTTTTGAACTAGAGAGTCAACTTATCTGAAATTAAACTTTGAATTAGAAGTAAATACTGATATTATCATAAAAGAGAAAAAATAGAAAATAGCTTAATTACTGACTTCAATCGCACAATGCCATCTTCAATACTGTTACCGGATGATAAACCTTAACTAAAGTGTTAAATTTTTCAGCACCTGCAGTTATTTGTAAAATACATCCAGGATTTCCTGTTATAACTATAGCTGCGTTAGTGCGTTTAATATTTCCCATTTTATCAAATAATATTTTCATCGAATCTTCATAGCGCATCACATTATAAATACCCGCACTGCCACAACATGTTGTTGATTCTTCCAGTTCTACTATTTCCAAACCGGGAATTTTTGATAATAGTTCCCTTGGTTCAAAAAATATTTTTTGACCGTGAACTAAATGACAAGCATCATGGTAAGTTGCTTTCATTTTAATATTACTGAATTGTCGTACCGGCTTCTTATCAAATAAAAATTCTGAAACGTCCTTTATTTTAGAAGAGAATACTTTTGCACGCTGAGCAAAGTCAGTATCTCCTGCTAATATTTCGCCATATTCTTTCATAAAAGCACCACAACCGGCAGAGTTTGAAATAAGAAATTCGTAATCTCCTTTTTCAAAGATCTCAATATTTTTCTTTGCCAGTTCCCTCGCTTTTTCAATTTCACCGTTGTGAGCATGAAGAGAACCACAACAAATCTGATTTTGTGGAGTAAAGGTTTTGCAACCGTATTTTTTTAGAACTTCGATTGTATCAATATTTATTTCTGCAAAGGCACTATCCATAATACAACCTGTGTGAAACGCAGTACTATATTTTTCTTCACCTTCAGGAGAAGAAATTTCTTCAATTTCATCACTACTTAATTTTTCAGAAATAACCGGTGCGAGTTTTAATACACCAGACAATTTTGGAAATATTTTTTTTATTGATTCATTTCCTTCCAGTACTGATTTAAAGGAGCTTTGTTGATAAACCCTTAAAAGACCTGAAAAATACTTCAACCGTTTTGGTTCTGCGAGTATACTATTCAGCAGCAATCTTTTAATTCTAATCTTGAAGGAAAAAGATTTATTTTTTTCATCCGCAATTACTCTTGCGGATTCTACAAGCTTTCCATATTGTACACCTGCAGGACAAGCAGTTTCACAAGCCTGGCAATCAAGACAAAAATTCATTTCATTTGAGAATATCCCGGAGATACTGCCCTCACCTTCTGCAACAGACCTGATCATTTTTATCCTGCCGCGTGGTGAAGATCGCTCTAACTTTGTGATATTGTATGTCGGGCAAACTGAAAGGCATAAGCCGCAATGAATACATCTGGATAATACATCATCTGAAGGAAGAAACGACTGGAGATTATCTATCGGGGATGAATTTATCATTATTTAAATGGTCTGATTTGCGATCTCGAAAAAGGTAATGGCCCTTCACATCGCGGAGCGATGGTAAATATTTTCCCGGGATTTAGAATATTATTTTCATCAATTACAGATTTTATTTTTTTCATCATATCAACACCGGGAATTCCTGCTACTTGTTCCAGGAAATGCTTTTTAGCCAGCCCCGTTCCGTGTTCGCCCGTAATTGTTCCTCCTAAAATTATTGCCTCATTAAATATGAAATCAAATGCTCTGTGAGCTCGTTCAATCTCAGCTTTATCACGTTCATCAGTAAGGCAGGTTGGATGAAGATTTCCATCACCGGCATGTCCAAAATTTCCGAACATAACATCAAATTTTTTACCGGCATCAATAACTTTCTCTATTAATACTGGCAGTTCACTTCTGGGAACAGTTGCATCCTCAAGTATTGTAGTTGGCCTTCTTCTTGCAAGTGCGCTGAATGCACTTCTACGGGCTGCTTTCAGATTCAGTGCTTCGCTCGCGTTCTGAGCAGTTCTAACTACTGAAGAATTGTTTTTCTTTAATATTTTAATAATTGTTTCTGCATCTTCTTTCACAATACTTCCCCGCCCGTCAACTTCAATTAATAATATCGCTTCGCTGTTCCTCGGCAAGCCTATTTTGGTATAATCTTCAACACAATTAATGGTTGTATGATCAAGAAATTCCATCATTGAAGGAGTAATATGAGCAGCAATTATTTCTGAAACAGCTTTGGCGCTTGAGTTGAGTTTATCAAAATAAGCTAACATTGTTACTGATTCTGTTGGCTTTGGAATTAATTTTAGAATAATCCTTGTAATAATGCCGAGCGTCCCCTCGCTTCCAACAACAAAATCCCGAAGATTATAACCGGCAGTATCTTTAACATTCTTTCCACCAGTACTTAACAAATCTCCATTTGGCAGAACCATTTCGGTACCAAGCACGTAATTTTTTGTCACTCCATATTTAAGTCCTCTTAAACCTCCTGCATTATTTGCAACATTTCCCCCGATAGTACAAACGCTGCTGCTTCCGGGATCAGGTGGGTAAAACAGTCCTATTTTTTCAACTTCATTCTGAAGGTGTGCAGTAATTACTCCGGGCTGAACAGTGGCCGTTAAATTTTGCGGATCAATTTCCAGAATTTTATCCCATTTTGTCATTACAATTACAACAGAGTTTTCTACCGGTACTGAACCTCCACTTAACCCGGTCCCTGCACCCCTGGGTACAACATTGAATGATCTTTCATTTGCGAGTTTTAATATCTTTGAAATTTGTTCTTCACTTTCAGGAAAGACAACAGCTTCGGGAAGTTGTTGATATTCAGGAGTGGCATCAAAAGAATAACAAAGGCGGTCCTCATCGGATTCAAGAAAATTATTTTTCCCGACAATTTGCCTTATTCTTTCTTTTAAGGATTTGTTCATTAACAAATTATGAAATAATTGAGATGAACTAAGTTACCATTCTTTTTAAAATAAAAAAGCGGGAAATAATGATATCTCCCGCCTAATAATTTAATCGGATTATCTTAAAAGCCAGTTATAAATTTTTTGGTTATTCACTATTTTTAACGCAGCCTGAAATTGCTTATCGGTTTGCAAAAACTCTTCTGTTCTGCCTTCATTGCCAAGATAGCGTGAAGAAAGCTCACCCTTTATTTCAGCAATAACTTCATCTTTATAATTATGAAGGTCATTCAATTCCAGTTTTTCAAATTCTTTTTTAATTTTTTCAAGCTGTGCAGAAATATCTTTAGCTGATTTACGCTTACTTGCATCCGCAATCAGATCATCAATTTCCTTCCCTGCACTTGAATGATATACATATTTTTGTGCATTGATATATTTTTCAAATTCATCAAATAAATTCTCATCATTCATCTTGTAAAAGTTCTGTTTTGGATTCAAATAATAATAGTGATCTGCAAAAGTAAAGAACAGGCCTTTTGCAAGCAGATCCTTAGTAATATTTCCGTCTATTAAATATTTGATTGTTGTATCGGGAGAAATACCACCGCCACTATAAACTTCACGATTATTATCTGTCATATAAGAAGATTTAATTATTGAATCAGGCTCTGTAAAAACATTATTATTTTTAGTATAATCCACTTTCTGAATACATCTGCCACTAGGAGTATAATATTTTGCAGTAGTTATTTTTAGGGAGGTGTTATAGTCCAGAGGAGTAATTGTCTGCACAAGTCCTTTTCCAAATGATTTTGTACCGAGAATAACTCCACGATCGTGGTCCTGGATAGCACCGGCAAGAATTTCAGAAGCAGAAGCGGATCCGCCATTTATTAAAACTACAAGTTTCGAATTACCTACCAGTGGCTCCTGAGTAGCATAGTATTTCTTCTCATTTGTCTGATCTCTTCCACGTGTCGTAACAATTAATTTTCCTTTTGCCAAAAATTTATTGCAAATATCAACAGCAACATCCAGAAGTCCTCCCGGATTTCCTCTGAGATCAAGGACAATAGATTTTATTTCTTTTTCCTTCTTTAATTCAAGTAGTGCATTTTTAATCTCATCCCCGGAAGAGCGACTAAAGCTTGTAAGTTTTAAATAAACATTGTTGCTGTTCTTTGGATAGAAGCCATAATAGGTGAGTGTTTTTACGCTAACTTCTTCACGGACTAAATTAAATTTTAAAGTATCCTGTCCGGCATCTCTTGTCACTTTAACTTCCACGGTTGTTCCGGGATCACCTTTCACAAGCGAAGATATCTGATCTACATTTTCAGGTGTTATCTTCACACCATTGGCTTCTATTAAGACATCTCCAATTCTAATTCCCTGCCTCTGGGAAGAATATCCATCCATTACTTCCACAATTGTGACATTATTTCCTCGAACACCTATTGAGACGCCAATTCCACCATACTTCCCGTTTGTAATCAAATCAATATCTTCTTTACGGTTTTCATCAAGATACATTGTATATGGATCAAGGGCCTTCAGCATTCCCTCTATGCCGGCCTGCATAAATTGTTGTGGATTTATGGGTTCAACATAATTAAAGGAAATTTCTTTATATACTTTGCTGAAAAGATCAATATTTTTTGAAACTTCAAAATAGACATCACTTTTTCCCGGAAAGAATCCGGAAAAGATTAAAATTACTCCCGCTGCTATTATAATTTTCTTAAAGTTATACAACTTCATATAGTACCTTTCTAATTTGTCCGATTACCACGGGTTAATGAATTAATTTCTTCAATGATTTTTTCATGTATGATTTCCTGAGAAAGTGTACCGTCAATTACACGAAATCTGTCTTCCATATTTGCCATTTCAAGATAACCATTTCTTACTTTTTCGAAGAATGGATTACCTGATAGTTCCATCCTATCTAAGTCCAAGTTTTCTTTATTGGCTTTTCTTTCATTTGCAACTTCTACAGGGATATCAATAATAAAAGTTAAATCGGGAATTGCCTCATCGATTGCAAGTTTGTTAATATGCCTTACCGTTTCAGGGTCAATCCCTCTGCCATATCCCTGATAAGCAGTTGTCGAATCATGAAATCGATCCGAAATTACATAAAACCCCTGCTTCAAAAAAGGTCTGATTTTTTCCCTTACTAATTGTGCTCTTGAAGCAGAAAACAGAAATATTTCAGTTTCCATAAACATTTTATTATGTTTTTTATCAAGCAATACACTTCTAACTGTTTCTGAAATTTCTGTACCGCCTGGTTCCCTAATGATTTCAACTTTATTGTTTTGTGCTACTAAGTAATTTCTAAGTAATTCAACCTGTGTTGATTTGCCGCAGAAGTCAATTCCTTCAAAAGTAATAAACATTGTTTCCGGATTATAATTGATAAAAGGTATTAATTAAACTTCTTAATGATGTACCTTAGTTGGTCAGGTTTGATATATTGAACTGACACATTCCCGGGGGATTCAAGCTTTGGTATAATGCCTCCCAGAGTATCCAGTACTACATCCCTGTAATTTACATAGGCTCTAAAATCATCGCCGGTAAGTTTTCCAAGAATATCTATTCCACCGTGTATACCAATATTAATTTTATTCGGTAAAAGTACTACTTCCCTGTCGGCAGGTACATCCAAAATATTTACAGGGACATCTTCAATAACTTTATCTACAATCCTTTGCACGTTAAGTGTAACGAGAACGCTATTTTCAGAGAAACTCATCCCGTTTTTTTTATCCAGATTAATTTTCATGTCTAGTTTATCACTTAAATTTTCCAGTTTTATTGGAACTGTAGGAACAGTATTCATATTTTTTAATTCACTAACAGGTCCGTGAACAACAACTGAGTCCGGCTGAACAGTTACCGGTGTTGCAAATCCGTACCCATCCCTGAATGACACTTCAACATCAGGTTCAATTTTTAGTTTTTTACTTGTAATCTTTTCGATATTAAATGTCAGGGTGTCTGGCGAAATATCAATAACCTCAACATCAGATGAGAGCCATTGATTTTCACTTAAGTAGTTAGAAAGGTTTATATATCTTTTACCCGTATCTCCATTAGCAGTTACAACATATTCAGATTCTGATCCTAATTTTGCTGTAACTAATTTCCATCCCTTGCCCTTAACTTTAATTGATACTTTTTCCGGCAGCTTTGATCCGCTTGTTAAGCCCTGTTGAAAGTCTACTAGTTTTAGCGGAACCTGGAAAGTAGCATAATAATCATTCGACAAAGAAATAGATGCCCATAAGATTACAGAGAACAGGAATGATATTATAATTATATGGAGGTTTTTCTTCATGCTACAAATATAAAACGAAAAAGGGCATAAAAAAACTCCACAATTAGTGGAGTCTTCAATTTTATAAAATTTTTTATTTCAGATTTCGGAAATGGCTCAGAAGTTCATCACGATTGGCCCGAGAAATTTCCCTGCCTTTTATTGGAAAATCTGGTGTGCTCCTGGCAAGATGCCTTAATTTATGAACATTCATTGATTCAATATCTTCACTTCCAGGATCAAATTCTTCCTTTTTTGACGGCTCATTTTCCACTGAATCTTCTTTTTCAACTTCTTCATTATTCCCAAGTGCTTCACGTCTCAGGCGTGAAATGGTATCTGCCGTACTTTCTTTGGTCTCAGGTTCTTTGATTTCCTCTTCTAAATCTTCTTCAACTATTTCAATAATATCTTTCTTTTTTTCTTTTGGAGCGGATTCCGTTTTCTTTTCCTTACTTACTGGTTTTGGCTTAACAGGTGCTTTGCCTGCAACAGACTTAGCAACTTTTGGTTTTTCTTCTTTTCGAATTTCCTTTTCAGTTCCGTATGCTTTTTCAGAAATTTCCGGGAGCATAGAAATCAGCTGTTCATCTGGTTGTGGAATTACGTGGGTTGAGAAAACTTGTCCTACTCTGCTTGCAGCTGCTGCTCCCGCATCAACGGCAGCTTTAACAGCAGCGGTGTCTCCGACTACTTTTACAGTAATAAGGGCGGGTTTGGTAACATCTTTTCCAACAAACTTGACATTTGCGGCCTTTACCATAGCATCAGCAGCTTCTATTGCAGCCACCAATCCCTTTGTTTCGACTAAACCTAATGCCTTTGGCATATGCTATTCTATTTCTTCTTTGGAAGAATTTGCTCAATATCAGAATGCGGACGAGGAATAACGTGAACAGACACTAACTCACCAACTCTTTGAGCTGCGGCTGCACCGGCATCAGTAGCAGCTTTTACTGCTCCAACATCCCCGCGAACCATTACGGTAACATATCCACCACCAATGGTTTCCTTGCCGATTAACTCAACCTTAGCTGCTTTAACCATAGCATCAGCTGCTTCGATTGAACCAACAAGTCCTTTTGTTTCAATCATTCCAAGTGCGTCTAGTGTCATTGATGTGCTCCAATTTATTTGAATTAGTTGAATGAAAAATACCTCATAGGGACTTAAATGTCAATTATAAAGTTTTTTAATCCTGCCACCTTAACTCTTTCCTTTAAGCCTGTTTTCTTCCAGAAATTCTCCTAAAATAATGGCAGCCGCATTACGATCAAGAATCCCCTTGTCCCGTCTTTTATTTTTTTTGTTTACACTTTCTATCATCATATCAGAGGCAATGGAAGAAGTATATCTTTCATCCCACAATATCACTTCAAATTTGTACCTCTTTTCAAGAGTTTCTTTAAATTTTTTAATTGCACCTGAAATTGAAGACTCCTTTCCGTCTTCCCTGAAAGGAAAACCAAGAACTACTTTTTGAATATTTTTTTCTTTAACAAGATCGTCTAATTCCCTCCAGGTTTTATCATTATTCAGGATAGTTTTATAGGGATATGCGAATGTAAGAAGAGGATCACTTAGAGCCAGGCCGATTCTTTTTGCTCCATAATCAATTGCCAATATTCTTTTGTATTGATCATCATCCATGGTCAGGCACTCTCAAATCTTTCAACTAAATAAACGCCTTTTAATTTTTTCAACCGCTCCATAATACGTTCTAAGTGCTCAATATTTTGAACATAAAGTGTCACGCTTCCTTCAAAAGTTGAGTTGCTCGTATTAATATTTATCGATTTTATATTAGTATTCTGGTACGTGACGATTGTGTGGGATATTTCATTTAATATTCCGGGAGTATCATCGCCAGTGACTGTAAGTCCTGCTACAAAGAGAGAAGAATCAGCTTCGGGCCATTGAACCGGAACTAACTTTGAACTGTCATTTTCTGAAATATTAATCAGTGTGCTACAAGTTTTCCTGTGAATTTTAACACCTTCGCCAACAGTAATATAGCCGATAACCGGGTCGCCCGGAATAGGATTACAGCATTTTGCATACGTATAAAGAATACCCGTTTTATTTCCTTCAATAAGAATTCCACCAATATCTCTTCTGGCGTTTACTGCAAAATTATCAAATTCAAGAGTATTGCTTTCTTTCTGTTTTTGCTCATTTTCTTTTGAAGCGGTTAAAACTTCTTCCAGGTTTAGTTTACCCTGCCCAATGGCTTTGAAAAAATTTTTGGTATTATCGAATTTAAAACTTTCAGACAGTTTTGTTATATCTTTCTGATCAAAAGATAGTTTTAATTTTTTTGTTTTTTTCTCCCAAAGTTCCTTCCCTAGGCTTACTACATCCTCCTCTTCCTTGTTCATCCATTTTCTAACTGCAGTTTTTGCCTTGTGAGTAGTTACAAATTTCATCCAGCTTTTATTTGGATGCTGATTTTTTGATGTAATAATCTCAACCTGGTCACCACTATGCAAAATTGTGTCCAGAGGTATAATTTTACCATTTACCTTTGCTCCAATACAGTGAAATCCTACCTTACTATGAATATCAAATGCAAAATCAACAGGTGTTGAATTAGCAGGCAATCTTCTCAATTCACCTTTAGGCGTAAATACGTATATTTCATATTGATAAAGATTCAGCTTAAAACTTTCCAATAGTTCTTTTCGGGCTTCCTCTTTGGAGGCATTTTCAAAGATTTCTCTTATCCAGTTTACCCAATTCTCAAGATCTTTATCGCTGGTTGATTTATCCTCTTTATATTTCCAGTGTGCAGCTACACCTTTTTCAGCAACCTCGTGCATTTCATTTGTTCTGATCTGCACTTCTACAAGTCTGCCTTCAGGACCAATTACTGTTGTGTGAATTGATTGATAGTTATTCGTTTTAGGAATAGAGATGTAATCCTTAAATCTATCAGGGACAGGCATATAAATCTGGTTTACTATTCCAAGTGTTGTATAACAATCATTTCTATTTGGGGTATCCAGAATAATTCTGATAGCAAACAGGTCGTAAATTTCTTCAAAAGGTTTATTACGGCGTACCATCTTCCTGTAAATACTATAAAGATGCTTTGCTCGTCCTCCAATTTCATATTTCAGATTATATTCTTTTAATTTATTCTCAATTGGTTCGATGAACTTTTTAATCAGGGCTTCTCTTTCTCTTCTTTTACTCTTTATCTTTTTAGCAATTTCATCATATGCTTCTTTGTTGAGATATTTAAATGAAAGATCTTCAAGTTCCCACTTTACTCTTGCAAGACCAAACCTGTTTGCAAACGGAGCATAAATTTCAAGCGTTTCCTGTGCAATTCTTCTTTGCTTTTCCGGGCTAACAAATTCAAGTGTCCGCATATTATGAAGACGATCAGCAAACTTTACCAGTATTACTCTGATATCTTTTACCATGGATAACAATAGCTTACGGTAATTTTCCGCCTGAGTAATTTCCTGTCCTTTGAATATTCCACCAATCTTTGTTACGCCGTCTACAATTTCCGCTACTTCTTTTCCAAATTCCCTGGCAAGCAGTTCCAGATTGAATTCGGTATCCTCAACGACATCGTGTAAAAGTGTACTTACAATTGTGATATCATCAAGTGGAAACTCTTTTGCTACGATTAAAGCAACTTCAAATGGATGGGTAAAATATGGCTCACCGGATGCACGAAGATCATTTTTATGAGCTTCTATACAAAACTCAAACGCTTTTGTAATCAAAACTTCATTTGGATTCGGTAGATTTTTCCTGCACATCTCAAGAAGTTCATCAAGCATTTTTTTATTTTTCGGATTAGATAAGCTCATTTTATCCAGCAATAATGACTAAAAGATAAATTTCTTTATAATTTAGTCTATTTTTTCCAATTGTTAAAGTGATTAAATCTAATGGTAAGACCTTATTATTGGCCGGAAAGTTCCTTTTTCAGATCCTGCACGTGTTCCAGCCTGTCCCCCAGTTTGTCTTTTACAAAATCAGAAAGATTGGTAATTGAAAGAATTTCGTTACAATATCTTAAAGCTTGTTGCTTTTCACTCAATTTTGCATATTGTCTTGCAATAATATGCTCCAGAACAATTTCATTATAATGATTATTATTCTTCATATTTTTATACATTGAAAGAATTTTTTCATAAAGTGAAATTGCCTTTCTCTTATCTACACCTTCATAGGCCCTGGCCTCAGGCCACAAAAAATATCTGCAATCGGGATATTCATTTAACATTTTTTCTGCTAAATTTATGGCATCCTGGTATTTCTTCTGATCGATATAGATCCAAAGGAGTGAATTTACTGCCATGTAGTTGGTATAGGTAGCTTTTTGTACAGCTTTCTTAAGATATTTTATCCCCTCTTCACGTTCGTCTTTAATAAACGGCAGCCATTTAAGCGATTCAGTTTTTCTGCTACGCCAATACTTAAAACCTCCAATTGCAGCGTAAGCCTCGTAAAATTCGGGATTCATGGCAAGACATTTTTCAAATCCTTTTACAGAATTGATACCATTTGAAAATGCAGATAACCAGTTTCTTTCAAGCGCCTCGTAATAAGCATAATACCCTGCCCTGAGAGAAACAAAACACTGGTGCCAGATATTATCCGGGTCCTTTTCGTATAAGCGATCCGCAATCGTCTCGGCGGTATCAAGATTATCATTAATATAATCGGAATTATAGGGCTCTTTATAGTCATAGGATCTTGCAATGCTTGTACCAACAAGATAAATTTTGCCAAGGGGTAATTCAGGATATTTTTTATTGAGTTCTTCGAAAATGTTCCTGGCCTGATCATAGTCCTGTAAAAGCAGTTTATTAATACCGCTTTTTAGAAGCGAGTCAACAACCGGGTCAGGATAATTCTGTGCGAATATGCTTCCTGAAAATAAACTTAAAAACAGCAGTAATAATAATAGATTATAGCGTCCCAAATGTTCTGTCTCCCGCATCCCCCAGTCCTGGTAGGATGTATCCTTTATCGTTTAATTCCCTATCTAATGCTGCCCCGAATATCTGAACATCCGGATGCTCGCTTTCCACTTTTTTAACCCCTTCAGGTGCCGCAACAAGACAAGCAAAAACAATATCTTTTGCTCCCCTTTTCTTTAAGAATTTAATGGCCTCTGAAGCGCTGCCACCCGTAGCAAGCATTGGATCAATTAATATCACTTTTGCAACATCAAGATTTTTAGGTGTTTTATAATAATATTCAACAGGCAGTAATGTATTTTCATCTCTTTGTAATCCAATATGCCCGACATGAGCATCCGGAATTATTGCAAGAAAACCGCTCACCATTCCAAGTCCCGCTCTTAAAACCGGCACCAGTACAACATCTTTTGTAGTCTTGTAACCTTCAGTTTTTTCAAGTGGGGTATCAATTTCAATTCTTTTAAGTTCCATTTCCCGGCTAATTTCAACTGCCAGTACTGTTGAGATTCTTTTTACAGCTGCCCTGAAGGCTTCTGGCACAGTATGTTTTTCCCTCAGAGTTGTTACATCCCTTTTAATAATTGGATGAGTTAGCACTGTAAAATTTTTAAAACCTGAAGACATAAAAACTCCAGTTGTGATTTTTAACTACTCAATATTTTTCTTCCCAACACGGATAGAAGATTAACAAATGGTGACAAAGGTGGAGTATAATTATAATTAACCGAAGCCAAAGCATCTGCACTTTGTTTTGTTCTAATCATTAAAGAAATAATATCTCCGAATCCTGCTGTTTCTTTTCCTCCAAAGAAGGAAGCACCCAGAATTCTTTTTGTTCTCTTTTCAAAAATAATTTTACCAAAAACTTTTTCGCTTCCGGGCATTACTTCTATCAAATTAGGTACAACAGCATCAACGGAATCAAATAAATAATTGGCCTTCTTTGCTTCCAATGAACTTAAGCCAACATTTACGAAATATTTATCAAATATTTTTACCGCCAGATTCTTTACTACAGAGTCTGCATATTTGTTTCCGCCTGCAGCATTTTCACCCGCAATATGTCCAAAATCTCTTGCGATTGTTGCAAGTGGCATATAGTCCGGACGACCTGTAACGGCATTTGTTATTTCAACATTATCCCCTGCTGCAAAAATATGCTGGCAAGATGTTTTTAACCTGTAATCTACTTTTAAAGCGCCTGATTTCCCAGTTTCCAGCCCTAACTTTTTTCCAAGTTCATTATTGGGTAAAAAGCCAACAGCCAGAATAATTAAATCAAATTCCAGGAGCCTGCTATCCAGGTTTATAGATTTAATTTCATGGTCATCGGAAATTACTTTCATATTTGCAGCATTACCATAAAAAGAGATGTCATTTTGATTTAGCAATTCCCGGATTAAAGATCTAATTTCAATATCAGCTGCCGGCATTGGTAAATCTTCTTTCTCCAATACCGTAACATTGATTTTAAGTTTTTTAAAAGCTTCAGCAGCTTCCAGTCCGATATATCCCGATCCAATAATTACTACATTTTTAATTTCTTTAGTTTTAACTTGTTCATTAATTTTGTTCAGATCGGTAACAGTCTTTAGATAAAATACATTTTTAAAATTATCCGGAAAATCTTTTAACTTTTTAGGTTTTGAGCCTGTTGCCAGCACAAGTTTGTCGTAATTAAATTCCCGTATTTCATTATTCACCAGATTACGAACTTTTATAATCCTATCGTTTTTGGAAATATCCTCTACAAAATGATTTATATAAACTTTGACCCCTTTTTCACGGTAAAATTCTTCCGGGGTAAAGAAGATAATATTATTGACGTTATTAATATCGCCAGATAAAACGTATGGTAATTCACAAGTTCCAGTTGAGATATAATTCCCGGCTTCAAAAAGGATTACTTCTGCATCCGGATTTACTCTTTTTGCTTTTGCAGCAGCAGCCGGTCCGGCAGCATTTCCGCCTACAATAATTATTTTACCTGGTTTAATCATTTACCTTTAAAACTTATTGTAAATGGGATGCCTTCAAAACCGAAATTCTTCCGGATAAGTTTTTCTAAAAACCTTTTGTAATTATCAGGAATGTTTTTCGGGTAATTGGAGAAAAACAAAAACACAGGGTAGTGATCGCCAACCTGGGTAATATATTTTATTTTAACTTCTTTGCCTGTTTGTGTGGTTGGTGGAGGAGTTTTTTCAATCTCAGGTAAAAGTACATCATTAAGCTGGCTTGTAGTAATTTTCTTTTTTCTTTCCTCAAATATCGTTTTTGCAAGATCAACCAGCTTAAATATTCTTTGTTTATTTAACGCCGAAATAAAAATGATCGGAATATAATCCAGTGCCCCAAGGTTTTTTCTAATTTCAGCTGTTTTTTCTTTTGCTGTATTAGTTTCTTTTTCAATAAGGTCCCATTTATTTACAGCAAAGATAATTCCCTTTCTCCATCTGACAGCTTCATCCAGAATTTTCTGATCCTGATTTTCAAGGCCGTAACGTGCATCAAGTAAAATTACTGCAACCTCACATTCACCAATCGCCTTTAATGAACGAATATTTGAAAAGAATTCAATATTTTCTTCAACTCGTTTTTTCTTGCGCAAACCGGCAGTATCAATGAGAACAATTTCTTCACCATAATATTTTAAAATTGAATCGATACTGTCTCTTGTAGTTCCGGGAATATCGGTAACAATACTTCTGTCAATGCCAAGCAATGCATTTGTTAAAGAAGATTTCCCAACATTGGGCCTTCCAACAATAGCAATCTTTAATCTTTTATCATCAATTTCATCATCATCTTTTCCCGGGAAATCTTTTGTCAATTCGTCAAGGAAGTCACCTATTTTTCTTCCCATTTGTGCTGAAATGTCATAAATATTTTCAACTCCCAGGGAATAGAATTCAGCAGTGGCTAATTCATAATTTTCTGAGTCTATTTTATTTACTACCAGGAAATATTCTCTTTGAGAAGTTCTTAATAACCTGATTATGTCTGAATCCATCGGGTTAACACCTTCCCTACCATCTACCATTAAAATTATTTTGTCGGCTTCTGTAATTGCAATTTCCACCTGTTCCCTTATGGCCTTTTCAAAAAGATCGGGTGAATCCGGTACATAGCCACCGGTATCTATAACACGAAATTCTTTCCCGGCCCATTCAGCTTCACCATAATTCCTGTCACGTGTTACTCCGCTAAAATTATGTACTATTGCATCCCTTTTTCCAACCAATCGGTTAAAAAAAGTTGATTTCCCAACATTCGGTCTGCCAATTATAACTACAAGTGGTTTTTTCATACTTCAAAATACTAATTAAAATTAAAAATAATTACAAGAAGAGTTATTACAAGATAAAGCATAAAAAAACGATACTACTTAGAAGCAGCATCGTTTTCTATTACAAAAATAGTGAAAAATCAGAAGCTATACCTGAAATTCATTGTAGGAACAAATTCGGTTCTGTTTGCAAAATTTAATTGCCTGATCCGCATATTCATTGAAAGGTTTTTGTTAAACCTTGAAGCTCCCCAGGCTGCTTCTAAAGCACTAAGAATATGATTTATATAAATACCTGCAACTGCCCTTGTTGAAACCTTGTAAAGGTCATTAGCTTCTCCGCGCTGATCAGAATAATACAAAAATCTTGTCGAAAGAATATGAAAATCGGTCTCATTCTGATTACTGTCATCCCAACCATGGCTGTATTGCGGATACTTTCCAATTAATTCATAATACTGCTGTTCACCATGCATCGGCAAATTATGCGAATATCCATTTCCAATAGCTGTTTCCAGTCTGTTTAGCTCACTCCAAATAACATTTCCATTATTATCAAAAACCGGGTAATCATTTTTATTTAGTGATGAATTAAGATGCTGAAGGTTATCCAATGTCCATTGGGCATATCTTTTTACATTCCAGTGCTGGTCTGCAAAATTCTGAAATTCGTCTGTCTTTTGATTTCCCTTATTATTATAAATAACGGCAACCGCAATAACAGCCGCTTCAGCTAATGCAAAAATAGCCGATAATATATAATCACCATTATAGAACTGCCCGGCACCCGGTAATATTGCAGAAAATATACTTGCTTTTATTGGAGATTTTTTGTCCGTCATTTGAAATGAGGAAGTAACAAGTTTTTCATTTTCAAATTTAATCAGGGAAATTTTTGAATCTGTTTTTAGGTTTCCCGTTAGCATTAAAGAATTATTTTTCTCGGATTGCGGAAATGCATAAGCTGAAAATAAGATCAGAAATAACAGAAGAATTTTCCCGGCGGAATATATTTTCATTTTTATCCTCTACAAATAATATCAGAAATCGAAACTAAAAGCTATTCCCCCGTAGAAACGCCATTCTTTACCGTAAGTAAATGTTTTTTCATTTATTGAGCGCGTAAACTGATCAAAACCATAAGCAGCGTTAAAAAATACAGCAGTCGGGAAAAGATAAAATGAATTCATCATCATTCTTACTTCGCCACCAATCCCCTTCTTAAAATCACTTAACTTTGGTGTAGAGCCTGTCCAGGCATTTCCAAAATCTCCGTAAAGTGCAACGAATATTTTATCTATATAAAATTGACCAAATCTTTTGTCAATATTTTTAGCAAGTGGAAATCTATATGTTAGGTTTAACCACACAACTTCATTTCCTGAAACTGCGTAAAAGGGATATTCTTTCATCCCAATTAATCCGCCAAGGTAAAAGTCGAAGAAATCTGGCTGGGCAGCACCCAAAATAGTTCCTGCTCTGAGTTGAGTAGTTAAAGTTTGCGACCTTCCAACAGGGAAATGAATTGCAGTGTTTAATTCCAGTCTGTGAAAATCATAATTTTTATAAACAGGTTGAAGAACGCCATCAACAACAGTATAATTTCCATCAGGATTAAATTTATTTAATTCCAAATTATATTGAAGGTCAAGTTTCATTCCAATTGGATTTATGTCCGCATCAATATATGGTATTTCGTTATCCAGCGTATATTTCAACTGGAAATTTCTTCCAATCAGGTAGGTATCATTTGTTGTTGGATAAAGAGTTTTTCTGTCCGGAAGCAGAAAACTTCCTAAAGTTGCAGAGTACCTGCTAAAAATAAATCTGAATTCAAGATTTTGATTACGCGAAAATATTTTTTGCTTTGCTACAAGATCAACTTCAAACAAATTATAAGTTACTTCCGTCGGAATACTAAAATCATAATTTACAGTATTACCAACAGTATCGGCACCAAAGTTTACCTTAACATTTGATTTTCTTGTAATGTTATATAATTCAAGAGACATTTCAGGCTTAATGCCAAGATCATAAAGTCCGGGAATTTTATTCCTGTAATCAAATGTTAGAAAAAGATCGCGCTCCCCCCTGGTGTTTATTGATCCGCCTGCATACAACGAATAACGATCAAGCATATCTGTTGAACTAACAACAAGACCAGGTTTAATTTTTTCCAGGAATGAATTACCAGTATTATAATTATCAAGCCTTATTATCGGGTAAATGGAAAGTTTTGTAAAAGAGCCGCTATATTTTTCCTTTTGATAATCAGGAGTTTTAGTATCATCGTAATTTTTTAGTTTTTCAAGATTAAAGTTTGAGATATCTCCATTAGGTTTATCTTCACCAATAGGGGGATCCTTAAGCCATGTATATGTATCAGTTGTATCTACTTTAACCTGAGCATGCGATGTTATCTGAAATATTTTATAGCCGGTTGATGTGTAACCTGAATAAATTATATCACCATTATCTGCTACTGTTGGTAAAAATGCGCCGCCAATTACATTTGTTAATTGTTTCTTTTCCTGTGTCTGAAGATTTAATGAATAAATATTAAATATTCCTGTTTGATCGCTCGAATAATAAAGAATTCCCTTTTTATCAAAGACCGGATTTCTTTCATCATTTTTAGTCGCAATCACTTTAGAAAAGCCTGTACCGTCAACATTAATTTTTGCAATATCACGATTTCCTCTGTTGGAATATCCAAAGATTATATATGAATCGTCGTTGGAAAATTTAGGATTGTAAACCTGTTCCCCATTATTAAAATTAGTTAGCTGAGTAAAGTTTTTTCCATCAATATCTACTTCACCAAGATTTGTTGTACCGTCTTTCTCGAACAAGAAAACTATTTTTTTACCATCGTGCGAAACATCCGGTTCATTTGCCCGCAAATCAAAAGTGAGTCTAGTTTCTGAATCTTTATTAATATCATAAACGTATAAGTCGTGAACATTATAAAAGTTAGGATTGTTATCATCTAATCTTGAATAAACAATACTATTTTTGCCGGGGATCCAGGCAACAGTTGAGCGGACATTCTGCATAATTCTTTTTTCAGTGTTAGACTTTAAGTCATACAAGTAAACATCTGAAGGAGAAAAATAGTCACTATTCTTGTTGGAAATATAAATGAAGCTTTGCCCATCATTAGAAAATCTTGGATAAAAATTACCAAAGCCATCCATTGTAATTTTATCACCGGTTACAAGGTTTGCTAAAACATACTTACTCCGTTTCCGATAACTTTGAGTTATATAATTCTTCCATTCGTCATAAACCTGATTTCCATCTTTTCCTAATACATCTTCAAAGGCCTGATCAATTGTAAAATTACCAAGCCTGCTCAAAGCATCGCTGATTTTTCTAAGTTTATCTTCGCCGTATTTCTGAGATATGTAACGCGTTAAAGCAAATCCTGAATTATAAACAGATTCATTCCCGAGGCTCGTTTTTCCAAATACTCCCATCTGATTCCAAGAAAGCATATTTCCATCGAGTGCATAGCTTCTTAGAATCATATCCCTATGAGTATCCCAATCATCATAGTCAAACTCTTTACGCATATATTGCGCCGTACCTTCAGCAAACCAGGCAGGTACATTAACAGTCGCAACGGGGTATGAAACTATAAAATTTGGAAATCCATACAGGATGTCGGGCCTTCTTTCATCTTCATAATTTAACATTTGAAAATAGAAAGCTGGAATTGTGCGCGACATTTTCATAGATGCCTGAATCTGTACCATATGAGTGAATTCGTGAGAGATTACATTACGTAACCAGTTGTGAGTTCCTCTCAAATCGAAATCGAGTGCGCTAGTCCATATTTCAATTTTATTATCGAAAAAGTATGTGGCGCCGTTTGAATAATCATCAATATCTTTAATTACAAAATGTACTGTTTCAGGCTCATAATGATATAATGAAGTTATCGGTCCCCAAACTTCATCCGCAATTTTTGCTACAACCCTCGCTGTCCTTTCAGCACCTTCATGGAAGTGTACAACAACATGTTCACCTTTAATGGTGTACCAATTCAATTCCGGATGGAATTCAGTAAATTGAGCAAACAAGGAATTACATAAAAAGATGGAAAATATCAGAGAGATTTTCAGAGTAAGATATGTTTTTTTAATCTGCATTAATTTTAATTCAGGTATTATTTTACCACTGCAATTTTAATAATTTTATTTTCTGATTTACCACTAACACCATTTGCCTGAATTCGGGCAAGATAAATTCCGCTCTGAACTTTTGAAACATTCCAGACAGTTTCGTGATCAAGCCCGCCCTGTGCAAAATCCTTCAGCTCGTCTACAAAACTTCCAGCTATATCAAAAATTTTAATGTCTATTTGAGAATCTTCCGAGACATAATACCGGATGTTTGTTGTATTTCCATAAACCGGATTGGGATAATTATAAGCACGATCGAGCGGGAAAAACTTATTTATATAATTCTGCCGATTTGCTGCTGCGACAAAAGAGGAGTTCATATTATCTCCATTTTCGGATGACCAATATTTTTCCCCTTCAGTTAAACCGATTGTCCAGGAATAAAAATATTTGTCTTTATTTATGACAGCCAGAGATATTTTATTATCATTTTTAAAAAGAACCGGAGTTGTACTTAAGGTTGTACCAACTGATAGCGGGAAACCATTTACGACATTTCCTGTACCACCGTCAATTGCGAAAATTCTTCCATCAATAGTTGACCCAATAATTTCTGATTTAGAATCACCTTCAAAATCAGCTGCCAGGGGAATCCCCATAAAACCAATGCCAAGCGGATCTGTAAATGAAAAATTTTCAGCAGAAGCCCCATTAATGTTTACTGCAACAATTTTATTGTTATCAGGAAATATTATGTAATTGTTACCGTCATTTTTCAAATCGGCTATTGCAAAACTTGTATTATTAGCCGCCCAGTTTTCATTCTGAATTTTATATTCAGATTGAATTTTACCTTCGCCGATAATGTAGATTCTATTTTGAACTGAAACGATCGAAATATATTTCCCTGCTGCGTTTTTAGTCAAGGCAAGGTCCATTCCCGTACTGCCAAGTGATACCTGGTTGCCATTAGAATCATAAAACATATCTCCTGAAATCGCAGAGAAGTAACTTCCATCAAGGGCAATTTTCTTAATAGGATTTTGGAAAACACTTATGCTGTCCTGAAGTTTGGGTAATGCAACCGGGGGATTTGGAATATTATAAATATAAATTTTACCATTTGTTGCACCAATTACTGCCTGGTACTGATTTGGTTGCAATGACCTTATTACCGGCGGGGCTGATGCTTTTGAAACCAGTTGAACACCGGAGTTAATTTGTAACAGTCCATTATGCTCAACATATAAATTTAGATTTGAAGAATCCGATCCGACAAAAAAGGTATACCCACCATCAGTAAATGTTGCGGGCTTAAATGCGGAGAAGGAGTTAATTGTATTTAGAAGATTACCCTGGTTATTGAAAATTTCAAGAGAGGAATTATTAATGACTCCAAATTTAGAGTTACTGCTATCCTGTAAAACACTTAATTTATTTATTGTTCCGGTTAAGTTAATTTTATTTGCAAACAGAGATTTAATTACAGAGTCACCGTAAGCAACATCAAAACTCATCTTGTTTGAAATATCAGAAAAGTCAGAGATTGTTAGCAAACTGTTTGCACCTGAATTTGCATTACTACTTGGCTTTGTATAAGGGGAAAATTTATTTTTATAAAACTCCGGTGCAGGATTAGATTTAAACCAGAAATCTTCAGCAGTACCATCAAGAATTACCTCATCACCAAAAATATCGTAAAATTTTTGTCCTATATCCCGTACGCCATCTGCCTCTTCTACAAATACACCTTTTTTAGCACCGGCATTTATAGAATTATCAGTTAGATTATCGTCAATAATGTTTTCATCAATATGCCAAATTAGAATTCCGCTTCCGGGCAGACCCCAATCATATTCATCCACATCTGTAACAACTCCATTAATATCGCTAACATCATAACTTGAAAATTTATCGGAATCAGCAGCAAAAGATTTTGTTAACACATTTCCATTTGAAATATAAGTAACTGTCTCTCCATCTTTATTCACATCACGATTTCTATTTTCAACCAGATAATATTCTTTAGAGTTTATTGGTACTTTTAAAATAACTGTGTCTGTCATTGTAGCAGCCAGATCAGCAACAACATTTAGATTTTTATAATTTCCCGGACTTAAGGTAACGGGTTGTGCCCACCCAAGTCGAATTTTAACCCACGGTGAGGGTTCAGGTGGGAATATTCCCTGGTAGGAGAAAAATGCCTGCGGGTCCATCAAACCAAACCTGCCTATAGCGCTTTCGCCTGTCTTGGTATTAAACAAATCAGGCACTCCCAATGCGCTGCCAATATTAGCAGCAAACAAACCATTAATTGTTAATTGGAAAAATACAGTATTAAGTCCATTTGAAACTTCCCTGCTTTCAGTTTCCGGCATAACTATAGTGTTTGTAATGTTGAATGCACCATTCTGTACTGAAAATCCATTAAAGGAACTTCCGTAAATTTTCTTATATAAATCAGCACCAAAATATATTGAAGGAAGATTGTGTTCATTCCCCAATGTACCGGGTATTGCAATATCTCTTCCTACTCCGGCATGAAAAATTGTAAACACATTGAACTTTGAAAAATCAAATCCCGGATTTGAACTATCAGCTAACCTCCAAACCTCTTTCGTATAATCAGCCAACAGGGTAAAATCATCTGAGGAGCTTGGAGGGGAGTAATTTCTCATCGTCTTTGATACAGTTACAATACCTGGTAAAACCGTGTATTCAATTACAAGCTTTCCTTTGGAAACTTTCTGAAAATAATTTTTTACAAAAAGAAGGTGTGATCCAAAATAATTTTTATCGTGAGGCAATGGATCTAAAATATCCTGGCCGTAATCTTGCGAGTAAATTGAACCAAATTTCCCATTACCAAAAGTAGTACCATCCCTGTCAGTCTGGAAATCAGCCATCACTGCAAGTATGCGAAGTGTATCCGAATTAGCACTAATTTTCCTTGCCTGGTACACCGGAGAAGCTTGCAACTTACCTTTAAAAGATTGGGCAGTCACACTGCCCAATCCGAGTATTACAGTAAAAACAACAAGAAGATATCTCATGAAAGTTTATATTCCTCTTGGCAAGCCTCTTGTCTGATCAGCAACCTGCCCCCACCCGATTGATACGCTGAACCTGAGAGTATCTGACAACGGATGATTTGCACCGCCTTTGAATATTGACGTAGTAATGTAGCTGAAATCAAATCCATAAATATCATATCTTATACCGGCACCGAAAGTAACAAACTTTCTATTACCATAAGAAGGATCTTCATAAAAGAATCCTGTTCTCAGAGCAAAAAGAAAATCTCCGGGCTGTCCGTACCAATATTCAAGACCCATTGAATAATCCATTGATCTGAAAAATGGTTTAGCACCCCATGCAGTAAATATAGCTTGATAAAAATCTTTCGAACCGGTACTATCTTTATCAACCAAAAGTTTACTAAAATCAAGAGTATACATCAAAGAGTTATAATCATCTTTAAATACCTGGTAGGCAATTCCTAATCTAAAATTAGTCGGAATCGGATCTGCCTGGGCTCTATCAATGTAATAAATCTTTGGACCGAGATTACTAAGATTAGCACCCATACTAAATCGATTTCCTAAATTACCAAGTAATGGGATATCAAAATTTGATGGTCTCCACATTGTAGCTATATCAAAACTAACTGATGTAGCCACTCCACTTCCCTGTTCAGCAGCTGTGGGCTGATCGGAAAGTCTACTGTGAATTACTCTGAAGTTAAAACCAAGGCCCCAGTCACTGCTTAGCTTTGTTGCATATCCCACAGTCAAGGCCGCATCAAAGGACCTGAATGTCCCTAACTGATCCGGTGAATCAGGACCTGTCCTCACAAATTCTCCAAAATTCATATAGGTGACACTTGCAGTAATACTTCCATCAAGACTTTCTACATATTGTCTGTAGGTCAGGTAATCATAAAATAAATCAAGATTAAATTGTGGCAGCCAGTTACTATGAGTAATGCTGACTTCATTTCCTGTCAAGAAAGCAATACCAGCAGGATTCCAGAATATAGCCGCAGAATTATCCGCAAGTCCGGATCCGGATTCACCCAAACCACCGGCACGGGAATCTGGTGCTAATAACAGGAAAGGAACCGCAGATTCACCACCCTGTGCAAATGATACTTTTTGAAAAACTCCCAAAAGTATCAATATCATCAGTAGTTTTGCTAAAACTTTCATTTATCGAACCTCCATTAAATTGTACTTATACCTTATTTAGTCTCTTCAAATTATATTTGAATTGGTATCAGTTTCCTATAAAAAGCCTCATTTTTTTACTAAAATAATAACAATAATTGTGCCTATCTGATTATGGCTAATTTACCCAAAACGCTCTTGTTATATGTACCATCAGTGGTACGAACGAGAATTTTGTATAAATAGGTACCATTTGCAATAGGAGAGCCATCCTGATCACGACCATCCCAGTCTACTTTTACAAATTTTTCATTTACATTGTTTTTTTTAATTTGGCGTATTAACCTGCCGGCAATAGTGTAAATCTTAATTTTCAGATCCAATAATTTGTTCAAATTTTGCTGAAAAGTAAAGGTAGTTTTATCAGCAAAGGGATTTGGATAATTATATACATCTCTTATTACTAACTGACTATCCCCAACAACGCTAAAATAAGTTTCCACATTTGAAAAATTATTGAAAACATCCCAGGCTTTTACTTCCAGTTTATATTGACCCGAGGCAAGATTTGAAAACGGATAATTTATCTCTCCTGCTTTCCCGTTAGAATTAAGATCACTTGTAAAATAATTTGTAAAATCTATCGGATCATTTTCCTGATCATTCAATATACCAACAAATTTGTGCCCAACTCCGGTTCCTGTGGTATTCAATCCTGTTTCATCAGATAATTTAACAAGCAACTTTGTGTTAGAATTTACCAGAGAAGCATTTCTGAAATTCGTATTATCAAAGAAAATTTCAATTACCGGGCCTTTGCCATCATTTACAGTTGTAGTATCAGTTCCGCCCACAATAATTTTATTTGTGTAGCCCAGTCCATCAACATTATTTCCGAAGAAGTAAAGAATAACTTTACCATTTTTATTTTCATAGGAAATATCTTTGGGAACAACAAAGTTAGTAGAAAATTTTCCGTTAGTAATTGAAACCCTTCCTCTGAAAATAACACCACCTTGTAAAGTAATAGGATAATTACCTATTTGAGGAAGAGGAACGGTTCTTTGAGAATCAAAAATTGTAAGAATACCTTCCCCGCTAAAATCACTCCACTCAGTGGAATCTGGTTTAACAACGCTACCAAAAATCCTGGTATTGCTCAATGCCTTTATTTGTACATCTGCCTGAGCAGGATTTATTTTATTTCCATTAATTGAGTCGATTTTTGCAGAAAATTCAGGCATTACTAATCTTAGAGTAGGATCACCAATTATATGGTATTTTTGATCATTAACACCACTATAAACCTGTTTTGTAATAAAGATCGATTTGCCAACAGGGATACTTAAATTAAGCGTATCTCTTTTTGAATTAAGCAAATCTTTAAAGAATTGGTACATTAGTGAATGGTTCAAAGATGAATAAACCAATCTTGATGCAGTAAATGATCCAATACAACCTGCATTTTTCATAAAAAGCAGCAATTCCGCTGCGCTTGTAAGATCAGGTTTATCATAATATCCAAAATCGCACGTAGCTGCAGTCAGAAAGAAAAACTTACTGTTATGAAGCTGCGAAAATGAATTTGATACATCAAAAACATCTTCCTGCGCCCACTGAGATGGGCTGCCATGACCTACATAATTTAGAATCAACGTACCTTCATTTATAGCGTCAATAATAGCAGTGTTAACAGTCGGCATCACATATCCGGTTCCGGTAACCACTGCAGGATAAGCAGCCATATAAATTTTCTTCAGATCAAAGGAACCAGGAATAATATTGTTTGCAAGATATTCTGAAGGAGCTGTGTGTTCCGGTCCTTCATAATGATGATCCAAACCGGTATAGCCGTCATCAGCGACCAATGTGATTAAATTTCTCCAGGTCCCGTTTTCGCTGTTAGTTTCATATTGAATAATTTTATCTACCGCATCATTGGCTTCCTGCAAACTTTGTACGGTAATTCTGCCGGAGGCAAGATCAACAAAATTATCATTCCCGCTTACTTTTACATAATAATCATCGGTACAGTAAGATTGTATTTCTGCCAAAGATTCCGGTGTTTCATAGGGAGGAATGTAATTATTATTAAAACCTTCAACATTTTTATAATCATAAGTTCCTTTACCAAAAAACAGTACATATTCGGGTTTAGTCTGCCAGTTATCGTAAGCAAATTTTATATAATCACGTATTGCAGTAACATCTACCATACCGTCAGAAAATTCATTGTAAATATCATTTATATTGACGACCAGCGTAGACAATTTTATCTTTGATTGGGTTTCTCTGTAAGTCTTCAACCTTTTTGCAGCAACATCAAATTCTGTAGGTGTTATTATTATAAATTTAGCACCTATTGAATTACCGTGTAAATTTGAATTTGAAATCACTTCCGGGTTTACCGGAGTTTTAAAATTATCACTCCCCTCTGCATAATACTTAGCAACACTGCCTAATGATTCATTTGCCTGGAAATAAAAATTACCGCCGCTTAGTACTAAAGGATTTGAGATAAGTTTTACGTCTGCATAATCGGTTACATTAAAGACTTTAATATTAGAAGAAGTAAAACCTGAAAGACGATATTCAATTACTGAAGAAGTATCCTTTGAAAAGAATAAAAGATTGTCACCAGCGGCTGTCAGATTCCTCTCATAATAAATTTCAAAATAATCCAGATAGCCTGTTGTGGTTGTAGAAGATGGTGTAATAGTAAATTTAAGTACACTTCTGTTTTCAGGTAAAGTCCCAGAAAAAGAAGCTGAATAAGAAGACACGGTTCCCTTATAATAATCGGAAGAGCCATAACCACTCAAAAAGCCGGAAAATATCTGGTTATTATTTTCTGCTAATTGAATTCCTATATTACCAGGAGATGCATCTGCAAATCTGAATTTATAAGTAACCGGAGTTGCATCAATCCTGCCATCAAGCTTATTTGTGTATGTTACAGAAGGATTTGACTGTGTAAAAACATCACCGTAATAATCACGGCCGGTTTGCCCAATATTCTTTTTATCTTCTTCCCAGCTTGCAAAAGCTTTTGTTTGTGTTTGAACATATGGTGATCCATTATTAACACTAGACTGATTCTGTATCCTTTTGCCTGTTGCACCGCCTGCAGTAATCCAGAAATAATTTTTATCAGAATAAGGATGGAAATATCTTTTTATAGTTTTGCTCTGTTTATCATAATCCCAGAAATTATTTCCTCTGCCATAAAAAAGGATATAGTCGCTATCATCAAAACTGCCGTCATTTTCGCCAACAACTATAATTGCATTTTCCTGTAAATCAGATGGCCTTGGGTCGGCAGGATTTTCAGGAAGGACCTTTCCCCCGTTATTATAAATTTTGATTGTACGAGGATCAATTGAATTTGCATCAATGCCAAAAGATTTGAGCATGGTTTTGGTTATTTTATAGATACCTTCTTCAGGCGCTTCAAATCTAACCCACTTACCGGTTGAAAGGACACTATTAAAAACAGATTTCTTTAGCCTATTATTTTTAGTTGTCCAGAATTTTGCTACATCGTAATTTACCAGCGCACCATTTAGCAAGTCAGATGCCGGCTTTGATGAATACGACTGGTTATTACTGAAATTTATTCTAAAAATAATTTTGGTATAAAGTTGGATTTTGTTTTGTCCCGGATAAAATTTAACAGGAGAAATAACCAAGGACTGAGTTGGTACATTTCGCATTAAACCATAATTACCAAAAGTAACCAGCTCATCATCCGGATTTTGAGAATAATATTTCTCACTTATAATATTGCTGGAATTATTAATTCCATTTCCATTTACAGGAGTAGGAATTGGGGCAACTTTTCCTCTCATTTCCTTAAAGGAAGAACTAAGAACCTGGATAGTATTTCCAAATTCTGAAGGGACACCAACATTAATCAAGCGGACAGGAATGGCCGGCATTCCAAAATTATTTTGATTTTGGAAATAACCATTAACCAGACCCGTATTAAAATAATTTTCATTATTAATACTCAGGTAAGAAGAATCGGAGAAACTTGGTGTGTACTCAATAGTTAATGAATTTCTGCTGGAAGAAATAATTTTGATATCTCTTTGTGCAAAAAGCGAAACGGAAAGTAAAACTATTAAGATTACTGAGATTTTGCTCTTCATTTATTCCTTATTCTCAATTATATGTTACAGTATTAATTTAATCTAACTTCTGTAACAAATCCCTTTCTTTGTAGCAAAAAATCTCTGGTAACCTCCTTAATAATCAGCCGAAATTTAGCCACAGAAGCACTATATAGTCAAGTATTTTATTAAATATTTAGAAATTCAAACTTTCTTAACAAATCCTCAGAAGTCGGATAATTCAAATAGGATACATTCTCTTCATAGAGAATCTTTTTGTCAGTGCCGATAAGAATAATTTTTCTTTTATTCATTCCTAACAAATTTAAAGCACCAAACAACCTGCTAATATCCTTATTTTCATCCACTAATAAAGGAAATCCGATCCCGATTTCTTCGCAAAAATTCTTGTGCGAATCTAAATTATCAATATTTATTCCAATTATTCTAATATTTTTATTTTCAAACAGCTCTATGTTTTTCTGATAATTATCTAATTGCCTTGTGCAAACTCGGGAATTGTCTTTTGGATAAAAAATTAATAAAATATTTTTATCAAGATTTTCATACAGATCAAAACTTTGTCCATTCTGATCAGATAATCTAAAATTTTCTACTGCATGCCCAACCATTTACAATCCCAATATTTCTTTACTATTTTTCATTGCATTAATACAAAACCCAATATGTTCATCTAAAGGAATTCCAAGTTCTTCGGCACCGTTAGAAATATCCTCCCTGCTAACTGACCGGGCAAATGCTTTGTCTTTTAATTTTTTCTTTACAGATTTTACAGCAACCTCATCAATTGTCTTACTCGGACGAACATATGTCACCGCCGTAATAAATCCGGCAAGTTCATCACAAGCAAATAAAACTTTTCGCAACATGTTATTTCTTGGAACACCGGAATAATTAGCATGTGATAAAATTGAAATCCTGAATTCTTCATCAAATCCTTTCTCCTTCAGAATTTCAGAACCTTTAACTGGATGTTCCTCTTCGGTAGGAAACATTTCATAATCAAAGTCATGGAGTAAAGCTACGTTACCCCAATATTGGACATCCTCATTAAATTTTTCCGCATAAGCACATACACAGGTTTCAACTGCAAAGGCATGTTTTTGCAGACTGTCACTTTTTGTGTATTCTTTTAATATCGCAAGGCATTGTTCTCTGTCTCTTGTTATATCACTCATAATTATTCTACCATATATTATTAAAAATTATTTTTGCACCGGATTAAAAGATGGGCAAATATTTGCAAGTACACATTGTAAACATTTAGGACGATTTGCAATACAAATATTTCGTCCGTGTGTTGCCAGGTAATGAGAAGAATTTATCCAGTCATCTTCAGGCAATAGTTCCCGTAATTTAAATTCTATTTTTTCAGGGTCGTTTGATTTAATAAATCCCAGCAAATTTGAAAGTCTTTTTACATGAGTATCAACTGCAATAGCCGGAATTCCAAATCCATTACCCGCAACAACCGAAGCTGTTTTCCTTCCAACACCGGGAAGTTTTGTTAAAGCCTCAAAATCCGACGGGACTTTTCCCTTATAATCGTTAACTAATATTTCACAACATTTCTTTATGCTTTTAGTCTTTTGCCTGTAAAATCCTGTTGAATAAATATCTTTTTCAAGTTCTTCATTTGAAACTTTTAGAAAGTCCCCCGGTTTTTTATATTTTTTATACAATCCTTCGTAACAATGTTTACTCTTTCATCCGTGCACTGAGCAGACAATATAGTTGAGATTAATAATTGGAAAGGGTCTTTGTAATCAAGAGCACAACCTACATCGGGATACTCTCTTTTTAAAAGATCAAATATATTTTTAGCATATGTCTTTTCAGCTTTTAACGTCATCTCTGTTAAATCTCTTATCCTGAATCATTAATCTTTTTACCGGAATATCATTTATAATATGACTTTGAATTATTTCTTCGACATCATCTATATTTACTCCGCCATACCAAATCTGCTCCGGATACACAAGAACTGTTACACCAAATTCACATGCATCGAGACAACCCGCTGCATTTGCCCTTACTTCCGCTTTTAATCCCAACTCTTTCAACCTTTTTTTGAAAAGAGCCCTAACATCGGCACTACCTTTATCCAGGCAGCATCCTCTCGGATGGCCGTCCGGTCTCTTATTTTCACAGATAAAAATATGTTTTTCAAATCGTTTCATTTTGCAATTTGCATTTATTATTTCTTAATATAATTAATTTTAATCTATTATTTGGAAGGTAAATACTGAATAGAAAATGTAGTAGCGCGTACGGGATTCGAACCCGTGATCTCCGCCTTGAGAGGGCGGCGTCCTAAGCCACTAGACGAACGCGCCTATATACAAAATAAAAAGGATGACGTTAAATGTAAATTACATCAGCCATCTTACATTTCCCATCATCCTTTTGTTGTCCCGTCAGGGGTCGAACCTGAACTCTTCGCATCCAGAGTGCGACGTGTTGCCAGTTACACCACGGGACAATTTTTTCTGGATGTAAAATTACTGATGAATTCTTAAATTTCAAAGTTTTCAGGTATAAAATATGCTTTTATTACCTAAAATTAAATTCTTTCACTATATTCTATATGATTTTATTTCAATTTAAGAGTTTTATGAAATTTCGATCCGCTGTAATTTTAAGCCTGATTTTAGCATTTAATATTTTTCCCCAACAGTTTGTCTACCAGGGATCTATTGGCAATTTCAGAAATGCCTCAGGGTTTTCTCTTTCCTCTTCGGGCTTTTTCTATGTAACTGATACAGGTTCTGATGAGGTCACTAAACTTGATACTCTTGGTAATATTTTAAAAGATGCAGGCGGATATGGCTGGACGGAATCTACTTTTGACTTTCCTTCGGATGTTTTTGCCACACCACTCAACGTTTATGTCTGTGATAAAAATAATAACAGAATTGAAAGATTCGATAAGGATCTGAATTATATTTCACAATTATTTACAAGAAATAATGAAAATTCCGCTGAGCGGTTCGGATATCCGCTGAGTTGTGCTACCTCAAACCAGGGTGATCTTTATATTCTTGATTCTGAAAATAAGAGAGTTGTAAAGTTCAACCTTTTTGGACAATATGTACAAGACTTCGGGGGATTTGATGCCGGAGCATTTTCGCTAACAAATCCTAAAAAACTCGCTGTTTCTTCAGCAAATAATATTTACGTGCTTGATGACCGCAGACTTTTAATTTTTGACCAGTTTGGCAGCGGAATTGAGATTCTAAATCTTGATGAAAATTTTATTAATCTTAACATTGTAGGGAATAATTTTGTAACTAATAGTCTGCAAAATATTTATTCAGCTCAATTACCATCCCGGATGCCTGAACTTCAAAAAGTTGTTTTGATAGGATCCCCCAGAAATGTTTTTGTCAGCAGCCTGATTGCAGGCAACAAACTTTATGTTCTTGTTAAAAATGAGATAATGATTTTTAAAAAGACCTGAAATGACAGGAGCATTAAGACAAATCCCCAAAGTTTTTTCAGTTCACTTCAGATTGTTCAGGATAATTGTTTTTTCTTTTTTATTACTCTGGTGTGCCGGATTCTCCTTTAATGCTTTCTTCCCTGGTAATAGCACGATAGTTCTTTATCCATTTTTGAAACAAATTTACTCCGGTGTCTGCCACCAAATTGATTATAAAACTTTTGAAATTAATAATTTGCATTTACTTGTTTGTGCAAGATGTTCCGGGATTTACATTGGTGCACTTTTTAGTGTAGCAGGATTAATATTCTTTGTCAGAAGAATAAATATTCCCTTAAAATATTTTTTTATTTCTTGTATCCCGATGGCTCTCGATGTTATCCTATATACCGTAGGAGTTTATTATTATACTAAATGGTTGGCATTTTCTACAGGAATACTTTTCGGTTCTGTCGCAATTGTTTATATTTTAGCTTCAATTGAAAATTTTTTATTTAAGGAATTAAACGAGATAAATGAATTCTAATAAATTTCTTCCTCCTCTTGTTTGTGGTTTTGCAGCAGCTGTAATTTCTACCATCCCCGGTATCAAAACCATTGGCTGTTGTATTGTTATACCAGCAGCAGCGTGGTTTGCATTGATTCTTGAACAAAGAATCAACAAGGCGGAGCCTCCGATAACTTCCAAAACTGCACTGGTTTTTGGACTGATGACCGGAATATTTGCAGCATTATTTTCTACTGCGTTTGATGTTTTAATAACATTAATTGCTCATTCAAATGATTTTGTTGAAAGTTTACCACAAACAGAAATTGCGATGAGAAATTTAAATCTGGGTGATATATGGGATCAAACTTTTTCCCTTTTGAAAACTATGGCACAGCAAATAAAAGCAACCGGATTTTCTCTTTTATATACAATTGCAATTCTGTTCAGCAATCTATTTATTGATGCGATTTTCGGAATAGTTGGTGGATTGTTAGGTATGATGATTCAAAATAAAAAGACATCTCAATAAAATGATATCTGCAGTTATTTTCTTCATTCATATAATTTTTGCACTAATTATTTTTACAAAAAAATGGCAAGATGAAAATCTCTCAAGCGGATATATAAATCTTGCACTAATTGGTGTTTTATTTGCGGTTGGTTGGTCTGTTACTGGAATAATAGCAAAATTGATTTTAACACCCCAGGGTTTTGGAAAGGAATTCAACCGAGATGCATTTTCACTATCAATACTAACAATTGCAGAATATTTCTTTTACAGGTTTTATTACAAGGAAGAGTCTACTTCAGCCGATAAGGGAACACAATAACTGCTACCTGTTCAACCTGTTTTTGTGATGGGTTCAGACCTTCAAATCTCCACTGCCTTAATGAATTTATAGCTGCATTTTCAAGCCGGGTATCAGCTTTTATTAATGGGAAGATATTTCCGACGGTTCCATCTGGTAGAATAGTAAACCTAAGCCTGATATCAATTTCTTTATCAACCCCTGCCGGATATTCCGGCAAAGTAAAACTATAAATTTTCCTTTGTCCCTGTCCGCCCCAATCAATATCATAACCAAAACTTCCACTACCTTTGGCTTTGTTCCCTTTGCCAACGGCTGTTACTTTAGAATTAGTTTTTAACTTGCTTTCTTCTATTGAGGTTTCAGTCTTCTTCTTATCCTTATCAGCAGGTTTTATTATGTTTTCATCTGAGGTGTTTTTGGATTCCGGTAATTTAACCTCTTTTACAATTTTACTTTTATCCTTAGTCTCTTTCTTATCTTCCTTCTTAGAAAGTTCTTCAACCTGGTTTACCTGAGATCCAATATTACCGGAAGAGCCCTGTTTGCCCGATGTACCAAAGGAAAGTTCAACATATTCTGTTGAGGGATACTCAATTGTAAAATTATAAAAGAAGAGAACAACGAAGAGAATAACGTGGAATATTACTGATGCTGAAACTGAAATCTTTTTTATTGATTTATAATTGAAATTCATTTTAACTAATCTTTTTCAGGCAGATTGGATCAAAGTTTTTCTTTTTGAGTTTGAATGGTGAACTTATCAATTCCACTTGTTTTAGCAGCATCAATAACTTTTATGATAAGATCTACCGCAACTGTTTTATCAGCGCGTATTATAAGGTTGTTCTCAGGTTGATTATTTTTTACAACACTTAGCTTTGCTGCCAGTTGCTCAATTCCAACCTGTTCCTGCCCTACATAAACAGCTCCTCCTGCCGTTACAGTAACTATAAGTGAAGATGGAGCGGATTTCTCATTAGTTTTGGAACCGGGCAATTTTACCTTTACTCCCGTTTGAATAACAAATTGAGATGTAAGCAAAAAGAATATTAATAACAACATCACTATATCTGTTAAAGATGAATAGCTGAATGCTGCTAAAGGTTCGTTTGAAGTTTTAAATTTCATTTATGCTGTCCTAAATATCAATTTCTACTTCATCGTCTGAATTTGATGAACTATCAGATGTATCCTGGATTACGTCAATTACATCGTTTGCAACAGTTTCAATATCACCGACGAGCTTTTTTACTTTGTGTACAAAATGATTATAAAACGCTAAAGCAGGTATACCTACCATTAAACCAAACGCAGTTGTAATTAATGCCTCCCAAATTCCGCCGGCAAGATCACTTGGGTTTGCAGCACCGGCAAGATCCTGAATTGTCATAAATGCTGAGATCATTCCTGTAACTGTTCCCAGGAAGCCCAACAAAGGTGCTATACCTGCAATAGTTGCTAGAAAGGGCAATCCCTTTTCAAGTTTACTAATTTCCTGTGTACCAGCATTTTCAATTCCCTCTTTCACTCTTTCATGACCAAGGTTATATTTTTTTAAACCTTTCCTGATGATATTAGCAACGGGAGATTTATCCTCCATACAATAGCTAATCGCACCCGAAATATCTTTTTTCTTCAGCAGCCCTCTTACTCTTACCATGAAAGCAGGAACATTAATTTTTGAATTACGCAAAACAATGTATCTGTCAATAATTATAGCCAGCCCAATAATTGAACAAAGAAGAATGGGCCACATAATAAATCCGCCCTTAAGAAAAATTGAGAATAAATTCATTTCTTACCTTTAAGGAAATTAAAGTTTTAATGTTGGTTTGATTTCAGGAAGTCTTCAGCTTCTTTTTGTGTTTTAAAATTTCTTACTTTTACTCTGTACCAGGTTCCCTTCTCGGGTATATTGGCTTTTTCAATAAAAGCATCGTAGCCTTTTGATATGAATTTTGCAAGTTGCTCAAGTGCTATAGTTCTGGATTTCCAGGATGAAACCTGTACTGTAAAACTCCCCCGGTCAGAGGATACATTATTGCCCACTTTCGTAGAATCTGCCGGAAGAGGGAGATTTTCAAATGTAAATGTTGATGGATTACCCGGATCCACTTTAGATTTTGTTTTTTCTATTAAATTAGAATCCTTAATCTTTTGATTCTCCGATTTATTTTTATCCGCTGTTTTCCCGGGTGGTACAGAATTATTATTTACAGGTTTTCTAGTATTGTTAGTTTTTACCTGATTCTGCAGTTTAGGAGTAATACTGCTTATAGCAGGTTTTGTTCCATTTTCTACTTTATTATAGGGATATGTAACAGGTATTTTGAAATTTCTTTCTATAATTTCCGGCTCCACTTTAGCAATATTTGCTGATGATTCTTTCCCTGGTATTTCTTTAGACGAGAATGTGCTGCGCAAAAAAAGATAAACAGTGACACCCACTGCTATAATTATAACTAGCGCAATTATAAAGATTGGTGAAGTCCCCCTACGAGAATAATATGCTTCTCTTTCCTTTCTTTTTTCAATTATAGTGCTTGCACTAAATGTATTCAATTCAGGTTCTTCCGGTTCAGATTCATCCGGTTCTTTTTGTACACTTTCTATATCAATCGATTCATTACTTTCTTCATTTACTTCTACTTCATCTTCAACAATATTTTCTTCAGAATCAAGTTTTTCAAAATCATCATTGAATTGCACTGTTTTATCAGTTTCATTTAACTCGGGTTTTTCTTCGTCCTCATCCAGAGTAATTTTACTTTCCGGTTCAAACTTATCATATTCAGCTTTGTTTTCTTGAGCAGTATCCCAGTGAAGATTTTCTTCTTCCACAGTTTCGTTTCCATCCAGTAATCCGGAAGAAATTGGCATTACTCTCTCAAAGTGTTCTTCATCCTCATCAGGTTCAATTTTTTCAAATCTTTCTGTAATTTTTTTGTCTTGATTCTCAGCAGGTTTCATAAAAATCAAATTTTCGTCCTCACTTAGCTCAACAGGTCCATCAATAGTGGATGCGCCAAAATCCCAACTTACATCGTCTTCATCATTTTCTTCAGAGATTAAATGCTCATCTGTTTTATCAACATCCAATATTGAATCTTCTTCAATTTGTTTGGAAATATCTGCCCCAAAATCCCATGATATATCTGAGCCTTCGACTTTATCAACTTTTCCATCCGTTTTTTTATAAGATTTTCTGCTGCCTGAAATATCGCCGGACGGTATTTCACCCCAGTTAAATTCCAATTGGTGTGATTTTACCGATTCAGGATCAATTATAAGGACTTCACTTCCTTTTGTATATTCTTTAATAATTTCCAGTTCTTTAACGAGCTTATCAACTTTAGCCTCAATTAGATTTCTTAGCTCTAAACCGGTTAGTGGAATAAAAATCTCATTGACTTTTACTCCTTTAAGGGGAATAACAGGTTTACCAAAACTCAGGCTAAAAAATGAATCAATGGAATTGAAATTTTCAAATTGAAGCGAGGGAATATTAAATATAAGATTATCAGAAATTTCTCCTTCTAATTGACGGGCTGGATAATATGCCATTAAGTCAACAAAAATTGATTCTCTTCCGGCCTGACCGCTTTGGGAAGCTTCGGTTCGTATTTTGCCCTTTTTAAACTGGAAATGACCAAAGCCTTTTAAGAGTACCGCCTGTCCGGGAGCTAGTAGTTCAGATGATTTCTTTAAAAAGATTTCAAAGAAAACCTTCGCTTCCGAATCAGGTACGCCTGCTCTCTTAGCAATTTTTCTTATTAATTCTGCTTTAGTCATTTATAAAAAAATGTTTTACCATTTATAAGTGAATCCCGCCATTAAATCAAGTGGCGCTTCCCTGTAGCCATTCCACTGAACATTTTTCCTATCAAGTATATTTGATATCTCTGCATTGAGTGAAAAATTAGGAACAAATTTATAGCCAAACTTAATTGCCAGATTAATAAAACGATCGATCTTTACACTATTATCCGCATCAGCATATGTTTCAGAATTAAAATAAATTTTCGGCTCGGTGTATAATCCAAAGTCAAAATTATATCCGTATGAGATTGAAGCTTTTATTTTTGGTTGATAAGGAATTACATTCCCGTTCAGATTTTTCACATCATTATATTCTGCAGAACCATAAAATTCACCACCTGGTCCAAGATGGAAAAGAATGTTTGTATAAAAGTTATATTCCCTTGCCGGTGAAAAATTAACATCAAATTGACCAGATGTAATTGAATTTACAAAATATGGCATATTATCCGATTTTACATATTTTATCCCGGCGTCAATTTCAAAATACGTAAAATACTGATACTTTAATACAGCATTCAGATCTACAGTATTTTTTACAAACGCACAAATCAGGTTTTGTGGATTGAAATATCTGTTTTCTTCAAGAAAACCTCCTAATCCGTAAAACTTTCCCCCAGGCCTATATTCTGTAAAAAATGAAACGAAATCATTTAACTTAATTCCAGCTGAAACATAAGGAGCTAGATAATCGTTACTGCCTGATTTGGAATAATTAATACCGGCTGCAATTTTCAGATTATTATTAAGATCTGCCTGAATAAATGGCAGTGCAGAATAAAAATTGAAACTTCCATTATTAACCAGATTGTTAGTAATAAACTGGCCTGTATAATTAAATTTTGATCCAAGTTTGAAATAAGAAAAATCCCCAGCCAAATATCCGTCTATTCTGAGCATATTTTCAGAAAAGTTTTCTTTATTCAGGAACGTGTATCTGTCTGATGCTTTTAAAGCAAAATTAAATTGTCTTTTTACAAGGTTCTTAATTTCAGCAGAAAATTTACCGCCATATTTTGTCCGTTTCAAAGTCGGGTTATTAGATGAATAAAATCTATATGCCGATATCCCATAATTTCCGTTAAAATTGATTTCTGTTCCTTGCATAGAAGATTTATTTGGCAGGTAAAATGATAAATTGCTCTTTGCATTAATTCTATACCATTCGCTATTGTCAATATAAGCGCGATGATTTTCACCATCTATCCCCATCATAAAAATTCCGCTTGAAAATGGCTGGGCAAAAGAAATGTCTCCCGATGGTGAAGTATAAATTCCAGTTAATACACTAACACGGGTTCCATAAACTTTCTGCGAGTCAGTTAGACTTAACTGATTCTGAATAGGATTCGGAATATCTTTTACCGATAGATCTTCGGGCGAAAAAACAGGTTTAATAAATTGCTCAGAAATAGTTGAAATAAAATCCGGGCTAAGTTTCCTGGCTTTTTGAAGTGAGACAACATCCTTGCCGGTAATCACAAAATCCGGTAATTCCACATTTGGGTTTTTCTTTTCACTACCCTGCGGGAAAATTGCAGTTGAACAAAACAACAAGATTATAAATAGTTTGGTTTTTATCATTTAACTTTCCTCAATTTTGAAGCGGCTTCCTTACCAAATTCGTCTCCCTTGTGTTTTGATAACACCGTTCTATACATTTCCTTTGCCTGCCGTGGGTCTTTGAGTTTTAGATAACTGTCGCCCAGCTTTAAAAATGCTCTGGTCAGCCACTCATCATAAGCTGGGAATACAGTTCTGACTCTTACAAAGGCACTAATAGCATCTGTAATTTTGTCCTGATCAAAATAAACTTCACCAAGATAATACTGAGCTTTTGCACCAAGGTCATCTGTTCTTTTATTAGCCAAATCCTGGAAATACTGTGTTGCGTTCTCATATCTCTTGGCAGCAAGTTCAATTAATCCAAGTTCGAATTTTGCTTTGTCAGCAAAAATGGATGACGGATAATTTGTTAACACCTGGTTAAAAGTATCGTAAGCATTTGTAACATCATTCTTGTTGGAATATGTAACACCTTTCAGGAATTCTATTTCAGGTAATCTTTGAGAACCTGAAAGTTTGTCAAGCGCTCTGTCCAGAATTTGGATTCCTTCATCGTATCTTTTAAGCTCATTATAAATATTTCCCATCTCAATTACAGATGCACCAGCAAATTCACTCGTTGGATAATTTTCAAATATTCTGTTAAAATTAAAGATAGCTTCATCATTCTGTTTTAAATTCTCTGCACTCTTGCCTATCCAGTAATAAGCATCAGGTATTTGCTTACTTTCCGGAAACTTAGTTATAAAATCTTTATAACTTTCTTCTGATTTTTCATATTCATGCAAACCATAATAAATCCCACCCTTCTTAAAATAAATCTGGTCGGCAAAACTTAATCCGGGATTTTGTTGAACAAACTGATCAATCAGGTCAATAGCTTTTTCCGGTTCGTTCTTTGCGATGTAACTATATTGAATTCCGTTAACCGCATCGAACACGTGAGAAGAAGTTGGATAATCGACAAGTACTTTTTGATAACTTACAATTGCAGAATCATATTTCCCCTGATTAAAATAACAATCGCCTATTGAATAATAGATAGTCGGTCCAAGGTTTGAGTTCGGATATTTTCGAGAACATTTTCATAACTCCTTATAGCCTGGTCAAAATTATTCTGCTGAAAATAGATCCATCCAATTATGTATAAAGACTTATCAGCATAATTTGAGCGTGGAAATTTTCTTTGTAAGTTATTGAATTCAGAAATTGCTTCCCTGGTTTCTCCCGATTTATAAAGCGTCTGAGCATATTGATAATAGGTATCCGGATTTTTCAACGATGATTTATCAAAACTGAATAAATCTTTGAAAACTCTGCTTGACGATGAATAATTTTTCATCCCGTAATAACTATCTGCAAGCCTTAGTCTGGAATCTACTGAGCGGGAGTTATTTGGATAATTTTTCAGGAAATCAGAAAATTTATCCGCAGCATTCTGGTAATCACCAAGGTTATAATAACAGTATGCTCTGCCGTAAAGTGCCTCAGCGTTTAATTCTTTATCATCACCTGAAACTCTGTTGTAAAACTTTAATGCTTCATTATAATTAGAATTACTGAAATAACTTTCTGCAAGAAAGAAATTTGTTTTGGCAGTTTCAAAATCGGGATCTTCATCATTTAATTTAGCCAGATATGAAATTGCATCATCATATTTTTGTGAATAGAGAGAAGCAGATCCCAGGCCAAGTAAAGCTCTTTTTTTGAGATTTTCAGAAATATCATTCAGGTTTAAGACAACCCGGAATTTCTCAATTGCAGAGTCATAATTTTTCATTTCAAGATTCATTTCTGCAATCAGGGTTAATGCTTTTGCCTTTATATCCTGATCTGAGGCCTGTAAGGCAGTTGTAAGAAATTTTAGGGATAAGTTATATTTTTTATCGTTAAAATATCCTAATCCCAACTGGTATTGGATCCCGTAACTTAAATCACTATTGGGAAATTTGAGCAAAAATTCTTTATAAATATTAAATGCATCAGCTTCCTGCCCAGCATATCTTTTTGATTCTGCTTTCCAGTAAAATGATTTGATTGCTATACTGTCTCTACCTTCGGAAATTGAATTAAACAGGTTATATGATTTGTCATATTTTTTTTGCTGGAAATAGCTCCAGGCGAGGCCGTATTTAACTTCACGAATAACAGGTGAACCTGGAAAATCGTTTATTACGGTTTGATAAGTTTTCTCGGCATTTGTGTAATCACTCACACGATAATAAGAATTTGCCAGCAAATACAGACTTTCTGCATACTGATCATCCGGCAAAGATGTCACCATTGGATTATTTAATTCCACAATAGATGACTGATAATCTTTCAATTTGAAATATGATATTCCTATTCGTATTTGAGCTGCTGTAACCAGTTTGCTGTCACGGTGAAATGACAAAAGCTGGTCATAATATTTTACAGCATTTTTATAATCACCGACTTTTTCATAGGTGTTGGCAAGTGTATAAATAGAATAATCAACAAATTTGTTATTCTTTGGACTATTTATTGCCTGCTTAAGAAATGATATTGCGTCATTAAATCTTTTTTCTTTTGAAAACGACTCTCCAATCCAGTAAAGTGCGGAACCATCGTATTCACTTTCAGGATATTCATCCAGCAACTGAGTAAGATAATATCTGCACGTAGAATAATCTTCCTGAGCATAATAAATCATTCCTATTTTATATAGTGCTTTGTCTCTGAAAGCTGACCATTTGAAATTTTTAATAAGGTATTCAAATCCGGTAGCTGCGGCATTTTTTTGACCAAGATTCAACAATGCATCAGCTGAATAATATTTGGCTGTTGCATAAAGTTCGTCCGGAATAGAAGGTCCTGATAAAACTTTTTCAAATAGATCATGTGCACGCGAATAATCAGCAGAATGGTAGGCATCCATTGCATCAGAGTAAATTCCTGAAACATCCTGAGCAAAGCCAATAAATGAGAATAAAGGGATTAAGAAAGAAATGAGGAAAAGGACTTTTTTCATTTACATCTCAATATTATAAAAACGAATATTTTTTACACTATCGTATCAAAATACCAACAACAAATCAGCCAAAACTAAAGAATTTTGTTGCAACAAAAAATCAGAATAATTTTGAATTAAATATAGGATTTTGACCTTTATAAAATCAAGTCTCTTAATATTATATATGCATTTACTTAAAGATAAATATTAAATATATCCAACTCCCGCACCATACACTTGTATTTTTACTAAAATAAATGCATATATAACTATACTATTTTCTAATTTTTACGGTCTTATGAAAAAAACACTTATAATATTGTTATTGGGCATATTTTTTATTGCCAACAATTCATTTGCACAATCAACATTTTGGGGATTAAGTGTTGGTACAACCAGTTTACAGGGCTCTGATGCTTATACCGGCGATATAAGTACTGGCGGTGCAGGTTTTTCAACAGAATTTCACGCAGGTATGCTTGTGAAATTTCAAGTCCCTATTTCTCCCGTCACTCCGGTAGTTTCATTTAATTATACTTCCCTCAAGGGAAACGATGATGGTACAGAAACTTCACAAAGCATATATTCTCTTGGACTTGGAGGACAATTTACTATTTCGGCTGGAAGAGTTAGCCCATATATAGCACTTGATCTTGCCTATAATTATTTCGGGAAATATGAGGTAACAAACCCTCCTGCTGGGTATAGCTCATCACCCCTCCCTAACGGTCCAACAGAATTATCATCAAAATCCAGGATGGGTGGAGGTATTGGCGTTGGTGTTGACATAAATTTAATACAAGGGATTGATATTGATTTAAGCGGAAGAGTTATGATTCTGAATTTACTCGGGAAGAAAAATTCGGAAGATAATCTGCAGTCTTTTACATTTAATACAGCTATATTATTTTAACTAAAATCCCTGGGAAGGAGTAAAATTATTTTTTTACTCCTTTTTGAACCATATATCTATCAAGAACTTTCACTCCAAAATTTTTAATTGTCTTTCCACCTGTTAATTTAAGATGTTCAATTACAGTTTGGATTTCATCTAATGAATTACGTAAGCGAAAAGCACCATTTATATGCGAATATAATTGACTCTCATACCTTAACGAAGCCAGAACGGCAACGTTGCAAAGTTCCCTTGACTTCAATGAAAGAGTATTCCTGTTAAAGACCTTCCCATATCCTTCAATTATAAGCCATTCTGATAATTCGGGTGAAAAGGCTGAAACATTTTCTAATAGTTTATCAAATTTATTACCATAAATTTTCTTACAGTTTATTACACCAACTTCTTTAAAAGAATTTTTTACATTTTTAAATTTATGGTTCGGCGGGAAAAATTCTGCCGCAATCTGAAGTGAGTTTAGTGCACACGGGAAACCAGCAAATAAGTATGTCTGCAACAAAGCCTCATATACTTTGATACCATCAAGGTTTTCAATTTTAGCTAGCTTTCAATAAATCCCGTAGAATTTTCTTCTTTTCTTAAAACAGCGGCAGAGCTAATAAGTGGAAGCAATAATAATTTTAATTTGTTATTGCCTTTGAGTGTATTTATCAACGTTTCATTTTTCATAATTTAAATAAAAAAACCCCCGCAATTAGCGAGGGTTAAACAATCAAAATTTTGTCTGATTAATTTAAAGCGGTCAATTCATATTCGGCTGTTTTTCTATAAGTAGCGTCTTTTTTTGCGTTAATAAACATTTCTTTTGCCTTTTCAGCATTGCCCTTATTTTTATATGCCATACCCATATAATAATAAGGTCCTCCACTGCCAATTGATTTTCTGTACTTTAAGGCATTTTGTGCCGCACCTAAGCACGCATCATAATTTCCTACTTCACTATAAATTTTTGCCAAAGCAAGATAGGCTGCATCGTAATTGCTATTTGACACTGCTTTTTTCAAATAATCGATAGCCTTTGAACTATTGCCATCATTCATTGCAGATGTACCAAGCTTAGTATATGCAAGTGCCAGATTTACTTTTACTTTTGCTTTATAACTATTATTTTTTGTGATCTCAAGTATTTTCTCAAAGTTTTTAGCAGCTAGTTCATAATTTCCCATCGAGAAATAAACCCCACCAAGAGCATTATAGGCTGCTTCAAAATCAGATTTCATTTTAAGACAATTTTCGAAGGAATCTTTAGCATCTTCTAATTTACGTGAATTTTTTAATGCAATTCCTTTTTGATAATATATCCTAAAATCCTTTTCAATATTAAGGGCCTTATTATAATCATCTACAGCACCATTATAATTACCAGATTTTAGCATCTTATTACCGGAATTATAAAGTTTTGCAGCTTCAGGCTTCATATCCTGGGCAAATTGAGTGCTGGCAAAAATCAGGAGAAACAACAGGCAATAAGATACGCTTGATAATTTTCTCATTAGTATCTTCCTTTTTATTTGTGGTTGGATAATTCTTGGTGCGGAAGACGGGACTTGAACCCGTACGCCAATTAAGGCACTACCCCCTCAAGATAGCGTGTATACCAATTTCACCACTTCCGCGAAATTTTGTGGTGAAAAATAGTTCTGTAAATCAATAAAATCAACCTTTTTTGTGTCAATTTTACTACTATTTTCAATTATGGGGTGTTTTTTTGAGCGACTAATTTCTGCTTTTCATCCTTTGCCTGAAAAGTATTCCCTTCAATTCTTCACGAAATCGTTTTTCAAACACTAATAGTTTAGAAATTTGCTCATATGAGAGGATATCACTAAGAGAGTTAATAAAATTTTCTTTTTCTTTAACCATCGCTTCACTGCCGGAAAGATATTCAGAAATCATTTTTTTCAGTTCAGCAGAATTTTTCTCGTCATTCTTTTTTGTCAGATTAGAAATCCTGTCAAGTAAATCATCACTTTTCCTGACCAGTTTTTTCATTTTGTTCATATGTTCCGTTCTGCGTGCAAAAAATTTAAGCGTTGTTTGTTCATCCATATTAAGGGATTCAATAAGTTTTACTTTTTCAAGTTCTTCAATTTTTGTCATCCCATTTCTTCTCCTGTGTTGACCCATCTGGGCAAATGTTGAAAAAGAAATTGCTATTATTAACAGTAGAAATAATTTAGTTTTCATTAATAAACCCTTAAAATATTTTCTTGTTTATCATTTCTGCATAAATCTGATCTGCTTCCTGCGGATTAATTGTTTCCACAAGCGAGTTATAATCAATATTGTTGTAAACTGAAGCTTGCACGTCAGTACCAAGTTCCGCTCTAATTTGACTGTAAAGCATTGCATCAGCAATAGAGTCGTAACTTGCTACATAATCGTCCGGGATATTGCTCATCAACTGCTGATCACCATAATTATTCAGGTATTCTGATATAGCTGAATCAGGAATATTATTTACATAATCATCAATATTTTTATTATTGATTGGAAGTATAAAGAATAAAATCATAACAGTAACAACTGCGCTGGCAAAAGAAAGAGCCGGATGATAACTTCTCTTTTTCTTTTTTTCAAGATTGTTTCTGAATTCCGGGATTAGGTTACTGAAGTACCTTTCATCACTCTCAACAGCTCTTAAGTCCACAACTTCACTTAAAAGGTTTTTGTAATTTTCCAATTCCGCCATAAGAACTTCTGAAGCTTTTAATTCTTTCTCAAATTGTGCCTTCTCTTCGGGAGTCATTTCTCCTTCAGCATATCTGAATATTTTTTCATTCATCTTTTTTCACCATTCCCATTATTTTTTTCATCGCCTGGAAATAATTTGATTTCAGTCCACCAACACTTTTTCCTGTAATTTCTGATATTTCCTCGTAGGTCATTTGTTCATAATTTTTAAGAATAAATACTTCTCTTTGTTTTGGAGGAATTTTCTTCAACATTTTCTCTACTTTTTCTAATTTTTCCCTTATTTCCAGATTGTGAATAATATCTTCATTTTTTCTCAACGAACTTTCAGGCTCATCCTCAAAAGAAAATGCCTGCTTAATTTTTCTCTTATTGATAAAATTCAGACTTCTGGTTGAGGTTATTTTATAAATCCATGTGTATAAAGAAGATTGAAATTTAAAATCCTTCAACTTTTTATACATAACCATCAATACTTCCTGAACAATCTCATCGGCATCAAGGTGATTTCCGGTCATTCTGCGGGCATGCCAATAAATTTTATGCTGATATTTCAACACAATTTTATTAAAAGCACTTTCATCTCCACCTGTAAACTTATTTACAAGCTCAAAATCATTTTTATTATCGGTCATTATCCTACAGAACTATATATAATAAGACAGAGATTAAGCCCAAAAGGTTTAATCATTTTCTTTTAAACCATCTGCCGGTTTCTTTTGTCCAAAAATCAGAAATAAAGATCACAAAGAAAAAGGAGAAAGTAAAATGAGAACATCGGTATTTGCACTAATCACAATATTTTTGTTTGCCACAATGTTTGTGAGTGAATCAAACGCACAGGGCAGAATGGGAAAAAGACAGGGAATGAGAACAGGTCAAAACTGTACAAAAATGTTCACAGCATTAAATCTGACAGATGCCCAAAAAGATAAAATAACTAGTCTCAGGGAATCTCACCAGAAAGCAATGATTGACCTTAAGGCCCAGGTACAGAAAGATATGCTGGATTTGAAAGAACTCAAAACAAATGAAAATCTATCCAGAAATGATGTCCTTTCAGCTGTTGAAAAATTAAACAAATCAAAAGACGCAATGGCAGTTGCAAGAGCTAATCATCAGATGGATGTACGAGAAGTTCTCACTCCGGAACAAAGAAAAACTTCTTAAGGATAAATTCCCGGGGTAGATGATGAAAAAACATCGAAAAGGAATGAGAGGCAATGGCATGGGAAATGGCTATCGGGGACGTTGTAATTTTTAAATTTTAACAGTTAATAAAAAAGCCGGTTATTCAGCCGGCTTTTTTTATTAATTTATTTGGGATTTGTTGGTCGTAAATCAACTTCACTCATTAAAGCGCTAATCGGTAATTTAATTATTGTAAGTAAAGTCTCAGCTACATCGTCTGCGCTTAATATTTTTGCTGTATTTGGCGTCATATGAGTATTGTCAAAAAATTCTGTATTTACTGAGCCAGGACAAATAGCCGCAACCCGGATATTGTATTCTCTAACTTCCAGCATTAATGATCTTGTAAAACCAAGTACTGCGTGTTTCGTTGCGGAATACATTGTCCCTGTTGGGAAAGAATTTTTGCCAGCTAGAGAAGCAATATTGATGATTGCCCCGCTTTTATTTTGTATCATCCCGTTAAGAACAGCTTTGGTAAAATTATAAACACCGTACAGATTTACATCTACCTGTTTTTTAAATTCACCAAGATTTGAATCAATAAGTTTCTTAAAAATTCCCATCCCGGCATTATTAACAAGCAGGTCAATTTTGTTGTATTTTTTTTCAATAGCTTCTACAGATTCGTTAACAAATTTTTCATCTGCTGCATCACCAGAGAAATAATCACATTCCGCTCCAAGTGCTTTAATTTCACCTTGAACTTTTATTAGTGCTTCTCCGTCTCTGCCAAAAATAATTACATTAAAATCCTCTTTAGCAAGTCGTAGAGCTATAGCTTTGCCTATTCCCCTGTTTCCACCAGTAACAATTGCTAATTTTTTGCTGACATTACTCATAAGTCTCCGGTAATTGGCCTGATTGTAATTTCTTCGCTAACAAGATTTCCTTTCTGTAAATAACTCCAGACAAGTAGTCTCGCAACTTCATCGCTTGTCATCATCTTATCCGAATTTTCTTTCCTCATATCCTGAGACCACATTGGGGTTTCGGTAGCACCTGGGATTATATTAATAACTTTAATGTTAAATTTTCTTACTTCTTCACGAAGTACATTTGTATACCCGAGCATTCCCATTTTGGAAGCCGTGTAAGCGCTACTTGCAGTAAATATTTTTTTAGCCGCGCTCGAAAGAACATTGATGATGGTCCCTCCCCCATTTTCAATCATAACAGGCAGAACATATTTAATTGCATAAATTGATCCGAGAAGATTTGTATTTATAATATCGTTAATCTCCTGCACAGAATTATCAAGAGCATCTTTAAAAGTTGTGATACCTGCATTATTCACGAGGCAATCAATAGTTCCCGATGCAAGAATTTTTTTCACAGTTTGGTCAACATTTGCGGATGAAGCAACATTGCAGGGAAATGATTCAATTTTAATCTTTTCTTTTTCAACTTCCTTTTCAAGTCTTTGCAATTCAGTACTTCTTCTTGCAGAAGCATAAACATTACAACCTACTCTTGCAAATTCAATTGCAGCAGCCCTGCCTATTCCTGAACTTGCGCCGGTAATCCATATTCCTGATTTCTTTTCTGCCATTTTATTAAATATTCTTATGAGAAATAAGATTTAAAAACTCAGCACGTGTTCTTTCATCATCCTGAAAAGTTCCGTGAACTGCACTTGCTGTTGCCGACGAATTTTGCTTCTCAACACCACGCATCATCATACACATATGATAAGCTTCTGAGACTACAGCCACTCCCTGGGGTTCTAGATATTTATTTATTGTGTCTGCAATTTCCTGAGTCATGCGTTCCTGTACCTGCAATCTTCTCGCAAATACTTCAACAATTCTTGGGATTTTACTCAAACCAATAATTTTACCATTCGGTATGTAAGCAATGTGAACTTTTCCATAAAACGGAAGCATATGATGTTCACACAAGCTGTAGAAATCTATATTTTTTACTAGAACCATTTCATTATATTTTTCGTTAAAAATGGCTCCGTTTAGCACTTTTTCTATATCTTTGCCATAACCCGAAGTTAAAAATTCATAGGCTTTTGCAACTCTGTGCGGAGTTCTCAACAAACCTTCTCTCCCGGGATCTTCACCCATTTCTTTCAATAAATCGGTGATGTTGTTTTCAACTTTTTCTAATTTCAAAATTTATTCTCCTTTATATTCAAAATAATTATTTTCAGTCTCGTACAACTTAACCGAAAACAATCTGCCCGATGGTATTTGTTCCACCAGTTGTTTCCATATCTGGATAGCAATATTTTCTGCCGAAGGCTGAATATCCTTCATAAAATCAACCTCAAGATTAAGATTTTTATGATCGACTTTTTCTATTACATTTTCCCGGATTATTTTTTTAAGAATTTTTAGATCAATTACATAGCCGGTTTCAGGATTAACTTCTCCGGCAACAACAACCTCAAGTACATAATTATGTCCATGCCAGTTTGGATTACTGCAATTACCAAAAACTTTAAAGTTTTCTTCATTTGAAAGATTAGGATTGTAAACGCGATGGGCAGAATTAAATGTTTCACGTCTTGTTACATAGATCATAACATACCTGGTTTATTGATTAGCTTTTCAGAACATCAAGAACAGCCTTTTCGTGATCTGTAACTTTAACTTTGGGAAATATCTTGATTATTTTACCATTCTTATCAATTACTACTGTTGTCCTTTCAATACCCATATATTTTCTTCCGTACATGCTTTTTTCTTTCCAAACGCCATACTTTTCCAAAACTTTTTTATCTTCATCACTCAATAAATCAAATGGAAGATCATATTTATCAGCAAATTTTTTATGTGACTCAACTGAATCTTTGGAAATACCAATAATCTTAGCTTTTAATTTTTTGAATTTTGGAAATTCATCCCGGAAACTGCAGGCTTCTTTAGTGCATCCCGAAGTATTATCCTTTGGATAAAAATATAGGACTACATTTTTCCCTTTAAAATCGCTTAAAGCTATCGTTTTCCCGTCCTGATTTTTTAATTTAAAAGCAGGCGCTTTTTTCCCTTCCTGAATCATTACTTCCTCCAAAAAAATTATATTTTTGATAAACCATCAGGCCGGTTAAGCCGGCCAAAATGGTTCAAAGATTTATCTTATTTTTAATAGGTTGGGATTGTTGGATCAACTTCCTGTGCCCAGGCGTTAATCCCCCCAGCGAGATTGCTTACATTTTTGAAACCGTTTTGCACAAGGAATGAACTAACTGTATTGCTCCTGTTGCCGTGATGGCAAACAATAATAAGATCATCTTCCGGTTTCAATTTTGGTAAATGATTCTGAAATTCACTCAACGGCATTAATTCAGATTGTTCAATTTTTGCCGTTTCATACTCCCATTTTTCTCTTACATCAATAAGACGAACACTTTCCTGCTCTCCGAGAATTTTATTAGCCTCAGCAGGTGACAATTGTTTAACCATATTTATTTCAACGCTTCCTTTATTCCTTCATAACTTGGTTCATCGCCCGGGTTTTCTAAAACCTCGGCATATTTAATATTGCCGTCTTTATCAATTACAAATGCTGATCTTTTTGCAACTCCGTTAAAATCGAATTTACCCGGAGCAAAAACATCGTACAGTGCACCATAATTTTTTGCAGTTTCCTTGTTGAAATCACTCAACAACGGGAAATTATACTTATTTTTTTCAACCCACATTTGCAATGCAAACGGACTATCTACACTAACACCTAAAACCTGCGCATCAAGATCTTCATATGCTTTAAGTTCATCCCTGAAAGTGCACATTTCTTTTGTGCAAACTCCGGTATTTGCAAGCGGAAAGAACAAAAGAACTACATTTTTTCCGCTGAAATCTTTCAAGCTTACTTTTTCAAGATCATGGTTTATTAATGAAAATTCCGGCGCTTTATCTCCAACTTTTAAAGACATAAATTACTCCTTTCTTTAGATTTACGAGCTCTTTCTAAATTTAATTTTGATGGTTTTTTATCAGTTAAGCTCTTCAAAATTACCTAATTATGGCAGGATATTCAAGCTACAGAATTATGCACAAAAAAAGGCAGAAGTAATATTCTGCCTCAGTTGATTAAAAATGTTTGGAAAAATGCTTCTATTCCAGCAACCCTCGTTTCTTAGTCCATTCTTTGAATCCATTTTTCAAATGTTCAAAAGAATCAATCGCAAAAAGTATCGGCTGCAAATGCCACACATCATAATCCTGTAAAACCATAGTTTCAGGCACAAAATCTCTTACTTCTACTTCTTCTGAAAGTGCGTGCTGAACCTCCCCTTTTGAGGAAAGTATACCAGCTCCATAAATTCTCATACCTTCCGCCTGACGCATTAATCCAAATTCAACTGTAAACCAGTGAAATGTTTCCAGGTGCTTGCGGTCTGTCCCTTCAGCATTTAAAGCAGCTTTTCCAAATAGCTGGTAAAATTCAGCAAAATCAGGATCAGTTAATAAAGGCATATGTCCGAACATATCGTGAAAGCAATCAGGAGCTGGTGTATAATCCAGTTCATCCTTTCCACGTATGTAATCAGTGGATGGAAAAACCCTCCTTCTTAATAATCCAAAAAAATCATTTACTTCAATCAGACCCGGAACACGCGCGACTTTCCAGCCAGTAGTGTTATAAAATATATTACTTAAATCTCTTAAAGCCGGGATTTTATCTCTTGTAAAATTTAGTTTATCCACTCCGTTCATATATTCATCACAGGCTCTTCCGGGTAAATATTTCATTTGTCTGTCAAATAAATATTGCCAGGAATCATGATCTGATTGCGGATATTCAGGATATTTTATTTGATCGTGTTCAGGTACAGGCCCTTCCAGTTTTTGAGGAATACACCTCGGATCAACTCCGTCCTGTGCAGCTTTTTCATAGGCCGAAAGTACTTTTTCATCTTTTTTCTGTTCTTTCATACTTGATCCTTTTTATGAAAAGAAAAATTTCAGGGCTTCTGTATATTAGTAATTGAATGGTGTTGGCTAAAACTTATAAATATGTGTAGATAAATTCAACGCAAATCGTCAAATAAATTAGGCTTTAAATGATGTTTATTTCTTCCTCTAACATTACATTAAATTTTTCAAAAACTGAATCTTTAATATCTTTTGCTAAATTCAAAATATCTGTCCCATTGGCATCACCATAATTTACGAGTACAAGCGCTTGTTTTAAATGTGATCCCACTTTGCCAATCTTCTTCCCCTTCCATCCACAATTTTCAATTAACCAGCCACCCGCAAGTTTAACTTTTTTATCATCAATCGGGTAACCGACTATCTCAGGATATTTCGTTTTTAAATTATTAAACTGTTCCTGCGTGACTTCAGGATTCTTAAAAAAACTGCCTGCATTACCAATTTGTTTGGGATCAGGAAGTTTACTTTGTCTTATTTTACAAATCACTTCGCTCACATCTGCGACAGCAATTTCTTTTTTCTCCAGTTTATCAATTTCCTGCCTGATTGTTCCATAGTCCAGTTTTAATTCGGGATTTTTGTTCAAACGAAGAAAAACGCTTGTAATAACAAATTTGTTTTTTAATTCAATTTTAAAAATACTATTGCGGTAACCAAATTTACACTGTCCCTTTTCAAATACTTCTTTTTTACCATTCCCGGAATAAAATCCTTCAAGTTTTTCAAAAGTATCTGAGATTTCCTGTCCGTATGCACCTATATTTTGCATTGGAGCCGCGCCTACGGTGCCGGGAATAAGAGACAGGTTTTCAATACCACCTAAATTCCTTCCAACTGAAAATAATACCAGATCGTGCCATAATTCCCCTGCACCTGCTTTAATTAATACTGAATCATCATACTCTTCTACAATTTCAATTCCGGGTATAGATATTTTAATTACCAGACCTTCAAAATCACTTTTTAAGAGAATATTACTCCCGCCTCCCAAAATAAATTTAGGCAAATCCTTAAAATTTTCATCAGTTAGCAGAAGTTGTAGCTGTTCTTCGCTTTTTACATTTGCAAAAAGTTGCGCCTTAGCATCCAGTCCGAATGTATTAAGATTTTTAAGCGGGTAATTTTTTTGAATTTCCATTTGTGTTGGATTTTAACACTAAAAGATAATTATAAATTTAAAGAAAAATGGAGACTAATTATTCTATTGCTGATTCATTAATTACAACGTTTACAGCCTCTTTGCATGATGCATAATCGTAACCGCGCGAAGAAAGAAAAGTATAAAGCTTTTGTTTTAATTTCATTTCATCGGGTGTTCTGTCTTTAAGCAGTCTGTATTTTTTACGAACAAGTTCAATGGCATTGCCAACATCATTTCCTTCAGGAAACTTTTTACTAAGCACAATATCAATAACGGCGGAATTTACTCCGCGTTTCATTAACTCTGCTTTAATTTTATTTCTTCCCCATAATTTCAGGCGAATATTTTCATCGGCAAAAATTTCAGAAAATTCCTCATCATTCAGATATCCACCTTCGACAAGTTCTGTAATAACCCCTTCAATCAGTTTATCATCATATTTTTTTCGTCTTAGTTTTGTCCTGATTTCAAAAGCAGAATGATGCCTCCGGGCAATGTATGAATATGCCCTTTTCTTGATATAGTGTTTCTGATTTTCTTCTATTAATAATTCAAAATGGCCGTCAGGAATTTCGATATTTTTCCTTAGGCCATTTTTTAAGAAAACTTCATAGCTTAGAAAGAGTTTTTCATCGTTGTCCAGATAGACTATAACGTTATTTTCGTCTTTCTTTGCTACTCTTACTATTTTCATTTCAGGTTATTATTTGGAGCCTTTTTTACTTTTGGTTTTATCTCCAGCTGGTTCCGCTTTTTTATCCTCTTCCTTATTCCCCATTAACATACCAAGTTTTGTCTTTACATCAGTTTGAACCTTTGTATATAATTCAGGGCTTTCCAGCATTCTCTGCCTGAACTGTTCTCTACCCTGGAATCTTTCTTCTTCATATGTAAACCATGCACCGCTTTTTTTAACAATCCCAAAATTTGTTGCAAGGTCCAGAAGGTCTCCTGATTTGCTTATTCCTTCATTATAAAGTATATCAAATTCAACTTCTTTGAAAGGCGGAGCAACCTTGCTCTTCACAATTTTTACTCTGGTTCTGTTACCAATTACATTTGTTCCATCTTTTATTGCAGCAATTCTTCTAATATCCATTCTTAATGAAGCATAAAATTTAAGGGCGTTTCCTCCGGTTGTGGTTTCAGGATTTCCAAACATAATACCGATTTTTTGTCTCAACTGGTTTATAAAAATCACAGAAGTTTTTGATTTTGAAATCGCTCCTGTTAGTTTTCTCAACGCCTGTGACATCAATCTTGCCTGAACTGCCATGGTAGCATCACCCATCTCGCCTTCTATTTCTGATCTTGGTACGAGAGCTGCGACAGAATCGATTACGATAATATCCAGAGCGTTGCTTCTAACCAGAGTATCTGTAATTTCAAGAGCCTGCTCACCAAAATCAGGTTGAGAAATTAACAGATTAGCTGTATCAACTCCGAGTCTTTTTGCATAATTAACATCCAGCGCATGCTCTGCATCAATGAATGCTGCAAGGCCGCCTGCTTTTTGTGCTTCTGCAATTATATGAAGACATAATGTAGTTTTACCACTGGATTCAGGTCCGTAAATTTCAATAACCCTCCCCCTTGGAACACCACCAATACCAAGTGCATAGTCAAGAGATAGTGCGCCTGTAGGAATTGACTCCATTGGAACAATTACTCCATCACCCAATTTCATAATTGATCCTTTGCCATAAGTCTTTTCGATACTGGCAATCGCGTCATCAATAATTTTCAATTTTTGTTCTCTATCCGAACTCATCCTTCCTCCATATCTTTTAATTTATAATTTTTAATTTCGTTGTATATCGACCCACCAGGCCGAAGTTCACTTTTAATTAAGGCTACATTATTGCAAGTAAACAAGTTTTGTGGAATGCTAAACTTTTCAAATCCTTCAATAAAACTTTCACCGGGATTCCCCTTAAATCTCAAAATTGTGATGTGGGTTTTAAACTTCCTTTTTTCCTTCGGGATTGAAAACTTTTCCAGTCGGGAATTTAGTTCATCGGTTAAAGTGAAAATTTTTTCACTCGTATGCAACCCCACCCATAAAATTTTTGGAACACCGTGGTAATGAAAACATCCAAATCCGGTAAGGTTACACTTAAATGCCGGGTAATTTTGTATAAATTCTAATTCTTTTACAATTCCGGCAATTTTTTGCTCTTTAACTTCACCTATAAATTTTAATGTAAGATGAAGTTTTTCCTTCTTCTCCCACCTTAATTTTTCACTTCCTTTATAAGCCTGATTCCTAAAAGATACGATATCGTCTAATATTTTATCAGGAATCTTTAACGCAACAAAGAGCCTAGTCATCCAGAGATATTCCCAGCAGAGTTCGTCGAATCATATCCAGTGCTGCCTGAGTTGCGCGCTGTTTATTTAAAATTCGGTCATTGCCAAATTGAAATTCTTGAGCTGTACATACTTTCTCATCACATAATCCAATATACACAAGTCCAACAGGTTTATTTGTTGTGGCACCAGTTGGTCCAAGAATGCCGGTAATAGAAACTCCCAGGTCTGTTCCGCTAATAGATTTTACGCCTTCTGCCATCTGCCTTGCCACCTCCAGACTAACTGCACCGTGCTCCGCTATTGTATCTTCATTAACTTTCAGTATTTCCACTTTTGAAGCATTACTGTACGAAACAATACCTCGTTCAAAATAGGCACTACTTCCGGGAACATTGGTCATGAGATTTGATATACTTCCACCTGTACAAGATTCTGCAAGAGCAATGGTTAACCCCCTTTCTTTTAATAACCTAGCTATTACTTCTTCAAGTAATTCATTCTCCCTGCTGAATATAAACCTGCCGGCTTTTCCCCTAATCTTTTGCTCAATTTCACTAAGCTTATTTTTAGCATTTTCTTCATCTTTAGCTTTAACTGTTATTCTCAGTTTTACACCATATTGGCTCGGAAGAAACGCCAGCTTTGCTCCCTGAAGGATTTCTTCAAGATCACCTAGTTTTTCAAATAAAGCAGATTCAGGAATTCCAGTAGTTTGGAGAGTTTTGCGAAGTGTAAATATCTTATTATCGATCAGTTTATCCTGCAAACCAGGCAGGACAAATGAAGTCATCATCTCCTGCATTTCATATGGAACACCCGGCATAACTACGAATACTTTATTTTGTTCTTCAATCCAGAAGCCGGGAGCAGTTCCCCTTGAATTACGAATTACATTTGCAATTTTAGGTACAAGAGCCTGGCCTTCATTGACTTTTGTTACTTTCCTTCCCCGTAATTTAAAGAGAGTGTGAATATCTTCAAGCACTTCTTTGTTTTGTACAAGTTCTGTATTAAAAAACTTAACCACGCATTGGCGTGTAATATCATCATGAGTAGGGCCTAATCCGCCTGTAACAACCACAAGGTCATTATTTTCCCAGCAGGCTCCAAATTCTTTTAATATTTCTTCTTCATCATCTGCAACCACTGAACTCTTTTTAACAAAGACCTGTGCCTCAGAAAGCTTTTCGCCAATATAGCCGGCATTTGTGTTCAGGGTTTGCCCGATTAATATTTCATCTCCGATCGTTATTATATGAGCATCCATAAATTATCTTATTTGTTAAAGTGTAAAAATACGCAAAAAAACCTGAAGAATTATTAGTGTATAAACAGCAGAAACTACATCATCTATCATTATTCCAAGGCCTCCATCAAGTTGTTCAAGGCTACGGGCCGGCCAGGGTTTAATAATATCCAATATCCGCCAAATAATAAAAGCAGTTACGGATATTATTATTGTTTTGGGCAGGAATAACAAAGAAATCCACATCCCTACAAATTCGTCAATAGTACATTGGCCGGGATCTTTACCATATACTTTTTCAAATTTATTGCCAACGTAAACGCCGTAAAAGCTAAAGATTAATATAGCTGGAATCAATACCAGAGGCTTTTCAAAACCGGGTATATAATAAATAAATAATGCAGCAAGACTTCCAAATGTTCCCGGGGCGAAAGGAATGAATCCAGTGAAGAACCCGGAGCCAAGAGTTTTTTCAAATAGATTAAGTTTCATTATGAAATAGCTTTAAAACTAAATGTCTGTTCTTATAAAGGTATGTTATGCCCGAGTGAAAAGTTATAGCCGTGATAAACAGCATAGTGAAATAGATTAGTTTATCATCCATTAAAACCGAGAATGTTTTTTCGTGTCCTGTGTAAATCTGAACGGTATATTTGCCAACATAAACTACCAAAAGGTAGTACAGAAATGTCATTTGAAGCAGGGTTTTCCATTTTGCGTAATAACTTGTGGGAAATGATCTTCCTTTATAGTCGGCATAGGCCCTGAGCGTGGTTATAATCAGATCCCTTACAATTATAATTATTACCATCCAAAGAGGAATTAGATTTAGAATAACAAACCCGATGAAAGCCGCTGAGGTTAGTATTTTATCAGCTAAAGGATCCCAAAATTTGCCCCAGCTGGTAATATAATTAAATTTTCTTGCGAGCCATCCATCGTACCAATCTGTAAGAGCTGCAATAATAAAAACAGCAAGGGAGATTTGTTTCAGCAAAGGATCTTCTGAAAGAAAAAGAAACAGGTATACCGGGGTAAGTATAATTCGTAAAACTGTTAACTGGTTAGGTAATACCATTTATAATTATTTGTCTTCTGCTAAATTTTTAAGGAATGGGTACTCGTATATTCCCTGATTGTGTCCATCCTCCCAGGCAACCTGAATAGCATAACTACCGATCTGATTCACTGAAGCTATTCTTTTCTGATTTGCGTTATAAATCGGTAGATAATTTTTGCCCATTTTTTCCCTTGAAGTTATACAACTTGCACAGGGGCAAAGCTTCCTTAGCTTTTCAAGAGATATTACAGAGCTGGCTCCATCATCCCACACAATTGATATATCTACATTCTGTTTTACTTTTATCCGAACAGGATTCATCAGAGTAATTTTTCTCCCGTCAACTTGTATAAAACTTCCAGATATTTTTCACTTGTCTTTTGTATAATTTCTTCAGGCAAATGAGGCGGGGGCGGCTGTTTATTAAAATTAATAGAAAGCAGGTAATTTCTTACAAATTGTTTGTCATAACTTTGCTGTGTCTCCCCTACCTTGTAAGATTCTTCAGGCCAGAATCTTGAAGAATCCGGAGTTAATAATTCATCAACCAAAATTACTTCATCATCAATTAAACCAAATTCCATTTTTGTATCTGCTATTATAATTCCTTCTTTTAACGCATAATTTGAAGCATGATTATAAACATCAAGCGTAGCTTTTTTAACTTCTTTTAGTGATTCTTTATCTATTATTTTTTCTGCCTGGGCAATCGAAATATTTTCATCGTGATCTCCGATTTCTGCCTTTGTAGAAGGCGTAAAAATTGGTTCGGGCAACTTTTCTGATTCCTGCAGATCAGAGGGTAAATCTATTCCTGAAATTTGTCCGGTTTTCTTATAATCGTTCCAGCCAGAGCCTGAGATATATCCTCTTACAATACATTCAATTGGGATAACCTCCGCCTTTTTTACAAGCATTGACCGGTCTTCTATCTCTTCTTTATATTTTCTGCATTCTACCGGATATTCATCCACAAAAGTACTTACAACGTGATTGCGCACTATGTTTTTAGTTTCGTTAAACCAGAATTCTGAAATTTTAGTAAGAACTTTTCCCTTTTGGGGAATTCCCTGCGACATTATAACATCGAACGCAGAAAGCCTGTCAGTTGAAACTATTAAATAATATTCCCCAACATCGTAAACATCTCTAACTTTCCCTCTTTTGGCTAATTTTAGATCAGGAAAGTTAGTTTCAAGGATTATTTTGGGATTCATTGGCTCTTCCGAAAGTTTATTGACAAATATATAAATGGTGGCTTGAGAATACAATAAAGAAATGGGGAAAAATCAATTTTTGAGCATCATAAAATTCTAATAGACATTTAGATCTTTGCCAACAATGATATTACCTTTATAACCGCCTTTCCTTACTGCGTTAATTAAATCCTGATCCGTAGCACCCATTCTTATAATATGCGTCATTATTAAGGTCTTTGGATTAGATTTGAGCGCAATTTTTCCAAGTTCTGTATCTGAGGTATGGAATTCTCTACAATATTGTGGCCAGTATTCTCCTCCAGGACGATTTTCAGGTTTCACTCTCGCACCGGCATAAACTTCATGAACCAGTACATCCACACCTTTGGATGCTTCGATAACAGCATCACAAGGCCTTGTATCGCCTGAAATCACTATTGATCTGTCCGGAGTATCAATCCTGTAGCCAAACGCTTCTTTCCAGTTTCCATGCAAAACAGGAATTGCTGTTATTTTTACTCCGGTGCTATCATATACAACGCCCTTTGTAATTTCATGAACGTCCACTTTGTACGCATCAGGTAATTCTTTTTCAAGCCCTTCAATTCTAACTTTAATATCTTCAGAATAAGCTTTAAGCAAAAGGTCAGTCATTCTTTTCAGTCCGTTTGGACCGTATACCTGTAAATGATTCACACGTCTCATAACCCAGGTAGTCAGTATAAGATCCGGATATCCGAGAGTATGATCACTGTGAAGATGAGTAATAAAAGTAGCTTCAGGACCGCTAATCGGAAGTTTAGCGGCATTGATTTGCCTCATTACTCCGTCACCAGAATCAAATAAAAAGACACGTTTATCATATACCACTGCTGTTGCTGGTCCCGAATTCGCGGGGCTAGGGTAAGGAGTTCCACTCCCTAAAATTATGACTTTAGTTTTACCTTCCTGTGCGTCAGCAAAATTGGTTGCTATAATAAGCAATACGGATAGAATAATAACATTTGATAATATTTTTTTCATACGATTTTTTAGGCGGGTTTTGTTTTTACTGGCAGGAAAGCTACAAAATATTAGGGTCAGATTAAACTATTAGAAATAAATCTCATCACCAACAAAAACTACCTTCGTATCTGCAATATGATCATGAAGGCATTTTTTATTTTTTCCAAAAATAAATATCACATCAACAAACCAAATTATAATACCAAACACAGGGAATGATGAAACTACAGCAGGGATAAAATATCTAACAAGGTATGTTTTGGAAAGTGGAGGAACATTGCCCTCTTTATCTGTAATTTTTATTCCGATAATTTTTTTGCCGACTGTTTGTCCATATTTATAGAGATAGTAACCGTTCACAAGAAAGTAAACCAGAATAGTAAATCCGACAAGAATAAAAAATAAAAATTCAAGGTACTGGCCATCGGCTGAAAATATTCTGCGAAAATCTATTGTGAAAAAGCTGCCATATAAAAATCTGAAAGCAAAAGTAGATATAATCCAGACTATACCTAAGTCAACTAAAAATGCAATCAATCTTAAACCGCGTGTTGCTAATTTACCTTCAAACGGCCCTGCTTTTTCCTTCTCTTTTTTTTCAATTTCTTTAAAAAGAATTTTTGCCTTTTCAGGTTCAGCGTCATTATCTATTGTACGATATATATCATACAATTCCTGCAAAGTAAATTTTGAATAATCCATTTCTGACATAAATATTCCAAGTAAACTACAGGTAAAGTATTCAAAAACATCATTAACTGCATCCATTTTTATTTAATAGAAGACATAATTATGATGAACGGAGGAATAAGGCTGGATTTGGCAAACTAAAAAAGAGTGCCCTGAATTAAATACAGGGCACTTTAAATTAACTTATGCAGGTGTTCCTGAATTTTGGCCCTTACTTCTTTCTATTGATTGCAAAGCGAGATACCTGTCACCAAATTTCTTAAGATTATCGAGTTCTGTATCGTATTTATCAAAATGTGTTTCTTCTTCAACAACCAGACTTTCAAACAATTGTTTTGAAACTGAATCTGCATTTGCAGAACATTCATTTGCCCACTGATTATATTCTTTGGCGCTATCTTCTTCCATTTTAGAGGCTTTCTTCAACATTTCCGCCACATCGTGAATTTTCTCAACCTCTCCACCAACTTCCATTTCCACTTCACCTTTCAGAAACAAAATTCTTTCAGCTAATCTTTCAACATGTAACATTTCAGCAATTGAAGTCATTTTAAAAAGATTTGCCAGCAAATCATATCCCTGGTCATCACAATGAAAATGAAAATACATATACTGATGTACTGCGTGTAATTCATCAGCAACCGCTTTGTTTAATAATTTTATACTTTTCTCATGCATAATTTTCTCTCCTGAATATTTTATGTCAATTTAGAATTTGAATTTAGAAATCATAAATTTTTAATTTAGGCTCTGTTCAGTTCTATTAATAATTTCGTTTTGTAACTCCGGTGTAAGATCAACAAAGTAATCACTGTAACCGGCTACTCTTACAATCAAGTCACGATATTTTTCCGGTTCCTTTTGCGCTTTACGCAAGGTCTCTGCTTTAACAACATTGAATTGAATATGATGTCCGTCCATTCTAAAATATGCTCTGATAAGTTTAGTAACTTTTTCAATCCCGTTTTCAGTCTCCATTAATTGTGGAGTAAATTTTTGATTTAACAATGTACCACCTGTTCGTAAGTGGTCTATTTTTGATGCCGATTTTATTACAGCCGTAGGTCCGTTCACATCTGCTCCCTGCACAGGTGAAATTCCTTCTGATAAAGGTTCGCCTGCAAACCTTCCGTCCGGAGTTGCACCTATTACGCTTCCAAAATATACGTGAGATGTAGTCGGCAGTAGATTTATCCTGTAATGTCCGCCTTTAGTGTTTGGTCGTCCGTCAACAGATTTGAAAAATTCTTCAAAAACATCTTTCAAAATTTCATCGGCGTAGTCATCATCATTTCCATATTTTGGTGTGTCGCCAAGAATCAGCTGACGAAAATCATTATTTTCGGCAAAATTATCCTTTAACATTTTAAGGAGCTGCTGAATTGATAAACTTTTCTTATCAAATACATGATACTTAATCGATGAAAGCGAGTCCGTCAAACTTCCAACTCCAACTCCCTGTACATAGGAAGAATTATACCTTGCCCCGCCATCGTTATAATCCTTCCCTTTTTTGATGCAATCGTCAACAAGAATTGACAAAAATGGAGCCGGAAGATATTGAGCGTATAACCTTTCTATTATAATATTGCCTTTTATCTTAATATCTATAAAGTGATTAAGCTGTTTTACAAAGGCATCAAATAATTCACGAAATGATTTAAATTCTGACGGGTCGCCAGAATCAATACCGATTTTTTTATTTGTTCTCGGATCAACACCATTGTTCAGAGTAATTTCCAGGACTTTAACTAAATTAAAATACCCGGTTAAAATGTAGCTTTCTTTTCCGAACGCCCCCGATTCTACGCAACCACTTGCGCCTCCATTTCTTGCATCAATAATTGATTTTCCCTGACGTACAAGTTCCTGCACGATAGAATCCGAATTAAATATTGATGGTTGGCCATACCCGGTTTTTATAATTTTTAATGCACGCTTAATAAACTGATCAGGATTTTTCTTGCTAACCTGTATCATCGAACTCGGTTGCAATAACCTCATTTCCTCAATTACGTCTAACAACAAGTATGAAATTTCATTTACAGCATCATCACCGGATTCCGTTAATCCGCCCATATTTATTAAACAAAAATCAGTGTAGGTATTGCTTTCCTGTGCGGTTACTCCAACTTTTGGTGGAGCCGGTTGATTATTAAATTTTATCCAGAATGCCTGAAGCAATTCCTTTGCTGAATCAGGTGTAAGTCTTCCTTCTTCAATATCTTTTTTGTAAAAAGGAGCCAGGTGTTGGTCCAAGCGACCGGGGTTAAATGAATCCCAGGTATTTAATTCTGTAATAACACCAAGATGTATAAACCAGTAATATTGTAAAGCTTCATGTAATGTTTCAGGTTTATTTGCGGGTACTTTTTTGCAAATATCAGAAATTATTTCCAGTTCTTTTTTCCTGGCTGGATTATTTTCTTTTTTAGCTAGTGCAGAAGTTTTTTGGGAATTTCTTTCTGAATATTTTATTATTGCATCAACAGCAATTATCATTGCTTTTAATTCTTCTCTTTTATTCAATGCATCAGTATCACTATAAAAGTCAAGACTTTTAATACTGTTTTCAATATCCCTTTTAAATTCAAGTAAGCCTTTATTATAAATTTTATTATCGAGTACGGTATGGCCCGGTGCCCGCTGCTCCATAAACTCTGTGAATATCCCTGCCTCAAAACAATCTTTCCATTCTGAATCTACTTCTGCAAATATTTTATCACGTATTGATTTTCCCTGCCAGAAAGGTGTTATTTCATTCTTAAAAGCTTTCCTTGTCACCTCGTCTGATTTAAATGAAACTTTGTCTCTGTTATGGAGAATATCAAGATCATTTTCTGAATGGATACAAATTTCAGGATAAGTAGGTGTTGCTTTAGCCGCGGGTCCCCTTTCTCCTACAATCAATTCTCCTTCGTTTATACACAGTTCTTTATTTTCAAGAATATATTTAAAACAAAGTGCACGGCTGACGGGAACAGATGCTTTCTCTGCTTCACCGTTTTTATAAAACTCTGTAACAAGCATTGCCCTTTCGTAAGATAAGGTCGTAGCAGTGTTGAGTGATTGTTCTCTTAGTTTTTTTATCCGATCATTCATAATTATCCTCTGATGCTTACTTCGTACCCTAGTCCGTCAAACTTACCTGATATTTTTTTTAATTCTTCTTCCGATTGCATTTTTAATTCATTCAGGCTAAGGTTCTTTTCTAATCTTGAATATTTGCCATCTATTAATTCATTAAATGGGAGGACATCGATATTTGAAATATTTTTTAATGGCCTGATAAGAGTAATTATTTCGGAAAGATTTTTATCTGTATCTGTAATTCCGGGTATCAGCGGAATTCTTATCCTTATTTGCTTACCCAGAGTATTGAGTTCCAAAAGATTTTTATGGATCAACCTGTTCGGTACGCCAGTATATTTAATATGTTCTTTATTGTCTGCTAATTTCAAATCGAAAAGGAACAAGTCAGTATATTCAGCAATTTTTTTATACGAATCTGTTGTAGCATAACCTGATGTGTCAATAGCTGTTTGTATTCCTTTTTCCTTACACTTTTTTAACATGTTCATAAGGAATTCCGGTTGCATCATCGGTTCACCGCCTGAAAATGTTACTCCACCGCCAGATTCCTCATAAAAGACAATATCTTTTAGAATTTCCTTAATCAATTCCTCAGAAGTTACGGTTCTTCCTATAGCATTTTTAGTTTCTGATAACGGGAGGTTTAATAATTTTTTAAGATTCTCTTTTGCGGGTATTTCAATGGAAGAGTCTCTGCTTTCAGGATTGTGACACCACTGGCAATTTAACGGACAACCTTTCAGGAAAATCGTCGTACGAATTCCGGGACCGTCATTAACGGCATATTTATTAATGTTGAATATTATCCCCCTATCAGCCAATTTCCTTAATCCCCATATTTTAGATTATCAAATATAATAATCATTCAAATAAAAGTTTTAAAATTGGCTACCACCGGGAAGCATTATCCATTATTTCTTTTTATTACTTCCCCTAAATTCCTTTTTCTTTTTCCCCGGCTTCCTGAAATTCTTCTCAAAACCCTTTCGTCTGCCGTCTCTGCCACCACTATTTCTGCTTTTAGCCCTTTTATCGCCGGCAACTTCCACACCTATCTGGCGGCTTTTGAATTTCTTATCCTTAAATCCGGTTAAAATTTCGTCAGTATACTCACTATCAGCTTCAAAGAATGAAAAAGTTTTAAGAATTTCTATTTCACCTATTTCAATATTTCTTACCCCGGTATAGTCATTTACCATTCCAATAATTTTTGCTGGATTTAAATCATCCATTCTTCCAAGGTTAATAAAAAACCTGGTGTATCCGCCCCTGTTTTTTCCTCTCTGGCTCTGACTTGATTTGCTTTCGGGCGTATTCAGATCCGGCAGGTTTTTATAATAGTCTATAAATCGATTGAATTCTACTGATACGAATTTTTTTATTAATTCTTCCCTGTCAAGCCACTCAAGCTTTTTAAGAATTTCAGGGAGAAAAGAATTTATTTCAGTATCATCAACTTCAATTTTTTCAATTCTGTCAACTAAATGAAAAAGTTGTGTCCCACAAATATCTTTTCCTGAAGGAACAGGAAGAAAATCAAATTTTTTATTAATTAATTTTTCAATCTGGTGGACTTTCCCCTTCTCCCTTAAATTTGTTATGATAATTGAAGTTCCTTCCCTTCCGGCCCTTCCTGTTCGTCCACTGCGGTGAGTATATATTTCGGATTCATCTGGTAAATTATAATTTATTATATGAGTTAAATTATCTACATCAATTCCGCGTGCGGCTACGTCTGTTGCTACGAGCAACTGTAAATTCTTCCTTCTGAATTTATTCATCACAGCATCTCTTTGCTGTTGAGAAAGATCACCGTGTAGTGAATCAGCATCATAGCCATCTTTCATCAATTGTTCGGCTACTTCCTGCGTTTCCCTTCTTGTTCTACAAAACACAATTCCATAAACATCAGGATTAGAATCTACTATCCTTTTTAATGCAGGATACCTGTCCTTTGCATGGACCATATAGCATACGTGTTTAATATTTTCTGCCCCGGCATTCATTTTACCGATTGTTATTTCAGTCGGGTTTTTCATATAATTTTTAGACATCGCTCTTACTTCTTTCGGCATTGTTGCTGAAAATAGTAATGTGTTCTTTTCCGCGGGAGTTTCTTTTAGAATTTCCTCAAGTTCATCGCGGAACCCCATATTCAGCATTTCATCAGCTTCATCTAATACAAGTGTATTTATGTTTTTTAATTTTACAATTTTCCTGTTGATCAGATCAATTAACCTGCCGGGTGTTGCCGAAATTATATGCACACCTTTTTTTACCATTTTTATCTGCCTTTCAATACTTGCTCCTCCGAATACAGCAGCAATATTAACACCTGGAGTATATTTGGCAAAAGATAAAAGATCGTCCGCAATTTGTAAGCATAGTTCTCTGGTTGGTGAAAGTATTAAAACCTGGGTCAGTTTGTTAGAAGTATTAATCTTTTGAATTATTGGCAATCCAAATGCAGCAGTTTTACCTGTCCCTGTTTGAGCTAAAGCAACAATGTCACCTTTTCCATGTAGTAAAATCGGGATAACTTCTTCCTGTACCGGCATCGGGTTTTCAAATCCTAATTCATTAATAGCAAGCAGGACGTTCTTTTCCAGCCCGATTTCTTCGAATGTTTTTTTCATATTTATGTCTTTTAAAATAATTTTATTTGAGAATTAATATTATCAGAGAGGAAATCGGACAGGCCTGTCCACCGGACTGGCAGACTTGGTATTAATTTAAGTAAGGCTGGTAAAATTTCCTTTTGGATAGGCAAAAATAGGTATAATATTTAAGAAATTACAGATATTTCTTTTCGAATAATTTCCTTTGGCGTATAGCCTTTTTAAGTGCTTTTTCTTCTCCGTATTTACTAGCCGGGAATGACTTGTAATATCTCTTATTGTTTACTATAAGAGATGCAGCAAAAACCGGAGGCCCAACTCTTTTTAATTTCATTACTCCAAGGTGGCCTGTACTTGCCCAGGATACAGTAAGAATTTGTTTGTTTGTCCTTGGCTTTCCAATTTCTCTTTCAATTTTGTTTCTGTATTTGATAGCGGCTTCAAGCGCCTTCTTCCAGCTTCCATAAGTATGGGCACCAAAATACTGTGGCTTATAAACTTTCTTATTATAGAAAACCCTCACATAGTAACCCTTGGAGGTGTTTAACTTGGTAATGCTTTTATATTTGTTCTTTTTCATACTGCAAATTATTGAATTTTATGAATATTCCAAATGTTTTTTTTAGTAAATATACTTTTGAAGAATTTATCTACAAATTTAGTAGTGGGTGGCAGCTAAAAACCTTTAAATAATTAGATATTTTAAGGGTTTTGGGCCATTTTATATAAAAATGTCACCATTTACTATATTTTTAATTTATTATCAAAAATGAGGTAAAAATTTCCTATTTTCGTGACAACTTCTTTAATTCATTAAGGGGAAAATAATGAAGAAGCATCTGAAAGTATTTCTTTTCTTTCTAACACTACTGTTTTTGCAAAACATGCCGGCACAAACTATTGACTTCGACAATCATACTATTTCAATTGGTGATAGCCTTGACAGGTAAATTAGTAACTTTAATATTTACTATACAAAAGTCTACTTCATCTTCAGCTAAAAGATTTATTATTAAACTAACCACTAATGTTTCTCTGGAAGTATATGTCGGAGACTCAGGTTATTATATAGTCACAGAATACATTACGCAAGATGTAAATTTGAAAGAACACGAAATTTATCTCGCAATTTTTTATGATTCAGAACATCTGATAAATAAAACCGATAATATCATTTTTAAGTGAGAAAGAGGCTGAAAGCGGGATTAATATGTGGCAAATTCAGTATTTATCTATGGGCTATAATTTACCGTTTTCAAAAATTATAAAATTCTGGGGTAAAAAGGTCGGGGAATTCAAGAAATAAAAAAGGGACGCATAATTTGCGTCCCTTCATAAATAATCTGCAAGAATAAGTTATTTCAATCCACGATCCTTTAGCATAGGTTCTATCCTTGGATCGTGTCCGGTAAACTCGTGAAAGATCTTTGTATAATCTTCAGTTGCTCCCCTGGAAAGAATCATCTTACGGAAACGATCACCATTTTCGCGCGTAAGTCCGCCATTATGCTGGAACCAGTCGAATGCGTCATCATCTAGCATTTCGGACCACAGATAAGCATAGTAGCCGGAAGCATAACCATTGCCCCATATATGCATAAAATAACTTGATCTGTAACGTGGAGGTACCTGTGGAATTAAAAGGTGATCTTTTTTCAAACTTGCAACTTCGAACTTATCAGAATTTTGTTTTGGAGCACTTGCCGGTAAAGTATGCCACGCCATATCAAGATCAGCAGCCTCCAGTAATTCTGTAAAATCATATCCCTGATTAAAGCTTGCAGCTTTTTTAATTTTATTTACAAGCGCCTGTGGAATTGTTTTTCCTGTTTTATAATTCAGAGCATAATTCTTCAGGACTTTTGGATATAAAGCCCAGTGTTCATTAAACTGTGATGGGAATTCTACAAAATCACGCGGTACACTTGTACCTGATAAACTGGGATACTGCTGATCAGCAAAAATACCGTGAAGCGCGTGTCCAAATTCATGGAACATTGTCGTAACATCATCATAGCTCAAAAGTGCCGGCTGGCCGGGCGCTGGTTTTGTAAAATTGCAAACATTAAAAATTACAGGTTTTGTACCCAATAACTTTGACTGAATAACAAAGTTATCCATCCAGGCTCCACCACCTTTATTATCTCTCTTGTAATAGTCTGCATAAAACAGTGCGAGTGGTGAACCATCACTATCCATCACTTCGAATACACGTACATCTTTCTGATATACAGGTATATTATGAAGTTCTTTAAATGACAGTCCATATAATTCGTGAGCGGCATAGAAAATACCTTTTTGGAGAACATTATCCAGCACAAAGTAAGGTTTGATTTGAGAATCATCCAGGTCATACCTATCCTTACGCAGTTTTTCTGCATAGTAACTCCAGTCCCATGGCTCTAAGTTAAAATTCTTACCTGATTTTTCTATAAATGCCTGTAAATCAGCTGCTTCTTTTTTCTCATTAGCAACTGTGGGGGAGACCATTCTGGATAGAAATTTCTCAACTGCAACGGGAGTTTTAGCCATTTGATTTTCCAGAACCCAGCCTGCATAATTGGAATAGCCCAATAACTTAGCTTTTTCAGCACGAATTTTTGCAATACGTTCAATATCGGCGCGTGTATCGTTTGCGTCGTTATGTTCGGTTCTATTCCAGGAAGCTTCAAAAAGTTTTTTACGTGTTGCCCTATTGGTTAATGACTGAAGCTGTGGCTGCTGTGTAGTATTCTGTAAAAGCAAGACCCATTTCCCGTTCAATCCGCGCGATGCTGCATCTTGTGCTGCTGCATCAAGTTCAGCTGGAGTAAGTCCTGCTAATTCCGATTTATCACTTACAACCAGTGCGCCGGCTTTTGTTCCAGCCAGAAGCTTATTTACAAATTTTGCAATAAGTGTAGCTTCTTCTTCATTTAATTTTTTTAATGCCGTTTTATCTTCAGGTGATAAATTTGCACCTGCGTGAATAAAATGATTATAATAATATTCAACTAATTTTTGACCTTCGTGATCAAGATTTAATTTGTCCCTTTTTTCATAAATAGTTTTAACTCTTTGGAAAAGTTTTGCATTTAAATAAATAGCATCCTGATGCGCAGCAAGTTTCGGAGCTTCTTCTTCCTGAACTTTCTGCAGCACAGAATCCGTATTAGCCGATGTAATTGCATTAAATGCCAGCTGAACTCTGGTTAAAAGCTGTCCGCTTTTTTCCAGAGCCACCATTGTATTTTCAAAAGTTGGTGGTTCAGTATTATCTGCAATTTTTTGAATTTCAGCAAGCTGCTGCTTCATTCCTTCCTCAATTGCCGGCTGGTAATCGCTGTCTTTAATTTTATCGAATTGCGGTGCCTGGAACGGAAGTGTGCTTTTAGTGAAGAATGGATTCAGACCGGAGTCAGAAGAATTATTGTTTGTTTTTGAACACTTTAGTGATATTAAACCAAATGCTAACATACTGAGTATCAGTGTTTTATTAAATTTGTGAATCATAGAATTAGTCCTCTCTGGATATTTTACTTTATGAACTTTATAAGGAGAAATTTAGTTCCATCGATAGAAACGTTTCCGTAGTGAGCAATAATTCAACTGCTTATTACTGTGCCCTTAAAGATAAAATCCCCTGTATTATTTTATAAATATAAGTATAATTTCACTTTCTAAGAAGGAATACCAGCTATTCGCCTTCCAGAGTTTTATTTGCCATTTCTTTTTTTTCTTTCTCTCCGGCGGCGCAAATACGGAAAAGCCATCACGTAAATACCCAGCAGCAGCATAATAATCCCTGGCGGATTATCTATTACACCCATCACAAAAGCCAGGACTATGAAAATGACTGACATTATATAATAGATAATTACGGATTTAGGGTGGCTTCCTTTACTGAACAAATCTGAAAATCTATTTAGCATTTTTCCTCTGGAATTTTACCTGTTTAGATTGAGATATTAAAAGCATCCCAATTTAAAAGATAATATGGCAAATTAACAAGGAGCCAGCATTCCTTGATGGAAAACTGGAATGGTAGTGATATAAAATTGATGACTTAGTTTACATAATCAGTTGTAAAATATCACTTCAAACAATAAAGAACAATAATAACTAATAATAGCCTTGACTATACCATAATTATTTTGTATTAATTCTGACGTGTATCTGCAGCTTTAATAAAGGGGTATTCATTATGAATAAACTTTTCAGCTTAACAAAACTTCTGCCCAGCCAGCACAATAAAGAAGAATTTTTCGATGAAATTTTTAAAGAAAAGGAAAAATGGGGACGTCTCTTGCGACTCATTGTCCTTTTCATTGCTCTAACATTTATCTACGGAATTGTAATGGGTATTTACAGCGGTCCGCTGCAGGCGCTAACGGCCGGCATAAAAGTACCTGTACTTTTCCTGCTTTCTTTACTGATTTGTTTCCCTGCATTTTTCGTTTTACAATTTATACTCGGTTCTAAAATGTTATTTTCCCAGATGGCAATTATAGTACTTTCCGGATTTGTCCTTGCTGCCGCCATCATGGTTTCCTTTGTACCAATAGTTGTACTGTTTGTTCTTACAGGCGGAAATTATTATTTCCTGCAGCTGCTTCACATAGTAATTTTCGTTATATCCGGCATCTTTGGCATGAAAACAGTCCTGGATGCTTTAAAATATTCGTGCGAACAAAAAAATGTATACCCTAAAATCGGAGTAGAAGTATTCAGGTTCTGGGTTGTAATTCTTGCCTTTGTAGGAATTCAACTTGCGTGGAATCTTCAACCTTTCTTAGCCGAAAAAGGAGCAGGTTATACATTGCTAAAAAAATATAAGGGCAATTTTTATACTGCTGTGATTTATTCCATTCAACAGCTAACCAATCCTCCCGAAAAAGAACCTGCAAACCTGCCTGCTGCTAAACGACAGCTTTTTAATGATAAAACAAAAGTGGTGAAATAATATGCCGGGCAATGAAATTATGACTCTTGAAGAACTGGCTGCCTACCTGAAGGTAAAACCCCAGACCATCTACACCTGGGCGCAGGAAAAGAAAATTCCCGCGGCTAAGCTGGGAAAGGAATGGAGATTCAAGAGATCGATTATTGATGAATGGTTTAACCAGCATTTTGACGAAAAGTTTGATCACATTGTAAAAAAAGTGGTAGATAAAGGCAGCCGGGAAGACAGTGGATAAATCTTCTGTAAGAGCTAATTTAGCTTTAACTAAAAATAAAACCCCGCTTCGGCTAGGGGGTTTTTATTTATTAAATTTACAATTATACTTCTGATGTAGTTGGATCTATTATTGTTTTAACCTCTGAAATCTGGTTTGCAGGAAATCCTCCCTGCTTTGCATGCTCTTTAATCATATCGGCATTTGGAGCTATGTAGACACAATATATTTTATCCCCCGCTACATAACTTTGTACCCACTGAATTTCCGGTCCCATATTCCTCAAAACATTGCACGATTTTTGTGATATTGCCTGCAACTCAATTGTTGATAAATTTCCCACCCCCGGTATTTCACGCTCTATTAAATATTTCGGCATTAACCACTCCGTTAAATTAATTATAATTATGTATTTACTCCTCCCCTTTGATTCGCTTAAATTGCAAAGATAACCAAAAGAGATATAATAAAATTTAGATTTTGTAAACTTAGGCTCCTTAAATGTGCAATAATTTTTAATGGCAATCAATAAAAATCTTTGGCATGGTGGTTTATTTTGTTTAGGGATTTTAATCTTGACGAAATGTAAGTAAACATTTTTTTTACTCTAAATGCTGAAAAGGATTACACAAAGTTTTATATCTTACAAATTCAGTTGGTATATAAAGAATTCCGGTTTAAACCCAGAATTAAATTTCGATTCACTCCGGCATACATTCTCATCTTGGTTAGTTCAGAGAGGAGTAAACATATCCGCTGTTTCAAAGCTGCTCGGACATTCAGGCATAAGAGTTACAGGAATCTATTCTCATTTCTCATTTAAGAGCTGAAGATTTACTTAATTCTGTTAATAAGCTGAATAATTTAAATAATATCAAGGTTTGATTATATCAAACAATGAACTAAAATGACAGTCGGCTTGATTACATTGTTAAACTTTAAATCTTTTTCTTTTCTTCAGTTATCTCAATTTCTACTTTACCTTTTTCGACTTTAAGATATATTTCATTCATCTTAGTTGTATTTAAAACAATTGTTTTTCTATCATTTCTTATTTTTACATTTTCGTCAGTAATTTGGGGATCTAATATATAAGTCCTAATACTTTTGGGGCCTATTTCATTCTCAGGTCGTTCTTTTCCTTTAAAGTATGCACTTCTATAAAATATAGATTCTTTATCTAGAATATTATCCACGCAAATTACTACTCTTTTGATTTTATTAATATCAATATTCACTTTTAACTCATTTCCTTCGCTAACTATCTGCTTAAAAGGGAGTTTAATATTTTTATCTTGCGAAAAGCAATTCATAGTAGCAACTAAAATTATAACCACTGCAAATATTGTTTTTCTCATTATTTTCTCCACTTTTCTTTTAAATGAGCGAAAATAAAACACAAGCACTGTGAGAAACTTTCATAGAGGATTTGATAAAACTATTAATGAAATTTAAATGCCCTTTAAAGTAGACACGCTGCCCCGGTGAATTTCAATATGCGCCTGCTAATCCGTACATACTCAAACCGAACGCTGCTAGGAAAATGCTTGTAAGAATCATAGCTATTAACCAGTAAACGATTACCATCACAACAAGAGAAATAATGAAATAAATCGCGACTTTATCCTTTGGGGTTTTCATCATAGTTGGCAAACCGAGATACATTAGGTAAAGCCCATAAATGCCAAACAATGTGCCAAGCCATCCGATAACCGGGAAAATTGCTAACATACCCCCGACTAGTGAGGGCGTATATGAATAAGCGACAAGTTGCATAGCTCTTCCGGAATCTTTGGTCGAGTCGAAATTCGGTGCAAGAGCATTGATTACAAAAGAACCTATGAAGATTGAGATAATAATTGAGAAGAACTGCACAAGCCCCATCGCAATTCCCCACTTAAATGAAGTGTAAACGGAACCAATGACACCCAGCCGATAATGTTGGCAATGGCTACAAGGACAACCAGCGGCATGACATATGTTACCATAATTTGCTGGGTATCTGGAGTTTCAGAGGCAATAACAGGCCACTCTGTTTTAGGTGTTACGATAATATTCTTTGCACGCTCTACTAGGTTCATAATTCACTCCTCTTACTAATAATTGTTGAGAAAGTAATTAAGTTTTTCCTTCTTCACCTTTACGCGGCATCAAAATTTTCTTCAAATTTTGCCGCGCTTTGTTGTATCCTGTTTAATATAGCAAATAAATTAAACAAAATTATTTAAAAATGTTTTTATTTTTTTTGAAAATCATTGAAATGCAAATGAGCATAAACCTGAGGGTATTTGTTAGAGTTCATTGATTTACTATTTATCTAACTTAAAAAATTAGTTACCATTTTAGTTACCTTAGATTCATTTTGAATTTCTAAAAAGTACTTAATAAAAAAATGCCAATTATTAACTCAGAAGGTTGAATTTCCGAAGGGAACCCGTAGAAATTAAAATAAGCAAAGAGCTTTAAGATTTATTTGAATTTCGGCTATATTCAATGAATTTATATATCATCGGCTTTAAAAAGGAAAAGGGACGCTCGGTAAACGTCCCTTGAGAGTGTGGGCAGAGACGGAATTGAACCGCCGACACATGGATTTTCAGTCCATTGCTCTACCGACTGAGCTATCTGCCCATCAACCTGCTTTACAGCCGGTTAAATTTTCAGAGTCCAAAAATATAGATTTTTATTCAAATCTCAAATCTTTTATGTAAAAATCTTTTAACATAAATAAGCCCGGTCAATTTTACACCGACCGGGCTTATAATCTTAAGGTAAATCAGTATTTAGATTATTCCTTTATCTTTCAATACAGATTCAACAGTTACTGCACCAATTTCCTGAAGTTCATAGCGAACCCTGGTATTTGGTTTATTAATTTTAATAATTCTTGAAAGATTAATCGGTGTTCCGATTACAACTGAATCACATTTTGTTTTATTTATTGTTGTTTCAAGATCTTTCATCTGCTGATTTCCATATCCCATTGCCGGCAATAACCTTCCGATTTTAGGATATTTTTTATAGGTCTCAGTAATAGATTTTACAGTAAATGGTCTCGGGTCAACAATTTCTGCTGCGCCGTAATTCCATGCTGCAACCATTCCTGCTCCGTACTGCATTTCACCGTGTGTTAATGTAGGACCGTCTTCAACAACAAGAACTTTTTTATTTGTAATAACATTTGGTTTATCAACAAATATTGGTGAAGCAGCTTCAATAATTTGTGCCTTCGGGTTAATAGCACGGATATTATTTCTTACTTCGGTAATGTTTTCCGGACTAGCTGAATCTATTTTATTTATAATTACAGCATCAGCAAGTCTTACAGAAGTATTGCCAGGATAATATCTCATTTCGTGGCCTGCTCTGTGTGGATCAGCGACAGTGAATGTTACATCAGCTTTGTAAAATGACATATCATTATTGCCACCGTCCCATATAATTACGTCCGCTTCTTTTTCGGCTTCTCTTAAAATTGCTTCGTAATCAACTCCCGCATAGATTACACTTCCCATAGCAATATGCGGTTCGTACTCTTCCATTTCCTCAATTGTACATTTGTGTTTTTTAAGATCAGCAATTGAAGCAAATCTTTGGACTTTCTGTTTTGCAAGATCGCCATAAGGCATTGGGTGTCTGATTGAAACCACTTTTTTGCCTGCTTTACGAAGAAGTTCAACTACTCTTCGGGAAGTTTGAGATTTTCCGCTACCAGTTCTTACTGCAACAACAGATATTACAGGTTTGGTGCTTTTAAGCATTGTTTCTTCAGCACCAAGTAACTTGAAAGAAACACCTGCTGCATTAACAATTGATGCTTTCGTCATTACGTATTCAAATTTTACATCCGAATATGAAAAAACTACTTCATCAACTTTAAGTTTTTTAATTAAGGAAACCAGATCTTTTTCATCATAAATCTTAATTCCTTTTGGATACAATTTACCTGCAAGCACTGCCGGATAACTTCTTCCATCAATATTTGGAATTTGTGTTGCTGTAAAAGCTACAACATTATACTTTTCATTATCGCGATAGTATACATTGAAATTATGGAAGTCACGTCCAGCTGCTCCCATTATAAGTACATTAGTTTTAGACATAAGTGCCCCTCGTGTGTGTTATTATTTTTAGCATAATTTATTCTACAGTTACGCTCTTTGCTAAATTTCTTGGTTGATCTACATTTAATCCTTTTTTAACGGCAATGTGGTAAGCCAGTAACTGCAAAGGAATTACAGTTAACAATGGTGTCAACATTCTGATTGTATCAGGAATTTTAATTGAAAAATCCACTAGTTCATCAATTGTATTATCACCTTCACTTGCAATGGCGATAATTTTGCCATTACGTGCTTTTACTTCCTGAATATTGCTGATAATTTTATCATAAGTAGAATCTTTCGGTGCAATAAAAATTGCCGGCATATTATCATCAATTAGTGCAATTGGCCCGTGTTTCATTTCCGCAGCCGGGTAACCTTCTGCGTGTATATATGAAATTTCCTTCAACTTTAATGCACCTTCAAGTGCTACTGGGAAATTATATCCCCTTCCCAGATACAGAAAATTTTTAGCGTCTTTAAAGTGCTCAGCAATTTTTTCAATTTCATCATTAAGTTGAAGGATCTTAGAAATTTTTCCCGGGATAGCATCAAGCTCTTTTGCAATGTTTTTTCCGTCAACCAAACTCATATTGTTTTTTCTGGCAATCAAAAGAGTTATAAGAGAAAGTACAACAAGCTGAGATGTGAATGCTTTAGTTGATGCTACACCAATTTCTGATCCGGCGTGAGTATAAACTCCGGCGTGTGTTTCGCGGGCTATTGAAGAACCAACGACATTACAAATTCCAAGACATAAAGCTCCGCGTATTTTTGCCTCACGCAATGCTGCAAGTGTATCAGCTGTCTCTCCACTCTGAGAAATAAAAATTATTGCATCATCTTTATTTACAATCGGGTTTCTGTATCTGAATTCAGAAGCATATTCTACTTCTGTTGGAATCCTGGCAAATTGTTCGAACATATATTCACCAACCAGTCCGGCATGCCAGGAAGTACCACAAGCGGAAATAATAATCCTTTTACAATTTGAAAGCTGCTTGGCGACATTTTCAAGTCCACCCAGTTTTGCAGTACCATTTTTTTCAATAATTCTTCCGCGCATTGAATTACAAACTGATTCGGGCTGGTCCATAATTTCTTTTAGCATAAAATGCGGGAAGCCGCCTTTATCCAGTTCGTCTATTGTCATGCTGATTTCGTGAACTTCTTTCTTTATTTCGCCATCTTCTTCCAGGTTTTTCGTAATGAATTTGTCTTTAAAAATTTCTACCACTTCCCCGTCTTCAAGGTAAACAACCTGATTGGTGTGAGCTACAATTGCGGAAACATCTGAAGCCAGGTAATTTTCGCCGTTGCCGATTCCAAGCACAAGAGGTGAACCTTTTCTTGCAGCAATTATTTTATCTGGTTCGCCGGTATAAACTATAGCAAGCCCGTAGGTGCCTTCAATCTCAGCTAAAGCCGCTTTGGTAGCATCAAAAAGCGACATCCCGGACTTAATAAAATTATCTATTAAATGTGGAATAACTTCCGAATCTGTTTCTGTTACAAACACATATCCTTTTTTCTTAAGAGCTTCTCTTATAGTCCTGTAATTTTCTATGATGCCGTTGTGGATAACAAAAATAGTTTTGTCAGTATTGAAATGTGGATGTGCATTTACTTCATTTGGTTGGCCGTGTGTTGCCCAGCGTGTATGAGCTATTCCGAGTTTAGTATTCAGGTTTAACTTGGAAATTTCTTTTTCGAGGATCGAAACCTTACCCTTTTTCTTTACAACTTCAGATTTACCGTTGTCAATTATACCTATGCCCGCAGAATCATAACCACGGTACTCAAGTCTTTTCAAACCATTAATTAAAATCGGCACACAATTTTTTTCACCAATATATCCGACTATTCCGCACATTAATTAACCTCGATCTTAAGAAATACTTAAAATATAACTTACTAAGTTCCCTAAAATAAACCCGACATTCAACCCGAACTGTATTTTTCAGGAATGCAAATCTATTATCAACCTTTAAAACTATTTTTAAAGTACTCTATCGTTATTTTTAGTCCTTCTTCTCTATCAACTTGAGGGGACCAACCTAATAATTTCTTTGCCTTGGTAATATCGGGCTGTCTGACTTTCGGATCATCTTCCGGTAAAGGCTTATAAGTAATTTTACTTTTAGAGCTCATCAATCTTATAATTTCTTCAGCAAATTCTTTAATAGTAATTTCTACAGGATTTCCTATGTTAACCGGATCATTTTCTTTTGAGAGCAACAATTTGTAAATGCCATCCACAAGATCAGAAACGAAACAAAAGCTTCTGGTCTGAGAGCCATCGCCAAACACAGTAATATCTTCACCACGTAAAGCCTGACCAACAAAAGCCGGTAATGCCCTGCCGTCGTCAAGTCTCATTCGTGGTCCGTAAGTATTAAATATTCTTACTATTCTGGTATCAACTCCGTGGTATCTGTGATAAGCCATTGTAATTGCTTCTGCAAATCGTTTAGCTTCATCATAAACTCCCCTCGGACCAATGGGATTTACATTTCCCCAGTAATCTTCTTTCTGCGGGTGTATATCAGGATCACCATAAACTTCTGAAGTTGAAGCAAGCAGCATTCTTGCTTTTTTTTCTTTTGCAAGTCCAAGGACTTTATGAGTACCCAACGAACCAACTTTTAAAGTCTGAATAGGAAGTTTTAAATAATCTATAGGGCTGGCAGGCGAAGCAAAGTGAAGAATATAATCTACTTTACCTGGAAGAAATATGAAATTAGTGATATCATGTTTAATAAAACTAAAATTTTCGTTCCCGAAAAGATGACTTATATTATTTGTATTTCCGGTTATAAGATTATCAATTGCAATTACTTTAAAACCTTCTTTAAGAAATTTGTCACATAAATGTGAGCCCAAAAATCCGGCTCCACCTGTGACAACTACCGTTTCTTTTGACAACTTCTCCTCCGCATCATCTAAATTTTCAAATTAATTTTTCTGAGTGAAAACAAACTAACAATAAATCCGAGAAAGGGACCAAGCAAAAGAATCCCAGCAAGATAAGTATGGTCTTTAAATTGCCTCACGCTCTGCACACCCAGTAAAGTATCAAAATAATGAATCATCACAAGGAAAAGCCCGAGCGCAATAATGCTTGCAAAAAAACCGATCAATACCCCGTTTAGAATAATCGGCATTTTGATAGTTGATAATTTTGCACCAACAAGTTTCATTGTTTCCATTTCTTCATATTTGGAATTTATTATCAACTTAACTGTACTAAAAACCACGTAAAGAGAAATCAGAAACAGAATGCCTGTAATTACAAAAACATATTTTTTTGCTTCATTCACATAAGAAAGAATTTTATATACAAACTCCTGCTGAAATGATACTTCTTCTACCCCGCTTATTTTTTTTAAGTCTGATATTACTACGTTCAATGTATCTTTCTGGACATAATCACTTTTAATAGAGACAGTAAATGATGCCGGCAGCGGATTATAATCAAGAATTTTTCTGAAGTCCTCGCCGGTTTCCCTGATGAAATTTTCTGCTGCTTTATTTTTATCAATATATCTTGCCGATCTAACATATTTTTCCGCAGAAATTTTCTTTCCAATATTTTTTGCCTGGGCATTTGTTACAGCGTCTTTAAGAAAGACATTGATGTTTACAGTTTCTTTCAGTCTGTTTTGAAAAATGTTTGACAATTGAAGGATTACAACTGAAGCAGCAATAAGAAGTACAGAAATACTTGTTGAAGTGAGCGACAGGAAAAAGGAAGACTTTGCTCTTCCTATTAATTTTAATGATTCTTTAATCCAGAAAATCAGCATAAATAATTATTTTGTTTTAGAAATTTGATTCATCCCGCCAATTTGTAATCGTCCATTTTTTGGTCTCAGGATTCCGACTCAGGTTCATATTTACCCTTCCATCAATTCTCACAACATCAGTCGGATTAAATGTAATGGTTAAATTAAATCCGCGAACAATGTTGGCAGTTAATGAATCTTTGCTCGATAATATAATATTATTCCAGATCAAATCTAACCTTTGAGTATTCTGGAATAAACCATAAGTTGTTTTCATCTCCTCGTCTCTTCCCCAGGTTACATCAAATCCCTGATCATAATCACGATAGGAAAAATTAAAATCGCTGCTAATAAGTTTGCCATAAATACTTGTATCCTGAAACGTATATGCATACTGAAAATTTTTAAATACGCCGTCCGTTGTGGTAAGATCAGAAAGAGCTGAGCCTGAGCTCTGGCTAGAAAAATCGAGTGACGGCGCAAAAGGATTTTTACACCCTGTAAACAAAATTAAGATTATAAAAAAATATTTTGATAATCTTTTAATAAAGTCTCCCTTTTAATTCACTCCAGCTTGGAAGATTACTGTTTTTTGTATCCTGCCAATAATAAATTACCCAGACCGCCCTTGAATCGCGAACCATATTAAATCTTAATTCTCCCTGGTAATTTTGCGGTATCTCAGAAGAATTAGACGGCACATTTAGAAAATAACTCGCACTGTAAAACAAGCTGTCGCCCTGGGGACTTGATGATTCATTGGACAAAGTTAACGTAATTGCAATATTTTCGTCAACTTTTGTCTTCAAATTATTAAAATATTGCTCTTCGTTAGAGACTCCCCAATTATCGGATAGCGAAGGAAACTGCGAAGAAGCGGAACTGGAAGCCGAGAATTTAAATTCCCTGTTTGTGAATGATGGACTGGCAAAGGAAGCCAGATAATTTTCTGTACTTTTGTCCTTTATGGAATTGATAAGATTTGAGATCAGAATTTCGGGAGTTACTGCCTGTTGATAATCGGCTCTTGGCTGGTCCGGCGGTTGTGCATCTCTGACGCTAAATAAATCGCATCCTGCGATTAATGTTAATAATATCAGAGAAATAAATTTCATTTTTTGGAGATAATAATTATTCTTTGAGATTTTTCTTCATCAAAATCTTCGCCTTCAAATCCGCCCAAAATATGTTTAATTTTTAGTCCAGCATTTTCAATTGCTGAGACCAGTTCATTCTTATTATACATTCTAACTGATTCACAGAAACTTTGTTCGCTGCCATTCTTCCTGATTATAATATCTTTTATTACCCTTTTATTTTCGATGTGACGCTTTTGAATCAATTTAAGATTATTTAATTCATCAACTGATTCTTCAACGAGATTTTCTTTTACGAAGTTTGAATTAAAATAATCAAGAACGAAATATCCATCTTTCTCAAGTTGCGAATAAGCAATATCAAATAACTTGAAATTTTCTTCATCATTCTCAAAATATCCGAAGCTGGTAAACAGGTTAAGAATCAGGTCGAATTTTTTATCAGTTGAGAAATACCTGATATCTGATTTTATAAAGTCAATGTTTATCTTATTTTCTTCAGCAGTTTTTTTTGCAACCTGTAGTAGCTTATCGCTTAAATCAACTGCAGTAACCTGATATCCTTTCTGTGCAAATAATAATGCGTGTCTTCCGGCTCCGCATGCAAGATCAAGTACATTACCTTCCTGTGGTATGCTGATAAATTTCAATAATAAATCAACAAGTTGTTTTGCTTCAGCTTCGTTTCTGTGCCTGTAAACATTCAGATATTCTTCTGTATTAAACCAGTCTTCAAACCATTCTTTCATTACAATTCAATTCTTCCTGAAACCGCTCTTCCAATTGTTGCCTCATCTGCAAATTCAAGATCACCACCTATAGGTAATCCTCTTGCAATTCTTGAAACTTTTATATTAAGAGGTTTTATAAGCCGGGCAAGATAAAGAGCAGTTGTTTCTCCTTCAGTATCGGGATTTATTGCAAGTATAATTTCTTTTATATCTTCGTTTTCAAATCTTTTTAAGAGCTCTTTTATTTTTAGAGCATCGGGCCCAACACCAGATAAAGGAGAAAGTACTCCGCCCAGGACGTGATAAAGTCCGTTAAATTCGTGGGTTCGTTCGATTGCGATTACATCGCTGGCTTCTTCAACAACACAAATAACGCTCTTATCTCTTTTTTCGCTCTTGCAAACATTGCACAATTCTTCTTCTGATAAATTATAACAACGTGAGCAAAATCTTAACTTAGTTTTGAGATTTTCTATGGCTTGAATAAAACCAGCAACCTGCCCTGAATCACTTTTTAGCAGGTGTAATGCCAGACGCTGTGCGGTTTTTTTTCCAATGCCCGGCAGTTTGCTTAGTTCTTCTATCGCTGCTAATAATGGTTCGGCTATTTGCAAGTTTATAATCCCGGAATGTTCATACCAGGAGGAATCATTCCTTTAGTAACTTTTCCTAATTCTTCATCTGCCATTTTTGATGCAGATTCAAGAGCCTTGTTAACAGCAGCAACTACAAGGTCTTCCAGAATTTCTTTCTCATCCGGGGTAATTACCTGCGGATCGATTTCAATTGAGACAATTTCCTTACTTCCGTTAGCTGTGGCCTTAATCATGCCGCCGCCAGCCTCTTCAGATACGGTTTTACCTGCTAATTCGCCCTGTACTTTCTGCATCTCTTCCTGCATTTTCTGTACCTGTTTCAACATACCCTGCATACCGCCTTTCATCAAGATCCTCCTGTTTGCTAAATATTTCTTAAATAAAATTGTGCGTTTATTTTAATTTTCGTGCAAATATAATATATTCAATTGACTTTGTATAGCTAATTTTTATAATTTCTCAACTAAAATTTTTCTACAGGGCAATTTTGGCAAAGAAAACACAATCCTCAAACGAAATGCATCTTAAAAAGGAAATTCCTTTAGATGATCAAAATTACATTCTTCAGGAATACCCGGATTATTACACCAATGGCGGAGCAAAGAAGATAAAAGTTAAAGATTTGGGCGAAAAATTCGCTTCTATAAATTCTTTCTTTATGGATTATTTGAAGGGATACCATATTCCCGCAGGTTTTGTCAATACTCACGATAAAAACTCACTAACATTTATCAAACACGACAGATTCCCGTTTTATGTAAAAATATTAAATCTTGTCGATAAAAGGACTGCAAAGATTTTTTCAAAAAAAGAAGGTGAAGCTCTTCAGCTGCCAATTATTGAGTTTCATATGGGGGAAGGAAAAGATTCCTTAGTTTCAGAAAGTCACTTAATTTCATTTGAACTTTGTTCTGTTGAAGATTTAAAAATAATCAGCAGAATTTGTTCTAAAGTAAATGCCGTTCTCAGATCATTTTTTGAAAGAAGAGGCGAAACTCTTGCAGAAGTAAATTGCAGTTTCGGTAAAAGTGACAATAAAATTTTACTTGTAGATGATTTTACTCCTAAAAGTCTTAAAATTATTCCACTCTCCCCGGACAATAAATGGGTCAGTCCTTATAAATTTGATACTGCAGCTACTATCCGAAAATACACTGACCATTTATTCACATTAATGAGTTCATAAAAAATGTTTACAAAATACGGATATGTAACTCTTGGAATTATTTCCATACTGGTTTTTGCTGTTATCTGCCTGGCGTTTTTTGTGCAGAATATTTATGTAAAATATTTCCTGCTCATCCTTTCAATATTCTTCCTTGTATTTTCGCTTTATTTTTTCAGAGATCCCGACCGGACTACACCAAAAATTGGAAATGCTGTTTTTTCCCCTGCCGATGGCAGAGTGCTGTTTGTAAAAGATGTTTTTGACAATAAATTTATAAACGGAAAGGCAAAACAGGTTTCCATTTTTATGTCGCCTTTGAATGTACACGTAAACCGTTTTCCGATTGATGGAACAATGGCAATGGTAAAATACATTCCCGGTAAGTATATTGCAGCATTCGAAGATAAAGCTTCTGAAGAAAATGAGAGAGCGGAATTTGGAATCGAAAGTAAATTCGGTAAAGTGTTCTACACGCAGGTTGCCGGATTTATTGCACGCAGAATTATTTACGAAGTAAATGAAGGTGATACGGTTACTGCCGGTAGAAGATTTGGAATGATAAAATTCGGAAGTCGTGTTGATGTAGTGGTGCCTGAAAATTGCACTGTAAAAATAAAAAAGGACGATGATGTAGTTGCCGGAGAAACGGTACTTTTTGAATTTCCAGAAAAATAATGAGAAAATTAAGACCAACAGCTTCAGTTATTCCGAACTTATTCACGGCGATGAATATGTTCTGCGGATTTTTATCGATAATAAACGCAAGCCAGGGGAAATATTTATACGCCTCGTGGCTGATAATTGTCGCGGCAATTTTTGATGCTCTCGATGGAATGGTAGCAAGGCTCACAAACAGCAGCAGCGCGCTGGGCGTTGAGCTTGATTCACTTTCCGACCTGATCAGTTTCGGCGCAGCTCCGGCATTCCTTGTTTATTCTACTTACCTGTTTCAATTTAATGCATGGGGAATAATCGTCAGCTCACTATTGTTGATTGCCGGCGGATTCAGGCTTGCAAGGTTTAACGTGCAGTTAATCGGATTCGATAAAGCATTTTTCAAAGGTCTGCCTATTCCTTCATCTGCTTTAACTGTCTCAACGTTCATTCTAACTTTTTATGAAAAAGGAATTGGCTATCCTTCTCCGCAGGATAAATTCATCATTCCCATGGTTTTAATTCTTTCCTTTTTAATGGTGAGCCGGATAAAATATGATACTTTTCCAAAACTTACCTTCTCGGGAATTAAAGAAAAGCCATATATTTTTATCATTTTATTCCTTTGTTTAATTGCAGTTATCGCTACCTCCGGTAAAGCCCTCTTCTACATCTTTGTTTTATTTATTCTATTTGGTATTTTTCGGCATATTTTTTACTGGATTTCCAGAAAAAGTTGACCGTACCCGCATTTCTAATTTTAATTTATCAGGTGATATTTTGTATAAAGCAAAAGTATTAATCAAGAGAAGACCTTCTATTTTAGATCCCCAGGGCAAAGCTGTCGAAAAAGGTGCCCAGCATCTCGGTCTTAATAATATCAAAGACACGAGAATAGGAAAATTTATTGAGTTTACTGTAGACACCGCCGACAAAAATTCGGCTGAAAAGGAAGTAAAAGAGTATTGCGCAAAATTACTTGCAAACCCTATAATGGAAGATTTTGAATTTACACTGGAAGAAATGAAATGAAACCTAAATTCGGAGTAGTAATTTTCCCGGGATCAAATTGCGACTATGACGCATATTATGTTTTAAAGAAGATTTACAATTATGAAGTGAATTTTTTGTGGCACAAAGAAACAGATCTGAAAAATGTAGATGTTGTAATTCTGCCCGGTGGATTTTCTTACGGAGACTATTTAAGATCGGGATCAATTGCAAGATTCTCCCCCATCATGAATTCCGTGATAGATTTTGCCAATAAAGGCGGTCACGTACTTGGAATATGCAACGGTTTTCAGATATTACTCGAAGCAGGACTGCTCCCCGGTGTTCTCTTGAAAAATAATTCTCTACAATTTGTATCCAAAGATGTTTATCTTACTGTAGAAAATAATAATACGGTTTTTACGAAAGAGAATAAAAATAACGAAGTTTTGAAAGTTCCCATAGCGCACGGCGAAGGTAACTATTTTACAGATGAAGACACATTAAAATCGTTGATTGACAACAACCAGATTGTCTTTAAGTATTGTTCGCCCGTCGGGAAAGTTGAAGAGGGATTTAATCCCAACGGTTCGCTTAAAAATATTGCGGGAATAATTAACAAAGACGGAAATGTTCTGGGAATGATGCCGCATCCTGAAAGGGCATCTGATCCGATTTTAGGAAAAACCGACGGCAAACTTATTTTTGATTCGATTGGTAAGTATATTTTTAATTAAAAGGTGATAAAATGTTTGGAAATTTAGGCACGGGCGAAATCATAATTATTGCGCTCGTTATTCTTGTTTTGTTTGGAGCCAAAAAAATTCCTGATCTTGCACAGGGACTCGGAAAAGGTATTAAAGAGTTCAAGAAAGCAGTTAAAGATGTAGAAGAAGATGTAAAAGATGATAGCTCGGATAAAAAATCCGATAAATAAATGAGATTAGCGGCTTTTTGCGGAAACTTTATTCTGATATTTTCTGTTTAAGCCGTGGTAAATAAATATTAACAGGTGAAGAAATGTTTGAAAATATAGGTGGTGGAGAATTAATTATTATCCTGATCGTAGTGATAGTTCTCTTCGGTGCAAAGAAAATTCCGGACCTGGCACAGGGCCTCGGAAAAGGTATTAAAGAATTTAAAAAAGCCGTTAAAGATGTTCAGGACGATATTTCAGTCGATTTAAACGATAACGACAAAAGCAAAAAGAAATAAAGTAATTTTTAGTTTTAACAGCTTGTTTCATTTCAACTGCTTCTCCAAGGGGAAGCAGTTTTACATTTCAGGGAATAATAAAAGGGATTTACTTGCTTCCATATTCCAACCATCTTGAAAAACTAAGAAAAATTAAAGAAGGTGAAATTTCACTCGAAGAAAACCTAAAGTTTTTCCTTTCAAGAATTGAGAAGAATAAGGACCTGAACGCTTTTAATTTTGTCTTTGAAAAGGAAGCGCTCGAAAAAGCCGGAGTTATTGAACAGAAAATAAAATCCGGCACCTGCGGCAAACTTGCCGGTATGGTTATCGCGGTAAAAGACGTCCTCTCAATTAAAGATAAACCCACAACCTGCTCTTCAGATATTTTAAAATATTTTACTTCCGTTTACACGGCTACGTCTGTCCAGAAATTAATCGATGAAGACGCTATAATTATAGGCAAAACCAATTGCGATGAATTCGCTATGGGCTCATCAAACGAAAACTCGGCGTTCGGATCGGCGTTAAACCCGGTTGATAAAGAAAGAGTACCGGGCGGTTCCAGCGGAGGCTCGGCATCCGCTGTTGCAGCCACCCTGTGCGACGCGGCACTCGGAACCGATACGGGAGGCTCAATCCGTCAGCCAGCTTCATTTTGCGGCGTTTACGGGCTTAAGCCAACATACGGCAGAATTTCAAGATACGGACTTACCGCTTTCGCTTCCTCGTTCGATACCGTGGGAGCATTTTCAAATAACCCGGCTGATCTCGCATTGCTAATGGAAGTAATGTCAGGCAAGGACGAAAAAGATTCAACATCTTCCGATAAATTAGTTCCTGAATTTTCAAAAACTATCGGGGAATCAAAAGACAAAATGAAAATCGGAATTCCAAAGGAATATTTCGGTGAAGGATTGTCGGCCGATGTTAAAAAAGAAATCGGGAAGCTTATTAATAGCCTGGGAAAAAACGGGTTTGAAATTATAGATATTGAACTGCCCCACTCCGAATTTTCAATCGCGACATATTATATTTTAACAACCGCAGAAGCGTCATCAAATCTTGCAAGATTTGACGGGGCAAGATACGGGCACCGCGCGAAGGATCAGGATTCTCTGATAGATATGTATAAAGCTTCAAGGTCGGAAGGTTTCGGCTCCGAAGTAAAAAGAAGAATTATGCTTGGCACATATGTTTTATCGCACGGCTATTACGATGAGTATTATATCAAAGCTCAGAAAGTTCGCAGGCTGATAAAAAACGATTTCGACAGTGCATTCGAAAAAGTGGATTTGATACTTACTCCTACTACACCTACAACCGCATTTAAGATTGGTGAAAAGTCCTCCAATCCCCTGGAAATGTATTTGAGTGATATTTACACAACTTCAGCAAACCTTGCCGGAATTCCCGGGTTGAATGTACCAATCGGGAAAGACAAAAATGGCCTGCCTATCGGGGCACAACTGCTTGCCGGTCAGTTTAACGAGTTAATACTCTTACAAACCGCTCAATTCATTTCCGGGCAAATATTATAAATACTCTGCCTAACCTCACTCCCCGACCTTTGGAAAAAATCTCCCAACATCCAATAAAAACCACAATTTCATCACGTAATACCTATAAAATTTGAAGCTAATTCCTTATATTTAAGGATTCAAATTTTTCTTAAACTGAAAACGGGAAAATTACAATGAGCATAATAGTAAATAAAAAAACACGCCTTGTTGTCCAGGGAATTACTGGCGGCGAAGGTTCATTCCATACGGAACAGATGATAGCCTATAAGACAAAAGTTGTTGCCGGTGTAACTCCCGGTAAAGGCGGTACGAAGCATTTAGGTGTACCGGTTTACAATACTGTTGAAGACGCGGTAAAAGCAGAGAAAGCAAATACTTCTGTAATTTTTGTTCCACCGGCTTTTGCGGCAGACGCTATTCTTGAAGCGGCTAACGCGGGAATAAAAGTGATTATCTGCATCACGGAAGGAATTCCTGCAGGTGATATGTTAAGAGTTTATAATTCGATTAAGAATAAGGGAGTAGTACTCGTCGGGCCAAACTGTCCTGGTGTTATTTCTCCGGGTCAGGCAAAGGTTGGAATTATGCCTGCCTTCATTCACAAAAAAGGAAAGATCGGCGTTATTTCAAGAAGTGGAACGTTGACTTACGAAGCAGTTAAACAGCTTACCGACGTTAAACTCGGCCAGTCAACCTGCGTAGGAATCGGCGGCGACCCGATCATCGGCTCAAAGTTCATTGATATCATAAAAATGTTCAATGAAGATCCCGATACCGATGGAATAATTATGATCGGTGAAATAGGCGGATCTGCAGAAGAAGAAGCTGCAACATACATAAAGAAAAATGTTAAAAAACCTGTTGTTGGTTTCATTGCAGGAAGAACAGCACCTCCGGGACGAAGAATGGGTCATGCAGGAGCAATTATTTCAGGTGGAAAAGGAACAGCCGCTGAAAAAATGACTGCCATGAAAAAAGCCGGAATTCATGTTGCTGAATCCCCTGCTGAAATGGGATCGACTATGCTGAAAGCTCTCGGAACAAAGAAGAAAAACACTACTAAAAAACCTGTAAAGAAAGCAGCAACCAAAGCGGTTTCAAAAAAGAAGGTTGCCGTTAAAACCAGAAAAGCAGTAAAGAAAAAAGTAAGCAGAGTTGTAAAATCAAAAAAGAAGAAATAATAATTCAAAAAAAGGTTGTATCTCAATTTCATTTTTATGAATAATAATTTTGCTGTCATTCTGAATTTATTTCAGAATCTGATAAAACAATGAGATCCCGAATCAAGTTCGGGATGACATTCTATGAAATTGAGATACTATTAAAAAAATAAGGAGTAATAGATTGAGTAACAGAACATTAGCAATACTAAAACCGGATGCGGTAAGAAATAATTATATCGGTCAGATTATAACAAAAATTACAGAAGCCGGATTTAAGATTAAAGGGATAAAGATGGTCCGCTTAACTAAGGATTCGGCAGGCGGATTTTATGAAGTACACAAAGAAAGGTCCTTTTTCAACGAGTTAATGGATTATATGACATCAGGACCATGCGTTCCAATAGCTCTCGAAAAAGAAAATGCAATTGAAGATTTCAGAAAGCTTATAGGTGCCACTGATCCTTCAAAAGCTGAAGAAGGTACAATCAGAAAATTGTTTGCAAAAGATATAACAGAAAACGCTATTCACGGATCAGACTCTGATGAAAATGCTGCAATTGAAATTGCACATTTCTTTTCAAGAAAAGAACTGCTGGAAAATTACAGCGGTTAATGTTTTATTGAAATTACAATATAATGGTCGTTCGTTGGATAACGGATGACCATTCTTTTTTATTATGAAAAAAATCCCCGGTATTTTTTTAATTCTTACTCTTTTTATTCCCATTTCTATTGCGCAGGTAAAACCTTTTGAAACAGGCGCGGACAGGCTGCTCTCTGAGTTTTCTGGCATATTGAAAAACCAGCGAATAGGCATCGTTACTAACGCTGCAGGCGTGCTTTCAAACGGCAAACCGCTCTATAAAGCAATGGTTGCAAAAGGATATAAAGTAAAAAGAATTTTTTCTCCCGAACACGGTTTTCAGATAAACAAACCGGCCGGGCAAAAAGTAAATGATTCTGACACACCGGGAAAAAACATTCCTGTAACTTCGCTTTACGGCAATAACAAAATACCAACACGTGAGGCGCTTTCGGATATTGATGTAATTGTCTTCGATTTACAGGACGTAGGCGCCCGTTTTTATACGTACATCTCCACGCTTTATTATACAATGCAGGCGGCAGCAAGGTACAACATAAAAATGATCGTGCTCGACAGGCCAAATCCTATCAATGGATTGAAGGTTGAAGGACCTGTTCTAAAAAAAGAAATGGAATCTTTTGTCGGCATAGCTCCCCTGCCGGTTCAGCACGGAATGACAGTCGGAGAAATAGCGCGCTACTTTAACGGAGAAAATTTACTAGGGAAAAATCTGCATCCCGATCTTTATGTAATATCTATGAAAAGCTGGAATCGGAACAGTTACTTTGACGATTATTCAAAAAAATGGATACCGCCGTCTCCTAACATGAGAAATCTTGAAACAGCTTTAATTTATCCCGGCACTTGTTTAATTGAGGGTACTAATGTTTCAGAAGGTCGTGGTACTTTCAGACCATTTCTTACTATAGGAGCCCCGTTTATCGATTCTAATGAACTTATAGACAAACTAAACGATTTGGGAATAAACGGAATTGAATTATCCCCGATAAAATTTTCACCTATCTCAATCCCGGGAATGGCAAATAAGCCAAAGTATGAAAATGAAAGCTGTAATGGAATATCAATTACGATAAAAGACAGATCACAATTAAATGCAGTACGTTTCGGAATAAAATTAGTTTGTGCTCTGCAGGAATTATATCCGGATAAATTTAAACTAACGGACTATTTCGATAAGCTGACAGGATATCCATCAATAAGAAAAATGATTATTGAAGGGACTTCACCGGGAACAATTATCAACTCATGGAATACAACACTAACGGAATTTAAAAATATCAGAAGAAAATATTTACTCTATTAAGAAGGATCACAAATGAAATACTTACTTGTCTCGTTTTTCGCATTATTGGTATTAGCTGGATGCGGCGAAAAATCTAACCAAAACAATACAATTAACGATAAAAACAAATACAATGTCGATTCCAGCGATATAAAAGCGGAACCGGTTGCCAACCAGAACGAAGCTTTTAAACTTGAGTACAAATTTGAAAAAGGAAAGACATATCATTACAGGCTAACTACCGTTACTAATGATATACAGACTGTGAAAATTGATTCGACGATGAAAAGCGACATTAAACAGACAATCATTTACCTGATAGACCTTACTCCTGTTTCAACGGATAAGGATGGTGTTACAGAATTAAACTGCATTTTTAAGTCGGTTAAACTCAGCGCACTTGCAAACGGACAGGAATATAATTACGAATCAGATACAAATACAGATTCGGCAGAAACAAATAAATACGCAGATTATGAATCACTTATTAATTCTGAAATCGGTATCAGGGTTTCTAAAAAAGGCGAATTGGTAGATGTTTTCCGCGTTGATAAAATTCTCGCTAAATTTTTATCAATTAAAGGCCTCACTGATTCAGTAAATGCACAGCAAAAAGATCAGCTTAAAACAAATATGGTAGAGGGTGCTGTAAAACCATTGTTGTACCAGATATTCAGAACAATGCCCGATCATCAGCTTGCAAAAGATTCTACGTGGACGTTCCCTCAACCTGCGACACAGTTTATGGTTTACCAGGTTCAGAATACCAACACGTATAAAATTACAGGCCTTGAGAAATCTAACGGTGATAAACTTGCTGTAATCAATGGCGGAATTGAAAGTAAGATTACGGGAAAAAATACAGCTTCAGATCGTGGAATTGATTACACTTTTACAAAGCCAAAAACTACCGCGGGTGGAAAAATTTATTTTAATATTACTGAAGGATGTCTGCAAAAAGCAAAGACTTATACAAAGGTTGATATTCACTATACAATGGAAGCTAAAACTCCGAAAGGAAAACAGAAAGGAACACGCACTGAAGCAATTACAAATAATTACTTCCTGGAAAAATTATAACTTTTAGAGAGCACTAATTTCGCAACTGTCATCCCGAACTAGTTTCGGGATCGCTTATAATAATTTGATTCTGAAATAAATTCAGAATGAAAAATTTTGGATAGCCCAATAGACGAAATTAGTGCTCTATACTTTAATTTATTTTTTTATTTCCCTGACAACAACTTTGCTGCCTTCCACCCTTAGGACTTTTAATTTACTCCCCTGCTGAACATAATCACCATCGGCTACTACATCAATTTTTTCTCCCTTAAAGTCCGCCATCCCGGCAGGCCGCAATGTTGAAAGGGCAATTCCCTCAAGTCCTACAAGTTTATGCAGAGATTTTGAGGAAACAAAGCCCTTATTGGCTTTTTCTTCTTCTGCAAGTATCAGCCTGTTAAAGACAGTACTTTTAGGAAGATACTTAATTATTAGTGCTATAATAATTATTGAAACTACAAGTGCGCCACCAAGCTGGATTATCGCCCTTGAAATCATATCACCATCCACGTAAGGCATACCTCCGCCAATAAGCGCCATAAAAAGTGAGACAAAAATTAATATTATTCCGCTCACCCCGGCTATTCCAAATCCCGGGATTACAAATATCTCCAGTGCAAGCAGCACTACACCTACCACAAAAAGAATTATATCCAGTCCTGAAGCAAGATCCAGTATATAAGATGATCCGAAAAAGAGAAGAAGCGCCAGCACACCGGCAGTTCCGGCGAGGCCCCATCCGGGAGTTTTAATTTCAACAAACAAACCAACGAACCCGATCATTAACAAAACTGAAACAACAATCGAGTTGTTTAAAAATTTCACAACATCTTCTGCCCAGTTTGATTTAAGATCAATTACCCGGGCGTTTTCCAAATTATAAATTTTTAAAACGTCGTTCACGTCTGAAACGGTTGTATCGGCAATCCCGTATTTCAGCGCCTCATCGGTAGTCAAAGTTATCAGTTGTGTACTGTCCACTATTCCGGGAACAATTATTCTTTCGTCAACCATTCCCTGGCAGATATCCACCCGCCTTCCATTTTTTTCAGCAACGCTTCTCATTTGTCCGCGCATAAAAGACTGATATTTTTCTCCCACTTTCTTCCCCTGCGCATCGACAACTGTTGCAGCTCCTATCGTCCCTCCACGCACCATCACTATTTTCCTGTTCGATAATGCTATAAATGCACCTGCTGAGATTGCACGGTGATCGATAAAAGCAATCGTTAAAACCTTGCTAGACATAATAGCATCAACAATCTGCACCGCAGCGTCAACTCTCCCACCCAGAGTATTTATTTTAAAAATAATAGCGGAGGCATTATTTTTTTCGGCTTCATTAACCACGCGTGTAATATAAGGCGCAAGGCCGGGCTCAATTTCACTTTCGATATGAGCCAGGTAAACTTTTTTCTGTGCAAAAGAGATTGAACAAAAGATTAAAAGGAGTAATAATATTTTCGGAAAGTGTTTCACTTTATACCTCGGCGTTGGCAATTAAATGTAGAATAAATATACGTGGATTTTCCGAGATTTAGAAATACCACAAACCGTGAATCATCCAACAGTAATTACTGAAGGGAAAAATTCGAAATTTTTTAATATTTATATTCTTCCCTTACCGGGCTGAAAATATCAAGGACAGATGCAGGTATCTTACCGGTTTTTGCAGTATGCTCAACGTTTCCCGGTACTATGTAAGTATCACCTGTTTTCAAAATTCTCGTTTCACCATCAATTGTAAGTTCAAGTTCACCGGAAATCACAGTACCTATTTGTTCGTGGAAATGGCTGTGCATTGGTATAGTTGTATTGGCATCCAGATTAACTAGTGATACCAGCATTTCTTTACCCCAGAATGTTTTAATTATCACTCCGGGTAATAATTCTTTTTCTTTTCTTGTTTCAAAATCGCAAAAGTAATCCATTGTTGCTCCCCCTGTAGATATTTAATGGAAATATACAGCGAATTTACAAAAAGCGAAAGTAAATGATGTTGGGCTGGTCAATTAAGATTGCGGATTTCTGGTTTAGAACTAATAATAAAATCCGCAAGCCATAATTATTTTAAGATAAAGTGTCCCAGTTTATCTCTTTTGGTTTTAAGATATTTTTCGTTGTTTTCGTTAGGGACCATTTCGATTGGAAGTCTTTCAACAATGTTGAGTCCGTATCCCTGTAATCCAACAACTTTTTTGGGATTATTAGTAAGCAGTTTAATTTTTTTCACACCAAGCGATACAAGAATTTGAGCACCGATACCATAATCTCTTAAATCGGGTTTAAATCCAAGAGCTTCATTGGCTTCTACTGTATCTTTGCCTTCTTCCTGGAGTTTATACGCCAGTATTTTATTCGCAAGCCCTATGCCCCTTCCTTCCTGTCTCATATAAACCACAACACCCGAGCCGTTTTCTTCAATCATATCAAGTGCTGAATTCAGCTGGTCGTGGCAGTCACATCTGAGTGAATGGAAAACGTCGCCGGTTAAACATTCTGAATGCATTCTAACCAGGGTTGGTTCTTCAGGATTTATTTCTCCTTTTACTAATGCAATCTGCTTTTTACCGTCTAATGAACTTCTGAAAAGATGCAGCCTGAAATTACCGTGCTCAGTCGGGAAATTAATATCAGTTATTTTTTCAATTAATTTTTCTTTCTGCATCCTGTATTGTATCAGGTCCTTAACGGTAAGAATTTTCAATTCATATTTTTTAGCAATTTCAATTAATTCCGGGACTCTTGCCATCTCCCCATCATCTTTAAGAATTTCACAAAGCACGCCTGCAGGTTTCATCTTTGCAAGTTTACAAAGATCGACTGCGGCTTCTGTATGCCCTGCTCTTCTTAATACACCTTCATCAAATGCGCGTAGTGGAAATATATGCCCGGGTCTTGCAAAATCATCTGCTTTGGAATTTTTATCAATGATTTTCTTAATAGTATGAGCTCTGTCAGCAGCAGAAATTCCTGTAGTAGTACCTTCAATTGCATCAATAGTTACGGTGAACTGTGTGCCGTGCAAGGCTGAGTTTGAATCAACCATTAAAGGAAGCCCGAGTTCATCCAGCCTTTTACCGCTTACGGCTGTACAAACCATTCCCCTGCCGTACTTGGTCATAAAATTCACGATATCAGGTGTTACATATTCTGCTGCACAAATGAAATCCCCTTCATTCTCGCGGTCCTCATCATCAACAACAATAATTACCTTTCCCTGCTTAATATCTCCAATTGCTTCTTCTACTGTACAAAACATTTTATCATTCCGTTTTCAAGTCTGTCAAAAAAATATTCAGTCCAATTATAGTAATCGAAAAGAATACCTATAACTAATAAAAGGATAAAACTAATTTTTTTTAGAATCTCAGTTTTATTTTAATACTTGCGCAACTGCGCTTCGTTCAAATTTTAATTTGATTTTATCATTTACTTCAAGCAGAACAGTTTTTTCATCGAGTCCCGCAATTGTTGCGTGCATTCCGCCGCTGGTAACAATCTTGTCACCTTTTTCAATATTTGAAAGCATTTTTTCTCTTTCTTTAGAGCGTTTTTGCTGCGGCCTGATAATCATAAAATAAAAGATTACGAATATCGCGCCGAACATTATTATCGTACTGATAAGGTTTCCGCTTGAATCTCCTCCGCTTGGCGGAGCCATTGCTAATAGTGCTTCCAATTAATCCTCCGTAGAATTATTTACGTTTAATGAGATTTTCTTAATAGTTTCTTCTTTCCAGTCTTTAAAATTACCTTCAATTATTTTTTTTCTCGCTTCTTTAACAAGGTTCAGATAAAAATGCAGATTGTGAATACTCCCCAGTTCAAGAGCGAGAATTTCTTTTGCTATATACAAATGCCTTAAATATGCTTTTGAATAATTTTTACAGGTATAACAGTCACAGTTTTCATCTATGGTTGAAAAATCATCTTTATATTTTGCGTTCCTCATTGAAAGAACACCTTTAGAAGTAAACAGATATGAATTTCTTGCGTTGCGCGTTGGCATTACGCAATCAAACATATCAATTCCTCTCTCAATAGCTTCAAGAATATTTTCCGGCCTTCCGACTCCCATAAGATAGCGGGGTTTTTCATCCGGCATAAAATTAGTAGTAAAATCTACCATTTCATACATTGTTTCAGCCGGTTCACCAACCGCAAGCCCGCCGATAGCATAGCCGTCAAAATCCAGTTTTACAAGATCCTTTGCTGATTCTTCACGAAGATCTTTGTAAACGCTTCCCTGAATTATCCCGAATAAAAACTGCTTATGTCCATACAAGGGTTTCGATTTATCAAAAGCTTCTTTATTTAATTTTGCCCAGTCAGATGTTAAATGTTTTGACTTCTTTGCATATTCATACTCGCAGGGGTAAGGTGTACATTCATCAAGAACCATCATAATATCCGAGCCGATGCTTCTCTCAATTCTGATCACTTTTTCCGGAGTAAAGAAATGTTTTGAGCCATCAAGATGTGATCTGAATTCTACTCCATCCGATTTAATTTTTCTTAATTCGGACAGGCTGAATACCTGGTAACCACCGCTGTCTGTCAGTATAGGTTTATCCCAGTTAATAAATTTATGAAGCCCGCCAGCACTTTCAAGAACTTCTGTCCCGGGTCTTAAATAAAGATGATAAGTATTTGAAAGAACAATTTGTGCCTTAATGTCTTCTTCGAGATAGCTCTGGTTCACAGCTTTTACTGTACCCTGAGTACCCACAGGCATAAAAATGGGAGTTTCTACCTTCCCGTGATCCGTTTCAAATTCGCCTGCACGCGCTTTTGAACTCTTATCCCGAGCTAAAATTTTTGTATTTAACAAATTTACCTATAAAGCAATGAGAAATCAATTTAATAACAAGAACCTAAATTTACGGGAAAAATCAATAAAGATGAATTTTTCGACAGAATAATTACCGAAAAGGGACAAAAATAAAGTATTTGATCTTCTCATTAAGATTATAAAAAAAGGACTTCAGGCCTTGCCATTACCAGTAGCCGCTATGAACAAAAGTTTATTTATGAGTTTCTAAATTGTTAATTGAGTCTGGGCCTGAAGTGCTGCTACAAATAAAAGGGAAAGTGTAGAGAGAATATAAAACGGAATATATTTCCATTTTAATAGATAATTACTCCTGTATTTGATCTAATGCTTGAAGCTACAATGGGGTTAAAATTATTTTTACAGATTTATCATAAACGGTAAATAATCATGACTGCTCAGAAAATAAAGCGGTTTTTTTCATTTTGAGATGGGACTCTGCATTTGGATCTCCTGCCAAAAAGTTTATACCGGTTCTCTGCAATAAAATCATAGATGGAATCTCTAAAAAATGGTGGTATAAATCTCAGAATATAAAGTACCTGCCATAAGCCATTGAGATCTTTTACAATCCGCAAAACTGCAGTTGATTTTATAAAGCACCTGTTCTCTTCAATCATAATTATCGAATCTGCTGTTTTTGTACCTATCGAAAATTTTTCAACCAGATTCTTTCCGGTGTTTGATTGAAGAAGTGCAAATTTGAAAACTTTGTTTTTATCCCTTTTGATTATAAAATCGACCCAGAAATTGCAAAAAACACAAACTCCGTCAAAAAGGATTATTTTTTCTGAAGGCAACATCTATAATAAATTAAAGAAGAAAAAATTTATTCATTATTTACAGTGAGTTTAACAAGGTCAATCCTGATATTAGAAGACCGGGCAATGAGTATAGTGAAATTATCAAGCACAACAATTTCTCCCTGCTCCGGTATCCTACCAAGCTTTGTGGTTACATACCCAGCAATTGTTTCATAATCTCCCGGTAGAATATTCAAATCATATTTTTCATTTATAAAGTCTATTTCAACCTTTCCGCTAATAAGATATGTATCCGTGGCAATTCTTCTGCAAATATCTTCTTCAACATCATATTCATCCTTTATTTCACCGAATAGTTCTTCAATAATATCTTCAATAGTAACAATACCTGCTGTGCCACCAAATTCATCAATTACAATAGCAATTGAAGATTGCTTTCTTAAGAATTCGTTTAGCATATCAAAACTTTTTTTTGTCTCTGGTACAAAGATCACTTCCCTGATAATGCTTTGCAGGTTTTCAGGTGATTTGAATAAATCGTATGTGAGAATCATTCCTTTAATGTTATCAAGATTTTCATCATAGACAATTAATTTTGAAAATCCGGATTCAATAAACAGATCAAGAGCTTCATCAATTGTCTGGTTAATTTCTATCCCGACAATCTCTGTCCTTGGCCTCATTGCTTCATAAACGCGCTGGTCGGCAAGATCAAAAACTTTGCTTATAATATCACTTTCTTTTTTATTTACTACACCAGCCTCATGGCTCTCTTTTACGAGTGATTCAATATCTTCTTTGCTGAATAAATTCCTGATATTTTCAGGCTTAAGGTTTGAAGATTGTGTTAATAATGAAGAAATAGAAGAGAAAAATTTCACGAATGGATAAAGGATGAAAGACACAATCCTGATCGGTATTGCGGAGACAAATACTACCCTGTCAGCCAGTTCACGTGCAAAATATTTGGGGAGCAACTCTCCAAAAATCAGAAGGACAAAAGTTGATAATAACAATATTTTAATTTCGCCAAAGCCGAAAAATGCCGACAGGAATACCGTGCTTACTGAAGCAAAAGCTACATTAACAATATTATTTCCAATAAGAACAACTGAAAAGAAATCCTGAGGATCGTTTATAAAATGCAAGGCATTTTCAGCAGCCATATTTTTTTTGCGTGCTTTGATTTCAACTTTTATCTTATTGGCTACAACAAATGCAATTTCCGAAGCAGCAAAAAAGCCGCTGAGGAGAATAAGCAATGCCAGGATTATTAGATCTTCAATCATTAAATATTAATAAATTATGAGCGTTGTAGTTAATATATAAAGAACAACATTTATAATCATCGCTGGATCAGTAATCAGGAGTTCCGTAGTATTTTCTCCTTTTTTGTTCATATAAACCAGGAACATATATCTGAAAATTCCGAAAACTACAAACGGAGTTGTATAAATTAGTTTTTCTGTTCCGAAAACCGATACGGTACGTGCTGCAACTGTATAAAGTGCATAGCAAATAATTACTCCGGCAGCTGCAACAGTCGCCATTTGATCCGCAAAATTTTTCGAATAAAATTGGAGCACTTTTCTTGTATAATTCATTTCTTCATTTTCAGGGAGATTTAATTCTGATCTTCTTTTCATGACAGCAAGAAATAATGAGATGAACATTGTGGTTAAGATCAGCCAGCTTGATATCTCCACACCAATTGCAAATGCGCCGGCAAAAACTCTTATCATAAATCCTGTGGCGATTGAGAATATATCCAGCAAAACAATATTTCTAAAAAAGAAGGAATAAAAAATGTTTAGAATTAAATAAGCTCCTAATGCTGAAATAAACTGGATATTAAATCCGCGCAGTAAGAACAGAATGATAATGAAAAATCCAAGGGCGTAAGAAATTGCTTTAGGAATTGCTATTCTACCCGAGGCAATTGGCCTGTTTTTCTTTTTAGGATGGAGTTTGTCCGATTCTACATCAATAATATCATTGAATATATAGACAATGCTCGACGTAAAACAAAAAAGGAAGAATGCAAGTACGGTTGTGTACAGGTAAGCTGTATCAAAAAGATGTTTTGAAAATATTAATGGTACAAAGACAAATAAATTTTTAATCCACTGTGGGATTCTATATAATTTAATAAAGTCTTTTAACATTAAAAGACTGCCGCCTCTTCGTATGTTCCGAAAACTTCTCTGAGTTCGCCGACCATTTCACCCATTGTTACGTAATTCTGAGCTGCTTTAATAAATACAGGCATCAGGTTTGTCCCATCCTCCGCAGCTTTCTTAATCTCTGCAAGACTTTCATCAACTGCCTGCTGGTTCCTGCTCTGCTTAATCTCAGCTAGTTCTCTCTTTTGTTTCTTTTCAACTTCAGGAGAAATAAGTAAAATGGGGATATCAACTTTCTCGTCACTTTCTACAAATTCATTTACCCCAACAATAAATTTTTCCTTCTTTTCAACTGCTTTCTGATATATGTATGCTGCATCTGCAATTTCTTTCTGGAAATAGCCTGTTTCAATTGCCGGGATAACTCCGCCGAGCGAATCAATCTGGTCAAAAATTTCGTTTGCCTGTTTTTCCATTTTATCTGTAAGAGCCTCAACAAAATAGCTTCCTCCGAGCGGATCAACAGTATTTATTACACCGGTTTCATATGCGATCAATTGCTGTGTACGCAAAGCAATCTTAACCGCCTTTTCACTCGGCAATGCCAGCGTTTCATCCATTGAGTTTGTATGAAGCGATTGTGTACCGCCAAGGACTCCGGCCAATGCCTGGTAAGCAGTTCTTACAATATTATTTTCAGGCTGCTGTGCTGTTAAAGTACAACCCGCTGTTTGAGTATGAAATCTGAGCCACCACGAACGTGGATTTTTCGCTCCGTATTTTTCTTTCATTCTCTTAGCATAAATTCTTCTTGCAGCACGAAACTTCGCAATCTCCTCGAAGAAATCGAGATGAGAATTAAAGAAATAAGAAATTCTCGGTGCAAATTCGTCAACATCCATTCCTCTCTCTATGCAAGCTTCAATATAAGCGAATCCATCGGCCAGTGTATAAGCAAGTTCCTGCACTGAGGTTGAACCAGCTTCACGAATGTGATAACCGCTTACAGAAACAGGATTCCATTGTGGAACTTCGTTTTTACAGAATTCAATCATATCAACAATAATTCTCATTGAAGGTTTAGGCGGATAGATATATTCTTTTTGAGCGATGTATTCTTTTAGAATATCATTTTGCAAAGTTCCTCTTAGCTTATCAAAACTAACACCCTGGTTTTGTGCTACTGCAAGATAAAATGCAAAGATCATTGCAGCAGGAGAATTAATTGTCATTGATGTGGAAACTTTATCAAGAGGAATTTTATCGAAAAGTGTCTGCATATCTTTAAGAGAAGAAATTGAAACACCACAAATCCCAACTTCACCTTCACTCAGTGCTGCATCCGAGTCCCATCCCATTAATGTTGGAAGATCGAAGGCAACAGATAATCCAGTCTGCCCGTTTTTAAGCAGGTAATGGAATCGTTGATTTGTATCTTCGGGAGAACCAAAACCGGCAAACTGCCTCATAGTCCAGATTCTTCCACGATAACCGTTAGGATGAATTCCTCTTGTGTAAGGATATTCACCAGGAAAACCAATCTCGCTTAGATAATTAATATTTTCAATGTCATCGGGTCCGTAAAATGGGTTAATATCCTCCCCGCTCACAGTAGTAAAAGTCATTCCGGTCGTTTTTGCCGACTTCAGTTTTTCATCGTGACTTTCTCTTCTCTTTTTATATTCATTATCAATCATTTTAATTCCATTCAATTTAATTTATTACTTAAAGTTACTTAAATATTTTAATATAAAACAGTTAGCTCGTTCTTCCGAACCTTCTGTCAAACTCATCCAATGATATTTTCACCAGCACCGGGCGTCCGTGGGGACAAACATACGGCATCGATGTTGCAAAAAGCTGGTCGATTAGCAGTCTCATTTCTGCTTCAGTTAATTTATCACCTGCTTTGATTGCAGTTTTACAGGAATAGGATTTTGCGATATTATCCCTGTCTTCCAGTTTTTTCTCAGTCTGATTGCTCACATATTCATCAATAATTTCAAGCAATACCTTTTCTTCAGATCCCTGTTTAACATCTTCCGGCACGCCTTCAATAATAATAGAATTTTTTGTCGAGAATTTGATGGAGAAGCCTATTTTCACAAGATATGGGTGTAACTCTTTTAGAATTCCAAACGTTCCCGGATCAAGCACAAGTTTACGCGGGAAAAGAAGCTGCTGGGTAAAAGGCATATCGGCATCAAATCTTCTAAGCGCTTTTTCATACAATATTCTTTCGTGTGCAACGTGCTGATCGATAATCATCAGTCCGCTTTTTATCTGTGATAATATATACTTGTTATGAAGTTGAATAATAAACGGGGATTCTGCCTCCGGATTTACAGTAGTTCCTTCGCCTGAAATTTTATGGAATACTTCCCTGTTCTCTTTTTTATCAAACGGAAGTTGAGATACTTCCCCGCCTGGTTTTGTAACTACATCATCAGGAATAGCACTGAAGATTAAATCTATATCATTATCTGAAAATTTACCTTCTTTCTGCCTTTTCTGCTCTCTGAATGCAGGACGATCCGTAAAATCGTTAGGCTCTGTTTTATTAAAATGATTGAATCTCATTTTTTCTGTTTCATCGGTTACATCAGTGAACATCATTGATGGGACAAGATCGTGATCACCTAAAGATTTTTTGATTACTGCCAGCACAAAATTATAAACATCTTTTTCATCATCGAATTTCACTTCAAGTTTTGAAGGATGCACATTTACATCAATTTTCCTGGGATCAATTTGAAGAAACAGAACAAAGAAGGGGTAGTCTCCTTTTTCAAGAATATTTTCATAAGCAGAAAAAACTGCGTGATTAACCTGTCTGCTGATTACATACCTGTTATTCAGAAAAAGATATTGCTCCCCCTTGCTTTTCTTTAGCATGCTTGGCTTACCTACGAAACCCAACAAACTTAAATATTCTGTTTTTTCGTTAACCGGGATCAAAGCATCCATCATATTATCAGCAAAAACACTTTTTATCCTATCTCCAAGATTACCTGCCGGGAAATCATAAAGCAGCTGATCATCATTAAAAAATCTGAAATGTATATTTGAGTGGCTGAGAGAAATTTTATTAAAAGTATCGATGATATGTCTCATCTCCGTCGCATCAGTCTTAAGAAAATTTCTTCTGCCGGGAGTGTTGAAAAAAAGATTTTTAACAGATACGGAAGTACCCTTCGGATAAGATCCTTTTTCCTTTATAAGATTTTCAGAATCATCAAAACGGATTAGAGTACCAAGTTCTTCATCCGGAGTTTCAGTGCGGATTTCCATTTGACTTACGGCAGCGATTGAGCTCAGTGCTTCACCTCTGAAACCCAGGGTATGGATTGCATCCAAATCTTCCAGAGAATAAATTTTACTGGTAGCATGTTTCTGAATTGAAAGAATTACGTCTTCTTCGGGCATTCCGTTTCCATCATCAAAGACCTGTATTAAAGATTTGCCCGCACGTTTTACTATTACATCAACATTTCTTGCATTCGCATCAATTGCATTTTCCAATAATTCCTTAACAACAGATTCCGGCCTTTGTACAACTTCACCTGCAGCAATTTTATTTGCAAGATTTTCCGGCAATATTTTTATTTTTTTATCAGACATTTTATTTCTTTACGTACCAAAATATTTCAAATTGTTCCCTATCCTCTTTCTTTACCACTTTCCATTCTTCTTTGCTAAATTTCGGAAAAAACACATCGCCTTCCGCTTCAAATTTCATATAGGATAAAATCATTTCATCCGCTGTACTAATAGCCTGTGAATAAATTTCACCACCACCAATCACAAATGTCTTTTCAAATTTTTCTTTTTCACAGTGAGAATAGGCTTCAGATAAGCTATTAAATATTTTCACTTCTTCAAACGGATAATTTATACCTGTTTTTTGCGTTAAAACTATGTTCAACCTGCCTTTCAGGGGTTTCCCGAGAGTTTCAAATGTCTTCCTGCCCATAATTATTGGGAAACCATATGTGGTATTTTTAAAATGCTGAAATTCTTCTTTCACGTGCCAGGGCATTTCCCCGTCTGATTTACCAATAACTCCGTTTTGGGCTATGGCAGAAATTACTATAATTTTCAAACAGCTACCTCGAATTTTATCGGATCGTGACTCTTGTAATCAACAAGTTCAAAGTCTTCAAAAGTTAATTCATCAATAGGTTTTTTGGCAATTATTAATTTCGGCAAAGACATCGGTTCACGCTTTAATTGTTCTTTCAGCCCTTCGCTGTGATCATATTTTTCCATTGGTGAACCTTTTTCTGCATAATAAATATGCGCATCCACAATAGAGTGGGCAAAATATCCTGGGCCCAGACCAGTTTCCTGTGCGATTATCTGAGTGAGCAGAGAATATGCTGCAAGATTAAACGGAATTCCAAGCGCAATATCACCGGATCTTTGAGTCAAATGACAATTCAATTTGCCATCACTTACATTAAAGGTATAAGTATAATGACATGGCGGAAGTTTGCTGGTTGTTGCATTTCCCGGCTCCCATGCTGTTACAACCATTCTTCTGCTGTATGGATTATTTCTTATTTCATTAATTACATATTGAATCTGATCAACTTCTCGCACCTGCCAGTTACCATCTTTATCTTTTTGTGCACTTGGAAAGTGCCTCCAGTAATGCCCGTAAGCTGTGTCAAGATTTCCATCTTCATCGGCCCATGCATCCCAGATTTTTGTTTTCTTCCTCAGATTCCTGATATGATCCTCACCTGAAAGATACCACAGAACTTCGTGTAGCATTGATTTCCATTTCATCTTTTTGGTAGTCAATAATGGAAATCCCTTTGATAAATCAACCCTGTAAAAAGCGCCGAAATACGAAAGAGTATCTACTCCGGTCCTGGATTTCTTTCTTACACCATTCTCAAGAACGAGTTTTACAAGATCCTTGTATTCTTTCATTAAAAACCCTGGAGTTAAAATTTTGTGAGTAATTAAGCAAATTTAATAAAATAAAGTGTAGTGTTAAAGAATTAAGCGTTAAGAATAGTCTTTAATTTTTTCCGCAGCCAATTTAAGTCCTTTTTCAATATTTTTTATCGAATCAGCAGAGTTTTCAAAAAAATCATTCAATTCAATTGGAATAATTTTGTCGCCAAATTTTTTAATAAGCTCAAAATCGATGCTTCCACAGACCAGGAATATTTTTTTATCCAGAGAAATAGCCTGATCAATAATTATGCTTGCTCCCTTTTTCAGAAGGCTTTGTTTGTCAAATGCTCCCTCTCCTGTTAGAATGTAATCAAAATCATTTATATCAATTTTTCCCATTATTTCATTTAAGATAAAATTCTCTGCCTTAACAGGAATTGCTCCAAAAAATAGTTGTAATCCAGCCGCAAGTCCTCCACCAGCTCCACTGAGAGTTTCAATGGGATAAGCTATATTATTATGTTTCAGCAGTTTAAGAATTTGATTGAAACCAGATTCAAGAAAGCCAACTTCCTTTTTCGTAGCACCTTTTTGCGAGGCAAATGTTTTGCTTGCACCATATGATCCCATTAACGGGTTATCCACATCAAGTATTAGTTCAATTTTAAATGGCAGTTCTTCCTTGCTCCAGTATACATTATGCGCATTCTTATAATTATCTGGTAAAATTTCGAGCTTTTTGCCTGAAGAGTCCAATAATTCCATCCCGAACACCGAACAAAGTCCCAGCCCCAGATCATTTGTACCTGTACCGCCAACACCGATTGTAACCTTCTCCACATTCAATCCACTTTTACTAATTGTTTTAAGCAATTCACCTAACCCCTTGCTATTTAATAACAAAGGATGTCTTTTATTAAGTGGAATCCTGCTTAGTCCTATTATCTTTGCCGATTCAATATATATTTGCTTTTTATCTTCAACATAACCGTACTTAACTTCAATTTTTGAACTATCATATGGTGTTGAAACATAAGAAGTTAGTATCTCCGTGTTAAACAAGTAATTGCACACTTCAAGAAAACCATCACCACCGTCAGAGATAGGTAATTTGTAAGTTTTCCATTGAAATGAATTTATAAGATATTTTTCCAGTAGATCGGCAATTCTAACTGAAGTGGCACATTCCTTAAAACTATTGGGAGCAAGCAGTATCTTTTTCATTTTAATTCAGAGCCAACATTTTTAGAGTTTGTTGGAATACAATCTCCTCATCAATGCCCCCTTCACCCTCAAAATTACAAATCTTGGGATCACCCGGACATTTATTCTGACAATATCCGGCTGACGGCAAAATGAACTCGGATTTGTTTCCCTGCGGAGCCCACAGCTTTGGTGAACAGGCTGGCAAGGGGCAAAATAATGATAGGGTTGGAATTTTTAGTCCTGCAGCCAAATGCATTGGACCTGTGCTTGAGGAAATCAGTAAATCCAAAGTGCTGAGATTTATAATCGAATCACGCAGATTATTTCCAGCATTTATGTATAAAAGCTCATCTATGTTTTTGAGCTCTTCGGGAGGTGTTAAATCTGTAACTGCAATTTTTATGTTTTTATATTCTTTTAGCAGTGCAATCAACTTCCTGTATTCTTCTACAGGCATATTTGGAGCAGAATTCCCGCTGGTAGAGTTTATTCCAATAAGTTTTTCACCGTTTGGACACCAGGAATATTTTCTCTCAAATCCTGTCCTTTTTTCTTCTTCAGATAATAATATTTCTGATTCAAGGGTCTCAGGCTCAATCCCTAGTTTTCTAATCTCATCCAGACAATAATCAGATTCGTGTCTTAACGGAATATATTTATTTCTAAATGCGCTCTTTGAATTGGTAATAAATTGGTAAAACTTGTACCCCACCCCGATTCGTTTCCTGATGCCTGAAAAAAATAAAATCCAGTTGAGTTTTTCTGTTGGTAATAAAGTTAATGCATAATCAAACTTAAACTTTCGGAGTTGAAGAGCATGCAGAAAAGCCGATTTTTTTTCATCGTAAACTATTACTGAATCTACATGAGGATTATTAATATAAATATCCTGGGTATATGGAGTTAGTAACACAGCAACAAAACTTTTGGGATATCGTTTTTTTATTTCTCTGGGCAGCGGAGTAGAAAGTACAACATCGCCAATTCTATCCGGTCTTACTATTAATATTCTTGGATTGAGCATTAAGGATAATCTAATTTTGTGAAAATCTAAATATCTGGTCTATTTTAATTTTTGCAACATAATGTAATGTTAAGAAATATGCCAGAACAAGAATAATGTCCACGTACAAATTTTTAAGGTTTAGCCCTATAAGCAAAAATAATAACGCAGCAATTATTATTATAGAAAGATCTCTAGTCTGGTATTTAATTTTTATTTCGTCCCTTGAAATAAAGAATAAGTAGGTAGCGCCAAACAGAAAACCAACAGCAGTAGCAAAAGCGGCACCCAAGATTCCTATCTTTGGAATTAAAACAAAATTAAGGATTATATTTGAACCAAAGGCAATTAGATCCGCAAATAAGAAGTGGTAAGTTTTATTAGAAATTGCAGGATAAACAGAATAAAAAGATGAAATCCCGTTAAAGATATATCCTATTAAAACCAGTGGAATTATCACAACACCAGCCTTATATGCGGGATTAAAGATTGAGATATTATTAATATTTAATTCAAAAAGATGGCGTGCAAAAAGCGAAACCACCAATAACAACACGCAGCTAAGCGCAACCAGTTTTGTTAATGTTTTCCCGAATGCCTGCTTATAGTCATTGGAATAAAATAAATTAAGCGAATGCGGATTCCAGGCAGTTGAAAATGAAGCTACAAAAACATTCATCACTATTGCAATACGGTAAGAGAAACTATATATACCAACTTCTTCTCTTCCCATAAGGTGATTCAAGATAAAACGATCTGCAACATTTACACCGGCTGTTAATAAATTTGCAAGCAATAGAGGAAATGAAAATCTAAAAATAACTCTGAAAATTGCCCCATCAATTTTGGGGATATAATCGTCACGGATTACGTTGATAAGAAGAAACAATAATATCGTACTTGCTATAAACTGCGACAGGATAATTCCCGGGACACCTAGTCTGTAATAGTAAACCAGAAAAATATTAAGCAGTAAATTTATTACACTGCCAATAATACTATACGTGACGGCTTTTCTTGCAAGTTCCTTTGTTTTCAGAAGGAATAGAATAAAAAATGTTAATGTCTCTACTAAAATTGTTATTATAATCAGGATAAGTAGATATGAATATTTGGTATTGTCGAATATAGTAAGAGATATCTGCGGAGCAGTGAACCAGAAAATAGCAGTAAAAATTATCCCGATCAGAATTATTGAATTAAATATTGATGAAAAAATTAGTTTTTTCTTTTCTTCTGATTCCTCTTCAATAAAAAATTTATTCAGTGCTCCCTGCATACCAAATTGGTAAAGTACTACGCCAATCGCGTAAACGGACATTAAAAGTGCAAAATCCCCAAATTCCTTTGTACTGATCAGATTTGAATAAAGCGGAAGGAGAATAAAACTCAGAGAACGGATAAATAAATTACCAAACCCGTACCATGCAACTGATTTTGAAAAATTTGAATTGTTCATCAGGATTATACAATTGCCCTGAATTGTTAATTAGGTATTATAATATAAGGAAGTAATTTTTCAATTTCTTTTTCCCAATTCAATTGCTTTGATGCCTTTAAACAATTTCTTTTCAATTCGGATCTGTAATTATTATCATCGATAAGCATTTGCAGATTGCTTATAATTTCTTCCCTGTTTTCAGGATCAGAATAGGAGCCCACATTATATTGATCAATTATATCCTTCATTTGTGGAAAATTACTGGCAAATACAGGAACCCCTGTTAATATATACTCGAACATTTTGTTAGGAAGAGCGTAGTAGTAGCTCAAGCTCAAATTTTCAATCAGAGAGAGGCCGATATCTGCACCTGCTGTGTAATTGAGCAATTCATTTTGTCCTAATTTACCAAAGAAAAAGACCTTATCTGAAAGTCCCTTTTCTATTGATAGTTTTTGATAATAATCCTTAAACTCTCCCCCACCTATGACAACCAGCACACAATTATCCAGCTCCGACAAAATATCATAAATAATTTTCAGGCCTCTGCCATGCAAAATAATTCCCTGGTAAAGCAATATTTTTGTATCAGCAGATAATTTATAATGAGCTCTGAAATCAAATGGGTTTTTAATTTCCGTATATAAAGGAAGATTTCTAATTACTATTGTCTCATCAAGATTATATTCTTTTTCAATATGAGCGGAATCGAGTGGCCCTGTAGTAAATACTTTAGTTGTATGCTGGATAAATGTTTTTTCAATTTTTACCAGCCAGGATTGAATAGTTTTTTTCTCTCCCAATCCTGCAAGATGACCATAAACTTCCCTTGAATCATAAAATATTCTGGCACCTTTCATTTTACCAAACACCACACAAAAAGGAAGAGTATAAACATCTTCAGCAAAGATAAATTTTGCTTTAGAAAATAATATCCTGAACGAAATTATTAATGCAAAATAAAAATAGAATAAAATCGAAGAATATTTTTTGGTGAGTTTATAGACTGATATTTTACCTTTTTCTGCTTTGAATCGTTCTGTAAGCCAATCAAAAGAAACAACATCAACATCAAAGCCCTTTTCGGAGAAAGTTTTGTAGAGATTAAAAGTGCGGGTATCATAATGAATGTTGCCGAGAAATGTTATTAATACTGAATTAGCATTCATTATAAATTATAATTTAGGATTAAATAAATATCAGAGATCAAGATAAAGAGTATCCCGGAAAATTCCACGCGCACCGAAATTTTCTTTGAATCTAGCCAGTCCCCAGTTTGGATCCATATTTACCGTGAAAATACCAAAATCTAAAAACCGAAAATTTTCTTCCTGGTATTTTTTCATAATTTCATAAAACAACTGGTTTACGGCCCTGTATTCCTGGTAATCTTCATTGTGACTAATATAAAACGCCAGAACAACTTTAGGGTTTGCGCTAAAATTACAAACTCCAGCAATTAGTTTATCACCGAGAAACGCTCCCCACAATCTTACTTCATCAGGAAAAAGATTTTTTATTTTCTTCAATTCATCTATTGTGTGTGTAGGTGTTACATTATGTCGTAGCTTTAAATTCTTCTTCAGAATTTCATAATATTGGTCATAATTATCACATTCTTTTATAACCACGCCTTTTTTTACAGATTTGTTTACCGCTGTACGGGCTTCGGCACGGTAAGTATAGAGTAACTGATCCGGTTCAATATCCAGCTGCACAACACTTGATATTTCTCTTTTCAAATACTGGAAACCGTTTTTTACCAGGGCAAAATCAATATAATTAGAATACTTTGTTTCGTAAATAATTGGCGGCAATGTTATCTGAATTCTATCAAACTTGTTAGACTTAGCTTTTTTAATCAATCCTTCAACAAGATCAAACGCATCTTTAAGGTTTAATTTGATGTCATAAACGAAGCCGCCGAAAGAAGCTCCGCCATGTGACGATATAATCCTTTTTCCTTCCCTTTCTATTTCAACCGCCGGGAAAACCGAAAATAGTTTTTCATTTTTTTTAACTATTAAGGAATGATCTTTAAATCTTGATTTTGGGTGATATGATATAAATTTTCTTTTGTGAAAGATTGTCCCATTATCGGAATTATCGACAAAACTGTCCCAATCTTCTTTTTTTATTTTTGTTTCTGAATAGGGGATAAAATCGAACATAAATTTCCGCATAATTAAATAGAGTCTATTTTGAGTTTCTTGTTTTCCAGAAAATTTTTAACTGCCGGAGCTATAATTATTATCATCGAAATAACATACGGGTATTTATACCTCGCATCTCCAACAGTAATTAAATGAATTCCCACCCCAAATATAATAAAGAGTAGCAGTACTCTTAAACCATTTTTCCAAAAAATCGACTTCCTGTAGAAATAGATTACACCAAAAAACAGTAATAAAATGCTATAATAGTAAAAATGTTGAATGATTAGCAGCACGATCAAAGAAATCTTGGAAAATAATGAGTGCCCGGGACCCAGAAATTCCACATCCTCCTTTTTAATCAGGAGATATTTTGCTATCCTGTATAAATTCCAGTTCTTGAAATTAAGGATCTTATGTACACTGAAATCATCCCAGATAAACATATGCACCAGTTTTAACGGAAACAGTGAAATATATTTTACAGGATGCGATTCTATCCACATTCTTGCCTGCCCGTACCAGAATTCATCCTTCTCCATGTATGTTTTCCCTCCCGGTTCGAGTATATATCCTGATTTGCCAGGTTTAAATACTTTTGCATTAAACGCCCCGGTAGCATCGTCGTTTGCGCCCATTATTAGGTTGACTGATCCTGTAGTAGATGTAAAAATGAACCTTCCAAAATTATTGTAAGTGAACAGCCCAAATAACAAAATGAATAACAGAATCCCGGCAGCAATTACCGCGGAGCTATTCAGATAATTCTTAATATTTTTTTTAAGCACAATCTGATCAATCATATACGCAGCAAGCAAAGCCCAGCCGATCGGGCGTACGGCAATGGATGCAGCCAGAAGAATTCCGGCCAGGAAATAAGACGATGAATTTTTGTTCAGATAAAAGTTTATGGAGGCAAATATTAAAAGATTAAAAAGCAGTTCCGTCAAGTTAAAGAGTATGAGTCCGAGTGTAGAGAGGTAAAAGATATAAATTACCGCGGCTATGTTTGCAGTTCTGTTGTCCGCTATCTTTTCCGTAATTCTAAATACAAAATAAAGCTGGCCGAAATTGAGAAAAATGTTTAGAATTCCAATCGTAATTTTTGAATTAAAGATAGAAAGGACTGCTACCAGGATGTTTATATATAGCGGTGCAACTATGTAATCCTCATAAAGGTGCATCGGGGCAGGATAAAAAGTTGAATTTGACAGGCAGTCGTGCGCGAGTTTCCAGTAATAAGCCGAGTCGCTTTTGAATTCCAGCGGATAGATGAATACCAGTAGTAACTGGACAGCTAGATAAGCTAGTAGTAAGGTTTTAAAGTGCTGATCGAGAAAATCAAATATTGATTTTAGTTTCAACGTTAACGTTCACTAAAATTTAAATTGAATTGAGAACATACTTGCATTACCCAATCCTAATTTAAAAGGCAGATATGCATAATCAAGATTGAGGTTTCCCCAGACAAGTCCCATTCCTGCTGTAAATCCTTTTGATTGGTAATTAGTCATATACCCAGCTCTCAAAGAAAATATATGATTATAAGTAGCTTCTCCACCCAGATTTATATGATTTTCATTATCGCGAGTGTAGCTTAAATACTCAGCGCCACCAAGCAGACTAATTTTAGAACCGGGTATTTCAATTTCATAAGATGTTCCGGCCCGTACTTCGGTAGGCAATTTTGTTGAAACATTTCTCAATGTATTCATAGATCCAAGATTTCTTACAACTGCTGAAATATTTAGACCATTTACAGGTGTCCTGTAAAATATGCCCAGATCAAAACCAAGGCCGTTTGCCTCATCTACAAAAATATTTTCATATAAATATTTTACAGAAGCGCCTATATCAATATCCGAGGTTAAACTAAATCCTGTTGAAACACTTCCGGAAAAATAATTAGCATTAAAAGTTGCATCCGGTGCGCCGGGTTTTGTTCTTATTTCAATATCACTAATACTTGTAACATTTACACCAAATGCCAGTGGTAAACCAAGGAATGAAGCTTTTGCACCCACCATCTCACTTCTCACATCCTGAATCCAGTTATTGTGCGTAAAAATTACATCCGGTGTTCCATTGTTTGCAAGCCTGGCAGGATTATAAAAAAGCGCAGTTACATCGGAGGCAAGAGCAACTCCGGCGTCTCCCATTGCGGCATTCCTGGCTCCAAATCCAAATTTAAGAAATGAAAGGCCGCTGCCTCCCCCAGTTTGCGCAGGAGTAATATTCACAAAAATAAATACAGAGTAAATAAATACGACCGAAAATTTTATTTTATTCATTAAAGTCAAAATTGTGATAAAAGCTCTACCAAAATTACGTCTTAAAATCTAAAGTTTAAACCTACTATATGCCTGTCAGATGGAGAATATCTTTCAACTACAAAGGCATAATCAACACCTATAAGAAGTTTACCAAACATCTTATAATATGAGAAGCCCAGTGAAGGCCTGGCCGGAAAATCCGGATTACTGAGATTATACTGGTCTATACCACCGCGCAGGTAAAGTTGATCGTAGATGTTATACTCTGCTCCAAACCTTAAAATGTTAGTTCCTTCATTACTGTTTTCAATCTCTGCCGAAACTAAAAAATTATAAGCATTATTTTTATAACTGATTCCAATTTTTTTCAGCAAAGGAAATTTATCTTCCGTATTCGATCCATTAGTTCCGAATAACGGAGTTGTATCCCATTTATATTTTGAGTTTAAATCCGTAAGAACAAATGAAATATGTATCTGATCATTAAAAGTATAAATTGCACCAAAATCAAAACCAATACCGGATGAGGATAAATCTTCATATAGCTTATAACGGTAATATTTTATTGCAATGCCAAGTGCCAGTTTTTTTGAAAATCTATTTGAGAAGGCAAAAAATATCTGGTTCTCCCCGGTAGATAGTTCACCAGTTGGATTGCCGGATCCGTCTCTTCCATCAATGTTAGAAACTCCCGCATTAATAATTCCAATACTAATTCCTGCCGAAGATTTTGGGACACGATTTTCATCATTTTTATCAGCCTTATCGTAAAAATCGAATCTATGAGTGAAATTTATAAAATTTAACTTACGATCCAGTGAAAGAAATGAGTAAGAAGTCTGGAATGAACTTTTTTCCTGGAAAGCTGATAGTGCAGGATTATAATAAGAAACAAGATTTCCTTCTGTAACAGCAGACATTGCATTACCCATACCAATTCCACGAGCACCGAATCCCATCCTGCTGAAAGCGCCAGGTGTGCTTGAAATGCTGCTGAATTCCGGCTGCGCAAAAGCAACACCTGTTAATAATATCAGGAGAAAAAACTTCTTCAAAATATCCTCTATTGTATAACCAGAATTTTTCCGAATAATGGTTCTTCAGAACCTCTGTCTATTCTATAAAAATAAACTCCGTTCGACACATATTTCCCGTTTTGATCTTTCCCGTCCCAGAAATCAGATTCACTTAAAACATTTCCGCCCGAAACTGATCCACCACCTTTCGTGACATTCTGTATAATTGTTCTGACATAATTCATTCCGAAATCGAAAATCCTGATAGTAACCGGAACGTTTTTTCCGCCTGTGCTATATTTTATAGTGATTGGTTGTTGTCTCGGAATAAAAGGATTTGGATAAGCATAACTTTCATTATTACTCACCAAAGCTTTAGAAGCCCTGTAAATTTTCCAATCACCCTGCCAGGTTGTACCTGTTTCATCAAACCTTACAAGTCCGGCTTCTGAAGCCAGCCAGATAGTATTTCCATTTGCACCGGCATCATAAAAAACATTTGTCTGCAAAGATGTTTTAGATTCTTTATCAACTATTGAAGTAGGTAAAATCCAGGAAGCGCCGGCATTATTGCTACGGAAAGCACCGTCATCAGAAGTAGCTATTATATCACTTCCTTTAAACCCAAAATTGTAGCAAGTATGATTCGGCAGAAAAACTGACCAGGTTTTACCACCGTCTGTAGTTGAATTAATTGCGTACTTTTCCGTAGATCCTTCTGCTCTCCATGAAGAAGCCCAAAGTGTACCGGAACTTTTTTGGTAATCGAGATATGTTACCCAGTTGCCTGCAATAGGATTTTGTTGATTAGTATGATTGAACTTCGTCCAGCTCACGCCACCATCTGTTGATCTATTTATCCCGCCTGCCGTACCAATATATAAAGTAGTGTCATTAATAACCGCAATAGAAAACCCTTCCATATTCAGGTTCCCTTCAGAACAAATTTTACCCGGTACCGGCGAGATACAAAAATTAAGAGTGTCTGTTGGCGCAATGTGATCAAGATAATCAGGAGGCAAAACAACACGCTGCCAGGTTTGTCCCATATCGGAACTTTTTCTAACTCCTCCCGCAAATGTAGCAATCCAGACTTCATTTTTTAAAAAACCAATATCAAAAATGACATTATTTTGGACTACTGTAATTGGGACGGCTTTTAAATTATTTATTCCATAAACTATAACAGAGTCGGATTGAGTGTCGACCGGTTGAGGTATACTATTCCAGCTTTTCCCCATATCAGTTGAATATTTCAGGCCTGTTCCTTTATCAATTTTTGATTGTACTACGTCATCAAAATATCTATCACCGGTTGACGCCCAGATCACACCATTATTGTAAGCAATTGAGTAAACTCCATCAGTACCAAAGGGATCCTTACCGTAGAAGTTAGTCCAGGTTACTCCGTTATCAGTTGAAATATTCAATCCTTTACTGATTGTAAGAATTGTGTCGCCAACAACAATAATCTCCTGCACATTATTCCCGGCGGGTGTGTCATCGCTTAATGTTTTTTTCAGAACTCTGCTATTATCTACGTTATAGGTATAAGGTCTTCCCTGTGAATATATATTCACCAACAGGAATACAGAAAAGAAAAATATTTTTAGCAGATTTTTTATCATTTAACCGTCACTGTTTTACTGATTTCATTACTAATTTTTGCTCCGGTATCAATTGCGTGAAACTTAAACACCCAGTCTCCTGCCGGTTGTCCGGATGGGAAAGTCAGCTTATTTGTATAAACTCCATCATTCGCAGTTATATCTCCGCTGGTAATTGTATCACCGGAATCAGACAATGGAAATTTTGAAATTCCCTGGCTGTTTGAAATTTTTGTACCATCAGGTTTATATAATTCATAATAAACCTGGGAAATATCACCGGCACCGTTTGAATCAATTGCCTGTACACTAAATGTAAAGCTCTGATCAAATTGAACTGTATCCGGCATTACAAGATTCGAGATTACCGGAGCTATATTACTTTGTCCATTATCATATTTTATTATTTGCTGAGCTACCAGTTTTTCACTACCGTCATTCAATGTTATGTAATAATTGATGTCATAATTACCGTTTGAAAAAGAAGAACTCATAGTAAATTTATTTGAAAATATATTATCTCCAGACACAGAATCTCCATTAGCTGAATTTTCACCATTATCAAGTAATTCAATGTGACCATTATTCAGTGGTTTATCATCGGGTGTATTGATATCACAAAAGACAGATTTTACACCTTCTATTGATGAAAATTTAATGTTTAATGTTAGAATAGAATCCGATGGTGTATAATTAAATGTATTTACTGTACCTACTGCTGAAACCTGGAAATTTGTGACAGGAACATCTACAACATTATTGTAGTCTTTGCTGCAACCGGCCATTAAAAGAACGATAAGTAAAAAAGAGATTTTATTCATATAGTCAATTTTAAGCCTAATTTTTGATTTCTCCAAGGCAAAAATCATAATCCTGTTATAATAAATGGACTCGGTGAAAAAGAAATAATGAGGATAAAAAAACTAAAATAGCCAAGTAGTAATCTTCCTCTGTTTAGTGGCGTGTAATCCGGTATTGGAGGATGTTTTAATTTAATGAAAAAGTATAATATCATTGCCCAAAATAACCAGCCCGACCAGCCGAATATAAATGAAGTATCCAGAAATGCTTCTACAAATCCCAGTATTCCAAGAATAAAAAGCAATGAAAATGAAATTATTGCAACCTTATAATGATTATGCTCACCAAACATTGTATAAGAAATATGCCCACCATCCAGCTGGCCTACAGGAACCATATTCATCGCTGTAACAAATAAACCGAACCACCCAACGCATAAATAAGGATAGTGATAAATTTCACTCATCGGCGGGAAATATTGATTTTTAGTTACAAAAATTTCTTTTAGAAATGAAAATAAAAGAGTATTCCCAAATCTTAATTCAATTGCATTTTTTCCAAAATCAGGGGAGAAATAATCCGGGTGAATTGCTAATATATATTCTTTACCAGGCACGTGTGTAAAGCCATAAATTAAGACAATAAGACATGCTACAAATCCTGCAAGCGGACCGGCAATTCCAATATCGAACATCGCTTTCTTAGACATCACAGGATCTTTTGTTTTAATTACGGCACCCATCGTTCCAAAATTTAAGAAACCTGCAATCGAAGGAAATGGGATAAAAAATGGAAGTGTAGTTTTCACTTTGTGATACACTGCAGCAAAATAATGTCCAAATTCGTGAGTGCCGATAATAAAAAGAATTGATAAGGAATATGGAAGTCCTTTCAAAAGTAAATGTATATCATACGGCCCGCTGCTTCCGGAAATCCACTCAACACCTGCTATTGTGGTTGTAACAAAAGTAGCAAGGAATAACCCTATATGAAGCAGGTAATTTTGCTTATTCTTTTTTGTAGGTTGTGATGTTGCTGTCTGGTAGTAATATTTTTTTTCTTCCGGCATTCTATAATTCCATGTTAAACCCAAGTAGAGCATAATTTTCATTCAGGTCATAATACAAACCGTGCACACTCTTACCGGAATAATATGATAACGATACGCTGAATCCTTTTTCATTCCATTTCCCGAACTTCAGGCCGGCTGTAATAATATTTGATCCCTGGAAAGCTCCGAATTTTTGCAATTTGAAATCATACGCGATATAGGGTGTAAAAGCCTTAAATGGCAAACTGGTAAAGTAGTTATCAAATCCAACCTGGTAAATTCCTTTCCCGATATCAGGGGGAACAGTGTGAAAAATGTACGTTACTCCAGTATAAACTCTGAAGCTATTTATTTTGTAAAACGGAAAGAGTTCAAAAAATTCCTTGCTAAAAACAAAAGGCTTCCTCCCGTTTCGCCATGAGCTGCTGCTCTGATCATAGCTGCCATCAACAAGGTGTGCACTTATATGAGCAAAACGAAAACGGAATCCGTATTCTGAATTATCATTAATTACTTTGTAACCCGAGTTTAATCCAAATAGATAATCAATCGCTTCGACGGGAAATTTAAATCCTTTCTCGCTTCTCAATCTTGTAAATGTAAAAATATCAGCACCGAAAGAAAGCACAGAATTTTCATTCTCAATTCTGTAAACATCTGCAGAAGTACCAATATCAAGCCTTATATTTCTTTCGCCAATAAGATAACTGAAACCGGCGCGCGGTTCCAGAAAGTTTGCTGCAAAAGGTTGAATATTCAGACCGCCCGGGAACCATTCTTTTTTAGTTTGAGAATAAATCTGAGTTGAAAATAATAAAAGCGTGAGCAAGAGGAGTGAAAGCTTCCGCATAATTAAATCGATTCCGTCTTTACTGATTGTTTCTTTTTTAGCTTTTGTTTAACGAGTTTATTGTAGCCGTATTTAAATTTTGAAGTAAGACTCGCAAAACCATAGATGCTTGTCGGGAAAGCGAACGAAGGTTCAAAATAACAATTGACCGTGCAACCCTTGCAGAAATCAAACCTGCCTTCCATCTTTTTATAATATTTGATTTTTTCTGTTTGCCTGATCTCTTTAATCGGCCTGTCAATTGGGATTCTTTCTTTTTCAAAATGATAGCAGGGTAAAATAATTTCGTTATAAGGTGAAATTACCACAACTCTTGAAGCAGCCTTGCACGATGGACTATTAATATCGTTTCCGCCATCTCTTCTTAATTTCATAAAGGCTTTGTTCAGGTAAACATCCATTTTCCCATCACAGTATTCATCTACATAATCGATGGCTTCATCTGTAAGTCCGGGATTACCAAAATATGAAAACACCGGATTGACAAGCAGCACCAATCCTTTTTCAGCAGCAATTTCGTGCATTCTCGGCAATTTTTTATAAGTCTCATTTGTAACTGTAAATAATACATCAGGATATTCACCCAACGATTTAGCAATATCGAGACTTTTCAAAACGTGATTGTAACAATCAACCTTCCTGATTTTATTATGCTCTTCAGCATCAGGAGAATCTAAGGAGAAGTGCAACAAATCAATTTTACCGGCGAGTTTGTCGGCAAATTTCGGATAAAGCAGTGCATTGCTTGTAATGCTCGTCTGCATTTTTTTACTTTTTGCAAATTCTGCCATTAAGTGAATATCTTTGTTCAGCAGAGGCTCGCCACCGGTGAGATCAATAAATTTTACACCAAGTTCCGCCAACTGGGAAACATTGGACTTTAAAATCTTCAAGCTTCGTAAAAGGTGTATTCTTAAAATCTTCGTGAAACCCGAAATGACAAAACTCACAATAAGCGTTACACCTGTAAGTTACATAATAATTACAAAGTAAAAGCATAAATCTATTTTCCTGATATCAGTTTAATTTACTTAAAGTATAAGCACTTAGAACATCCCAAACATACCCCATCTTCCATTTCCCATCTTCCATCATTAATATTCTCTTCCCTTCCAGATTACTTTTCTATCAGCCAGCACTATAAACGGCAAACTAATAACATATATAGTGTAATAAACCTGGAATTGGATGAAGTATTTAAAGTTTTGGGAAATTCCTAAATTCTTAAGAACCGGGTATAAAACCAGCCCATCCAGTAGTAATTTAAGAACTATCAAAAATAAACATAACGGTGTGTAAAAGAAAGGCGTTAATAAGATTCCAAGATAGGATAAAAACCCATTAGCCATAATTACGAATCCACGGAAAGGAACTCCGAGCCCACCGATTGCCCATCTTTTTTTCTGACGGAATAGTGACTTGAGATTTTTGCAGGGCAACGAAGTTACAAGCCTGTCCTTATCAACCGGAGAAATAATTTTATATTTACCCAGTTTATAAATTGCCATTAAAAGGTTGAAATCCTCAGTCACGCTAAAGGGAATATTTTCATACCCACCTACTTCCAGATACGCCTTTCTCCTGTAAGACATATTATTACCTATACAGCTTATCGGTTTACGAAGATTTACAGTGCTGGAAGCAGCAATTAATAAGTAAACAAAATCAAGGCTTTGCATGCCTGAAAAACTATCAGAGGCTTCCTGTGTCGTGACACCGTTAACCATTGCAACATCCTCATAATAATATGAGGCAGTTTTATAAGCCCAGGTTGGTTTCACCTCACAGTCTGCATCAGTAGTAAGAATAATATCGTTTTTTGCCACCTCAAGTCCGTTTGCCAGGGCGTTTGTTTTTCCTTTCAGTGAGCCAATTTCTTTTTTTGTAACAATTTTCTTAAACCTGGTTTTGCCTTCGATGAATTCATCAATAATTTTGCCCGTATTATCAGTAGACTGATCATCAACCATAATAATTTCAAGTTTTCCATCCGGGTAAATTAATTTATCGAGAGACTTTAGACAGCGCAGGATATTTTCTTCTTCATTTCTTGCTGCCACTATAACAGAGGCAGTCGGGATTTTATCTTCTTCCAGTGTAGGAAATCTTTTCGCAACCCCAATTACGAAGATCAACGACTGAATAAAGTAACCGCAAATAACTATGAAGAAAATTATTTCAAACATTCTTGCGGCTCCCCTATTTCAAATCCCTTTTTACTTGATGTTTCCAGTATCATATTTATCGAATCACTTACAACATTCATTGATTTTTTACTATCGTGTAAAACAACTATTGAATTATTTCTAAGATATTTATCAATTGCTAATTTAATAACTTTTATATCATTTTTGTAATCATACGTAAGCAGAGACCACATCACGTTTTCCAATCCGCATTTCCTGATAAGTGAAGGTGTATTAAATTTAAATTTGCCGTGAGGTGGCCTGAAATATTTTACTTCATAATTAAATTTATCCCTGAGAAGAACGGTAAACGAATTAATTTCCTGGAGAGATTCGGTAAAACTTAATTGAGTCAGTTTTTTATGATTAAATGTGTGATTGCCAATCAGGTGCCCTTCACTTAATATCATTTTTGTAAGCTCGGGAAAAAGGTTAATATTATTACCGACACAAAAAAATGTCCCTTTTATTTTATTTTCATCAAGCACTTTCAGAATAGTTTCTGTCGCCTCAGCAGACGGCCCGTCGTCAAATGTCAGCAGTATTTTCCCAATGGAAGAATTCCACTTAAAACTGCTGAATACTTTTTTTATGATTAATGGCGGATTATACAGGTATTTCAAAATTATTGGATACTTTTATTAGTTTTATAAATATTGTTATAATTCCGGCTGTACAAGCTAAAATTTATTAGTAACATATGCCAAACTATTCTTAAATTAGCAAATACAGTTTCTTGTAACAAATCAATTATAATGAAAAATTTACCAGACCATCAAAAAGGAATAATTGCGGTTTTGGCCGCCGCTTTATTGTGGAGCACGGGCGGAATATTGGTGAAGCTTATAACGCTTACGCCTATGCAAATTTCATTTTCAAGGTGTTTTTTCGCATCACTTGTGTTTCTTGTGCTTTTTCGCAAGAAATTACTGCTTGTAAACTGGTTTACTTTTCTGAATGCTTTTTTCTACGCGGCTTTGCTAACACTCTATGTTATTGCAACAAAAACCACAACAGCGGCTAATGCCATTTTCCTTCAATACACCGCACCGATTTATGTCTTGTTGTTTGAGCCTTTAATTAATAAGACCAAATATGAAAAGTTAAATATCATTACAATTTCGGTTTGCGTAGTCGGAATGTTTTTATTCTTTACGGGTAAACTATCACCCGGTGATCTGGAAGGCAACTTACTTGCCCTGCTTTCCGGGGTAACTTTTGCTGCTTTCCTGCTGGGAATGAGAAAGAACGATCACAAATATCAATTTAGTTCAATCTTTTATGGAAACATTATTGTAGTTATCTTCCTTTTTCCATCTATGTTTGAAATACAGAGCATCTCCACATCTGATTTCAGTATGCTGGCTTTCCTTGGAATATTTCAGATTGGTATTGCCTACGCAATTTTCAGTTATGGATTGAAAAGGATCTATGCTGTGGAAGCATCTTTGATCAGCATGATAGAGCCGGTATTGAACCCGGTCTGGGTACTAATCTGGTACAGTGAGATTCCGTCTTTCTTTGCGATAATAGGTGGAATAATTATTCTTGTGGCAATTGCTTCAAGAACGATAATCAGTGGTTCACCCGCGTTGAGAGCAAGGTTTAGGAATTAGTTTTATTAGTTTTCAAATCACCTTTATTATACTTATGTATTATACTGGATATTAAGGTTTGATAAGGGATGCCTTCTTCCATAGCTTTTAATTGGATATCGTGAAAATCCTTATACGTTAGTCTTATATTAATTCGTTTATTCTTAGCCAGGCTTTCTTTAGCTGCTTTAACAAAATCAGTTCTGTTTTTTTTCTTAACAGATTTCCACTCACCATTTTCATACGACTCAATTAAATCCTTTTCTTCTTTATCCAGATATTTCATTATTTGTTCTCTCCTAATAAATATTTCTTTGTCGCGTCTCTACTCGGATAAATTGTTTTAAGAAAATACTTCTTTTTATCTTCAACAAAAGGCACTATGTATGCATAATTTCTAATTTCTATTATAAACATCTTCTGGTTAGAATATTTTTCTTTATTGTGATGTTCAACTATATCCAGCAGTTTATTATTAGAAAGTGCTAATAGCACTTCTTCAAAAGAGACTTTTCTCTCCTTTTTTAATACTTCGTTCTTATTTTTATCCCAATCATAATATTTCAAATCAGCATGCCTGATTGTGTGCCTAATAAGCACACATTAATATTAGAAAAAATTACTAATATGTCAACAGAAGTATATTCCAAATGTCAAACTTTTATTATTAAGGTGCCAATCTCATAATTTTCCACTCCCCACTATCTTTAATATAAACTATTCTGTCGTGCATCCGGCTTTCTCTCCCCTGCCAGAATTCAAATCTTTCAGGGATTATTCTAAAACCACCCCAGAAATCGGGAAGTGGCACATCATCCGGAAATTTATTTTTAGTTTCTTCAAATTTTTCTTCAAGATAATTTCTATCAGGAACTATTGAACTCTGTTTAGAGGCCCACGCACCAATCCTGCTCTCATAAGGACGCGTTTTGAAATATTCTTCCGATTCACTTTTAGAAATTTTAATAACTTCGCCCATCACTCTTAACTGCCGCTCAAGTTCCTTCCAGAAAAAGACAACCGCTGCCTTAGGATTCTGCAACAAATCATCACTTTTTCTGCTCCCGTAATTAGTAAAGAACACAAGCCCTTTTTCGTCTATTCCCTTTAACAAAACAATTCTGGCTGACGGAATTCCATCTTTATCAGCCGTTGCCAGCGTCATTGCATTAGGATCAAGTATCTGTGCTTCAATAGCTTCTGTCATCCACAGCGAAAATTGTTCTACCGGATTTTTGTTCACCGAATTTTCATCCAATTTCCTTGCTGGACCATGTCCGCCTTAGATTCGCCAATTCCTGATTATTCAACATTCTTTTCCTGTGTAAAATGTTTAACTTTTCCTCAAATATACCCGTTTTGGGCTAAGTTTTTATAAAAAAATCTTATTAAGTTAATAATTACAATATTTTATTTTTTCTGCCTAAGTAATAATAAAAATATTTCACAAAATCAGAAAATCGCTTCCACAGGGGGATGATTTCTTCAATTTTTATTTTTACCGTTTACAAGAATAAGGCAGAATTGAGATCTAAATAAAATAGATTGATAAATTTAATGAATATTATAAACAAAACTACAATTAAACCAGAATATGAAACCCAGTGACTTAAGCAAAGAACAAAAAGAAGAACTTGAAAAATTTGGTGCTAATACATGGTTCGTTGAATATTTGCACAAACTTTACGAAGAAAATCCATCCGAAGTTCCTGAACAATGGAGAAGTTTTTTCACAGGAGAAAATTCAACTTCAAATAACGGGCATTCCGCTAAAGAAAATAATTCCTCAAATTTAGCATTACCTAAAAATATATCTATGCCGGAACCGTCTAAAGAAGACGAGGTTAAAGTTATTGCAGGAAGCTCTGCAAAAATTCTCGATAATATGACTGCGAGCCTTACAATCCCTACGGCAACTTCACAAAGAGTTGTACCCGTAAAACTTCTTGAAGAAAACAGAACTCTTATAAATAACCATTTGAAGAAAACAGCAAGCGGTAAAATTTCATTTACGCATATTATTAGCTGGGCAATACTAAAAGCAGTAAATAATTTTCCTGCAATAAATAATTCCTTTACAATTATTAACGGTAAGCCCCATCTTATTGAAAGAACAAATGTAAATCTGGGGCTTGCAATTGATATTGAGAAAAAAGACGGCTCACATTCCCTGATAGTTCCTAATATAAAGAACGCTAATACGATGAACTTCAGAGAATTTTGGAAAAAATATGAGGATCTGGTTCAGCGGACCAGGAAAGGCCTTATTGATCCTTCCGAATTTATGGGGACCTCAATTACACTAACAAATCCGGGTACACTCGGAACGGTTTCTTCCGTTGCAAGACTGATGATTGGGCAGGGTGCAATTATAGCAACCGGAGCCATTCAGTACCCTGCTGAATACCAGGCAATGTCCCAGGAAACCATATCTGCACTTGGTATAAGCAAGGTAATGAATATCACGAGTACCTATGATCACAGGATAATTCAGGGAGCTGAATCGGGTTTATTCTTAAAAGAAGTTCACGAACTGCTTCTTGGCAAAGATAATTTCTACAATGAAATTTTCTCAGACCTTTCAATTCCTCTGAGACCTGTTGAGTGGATGACCGACTATCAGCCGGGCGCATTTGCACACGGAAATTCAAATACAGAAGAAATTGAAAAACAGGCAAGAGTATTACAACTAATAAATCTTTATCGTGTGCGAGGGCATTTAATTGCCAATCTTGATCCGCTCGGTACACAAACAACATATCATCCGGAGCTTGACCCGGCAACGTACAAATTTACTTTGTGGGATCTCGACAGAAAATTTATAACAGGTGGTTTTGCCGGAATGCAAACCGCCACACTCCGAGAAATACTTGAGAATCTTCAGAAGACTTATTGCAATAAAATCGGTGCGGAATATATGCATATTCAGAATCCGGTTGAAAAAGCGTGGCTGCAGAGTAAAATGGAACCGGTTAGAAATGCACCCGAATTTAACCTCGAAGTAAAAAAAGAAATTTTACATAAATTGATTATTGCAGAAAATTTTGAACACTTCATTCACAACAGGTTTATAGGGCATAAAAGATTTTCTCTTGAAGGTTCTGAAACTCTGATTCCCGTTTTGGATATGATATTAAATCTTTCATCTTCCAAAGGAATTCTTGAAGTTGTTCTTGGAATGGCGCACCGTGGAAGATTAAACGTGCTTGCCAATATTATTGGTAAGTCATACGAATCAATATTCTCTGAATTTGAGGACATCAATGATCCTAATTCAATTGCCGGTTCGGGCGACGTTAAATATCACCTTGGTGCAACCGGGCAATACAAAACACGGAATGATAAAACAATTACTGTTTCCGTTGCTTCTAATCCAAGTCATCTTGAATGGGTTAATCCTGTTGTTGAGGGAATTGTAAGAGCAAAGCAAACCAGATTAGGAGATAATAAAGAGCACAAAAAAACAATGCCGGTTCTCATCCATGGAGATGCTGCCTTTGCGGGACAGGGCGTTGTGGCTGAAACATTAAACCTCTCTCAGTTAAGTGGTTACAGAACAGGCGGAACTATTCACATTATTGTGAATAACCAGATCGGGTTTACTACTACACCTAAAGATGCCCGCTCATCAGTCTATGCGAGTGATGTTGCTAAAATGATCCAGGCACCGATTTTCCATGTAAACGGAGAAGACCCCGAAGCAGCAATATGGGTTGCTCAACTTGCCTTTGAATATAGAGAAATGTTTAACAAAGACGTTGTAATTGATCTGTTCGGCTACAGGAAACACGGACACAATGAAGGTGATGAACCCGGATTCACCCAACCACTGCTTTATGAAAAAATTAAGAACCATCCTTCTGTAAAAGAACAATATTCAAATACTCTTCTTGAAAAGAAGACTCTTTCTAAAGAAGAAATTGAAGAAATGAGCAATGAAATTATTTCTGTGCTTTCAAAATCATTCGATAAAATAAAAGAAGAAAGCTCTAAATTTAAAGCAGATGCTCCGCTCGCAGTTTCAAAAGAAAAAATTGCCTCGCAGGATTCAAGTGAAAAGACTAATATTACAGAGGAAACACTTGAAAATATTATTAATGGTATCACAAAAGTACCAGATGATTTTCACGTTCATCCAAAACTCCGGAAATTTCTTGAAAGAAGAAAAGGAATACTGGACGGTTCAGAAAATGCTGATTGGGCATTAGGTGAAGCCATTGCATTCGGTAGCCTGTTGCTCGAAGGAACTCCTGTAAGGCTAAGCGGGCAGGATAGTGTGAGAGGAACATTCAGCCAGCGCCATACAGCACTTACAGATATCCATAGCGGCGAGGATTACTTCCCTCTTAACCACATAACTCCCAAACAAGCAAAGATTGAAGCACTCGACAGTTTTCTTTCAGAAGCAGCAGTTTTAGGATTTGAGTACGGCTACAGTACGGCTGATCCACTTGCACTGGTAATGTGGGAAGCACAGTTTGGTGATTTTGCGAACGGTGCGCAGGTAATTATCGATAATTTTATCGTAGTATCATACGAAAAATGGAAACTCAGAAACAGTGTTGTAATGTTATTGCCTCATGGCTACGAAGGACAGGGCCCGGAACACTCCAGCGCCAGATTGGAAAGATTTTTAATACTCTGTGCAGAAAATAATATGCAGGTTTGCAATGTTACAACCCCGGCTCAGTATTTTCATCTCTTAAGAAGACAAATGAAAAATGCTGTGAGAAAGCCACTGGTATTAATGACACCCAAGAGTCTCTTAAGATTACCAGAAGCAAGATCTCCAAAAGAAGATTTTATAAACGGGACATTTAATGAGATTATAGATGATACGACGATTTCAAAAGATCAAAAAGCTGATCGTGTAATTCTTACGAGTGGTAAAGTTTACTATGATTTAATTAAATACAGAAAAAGTAATAATATTGATGATGTACCGATAGTCAGGGTTGAACAATTTTATCCTTACAAAGCTGATAAATTTAAACAATTATTTGCAGGATATTCTGATACACGAAAGATTATCTGGGTACAGGAAGAACCTAAGAATATGGGTGCGTGGAATTTCTTATCATTAAGATTATATGATGATCTTGCGGAAGGACAAAAACTGCATTATGTAGGCAGACCGGAAGGTGCAAGTCCTGCTGTAGGTTCAGCAAAAAAGTCCAACAAACAGCAAAAAGAACTGATAGAGCAAGCATTTAAAATGTAGGCTTACAAAAATCAAGGTACCGGATTGTGACGTGTAATGCTCACTATCCGGTTAAGCTAAATTTAATTATCTTTTGATGCAGGTATTGTAAAAATAACCTTAGTTCCCTTCCCTAATTCACTTTCAATTTTTAATGAGCCTCCGTTTCTTTCAATCATTTCTTTGCACAACATCACTCCGAGCCCTGTTCCTAACTCACCTGCGGTACCTTCCGTAGTATGTACAGAATCAAGGGAATAAATATTTGCAAGTGCTTCCTTACTTATGCCCACACCGTTATCTTCCACTGTTGTAACAACAAAATCATTTTCGTACTCAGATTGTATTTTAATCTTTCCACCCCGATTGGTGAATTTAATAGCATTCGCTATGAAATTTTGAAGTACTGACCCTATAATATGTCTATCGCTTAATACGAAAACATCTTTACTAATTTCACTAACAATACTAATTGATTTGTTATTTGCATTTTTAGATAGCAGGCCTATTTTTTCCTCAACAACTTCGGATAAATTTAATGTTAGCGGCTTATATTCAGACTTCCCAATTTGCATTGCTCCCCATTCAAGCAAATTCTGCAATAATTCATATTGATTTTTCAAGAGAGTAAACAATGTCTGAATATATTCTTCTTTTTCCTCAAGAGATAAATCTGCATCCGGGGAAGTTAACAATTCGCTTAAACCTAATAAGCTTTGAAACGGACTCTTTAAATCGTGAGCAATTATAGAGAAAAATTTATCTTTAGTTTGGTTGAGCTCTTTTAATTGTTCCGTATATATTTTTATTGATTCAGAGTTTTTTTTCCTTTCAATTACCTGGGCAATCTGCTTTGCAACAAATACCAGTAGCTGTTTCTCCGGCTCTCCATAAGTTTCTGCATTCTGATAATCCTGGACAACAATAACCCCAATTGTTTTATCACTGACTATTAAAGGGACGCCAAGCCAAATTAAAGTGGGGGTTCCGATCATTTCAACTTCCCCTTTTTCCCTTAATTCCAGATCTAGTTTTGAATCTACAAGCTTTGCTTCGCCGGTTCGTAAAATATATTCGGTTAGTCCTTTACTAAGTTTTTTAGGCGGATAAGGCGGATCAAATTCATCGACCATGTATGGAAATGAAATCATACCTGCATTTTCGTCATACATCGCAATATAGAAATTATTTGCAAGCATAAGTGTGCTAACAATTTCGTGGATTCTTTTATAAAGAGAGACCATATCAGTTGCAGTATATGCGGCTTCAGATATATCAAAAAGAGCTTTCTGAACGCTCTCCAGCCTCTTGTTTTCCGATATATCCCTCACTACAGCATAGATTACTTTCTTACCCTCTATAGTAACCAGGCTTAAAGCTACGTCAGCATCAAATAAGATATTGTCTTTGGTTTTATGCTGCCAGTAAAATCTTTGTTGAATACCTTGTAAAGCCTCACTGATTTTTTCATTTGCACTTTCTGCAGATAATTTACCATCAGGTTGAAATTCCGGAGAAAAATCAAGCGGACTTTTTCCTACAATATTTTCCTTTTTGCAATTGAAAAGTTTACAAACTGCATCATTACATTCAGTAAAAACGTCAGTCATTAAAAACATTCCATCTGCAGAATTTTCAAAAATCGCCCGATAGGTACTATCAATTTTGCCCATAATACTATCTCAATTTATAGTTTTATGTTTGTTCAGGTTCCCCAATAAAATATTACGAGAGTAATATAAGAATTTAGAGATATAATTATGAATGGACTTTAATATTTATTAGCATTTTAATTGCTTAATACAATTTACATTTTTTTTTTAAAACTATACAAATTAGATTTCATATTTTACCAGAAATTATCAGTGATGACGTTTTCAATTAAATCAAATTTTTCTTAATCTTTTCTAATAATTCCTGCATACTGAATGGTTTGGAAAGAAAGTCATTACTTCCGGCGTTTACTGAATTAGTGATATCTGACTCAGATGCATGTGCACTAACAACTATTACGGGTATATGCTTATATTTGTCAGCATTCTTCAATTCTTTTGTAAATTCAAGCCCATTAAGCTCACCCCTGATTGAAATATCCATCAATATTAAATCAACTTTGTTTGATTCCAATATTTTTATTGCTCCAGCTGCTGAATCTGCTACAAGTACTTTATATTCTTTTTCAATCCCTTTCTTTATAGTTAACTGATTAATTTCATCATCCTCAACTAAAAGGAGCACCTTTTCCTCAGTGTTTTTATGTTCTACTCTTTTATTGTGTACTTTAACAGGGACATCTTTTACCGAAGCCAGTTTTGCTTGTTTTCCAAAATTTATAGTAAAGGTTGTTCCTTTATCTTTCTCACTTTCAACTTTAATAGTTGCATTGATATGTTCAAGGAGTTTTTTGACAAGTGACAATCCCAGCCCAACTCCCTCATACGCTCTTCCATACCCCATTTGTTCCTGCCTGTATGGCTCAAACATATGTTTCAAATATTCATCGCCTATTCCAATACCACTGTCCTGAATTGAAAGTAATATTTCATCCTGTTTATTCTTGTGAATAATGACTTTAACAAATCCCTTCTTGGTATACTTAATTGCATTATCTAATAAATTAGATATTACATGTGTAACCGAGTAATTGTCTGTTTTAATAATACATGCACCACAATTATTTTCTACGGAAAGTTGAAGCGATTTATAATTTGCGGACGATTTGTGTTCAATTATTAAGGCGTTACAGAGTTCCAATAAATCAACTTCCTGTAAATCGACAAAATATTCACCCACCTGCAACCTTGAGTAATTCAGAATCATGTCAACAGTTCTTATTATGCGCTTACTGGAGGAATCAATTCCATCAAAAAGCTCCCTGTCATCTGGTTTTATAACATCGTAATAAGATTCCCAAATAATACCCGCCAACCCCAATATTCCATTTAACGGAGTTCTTATTTCATGTGACATATTTGCGATAAACGCATCCTTTAGTTTGTTCGATTGTTCGGCTAATTCCTTTGCTTTTATTAATTCCTCTTTTTCAATCTTTCGTTTAGTAATATCGCGCCCTACCACAATTATATATTCACGTACCAGTTTTACAAATTGCATGTTTAATTCAACCGGAAATTCAGTCCCATCTTTTCTACGATGAATACTTTCTATAAGTACACTTTCTGAATCGCTAAACTTAGTCAACATTTCTGAAAAGCTATCCATTGTAATATTTGGATCAATATCCATTACTTTCATAGATAAAAACTCTTCCCTGGTATACCCCAGCGACTGAAAGGCTTTATCATTGCAGTTAATAAACTGTCCCGTAACCGGATCAAGAATTTCAATAGTATCACTCGTTTGATTGACAAGTGAACGGAATAATTTCAGTGACTCTTCATTTAATTTCTTCTCTGTAATATCTTCTTTGATAGCTACAAAATGAGTTATATCACCCTGACTGTTAACAAGAGGTGAAATCAGCACAGATTCCCAAAATAATTCACCGGACTTTTTCTTGTTCTGTAAATCTCCTTTCCATTCTTTGCCTTCTAATATTGTTTGCCAGAGATTTTCATAAAACTTTTCATCCTGGAAACCTGATTTTAATATATTCGGCTTTTTACCTTTAACTTCTTCAAATGTATACTCTGAAATATTTGAAAATTTTTTATTAACATATTCAATGTTACCATACGGATCAGTAATCATAACTGAAGCGGGACCTTGTTCTACTGCCGTTGAAAGTTTTTTAAGCTCCCCAAGTACTTTCCCGCTCTCTTCTTCAACCTTTATGTATTCCAGAGCAAAGGAAATATCCATAGCCATTTCATCCAGAAGTTCTATTTCCTTTTCTTTGAAAAAATGCTTTTGACCTGAACATAATGTCATTGATCCTACAATTTTATTTTCAATCTTAATTGGAAATGCCGCGGTTGATCTGTAACCAAGGCTTAATTCTCTGTCTCTCCATGGCAGCATACTTTCATCATTTTTGATATCATTAACAATCATATGCTTACCCATTTTTATTGCGCTTCCTGTCGGTCCCTGCCCCGTTTTCTTATCATTTAGATCAATAATTACTTCGTCCAGGTATTTTTCTGTATCTCCCGCAGACGCGACAACTTCAACTATATTTGTTTCATAATTTACTCTGCCAGCCCAGGCCAGTTTAAATTTCCCATATTCAACCGCTATTCTGCAAATTTCAGCAAAAAGAATATTCTCATCCTTTATCCTTACAATTGCCTGGTTTATATTACTTAATACGGCATAAACGCGATTAAGCCTATTTATTTCCAGTTCAGCTAATTTTTGTTCTGTAATGTCTTTTATTGTGCCAATCATCATTATTGGTATATCGTTTTCATCAAAAATAAGTTCACCCAATCCGTGTACCCATCTTTCTTCATTATCATTTAATCTGATTATTTTATATTGCTTATCAAATTTATTTTTCTTCCCAAATACCTCCGTCAAAAGGTAATTATACATTTCTTCCTGCCATTCCGGGTGAATTATATTTTTCCATCCTTCTGCCGATTTATCATAATCAGCATCGATTCCAAAAATATCATCCAATAATTCCGAGCTTTCCCATCTGTTTTCTTTTATATCCATCTTATATGTACCAAGTTTTGCAATCTTCTGAGTTTCTAACAGAAATTTTTCACTTTCTAGCAGTTTTTCCTCACTTTTAATTTGATTTGTAATATCAACAACATAGCCACGGGTTTTTATAAGTTCTCCCGAATCGTTAAAATCACCGACTGTCATTAAAAGTGTGTTTATTACTTCATTAGTTAATGTTTGGAAATCAGTTCTGAAATTTTTGACAATTTTCTTTTTTCTAAGCTCATCAAGCAGTATTACCCTTTCTCGGGGATCTATATAAAAATCAGTAAAGTTATAATTCTCCAGACTTTTTTTATCAGAAATTCCGAACATTTCCAGAAAGGTTCTATTTGCGTCCAGAATTTTCCCGTCAACTGTCGTCACGTAATCTGCTGAAATATCATTTTCAAAATAATTCTGCAGTTCGTCCCTTTGTTTTTTTATTTCATATTCTTTATTAATAAATTCCAGGGCAAATGAAATATCGTTTATGGCTTCAGTGAGAACACTAATCTCAGAATCATCATAAATGTTGTTCCCGTTTGAAAAAACACAGAAAAACCCGCTTACTTTTCCGGCAGTTTTTAAGGGCAATATCGCGAAGGAATTAAAACCAAGTGAAATAAAATTATCTTTCCATTCCGGGTTTATCTCCGTGTCAATTGAAATATCATTCGAGATATAAAGTTTGCCGCTATTTATACTAGTAATTATTCTATTTTGATTACCGGGATGAACAAACAATTCCAATTCAAAATCATCTAGTTTTTTATTTAATTCCCCTGCTTTACTAAATATTTTAATTCCATCAAAGTTACTGTTGTAAATCCCGGCAAACGCACTCTGGAATTTCCCTTCTTCTATTGCAATCAGACATACGTCGTTTAATAATTCATTTAAGTCATGGATTCTTACTATCGCCTGGTTGATATTACTCTGGAAAGAATAAATTCTGTTAAGGTGAAGTAATTTATTTTCTGCTGCCCTTCTTTCAGTTATATCCCGGATTAAGCCAATAAGCCCCACCGTTTCACCATTTTTATCTTTTAGAAAAAATGCTGTGGTTTCGCCCGGGAATACATCACCGTTCTTTTTTTTATAATTAATTGTATTTACAAAATTAGGATTACCGATGTTTTCCTTAATCTTTTTCCCCATTTCAATAAATTCTTCTTTGCTTTCATAAACAATCGATGTATCCTTACCTAACAAATCATTTGCTCCAAATCCAAATAATTCAACAAATGCAGGATTAAAATCAACAATTTTTCGGTTCCCATCTGCTACAAGAATTGAATCTCGAATACTATTAAATAAGTTTCTGTACTTATTCATATTATCAACAATCATTTTTTGAGTTGCACGCTCTTTTACCTGATCCCTGAAAACCAATACGACTCCAATAATTTCATCTGATTCATTTTTAATTGGCGCGCCGCTGTCTGCAATAGGTATTTCTCTCCCTTGTTTGGATATTAACATTGTATGATTGGCAAGTCCGACTATCAAACCATTTTCTATAACTTTATTAACCGGGCTTTTACATTCAATACGAGTATCTTCACTTATTATATTAAATACTTTACCTAAATCTTCACCAGATGCTTCAGATTCCTTCCATCCTGTTAAATCTTCTGCAACCTTATTCATATATTTAACAATACCGGCTTTATCCGTTGTAATTACCCCATCGCCAATACTGTACAGCGTTGTCCGGAATTCCTTTTCAATGGCGTGAAATTGTTTTTCAACTTCGTATAAATTTTTAAATAGATTTCTCTGTCGATAATGATAAAACCAGTAGAGTCCGACGGTAATAAATAGAATTAGTATTAAAGTACTGATGATGATGATGATTTCACGTACATAAAGCTCACCGTAAATTTCGCTCTTATCAATTTTTGATATCATAAACCAGGGGGTGTCCTGTATAGGGCTAATGTACGAAAGGACATCATGATCTCTGTAATCTATGCCCTCCCATATACCTTTATAGCCCGATACAGCCTGAACGGCCGGAACCTTCTTGTTTGTCAAAGGAATTCGCAGATTTAAAGCGGCATTTTTACGAAAACGTAAGCTATTTAGAAAAAGAACATCATCCCCATCTTTGCGGATAATTAAAGTTTCGGATGTTTTACTTGGAGTGGGCCAGGACTGTATTAAAGGGAATAAAAATCTATTAAGGTCAATTGATAGCACCAATAACGCAACTACCTTTTTGCCGGAACTGAAGATCGGGGCAATAATTTGACAATGGATTTCGTTAGTATCAATATTTCTATAAAAATTTGTAAAGATGATTTCTTTACGTTCAACCGATTTAATAATAAAAGGGAAAACAGTGGGATCTATTTTAATATTGTTTTTAAGTGAGAGTAGAATTTCTCCATTTGTTGTAACAAGAGATATGTTGTAATATTGATAAACACTGCTTAATTTTTCCAGAAAATTACGCAAATGTTTTTCACTGGTACCATTATATTTACCGGATAACAAATCTTCCGCAGAACTTTTAACTGTAGAGAGTCCTGAGAATACATTTGCGTCGCCAATTTTTTCTTTTTTCCACCCAACTATTTGATTTATTTTTAATCCGGCAATTGCTTTGAGTTCAAGTTGTTTATTGTTGCGGATTGATCTTTCACTATATCCATTAAATATATAGACACCAATTATTACAATAATAACCGAAAGGATATTAATTGTAATTATTTGTTTTTTATTAATGTTAGACAATTAGCCCTCATTAAAAAATTTAGCTATGCATTAAATATTAACTATTTTACGGTTTAATTTTTTCCGCCTGCAATTTTAAAATAAGTTTTTTTATTTCCTCAAAGTCCTGGTTCTTATCAAAGAAATAATCAGCTCCTGCAGCCATACATCTTTCTTTATACTGTATATAAGGATAGTTGGTAAAAATACATATTTTTGTCCCGTTCTTATCTGCGCGAATTTTTTTCAATACTTCAAACCCGTTCATTTCCGGCATTCGGATATCAAGGATAACCAAATCTGCTTTGTTGTCAGTAATCACACTTACCGCTTCAACCCCATTTTTAGCCTCAGCAACTATTTGTACGTCGTTAAGGCTAATTAGTGATTCCCGGATTCTCTGGCGAACAATTTCCGAATCATCCACTAATATTATTCTCATAATTTTACCCGAATAAGTAATAAATATTGCAAGTAGAAATTATAATAATATCTAATAATGTATGTAGGGAGTAATCTTATTCTGTTGTAGGGGATATATTACAAGGGTTCTTGGCTAAAGCCGGAAGGCGGTTGCGGTTTATTTATCCCCCGACCTGAAGCCTGCCTGTCCGGTAGGCAGGGTCGGGGCTAGTGGGATAATAAATATTAATATTCTCAAATTGCCCCTATCTTTTGTTGGATATAATAAAAACTAAATTTCACAATAGCCCCCATCTTTAGTGATAAAATTTAGCAAAAACCAATCCCGAGCTTTAGCCCCCTATCATAAGGTTGGAGGTAATGGAATAATAAATATTAATGTTCTCAAATAGCCCCCATCTTTAGATAGGGGCGATAAAATTAGCAGATACTTATTCCGGGCTTCAGCCCAACGATATTTAATAAATTTTGGCTAAAGCCAAATAATAATCATTTGGGAAAATCATTCCCCGACCTGAAGGTCGGGGCTATTGAGAAATTCCTCCCAGACCAGAAATTCAGGGATAATAAGGTGATTATAATTATTTAGATTACAAAATTGCCCCCATCTTTAGATGGGGGATGAAAAGATTTAACTACCAAACAAAGGGCTTTAGCCCAACTATTCACTATCTTTTTTCAAAAACTTAAACCCATATTTATTCCTGAATTCCTCAACTTCTTCGGTATAGCTCTTTTGCCTATGATGTTCCTCCTGAATAGCAATATATTCCCTAACCTTCCCCAATATCGATTTGCTCACAGAAACAGCTATATATTCATCCTGCCATTCAAACTTTACCTTTAATAATTTATTTTTATTCACCCAATGGGATGATTCCCCTTTTATTAATTGCACTATTTTGCTCACAGATTGATCACTCCCGGGAGAAATTAAAAAATGTATATGATCAGATACACAATTAACTGAGTCTATATAGATACCTTTTTTATTAGCATTGCTTTGAATATGCTCAAGCAATAAGGGTTTTAATTCTCTGGTTATAAGTTTTGCTCTATTTTTAGTTGACCAGATTATGTGTAGATAAATGTTGATATAAGGCATTTCAATTTGGTGTGTTTGATAGATTTCTATAAAAATAAAAAATATTTGTTAATAATAAAATTTGGCTAAAGCCAAATGGTTTTAGGGTTAATTCAACCCCCGACATAAATGTCGGGGCTAATGAGATGATATTGATTATTAAAATTTTAAAATTTGCCCCCATCTTTAGATGGGGGTTATAAAATTAGCAAAAAAATAATTTAGGGCTTCAGCCCACTATCATAAGGTCGGGGCTAATGAGATGATATTGATTATTAAAATTTCAAAATTGCCCCCATCTTTAGATGGGGGTTATAAAATTAGCGAAGATTAATTCCGGGCTTTAGCCCACTATCATAAGGTCGGGGCTAATGAGATGATATTGATTATTAAAATTTCAAAATTGCCCCCATCTTTAGATGGGGGTTATAAAATTAGCAAAAAAATAATTTAGGGCTTCAGCCCACTATCATAAGGTCGGGGCTAATGAGATGATATGGATTATTAAAATTCTCAAATTGCCCCTATCTTTTGATGGATATAATAAAAATTAAATTTCAAAATAGCCCCCATCTTTAGTGATAAAATTTAGCAAAAAAATAATTTCGGGCTTTAGCCCACTATCATAAGGTCGGGGCTAATGAGATGATATGGATTATTAAAATTTCAATATTTGCCCCCATCTTTAGATGGGGGTTATAAAATTAGCGAAGATTAATTCCGGGCTTTAGCCCAACCTATAACCTCACTCAATCAATTTATTATTAATTGCATACCGAATAATTTCAGCATTATTAGACATATCCATTTTTTCCAAAATCCGCGTACGGTAAGTACTTATTGTTTTATCACTAAGACAGAGTTCTTCAGAAATTTCTTTTAGAGATTTTCCCTCTGCAATCAAAAGCATAACCTGGAATTCTCTATCCGAAAGGTTTTCGTGTGGATAAGGTAATTTGTTTTCTATTTTATCCATAGTCACCTTTTTCGCCAGCGATGCCGTAATATATCTTCCCCCTTTCGATATTATTTCTATTGCTTCAGCCAGTTCTTCATAAACACTATCTTTGCATAAATACCCTGATGCACCTAACTTTAGTGCACGGACTGCATATTGTTCCTCCGGATGCATACTAAGAATGAGTATATGCGCATCTTCATCTTTAATTTTTAACTCCTGTAAAATATCCAGGCCAGACATTCCGGGCATTGAGATATCCAGCACTACAAAATCATATTTTTCGTTTTCTATTTTTGATAGAGCTTCGTTTCCATCCGATGCTTCCTGCACATTATTGACATTACCCATTCCGATTAAAAATTGCTTTATCCCCTCTCGCACAATGGCGTGATCATCTGCAATCAGCACATTCATTCAGACCTCATAAATTTTTCCGGTACACTTATCTTTAACGTTGTACCGTTATTTTGTGATGATTTAATTTCAAATTCTCCATCAAATTGGTTTAATCTCTCCTGCATACCTATTAGTCCAAGTGATTTAATTGATTTTTTTTCCGTTTCACTAATACCTATTCCATCATCAGAGATTTCGAGATATACCCTACCAGTTTCCGAATAAAGACCTATTTTAATATTTTTAGCCTTAGCATGCCTGCTGACATTTGTTAATCCTTCCTGCAGTATGCGGAACAAAGTTAATTGCACTTTAGGAAGTAATTCAGGGATCTCTTTTAACTCCAGATTGCAACGAACTTCAGCGCGTTTCTCAAAATCTGTAACATACCACTCTATTGCGGAAATTAATCCAAGGTCATCTAAAATTCCTGGACGTAATTCAGAGGATATCCGCTGCACATTTTTTATCATCTCATTTGTTAATTCAATCATAGTCTTAGTCTTTTTCATCAAATCAATATTATCTTCAAATTTTTCTTTTACCCAATTCAGATCCATTTTCAAGGCAGTTAATGATTGGCCAAGTTCATCATGAAGCTCACGGGATATACCCATTCTTTCATTTTCTCTTATGTCATTTAAGTGAATATACAGGTTCATTAACTGATTTTTGGAGAAAATTAAATTTTCCTCGGCAAGTTTACGATCAGTAATATCCAATACTGCCGTAATCTTTGCGGGCTTTCCTCCAAGCTGTATTACTATCGCAGACAGTAAGCCGTGCCCAATTTCGCCCGATTTTTTCCAGAAACTAAATTCAACATTTTGTAAAAAGCCCTTTGCCATCAGCTGCTTGCCGATAAGAACTCTTTGACTATCATCACACCATAATTTCATTTCTTCCCTGGTGTGCCCTATTACTTCTTCCCGGCTGTAACCCGTTATAATCTCAAAATTTTTATTTATATCCATAATTATATTTTTATCATTTTCAATAGACATTGAGATGGGCGATGAATGGAATAAGTTACTGAACTTTTCCTCTGACAATCTAAGTTCATTTAATATTGAGATCTTATCAGTTACTTCTATAAAAGAAAATAATACTCTTCCCCACGATTCTTCATACCCGGGAACTACAGTTAATTGAAAGAGGGTATTTATTATCCTACCTTCCAGGTCTCTAATTGGTACTTCCCCATCAACTCTTAATTTCCCATCCGCCAGTTCAATTAATTCCTGCCTTGTAGAGGGCAATGATTCCTCAATAAAGTAATGGGACAAATTTTTAAATACTTCATTTTTGTTTTTTGCTTTTAATAGGTTCAAAACTTCCTTATTGGCATCAAGTAGTTTAACCATTGCGGCACATTTAATAACCTCATCTGTGTTTTCATTAAAATATTTCCGAAAATCACTAATCCCTTTTCCCTCTAACTCTTTGATATATGCTCTTACATCGGAAAGATCCTCTTCCATAATTGCCGTGCCGGCATTTTCAAATAAATTGCGATAGCGTTTTTCACTGCTTTTTATTATTTCTTCAGCAATTTTTCTTTCAGAAATATCTCTTGCTACAACCAGCACACATTTTTCACCGTATAAAGTAATATGCACTTCCGTAACTTCAGCATCAAAGACACGCCCCTTAAGAGTAACAAGTTTCTCTTCAATAGTGGGGACTTCTATTTCATCTTCTGTTAAAGCAGTTATTCTCTGTATTACAGAACTCTTATAATCATTATGTACCAGGCTTAATATTTCCTTATCATAAAGATCATTTTTATGTTTAGCCTCAAACAAACTTACCGCTGAGTTATTCAAAAACTTAATTTTCCCATTCAAATGGATAAAAACTGCATCAGGCGATAATTCGACCAATTTTCGGTATTTTTCTTCACTATTTTTTAGCTTCTTTTCTTTTAACCTTTCGATGGTTATATCGGTAACCATACCGCGCACAATCGGTGCGGCTATATTCGCACCTGTTCGTAGAGAATTCCTGTACTTCCAGATGCGTCTTTCACCTTTCTTTGTCAGAATTGCCATATCGCCATTAGCAAATCCGTATTGCTTAATAGTGTTCAGATAAACATCAAACTGATTTCTAGACTCCGGCACAATTAAATATTGCAGGTTCATTCCAATTAGTTCTTTTTCAGAATACCCGGTGATTTCTTTGGCGCTCGTGTTAACAGATAAAATATTTCCTTTAAGGTCGTGAGTACACATCAGGTCGCTGCTGTTTTCAACAAGGTCACGGTATCTTTCTTCACTTACTCTTAATAATAATTCGGATTTTCTTCGATCCGAAATATCTCGTGCAGTCGTGTGCATGAAAACTGCATTTTCAATTTCTAGTCTTTTATTATTGAATTCCGCATCAATTTTCTTTCCATCCTTTCTTAAAATTTTTGCTTCCGTCAATATTTCTTCGCCATTAAGTATTTTCTGGTGAAATGATTCATAAGCCTTTAGATCCATTGGCTCATGTAAAGCCGGGATTTCCATATTAAGGAGTTCATTCTTTGAATACCCGGTTAAATCGGATGCGGCCTGGTTGACAATAACAAATCTTGAATCAATATCAGATACGAAAATAGCGTCTCTCGATCCTTCAAAAATTGCTTCCAGCCATTCAGGAGTATTAAATGATGTATCATTTGTGGGTTTTTCTTCTTCGCGGGAAATGTGAGAGAACCTCTTTTTCATTTGTTTCCCTGACTTATATATTTAATCAATAAGCATTTAAAGAGGAAAGAACAAAATGGGTTTATAATAATTTACATATCTATGGGAAGACCTATAAATAATTTGTCTCAATAGTTTAATCCCCCTTAAAAACACCATTTTATAATAGCGCAAAATGTATTAACAAGCAAAAAGAAAAGTGAAAATGAAATGATTTGACAATAATACCTGAAATCTGGATATTTGGAGTTATTGCGGGCATAACCCGCCATAGTGTACAACTTCAATAATTTGGTAACAGAAAGATTAAAAAATATTATATAAAGATTTTAGTCTAATTATTTATTGAACCCCTACGGGGTTCCGGTTTTCCGGGGATTCTACTTTTACAAATATGTCGCTACTACGGAGCGAAAACAGGCAAATGAGAACTCCTTAGGACTTGCCTGCGGAAGGTCGGGATGGATGTCATAGGGTCCTGAAATATGAAATAGCTTCGTTCTTTAATCATTTGCGGGCATAACTCAGTTGGTAGAGTGTCAGCTTCCCAAGCTGGATGTCGCGGGTTCGAACCCCGTTGCCCGCTCTTATAAAAAATATTTAGAAAAACTTTGATGTTTCTGAAAAAAAACGAATATTTAAAGTCTAAATTCTGCAAGATTTAGTTCTTACAAAAATTTAACCGGGGTCGTAGTTCAGTTGGTTAGAACGCCTGCCTGTCACGCAGGAGGTCGCGAGTTCGAGTCTCGTCGGCCCCGCAAAAGTCACCTAACAGGTGATTTTTATTTGCATATTCTTTTAAGAATATCCCTTGAATAGCACATCGGAATCCTTAATACTACCTGCAAATAGCAATTTACTTACCAATTACAAATAAAAAGGAAAAGCAATGAATATTTTCGTTGGCAATTTGTCTAATGAAGTAACCGATGACGATCTAAGAGGTTTATTCTCAGAATTTGGTCAGATTAAAAGCGTAAAAGTTATACGTGATATGTTCTCCGGGGATTCAAAAGGATTTGGCTTTGTTGAGATGCCGGGCCTTAGTGATGCTCAAAAAGCAATCTCAACTTTGAATACAAAAGAAGTAAAAGGGAAAAAAATTGTTGTGAATGAAGCACGCCCTAAAAATGACAGTCGCAGACCTGGCGGAAGAGGTGGAAACAGCAGAGGCGGCGGCGGAAGAGGCGGAAACAGCAGAGGCGGCGGCGGAAGAGGCGGCTGGTAATTTTACTAAAAGTCTCTCATTTTGTGTGAGAGACTTTTCCTGTTTCAATCTGAATAATTCTCTACCTGAGTAGCTTTAAATGGAAAAGCAAAATAGAAAAAATCTTTATCCTGACTAACCACTTTATCTTTTGTCAGGAAATATTTTTCTACAGTTTCACTCCCCTTTTGTTTACATAAAAGATATAAACCTTCTTCAAACTTGTACTGCGGAAACCTGATCTTTTTATGAGATGACAAATACGCCATATCCAAAAGCACTTTTCTAAAAGTACTCCCTTCTTCTTTTCTTAAATAAATTGTGCGCATAAATATTAAATCCGTAAAAATTTTTATCACTCTAATTTAACTAAATGTAATTAGATTTAGAAATTTTGATTTGAAGTAATAGTTTAGAGCATTGCTGGTTAGGAAGGCAAAATTCACTGGATAATCTTTTGCAAGCAGTATTTCTCCATAATAAAAAATCCTCAACTTATGAAAAGTCAAGGATCCAATGTTGGGGGCAGAAGGATTCAAACCTACGACCCCCTGCATGTATGGCAATAGCTCTCCCTTGCAAATTAATAAGTTACACTCCACTGGTTCTGTTTTTGATGTCCAATTTGTCTTTTTAACCTGATAAAATTCATTTTTAAATCAATTTGTTGTCAGTGAAAATAAATCAGATGTTTTGGATCTAAACAAGCAAAAGTTACCATTCTGGAAAAAGCAAAAGACATGCCATACTTTATTTATTTGGACTTCAAATTAGATTAGCAAGATTAATGCTGGCATGATTTTTATTGAAGGAATAATATCAATTGAAATATTGCTAAAAATACAATTGATTTATTGTTATAATCCAGTGCCTAGGATTGCATAGACGGTCGTAGCGACAGTTTTGGAAGGCAACAAATGTAGTCATGATGGGTAATTTTAACTACTGCCATAAGATTGGAAATTGTTCAAAATAAGAAATTTCTGACCGTTAACTCAATGAAACATACCTTTAAATAAATAATCCAGCACATTTATTGCTATTGTCAACCAATTATGCAAAATTAAACACTTGATCGGGGGAAACCGATCGGGCTGGTGAGTGTTATTGCTGCAATTATTGTATTTATGATAGTAAAATGGTTTGTAAATGGAAACCCTAGATTAGCAATATCTTTATGAACTAAGGGCAGACAACATTACTGCAAGATTTATTAAAATAATTTTAGTTGTTCTATTTTGGGAAATAATCTAAAAGAAAATTTAGCTTAGCTAATTTTTCAGGAGGTTAAATGGAAGGCTTTGAGAAAAGTATATTTAAAGATGTCGTTGTCGAAACTGTAAATCTTGCTCGTGCAACATATGAGGAGGCAGGAATGTTGAAAAATATTCTTAACGATGATATAGAAAAGGGATTTCAGAAAATAATAATTGATTTAGCACAGTGCGATTTTATTGACTCAACATTTATAGGCGTATTGGTTGTTACCCTAAAAAAGGTTGCTGAAATTGGAGGTGAACTTCGTATAATAAAACCGGCCTTTTTCACAAACACTATATTAGCAACATCAGGAACTTTAGCTTATTTCAATGTCGTAGACAATATTGAAGAAGGGCTAAAAAGTTTCTGATTTGGGGAAATTCAAAATACTAAGCTGTTAAAAAAACGCCTTCTTTACAATGAATAGCCTAATACATTTAAAAGGATATTGAAAGTCCATCCTTATTTATTTTAAACAAATAATTGTTGGATTATTGCTATAATCCAGTGCCCAAGATTGCACAGGCGACGATAGCTATAGTTTATGGTTGATACCAAAATGTCTTGTAATAATACATTAACAGTCAGTGTAAATTTTTATGGGAAATTATAACAAATTTATACAATACATTTTAGAATATTTATCAGGGATTGTGTTTTTATTTTTAGAATTAAAAAAGGCTTGATATAGCCAAGCCTTTTTAATATAATATTCTGAAAAATTATTTATGGGTAAGTATTATAGTTCCCAGATTTGTAGTGCCGGATGCAGTAACAGCAATATTAGTAATTGTTGAATCACGGTATATTAAAGTATCCTTTGGCGCTATGACAACATCATATGTACCTGGAGGCAAATACAATAATTTGAATCCGCCCGTTATATCCGTTGAAGAAGAGGAGGAATCTGTTCCCGTTATTGCCCATACATTTGTTGATACGCTGTCAGGTGAAACAGTACCGGAAATTATTCCGGTTGTTGCGTTGGCTGCAGTTCTAATAACCGGCTTAAGTATATATTTAGGATTAGTTGGTGACCCTGTCTTTACAATTGATTTGTTTGCATCAAAGTCTATTGTAAGATTATAAGTAAACCCTGCCTGTATATTTGCATGGATGTTAAGTTTTACCCCGCTTTGACTGCCGCTAGGGGTTTTGAGGTTATAGGTTTGTCCATTTGAAACTATATTACTTCCACTACCAATATATAATCTGATTTGTGAATAATTTCCTGCAGGTAATGTGTCCTGCCCTATTACAGCATTAGCGCCATTCACAAGAGTTAATAAATCATAAGTGGCTGGAATATTATTAAGTGTGTACCAACCACTGGTACTGTCGCCAGTGGATATATGTGCCTGTACGCTATCGACAACTATGTTAACCTGAGAATAGTTTGCGGGGCTATCTATCATCGTTATTTTCAAAATTCCAGTGCTTCCTGAAGATGTAACAGGATTGTTGCTATCTGAACATCCGAAGAATAGAACAGAAATCCCCATCAATACTATCATTTTATATACTAATTTCTTCATAAATCTAGCCTTATTTAATTTATATTATTCTCCAAAGGTTAAGGAATCAATAACCAGGCCACAAAAGTCTTTTCCATAAAATCCGTTTTTTTAGGTAATTGCAATATATTAAGTTAAGTTCAGAAAAAGAGAGTATAATTATGATACATAGTGTGCAAATTTTTCACATTAATGTGAAGTAAGAATTAACAAAATATTTGTAATCTTTCTAAGACTTACTTAATTGACAAATCAAATACAATTACTTAGGTTTCATTCGAATAATTTCATCTACGCAATCTTAACTATTATTTTGCTCTGCGTACCAACAATTATCACGACCTCGCACAAATTTTCTGTTTGATAAAATTACCGGAATATATTCATTATTTTGGAAAGATCTTTTTTTAATCTTATTACAAGGATGTTTATTGAACGGATTTTACCGATCTCCCATAGTTATATTGAAAAGGCAATTCACTACCTTAATTGGGAGAAGGGCATCGATTTTTTTAATCGGTATAAATTCTCATTAGTTGCACTATTTCGGAAAATAATCTAAAATAATATTTAGGTTTGCTAATCTTTCAGGAGAGTAAAATGGAAAACTTTGAAAAAAATGTAATTGCAGATGTCGCTGTCGAAACAGTAAACCTCACTCGTGCGACCTTTGAAGAGGCAGGAATACTGAAAAAAATTCTTGACAATGATATAGAACAGGGATTTCAGAAAATAATAATTGATTTGACACAGTGCGAATTTATAGACTCAACTTTTATAGGAGTACTGGTTGTTACCCTAAAAGAGATTGCTAAAATTGGAGGTGAAATTCGCATAATAAAGCCGACTTCTAACGCAAACACAATATTGACGCAATCAGGAACTTTAGATTATTTCAACGTCGTAGGCAGTGTTGAAGATGGTGTAAAAAGTTTCCGATCGGAGGAAATTTAGAAAAACAGGAGAAAAAAACCGTTTTCATTAAAAAGGTAGTTTCACTTCTCCAATTGGAAGAAGGGTCATTGATTTATTAACTTTTAGATCTGATTAGATTTACTAATCTGAATAATCATCTAAAAGGATATTTTTGCTTAGCTAACTATTCAGGGAACTAAAATGGAAGACTTTGAAAAAAATACAGTTGAAGATGTCACCATCGAAACTGTAAATCTCACTCGTGCAACCTATAAGGAAGCAGAAATGCTGAGAAATATTCTTAATGATGATATTGAAAGGGGATTTCAGAAAATAATAATTGATTTAACACAGTGCGAGTTTATTGACTCAACATTTATCGGAGTATTGGTTGTTACCCTAAAAAAGGTTGCTAAAATTGGAGGTGAACTTCGCATAGTAAAACCGGCCTCTATCGCACACACAGTATTGGCTTTATCAGGCACTTTAGAATATTTCAATGTGGTGGGCAGTGTAGAAGAGGGTATAAAGAGTTTCTAATTTGGGGAAATTCAAAATAACTAGTTGTAAAAAGCCGCATTCTTTAAAAAGAACATTTAAAACCCATCCTGATTTATATTAAAAATAAAAATCCTCAACTCATTATAAGTCAAGGATCTAATGGTGGGGGCTAATGGATTCGAACCAATGACCCCCTGCTTGTAAGGCAGGTGCTCTAAACCAGCTGAGCTAAGCCCCCGTTCAATTCTCCATACAAGAATTGCTGTCAAAAAGAGTATCAAATATATAGTTTGGGAAAAGTAAAATCAACTATATGTGAAAGGAAAATTCAGCTTAAACGCCAAAAGATATTCCGACAGCTTTGGCAGCTGTTACTGCCTGAGTAGTCGATTTTACCAATTTCTGCCTGGCAATCGCATCTTCAATTTTTACATTTTTAACTTCGTTTCCTTTCAAAGCCACCATTCTACCAAATTTTTTCTTTGAAACCAGATCTATTGCGAAAGCACCAAATTTAGTTGCTAAAATCCGATCGAAAGGTGTTGGACTGCCGCCTCGTTGTAAATGTCCCAGCACAGTAACCCGGGTCTCTCTTCCGGTATTTTCCTGTATTTTTTTTGCAACAACTTCACCGATTCCACCAAGTTGCACAGGATCATGTCGGCGAATATCTTTTGCTTTTACTACCATTTCTCCATCCTTGGGCTTTGCGCCTTCAGCAACACAAACCAGACTGAATTTTTTACCCATTAGTTCACGCTTACGAATTTTATCATAAACTTTTTCCCAGGAAAAAGGAAACTCAGGAATTAGAATTATATCTGCACCGCCTGCAAGTCCGCCGTTAAGAGCTATCCAACCTGCATATCTTCCCATCACTTCCACAACAATAACTCTATGATGTGATGACGCGGTTGTATGCAGCCTGTCCAGGGCTTCCATCACCACATATATGGCTGAATCATGTCCAAAGGTTATGTCCGTAGCATCAAGATCATTATCAATTGTTTTTGGTACCCCTACTATATTCATTCCCAACTTGCCAAGCTTATTACAGATATGCATTGTACCATCACCACCAATTGCAATTAATGCATCAAGGTTCCAGGCATCATAATTTTTTAGAGCTTCCTGAGCCATGTTCCCAATTGTTATTTTTCCATTCTTTTCAACTGGCCAGTGAAACGGGTCCCCCTTATTAGAAGAGCCTAAAATTGTTCCGCCACGGGAAAGTATTCCAGATACATCCTGATCACGAAGTTCAACCGCTTTACCTTCAACAAGGCCTTCAAAACCATCCAGTATTCCATAAACTGTCATTCCGTAGTCTTGGGCAGGTTTTGTAACTCCCCTGATAACAGCATTCAACCCGGGACAATCTCCCCCCCCGGTTAATAAACCAATTCTTTTTATTTTTTTAGTCGTTGCCATAATTTTGTTTTATAAATTTATTTTTTTAGTTGTCTTAAAATGCAATTTCACTAAATTAAGCAAAAATTCTCTGCCAAACTTATTTTTAAGATCAACTGCTTTTTGCTCTACAGCGGTTGAAGCACCTTTTGGCAGCTGAACTTTTAATTCTTTGTTTTTTTTCTCAAACCACTTATTAAACTTATCCCGGGCAAGAATTGATGCCGCCGCCACGGCAGTAAATCTTTCAGCTTTTGTTACCTGGATGAGATTTAAATTTTTGCCCTCTTTCTGCAATGAATCTATGATATATTTTTCGTTTCCAAATTTATCGCTAATAGCTTCGGTAGCAGGAAATTTTTCCAGAATATTTTCGAGTACCTTTGCGTGTGCCCAGCCGAGAAGTTTATTGACATTTTTGAAATCTAGATAAAGTTCATTGTACTTTTCAGGCGTGATCATAATGATATTGTATGCATCACCTATTATTTTTTTTATTTCAGTTGCTGTCTCTCTTATAGCGGTTTCATTCAGATCTTTACTATCTCTTACTCCTGCAATTCTTAGCTTACGAATAGTTTCAGCATTAACAAACACACCTGCAATTATCAGCGGACCAAAATAATCACCTTTGCCCGATTCATCTGTCCCGATGTAAATTTCAGGTTCCTTAACATCAGCAATTTCATTTGAGAATAAATCTTCCCCAAATACCAGTTCCCTTAATTTTTTATATAGGCCTGATTCTTTATTCCCTTGTAAAACAACTTTGTTCCCTTTCTTACCGAAATACACCTGTAATTTAACTTTATCATTGCCATCACTTACTACAGATTCATAATTATAGACGGCTTTGGAAATCGTGGAAAAAGAAAGTCCGTAACTCTCCGCTGCTTTTAAATGTTTATTTATTATTGATTCTGCTTTTTGTTGAATTAAGTTCACGGGTGATTTTCAGGGGAAATTATTATTTGGACTGAGGGACTGTAAATGTAAATGTGCTGCCAGCATTTAGTTTACTTTTAATTTCCAGCGTGCCTCCATTTTTAGCTATAAATTCTTTGACTAATGGAAGTCCCAGTCCGGTACCAATTTCTTTATCAGTACCCGGTGTTGTATAATAATTGCCCTCTAGAATTTTTGATAAATCAGATGTGCTGATGCCTACACCGCTATCAGCAATTTCAATTTTAAGAAAGGTTTTATTATCTATATTAATGCTGGAAGCTTTAATACTGATATCACCGTTTTTGTAGGTGAATTTTATTGCATTTGAAATCAGGTTCTGTAAAATGGATGACATCATATCTTCATCCACATACATATTCATACCTTCAGGAATTTCTTCGGAAATATTTAGTTTCTTCTTAACAATATTGCCCTTTAGAAGTTTTAATACATTACTAACCATAAACTTCAGATCAATTTTTACAGGCGTATATTCAATTTTACCCATCTGGAAGCGGGAAAACTGCAATAAATTATTAGTAATGCTATACAGATTTTTTGAAGAATCGTAAATAGCACGAATATATTCTTTAATTTCTTCCGTTGTAAGCGATTCAAATTCAGATGTGAGGATTTCTGAAAATCCAAGCAGCGAATTAAACGGGCTTCTTAAATCGTGAGAAATCAGTGAGAATAATTTATCCTTCGAGCTATTCATTTTCTCTAACTTTTTAATAAGCTGGCTTCTGTCCTCTTCCAGTCTTTTTCTTTCAATAGCTCTAGATATTGAATAAGCAATTACTTCAAGAATTTTTTGTTCTTTTTCGGTATAGGTATTTTCATTTTCATAATCCTGTACAGCAAGCACGCCAATTGTGAAATCTCCAATTTTCAGAGGTATCCCCAGCCAAATTGCAGATTGTGTACCTATAATTTCAGTCTTTTGCTCTCCTATAAGTTCATCATCTTTTGCTTTATTAATCAAAGCTGATTTACCACTACTCAATACAAATTCAGTAAGTCCGTTTCCAAATTTTTTAGGGGGGAATTTAGGATCAAACTTATCTACTGTATAAGGGAAGGAAATCATCTCGGTAGTTTTATCATAGAGTGCGATATAGAAGTTTTCAGCTTTCATCAGTTTGGAAATTTCAGTGTGGATATAATTGAAAAAGTCATCCAGTTTTGAATCATTATTGGATGCCTGGAGAATACTTGAAATAACCTGCTGAACTTTTCCCTCATTAATCTTATCAGTAATGTCTTCTCCTGAACTCAGCAAAAACAACAGATTTCCATCTTCATCGCGGTAGGGCTTATTATGCCATCCAATTTCTCTTAGTTCTCCGGATTTTGTTAGGATCGCATTTTCAAAATAGGAGTACTTTTGCTCATTGCCTTCAAAAATTCCTGCTGATACTTCTTCAACATTTTTTTTTGCCTTGTTCGGTACAAAATTTTCTATCCAGTTTTTGCCGATTATTTCTTCTTTTTCATATCCCAAAACCTCACACGCTTTGCGATTCACAAGCTCAACATTTCCATCTTTATTCAAAACAAGTATAATTACTTCTGCCAATTCAATTATTGCATTCAGCCTTTCCTTTTCCTGCAGAATTGAAATAAGATAATTGTTAAGTGAAGTAACATCCTTCATAAATCCGCTAACTGATTCTGCATTACCATTTCCCCCGGGTTCTCTAAAAGCATAATTTTCGATCAATTTCCATTTCCCGGTTTTTGTTTCAATCCAGTATCGCGAATAATAATTCTTCTTTTTTAATATCTCACTCTTTGACTCCATATCTGTAGATTCTTCAAAATCATTCGATATTTCTTTATGGATTGCCCTGTCGAACCCGAATTCCTTAAGTTCATCCCTCGAATATCCTGTCAGATCTTCAATGGCCGGACTAAAATAAGAATACTTTAATGATGATTGGTTGAATTTATAATAAACGGCATGAGACTTTGAGAGAAGTAGATTCTTGTTCCTTTCAATATCGAGGAAAACATCTTTGTATGGTGTACTGTAATTGTTCTTCTTCATTCTGTAATAATTGGGAATCCAGTTAAATGGGAGTAATTTTTTAACCTATAACGTTAAGATAACATATAGAACGCTCATTTTCAAAATATTTAAGTAAATTTATGTTACGCATATTTGGCAAAACATTGAAGGTTGCTTTCTTAAACCTTCAATGTTTCACGTAATTAAAACAGTGACCTTGAAGGATTATGCGTACGTGAGTAAGTAATTTAAACAAGCCGGGAAATAAAAATTAGTCACCATAATTTTGTTCCGGGGAATTTAATTTTCCTTGACATTTGAAAGGAAGCTACCTATTTTTATATAGATTAAATCTTAATAGTGTGTACTTATTATTCAACAGGACTTAACAATGAAAACGGCTTCTCAATTACAGTACGGCGAAAAAGTAGAAATTGATAATATAGACTGCAACCATCCTTCATCAAGAAGAATTATAGAAATTGGTTTTACACCGGGGCAGGAAATAGAATTAATTAACAAATCCGTTTTTAACGATCCTCTTGCTTTTTCTGTTAGAGGAACTGTAATTGCTATAAGGAAAAATGAAGCAGATTGCATCCAGGTTAAATGATTTCTCAAACTACTGATAAAACATCACTCATAACGTTAGTTGGCTCCCCTAATGCAGGCAAGACAACCCTTTTTAATCACCTTAGCGGCCGAAATTTCAAAACAGTAAATTATCCCGGCGCAACAGTAGAATATTCCGTTTCTCCCCTACTAGGTAAATTTGATCTTGACGCAAATTTATTAGACTCTCCCGGGATCATTAGTCTTACTCCTAACTCGCCTGACGAAGAAGTTGCTGTAAACTCATTGTTCTCACACCCTGTTTTAGGTGTCCCAGATCTTTTAATTGTAGCTGTAGATGCCAGCCAGCTTTCCCGTCATCTTTTTCTTGTTAAACAATTACAGCGATGTAATTTTAAATTAGTTATTGCCCTTACAATGACGGACATTCTTTTAAAGAAAGGCTTTAATCTCTCAGTAAAAAGATTAGGAGAAGAACTAAATTGCGATGTTATTAAGGTAGATGGAAGAACCGGTAACGGTGTAACTGAATTGATGCAGGCAGTTTCGGCAAATCTTGAAAAAATAAAATTAAACGGGAATACCAATATTGTTCCCTTCCCTGGACATGATAATGAACGCCTGATTGAATCCTACAAAGAGATTGAAACTATTTCAGACAAAGTTATTAGCGAGCAGCCGGAGAAAAAGGATAAAATAAATTTAAGAAGAGCTAATGCAAAGCTCTCTATATTAAATCCTGACCCTATTGCAAAGAAAAATTGTTACCAGGTTGATAAACGTACAGTAAAGATTGATAAAATACTGCTCCATAAAATTTGGGGTCTGCTAATATTTTTCCTCATAATGGCATTAACCTTCACCTCCATTTTCTGGATTGCTCAGCCAATAATGGATTTTGTCAGCAATATTTTTGGATTCTTGGCTGATGAAGCGCTTTTACTTCTGGGAAATAACTGGTTTGGTGATTTCATTTCTACAGGAATAATTACCGGAGTTGGCTCGGTTATGGTTTTTGTCCCGCAAATAATGATTCTCTTTCTGATTCTCGGTCTTCTTGAAGACAGCGGATACCTTGCGAGAGGCGCAATGCTGATTGACCGTCCATTGTCAAAGATTGGTTTAAATGGAAAATCATTTGTACCGATGTTATCTGGTTTTGCTTGTGCAATTCCCGCAATGATGGCGGCAAGAACAATCCCGAATAAAAGAGAAAGATATCTTACAATATTTATTATTCCACTGCTTAGTTGCAGTGCCCGGCTCCCAATTTATGCACTGTTACTCGCATTCCTTTTCCCAGGCTCCAATGCCTGGATTGCCGGACTGGTGCTTGCAGGGATTTATATATTTAGCATTACAAACTCAGTTGTGATCGCAGCTATTGTTAATAAATTCAGTAAAAGAATTATTAATGAAGAAGATAATTCTTCCTTTATACTGGAACTGCCTGCTTATCGTTCACCAAAATTAAAAGTTGTTTATAACAACATGGTTACCAGCGCTAAATCTTACCTGAGAAAAGCCGGGCCTGTAATACTGGTTTTGTCGGTTGCCATATGGTTGCTAACTTATTTCCCTGACTACGCACCAAAGGTTGAGACGCAAAATCACACTCAGAATGAAATTGTGCAGTTGCAAAATGCTGAAAGGCTCTCACATTCTTATGCCGCTGATTTGGGCAAATTCATACAACCTGTGATGACGCCAATCGGTATGGATTGGAGAGTTGGCGTTTCACTCATAGCAGCCTTTACTGCAAGAGAAGTTTTTGTGAGTTCGCTGGCATTAATATTTAAGGTTACCGGAGAAGGAGATACAATTCAAAGTTCTATGGTTCGCGCAATGGAAGATGCTAAAATTGAAGATACCGGGCAAAAACTATTTACGCCGGCTACAATTGCAGGCCTGATTATATTTTTCCTTTTCGCTCTTCAATGCCTGTCAACCGTTGCCGTTTCACGAAAAGAAACAGGTAGCTGGCGTATTCCAATTCTCCAGTTGGTTATCTTTACTTCCCTAGCCTATGCATTTACGTTCATAACTGTTAACGGGCTTCGGGCATTGGGAATAGCCTGATAATAACCATACAAACTATCTTTCTTGCTATTCATAAAAAGCAGTGATATTTTAAATCATCAATTAGAATTAAACTAAAAATTAGATTGAAATACCCTAAAGCATCAGAAATATTCAAGGATTTCCTGAAATCCGGCAAAAACCGAATTACTCCGGAGCGTTTTGAAGTAATGGATGCAGCACTTGATTATGATGGTCATTTTGGTGCTGATGATCTTTATATAGTTATGAAAAACCTGGCTTCACGTGTATCAAGAGCAACGGTTTATAAAACTCTGGAACTCCTTGTACAATGTGAATTACTGAGTAAAAGGCATTTCGGCGAAAATATAACCCGGTATGAAAGTAACTTCAAAAAACAAAGTCACGATCATCTCATTTGCATGGATTGCGGCAGAATTGTAGAGTTTACAAATAATAAGGTAAAAAAACTGCCGGAAGAAATTTCAGATGAACTCGGTTTTGAAGTTTCGAGTTATTCCTTTAATATTTTTGCCCGCTGTAAAAATCCTAAAACCTGTAAATATTATAGCGGAAATAAATAACACTATTTAGTCACGAAATAGTAATCTATGCTACAGCAAAAGTACCCATTAACCTGGCACAAAAAAGACTTTTCCATAAAGATATTCTGTTCCATACCCAATATCGCTACAGGAATACTTATAAAAGCTGACAAAGCACATTTTGTAGTTGATCCCGGTGATGGAATTTTACGCGATCTTAATAAAGAAATTGGTACAAATAACATTCTTGCAATTTCCGATGTATTTATAACTCATGGTCACCACGATCATGTAGGCGGAGTTTGGGCATTGCTTACATATTTACGTGTAATGCACAAAAGAACTCCTCTTTCTATATATTACCCTGAAGGCTGTGTTGAAATTGAAAGTATATATAATGCTTTTATGCAGGTTTATTCTAACAGTCTTACATATAAGATTAAACTTATCAAAATTAAGGGTAACAAAAGTTTTAGAAGTAAAAAGATATCAATAAAACCTTTCCCTGTTATTCACAAAGAATTTTTATCTGACGGAATTACAACCCGCCAGGTACCTGCACTTGGTTACAAGTTCACTTACAATAAAATGAAAATATGTTACGGCGGTGATACCTCGTACTGCGAAGACCTGGCCAGGAATGCTAAAAATGCCGACCTCGCTATAATTGAAGCGGGACATGATGACGAAACACCGGATGAAATGCATATGACAATGTCAGAAGCAAAATCGATCGGTGAAACATCAAAAGAATATTTTATGGTGCATGTTCCGGAATAAATTCCACAATAATAAAATTTCCCATTCACTAATTCATAAGGACCTATGAAGATTACTAAAATTTTATACACTGCAACAGCAGTTGCTTTCTTTTTACTTTTAAGTGTCTCCGCACAAACTGAATACAATCCGGCAAAAGATACTTTAAGATTCCCCCAGGAAAAGCACTTACGAAACATCAGGATGCTGACGCTAAATGGTGAAAATGCTGAAGCATATCTTTCATTCGATGAAAAGAAATTAATATTCCAGACAAACAGGGGTACGCTACCCTGCGATCAAATATTTACCATGAACATAGACGGATCGGACAAAAAAATGGTTTCGACAGGTTTTGGTAAAACGACCTGTTCATATTTTCTTCCCGGCGATACTGCAATTGTTTATGCATCCACACATATGGGAGATAAGAATTGCCCCGCACCACCCGATATGTCACACGGTTACGTCTGGGAACTTTATAAATCCTTCGATATATTCTTGGCAAAACCGGATGGATCAAATATTAAAAGGCTGACCGATACTGATGGATATGATGCCGAAGCAACTGTCTCTCCTGTGGGAAATAAAATAATATTTACTTCTTTAAGAGATGGTGATCCTGAACTTTATACAATGAACCTTGACGGAACTAATCAGAAAAGGATCACTTTTGAAAAGGGTTATGACGGTGGTGCATTCTTTTCTCAGGATGGTAAGAAAATTGTCTTCAGGGCAAGCAGACCGGTTACTAAGAAGGAAAAAGAAGATTACCAGGATCTTGTTATAAACGGATACGTACGGCCCACAGCACTTGAGATTTATACTATGAATGCCGACGGTACAGGAATGAAAAAACTTACTAATTATGGTAAAGCAAGTTTTGCACCTTTCTTTTTCCCTGACGGAAAAAGGATTATTTTTGCATCAAACATTAATAGTAAAACCGGAAGAACATTTGACCTGTATATGATAAACTCAGATGGGACAGGGTTAGAACAAATAACATTTAGCAATACATTTGACAGTTTTCCTATCTTTTCAAGAGATGGAAAACATTTAATTTTTGCATCGAACAGATTTGGAAAACATCAGCACGATACTAATATCTTTATAGCTGATTGGGTAGAATAGTTTTTATTTCATTAAATCTTAGGGGGCTCTCATGAAGTACTACGGGAAACACTTTCTGTTAGTGGTGTTCATTTTATCAGGACCTGGCATATTTGCACAACAGAAATCTTACAGTCCTGAAATTAAAGCAAATGAAATTCAGGAAACCATAAATTACCTGGCGTCGGATCAGCTGGAAGGTCGCATGACTGGTTCAAATGGTGCCGCACTTGCAGCAGAATTTATCAGGAAGGATTTTCAGAAGATAAATTTGCAGCCCCTTTTTGATGGCAAGTTTATGCAGATGTATCCTTTCATCTCTTCACTAAAACTTACAAAAAATAATTCTCTGGAATTTACAGTTAATAATTTTGACATTAAACCAAAAATAGAATCCGAATTTGTAACTGTTCCCTTCTCCGGCAAAGCCGAAGTTAACAGTGACCTGGTTTTTGCAGGTTATGGTATTTCTGCTCCGGATTTAAAATATGATGACTATGACGGAATAGATGTAAAGGGAAAAACCGTAGTAATTTTGAGATATAATCCTGAAGGCGATAATCCTCATTCAGATTTTGGAAAATTTTCCGCGTACAGGTACAAGGCAAAAGTTGCCCGTGAAAAAGGAGCATCTGCAGTAGTATTTGTCACAGGGTTTTATCCAAAAGATGATGTAGATAAACTGATGCCGCTAAAGTACGATGGAGCAAAGGGTGAATCAACTCTTGGTGTTGTACAGGTGAAAAGGAGTGTTTTGACAGAAATCTTCAAAAGTGAAGGACTTGATCTTAAAGCCTATCAGGAAAAAATAAATGAGACAAAGACACCTGCTTCATTTGTTTTTAAGAATACAAAAGTAAATCTGAAAACTGAAGTTGAAGAAGTTATGGGAGAAGGACGAAATGTCGCAGGTTTTATTGAGGGGTCGGACCCCGTGCTCAAGAATCAATACATAATAATCGGAGCACATTTTGATCATCTTGGCTGGGGAAGTTCCGGATCACTTTACAGAGGCGCTGAGCCAAAAATTCATCACGGAGCCGATGATAATGCATCCGGTACTGCAGCTGTTCTGGAACTTGCTGAAAAATTCTCATCAATAAAAGATCAGCTTAAACGAAGTGTAATTTTTATTTGCTTCTCCGGTGAGGAATTAGGACTACTTGGGTCAGCCTATTTTGCTGATCATAATCCGGTTGCTAATGAAAAAGTTGCTGTAATGCTTAACCTTGATATGGTTGGTAGGCTGAATACAGAAAACAATTTGATAGTTTACGGAACGGGTACTTCCAAAGGCTGGAAGGATATGCTAAATAAGTATAATAAAGATTATAGATTCAATTTAACATTTCATGATGAAGGATACGGTCCGAGTGATCAGTCATCATTTTATGCTAAAGACATACCTGTTCTTTTCTTCTTTACAGGCACCCACACAGATTACCACAGGCCTTCTGACACAGCAGATAAAATAAATTCTAAAGGTGAAGAATCCGTAACTAAATATGTTTATCAGCTTGCCCGGACTATAGATGATATGCCAAAACCGGAATATATTAATGTACCTCGGAAAGATTCTGGCAGAGCAATGGCATTCCGCGTATATGTTGGTACAATTCCTGATTATGCATCACAGGTTGATGGACTTAAAATTACCGGAGTGAGCGAAGGTGGACCTGCACAAAAGGCTGGTTTAATAGGTGGCGATATTATTATAGATTTTGGTGGAAAGAAAATTACAAATATTTATGATTACACATACGCACTTGGTGACTTTAGTCCTGGCGATGTTATTGATGTAGTTGTTGTAAGAAACGGTGAGAAAAAGACATTTAAACTAGAACTCGGTGCGAGATAAATTAAACAGGGAATAAAATGACTACCGGGAAATTATACTTCTATTCATTTTTGCTTGTGTTGTCAGTAGTGCTGGCATATTTATATTATAATAATTATTACTATATAGAAATTCCGGCACAGGATCTATCTCATTACTATACTAATGAGCCCAAAAAAGCTGAAAATGATTATTTGAACCGAAGAGTGGAAGTGATCGGTCAGTTGAAAGCCTATTATAAGATTTTAGGATCGCGTCCCGTCCTGGAATTTAGAACATACGAAGGTGACGTTCCTGTCTTATGCTTTTTCAAAAGGAGTCAGGACGAATTTACGGCTGGTCAAATCAAAGAAGATCAATATCTTTCAGTCAAAGGTAAATGCCTCGGCAAAGATGCATATAATTTTGTGAAAGGCGTAAAGATAGAAGTCGAGGAAATAACTCCCGAAGATATGACGAATTAGTTTTTTATGAAATGGATTCAAAAAGAAATAACATTAAATTCAAAAAAGAGAGGGTTTCATCTTATTACAGATGAAATCCTTTCTTACCTGCCTGAACTAAAAGATTTTAGAATTGGCACAGCACATATTTTTATCAAACATACTTCTGCCTCTCTATCTCTAAATGAAAATTATGATCCCGATGTCAGAAAAGATATGGAATCATATTTTAATAAATTGGTTCCTGAAGATGCACCCTATTTTGTACATACAGCAGAAGGTCCGGATGATATGCCCGCACATTTAAAAGCATCATTACTTGGCAATAGCCTGGTACTACCTGTTACAAATGGAAAATTTAACATAGGAATCTGGCAGGGTATCTACCTTTGTGAACACAGAAATCGCAGTGGCAGCAGGGAAATTGTTGTAACTATTTCCGGCGAATAAGAATAAAATTTTTAAGGGGTATATCCCCATTTCTTTTTGTTTGCCTCAACCTCATCCGGAGCTGGAATTGGATCATCAGGATCTCTTTCCGGAACAAATCTTTTCTTCCCAACTATTCTGGCATTCAGTTCAATATCGTCAATAAAAATATCCGGCACCATATCTTCCTCAAAGATTGCTTCCCATGGGCATTCCGGTACACATGCATTACAATCAATACACTCATCAGGATCTATCAAAAGCATTTGTTTCGGTATCTCCGGGTCTTCTCCACTATACTCATAAATACAATCAACAGGACAAACTTGCGTACAGGCAATATCTTTACAATCAAGACAAAGCTTGGTTATTACATAAGCCATATTATTCCCTCTTTCCTATTATTTTTTTTAAGTCGAACTTAGGTTAATATGAATTTATAATTTTTAACCCTGCAAATCAATATTATTCAAAAAGTTGAATCAGTTTATAAAGAAATAAATATTTTACTAAAGATTTTTAGCAAATATTATTGAATATTTGAAAGAATTTTGTATCATGAAAAATGTTACTACTAATTATTGCGGGTTACAGTTAAATGCAGAACAAAAAAGTACTATTTGTATGTCTCGGAAATATTTGTCGTTCTTCAGCGGCTGAGGCAGTATTAAAATATTATTTACAAAAAGAAGGGATTGATAATAATATTTACGTGGATTCAGCAGGAACTGCAGGTTATCACGTAGGTGAACCTTCCGATCCAAGGATGATAAAGGTTGCGGATAAAAGAGGCTATAAAATCGATCACATTGCCAGGAAATTCAGACCGGCAAAAGACTTTTTAAAATTTGATTATATAATTACTATGGATAATCAAAATAATGCTGATATCAATGAGCTGGATCATGTAAATAAATTTGCTCACAAAATATTTAAAATGTCCGGATTTTGTAAAAATATTACTATTGATGAAGTGCCTGATCCTTATTATGAAAGTGAAGAAGGATTTGAACACGTTCTGGATGTTTTAGAAGATGGATGCAAAGGAATTATAGAGAAGCTAAAATCAAATGTTAACGGCTGAAATAACAAGAAAGATTGAAGAAAAAGTTCAGTCAAAATTAATATCCACTCAAACAGTTTCGGGCGGTTGCATCAGTGATGCATATAAAATCAGAAGCTGATTCAGGCGCCCAATATTTCCTGAAAATTAATTCAGGATTACCTACCGATATGTTCCTGAAAGAATCAAATGGGTTAAAAGAATTACGCAAAGCAAATACAATAAGAATTCCTGAAGTCATATTTGCGGAATCAGATTTTCTAATGACGGAATTAATTACTCCTGGTTCCAGAGCAAAGAACTTCTTCGAAAACTTTGGCCGAGAATTTGCAAAACTTCATAAATATTCATCCGGAGAATTCGGATTTTATGAAGACAACTACATTGGTTCAAATGAACAAAAAAATATTCCTTTAAAAGGAGAAAAGAATAACTGGATAGAATTTTATTTTAATGAGAGAATTCTTTATCAATATAAACTTGCAGAGAAACTAAAGCATACTACTTCCGAACTTACAGAGGGAATAAATAAACTTGAGAATAAAATTGAAGATATACTCTCAGGAAGTGAAGAAAAGCCTTCCCTACTCCACGGCGATTTATGGAGTGGCAATTTTATAAATGATGAAAAAGGCTCGGCCTGCCTGATTGATCCGGCTGTGTATTACGGCCATCGTGAAGCTGATCTGGCAATGACAAAATTATTTGGTGGTTTCAGTTCTGAATTTTATCATTCTTACAATGATGCCTTTCCGTTAAAAGACGGATTTGAATACAGAGAAAACATCTATAAACTTTACCACGTTTTAAATCATTTGAATTTATTTGGAGGCGGTTACTATTCGCAGGCTATTTCTTTGATAAGGAGCTATGTTTAAAATTAAAAGGAGAGCTTCTAGCCCTCCTCTTAATTATTAATATTTATTTCGCGGGTTTCTGAACATCCAGTATCTGAATATCAAAAACCAGTGTGGAATTTGCCGGAATTTTACCGTTACCGCGTGAACCGTATGCCAAATCAGAAGGAATTATTAATTCAGCTTTTGTTCCTTTTTTCATCAGGCCTAATCCTTCCTGGAATCCTTTAATGAAAGGCTGTACCTTATAAGTAATATTGAGTGGCTCATCTTTTTCTACAGAGCTGTCGAATTTTTTCCCGTCTGTAAAATATCCGGAATAATGCAATGTAATTACGTCACCCGAATCTATTTTTGCTCCCTCACCTTTTTCAATTATTGCGTACTTCAGTCCATCTTTTGTTGTTTTAAATTTAGATTTATCAACATCCCATTTTTTTACTACAATTGGGTCTTTCACATCTAATAATTCAACAAATAGTTTTATACTTGTATTAGGAGGTATCGGTCCAAATCCTTTATCTTTATAAGCAAGCTTTGCCGGAATAATAATTGTTCTCCAGCCTCCTGCTTTCATTCCTTCAATGCCTTCATCACTTCCTTTGATAAAGCGGCCTTTCCCAAGAGTATATTTTAGCGGTCTGTTTAATATTCTCGTTCCCCCAAGACTGCTTGCTTTCCTTGTTGTATCTTTACTCCAGTCAGAAAAAAGATCAGTAGAATCTTCAATTTTCCACGCATCAAAATGTATTGTGAGCAGATCACCCATTTTGGCTACTTTTCCTGTACCCACCGTATCATCCGAAAACATCAGTCCGGAATCTTTTTTTACAATTTTTGAACTTTGTGATGAACACCCCAGAATAAACAATAACCCAACAATAATTGCTGAAAATAACTTCATTTTGCTTTCCTTGTTTTTAAATTAATAGACCAAATATATCCATTTCGAGAATAAATTCATAAATTTTTAGAAATGTGAAGGTATTCTAATTTAGTTTACTGTTGCTCCAATTGGTTATAAAGCGATTCAGTTTTATGAAAATATAATTTAATTTGTTGTGCGTCTACAATAAATTTCCTGCATAAGAGCTACAATTTGTCTCTTTTTTATCTAACAAAAAGTCTCATATCAGAAATTTAAAAATCGCCAAAATCGCGACTCTTTTACCGTTAACTCAATCAAACATATTTACCCGCTTATGGCGGGCTGTTAGATAATTCGTTCTTGCCACAATTGCCACAATTTTATATTTTGCAAGAAATTTAGAAGATGTTCCACTCAATATCTCTAAGTGGGGCGGGAACCAGACTGAATAATAAAATTGGGAAAAATAATTTAATTATAAAACGGGGACAATCATGAAAAAATTAGTAGTTATTCTTTTTGTTGCACTCGTATCAATTACTGCATTCCTTATTGCTCAAAATAATAACCGGGTTCCTAAAGGCTGGCACTTTGGTGCTATGAATACTTCGTTATATGAAACAGGAATAGACAATTCTACTTTCGAAAGCGGGCATTCCTCGGTGTACATCAAATCCAATAATACGGATACAAAAGAATTTGGAAATATAATGCAGGCAATAAACGCAGAAAATTATCTTGGTAAACGCCTGCGACTCACAGGTTATATAAAAAGTGAAAACGTAACGGGTAGTTGCCAGATGTGGATGAGAATTGATGGTCAAAGCCGTGGTGAGAGTCTGGCATTTGATAATATGCAAGACAGGCAGATAAAAGGAACAACTGACTGGAAACAATATTCGATTGTTCTTGATGTACCTGCAAACAGCAGGATCATTAATTACGGAGCGCTAATTGTCGGCACGGGCAAGATGTGGATTGATAGTTTCAAAATTGAAGAAGTAAATAAGTCAGTTCCTGTTACAGATATATCAAAAATAAATAATCTCCCCTCTTCCCCCGTTAATTTAGATTTTGAGGAATGAGGCAAATCTACCGTTATAGTTATGTTAATTCTGTGGTTGGAAATTCCTCTAATTAAACCCAACCACATCGTGCGGGATATAATTTTCTTCCAGCGCTTTTATTTCTTCATCCGTTAATTTTATTGAAACCGCAGCTACCGCGTCGTCTAAATGGCTGAGTTTTGTAGCACCAACAATCGGAGAAGTAACAACCGGTTTTGAAAGCAGCCACGCGAGAGAAATCTGTGCGTGCGGAACTCCTCTCTCTCCTGCTATTTTTGTAACAGCGTCCACTACTTTTTTATCCGCAGATTCCGTTCCTTCGTAAAGATTTTTTGCATAATCGTCAGTCTTGCCGCGCAATGTACCCGGCTCATTTTCCCACGGACGAGCGAGACGGCCTCTTGCCAGCGGGCTCCACGGCATAACCCCTGTTCCCTCCTCCGCACAGAGTTTCAACATTTCGCGTTCTTCTTCGCGATACAACAAATTGTAATAATTCTGCATCGAGACAAAGCGGGTTAAATTTTTAAGATCCGCAATATAGAGCGATTTAGCAAACTGGTAGGCGTGCATTGAAGACGCACCAATATACCTCACCTTTCCTGACTTTACTACGTCGTGCAAGGCTTCAAGAGTTTCCTCAATAGGAGCGTTGTAATCCCAGCGGTGAATCTGGTAAAGATCGAGATAATCTGTACCTAATCTTTTAAGGCTGTTATCAATCTCAGTCATTATCGATTTTCTTGATAACCCTCCGGCGTTCGGATCATCGCGCAAAGGGAAAAAGACTTTAGACGCCAAAACAATCTCATCGCGTTTTGCGTATTTTTTTAAGGCATTGCCGGTTATAATTTCACTTGCGCCTTTTGAGTACATATTTGCGGTATCAAAAAAGTTTATTCCCGATTCAATTGCCTTCTTAAAAAACGGCAGACTACCTTCTTCTTTCAACGCCCATTTTCTTAATGAAGGATCTCCGTAGCTCATACAGCCAAGACAGATTCTTGATACTTTTAATCCTGTTTTCCCTAGATTTGTGTAATCCATATTGATTTCCTTTTCCCGATTAAGTCAATAATATAAATTTAAGAATTTTTAAACCCATTTTTTAGCAATAATACATGATTCAGAAAACTGTCCGCCGTCTTTTGAACATCATCGTACCACCTTCTTTTACTTTCCCAATAACAATTTTTTCTTAAATTACATTAATCATTCTTTATAATTATGAAATTCATAAAAATATATACCAATTTTTTAATTATCCTGATTTGTGCAATAATAATTTCAGGCAGCAAAATGGACGATGAAATTCAGGGACAAGCTCTCATAACCGATTGCAATTATACATTAAGCGAAGCACTCGCCAGCAAAGATATTCCAAAAGATATCAAAGAAAATCTGCGGCTGGTCGATGTCGATTATTACTCATTTGATAGCAAATTACACAAAGGACAAATTGTGGTCCATAAAGATCTTGTAAACGATGTTAAATGGATATTTGAAAAGCTGAAAGAAAATAAATTCCCTGTCGAGAAAGTCATTCCCGTGGTAAAATTTAACTGGTCCGATGATGAGTCGATGAAGGCGAACAATTCCTCCGCATTTAATTACAGGTTCGTCGCCAATACAAAAAGATTATCGAACCACGCAACAGGCAGAGCAATTGACATAAACCCCTGGCAGAATCCTCAAATAATTAAAGATATAGCCTCACCTGCAGGAGCTGAGTACAATCCAAATGCAAAAGGAACAATCAGTAAGAATTCAATTGTCGTAAAATTATTTAAAGAAAAAGGATGGGACTGGGGCGGCAACTGGAAAATACGGACAGATTACCAGCATTTTGAGAAATTGAAATGACAGAAAAGATCAACCTTCCAATCGCAGAACTTTGTTATATAGAGATAACAACTGCAGAATAATTACCGACAAATTATTATGCTAAGAAGTAAAAAGAAAAATTTAAAAGAATTAAGAGAAGCTTGGGGAAAACAAGTCGATAAATACAGAAATTTTGACTTGATCTCCTATTATCACGAAGCAATCTCAAAGTCAGAGGATAAAGAGACTGTTGATGATAAAACCTGGCTGGATCTGAACCTGGAGAATTTCTTTTCTTACATGGATCGCGCTACAAGCAGTATCGGCCAGCAATTCTTATTTCACATGATAAAAAGTTACGAGAGAGATTCTGACACGTTAAATCAAAGACATAAGATTATTCAGTTTCTGAAAGGAAATCATAATATTAGGGAAGATCTTCAGCTTAAACTTAAAAGTGTTAATAACACGAAATCATATTTTATTTCAAGCTTAATTTTTGGGGATTTACCTGAAAGGCCAAAGCTTTATTACCTGCTTTATTTACTTCCGATTCTAATGGCAATCTCAATTATGCTGATCCCATTTCAAAATCAGTTTTTAATGTTAGCTATAGGAATAAGCATTCTAAATATATTTGTAGAACACATCTATACAAAGAAAATATACCGGTATTTTGCCGGATTTGCCGCTCTTAATAATCTCATCAACTGTGCCTTATCCGTCTCAAAGATGGATCAGATTCAGGAACTTCCACAAATCGGGTTTTTAAAAAAGAACCGACACGTTTTAAAAAGAATGAGAAAAAAGATTGGATTCCTTGTCTTTGATAAATCAGGTGGAAATGAATTTATTGGAATGATTATAGCGTATCTTAACCTAATTTTTCTTTACGATCTAACTACATATTTAAGATCAATAAAATATTTAGAGACACAAAAGAGAGTAATTCAGCATACTTTCGAATCGGTGGCAGAGCTCGATGCAGCAATTTCAATCGCGTCTTTCCTGGAAGACATTCCCTATTATACTGTACCGGAATTTACACAGGGGAAAGAGATCAGTTTTAGTGAAGTTTACCACCCATTAATTAAAGGTGCTGTTTCAAACAGCATTAACGGTGTAAACCGTTCTGTCTTAATAACCGGATCTAATATGGCAGGTAAAACTACGTTTATTAAGACAATTGGAATTAATTTTATCCTTGCTCAAACCCTCAATATCTGCCTTGCAAAGAAAGCAAGACTTCCTGCTTTAATTGTTAAGTCCGCTATCAGACGCGAAGATAATCTTGAAGAATCGAAAAGTTACTATTTTGTTGAAATTGAACGGTTATTAAGCTTTATTGAGTTGAGTGAAAATAAACTAGAGTATTTATTCCTGATAGATGAAATTTTTCGGGGAACAAATACCATTGAACGGCTTTCTTCCTCAACCGCTGTACTAAAATATCTTGACAGAAATAATTTTTCTTTTGTTACTACACACGACATTGAGCTACAGGAATTGTTGAATAATAATTACAGGATATTCCATTTCAGCGAACAGGTAACAGGTCATAAATTTTATTTTGATTATAAAATTAAAGAAGGCACAACCTTCTCGGGAAACGCGATCAAGCTGCTCGAAATTAAGGGATACCCGAAAGAGATAATTAATGAGGCCGGTTCAGTCAGAAATATTTTACTCAATAAAAAGGAGCAGGATTAATCTTGTTCAAAAGAGAAAACTTAAAAATAATTCTGATTGTTGCCTTTCTAATTCATATACTCGCCGCAGTAAACAGCGTGGGTTTCCATCATCTTGATGAACATTACCAGATTCTTGAATTCGCCGGGCTGAAAACAGGATTAAATCAGCCATCCGATCTGCCGTGGGAATTTAGTGCGAGAGTTCGTCCTACAGTACAGCCGGCAATAGCTTACGTACTGATTGAGGCCTCAGACCTTGCTGGCATTAAAGATCCCTTTGATCAGGCCATGGTAACAAGAATTCTTTCAGCCATTCTTTCCCTCTTCTGCATGTATATATTGTTAATAGCGTTTATTGATGATATTAAAACAGAAAAGCTAAAACGTTGGTTTATTTTTCTATCTTTTTTTCTCTGGTTTCTAACGTATATGCAGGTCAGATTTTCCTCCGAAGGATGGTCAGGATCGTTTTTCTTCATAGCGTTTGCGCTTCTTTTTCTTCCCGAAAAAATTAAACACAATTTTACAAACACATTCCTGATAGGTCTGCTTTTCGGTTTCGCTTTTCTTTTCCGTTACCAGGTAGGAATAATGATTTTATTCCTTGTTCTCTGGTTGCTCTTCATCAAAAAAGAAAAGTTTTTAACAGTAACCGGGCTGGCATGTGGAATTATCGCGGCAGTATTAATCGGTATATTAATAGACAAATGGTTTTATGGTGAGTGGGTTTTAACTGCGTGGAATTATCTTGATTTTAATATTATAAAAGGGAAAGCTTCTCAGTTCGGGACCCATCCGTGGTTTTTTTATCTTAAAGAAATTTTCCGCGAAGGTATTCCCCCGTTCAGCCTGATAATTATTGGAAGTTTTCTGTTCTTTTTTATTTTCAAGCCGAAAAATGTTTTTACCTGGATGCTTCTCCCGTTTCTGCTTATACATTTTTTAATCGGACACAAGGAGCTAAGATTTTTATTTCCGATAGCGAATATTGTCCCATTAATATTCGTGCTTACTGTTCAGAATCTTGAACAAGAAAAATTCAAAAAAATTGGAATTAAGTTCCAGGGGAGATACTGGAAATGGTTTGTGAATTTATTCGTTGTTATTAATATTATTTATCTTATAAATGTCTGCTTCCGCCCGGCCGATTATTTTGTGCCGATGTACAAATATATTTTTGAAAATTATAAGAACCGGGAAACCGTTCTAATGTATGAGGGAAAGAATCCTTACGCGCGCGGACCGGAGGTTGCTAATTTTTACAAAAGTAGAAATCTCAGCACTGTTAAAATTTCAGATGCTTCGGATATAGAGAATACGTTACAATATTTCGGTAATGAAAAGATACTTTATCTTTCCGATAGGTTTTTGCTAAATGATAAATTTAAAAAAGATGATCTGAAGTACAAAAAAGTATATCAAAATCTTCCTAAATGGATTGAATCATTTAATTATAATCACTGGCTGGAAAGGACTACAATTTTCACAGTTTATGAGATAGATAAAAGATAAAGGTTTTCCCTTTAATATCTGTCCAGTTTAAATTTTTCACCCAGGTAAAGCTTCCTGATCTCTTCATCTTCTGCTAATTCTTCAGCTTTACCATGTTTGAAAATCACACCATCAATCAGAATATATGCCTTATCAACAATACTCAGCGTTTCGTGTACATTGTGGTCTGTAATTAAAACACCTATTCCCCTGTTCTTCAGCTTTGCAACAATATCCATAATGTCCTCAACTGCAATTGGATCAACCCCTGCAAACGGTTCATCAAGAAGAATGAAACTAGGATCCGTAGCAAGAGCACGGGCAATCTCGGTTCTTCTTCTCTCCCCACCGCTTAACTGATAGCCAATGCTTTTCCTGATATGTGCGATGCTGAGTTCATCGAGAAGCAATTCACATCTTTCTTCCCTAGCTTTTTTATCGAGATCTGTCATTTCCAGAACTGCACGCAGGTTATCTTCTACGGAAAGTCTTCTGAAAATGGATGCTTCCTGAGGAAGATAACCGATTCCCATTCTTGCACGCTTATACATCGGGATGCCGGTAATATCCTCACCATCCAAAAATACTTTACCTCCGTCAGGCTTTATCATCCCGGTAATCATGTAAAAGGTTGTAGTTTTGCCGGCGCCGTTCGGACCCAGCAACCCGACAATATTTCCTTTTGATACTTCCACCGAAGCTTTATTTACAACTTTTCGTTTCTTATAAATTTTTACTAAATTTTTGCTGCTTAATGTAGTGTGATTCATGTCAAATGTGAAAAATGAAATGTGAAAATATAAATTGTACTCTTCTTCAATTTAGTTAATAATGCGAATAAATCTCGGTTAATTTACTATTTTTTTAAAATCTTTAATAATTCTTCTTTCTCGGGCTTCGGTTTAAAAGCAACATACTTCGAAAGTACAAACGAATCAATTTTTCCTTTAACCAGTTCCTCAGGATAAAATTCACTGTTTGGAGACCCGTACAATCTTATTTCATCTACTTTATTATCTAAAAATAAAATTAAAGCATTTTGAGAAGATGATTTTGTCAACCCGTTTGGAGTTTCAAGATCATACTGGAAATAAATACTGAAAACACTTCCGCGAATTTTAGTTTTCTGTAGCCGGGAATTTTCAAAATACATGTGTACAGTATCACCGGATGTTTGATCAAACTTAGCAGGATTATATTCATTTTGTGAGATAATAAATGTATTTCCGAATGCATCCAGAGACCGGATCCTGTTTTTTTCAAGATTGATTGAGACAGAATCACCGGTCAGTTGTGTATCCTCGTACCACAAGTATGGTTGTGCCGCGGTTTTGCTTACTTTATATGTAATTATCTTTCCTTCATCCCTGTAGTAATAAGTAAGATTATTAACCGATGCAAAATCACCTCGAACAATTTTCACTGAATCGGTTGCAATAAATATATTTGCTGTATCCCTGAATGTCTCCATAATTTTAGATTTAATTACCAGCGTATCTATTTTCATTGTAGAATCAACTTCACCTTCACTGTTTTCGGTTCGTGAATAGGTAGTATCGATCTGCATCATCAAAGGCTGTTTATTTACGAGTGTATAATTTTTATCCGGGTAATCCTCAAGATGATCACCAAAAAGAGTTATATGGTTTGCCGGATTTATAACCTGCACATTGTGGTCAGCAAAAGTTATTCGCGTATCCCTGAAATGCTCGAGACTATCGGCTTTTATCGTATTGGCAGTATCGGAAATAGCCACATTGCTAACTGCTACAATTCTGTTTTCATCTTTAAAATAAGTCAGGCTATCGGATGATAAATTTGAAATTGAGTCTTTCATCACAACGCTGTCCTGGAAAAAGGCCTTGTGATCCTCAAAATTATATTTTCCTCTTTTGGCTGTAAGTATCACTTTACCATCATTCAGCGTTATAGATGTATCAGAAACGGATTTTTTGGTATCACCAAAATAATAACCGCGCTGTGTGGTAATAATCATACTGTCCTGGTGAATAACAACATCACCGATAAGTTCTGCTTCGTTGCGTGAGATGTATTGAATAGCGTGTTTGCAATTAATAATAACATTGCCCTGGGTTATAACAACATTCCCGTGAACTTCACGAACCATTTCTCCATTAATTGTTTTACCGACAAGGCTGTCCCCTTTTACCTCTATATAATCATTGTTCTGTGCTTTTGTCAGAGCAATAAAAAGAAAAGAGAAAAATAGAATTTTTAACAGGCTTTTTATCATAACTATTTTGTACTATCGGTTCTTGCAGTGTAAGTAACATTAAAAATCACATAATTCCTCAACGCCTGATCAGATTCAAAGCCATAACCTTTAATAGTTTCTTTCGGAGAAGTAATTGTAACAAATTTATCAGATAGAATTTTTTTATCTTTATTCCTGAACATCAATTCATCAGTTTTTATCACAGTTCCGCTATCGCTGACTACTACTACGCTGTCATAAGCGAAAAGATCTTTAGTCTCATCATTAACTTTTCCTCTTTTAGCAGTAAGCGTGGATGTTCTCTCTCCCTCTTCATTATAGAATTCTACTTTCATATTCTGATCAAGCAGAGTTTCCATTGATTTCTCATACACTCTCATATGCCCGGCGTGCATCACAGCTTTTGTTTTCCCTGAATCACTAAAAAATACCACAGAATCCCAGCTTTCCTGAGTTGGAATTTCTCCATCGTTTAGAGTAGGATTAATTGAAGGTTTCACCTTATCTCCCGAGCATCCAGCCAGAATTATTATTACAAATAATGAAACTGTTATAAGGTATTTCATCTTTGAGACAGGCCCAGGTTGATTAAATCGTGTAAATGAATGATGCCAACCGGTTTTTTAGAATCATCGATAATTACGAGCGAAGTAATTTTATAGTTTTCCATCTGCTGAAGAGCGAATGAAGCTAGATATTCCGGTTTCATGACTTTCGGATCTTTTGACATGATATCTTTAGCCCGCAGATTTTTAATATCCAGTGTTTTTTCAAGCAGCCTTCTTAAATCACCGTCAGTCACAACGCCCGTAAGATGTCCATTTGAATCAAGAACACAGGTAGCGCCCAATCTTTTTGAAGTTATTTCAAGTATCACGTCCTTAATTGAATAATCCTCTTTGACAATCGGTATATGTTCACCCTTTGTCATTATTTCCTTTATCTCCAGCGACAATCTTTTTCCAAGGCTACCACCGGGATGAAGCAACGCGAAATCTTCAGCAGTAAATCCTTTTTTCTTCAGTAAAGAAACTGATAAAGCATCACCAAGCGCAAGCGTGGCAGTAGTAGAAGCAGTTGGTGCGAGGTCGTGTGGACAAGCTTCTTCCTTAACCTCGATGCTTAAAAATAAATCGCTTTCTTTTACAAGTTTTGAATTTTTAACCCCGGCCATAGCAATCAGTGTAACATTTAATCTTTTCAGCATTGGCAAAAGGTTTAGAATTTCTTCAGTCTCACCGCTTTTAGAAATCAGGATTACAACATCTTCTTTTCTTACCATCCCAAGATCACCATGCAGTGCATCCGTTGGGTGAAGAAAAATAGCAGCTGTGCCGGTTGAATTTAAGGTTGCCACTATTTTACGGGCAATTAATCCCGATTTACCCATTCCGCTTAAAACTACGCGGCCTTTTGCCTGGCAAATAACATTAACTGCTTTTACAAAATCACTTCCAATGTTTTCAATAAGCCCGGCCACTGCTTCGGCTTCAATTTTAAGAACTTCTTTTGCCGATTTAATAATTTCTTCACTACTCAAGATTTACCTCTTTTCATAAAACTTAAAAATCCTTTTTTCTCAGGTTTAGTTTTCTTCTTCGTAAAATAATTCAGATCGATTTTAAAACGCCTTATATACTTGTTGTATGTTACCAACGCTGATACCAGGTCTTCATCAGTATATTCTTCCAGGTTTTGAAAAAACAAACCCGGATTCAATGCAATTTTAGAATTTCTAATATCTTTGACCATCATAAGCTGGTTGTAAAAATTGCTGACGGGAATTAAGTGGTTCACACCGCTTTTCAGATCGTGCAGCCATATTTTTTTATGCTCAGGTGCAATTGCCAGCTTATACATATCCGGAATAACAACTATTTCTCTTACGAACGATTTATCTTTCGGCGCCTTATCACCCGGTTTCCATTCAGAATAATTCCATTTTGAAATTACCGTGAAACCATCTTCTATTTTAGACGAATTTGAAGTTGTAATATCAAATTCAATTTCGTCGTCAAATTCCTCGTGAATTAAAATATCTATCTCAGTCTCTTTGCAAATAAGCGTTCCACAGGCAAATACAGGATTTGAGGGAACGGACAAATCCGGTTTATTTCCTTCTTTGCCAAGCAATAAATTTTTCCGGTCAAATCTTCCCTGTCCAATAACCAGTAATGAATCAATCTTGTCCCGGTAATAATTGTAACCGCTTTTATTTTCCGGGAGAACAGAGAACAAAATTGTTTTTTCTTTCTCAGTAAGTTTTCTCGGAAATTCATTCATCATCAATTAGTATTTTTTTATCAGTTGATCTATTTCTTTTATCTGAATCAGCAGTTCCTTTAATTCACTCAATGGAAGCTGGCTTTCTGCATCACTTTTTGCATTTTTAGGATCCGGATGTACTTCCAGAAATAGAATATCTATTCCCACTGCTGCGGCAGCGCGTGCAAGTGGCTTTATGAATTTCGGCTGACCTCCGCTTTCGTCTCCACGGCTCGGAATCTGTACAGAATGTGTCGCATCCATTACAACCGGGTAACCGAGCTCTTTCATAATAATTAAAGAACGCATATCAACCACAAGATTGTGATATCCGAAAGTTGTTCCTCTCTCAGTTAACAAAATATTTTTATTCCCGGTAGATGCAACTTTATCCGCAGCGTGTTTCATATCTTCCGGTGCGAGAAACTGTCCTTTTTTAATATTTACAATTTTGCCGGTTTCCCCAGCCGCCACGAGTAAATCAGTTTGCCTGCACAGAAATGCCGGTATCTGCAAAACATCAACAACCTCTGCAGCGTTTTTTACTTCTTCAGCAGTGTGAACGTCAGTTAGTACCGGCAGATCAAACTCCTTTTTCACTTTTCCCAGAATCGACAAGGCTTCTTTATCGCCAATCCCTTTAAAAGATTTTCCGCTCGTTCTGTTTGCTTTTTTATAGCTTGCCTTAAAAATAAACGGGATTTCCAATTCTTCCGTAATTTTTTTTATTTCACCCGCAGTGTGAATTATCATTTTTTCGTCTTCCACTACACAGGGCCCTGCAATTAACGCAAAGGGGCTATTTTCACCGATTTGATAATTTTTAATTTTTACCATTTATTTTAATTTTCTAATGATTAATACGTTTTTAAAATTTACATTATTAGTTAAAATTAAGGAATACCACTTTAATAATTATGATAAATGGTTTTAAGTAATTATTCTTAAGGCATATTTTACTTTTGATACTTAAAACTGCATTTCTTTAATCTAATTATGCATTAAATATAAAGAAATCATAATATTTATTGAACTTTATTTTATTTTAGATTCGTTTTTAGCCTGAATAGATAAATACCTTTAATAAAAACAAAGCCATTTTATGATAAAACACAGATTTCCAGCCCAAATTTTATTTTTAATATTACTCCTGCTAATTCCAATTTCGGAAATAATTTCACAACCCAAGCCCGTTAAAAACGCTGCAGAGATTAAATTAGCTCTTGAAAAACTAAATGTTCTGGGCAGTGTTTTATACATTGCTGCTCACCCAGACGATGAAAATACAGCGTTTCTGGCTTATTGCACATCAGGGAAATTATTCAGGACAGGGTATCTTGCTCTGACTCGTGGAGACGGTGGACAAAATCTTTTAGGAAGTGAGCAGGGCGAAGAGTTGAGCGTCATCAGAACACAGGAACTTTTGGCCGCCAGAAGAACCGACGGTGCTGAACAGTTTTTCAGCAGGGCAATCGATTTTGGATATTCTAAAAATTCTGAAGAAACTCTTAACATCTGGAACAGACAAAAAATTCTTTCTGATGTGGTATGGATTATAAGGAAATTCAGACCCGATATTATAGTTTTACGTTTCCCGGGTGATGGGTCCGGAGGGCACGGAAATCATACTGCCTCTGCAATACTGGCAAAAGAAGCTTTTAAAATTTCAAATGATCCAAATGTTTTTCCTGAACAATTGAAATATGTAAAACCATGGCAGCCTAAGCGACTATTCTGGAATGCCTGGACCTGGCGTAATGCTAAAATACCTGCCAACGCTATAAGCATAGATCTCGGCGGTTACAACTCTCTGCTCGGGAAATCATATACAGAAATTGCTGCTAAAAGCAGAAGCATGCATAAAAGTCAGGGCTTCGGTTCTTCCGGTCGGCGGGGTGAAAGTATTAATTATTTTGTACAGTACAATGGTACCCCGGCAAAGGATGATCTTTTTGATGACATAAACACTAGCTGGTCAAGAATTCCGGGTGGTGAAAAAATCAGTAAACTTTTGAGTGATGCAGATAAGAAATTCGATCCTGAAAAACCGGCAAAAATAATCCCGGTACTTTTAAATGCTCTTTCTGAGATGAAAAAATTAAAAGAAGGCTACTGGATTAAACAAAAAGAGAAAGAATTACTTGATGTGATTCGTTCGGCTTCCGGTTTATGGCTGGAAGCAATTGCCTCAGATTATTCATCTGTGCCGGGTGGATCGGTTAAAATTAAAGCGGGAGTTGTCAATAGATCAGATTACCCGGTAGAATTAAAAAAAATTGAATTTGAGTACGGAGAAAATATATCTAAGAACACTCCACTAAAGTTTAATAAATTTATAAATATAGAATCCGCTGTAACACTTCCTAAAAATATTGATTATACGCAGCCATACTGGTTAAAAAATGAACACGGCAAAGGGACCTATAATGTAAAAAAACAGAGCCTTATTGGTAAACCTGATAATGATTCTCCTCTGAATGTAAAATTCATTCTAAAATTTGGTGATAATGACCTCACATATAATATCCCTGTAATTTACAGGTGGACAGATCCTGTAACAGGCGAAAATTACAGGCCTTTTGAAATTCGCCCGGCCTTATCAATAAACATAGAAAATAAAGTTTACGTTTTCCCGGACGATAAAGAGAAAGAAATTAAAATAACTTTAAAGAGTAACGCAAATAATGTAACAGGCAAGTTAAAATTCAATCTTGCAAGTGAATGGAATATTGAACCTTCAGAAATACCGTTTAGTCTTATCAATAAAAATGATGAACAGCAATTTTTGATAAAAATTAAGCCTCCGCTTAAAAGTTCGGACGTAAAATTATCGGCTTACGCTGAGACAAATTATGGCACTGTTAACAAAAGCATTGAGACAATTGATTATCAGCATATCCCGATTCAGACTTTATTTCCACCGGCAGAAACAAAACTAATCCGTCTTGATATTAATAAGGTGATATCAAATGTTGGTTATATTATGGGTGCGGGCGATGTAATACCGGGAGAATTAAAAGAACTCGGATACAATGTGCATTTGTTAAGTGATGATGAATTAGACAATGCTGACCTGTCAAAATACGATGCAATTGTTGCTGGTGTAAGGGCATATAATACAAGAAAACGGCTGGCAGTCGATCAGAAAAAATTGATGGAATATGTGAAAAATGGCGGTACTTATTTTGTTCAGTACAATAAAAGTTTTAATCTTGTCACGGATGATATTGGCCCGTATCTTCTTGAACTTTCACACGATAGGGTAACTGTAGAAGAAGCTCCGGTTGAATTTATAGACAGGAATAGCCCTCTCTTAAATTTTCCAAATAAAATTTCTAAAAATGATTTTGAAGGGTGGATACAGGAAAGAGGATTATATTTTGCTGATAAATGGGATCCAAAATATAAGACAGTAATTTCCTCCCATGATCCGGGAGAAATGCCATTAAAAGGTGGACTTCTATACACAAATTACGGGAAAGGGCTTTTTATTTATTCTGGTTATTCCTGGTTCCGCCAGCTTCCCGCCGGTGTACCGGGTGCTTTCAGAATTTTCATAAATCTGATTTCCGCCGGTAAGAAATCAACACCTGCAAACTAACAAAGGATAAAGTGGAAGAAACTAAAAAGAAAAATATTTCGGAAGATCCTCCGCTATTCAAAAAATGGCGTAGCTGGTATATTCTTGTCCTGGCAAATCTCGTCGGACTGATAATCCTTTTTTATTTATTTACAAAAATATTTGAATGAAAAATCTAGACTGGATTGTATTAATCGGATCATTATTGCTGATTGTACTCTACGGCTTATGGAAAAGCCGCGGCAGTAAAGATATGAAAGGATATCTCCTTTCCAATAATGATATGAAATGGTATACAATTGCCTTTTCTATTATGGCAACTCAGGCTAGCGCCATTACATTTCTTTCAACTCCCGGGCAAGCTTATGTTGACGGAATGAGATTTGTCCAATTTTATCTCGGACTTCCTGTCGCAATGGTAATTCTTTCCATTACAGCCGTACCTCTTTATCACAAACTAAAAGTTTACACGGCATATGAATACCTCGAGAGCAAATTTGATCTTAAGACACGGGCACTTGCTGCATTTCTTTTTCTCATACAGAGAGGACTTGCCGCGGGACTTACTATTTATGCCCCTTCAATAATTTTGTCCATATTACTTGGATGGAATATTTATATCACTAACCTTGTGATTGGAGGAGTCGTAATAATATATACAACTACCGGTGGTTCAAAAGCCGTGGGTTGGACACAGTTTCACCAGATGATAATTATCACGATCGGAATGTTTGCCGCATTTTATATGATAATTCACCTGCTTCCCGATAATGTTTCATTTCTCGATTCCGTAAAAGTTGCCGGCAAACTTGGTAGATTAAACGCGATTGATTTTTCTTTTGATCTGAATAACAGGTATAGTTTCTGGTCCGGTATTATAGGCGGATTATTTTTGCAGTTATCATATTTCGGAACTGACCAGTCCCAGGTGCAGCGATATTTAACTGGAGAATCAGTAAAACAAAGCAGACTGGGTTTACTTTTTAACGGGATAGTAAAAATACCGATGCAGTTCAGCATATTATTTATCGGTGCTATGCTATTTGTTTTTTATCAATTTGTTGCTCCCCCGCTCTTTTTTAATCCTGTTGAAACTGCAAAGGTTAAAAGCGGCGTTCACGCTGAAGCCTATAACAATTTAGAATCTGATTATAACCGGGTTTTTAAGCAAAAGAAAGAAAAACTGAATGACCTTGTAGCATCAATTCATAACGATGATGAAGCAAAGACCAATGAGATACAGGATGATATTTTCAAAGACAATAATCGGATCAAAGAATTAAGAACTCAGGCAGCGGATGTTATTTCTCAAAATGACCCGGCCTCCGATACCAACGATACAAATTACATTTTCCTTACTTTTGTTCTCACCTATCTTCCTGCCGGACTGGTGGGGCTGGTCCTTGCAGCAATTCTGGCAGCTTCCATGTCTTCCACTTCTTCGGAAATAAATGCGCTTGCTTCCACAACAATTGTGGATATATATAAACGAATGATAAATAAAAATGCAGAAGATAAACACTATTTGTGGGTTACAAAAACAGCAACGGTCTTCTGGGGAATATTTGCGATATTATTCGCCGATTTTGCAAATAGATTAGGTTCATTAATTGAAGCTGTAAATATTCTTGGTTCCCTTTTTTATGGAACTATTCTTGGAATATTCCTCCTGGCTTTTTATTTCAAAAAAATAAATGCCACACCAACCTTTCTTTCAGCTATAATAGCAGAGATTATTGTGTTTCTTTGTTTCGCATTCACTAATATTTCTTATTTATGGTACAATGTAATAGGCTGCCTCCTGGTTATAATTCTGTCTCACTTTCTTAATTCATTTTTTAAGGAAGAGAAATTGGCATAATTGAAAACTAGTGACTTCTCTTAAATAATTTTAATTATTATCTTCATACAGATATTTTTTTCACTTTAATTATGAAATAGTGGAACCTGACAGAAAGACACAAATATTAAAAACTGCGATTAAAAGATTTGCAAGACACGGTTTGCACAAAACCACCCTTGATGAGATAGCACGCGACCTCAGAATCGGTAAAGCCACTCTCTACCATTATTTTGAATCCAAAGATGCGTTGTTTTTTGCCACACTTGAATATGACTCCAATTTAATCTTGGAAGAGATAAGAACTATCTTTAATCATGATGAGCTGTCTTTAAAAGAAAAATTCACCGAATATTTTGTTTATAAAGAAAATATTTTCGAAGGATATAAATTGATTTATGACCTGGTTACGATGTTGTTAAGCGAGGAAGGGCTTGAAAGAGAGATTAATGTTCTGACGAATTTGCTTAAAGGTGAAGAGAATATTTTGAAGAAAGCGCTATCAAAGACTTATTCAAATAAAGAGACAAAAATGAACCCACAACTTCCGGCATTTTTTGTGCACGCAAGCTGGGGAATTTTATTCAGTGGAAGGCTAAACTTTATAACTAATCCGGAGAAACCGCTACCGACAAAAGATTTCTTTTTAAGAAGCTTCGAAAATTTTCTTAAATAATTATTTTAATTCCCCTAGTTTTCTGTCTCCGCATCATCGTCATTATCATCGTCTAACATTATTTTTTCGTATTTATGTTTTATGAGCTGCGCTTCTACGATAAAATAAACGTCTTCTGCAATATTTGTTGCGTGGTCACCCATTCTTTCCATTTGTCTTGAAGTAACGAGCAATGAAACTGCTTCTTCAATAACAGCAGGATCGGCTTTCATAAGTTCTATCAATATTTTATGATTTTCACTGTTTAGTTCATCAAGTATGTCATCTGTTTTTAGAACTTTCTGAGCTAATTTTGCATCGTTTTCTATAAATGCATCTATAGAATCTTTGACCATTTCTTTAGCAACTTTTGCCATTTCAGAAAATTTTGTTTTATCAATAAATGAAGGTTTCTTTTTCAAGATTAAAAAAGCTTCCGCAATATTAACAGCTATGTCACCAATTCTCTCAAGATTATTGTTTATTGTGAGCGAAGACATTATAAGCCTGAGATCCATTGCAACAGGCTGATTCAGTGCAAAAATTTTCTGGCAGACTTTTTCGATTTTTACATCGTACTTATCTACTTTTTTATCCCTGTCCACAACTACTTGTGCAAGGTCAGCATCTTCTTCTTCCATTGCCTTTATAGCAAAATCAACCTGTTCATCCACAAGGCTACACATTTTGATGAGCCTTGTTTTTAACTTTTCAATTTGTATATCAAATAATCTTTCCATTAAGTCCTCTTAATGTTTTACATTTTTAACCGAATCTGCCGGTTACATAATCTTCAGTCTGTTTTATTTTTGGCTTAGTAAATATTTTTTTAGTTTTATCAAATTCTATTAGTTCGCCAAGATAAAAGAAAGCAGTTAAATCACTAACTCTGGCAGCCTGCTGCATATTATGAGTTACAATTACAATGGTATATTGTTTTTTCAAATCGTGTATCAATTCTTCAATTTTTGCAGTTGAAATCGGGTCCAGTGCGCTTGCAGGTTCATCCATTAAAACAATTTCCGGCTCTACGGCAAGGGTTCGGGCAATGCAAAGCCTTTGCTGCTGTCCTCCTGATAGTCCCAATCCAGGTTCGTGAAGCCTGTCTTTTACTTCATCCCAAAGTGCTGCCTGGTTCAAAGATTTTTCAACGATCTCATCCTGTTTTTTCCTGTTTCTTATGCCATTAAGTCTTGTACCATAAATAACATTATCATAAGTACTCATTGGAAACAGGTTTGGTTTTTGAAAAACCATTCCTACTCTTCTTCTAAGATCAACCACATCAAGTTTTTTATCGTAAATATCCTGATTATCCACATAAACTTTACCTGTAATTTTAACTTTATCAATCAGGTCGTTCATCCTGTTAAGTGTTCTCAAAAAAGTTGACTTACCACAACCGGACGGGCCAATAAGTGCAGTAACTTTTTGAGATGGAACTTCAAGACTTATATTATTTAACGCCTGCTTGGGCCCATAAAACAAGCTAAGGTTTTCAGTCTTTATTTTACAATCTTTAATTTCTTTCATTAATCCAAAATTAGAAGAAAGAGCATATCAATCAATATTACCTGATAAATATACAACTTACAGGATGTGATTTTAATACTGGTAGATTAAATTTGTGTTAATTTTTAATAAATAGCTTCGCGTATTTTAGCACTTATATAGTCCATTACCCAGACTACAAAAGCGATCATCAGGATTATCATCCCTACTTCGTGCCAGCGGGCAAGTCCCTGGTATTGCATAAGCATTGTGCCTATTCCGCCGCCGCCAACCAAACCAATAATAGTAGCCATTCTTACGTTGATATCCCAGCGATAAATTGTAAAAGAAAGAAACGGCAATACTATTTGAGGAACAACTGCGTACCATACAACCTGAAATTTGTTTGCCCCGGTAGCTGTAATAGCTTCCACTGGCCCGACTTCAATATTCTCAATAGCCTCTGAATATAATTTTGCGTTACCCGCAATAGTATGTACAAGTAGCGCAACCATTCCTGCAAACGGGCCAATTCCAACCCAAACAGAAAAAATAATTGCCCAGATCAAAGGCTCAATTGATCTGACAAAATTCAGTAATATTCTTAAAATATAATATAAGACAAAAGTAATTTTGTTATCCTTCATCAGATTACGGGCAGTAACAAAACTAAGAAGCAATGTTGGTGGAATTGAGATTAATGTTGCCAGAAGAGCAATGTAGATTGTCTCTATCATTGCAAACATAGCTTCATCAAATATTCCAAGTTCGGGTTTAAAAAGAGCGCCAAATATTCTCTCCGCACCATGAATTCCTTCACTGCTGAAAAGATCAACCAGGGAAAGGCGTGTGATTATCCAGCCCGCAATAAAAGTAATATTAAAAAGGAACCAGCCGAAAATTTCGACAGTCCATTTTGTAGTTTTATTATCTTTCGCAATTCCAAAAAGTTTGCAGGAAAGTGAAGTCTTTGTAAGTGCCCAAAAAGTTCCGATAAAAATTGAAATGATAAACAGAACACCTATTTCTGTCCAGGAGAATGGCAGATCTTTAAGATCAAGGATAAATTTGTAATAAATTGCCCGCTGAAGAACCAGTATGCTGTAAAAAACGAAAAAGATATCGAGAAAAATCGCTTTGTAAAGATTTGCTTTATCTTCTTTATCCTTGTTTTGCTGGATGATTTTTGTCGGGTGTAAATCTAGTTCGGGATTAGTTATCATCTTATTTCAACCTCTTCAGCTTCGTCCCCGTAAATTGTTTTGAACCAGTTTTCATCAATACTTTTTGGCTGGCCCTCATAAATTATTTCCCCCGCTTTAAGTGCAATAACCCGGGTTGCGTATCTTCTTACAAGACTCAGGAAATGGAGGTTACAAATTACAGTAGTTCCTAATTCCTTATTAATTTTTTCGAAATATTGCATTACCGAATTTGAAGTTGCGGGATCAAGTGAAGCAACAGGTTCATCAGCCAGTAATAATTTTGGATTCTGCATCAGGCTTCTTGCAATAGCAACACGCTGCTGCTGGCCCCCACTCAATGAATCAGCACGGATGTCGGCTTTTTCACTAATACCCACCGTCTCAAGACTTTTATAAGCTTCATCATAAACTTCTTTCGGAAATTTTTCAAAAATAGACGGAAGGGTTTTTAACTGACCAAGCCGGCCTGCAATAACATTCGTCAAAACAGATCTTCTTTTAATAAGATTGAATTGCTGGAATACCATTCCAATATTTGACTTTACTTTTCTGAGCTCCTCTCCTTTTACGTGAGTTACATCTTTCCCTAAAAAATGAACAGCTCCTGCCGTAGGTTCGATTAGCCTGTTTATACATCGCAGCAGTGTTGATTTGCCAGATCCGCTCAGTCCAATTATAACTAAAAATTCACCTTCTTTAACTTCAAAAGAAACACCTTTTAAAGCGTGCGTACCGTTTTTGTAAATTTTATGAAGGTTCTGAACTTTTAGAATCATTTTTTCTTAACCAGTTTATCAAATGAAATATGCTGCTGTTCTAATAATTTTCTCAGGCCGTCGTAATCGCTGTCATTCGTCGGAATCAGGCCACGGATATCATAGATTTCATACATCGATTTTCCACCCGCCGGCGTGTTCACATATTTTATCAGGGCCTTGATAATCTTATCCTTCATGTCTTCATCCATGTCTTTCCTGAAAACCCAGGGATCATTTGGAATATCCTGTGTAAAGCCGATTATTTTTATTTTTTTTGCTACATCGGGGAACTGCTGCTGCACACGCATTCTTGCATCAAGAATTTGTCCTGTTTGGGGATCAGGCGGAGCATAATATGCGGCACCTGCATCGACCTGTTTCTGGTAAACCATTGTAACCGCGTTATCATGACGCATTGAAAAAACAGTTTCCCCCAGTTTTATCCCGAGTTTTTCCAGTTTTGCTTTAGGCAATATATAACCTGATGTAGAGGAAGGATCAACGTAGGCAAATGATCTGCCTTCAAGATCTTTCAGACTATCAATTCCGCTGCCTACCCTGCTGAATATCATCCCTTTGTAGCTTGTTTCATTATTGTCGCGTACAATTCTCAGTTTTGCTTCAGCACCGTATTTTGCGTTTGCCATCAGGTAGGAAAAAGTATTAATGCTCGCAATGTCTGCTTTTCTCGTACCAAAAGCTTCAACAACAGCAATGTAACTTGCAGGCACAGCGGTAGAAAAATAATAACCGGTTTCCATGTGCAGATAATCGGTCAGTTCACGCGCGTTAAAAGAAATTCTTTTGGAATCGACAGAGGGGGTAAAAAATATTTTCACCGGGTTATTGCGGGTACCCAGCGCTCCTTCGTTCAGGTCTCTGTTCGAAGAAATAATTATGAATAATATTAATGGTGATAGATATAGTAAGTATTTCATAAAAACAATAATTTCGGAGTAGTAATATGCGAATAAGTTTCTTTTCCGACAAACCAAAAACCGAATTTTCGCATGTAAAAATTATTGGCACATTGATTTTTGCCAATTTTTTAAAAACTTAACAATTTCTTAACATTATATTTCAGGATTGAATAAAATCCCTGTAAGATTTTTTCAGCAATGACTGAAAATGATAAACTCCTTCTTCACATTCTACGGAAAATCTACCTTTATTATAGGCATACGATTCCAGCCCTCTCTGAACATACTCACAAATTTCAATATCTTCCTGCTGAACCCTTTCACTGTAATCAAGGTCATTACTAATTATTTCCGAAGCTTTTTCAGACGCGATATCCTCATAAAAATAATCAAAGATCACTTTTGTTTTATTGTGCGATACCGGTTGAACTATATTTGTCTGAATTCTTCCCGGTAGAATGTTCAACATAATATTCGGATAAATAAAATAATAGAAAGCGTCACCATCCTGCTTCAAATAATTCCCATCATTTTTTACCGGGCTATATTGAAGTGAATATTTCTCAAATATTTCAGTTTTATAATCTTTATAATCCAGGAAATTCGTCAACTCAGGATGAACATAAGGCACGTGATATCCTTCAAGATAATTATCTACATAAACTTTCCAGTTACACTTTAAGTCGTAAATAACTCTTTTGTAAAATTTCATCTTTGAAATATCTGTCGGTTTTATTCTCTTTTTTATGCCCGGAAGATTATCCTGTAATGAAGTAGCTTTTTCTGAAAGATTTACAAAAACAAAACCTTCCCAGGTTTCTAAATTTATCGGAACCAGCCCGTAGTCTTTCTTATCAAACAAATCTACCCGGTCGAATCTAGGGATCCCCCGAAGCATTCCCGAAAGTGTGTAAGTCCAGCCATGATATTTGCACTGCAGCATTTTTGCGCAGCCGTTTTCCATAGCAAGTGGTCCGCCTCTGTGTCTGCAAACATTATAAAATGCGTTAAGTTTGTCCTGATTTTCCCTTACGACAATTATCGGATTTCCCGCAGCTTTTCCAAGAATAAAATCATTTACATTTTGTAGCTGGCTTTCGTGCCCTATCAATTGCCATTCATTAGAAAATATTATTTGCTTATCGAATTTGAAAAAGTCTTCGCCTGTATACCATTCAGATGGAATAGTTTCAGACTCATTGAGTGGCAGGATTTTAAAATCTTCAGAATTAAATTGCGGGGTTTTTACTTTCACTTTTCTCCGAATATTATAATTTGATTATTCGAACAATGACTGGTCTTTAAATTTATTTTTACCGAATCTCTTATATGCAAGTTCTGTCACTTCCCTTCCGCGGGGCGTTCTTTGTATAAATCCCTGTTGAATCAAAAAAGGCTCGTAAACTTCTTCAATTGTGCCGGGATCTTCATTGACAGCTACCGCAAGGGTGTTCAGACCAACCGGACCACCTTTATATTTTTCAATTATCGCAAGAATTATATCTTTGTCCATTTCATCCAAACCGTATTCATCTACTTCAAGTGCTGTTAATGCTTTTTTGGATATTTCAACATCAATAATTTTCTTGTCCTCGTAATCGGCAAAGTCGCGGGTTCTTCTTAAAAGCCTGTTGGCAATTCTCGGAGTTCCACGAGATCTTTTTGCAATTTCAAGCGCAGCGTCTTTTTTTATTTTTAAGTCAAGAATTTTTGAAGATCGTTCTACAATTTTATTTAGAATTTCAGCATCGTAATAATCCAGCCTGAATTTTATTCCAAACCTGTCTCGTAAAGGTGAGGTTAACATGCCGGCACGGGTTGTGGCTGCTATTAGAGTATATTTAGGCAAACTTATCTGCACAGTACGTGCGCTGGGACCTGTATCAATCATAATATCGAGTTTGTAATCTTCCATCGCAGAATAAAGGTACTCTTCCACAACAGGACTCAGTCTGTGAATCTCATCAATAAATAGGACAGATCTTTCTTCAAGGTTGGTAAGAATTCCTGCAAGATCTCCCGGCTTTTCCAGAACCGGTCCGGAAGTGACTTTTATTTTCACTCCCATTTCATTCGCTATTATATGCGCGAGGGTAGTTTTACCGAGTCCCGGAGGCCCGGTTAAAAGAACGTGATCGAGTGCTTCCTCTCTTTTCATCGCAGCTGAAATGAAGACATTGAGGTTATCCGTAATTTTCCTCTGCCCCTGGAATTCATTTAGCTTTGACGGCCTGAGGTTATTTTCTAGCTCTATTTCTTCTTCTGCCACTTTGGGATCCGTGTAATCTGATTTTCTCATTTTTAATTAAGTAACTAGTTCTTTGTTTCTGATCTTAAATTTATGAATAAGTTCAACCATTCCCACCATCAAAAATAACATAATTATTACCGCACCAATTGTCTGCCACACATTAAATGTCCGTCCCAGGAATTGGTCCAACCCAACTGACCAGGCACATCCGTACAACAATATAAGATGGACAATGTAAATCAGTAATGTATTTCTGCCAATAAGAATAATAATCCGTGGTATAGATTCCATCTTTATCGAAATTAAAGATACAACCGCGTTTAATATAAGTACAATTCCAATCCTTAAAAATACAAGATTTGGACTCACACTCCAGAAATAACTCTGTCCGAAAATCCACGTTTCAAAAGTGTTTCCAAGCAGTGCAATTAAAATTAAAGCTGCTCCAAACACGCCTAATTTCAGACTAAAAGACGAAGTTTTGAAAACCGTCGGGTATTTTGCAAGGTAATTGCCCAATATTCCGCCCGCAAGCACATAAGCTACCCAGGGAAAAAGCGGGAAATTTGAGCCTAGTTCATTGCTAAAATACGCCGCAAGAGGGTGCGGCATAAAATTGATCCAGTGAATGTTTGCAAACACAGGATTCAATCCTATAAACAATGCTGAAACAAGCGAAAGTATCAGGTAAATATTCCAATCATATTTTTCTGATAAATAGATACATCCGATCAGAAATAAAATTCCGAAACCAATAAGCTGAAGTACATCAACCGCAAAAAATATATTCCACCTTTCAGGTGGTATATCCCAGAAGTCGATAACTTTTGCAGTTGGATAGCGCAGCATGTAGCCAAGAAAAACAAGGAGCAAAAATCTTTTTATTCCTTTTTTAAATCTCGGGTTCGCGGTAAAAGGTTTGTCCTGTAATTTAAATAGATAAGTAAAAACATTACCCGCAGTAAAAAGAAATATCGGGGCTGTCATTCCCCTCATAAAATTCCAAACTGCAAATACTGACGATTCCGGATTTCTGAAAGCTCCCGAAAGAAAAACATCCGTTGTGTGCCCCTGCACCATCATTAACACGGCAAACGCACGCATTAAGTCGATGAAAATAATTCTGTTTTTCGTGGAGCTTTTTGTCATTAAGTGAGAGCCGTAAAACCTGAAAATTTAATATTTTTTAAGATAATGAAACCTTTCTACTTATTAAATATGGAATTTTAAAATTGTTATTAAACTATAAAAATCAGACCTCTTCTTAGTTCATAAAGCCCCAAACCAGAACCTAAGATAATTTCCTGAATATTTTTTCATTAAGAGATATAGATTTATTTGTCTATATTTTGTCGATTTTGTAATTTCTTAGACTTAATTATAAGATGAAACGATATTTAACATATTACCTACAATTCATTGCTATCATTATACTTATCCTAAATCATTGTGTAAAGATCAAACTTAGACATATTTGACAATTATTAGACAATAGTTTATTTTTCTTCTATGGATTCAGAATATATATACCCTATAAAAGTTGTAGTTAATAAAACCGGAATTACAGCCCACGTTATACGTGCGTGGGAAAAAAGGTATTCTGCAATTGAACCCGGCAGAACAGATACAAACAGAAGATTATATTGTGAAGATGATATTCACAGGCTTGAGCTTTTAGGCAAACTTACAAAAGCAGGACACAGTATTGGCACTATTGCTAAATTACCCACCAAAGAACTGGAAAAACTGATTGGTAAAAGTAAAGAAAACACGGGCGCAAAAATACAGGATGGTAAGAAAAGTAAGGAATTATATTTAACAAGTGGTCTTCAGGCAATAGAAGAGCTGGATGAAAAGAAACTGGAAGAGATTTTATCACGCGCATCTGTAGACTTCAGCCAGCCTGAATTAATTCAGGAAGTTATGGTCCCGATGATAAAAAATATCGGCGATAACTGGAAGAACGGTAAATTGAGAATCTACAAGGAACATCTTGCTTCAGCAGTAATTAAAACTTTTCTGGCTAATCTAACAGGAGCTTTTAAAGTTGAACAAAATGCCCCCCAGATAATAATAGCAACTCCGATAGGACAAATGCACGAACTTGGTGCGCTTCTGGTCGCCTCAGCCGCGGCCTCTGAAGGCTGGAGGGTAACATACATTGGATCAAATCTTCCCGCCGAGGAAATTGCAGCAGCAGTTAAACAAAGCAAACCAAAAGCTCTTGCATTAAGCCTGGTTTATCCACCGGATGATCCAAAAGTTAACCTTGAACTTGCAAAGCTTGCAAAATTTTTGAACAATGATATAACGATTTATGTCGGCGGCAATTCAGTTGAAAGTTACAATAAAACTCTGTCAAACATCAAAGCAAATGTAGTATCTGATCTGAATGATTTTAGAAATGAACTGGTAAAAATCAGAAAAAAATAACTTCACATTTCATTTACTTTTTACCTGCCTGTTATTTACCAGTGTATTTCCAATAATTAAAGCTCCGCACTAATTCCAATTGATGGCAGAATTCCGATGGAAGAGGATGCATCAACTTTCATTTCTCTGGGATCCCATCTGACCGAGCTTGCATTTTTTCTGTTGTAAATATTCTGTATATCAAGATAAGTTATCAAAACCCACGAGCTAAAATTCCATCTTTTATCGATTCGCAAATTTAGACTATGAGAGGAAATTAACCGCCTTGAATTATAATCAAGCACTGATTGTCTTCCATTATTATCAAAAGGTGTATAAGGGCTTCCTGAAGCAAACCTGAACTTAAAACTTCCCTCCCATTCAGCACTGAATTTGTATCCCCCGCTAATATTGAAAATGACATTCTGATCGTAAATACCTGCACGCCGGATACCATCAAGCGGAGTAAAATCAGATTTTGAAATTGTTAAACTCATTATTCCATAATAGGGAGTGACCGAGAGTTTTTTCTGTAGTGAAAATTCAATTCCTTTCGTCAGTCCTTTGCCTGTACTTTGGAGAGGATCAAGACCAAGTGATGAATAATTATCATCTGAGAATCCTGCACCTGTGTTAGCAAGAATTAAATAAGGCCTTAAAGTGCTCACCGGATAATTTGAATAATCCTTAATGAATCCTTCTACTTTAAATAAAATATCCTCTTTTAGTCTGCTTTCGAACCCAAGTATGTACTGGTTTACCTTAATATTTTTAAGATCCCTATTCCTGCTATTATTCAGCCATAGATAGGATGGAGATTGATAATAAATTCCCGCACTCATATTAATGCTATTTACAGGAGAAAGTTTATATGACAGGGAAACCCTCGGGCTAAAATAATATTTGTTATTTATCCCGTTAAAATAATCTCCCCTGATACCCAGATTCACTAAAAATTTTTCCGTTAAACTTGAATTATAATTTAAATAAGCCCCTACCTTAAGATAATTTTCTTTTGTGTTGTAATTGATTGTATCAAGTGTATCACCAAACGAAGTTATGTTTGACGGGAAATATACTTCTGAATTAAACTCAATCAGGCTTAGTTCAGTGCCAATATTAATTTCATTTTCTGATGACATTTTAAAAGTTATATCGGACTTCAGACTATTTTCTATCTCAGTTGAGAGGTTTGTGTACAACGGGTTTTGCAGAGTATCTTTCTGTGTGCTGTTATAATTGACATAATTTCTGCTTAAAGAAACATCCAAAAATCCTCTTTCAAAAATCTTCTGATATTTACCCGCTAAAGTATATTGTTTCTGATCGCTCCCGATAGTCCTTGAATTATCGAATCTTTTTTCAGGAGTATCATTAAAGAAGTTTACTTTATCAAGTGCCCCGAGAAAGAAAAAAGAAAGATTGTTCTCAGAATTAAGATTTATATTTACTTTAGAAAGCATATCGTAATATTCGGGTACAAAAGCGAACCCGGCTGCTTTAAAGATAAAATCAAGGTAGCTTCTTCTTACAGAAAAAATAAAATCCGAATTATTTGTGAGCGGACCCTCCAGATTTAATCCAAACTGACTTGATGATATAGTGGCTTTGCCTCCGATGCGATCACTTCTTCCATTCTTTAATTGTATCGAAAGAACTGAAGAAAGTTTATCCCCGTAATTAACAGGAAAGCCTCCTGTTGAAAAAGTTGTTGATTTTACAAAATCAAGATTTAAATAGCTTATTGGTCCCCCAGTCGCGCCCTGGTTACCGAAATGATTAATATTTGGAATTTTTATCCCATCGACTAAAAATAAATTTTCATAGGGTGCGCCCCCTCTTACAATCAGATCATTTCTGCCGGCATCAGCCTGTGCTACACCCGGTAAAACTGAAAGAGCTCTGACTACATCTTCAAAAGCTCCGGATGATCTTCTTATCTCTTCAAAGTTGAATTTTGTAGTGCTTACTAATTCTAAAGGATTTTTAGAAAAATAATCATCCCGGACAATCACCTCATCCAGTTGATAAGGCGCTTCCTGCAATTCAACATCAATCCTGTTCGGTTTAATCGAATTAACAACAATGTCAGTTTTAATTACCGGCAGATAACCAACACTTGAAATTCTGAGCTGATACGTACCTGGTTCAATACCTTCAATTCTATAATTTCCTTCCGCATCTGAGGCTGCTCCAATGTTAGTGCCTATTACCAATATGTTGACTCCAGGCAACGGCTGCAATGAAATTACATCTTTTACACTACCATAGATTATTCCTTTTGCTTCCTGAGAATAGGAATCAGTAAAGAAAAAGAAGAGCATTAAAAAAATTATTGAAGTAATATTTTCTTTTCGCATTTGAGCCCCTTATTGTAAAGTCTAATAAATGTCTAAATTATTTTATGTAAATTTACGATATTTTCGACATTATTACAAATTAATTCAAAAATTGCTTGACAAAGATTAGACATATTGCTATTATTGTCTAAGAATTTTAGACAAGATTCTAAATATAATAAAACTCATCAAATAATAGGAGTACAAAATGAAAAACGCACGAAAAACAGCTCTCGTGACCCTTTTAACTATTGCATTATTTGCAGTAGTGAGCACAAATACTTTTGCGGGTGGTAAAAAGTCTTCAAAGAATATTGTTGAAACAGCCTTAGCAGCCGGTAACTTCAACACTCTTGCCACTGCTTTAACAGAAGCCGGATTGGTTGACGCATTACAGCAGGAAGGTCCATTTACAGTATTTGCTCCAACCGACGAAGCGTTTGCAAAATTACCCAAAGGTACACTTGCTAATCTATTAAAAGATAAAGAAGCATTAAAGAAAATTCTTCTGTACCATGTTGTTTCCGGAAAGGTAATGGCATCAGATGTGGTTAAACTAGAAAGTGCGACAACTCTACTGGGAAAAGATGTGAAAATAATGGTAGCCGATGGAAATGTTATGATAAATAATTCAAAAGTTACAGCAACAGATATAAGCACTTCGAATGGTGTGATACATGTAATAGACACTGTGTTAATTCCGGATAACGACTAATCTCTATAAGCCCCGCCAGCCAGGCGGGGTTTCTTTTTTCCCCTTTTCACAAATTAGTTCAGTAAATTAAATCAATATGAAAATTCTTTTAACAGGTGCAACAGGATATATTGCCCGGAGATTGTTACCCGTTCTGATAAAAAACGGACACGAAGTTATTTGTTGTGTACGTGATAAAAGCAGGATGGATTCACAAAAATATCCGTCAGGCCAGGTAAAAATTATAGAAGTTAATTTTCTAGACAAAGAATCGCTTTCCAATATTCCTGAAAATATTGATGCAGCTTACTATCTCATTCATTCAATGTCATCCGACAGCAATGATGATTTCGAAAAGCTTGAAACAATTTCGGCAAATAATTTTAAAGAGAGAATACAGGAAACAGAGGCAAAACAGGTAATCTACCTGGGAGGAATTGTAAATGAGGCAAAACTCTCGAAGCACCTGAAATCCAGAAAAAATGTTGAATCAATTCTTGCATCTTCTACATTCAGTCTGACAGCTTTAAGGGCGGGTATAATTGTAGGCTCGGGCAGCGCTTCATTTGAAATAATACGCGATCTTGTGGAAAAATTACCACTAATGATAACACCCAGATGGCTTGAGACAAAATCTCAACCCATCGCAATTAAAAATGTAATAGAATTTCTCAGCGGCGTTTTATTAAATGAAAAAACCTACGGAAATACTTACGATATTGGCGGCCCCGTAGATTCTTACCTACAAGCAAATGCTGCTGAAGTTTGCTTCAGTACGGAAACTAAAGAGAAAGATTTTTGTAGTACCGGTAATGACGCCAAAACTTTCATCATACTGGCTTTATTTTGTTACAGCCGTTTCATATACCCTGGCTAAAAATCTTGTTAATAGTATGAAAGTTGAAATTACTTGCAATAAAAATAATTTAGCCGATTTGCTGAATATCAAGCTAATCAGCTATGAAGATGCTATTAGAAATGCTTTCGATAAAATTGAACAGCAACAGGTATTATCAAGTTGGAAAGATGCGTTGACCAGTCACAAACTTGACGAAGGGCTATCTCAACTTATCGAAATACCAACGCACGGTTGTTTCAAAGATTCCAGGGAAACCGGGCTGACTAATGAAGAACAAACATTAAAAAAGATCTGGTCAATCGGAGGAAAAAACGGCTGGTACTATGCAAACCTGCTCTGGTCAATAAGAGGCTTTATTGATAAAATATTCGGAGGTGTCGGCCTCCGCAGGGGCAGGAAAAATCCCGTTGAGATTTCAGCAGGAGAATCGCTTGATTTCTGGAGGGTTCTTCTGGCCGACAAAAAAGAAAAGAGACTTTTGTTATATGCTGAAATGAAATTACCCGGAGAAGCCTGGCTAGAATTTAAGATTGAAGATCAGAAACTATTTCAAACAGCTACTTTCCGTCCGTTGGGATTGTTGGGTAGAATATACTGGTACACCCTACTCCCCTTTCACGGTTTTATATTCAGCGGTATGATCAAAAGAATTGCCGCATAATAATCCTATCTAAATTAATTAAATAGTTATGGCATTTTATCAAATCAAAAAGACACAAATAATTCTCGCGGAAATTACTGAAGTATGGAATTTTATTTCATCCCCGGAAAACTTAAAGCATATAACTCCGCCATATCTGGGCTTTGAAATAATAAGTAACAACCTTCAGCAAAAGATGTATCCAGGAATGATAATAAGTTATAAGGTCAGTCCGTTGTTAGGAATAAAAATGAAATGGGTTACCGAAATAACACATGTTAAAGAGAATGAATATTTCATTGATGAGCAGCGAATCGGCCCCTATGCTATGTGGCACCATCAGCATAAAATAACATCTATTAAAGAAGGTGTTTTAATGACTGATATTGTTAGCTATAAACCTCCTTTTGGATTTTTAGGTACGCTATCAAATAATTTGTTTTTAAGAAAACAATTGGAGGGAATATTTAACTTTAGAAAAAGTGCCATTGAAAAAAGATTCGGTGATTCCAATTGATTCGTCCTATCTAATCAAATCTAAATATTTAAACAAAAAATCCGGCATCCATCAGGTGACGGAGCCGGATTTGAAGATCGAAGTTAAAACTTTTTTATACGATATCTATATTCCTGGGTTTCACGTTTTCTTTTTTTGGTAACATCAACGTAAGCTGTCCATTTTCATACTTCGCTTCTATCTTCGATTTATCAATGCTTTCTGAAATATTGAATGTCCTGAAATAATTTCCCTTTTCGGTTTCATTCAACACATATTTCCTGTTCAATATTTCTTCGTAATTAACCTTCCCTAAAATCATCAGTGAATCGTTTTCCAGTTTTACTTTTACATTGTCCCTTCTAACACCGGGAAGACTGACTGTCATAACATAATCGTCGTCGGTCTCATAAATATCTACAAATGGAGCTATACATTTTCCTGTTTCAAAAGAATCTTCCCAGTCGCCTTTCCTGTTGTCTCTAATATTTATAAGTTCTTTATTCGCTGTCATTGCTCACACCCTTTAAATTCTTTGCTATACAAATTATTAATCATTGGCGCCATTTCGAATTCATTTTTATGAAATAAGAAATAATTTAGAATAAGATTTCTCTCCGGCAATCGGGGTCGAAATGACACTATAATATCTACCCGGACGCATTTAGCATCCGGGTAATATTATATCATCTTATTTCTTGTCTTTATCTTTCTTTTCTTCTTCGTCCACTACTTCATATGAAGCATCCTGTACATCTTTATCGTCTGCTTTCTGGTCGGCATCCTGTGCCTGTTCGCCTGCCTGCTGTCCCGGATCCGCACCCGGCTGACCCTGCTCGGCTCCCGGCTGCTGGTAAAGCTGTGAAGCAACTTCGCTCCATACTTTATTTAATGATTCGGTAGCAGATTTTATAGTATCAGTATTATTAGTCGAGATTGCATCTTCAACTTTTTTGATCTCAGCTTCCAGTTTTGATTTAGTATCAGCCGGAACTTTATCACCAAGTTCAGTAAGCTGCTTCTTTGTCTGGAACACAAGACTGTCTGCCTGATTTTTAACTTCAACTTCATCTTTCTTCTTCTTATCTTCCGCAGCATGCTCTTTCGCATCGTTTTTCATTTTATCTATTTCATCCTGGTTCAGACCACTTGAAGAAGTAATTCTGATACTCTGTTCTTTACCAGTTCCTTTATCTTTAGCCTTTACGTGCAAAATACCGTTAGCATCGATATCGAATATTACTTCAATCTGCGGAACACCTCTTGGTGCAGGCGGAATTCCATCGAGGTGGAATTTACCGAGAGTCCTGTTATCGGCTGCCATTGGACGCTCGCCCTGAAGTATATTAATTTCAACAGAGGGCTGATTATCTGCAGCAGTTGAAAAGACCTCGCTCTTCTTGGTTGGAATAGTTGTGTTTGCATCAATTAATTTAGTAGACACACCACCCATTGTTTCGATTCCAAGTGACAAAGGTGTTACGTCAAGAAGCAATACGTCTTTTACATCGCCTGTTAAAACACCACCCTGTATAGCTGCGCCAACTGCAACAACTTCATCAGGATTTACACCTTTGTGAGGATCTCTGCTGAAAATTTTCTTAACGAGTTCCTGTACCATCGGTATTCTTGTTGAACCACCGACGAGAATTACTTCATCAACCTGTGAGGATGAAACTCCGGCATCTTTTAATGCTTTTTCACAAGGGACTTTGGTTCTCTGTACTAGATCGTCAATAAGCTGTTCGAATTTTGCTCTGCTCAATGTCAGGTTGAGGTGTTTTGGTCCTTCCTGGGTAGCAGTAACAAAAGGAAGATTGAAATCAGTTGATGAAGATGAAGATAGTTCCATCTTTGCTTTTTCTGCAGCTTCTTTCAATCTCTGCAGAGCCATCGGATCATTTCTTAAATCAATGCCATCTGATTTCTTAAATTCATCGGCTGCCCAGTCAACAATTCTCTGATCAAAGTCATCACCACCAAGGTGTCCATCACCATTAGTAGATTTAACTTCAAACACTCCGTCACCAAGCTGTAGAATAGAAACGTCAAACGTTCCGCCACCAAGGTCATAAACAACAACAGTGTGATCCTGTGTCTTTTTATCAAGACCATAAGCCAGTGCTGCTGCTGTAGGCTCGTTTATAATTCTTCTTACTTTCAGTCCCGCAATTTCACCAGCGTCTTTTGTAGCCTGGCGCTGTGAATCATTGAAGTAAGCAGGAACAGTGATAACCGCTTCAGTAACTTCCTGTCCGAGATATTCCTCGGCAGTTTTTTTCATTTTCTGAAGTACCATTGCGCTTATTTCCGGTGGAGAATAAACTCTGTCACCAATCTTAACACGTGCCGTATTATTATCGCCGGAAATTACTTCATAAGGTACTTTCCCTTTTTCACTTTCAACTTCATTTATAAATCTTCCCATAAATCTTTTTATAGAGAAGATTGTATTTTTAGGATTAGTTATTGCCTGTCTTTTTGCAGGCTGGCCAACCAATCTTTCACCACTTTTTGTAAAAGCTACAATTGATGGTGTTGTACGTCCGCCTTCCGAATTAGGAATTACAACCGGCTCGTTTCCTTCCATTACCGAAACACAAGAGTTTGTTGTTCCTAAGTCTATTCCTATGATTTTACTCATATATTTTCACACTCCTTTTCATTTTATTCTTTCTGTAGTTATTATTTAATTTCTATTATTCTTTCTGTTTTTTCAGGGATTAATTTTCCAACCGAAATACTCAAAACACCGTTAACATAATTTGCTTTCAGGCTATCCCTGTCAATTTCGGAATTGATAGTAAACTCTTTTGTGAATTTTCCGAATTCACTTTCCATACTTACTATTTTTCTTTCAGAATTTTCCAGCAAACTATTTTTTCTCTCACCTTTAATCACAAGCTGGTTTTCCGTCAATGTTACTTTAAGGTCTTCTTTGTTCGCACCCGGTATTTCAATATCCAGATAAAAGTTTTTTTCATCCTCAGAAATATCTATTTTGGGGTTTAAAGAATTTTCATTTTCTTCATTTTCCCGGGCGAAATTCTTTAAGAATGTATCGGTGTCATTGTTAAAATTATTGAGATTTAACATCGGTTCTATTTCAATGAATGTCATATATTTCTCCTCGTAGTATAAATTGTTTTCAGTTGTATATGGCAATCGTTGTGCCAAAAGGTCATACGGCCTTAAAGCTCTATAATATAATGGATTAGCTTTAATTTTGAAATTTTGTAGCGTTAGCAATAATGACATATTGTCAGTAATTTTGTCATACCTATTTCTTGATTTGTCAAAAAAACTGACATTTTAGCGAAAAACAAAAACTTATAAATGAGGAAAGCAGTGCTGGAATTAGAAAAATTTGACCTGAAATTAAATACCAATTTTGTAGGTAGAAACTTTATTTATTGCGAAGAAATTGACTCCACAAACAGCTACCTGATGGACAGAGAAAACAAGAACAACACAGACGGGACGGTTATTTTGGCAGAAAAACAAACCGAAGGCAGAGGGAGAAAAAACAGGGTTTGGTACAGTGCAAAAGAGCAAAATCTTAATTTTTCAATTTTGCTAACAAGCAAAAAATATTTTGGGAAAAACCTAAACCTGATAAATCTTGCCAGTTCTCTCGCGGTTTCACAAGCAATTGAAAATCTTTACCAGTTGAATGCAGAATTAAAATGGCCAAATGATGTTTTGATAAAGGGGAAAAAAGTTTGTGGCATTTTACTCGAAGCTTCATCACAGGGCAGCAAAATTGATAAAGTTGTTATCGGTATTGGACTGAATGTAAATCAGTCGATGTTTCAGGGTGAATTTAACCTGCCACCTACATCGATAAAAATTGAAGCAAACGAAAACATTGAACGCGAAAGATTACTAGCCGAAGTTTTGAACAATTTTGAGGAATTACTAGAAAAAAGTATTTCAAAGCCCTCTGAAGTTTTAAGAGAATGGAAATCACGTTGCAGAATGATCGGGGAAAAAATCTCAATAACTGAAAATGATGAAACTAAGTACGGAATTTTTGACGACATCGATGAAAATGGATTTTTACTTCTCAAATCAAGAAATAATCAAATAGAGAAAATACACCTTGGCGATGTGAGTATTTAATAATGATTCTAGTTTGCGACATAGGGAATACAAGAATTAAAACCGGTTTTTATGATGGAGAAAATATTTCTCGTGTCCAATCATTTATAGACTTTGAAGAGCTTAATACAATAATTTCAGAAAAAGAATTTTCAGATTGTGTTTTTTCTTCCGTTGTTCCTGCAAAATCAGAATTACTGATTAAATCTGTTGAAGGGAAAACAGGCAAAACGCCATTCCGGGTTACACACAATTCAAAATTTAATCTTAAAATTGAATATCAAACTCCCGAGACACTCGGGATAGACAGGATCTGCTCTGCTGAAGGTGCTTATTATTTATTCAATAGAGTCAATAAATCTTATACCGATTCTGACTTTATCATTTCTATTGATTTCGGGACTGCCACAACTTTAAATTTTGTAAAATATCCGGGTATATTTCCCGGCGGAATGATTCTGCCCGGGTTAAACCTTATGTTCAATTCCCTTTCTCAAAATACAGCACAACTTCCTGAAGTTTCTGAGAAAGATTATACAGGAATTACGGGAGTTGATACAAAATCATCAATTGCCAGCGGTGTAATAAATGCACAAATTGGTTTGATTGAAAAAACTATTGGTGATATAAAAAATGAATTTGATGTCAGCAATGTTCATATTTATTTAACCGGCGGGAATGCAGAAAAAATAATTCCTTTTTTGAAATTCAGATATGAATATCTCAGCGAACTTGTTTTGATGGGAATAATTGCTGTTTATAAGAATAGTAATTAAAATCAGGCTTTTATTAAAAGATTATCGATAAGGCGAGTCTTTCCGATTTTGCAGGCTACCAGGATATAGTATTTTTTCCCTTTAATAAGCTTTTCCTCCTGTCTAAAAGAAGTTGCTTCAACAATACTTACATAATCAAGATCAGAACTTTCAACAGAATTAATTAATTTTTTCATCCAGGAAAGAATTTTAGCTGTACTCTTTTCTCCACCGCGTATTTTTTCCTTTGCCCCTTTTAATGATTTGCTTAGGACCAATGCATCTTTCCTTTCCTGATCTGAGAGATAAACATTGCGGGAACTCATTGCAAGTCCATCCTTTTCTCTTACAATCGGGCTAACAACAATTTTGGTATTAAATTTCAGATCTTTAACCATTCTTTTAATTACTTCCGCCTGCTGAGCATCCTTTTGCCCAAAGAATGCAAAATCAGGTTTAACACAATTAAAAAGAATTGATACGATTGTTGTTACTCCTTTAAAATGTGTGGGCCTGGATTCTCCCTCAAGTTTGGCAGTGATTTCATTTACCTCAACAAATGTCTGAAATCCATCAGCATAAATTTCTTTCGTATCAGGAAAGAATAAAATATCGACGCCTTCTTTTACTAATTTAGCTTTGTCTCTTTTTATATTACGTGGGTAATTTGCCAGGTCTTCAGTGGGAGCAAATTGGGTTGGATTGATAAAAATGGATGCTATAGTTATGTCTGCCTTGCTCCGGGCTTTCCTAACGAGAGATAAATGCCCTTCATGTAGATATCCCATTGTAGGCACAAAGCCAATAGTTTTCCCTTTTCTTTTTAGCCGGCTAATTTCAGATTGAATTGCGGAAACAGATTTAATAGTCTTGATAGGAAACCTCAGGTCATTAAGGTCAAAAGGTTGTGAATATTTGACTTAAGATCTTTTCTATGAGAAATCACATCTACAAATCCCTGCTCAAGAAGAAACTCTGAACGTTGAAATCCTTTGGGTAAATCCTTTCCTATTGTCTGTTTTATCACACGAGGACCTGCAAATCCAATTAATGCCTGTGGTTCTGCAACGTGAACATCACCAAGCATTGCATAACTTGCTGTAGTTCCACCAGTTGTAGGATCCGTTAAAACAGAGATATAAGGAACCGAAGAGTCAGCCAGCCTTGCCAGTCTGGAACTGGTTTTAGCCATTTGCATCAGGGAGAATGCTCCCTCCATCATTCTTGCTCCGCCACTAGCAGAAATAATTATCAACGGAATCTTATTCTTATATGCTTTATCAATCAGGCGTGCTAATTTTTCACCAACAACTGATCCCATACTGCCACCGATAAACTTAAAATCCATGCAGCCTATAGCTACGTCCATATCATTAAGTTTGCCGGTCCCTGTTCTTACAGCATCATTGAGATTTAATTTCTTTATAGTATCCTGAATTCTTTTCTTATACTTTTTTGTATCCTCAAATTCCAGTGGATCAGCTGAGCGCATTTTCTTATCCATTTCCTTAAAGCTTCCGTTATCAATAAGGAAACTAATATATTCCTGGCTTCCTATTCTGAAATGATAATTACATTTTACACAAGTCCAGAGATTCGCATCAAGCTGTTTTTTGTGAAGGATTTCGCCACAACCGGGACATTTATCCCATAAGCCATCAGGCAAATCTTTTTTTTGCGAATCCGGTGATATATTTTCTTTTGATCTTCTAAACCATGCCATTATTTAGACCCGGGTTTTACTTCTGCATAAATATTAAGTATTGATTTTTCTGCACCAGGATCGTTTGAAACTACTTCAATTATCCTGCGCACTTTCCCATTTTCAGTTGATGAATCAAATTCTACGTGCAATTCCGAACTTTCCCCCGGCTCTATTTTATTATTGCTAACCAGTGCAGCAGTACAGCCACAGGAGGTTCTGACTCTTTTAATTACAAGAGTTGATTTCCCTTTATTTATAATCTTAAAATTATAACCGACCACATTTCCTTTGGTCATTTCTCCAAAATTATGACTTGTTTCCGGCCAAAAGATTATCGGAGAATCAGGAGGTCTCTGCTTAACGCTGGTATCAACACTTGATAAATTAGGAAAAATTAGGGGTGGAATATGTTTATCAGAAGCAACTGTTAATCTTAATTCAGGCGTTGTTTCATCATTAGATTTAATATAAATATACTCAAGCATCGGTCCTTTTTTCCTGGTTCCGGAGAATGTAACAGTTAATCCTGAGGAGTCGGCCATTGCAATTTCATTTTTTTCGAGACTTGTTGTAACACAGCTACAAGTAGTTCTTATTTTACTAATTTTCAGAACGCCGCCGCCGCTATTATAAATCAGGAAAGTGTAGGAACCCGCAGAAGAACCAAAATCGTGTTCTACCTCCTGCACTGCAATGCGTGGCCTGATTGCTTGTCCAATTAATAATGGACAAACTACCATAATAATTAAAAATAATTTTTTAGCCATTTCTTTTTACCTTAACTATAAAGTTTTTAAGATAATTTGGTTCAATATAATCGTAATTTAATGTCAATAACGAATTTCCGTAGCTTCCTGCCCATTTAGCAATATAAACCGCACCCGGTACTGACATGTTCCCGCTATCATCTGTAAAAACATTTCCATACTTATTTGCGGCATTTTTATTACCGATATCGGCCAATTTCAAGATTTGCAGTGCATCTACAAATATATAGCTATTATCCTTAATTTGAAACTTTGCATAATAAATCTCGTCAGAATTGACCTTATTGGCTATAATAAACTCATTCCCCTCTTCTAATTCTGAAGAAATCCGCAAAGCAATTGCATCAAAAGTTGGGACAGGAATAATCGGCAACCCGGCCCCGAATGCCAGACCTTTTGCGGCCGACATCCCAATCCTTAATCCTGTAAAAGATCCCGGACCTGCAGAAACCGCAATAGCCTTTACATCCTTAATTTTTATTCCAGCAGAATTCAATACTTCATCCACAGAAATTAATAATTTTTCGCTGTGTGCCCTTTTATCCTTTATTACAGATTCAAAATATTTATCGTCAGAATAATAAAGTGCAACGCTGCCTGATGCACCGGATGTTTCAATTGCAAGTATTGGTTTTACTTCACTCATATTTTTTAATTTCAAAATTTCTGCTTAAATCTTCATTCATCGAAATATTTACTTCAATTCTTTTCTCGGGAAATACTTCCGGGAAAAGATTCCCCCACTCAATAAAGGTAATAGCTTCCCCGTCGTTCAGATAATCGTTAAAGCCAATATCAAATAATTCAGTTGCTTTTTCTATCCTGTAAAAATCGAAATGATAAATTTTTTTGCTGCCATAATATTCATTTACAATGGCAAATGTCGGGCTACTAACGTTTGCAATACCAAAGTTCTTTGCCAAAGCTTTTACAAAGAAAGTTTTTCCTGTTCCCAAATCACCATTCAAAATGATTAAATCACTATTCTTAATCATCTTTGAGAATTCAATTGCCAGGTTACTGGTTTCATCTTCAGAAAATACTTTTACTGTATCAGGTAAATTCACTTTATTTTGGTTCCATAGTTATTACAGGGAGTATCATTTCTTCCATCGAAATTCCCCCGTGTTGAAAAGTATCTTTGTAATGAGATAAATATTTATGATAGTCAGTCGGGTAAACAAAATAGTAATCTTCTTTTGCTATTATATAACTGATAGTAATTCCGCGCTTAGGAAGTTTATACTCAGCTGGATTCTTAATATAAATTGCATGTTTTTCATCTACTTTAAGATTTCTACCGTATTTAAATCTTAAATTGGTTGATGCTTCCTTATCACCAAGAACTTTCGCTCCTCGCAATGATCTGATGCTTCCGTGATCTGTCGTAATTACTATTTTTGCATTTCTCATTTTAGAAAGAGCTTTAAAAGTAGCTAATAACGAAGAATGACTGAACCAGGTATTCGTAAGTGAACGATAGGCCGCTTCGTCCGGGGCAATTTCTTTTAAAAGATCTGAATCAGATCGACCATGCACCATCATATCGAGGAAATTTACAACAACCGCGGTAAACTGTGTGTTTTGGTACGACATAATATTATGTTCAAAATTTCTGCCGACTTCCGGATCAATAATCTTTATATATTTAAGATCATTTTTTAAGTGAACTTTTTTCCTTTGCAGTAAATACTGTAGCAACTCCTTTTCATATTTATTCATACTGGTTTCATCATCATTTCCATTCGTCCACAAATCAGGATAATTTTTTTCAATTTCTGAAGGGAAAAGTCCGCTGAATAAAGCATTACGCGCATAAGGTGTGGCTGTTGGAAGGATAGAGAAATAATAATCCTTTTCAATTTTAAAATCATTGATTAATAGTTTTTCCATTAACAACCACTGATCCATTCTCAGGCAATCGAGAACAAAGAAAAATACTATCGATTTCTCATCTTGAAGATGTTTATGTATAAATTTTTCAAATATGTCAGGTGATAAAACTGGTGTATCTTCTTTTCCCTGGGAATTCACCCATTCTTTATATTTCTTCTCAACAAACTTTGAAAATTCTTTATTAGCATCTTTTTTCTGATCATTTAGAGTTTGCTGAAGCCCAATTTCCGGATGACGATCAAGTTCAAGATCCCAATTGACAAGCTTAAGATAAATGTCAATCCACTCTGAGTAATCCATTTTATTAAGCAATGCCTGCGAAATTTCATTAAAATCCTGAAGATAATCTTTTGCTACATATTGTCCGGAAATTTTTTTGCCCTCAAGAATTTTTTTACATACCAGTAATACCTGGCTTGGATTGACGGGCTTGGTAAGATAATCGCTTATTTTGCCTCCGATAGCATCATCCATTAAGGTTTCTTCTTCACTTTTAGTAATCATTACTACCGGAATATTTGCATTGTAATCTTTGATTTCGCTTAGGGTTTCGAGACCACCCATTCCCGCCATCATCTCATCAAGAAATATCAGGTCGTAGTCGTTCTCTTTCACAAGTGAGATAGCATCTTCACCATTAGTTACAGTATCAACTTTAAAACCTTTTTCTGATAAAAAGATAACGTGAGAACGTAGAAGATCAATTTCATCGTCAACCCATAGTATTCTTTTTGCTTTCATCATAATTTGCTCTTATTGAATTGAGTCACAATTATTAGATATAAATTGTCTAATAATAAAATAAAATTTACTTAAATATTAAATGCATGAATTATTGAATCGAAATATGCACATCTAATCCAGCCTGATTAGTAACGGTGGCAGGTATTCTTGAAGCACCCTCCGGATTAACCTTGGTCCTTGAATAGAAAAGTGAAAGTTGCACTCTTGAACTTATTGTATATTTTACTCTGGGCTCAATTGTTATCCTTGTAGTACCATTCTGAGGAGTGCCCTCCTCCTTAAAGTCTCTCATATCATATATGATGCTTGAATTTTTCGAGTACGTATACGAGAAACTAAATTCTATATCATTTTTTAGCGACACACCAAATAATGGAAGTTCAAATCCTGATTTAGAATAACCTGCTGTAACTCCGATATCTTTTGAAAAACTTTCAATAATATTTCTTGTAGATATTCCAAGATCAAAACTACTTCTGGTAGAATACTTGATACTACTAATTAGAACACCATTAAATACTTTCCCGAATGTCAGGTTTAATCCTACAAGTGGCAAAAATCCATATTGTACCCGCTGTATCTGTGTCTTTTGGCTACCATCAGGAGTTGTAAGCCATCCTTCAGTATAAGTTGCTGAATAAGCATGATCCAGTGAAATATTATCTGCAATCTTATTAAAGAATAGTAAATCTTCCAGTCCGTCCCAGGTAATATGCCAGTTAGGACGAGGAATATAGTTGATGAATTTTCCTAAAAATCCAAGTTTGGATAAAGTTGGGAAGCTCTCAAATCCTTGTACAAATGCCTGCGATAAATTCTTAACAGGATCATGCAGCATCTGGATTATAAAGTTCATGAACTTTTACAATTCCACTTTTAAATCCTTTCAGTAATAAAACCGGCGGAAATGAAAGGAAACTTCTTGTTAAAGTACCGGTTGCAGTTAAGTTTGAAACAGTTGTGTTGCCGTTGGCATCCGATGTTAGAGCAACTGTTTTGTTAATTGACCATCCTACCTGCCATTTCAGATCAATTTTTGCTCCCTTCCACAAAGGTCGTGATGTACCAAAATCAATTGAGTTACGTTGCGCAAAAACATCCTGCAGATTTCCATTAGGCGCGCGCGGCCCAACATACGGATCAAGTCCAAGCATAAAACTTCTGGAAGGCCCATTGTCCGGATCACTACCGAAACCCAGAAAATTATTGAATCCTGATTTGCGTGATCTAATTCCACTTTTAGAAATGGTATTTTCGCTAGAAAAATTGAATGTGATGTTTTCATAATCGAAAAATATTGATTTTGCAAATGTTTCAAGATACAAGAGACCTTTCTTTATTGGTGATATATGCTGACCTTCATCAGTTGTATCCTTTGCTTCCTCAATATTTTTTTTAACTATATTATTTTTACCACTTTCATTTTTCTTGCCTTTTAAGATATTGTTTAGATCTATCTCTTCATTTCCTGTAATAATTCTCGTTCTTCCAGTTCTAGAATGCTTAACCGGTTTCACATTACTTGTTTCCGGTTTTTCCTTTTCATCTGTTGATTTAGATTTTTCAAAAAGAGGGGCTGTTAAGGCTTTCCATCTCAGAGTAAGTCCCAAAGTAGCTCTGTTGCTAATACCTGCACTTCTTCCAAGTTCCTGCTGTCTGAAATCGAAGCTCCACTGATATGTTGATGAATACCCTGCCGTTATTGTGAAGTATTTATTAATATCCCAAAAACTTGGGAGTCTTGGAACTGATCTGAAATCAAGTGATTGTTGATACCTGTAATCCCTGCCAAATGTTTTTCCTGAAAAAATATCTCCCCAAATTGCGCTTTCCGGCCTTTGCTTCCCGTACTTATCAACTTCAAGGTTAGCAAGAGATGAATTAATGGTAAGATTATAATTACTGGTAATATTAAAAAAACCGTTATCACTTAATTTCCAGTTAAAGTTTAAAGTTCTTGTAGTAGTAAAGTCACGAGAAATTATTGCCTGAGCTTCTGAATTACCCTGCGGCCTCGGAATGTTAGTGTTTCTTGTTCTGGTAGCTACAATATTCCAAGAAATATTTTGAGGCATATAATAAATTCTTGCATCCTTATAATCAGAAAGTAATGAAAACAATGAACCAATAACAGGGATGTCAGCGGGTTTAAAATAATGTTCTTCACCAAGATTTAGCCCGTAATTCATTGTTGCATTCCAGACCCAGCTTTTATTTGATTGCACAGTCGGACTCTGACTATATGATTTATTATAGGCAAATCCTAAAGTTATTGCATTAAAAGTATCATTTATCCACCAGTTGTTCCCAGGAATTTTAATATTAACATTAGAGGCTGACCAGGAATCAGAAATATTTAAAGATTTAGATTCTTCAATTAATTGCGCACCTTTTTTTCCATTCGTAATTTTACTATCCAGTTGTTGAGCTGCCTGCGAAACTAATACATCAGTACCCGGCAAATATAAGGGCTTACCAAGTGTTTCCGTGTGTGAATAATTTAATTTTAGTTCACTACCAGGCAGTTTTATCGGCAACAATTTAAGAACATCTAGAGTTGTGGAAATAGACCAGTTCCTGGTTTCAACTCTTGATCCAAATCTGTCTGAAAGTTGGTGAAAGTATGGACTTCTCCCTGTAATATTAAAATTAATGTTTGCTAAGTCAGCCAGCTTCATTGAAGAAGCTACACTATAGGCCCAGCCTGGATGATTATCAGCCCCGATCACACGCAATTCGTTCAACCATATTTCACCAGAGACATCACTGGGTGAAACTGCATTTCCTTTATTGTATATACCAACGATCACAAATCTCACTGATGTCAATGTTGGATTACCTCTTAAAGAATAGTACGCATAGGGTTTCCCAGGAACGGGTACTTTCACAATAGAATTTATCGAGTCCCTGGCTTCTTTGATGGCTGTCAATTCGCTAAACTTAATTTCCATATCATTCAGAGTATTATTCCACGTCCATCCCGGTCTGACCGGCTGTCGATATTCATAGAAATTATTAGTGTCTGTGCCAAATCTTATATAAATTTCTGAATTATAATCAGTAAGATCAGTGGAAGAAACAGAAGTTGGGCCAGTATTTTCATCACCGTGAACGAATAATTTCATTTCCGAATAATTAAAGACATCTAGAGGACGGCCAAAATATCTTACTGCTTCCCTGCTTTCCCCAACGGGTAATTTGTTTACTATCAAATCAAGAGATTGTTCGTTGCTTAAAACATTTTCATCCGGCCTTGTTTTATCCTGTAACTGATAAACTCCTGGAGGGCTTGTGTAACTTTGATTATCTTCAATGTTAATTACTGAAACAGACATTGTTGTATCCTCTGGCAAGACTTTCTGCCATTGGTTACCAACCAGGTTAAACTCGGCGAGTCTTAACCAGGTTTGCTGCGTTTCACCTGTTGTAAATATTCTGATTGATTCGACATTTGAAAAACTCGGGTTTCCAATAGCCTGTGTTGTATCTTTTAAAGGTATCCTGTACTGGAACCATCCGTTTCCACCACCCCTGGCAATAGCAAATTTATTTGTCGCCAAATTTGTATCAATAGGCACTTCATATCTAAAAAAGCTATTGACCTTATCCAGGTTACCATTCCTATTCAGATCTTCTGTATCAGGAATTCGACCACGATCAGTTAATACGGCATTACCTTCGGTACCATTTATATTATAGTAATCAAACAAACTGAATACAGTTGAGCCGGATGTCTTCAAAGCAAAATCATCACCACTCGGGTCACCGCTCCTGCCATTAGTCGGAGGTCCATTATCCAGATTATCATTTTGTTGAGGGTCACCTTCCTGTGCATTTGTTAGTCCATCAATACCTGTATCTTCGCCCTGCTCAAGTACATCATTAAAATTCTTATCTTCAGTATCAAGTTTATTGTTCGGAATAACATCTTCACTAATTCGTCCAAGATCGATATAAATTTTTGCATCGCCTGGAGCATTCCTTGAATACATCCAAAATTCAATGTATTCAATATTTTCCTCAACAAGATTATTTGCAGTGGAAGAAAGAAGTGTCATCATTCCACCCCAGTTCATTGAGGGGCTCTGCAAAGTGGGATAATAATTATACGTACCCGGAGTATCTGGTATATATACAAAATCAAGAACCGGGACCTGTTGGTCCGCACGCGAAACCTGCTTCCTGTCTCCCCATATATCATGAACACTGACTTGAGGAGGTTGAAATGTAAACCAGAAAGTCTTCGCTTTATAGTTTATTAATTCCCTAGGTGTCAAATTTGGATGCATTGCCATACCCACAGGTGGACTCAAATCCTTCCAGGCAGTATAGTTCACTCCGATAGGGATAATTCTTTTTGATCCTTCAAAATCATCAACATAAGCAACACTTTCACCATTATCCGTGGGAATTGTACTCTTTTTTGTGTTTGGATCAGGTTTCATATAAGCATATTCACCTGAAAGAGAAATAGTAGACATTTCTTTAGTAGAGATTACATTATCCAACAAATTAGTTACAATTGGGAGATCACTGCTGGTTGAAAAATCTACACCATATATAGTGTTACTTAAAGGTTCTTCACCTATTCTGACTTTATCACTCAAAGTCTGCTGATTAAGATTAAGGACTGAAAATCCAAGCTTTGTTTTATCTGAGATATCAAAAACACCTCTGGCACCAAGCAGTGTTTTAGAAGCTAATTGAAAGAGATCATTTTGTTCAAAAGTAATTTTCAAATCAGCACCCGGAACCAGGGCTGCATCATTTCTAATAGTTACCTGTCCTATTGTATAATCAACAAGGTAATCTGAGCCTTCTTTTAACAATCCACCATTTAGATAAACTCTAACTGAATTTTCAACAACATTAAAACCAAGTTGGTAAACCGAACTTGCCTCACCAGAATATTTACCAATAAGTTCCCACTTATCTTTAATATTGTTTTGCCGCGCAAAAGTTTTGGTTGTATCATATACTGATTGAAATTTTAATGAATCCGGAAGTTGTGAAGTAAAATCCGTACCAAACGGTTGAAGCGTGGGGAAAATAATTTCTCCCGTAGAAGGCAGTATCGTTATTCCCGGACGATAATCAAAGATATCATCCGGTGTAGGGCTGTTAGACTGGTCTACGTTATCCAATCCGAACGCATTTAATAATTTTACTGTCCCATTAGAAGTGGGGAGTTCAATTACAGGATCCTGCCCCTCTTTTTCATACTTTATTTTAAATTCAAATCCATCCTGTTTAATATTTCTTCCACCAACGGGATAAATATTTTTCAGCAGCAACTTCCAGGCTTCAGTCATCTGTGGCTGAAGATTAGCAGGCTTCACTAATTTAAGAACAAGTTTACCTGTTGTATCAGAATTTGCAGTATTCAGGAATTCACCATAATAATCATCATCATTTAGATCTGAGGGATTATTTTGAACCTGATAAGATACTGCTATAATATCCTGATCCTGTACCTGAGTTTTAAATGTAATAAAACCAGTTTCAGGATGTAAATCGTAGTCAACCCCGGGCTGCAAAAGTACAAAACGAGCTGCTTCACTCTGTCCCGGAATAGGATTTATGTCACCTCTTAGAGTCGGGTCAATATTATCATATGTTTGTCCGGGTTTTATAGGAGGGAGATTTATAAACGCATTTGCCTGCCTTTCTTTTGAGTTATCCCTAACCGTTGTATTTACAGAACGCCAAACTTCAATCTGTACAATTCTTTTTGTTTCATCAATAATTGGAGTGGGACTTCCGTAGTATTTATAAAATAAATTCAGACTTGGAATTTCACTTGCATAAGTTGTATCAACAAAGTAATGGTTTATTGAATAATCATAAGCTCTTAAAGAAAAATCAGAAGAAGTTGATCCACTGTTAACTGAAACTTCTTTTATTTCACCTTTCTTTTGACTTGCAAGAGTCGTTAATGTAAATGGGCCTAATTTAAATTGTGCTTTTAATCCAAAAAGAGCTTCACTTCCTCCTACCAGCGGTGAGGTTTGGAGGGATACGTTTCCCGCTTCCACACTTTGAATTATTTCGTCTTCATAACCTGTGTATTTTATTTTAAGCTGATTTTCATACTGGAAAGTTCTTTCTGTATTCCAGTCGGCTTTAATATTTAATTTATCTCCTATTGTTCCATCTACGTTAACCTGAACGGTCTGCCTGAAATCCGGTTCATTTTTTGTATTACCTAAAAATGAAGCAGTTAGCCCTTCTGTCGTTTCATTTCTCCAGGCTCCATGAATATCTACTGCACCACCAATTTTTAGACTTATTTTGGGTTCACCAAAAATACTTAATACTCCCACACTCGGCAGTGGGATTTCAAAATCGGTAATGTCCTTAATTAGTTGGCCTAATTCTTTTTTGCTGGATTTTAATTCATATTCACTTCTAGTTTGATCCCAATCTTCTTTTTCATTTGCTGCCATTTGCAAATCGATATATTCGTCCAGTGGGATTCTCAAAATTGTTTTATATGCTACCCCACTAACTTCTTCCTTTATTAAAACAAATTTGCCCGTTGAATCTATTTCAACTTTTCGGGATATAGTCCCGGGTGTGGGCTGCACATAAAAACCGGGAACATATTTTTTTCCTAAGGTAACTACCGGTAATGGATGTCTTACATAATGAAAATTTTGAATTCTGGCTGTAGAATCTTTTGCGTAAGCTGCAACTTTTATCGAATCTTCATTTATTGGTGAAATAGATTTTTTAACTGAGGAATCGGATAAAACTTTTACGGAATCCATTTTCAAAATTTTCCTGGTAGAATCCGGATTATCCGTATTGCCTCTGTCAAAATAAATATGGGAGCTGTTTTGATCTGTTGGTTTTGATGCTAATTTCTGGTTGGATATATCAATGCCTTTAACTGCCGGAAGACCCGATTCGAGTTTCATACAGGCGGGAATCCAAATCTCAGCATTTACTTCTGAAGACGCGGGAGAATCAAACCCTAAGTTTATTGCTACATAGAACACTATAGCAAAAACTGAAGTGGTAGTGAAGATCTCTTTTAACCAATTTATGCTTTTCCGATTGATAGAAGAACCTTAAAAGAAATTTTGTAAATTCAAAAAAAGTAAAAATTCGCTTAAAAGACCTCCGGGTTTTGAACTAAAAAATTAGATAAATTACTCTTAATTTTCAATGGATTTTTAACATATTTCATTTGTAATTCAAAGATAAAGATATGAACTTTTACGTTGAAAAAACGTCCAATTAATTACCATAATTTAGTTTTTTATCATTCAACCATTCGCCCGATTAAGCTTTTGTAAGTCTGATTATCAGTTCCTTAAATTGTGGATATTGCTTAAGCAACTTTCCCCTGTCACCAAGTTCAAAATCTTCAAAATCAAAACCGGGTGATACAGTGCAGCCAATCAGAGCAAAGGAAGATTTATCGTTTAATTCAGCTCCGAACCAGCAGTTTTTAGGAAGAACTGTTTGAAGCACCTCGCCATTTTCAAGATCAGTCCCTAAAATTCTTTTTTCAACCTTTTCGTTTTCATCTATTATATAAATCTTAACAGAACAGCCATCATAAAAATGCCATATCTCGTCAGATTGTAAACGATGAAAAGTGGAAACATCTTGCCCTGAAAGCAAAAAATATATAGAAGTAGAAAATACCCGGCTTCCTGAGTATCTGCCCGGAAGTACGTCGGCTTCAAATATTTCTCCAGCCCGGTATATTTCATTGTAATATCCGCCTTCCGGATGCTTATTCATCATTAGTTTATCAATATAGTATTTGGCTTTTTCGTTCATTTAATTTAACCTGGTTAGAAAATAATTGTGATTACCCCTTTTCACATCCACTTTGCAAATAATTGAAAATAAAGCTAATACCAAATCCCATAATTCACAAGTCTGGTAGAAAATCATTCTAATTACTACTTAATGATTATTTACAGTTCATCACATTTAGTTCCAATACTAAAAATATTTGTTTCTTTTCAGCTTTTATTTTATTAAAATAGACATGTGAAAATTAGAGGTTATTAAAGGGGATTAGTAACTTTGCTAAAATATGAATATACTTTATTGATAGCATCAATTCATAGTAATCCATTCAGGCATCAACATACCAATTGAATATCTTTTAATAGTGGTAACAGCTGATCCGTTCTTTAATATCCTGGTTTTAGTCAAAATATAAATCTATGGAGGCAGTAATGTCCATATTAAAAGAAAAATTACAAAGCAAAATTGAGGGCTGGCGCCCGAGAACATCCCGTCTTATAAAAGAATACGGCGATGTAAAAATCAGCGATGTAACGATCGGTCAGGCAATTGGTGGAGCAAGAGGTGTTAAATGTCTAACAACAGATATTTCATATCTCGATCCAATGGAAGGTATCAGGTTCAGAGGATATACAATTCCTGAAGTTCTGGAAAAACTCCCGAAGGTTAGTGGTTACGATATGCCTTATGTTGAAGGTTTTTTCTATCTTCTTTTAACAGGTGATATACCTACAGAAAAAGAAGCAATTGAAGTGGCAGAAGAATTTAAGAAAAGACAGCACGTACCTGATTACGTTTTTGATATCATTCGTGCAATGCCAATCGACAGTCATCCAATGGTAATGTTTTCAACCGCAATATTGGCAATGGAAAAAGAATCAGTCTTCGTTGAAAAATATAACGAAGGTATGAGCAAAATGGACTATTGGGATTCTACTTATGAAGATGGTCTCAATCTACTTGCTAAACTTCCAACTATTGCTGCTTTTATTTATAGATTAAAATATAAAAATGGAGATATCATTAAAGGTAATCCCGAACTTGATATGGGCGGCAACTTTGCACATATGATGGGAATTGATAAACCTTACGATGACGTTGCAAGGTTATATTTTATTTTGCATAGTGATCACGAAAGCGGAAACGTAAGTGCTCATACAGGACACTTAGTAGCTTCTGCTTTATCTGATATGTACTATTCCATTTCAGCAATGATTAATGGACTTGCTGGTCCTCTTCATGGTCTCGCTAATCAGGAAGTTTTAAGATGGATACAGGGAGTTATGGATCAGATGGGCGGAAAAATCCCGACTGAAGAAGAGATGAAAAAATTCGTTTGGGATACATTAAATTCCGGACAGGTAATCCCTGGATTCGGACATGCCGTATTGAGAAAAACAGATCCTCGTTACCAGGCACAGCGCGATTTCTGCCTAAAACACTTACCGGATGATCCAATATTCAAATATGTAGATGTACTTTACAAAGTAACCCCTCCAATCCTTGAAAAACAAGGTAAAGCAAAAAATCCATGGCCAAATGTTGATGCACAATCTGGTGTAATCCAGTGGTATTATGGACTAAAAGAATATGATTTCTATACCGTTCTGTTTGGTATAGGAAGAGCTCTTGGAGTAGTTGCAAATATTGTATGGGATCGTGCTTTAGGTTATCCAATCGAGAGACCAAAATCACTAACCACAGCAATGCTTGAAGATTTCGCAAAAATAACAGAAAAAGAATTACAGGAAAGCAAGTAACTCTTTCCGTAAGTGCTATACTTTAATTCGGGGCTAAATTATTTTAGCCCCTTTTTTTTTCAGTCTGATCTTTTCTATTTTGTTTTACTATTTTATAGAAGTTATTAGTAATGATACTCTAATCATTGGATAATATAATGGATGATTCAAAGCCAGTTGAAGACCTGCAGCCCGAAATTCAGAAATTAAAGGAAAAGTTTTTCGCAGGGAAAGGTGCACTCGAAAAAACTGAACTTACTCCCCTCTTGCATTCATTTGAAGAAAAACTGAATGAAATTTATTCTACAGATTTACTTTCAAAAGATAAATCTTTTATTAAAATCTGGGCTGATATTTTCGGGTCAGTTTTGCCCTCTCAAATGGCTACAGATTTAATGGGTAAAATCGATACAGATATATTCTACAATTTTGGGCAATATCTTCTTGAAAATTTAACAAAATCAACGGGACAAACTGATTATTCCCTAAAAGAATTAACCCATGAATACTTAAATCTATTTCGCCTCACTGAATTTCTTAGAAGAATTTATGAGCAGAAAAAATGGGAAAAGTTAATTTATGATCTTATAGTTGGCAGTAACTTCAATATCCAATCATTGTTTCAACAGAGAGTAAATAACTATAGCAACAAGACTTTATTTTCTCTTCTCCACGGAAAGGTTGAAGCTGAGCATACCTGGAGCAGTATTCACGAAAGGACCAAATTATTTGCAAAATCTTTTTTAAAATTATTTAAAGAGATTAATGCTGAAAAAGAAAGTATCGCCTTCCTGATGGAAAACGAATTATCAATGGCAGTTCTCGATCTAGCCTGTCTCACCAATGGAATTGTAAATATTATGATTCCTGCAAATTCAGTTCCCCAGCATCTGGTTTATATTTTGAACCAAACAGAAACACCCATAATAATTGTATCGGATGAAAAGCAGCTTTATAAGATAAGAATGATTAAAGATGAATTAAAATTCTTAAAGAAAATTATTTTGAGACACGGCAATAGCAGCGAAAGCCTGGTAATTCCATTTGATAAATTTATAAAACTATCAGAATCGGAACCTGATGCCATTCTTGATGACAGACTTGCTGATAATAAAGTAGAAAACCTTGCCAGCATTATGTACACTTCCGGCACAACAGGCGATCCCAAAGGTATTATGTTTTCTCAAACAAATATTGTTTATAAAAGATTCTGTAGAGCTCTTGCTATTCCTGAAATCGGTGACAAAGATAAATTTTTAGCATACCTCCCTCTTTACCACACTTTTGGAAGATGGTTTGAAATGATAGGTACAATTTTCTGGGGAGCAACATATGTTTTCATGGAAAATCCTTCTATAGAAACCATGATTGCAAATATGCAGACTGTTCAACCTTCAATTTTTATTAGTATTCCTAAAAAATGGGTCCAATTGTATGAGTATGTTTCTAATAATGTTGATATAGAAATTGATGAAGAAGAAATTATTCAACAAAAGGTTAATGATTTAACCGGTGGAAAATTAAAATGGGGTTTATCTGCAGCTGGCTATTTATCACCTGATATTTTCCAGTTCTTTCAAAAATACGGCGTTGAATTAATGAGCGGATTCGGAATGACAGAAGCCACCGGCGGCATAACAATGACTCCTCCCCATAAATATATTCCGGATTCCCTCGGTAGAGCTCTTCCAGGGATTGAAATTAAGCTTGCTGAAGATGGTGAGATTTTAATTCGGGGTCAGTATGTAATGATGGGTTATTTTGGTGAAAAAGATGAAGATACTTTTTTACCTGGCCACTGGCTGCCTACCGGTGATATAATGCAAATGGATGAAAATGATTTCATAAAAATCATCGACAGGAAAAAAGAAATTTACAAGAATATTAAGGGCGAAACTATTGCCCCACAAAAGATTGAAAATTACTTCAGAGATTTTGACACTGTTAAACAAATATTCCTTGCCGGAGACCACAGGCCATTTAATACCGTATTGATTTATCCAAATTTTGAAGATGAAACCTCTCTGCTGAAAAATATGAATGAACAGGATATGCACGAATATTTTTCATCTGCAATAGTAACGGTTAATAAGTTTCTCGCTCCCTACGAAAGAATTGTTGACTTCAAAATCATTGATAGGCCTTTTAGAGATAACAAAGGTGAGTTGACTCCGAAAGGTACCTACAAAAGAAGAGTAATTGAAAAAAACTTCGCTCAAGAAATTGAATCGATGTACGTGAAGGATCATACCAGTATAAATGCCGCCGGAACCGAGATTCGGATTCCAAACTGGTTCCTTAGAGAGAAAGGATGTTTGAGTGGTGATATTGTAGCATTGAAAAATGGCATCTCAATTCCTAAACTTCAATTAACTCTAAAAATTGAAAAAACCGGCGAGGAAGAAAATATTTATAGAATCGGTGATTTTAATTATGTAATTACTGCTTCATTTATCGACCTTCAGCAAATTTTTATTACTCCCCTTTACTGGATTGGTAATAAAGGATTATTTGAATTTACCGGAGAGTCTATCTTCCAGTGGTTCAGACAAAATAAAAGAGATAGCAGAATTCTTTTCCATTCCAAAGCTTCCGTAATTGTTGCCGAAGATAAGATTAAAGAAACTGTAAAAGATTTTCTTTCTTCAGGCGAACAATCTCTACAGGGCCTTCATCTTGCTGTTTTATTAATTGAATCAGAAGAACAGGATGATGCATATTTTGGCTTACAGTTTGTAAGGACAATACTGGAAGACGAATCACAGCCGCATTATCATTCAGCATTAAGTTTATTGCAACGCCCGGGTTTAACAGGTTCTCTTGAAATCAGACGAGAGCTATTTAAAACAGGAATAAAAATATTTCACGAAGATAATCTTGCAGAATTCCTTGAATTATATCTAAAATTCAATTTTGATCTTCTAGACAACACAATAATTAATTTGATCGTTGAAATATCGAGAGGAGATCAGAATCTTAATGCTATTGAACTGGTTCTAAAAAACTCTATTGAATTTCATAGCATCTACAATGAAATTGAAAATACACCAATTTCTTCTCTTTTTAATTTACTTGGCCAATATGGAATTCAACATCCAAATAGTTATAAGCGAATTCGCCAGATATTTATGTATTATAAATTATTTAAAGAATGGGAGTCCCTTGTCAACTATGCCGATAAAGTGAGAATTGAAATGCTTCACGGGTTTAGAAAATGGCTTGGTACAAATCCAAGCGTTGCGGTAGACGTTGAAACAGGTGATGAATATCGATGGTCAGACGTGATAACAATGGAAGAAGGCATTGATAAACAGGATAAAGAAAGAATAATAAAAGTAATTACAGAGACTTCATTAATAAGAGAAGCAATATTCCTTTTTTCCGATGCTACACTTGTGGGTTTAAATAATATACTTCCCGGCGGTTTGTGGATAAGCCATTTGGGTACCCAGCACGAAAAGTCTGTTTATAGAATAACAATTCAAACAAGATTCCAGGGTGCATTTGATATCGTAATAAACCTGAATAAAAATCTGCCTTCAGAAAGTGTAAGAGAAGAAATTAATTGGCTCGTACTTGCTGGATCAAATATTGTTGGACAAAAATTAGTTGAAGATTTTGGCGGCTACTGGGAAGATTATGACCTATGGACAGAGGAATTTGTACCCGGAGAAACTGTTGCAAAATTCCTGCAAAGAGAATCACGAAGGAAAGATGAAGCAACCCAAAAAAGGTTATTCTACTTATGGCCTTATTTTGTTTGGAGTTCTGCAACATCATACATGAATTTCTGGAAACTTACTAATTATAAACTTGAACTTGCAGATCCTCTTCCTACGAACATAATTATTCCAACACACGATTATCAAACAGGTACCAGACTGGTTTCAATTTCAGAAAGAGTAAAATCAAATTCGCCCCAGACGTTCTTCTATAATTTTCACAAGTATTTCATTAAGGCTACTGAAGACAACTACCCCTTCCTGAAAAAACTTTCTATCTGGAATTATGTTTTTTCGGGTGTAATTGATTCAGAAGAAGAAGGACCGGGACTTGAACTATTAAGAAAATTTAAGTCAGAACTTGAAACATCTTCTATTTTTGAAAATGACGAGACAAACATTTTAATAGAAAAGATCAATTCATTTATTGAGAATGTTAAGACTAATGGATTTATTCCAAAGAGATTATTCTTTGCAATTAAGAGATTCCACAGGTGGTTTGAATTAAATAAAGATGCCGCTCTAAAGGCCCAGGCAGAAATGATCTTCGAATTGTACGAAACATATCACATGTTCGAATTTGAAGAAAACTATCCTGAGACTCGTTCAAGATTTTTCCTCGAAACAATCTTTGCTAATTCTTCAGACAAGATTAAAAATGCGTTGCGAGAAATAATAAACCGGCAGCACGAGCACAGCATAACAAAAGAAGAAACACTTTCATTATTATCCGGAATACAAACTGAATTCAAACTGGACGAAAGAGAACATTTTTTCCTTACAAGATTGAGTTATCCGCATCTGAAACCGACAGATACAGCTACGCTAATGAAAATCAAAAGTGAAGGAACAACCACAGCTAATCTTGTTGTACAGGTTGAAGATAACGACGGGAAAAATATTTTATTGCGTAATCCAGTTTCACCAAAAGAAATTGCCAGACTTCATCAACTTTATCTTGAAACAAATCTTCTTGTACACTTCAGACCGGAACATCAGTTTCTTGTTGCACTCTCTGATCGTGGATATATTATTGGAGGTTTATTTTACATCCGGACTGATGAACACACAGCCCATATGGAAAAAATTGTAGTTTCCAACCGCTACAGGCGAAAAGGAATAAGTGAAGCGTTAATGAATGAATTATTCAGTCGGCTTAGGGACGATCATATCAAACACGTAACTACTGGATTTTTCCGTCCTGAATATTTTTATAGATTCGGATTTAAAATTGAACGTAAATATTCGGGACTGGTTAAAGATTTATCAGATTCTAAGTAAATCTTAACAAGTATTTACCATTCATAAAAATAAATTTATAATAATTAAAAGATTATTGTAAATTCAGAACTTTCAAACCGTCATTTTTCAATATTTAACGGAGAAGTCATTGAGACACTTTACTAAGAATTCTGTAATAGCAATTTTACTCGCATTTTTCTTGATCCCCTCAGCATCTTCATACTCGCAATCTAAAGCAAATGATGAGACACAAGCCAATATTAAAATTGCAGACCAGTTCGTAAGAACTGCCCTTACTGATAGAAAAGGCTATCATTTATTAAAGGAACTCACAGATATGGGACCGCGATTAAGCGGTTCAGAAAATTCAGTAAAAGCTATAATGTGGGCAAAGAAGAAAATGGAAGAAGCAGGTTTTGATAAAGTATGGCTTCAACCGGTTATGGTTCCACACTGGGTACGCGGAGATGTCGAAAAAGCTGAAATTTCAAGATCGAAGTTATACCCGAACAGAAAATTAAATATTGCAACTTTAGGCGGCAGTGTTGGAACTCCACAAAAAGGAATTACTGCAGAAGTACTGGAGGTTAAAAATTTTGATGAACTGAAAGCACTTGGTGCAAAAGCGAAAGGGAAAATAATTTTTATGAGCCGCCCGCTTGATCCGGGTTTGTACCAGACTTTCAGAGGATATGGCGGTGCTGTGGATCAAAGAGTTTTCGGTGCTGTTGCCGCAGCAAAACTTGGCGCGGTGGGTGTGATGATCAGATCAATAACCACAAAATATGATAATGTACCGCACACAGGTGTAATGTTTTATAACGATACGATTCCTAAAATTCCGGCTGTTGCCCTGGGTTACCAGGATGCTGATTTTTTAAGCAATGCTTTAAAAAAAGATTCAACACTTAAGGTTAATATTAAATTAAATTCTAAAACTCTGCCGGATGCCAAATCTTATAATTTAATCGGACAAATAACGGGATCTGAGTTTCCAAATGATGTAATTGTTGTGGGTGGACATTCAGACAGCTGGGATAAAGGTGTTGGAGCAAATGATGATGGTGCCGGAATTATGCAATCGATGGAGGTACTTGATTTATTTAAAAGATTGGAAATAAAACCGAGAAGAACCATTCGTTGTGTATTTTTTATGAATGAAGAAAACGGAGGCAGAGGTGGAGATAAATACGGCAAATACGCAAAAGAATCGTCTGAAAAACATATTGCCGCAATAGAAGCTGATGCGGGTAGCGGTACCCCAAAAGGATTTTCTTTTGATTCAGATTCGCTGGTTATTGATAAGGTTCAAAGCTGGCTGCCGGTATTAAACAGAACCGGAATAGATTGGGTAAAAAAAGGCGGAAGCGGCGCAGATGTTGGCGAGATTAAGAATGCTGTTGCCCGAATCGGATATGTCCCTGATGGACAAAGGTACTTTGATTATCATCATTCAGATAATGACCAGTTTTCTATTATTCATCCAAGAGAATTTGAACTTGGCTCAGCTTCAATTGCAACACTTGTTTACATGATAGATAAATACGGATTATAATAATTTTTACTCCAGGGCATAATATAATGCCCCGGAATTTATTTCTGCAAAATCATGTCTGCAGCCATCTTTCCACTTTTTACGGCACTTTCAATTGTAGAAGGCAGGCCCGTTTCAATCCAATCTCCTGCTAAAAAGAAATTTTTAATGCTTGTTTCAGATGATGGCCTTTTACCGAGCAACTTATTTGAAGGAATGTACGTTGCTCTTTTATCTTTGAGCACTTTATAATTTGTAATATCCTCACATTTTATCCCGAAATATTTATCCAATTCTTCACAGCAGATATTAAATATTTCTTCGCCGGATAACTCCATAAATTTATCCGCGTCACTTATAACAATTGTAAGATGACTACCATGATTAAAAAGCCAGTGAACAGGTGATCCAATCAACCCATAAAAAGTTTTTTCTATGTCATTATTTTTTATCCAAAGGTGTACTGTTAAGATAGAAGAATATTCTAAAGCGGGTTTATCAAAAATATTACCGGAAGGAATAATTTTATTCAGAGAGTAAAGTGGCAAAGATGAAATCACAAAATCAAAATCACTTATTTCTCTTTGCCCTGTTTTAATTTTAATAATTTTATTTTCTTTAAATATTATTTCTTCTGCCCTTTCAGACAAATGGATTATGCCATTTCTGGCTTCAATATATTTTTGTGAATTTATACAATAAGTTTCAGTTAAGCCGGATTTCGGTAAAATTATGCCAGCGGATTTATTTCCGTGCAGAAAAACTTTTTTAATTACATCTAAAAATGCTTTTGCAGATGCTTTTTCCGGACTTGTATTCAACGCACTTATGGATAAAAAGTCCCAGAATGCTTTTCTTATATTCTCATTCTGTTTTTCACTTTCAAGCCATTGTAGTACTGTTTGCTTTTCAAGGATTTTGTCGGAAACAAATGGAAGTTTAAGAAAAAATTTCAGCATTAAAATTCTATCTGAAATGGAAATTGCTTTGTAGTTTAACAATGCTGAAAGTAAGCTAAAAGGATATGGGAAATTTGAAGCGCGAAGCTGAAAAAGTTTACTGTTCTCTTTTATGAAATTAATCGAAAGATTTTCCTGGAATTCCAATTTATCAAGAGAATTTATTATTTCAAGAAAAGCCAGGGTTTCCTTGTAGCATCCCATTAATATATGCTGGCCATTATCAACCTCAGTTCCTGTTTCCGCATCTTTGAATGAATATGCTCTTCCACCGAGTTTTGGGGATGCTTCAATCAATTCAACTTTGTAACCAGCTTTGGAGAGATAAACTGCTGAGGTGAGACCGGCAAATCCGCCGCCTAAGACCAGGCATTTCTTCATTAGTAGACTAAATTATATTTTGCCCATACACCGACAGAGATACCGACTTTTTCAAATTTTGAAACCTTAATGTTTTTGTTGAAAACGTCGTAATCAGAATCGATGATTTTTGTAAGCATCCGTTCGTAAATATGCTGCATTGCGCGGGCTGCAAACATCGCTCCTTTATCATCCAGATTAAGATTTGTATTTGCTTTATCAAAATATTCTTTTGCCCGGTGTGCTTCATATTCCATCATTCTTTTGAAATTTGCGTTATAAGTAAAACCGAGCAATTCCTTTTCTGTATAACCAAATTTTTCGAGATCCTCCTGCGGAAGATAAATCCTTCCCTTTTCTGCATCTTTTTTAATATCTCGCAGAATATTTGTTAATTGAAGAGCTATACCAAGATTAACAGCAAAATCCTTTGTTGAGGTATGCTTGTATCCAAAAATTTCTATGCACATTAATCCAACTGTAGAAGCTACCCGGTAGCAATACAACTGCAAATCTTCAAACTTGAGATACCGGCTGTTCTGAAGATCCATTTCCATTCCTCTTATCAATTCGAAAAACGGATCAACGGGAATATCAAAATGTGAAATTGTACCTGCCAGTTTATTTAATAATGCATAATGAGATTTACCCCTGAATGCTCTTTCAAGTTCAATTCTCCAGCGGCGCAGTTTTTCAGATTTTTTTTCGGCTGGCTCATTTCCTTCATCTATAATATCATCAGTCTGGCGGCAAAATGCATATACAGTATTCATCGCATCACGCTTATCTGTGGGTAACAGATTAAAAGCATAATAAAAACTGCTTTTACTGTTCTTCGCTATTTCCTGTGCTGTTTCAATCATATTAAAAATGATTTAATTATTAGCCATGTAAAATCTGATTTTGTTAGAACCGGCCTTTGTTGAATTACATCAAAATTATTTTCTTCAATTTTTCTAAGTATTTTTTCACCACCGAGTATAGTCCATTTTATTTCCATTTTTAATCGACCATCCAGATAGCGAAGTAGATTTTTCCCATTCTCAAATAACTTTTTTGTCCTGTTGGTGCTGAACTTTACCAGCTTCCTTAAATTACTGTTATTTTCTTTAAGTAGAAACATTTTTTCCACGACATTGAATTTTTCCATTTCATCCAATGGGTAGTAAATTCGCCCTTTTTTGAAGTCAATTGCAGTATCCTGGTAAAAATTTGTTAATTGTAAGTGAAGTGCAAATATCATCAGAATATCTAAATGCTTCTTCGTTTCTGATATCGTGTAATTCGAGAATTAATCTGCCCACAGGATTTGCCGAATTTCGGCAATAACCTTCCACTTCAGAAAATGCAGCATATCGTTTTTTTACTACATCTTGCTTAAATGCCTTTAATAAATTATAAAAATGAGCAGGATTCAGATTTCTCGTTTTGATTGATTTGGCCAAAGCCATATCAAATTCGCTTTCAAATTTGTCATTTAGCAGGTTATTAAGTCGATTTTCAAATTTTTCAAGATTTTCCAGTCTCTCATTTTCAGAATAATTTCCTTCATCTGCAAGATCATCGGCCGTGCGGGCAAACCAGTAAATTATTGCCACATCTCTCCGAATCTCTTTTCTAATCAAAAATGACACAACCGGGAAATTTTCGTAGTGTTCTCTGGCAAAAATAAGGGCTTTTTTATATGCGTTTTCAGAATTCATATTTTGTATAATCTGCGTTGTTATAACACCTTAAAATAGTTATTTTTGTCGCAATAAATAATAAGAATTAAGCCACTTATACTATACTAGAAGATTTTATGATTTTAAGAGTGATTTATAATAAGGTGTCACATTTGACCGGGCATATTAGCTTTTTCTACTAAAGCCTCTTCCCTACAATACAAATCCGTTAGTTTTTATTCCAATAGATTACAAAGAATTTTTATGAGTAATATTAAAGAAATTAATAAAAGAAGAACATTCGCAATTATTTCACACCCTGATGCGGGAAAGACTACGCTTACAGAAAAATTTCTGCTTTACGGTGGAGCAGTTCAGCTTGCTGGCTCGGTAACAGCCAGGAAAAGCCAGAGAAAATCCACGTCCGACTGGATGGAACTGGAACGCAAGAGAGGAATTTCAATTAGTTCCACAGTTTTGCAGTTTGATTATAAAGGATTCAAAATTAACCTGCTGGATACACCGGGGCACGAAGATTTTTCTGAAGATACTTACAGGGTCCTAACCGCCGTTGATGCTGTTGTGATGGTTATAGATGCAGCAAAAGGTATTGAGGCGCAAACAAGAAAGCTATTCGAAGTATGTCGTAAAAGACATATACCGATTTTTACTTTTATGAATAAACTTGACAGGCCTACGAGAGATCCACTGGAACTGATCGATGAACTTGAAAGTATTTTGGGAATCGGTGCCTACCCGATGAACTGGCCACTTGGTTCGGGAATTTATTTTAAAGGAGTTTTTGACAGAAGAAATAAACGGATTCACCTGTTTGAAAAAACCACAGGTAATGCATTCAAAGCCCCTGTATCTATTCACGATATTACAGATCCATTTGTAAAAGATAAATTAAGCGAACAAAATTTTGAAAAAATTTCAGAAGAACTTGAAATGCTGGAACACGCGGGTGAAGAGTTCCAACCCGATTTAATTCTTGAAGGAAAACAAACGCCCGTATTTTTCGGAAGTGCCGCTAATAACTTTGGTGTTCAGCTTTTGCTGGATGGATTCCTGAATTATGCAACTCCCCCGATGCCGAGACAAAGTCAGAGTGGAACCGTAAATCCCGATGACAAAACATTCTCCGGGTTCATTTTTAAGATTCAGGCAAATATGGATCCCAAACACAGAGACAGAATAGCGTTTATGCGGATCTGCTCTGGGAAATTTACACGAGATATGCAGGCATTCCACTCAACGAGTGGTAAAAAAATCAGGCTCTCGAATTCACAAAAATTATTTGGCCAGGACAGAGAAACCGTAGACGAGGCATTCGCCGGAGACATAATTGGTTTTGTAGGAAATTCAAATTTTGGAATCGGCGATACTATTAGTGAAGATCAGAAAATTGTTTTCAAAGAAATTCCCAAATTCGCACCAGAACATTTTGTACTTCTCCATAACCCGAATCCTTCCAATTATAAAAAATTCAGGGACGGACTTGACCAGCTTTTGCAGGAAGGTGTTATACAGGCATATTTTTTAAAGAATTCGGCACAAAAAACTCCTTTGCTTGGCGCAGTTGGCCCGCTCCAGTTTGAAGTAGTACAGTACCGATTGCAGGATGAATACGGTGCTGAGTCAAAAATGGAGCAGACAAGCTGGAAAGTTTTGCGATGGGTCTCACCGGAAAATACAGAGGAAGAGATTTCAAATGTAGTTCTACCAGCAGGTGCCGCTTTTGCTTACGATTCTGAAGAAAGACTTGTTCTTCTGTTAACAAGTGATTGGTCTTTAAATTATTTTATAGAAAAGCATCCTAAGATTGGGTTATCTGATATTCCATTCAGTACAGAATTAATTACTAAATAATTTTTAATTCTCATTAATCATTGTGTAGAATCTTTAACCAATATTTCTAATTCATTGAGTAAACTTGCCTTTTAAAATAATTATTCCTTTAATTATGTGTACTTATTTGGGGATTTGGGGGGAGTGAATGTTTACTTACTGAATGAACGTTTCTTCGTAGCATTCATCTTAATAAATAATAATTACTATTATTTATAGCAGAATACCAAACTATCCTTCCAGTTCCCTGTTCATAAATTCAATTATGGGGGTAATATGAATTTAAGAAACACACCTATATATCTAATAATCTTATTCCTTTTAAGCTCAACAATTTCATTCTCGCAAATTAAAGTCAGTGATGACGCTCTCGGTACAAAGAAGTATGATGATTTTCAGAAACCTGAGTTATGCGGCACGTCATGCCACACTGACTTTTACCAGCAGTGGAAACAAGCCATGATGTCTCAGGCATACACACATCAGTGGGATGAAATAGAATATTTTAAATTAGCAGTTCCGCACGCTGAAAAAGACCCTGTTGTTGCGGGAGTAAAAGCAGGCTGTAATGGATGTCACACGCCAATTGCATTTTTAGCCGGCGACGTACCGCCACCGACACCGGATAAAATGTCCAGGGCAAATGAATCAGTTTCCTGCGATGTATGCCATACTATTTCAGGATTCCAGGGTGAAGTTCCTCATAACTTCAATTATGTATCACAGCCCGGTAAAACAAAATACGGACCAAGGGGAACTGGAAATTCACCCGAGCACAATATTATCAAATCAGATTTTCTTCAAACCGCTGATTTTTGCGGCACCTGTCACAATGAAAAAGACCCCTATGGTATCTGGGTTAAATCCACTCATCTTGAATGGAAAGAGGGACCTTATTCAAAACAGGGTGTTCAGTGTCAGGATTGTCATATGACCCATGCCGAAGGCTACAGCGCATCAATGGGGAAAAAATACCCGGATGTTTGGCAGCATTTATTTCACGGCGCACATGACCCGGGAAAAGTAAGGGGTACAATTGAGTTAAGAATTCATCCGGACATAAATGAAGTAGTCCCGGGTGATCTTGTTAAGTTTACCGTAGCATTATTTAACCAAAAAACGGGACATAAATTCCCGACCGGTTCAGTTGAAGACCGAATAGTCTGGATGCACGTTGAAGCTGTAGACGCAAATGGAAAAGTTTATCACATACCTGTAGATAAGAAAGGTTTTGATGGTGAAGAATATACTATTGGTGCAGACGTTTTAGCATATCAGGATATGGGGATAGCATTAAACGATCCAAACTTTAAAGGCGTTAAGCGTGATGGAATTCCTGTTGGTGACAGGATTTTCAGAATGGCATATTTTGATCCACAGGGCAGGATGACTATTCAGCAGTGGAATACAAAATCACTCGGCGTTGATTACAGGTTAGGACCACGCGAAACAAAACTTGAGACCTGCACTTTCACTTTACCATACGATATTGCACCGGGTAAGTTGAAAATTACAGCAGTGTTAAATTATCAGAAACTTGTGCCATCCGTGGGCGAATTTCTGGGTGTACCGGCTGAGGAGTATAAAGTTATCAAAGTAAATGATCATTCAACTTTTGTAACAGTACTCCCATAACTAAATATTTTTGATTTTATATGTTACGCTTTTATCATACGGGGGATTTGATATGAAAAACACAGTTTTCTCATTTATAATATTATTAGTTTTTACTTTATTTACATCTGAAGCATTTTCAATTCCGGCATTCGCAAGAAAATACAATATGACCTGCAAAACCTGCCATTCCCCTTTCCCGAAACTTAAACCTTACGGGGAAGATTTTGCAGCAAACGGTTTTGCCTTAAAAGATAAAGACGCTCCAAGATATTTTGTCCCGACGGGCGATGACAGATTAAATCTAATCCGTGATGTACCTCTCGCATTCAGGCTTGAAGCCTATACAACCTACAACCAGGATGATACAAAGAGACTGGATTTCACGGGCCCGATTGTATTTAAATTATTATCAGGTGGAACAATAACAAAGGATGTATCATATTATGTTTATTACATTCTTGAAAAAGGTGAGCCCGGCAAAATTGAAGATGCCTTCCTTTACTTCAATAATTTATTCGGAAGCGAACTGGATTTCTCAATTGGCCAATTCCAGGTTTCGGATCCGCTCTTTAAAAGAGAGTTAAGACTAACACAGGAAGATTATATGATATATAAGGCGCGCCCGGGATTTTCCAGTGTAGATTTAACATATGACAGAGGTGTTTTATTTGCTTACGGAACACCGAGCGGAACCGATTTGGTACTTGAAGTAATTAATGGAAGCGGAATCGGTGAAACTTTCCTGGGTGGGACTTTCGACAAAGATAAATATAAAAATTTCTTTGGAAGAATTTCACAGGATATTGTTGAACAATTCAGAATAGGTACTTTCGGCTATTACGGTAAAGAAATGGTTGAAAATCCTGTAAGCAAATTTACGACCACAAACGAGCTTTGGATGATAGGAGGAGATGCGACAATTTCTCTTGAACCAATCGAAGTGAATCTTCAATATGTTACAAGAACAGATAACAATCCTTTCGCTCTTGTAACCGCAGCGGACATAAAAACCCGTGGAGGATTTGCTGAATTAATATTAAGACCGGATGGCGATAACAGCGACTGGTACGGCGTTGCGACATATAATTATATTGATTCGGATGATAACTCGCAGGATCTCAAATCAGGAGCTTTGCATCTTGGCTATCTATTGAGAAGAAATATTAGAATTGTTGGCGAACTAAATTATAACTTTGATATAAAATTCGCCCGTGTAGGACTCGGAATAATAACAGCTTTTTAGAAAATGTCCGACGATGGCATCCTTGAAAAAGGATGTCATCGTTTTAATTTTGTTGAAATTCATTGTACAGTCATTACAAAATCTTTCGTATTATAACCATTATCTTTAAGTATCTGGAATGCCTCGCCTAATTTTTCTTCGGACAGTATTGGCGTACGGCTCAAAATCCATCCGTATTTCCTATCAGGGTGCCCAATAACCGCGTAATCATAATCCTTATCCAAACCAATTATCCAGTAATCTCCCCAAAAGAGGTGAATGCCAAATATACTGACAAAACTTACTTCCAGTTTTGAATTGGTCTTTTCATCAACTACCCGTGCCAACCCTTCTGCTTCATTAACAGAACCATCATCTTCTATACATTTGTTCAGTACATTAATCTTCCCATCATTCCTTAGTGTATAAGTCGCAGTTACATTTGAAACACAGCTTTTCTGAAACCTGTTTGGTATTCTTGCTATTTCGTACCACTTGCCGGCGTATTTATTTAGATCTACCCGGTGGACTGTTTTTACAGGATGAGCGCCTGAGTTTTGTGCTGAAGCTTTTACCATTAAACCTGTTAATAGAATAATTACAGAAGAGTAAATTATTGTCTTTTTCATACCCGCCCTTTTTAAGATAATCTGATTCTAATTAGGAATATATGCTTTACAAAGCAGTATTACATCCTCCCAACACAATTTTATTGATATAATTTTTGTCTTTTTTAATATTCATCCACGTGTTACAATTGTTCATTTTATAGTACAAAACGTAATAAATAGTGAGTTTTTCCTCCAAATTGTAACCGTTTTTCCGGCACTTAAATTGTCTAAGAATACTACCAATAAACAAATATGGATGAAAAATGAAAAAGTTGATTATCATATTCTTATTGATATTACCAGCATTTATATCAGCCCAGGGTAAATTTGGAAGTATCAAGGTAGGTATTTTTAGTCCCGTTGCAACTAATACAGGATTCATATTAGGATATGAAGGAGGAAAAAATATTGATGAAGTTCTTTCCATTGGATTCAGTATTGATTGGTTCAATAAAAATTATATAGATCAGCACCTGGTTAATGAGTTCAATGATTTCTATGGTCCAAACAGTTCGTTAAACGAACTTAGAGCTAAAACAAACCTGCATGCAATTCCAATAATGGCAACGGTTACCGCAAGCTGGCCGGTAGCTGATAGAATGCGTGTTTTTGCAACCGGTGGACTCGGACTGGAAGCTTTGTTGATCTGGTACAGAAATTATGATAATCCGGATAACAATGAATTTAAGGCCGCATTTGATTTTGCATGGAGACTCGGCTCCGGCATAAATTACGAAATTGGCAGCCGGTCCGATGGATTTATGGAGCTTGCTTATCATTATTCGCAGCCAAGCTGGCAATACGAGGTTAAAGATGGTGTAACAGGTAAATCAAAAGTATTTGAAAGAAAATTTGATATGAGCGGCTTGATGATGAGAGTTGGTTTCAGATTTTTCTTTTAACTCACTTTCGTTTCTCCTCCCCTTTTACAAAGGGGAGGACTAAGGAGGGGTTCTCGCCCCGGATTTTCTCTACAAAGTAAATTTTTCTAACAAGCATTTTAAGTAGGGAATGTGTTGCGCATTATATTTGCATATCGCTGGCTGAAGTCAAATGTTTCGGAAATATATTTAAGGTGAACGGTGTAAGTTCTTTCACTTGTTTTAACAATCTTATCAATATATTCTATATTAATAATTGTGGATCTGTGTATCTGCAAAAATGATTTTACGGGCAAAACTGAGACCCAGTTTTTTAAGGATTTCCTTACCACAATTTTGCAATTTTCAAATGTGGTCAGCGTACTATATTCCTTCATAGCTGTGATACACACAATATCAGCAAATTTAACCAGTTTAAGTTTATTGCCTATTTTAACGAGTATATGATCATCTCTTTTAATCTTACCGTTTTCTACTTCAAATGAATTTATTCGGTTTGAAATGCTTGCCTTAAGCCTGTCAAGTTTGTCAAGTCTTTTATTTATACAATTTAAAAGAGATTCTTCCACCAACTCTACGGGCAAATAATCATCAGCACCCATTTCCATTACTTTCCGATGTTGTTTGAATGAATGATTTACAGAAACAACAATAAGTGGAATTACAGATGTTCTTTCCTCCTTTGTAATCTTCGAAATTACATCAATGATATTTTCATCATTTTTTATGAAAAGTAAAATAAGATCGGGTAAATAACGGAGTGAAATCTCAAGACCGTCTTTCAGCCTATGCGAATAAAATATTTCAAACTCATCCTTCAACAGGATATCATCTATCTCTTTTATTTCATCATCATTATTCTGAATGACCAAAATCTTTTTCAATAATCTACTTTTTTACGTTATTGAATAATCCTGTCAAATAGTCAATACAAAATTAGCCAATTCTTAATAAAAATCTCATAAAACGCTTAAGACAAATATGTCGCGCTTGTTGCAAAAACCTGTTAACCGAATGATATAATAACAAAATTTGAATGTGTAATTTTTCTTATTCTAAAATTAAGTTCGGGGGAGCGAATGAAGATAAGACAAATCCTACCTTTATTGCTAATAACCTTTATGGTTGCGTCCCTTTTTAGTACCGTTTCGGCACAGAAATTATCCATTAATGCAGGAGGCGATTTAGTCAGTCGCTACATCTGGCGTGGAATGGATATTAATAACCAGTCAAATATTCAGCCTTACATTTCTTTAAGTTATTCAGGATTACAATTCGGATTTTGGGGATCATATGGTTTAAATCTTCTCAATTCCACCGATGAGAATTATTCCCTGAGCTCTGAAATTGATACATGGCTTAGCTACTCAATACCATTAAATAATTCTGCAAGCATTACAGCTTTAGTAACCGATTATTATTTCCCCAGCGCGGGTATAGGGATTGGTAATTTTAATAATTACGACAATGTAAATGGTCCAGGTGCGCACACACTTGAAGCAGGATTAATTATTGATGGTGGAGAGTCTGTTCCGTTAAGTTTAAGCGGCTATGTTAACATTTATAATGACAAGGGTAACAATGCCTACTTCCAGCTCGATTATGCTACGACATTAAATGAATTCGATGTAGGTTTATTTGCAGGGGCTGCCACAGGAAGTAAAGACAATCCGCGTTATTATGGAACAGATAAGTTCAATTTTATAAACATTGGATTAAAAGTTGCAAAATCGGTTAAGATAACTGATAGTTTTTCACTACCTGTTTTTTGCAGTTACATTCTTAATCCCAAAAGTGAATTAGCATTTTTCGTTCTTGGAATCTCAATATAAAAAATTAATTATTGGAGGTATATAATGTTTGATACCGGCAGTACCGGCTTTATGCTAATAGCAACCAGCCTTGTCATGTTAATGACACCGGGTTTGGCATTCTTTTACGGCGGCCTTGTTGGAAGAAAAAATGTACTTGGTATAATGATTCAAAGTTTTGTTTCGCTTGGCTGGACAACTATCCTTTGGTTCGCTTTCGGATACTCTCTCTGTTTCAGCGGTGGCCAGGGAGCAATAATTGGAAACCTGAATATGGCCTTTTTATCGGGAACAACTTTAAACTCGGTATTTTTTGGCAATAACGAAATTCCACTTTATGTATTTATTGCTTATCAAATGATGTTCGCAATAATTACACCTGCCTTAATTACAGGCGCATTTGCAAACAGGGTTCGTTTCCCTGCATATTTAATATTTTTAACATTATGGTTAATATGTGTTTACTTCCCTCTCGTACATATGGTTTGGGGAGACGGATTATTAGCTGAGTGGGGTGTGCTCGATTTTGCAGGCGGTATTGTAGTTCACGCAAGTGCAGGAATGGCAGCACTCGCCTCAGTACTTTACGTTGGTAAACGAAATATAAAGGAAAGAGGCCCGCACAGTATTCCGCTGGTAGCTTTGGGAACAGGTCTTCTCTGGTTTGGCTGGTACGGTTTTAATGCTGGAAGCGAACTAAAAGTTGATACTATTACTGTAACCGCATTTTTAAATACAGATGTTGCTGCTTCTTTTGCTGCAATTACGTGGCTGCTTTTAGCCTGGGTACTGGAAAAGAAACCAAAACTCGTCGGATTATTGACAGGCTCTGTTGCAGGTTTGGCTACAATAACACCTGCGGCCGGATTCATTACTGTTGGTAATGCCGCAATAATTGGAGTAGCTTCAGGAATTATATGCTACTTTGCAGTTAGCCTAAAAAATAAACTGGAATGGGATGACGCTCTCGATGTTTGGGGAGTTCACGGTGTTGGCGGAATTCTTGGAATTATTATGCTTGGACTTTTCGCATCCAGCGCTGTTAACCCGATGGTTACAGTTGAAGGATTGTTTATTGGCGGTTCGTGGGAGTTTTTAATGAAGCAGGCAATTTCAGTTATCGCGGTTGGAGCTTATTGCTTTATCTTTACTTATTTCGTACTAAAGCTAATAAATTATATTACACCTGTTAAAGTAACAAGACAGGAAGAAGAAGCTGGAATGGATGCTTCACTTCATGGTGAAATCGCATATGAAGATTAAATAATTCAACAATGCTCGAACAATTAACAAAAAAGCCGCCTCAGAAATATTTTGAAGCGGCTTTTTACTTAAATATAAACTTCTTAAATCAATATTCATTTCTTTCAGCAAAAATCAGTCGGGTTATTTTTCCAACACAACTATGTGAGACGTGAAAGGCTCATTCTTTATTTCTTTAATTACCTTAAACCCACCTCTGTTCGCAATACCAGGAATGCCGCCACCAGCAAGATAAGATTTAAAATTCCTGTAATGTTCTCTTCCTGCTGCAAATTCAACTACCTCATTTAATCCGCTCCAAAAACCGCCCGGTCTCGGAAAAAGATAATCACCAATGATGATTTTATCAGCAACCTGTGCAATTTCATTCAATAGGTTTTCCCTATCCTCTTCATTTACTTCGTGAATTACATAAGTCATAACAGCAATATCAAAATGCTCTTTTCCTTCGGAAATAATTTTTCTGATACTTTTATGTTGAAATGAAATTTTAGAACTTGGGTTTTCAGATAGTGTCAAATTTGCTCTGCTAATGTTTCTTTTCGAAAGATCAATTCCCAGGATTGAATTACAATAATCTTTGATAAAAAAAGAAAAGCGTCCCGTTCCACAGCCTAAATCCAAAATATTAGATTCTGCATTAACCAGATTTTTAATTTTTCCAAATAGCCTGTCCTGATTTGGAGCGATAAATTTATCGTAAAACCATCCATCGTACCAATGGTCTTTGTTGAGCTCGGCCATAATAAATCCCTGAAAGTAGTTTATCTATTTCTATAAATTACCTATAAATATGAACAAATATAAAAATATAAATATTCAACCAACGTTTGGCTTTTTCACAATTCAATTTGTTCAATGAAGCAATTATAATTCAGCTAACAATGTTTTTTATTATATTTTAAACCAGAATAAATGGGAAATATATTGCCGTGGGAAAACATCGAGGAATTATTATGAAGACTGCTGAGAGAATTAAAGAATTACAGCCTTTAAATATGGATTTATACGACGGCTCTTTTGTATCTGGGAAACAACAAAATTATATAAAATTGCAATATTATTTTGATAAAATTACAAGCAAACTTATAGCAAAAATATATTTTACAAAAGATGCACAGGGTGCGCCTCTAAGAGTCCATGGCGGTGCTATTTCCGCTGTTCTTGATGAAACAATGGGAATAATTACTTTTCTAAATTTCAATCCTGCGGTAACTGCTAATTTATCAATTAATTTTATAAAGCCTCTTAAAGTTGAACAAGATGTTTTTGTAGAAACCTGGATTGAAGAAAATGATGACAAGAAATATCTGATAAAAGGTAAAATGGTCACAGAAAATGAAACACTTATAGCCGATGCCAGTGGTGTATTCATTAAAATGCCAATGGATAAAGTTGCTGAATACCAGGATTACTACCGAAAATTCAAAGCTGACTTGGGAAAGTAAAAAACATTTAGCAATCTGCCTTTAGAGTTCAGTGGTTAAATTATTTTAGTGTTTAGAATTTGGAGTTTATTATTTAGGATTTTAATTTTATGTCCGTTCCAATTGCAGTTCAAAAATCAGGATTGATTAGAAAACTTGCAAAGCTGATTTTTAAAATGATTGGCTGGCAATCTTATATTATCACTCCCACAACTTCAAGTTATGTATTTATCGGTGCTCCGCACACAACAAATTGGGATTTCGGAATTCTTATGCTGTTTGCTACAGCCAATAAAGTTCCAGTTCACTGGATGGGAAAAGATACACTTTTTAAGGGACCACTTGGATTTATAATCAGGGCGCTGGGGGGAATTCCGGTAAAAAGAAGTGCTCGATCAAACTTTGTGGATCAGGTGGTAAAAATGTTCGCGAAGGAAGATGAGTTGATAATTGCGATGGCTCCCGAAGGTACACGCGGAAAAACAACACGCTGGAGAACGGGATTTTATTACATCGCACTCAAAGCAAAAGTACCGATTGTTATGGCATACCTTGATTATAAAAAGAAAATCTGCGGATTGGGCCCTGCTATAATACCTACCGGAGATATAAATGCTGATTTTGAAAAAATAAAAGATTTCTACAAAGATTTCACAGGGAAGCATCCCGAGAAGCAGGGTGAGATAAAATTTACTGAAGATTGATTATTTATTTTGAATTAATGATTTAAAATCAAAAAAGCTTCTGAATAACAGAAGCTTTTTTTGTGCCCAAAGGGGGACTCGAACCCCCACCCAAGTACATGGACTAGACCCTGAACCTAGCGCGTCTACCAATTCCGCCATTTGGGCAATAAATCAGATAACAAAACTAAGAAATTTTGCAAACAAATTTACAATTAAATAAATCTTAAATCACTAATTTCAATTCAACAACTTTTCTCCGGCTTCCTGTCTCCGCTCTTCAGTCTCTATTAATTTACCAGCCGGACTCCCCTTTCTTGTCTTCCTGTTTAATTTTTCCACCTGTATGTATTTCACATTCGCGCGGAAGATTTTTAGAATTAATTATGTCCGTTACCACGTTGGGACAATAAGGCGTTGCAAGCCTTGTGTCTCCCTGGTCCATTGTTTCCTGGCAGAACTGAGCAGAAATAACTCCGGGCGCCAGCTGAAAATATTCTACCGGAAGATTTAACCCTTTGTAAGCCCCTTCCATAAACATCGCCCAGATCGGCATAGCTGCACGTCCTCCCTGACCATATGAAGCGGTAAACTTAACTCGGTGATCATCAAATCCGACCCACACACCAGCGGCTAATTTAGGTGTAAATCCTACGAACCATGCATCAGCAAAATCCTGTGTAGTTCCTGTTTTTCCAGCGGCAGGATACTGAAAATATCTTCTTACACCTATCCCGGTTCCCGTATTTATTACGTCTTCCATCATATTTGTAATTATCGATGCCGTCTGAGGAGAAACTGCTTCTTTATAATCAGGAACAAACTGATCTATAATAATTCCATTTCTGTCTTCAATTTTTAAAATTGAAATTGGAGAAACATGCACACCTTTGTTTGCCAGGGTTCCATATGCTGATGTAATTTCAAGTGGTGTAACCTCCGAGGTACCAAGAGCTATTGAAGGATATGGTCCAAGAGGTGAATCTATACCCATATTTTTTGCAAATTTAACAACCTGCGCAGGTGGAGCAATGTCACTAATAGTCATTCTCCCTGCAATAACATTAAGTGAATGAGCAAGACCGTATCTTAAAGTAGTGTATCCCCCATACTCACCTGTTTCAAAATTATCGGGTGACCATCCGTTATAGTCAAATTTCTGATTGAGTAATGTATATGTTGGGAAATATCCGTTATCAATCGCAACAGTGTAAACAAATGGTTTAAATGCTGAACCCGGTTGCCTCCTGATTCCTGTTGCGTGATTCAGTCCTCTTCCAAAATTCTGGTTGTACCCACCAACCATCGCCTTTATCTGGCCATTAGTTGGATCAAGAGCAACAAATCCCACCTGTATCCTTGTTGCATCATCTTTAATTCTATCAACAAACTCTTTATCATTTTTCAGCTTGTTATAAACTAAAGCTTTTTCCTGCTGAGTGGGAGCTTTTTTATAATTTTCTGAATTTTTTATGTCTCTATCAAGAATGCTCGAAAGCAAATCCCTGTTTTTTTTCCAACTCCATTTTTTATCGAATATTTCCTGGTATTCTTTAATGTGTTTTGCAGCAGCTTGGTTCGCAATCTTCTGCATTCTTGAGTCGAGTGAAGTGTAAATGTTAAGCCCATCACGATAGAGATCATAGCCATATTTGTCCGCCATAGCCTCCATTTTCTGTCTGATGTACTCCATAAAATACGGTGCAATACTGTTTGAGCCACTAATTGTTCCGGAAGCAAGAATGATTGGTCTTTTCTTCAACTCCTCATACTTTTCCTTAGAAAGCATTCCGTTCACAACCATATTATACATTACAAGATTTCTCCTTATAAGGGCACTTTCAGGATGGCGTGAAGGATTGTAATAAGTTGATGATTTCAATAATGCAATTAACATTGCTGCTTCAGGCAAGGTAAGATCTTTCCCAACTTTCCCAAAATAAACTCGTGATGCTGATTCTATTCCATAAGAACTTTTACCGAAGTATGACACATTCAAATACATTTGCAATATTTCTTTCTTTGTATAAGTTTTTTCTATCTGTACTGCAGTAATCCATTCCCTGATCTTTCTTGTAATCGTTTCAAAAATATTCTCATGTTTTTCTTTCAGATTATATAGATTTTTTGCCAGCTGCTGAGTAATTGTACTTGCCCCTTCGTGGGAAAAAGTAAGTACATTTTTTACCATTGCTTTTGCAAAACGATCCAGATCAACCCCCCAATGAGTATAAAACTTTCTATCTTCTGTAGAAATAAGAGCGTTTGCTACGTAGTTTGGAAGACTATCTATATGTGTTTCAATTCTGTTTTCAATATAAAATTGTCCCAGTACTTCCCCGTCTGATGTATAAACTGTACTGGCAAGCTGAGGTTTTGGATTCTCAAGTTGTTCGAGTGAAGGCAGTCCGCTAATTACAATGATTGTATAAACAGCTACGCAGATGAAAATAACTCCTGCAAATATTAGCTTCAATTTCCGTCCGGCTTTCTTTTTACCCTTTTTGCGTTTGGAAGGATTCTTAAAATATTCATTCATTTCTTCATCGGATTTTTTTGCCATTTCATTTCCAGTCTACTATTTCAAATTTGTTGTCTTTAAAAATACCGTAACACGGGGCATCATACCACCAACCAAGGTTGATGTAATGACCATTGTTATAATGGATATTACACCTGCTATGCGAGTGCCCAAATAAAACAAATTCATATCCCTCGTCAATTTTATCCTTTGCAGCTTCAAGCATACCATCCTCTTCACCATAATCTTTTTTTGAAGTATAATCACGGCTTGTTTTGCTTATGTTGCTTGCAACCGAAACACCGATATCAGGATGTATAATGGAATACAATTTCTGCAGAAATTTGTTCCTAAGTATTTTTTTAAGAACTAGATAGCCGTAATCGTTTTTTACAAGTCCATCGCCATGTGCAACAAAAAATTTTCTACCCTCAATTACCGTATCCACCTGCTCTTCATACATAATAATACCGATTTCATCACTGAAAAAATTTCTGTGCATAAAATCGTGATTCCCAATCAGGTAATGTACTTTTGTTCCACTTTCAGTCAGATCTTGCAAAGCCGTAAGAGTTCTGAAAAATCCTTTCTGGTAAACTCGTTTATATTCAAACCAGTAATCGAAAAGATCACCAACAATGTAAAGTTCTTTTGCATTTTCCTGAGCAAACTTAAGGAAATTTACAAGCAGTCTTTCCTTCCTTTTTTCGGCAACGGCAGATTGCAGACCTAAATGAATGTCGGATATAAAAAGATATGAGTCTTTCACTAAATATTTTTTTTATGGTTTACAAAAAATACGGTTTAAGTAAGATAAATAAAAGATAAAATCCCTGTCTTAATTATTCTTTGAAAGAAATATGCCCAGCAGGCGGTTATTCGGGTCAGCAATTACATTTACCGGCTTTCTGTCACATTTGATTTCAAAGTTTTCTTCCCGTTTATTTACTCTGACAGTATCAACTATGGTTGATTTATCATCAAAATATATATGTAATTCCAGAGGGAAATTATAAGTATTCACACCTGATTGAATCTGCTGAAGTTCCACATCAATGGTATAAATACCAGCATCTTCGTCCTCATCCCAATCATAAGTCGCTTTAATGATTCCATTTCCGTGGTATATCCACTGGTTGAAAAATAAGTCCAGATTATTACCCGAAGTTTTTTCACAAATATTTTTGAAATCATCAATCGAAGCATTTTTGTATTTATATGCTTCAAAATAATTTCTCATAGATTTGAAAAACAAAGTATCCCCTATTTCCCACCTAAGCATATGAAGTATCCAGGCACCTTTGTCGTAAACAGTCTGAGAAAATAGCTCCTGCGGATCGTAAACTCTGTCAGAAAAGCTGTTATGAAATTTACTCATCATCGTAGATCGTAATGCTAATGAGCCTGCCTCGTGTTCTGCATAAAGTGCTTCACAATATGAAGCAAAACCCTCGTTCAACCAGATCTCTTTCCAGGATTTTAATCCGACAGCATCACCAAACCATTGATGTGCGAGTTCGTGTGCATAAACATCATCAAAAAATTTTCTACCCCCGATAAAATTGGAACCGATTCCAGTAATAGTCTGGTGCTCCATAGCTCCCATCTGCCATAAAAACTCAGCAACTCCATATTTTTCTTTTATAAAAGGATATTCTCCAAAAGTTTTGGCAAAATAATTCATCATATCCAGATGATCACTAAAATCGATTTTTGCGTTGGCAACCTGTGAAGGAAAAGCATAATATCGTATGGCCATAGTATCTGCTTTATCCTGCGAAATATATTGGTCATCAAACTCAACGTAATTTGAAGAATATAAACAGATTAAATAGGTGGAAATGGGATAAAAAGTTTTCCAGTGATATGTCTTTCTGCTTCCATTTATTGTTACGCCAACTAATTTTCCGTTCGAGATTGAAGTCTGCGAAGTATCATTTGTGATTCTCATATCTAACTGAGCTTTGTCATCCGGAATATCATTGCAGGGAAACCAGGTGGAAGCATAATTCGGTTCGTTCAGACTATATACTACTGACTGATCATTTATCTGTCCGAATACAAATGAAGACAAACCAAGCCTCTTCGGAGTCCCTTCGTAAACTATATTAACAATAAATGTATCGGATTTAATTTCTGAAAGTGGGAATGATATTTGTTTTTCACTTCTTTCATATTCTGCCGGTATTCCATTTATAGTAGCCGAAGTAATTTCCATATTTTTATAGAAATTGAGATCAAGCTGAGAAATATTTTTATTCGTTAACACACCGGTTATTGTTGCATTTCCTTTTAGGATTTTTTTTGCAGGATTAAGATCAATCGATAAATCATACTTCAAAATATCAATATCATACTGATTGGATGTAATATAACCATATTCTGTTCCGGCAGAAGCCGGCAATAATTTTTTGTTTTTCTGAACCGGGCTGGCGGGAAAAATAATTAGCAAAAGAAACGTAATTACCGCAAAATGGAATCCATATTTTTTTTTCATCTATAATTTACCGCAATTCCCGGAAGTTGAATTTGTATAAGTATAATAGTAATATAAAATTAAATGCAACGGCAAAGGAACTGATTTACTTTTTATAAGTTAAAATTTAAATAAACTGTTATTAAAGATAAAAAGATATATTATTTAACATTTAAATAACAGGCTTAATCATTGCCAATAAAGCTATAAATAGATATATTTTATGTAATTACTGGGAGATTATATGACATTTCCAGGATCTTCGATTTTAAGAGACACTGTCACGATGGTACTGGCCGGGGGGGTCGGGGAAAGATTAAAACCACTAACTGACCAAAGAAGTAAACCTGCCGTTCCGTTTGGCGGAAAATACAGAATAATTGATTTTGCACTTTCAAATTGCCTCAACTCAGGCTTAAGAAAAATTTACGTTCTCGTTCAGTATAAATCTGATTCACTCAACCAGCATATCTTTGAAGCCTGGAGTATTTTCAATCCGGAGCTCGGTGAATATATTTACTCAGTTCCACCCCAGAGGAAAATGACAAAAGACTGGTATCTCGGTACTGCAAACGCAATTTACCAGAACATGAATTTATTTGCGACCTACAAAGGGGTAAAATGGGTGCTCATACTTAGCGGCGATCACATTTATAAAATGGATTATCTGAAAATGCTCCAACAGCACGTTGATACAAAATCCGATTTGTCGATGGCGTGTATTGAAGTACCGAAAGATGAAGCAAGCCGTTTTGGAATTGTTGGTGTTAATGAAAAACACGAGGTTGAATCATTTGTAGAAAAACCAAAAGATCCACCAGAACTTCCGGATTCACCCGGAAATTCTTTTGTAAATATGGGAATTTATGTATTCAATGCTGAAGTGCTTACAGAAGTTATTTCGGAAATGGAGGATAAAAAAATTAAAAACCATGATTTTGGTAGCGATGTCATCCCATACATGGTAAAAAATAATTTAAAAGTAAGTGCGTACCGTTTTGAAGATGAAAACAGGAAATCAAAACCTTACTGGCGGGATATTGGAACTATTGACAGCTATTATGAAGCCAGTATGGACCTGATTAGTGTCAATCCTGAATTTAATTTTTATGATTTATCCTGGCCGATGCGTACCTACCAGTTTCAGCACCCGCCGGCAAAAACAGTTTCGCACGAAGGTGAGAGAGTCGGGCGTACTCTCAACTCTTTAATTTGTGATGGCACAATTGTATCCGGTGGATTAGTGGAACGCTCACTTATTGGTCCGAATGTAAAAGTGAATAGTTTCTCTTATATAACCGATTCAATCATTATGAACAACGTTAATGTCGGGAGACATGCACGAATAAGAAGAGCAATAATTGATAAAAATGTCGTAATTCCTGAAGGTTACGAGATTGGTTTTGATCTTGAAGGCGATAAAAAGAAATTTACTGTAACAGACAGTGGAATAGTTGTAATCGGGAAGAACCAGACACTAAGTTAAAATTAACCGCACCGGTAAGAGGCTGTTTCATTTTGTGCATAAATAATATTTCGATTTAAAAAGCCGGTCTTAACACCGGCTTTTTAGTAAAGCTCACAATTAATTATTTTAGTAAAATTAGTTTTTTAGTAGTTGAAATAGTATTTCTGCCATCTTTTGAAGTTGCTACCATTCTGTAATAATATATTCCTGAAGATAAATTAATTGCATTATAAGTTAATTCGTGAATGCCCGGCTTTTCTATTTTATTTAGCAGTTGTATCATCTCCTGCCCCAATAAATTATAAATGGTAATTGAAACCCTACTCTCAGATTGGAGAGCATAACGTAATTTGGTACTTGGATTAAAAGGATTCGGGTAGTTCTGATATAATGTAAACCCTGCAGGAATTTGATCGCTTTCAATCTTTTCTATACCTGTTAATGGATCAATTATCCTTATATATATATCACAATCCTGAGCAAGTGAATCCATCCTTATAGCACCTAATAAAAAAGTTTCTTCTGCAACTCCTACACCACCCACGGCAGATTTGCCATCTAAGGTATCAAATGCAATAAACTCATCATTTATAGGAATTCCTGATTTATTAAAAAATCTCGCCTTGACTCTAATCTCAGATTTAGTCTCCATCCAGGTTATTAAATGCTCTGTGCCATCAAATGCTATGGTTGGCCCGGCTGGCGTTTGCGTTGAATCACAAATAATTATTCTATTTGCAGAAACAACCCCCGCTTTGGAAATAAATCGTCCAATAATATTCCAACCATTATCTGCTGACTGATCATGAAATAGCAAAAAATACTGATTCCCATCATAATCCATTGACATAGGATTATCACTTTTATTTGATGTTCCATCTATCAAGAAATTATTGCCAACCAATTGGCCTGACCCACCAACCAATTGACCATAAATAACCTCATCGGGACCTGACCCATCACACCAGGCAACCAGATAGTCCGTCCCGTCACAGGATACAGCATGCTCGCGGGCATAATTATCACTAATTTTTAATGGATTACCAAATAATACGCCCGATTTGCTAATACATTGTCCATAAAGATAATCCTGATGTGGCCCTCCCTTTAAATATGTAACAAAATAAGTACTGTCATTTTCATTAAATAAAAAACTCCCTCTACCCTGCCCAAATTTTATATTTACGTCGGAGACAATATTAATTGTAGCTCCTATTAGTTGTCCGGATGTATTAATAAATTGTCCGTAAATATTACCAATACCATTTGTATCACCCCCGGCAAAGAAAGGAAAAGTATCAGTCCAAACCATAAGATAATTCGTTCCATCAAAGGCAATCATTGTTCCATTACCAATTTTACCGGTTGAAATCCTGCTTCCTAATAGAGCCGGACCCGGAGCGATGAGTTGTAATTCAATGTTGTGTTGACCGGCTACAACATTTACTACAGATAAAAGAAAATTTGTGCCGTCCCAGGCACCTCCACCGCTATATGTATTTTCGGAACTATTATCTACGGTAAATTCCTGAGCAATAATAGCTGTTTGCATTAATATTAAGCAAAGGATTGAAATTATAAATTTGTAAATTTTTTCTGACATAATTGGAACCCCCCATAACTAATTTCTCGAATAATAACTAATGATTAAAAAACAATTAGAGTTAAATATACTTCCTATACCTCCGGTTTTGTGGATTGAGATAATATTATTATTGGAAGAACAGAAATAAAGAAATAATTGAAAGCAAAAATCTTAAGGTTCATTTTATCTGAAGGATATAAGAGGCCGGGGATATTACGAACTAAAAAGCGATTACCATTTTGGTTAATTATTACCTTACGGGCAAATAATAAGCTCGTGGGAAAAACAAATATATATGAAGAGTTCATATTGAACTTTTAATAGCAGCCATTTTTCTCTCCCTAGAAAATGACTTTAACAACATATGAAACGTATCTCTAATTAAATTAACAGTCAATCTAAGCTTTAGCCATCTTTTAGCAGTACTTCTGGGCAAATATATTAAACACGCTGTGCTGAATCATTTTCCCCATTTCATAAATGCTATTTTTGTCTTAATTTAGATTAGTATATAATTCAGCTTATGAATTCAAATTTAGAGACAAAACTTAAAAATCTGCCCGATAACCCCGGAGTTTACCAGTTTCTCAGCGAAAAAGGTAAGGTGATTTATGTGGGAAAAGCCCGAAATCTGAAAAACCGGGTAAGAAGTTATTTCCACATAAGCGTTACAGCACCCAAAACTATTGCACTGGTAAAAAAAATAAATGATTTTGAATTAATTGTTACTGATAATGAGATAGAAGCTCTGGTGCTGGAAAATAATCTTATCAAGGATCTTAAACCAAGATATAATATTAATTTAAAAGATGATAAGTCCTACCCTTTCATAAAAGTGACTAACGAACCTTATCCCCAGGTTTATGCAACCCGCAGAGTAGTTAAGGACGGATCAAAATATTTTGGGCCCTACACAAATGTTAAAGATATGAAATCTGCTCTCCGGATGATTAACCAGATTTTTAAAATAAGGAGCTGCAAATATAACATCACACAGGAAGCAATTGACAAAAAGAAATTTAAGGTTTGTCTCGATTTTCACATCCACAAATGCGACGGCCCATGCGAAGGCCTTGTTTCTGAAAAAGAATACAATGATATGGTCAACGAGGTAATCAAACTTCTGCGTGGTAAAACTGACGATCTTATTAAGGAACTTACCGCCAAGATGGAAAAAGCTGTTGAAAAAATGGAATATGAAAAGGCAGCTGAAATAAGAGATAAAAGAGACCAGCTGAATGTAATTGCAGCAAGACAAAAGATTGTAGCTAATGATTTCGGGGACCGCGATGTAATCTCAATAGCTTATGAAGGAAAGGATTCCGCCTGCTCAGTATTTAATATCAGAAGCGGCAAGCTAACAGCAAAAAAACAGCTAAAGCTCGCAATTGATGAAAATGAGGCCCCTGAAGAAATATATGCTGCAGCGGTAAAATTTTATTATGGTGAATTTGTTGAAATTCCCAAAGAGATTTTACTGGAAGTTGCCCCAACCGATAAAGATACAATCAGCACTTGGCTTAGCGAGAGGTCCGAAAGAAAAGTAAAAATAGTTGTACCGAAAAAAAGCAGCGACGCACTTTCGCTTATCAGAATGTGTAAGCAAAATGCTATACTGCAATTAAAAGAAATTCAGATACAGAAAATGAAAAATCAGGGCAATGTGCCCTATTCACTTTCTGCATTACAAAGAGATCTCAGATTAAATAAACTTCCGAAAAAAATAGAATGTTTTGATATATCAAATCTTCAGGGAACAGATACTGTTGCAAGCATGGTTGTTTTTGTTGATGGCAAGCCAAAGAAAAGTCTTTACAGAAAATTTATTATTAAAACGGTAGAAGGACCTGATGATTTTTCAAGTATGAGGGAAGTGATTGAAAGAAGATATAAAAAATTAAAAGAAGAAAATGAGATTCTCCCCGATCTGATTATGGTTGACGGAGGAAAAGGACAACTTTCCAGCGCAGTTAGCGTTCTTGATGAATTAGGATTCGAAAAATATAATATTATTGGACTGGCAAAAAGACTTGAAGAAGTTTTCTTCCCGGATAATTCTGAACCTGAATCAATTCCCAAAACTTCTTCAGGATTAAAACTCCTTCAGCAAGTTAGAGATGAGGCTCACAGGTTTGCTATTACATTTCACCGAGCACGACGAAGTAAAAGAACAATCACCTCTGAACTTGGGGAAATAAAAGGAATCGGGAAATCTACCACGGACAAATTGTTGAAAGACCTCGGCAGCCTGAAAGCTATTAAAGAAGCAGATATTGAAAAGCTTACGAAAGCCGTTGGAAAAGCAAAAGCGGAATTATTAAAGAAGCATTTTGAAAAATCAGTAAATTCTGAATAAACAGCTGCTATCCCGTTTCACTTATATTATAAGTGACTTTCTTACCAAAAAAGTACACAATAGCAGCAAGTAAAGCAGCAATAATAATTATTGAATAATAAGGTGAAAAACCGTACGCAGTCGGGATATCCCCAATCAGCATGCAGAATACAGCAACAACAACCGCATAAGGTAATTGAGTTCTTACATGATCAATATGATCGCATCCTGAAGCCATTGAACTTAAAATTGTTGTATCAGAAATTGGTGAACAGTGGTCACCAAATACAGAGCCGGCAAGCACAGAACTAATTACACCATGCAAAATTATTTCTGAATTCATCGGTGAGTAATGATAAAAAGACGGCACGACTGTAGCCAGCGGAATTACAATCGGCATTAAAATAGCCATAGTTCCCCAGCTTGTTCCAGTAGCAAAACTTGTAAGAGCACAAACAATAAAAACAATTACAGGCAGAAATCTTGGACTTATTGAGTCACCAATTATGCCAATTAAAAAATCGGCAGTTTTAATGTCCTGAGTAATAGAGCCAATTGCCCACGCCAGTGTTAGAATAATTAGCGCAAGCAACATTGACCGCACGCCCAAAAACCATGCATCCAGTGTATCGCTGATATTCATAATTTTTTGTGAAACTATCATTATTGCAGCGACACCACAGGCCGCAAAACTTGACCAAAGTAATGCGATATATGAATCAGAATTTCCGATTATGTCACGAATTCCGTACTCCGTAATTCCCTGCTGCGCTAATGAAGTTATTCCTGTATAATACAGTCCTGCAATAGTCCCTATTATTAAAACGAGTATCGGCACAACAGCATTATACCATCGTGCCTTATCTTCATTACCGAATAATTCTGATTTTTCAGTAATGCTTCCTACTTTTGCTCCATCGCGCAGAACTTTTCCTTTCTCAGTCGCCCTTTTTTCTGCTTTGTACATCGGGCCAAAATCTCTCTCGAAATAAGAGACCATAAAAACGAAAATAAGCATTAGTATCGGGTAAAATCTGTATGGAATTGTTTGCAGAAATACATCATACGCGTTTTCAGTAGAACCAACCATACTTAGTCCGTGCTGTATCAACCCGATTTCGTATCCAATCCAAGAGCTTACTACGAACAAAGAAACTACCGGTGCGGATGTTGCATCAACAATAAAAGATAATTTTTCTCGTGAGATCCGCATCTTATCAGTAATGGGCCTCATTAAATTTCCAACGATGAGTGTATTGGCATAATCATCAAAGAAAATTGCAATACCCATTAGCCAGGTTGAAAGAAGACCCGATTTTCTTTTTTTCGCAAACCGCGTAATTAGATCAGCCATTCCTTTTGTTCCGCCACTCTTTGAAATAAGTCCCACAACACCACCAAAAAGACATGTAAATACAATTATCTCAATGTGCGATGGATCTGAAAGAGCTTTAATTACGTAGGTATCAATTAGTCGGAGAAGCCCGGTGAGAGGGTTAAAATTATTAAGGAATACAGCACCCAGATAAATACCAATCAGAAGAGAAATTATCACCTGCCGGAGCCATAGAGCCAGCAAAATTGCTATAAGTGGAGGAACAATACTCAACCAGGCCGGAATAACTCTTACTTTTACGGGCTGAATATCAGAATTCAAAAAATTAAATGTGAAATTGCCGCTGATATTTATTACAATTGAAGTATCTATTTTTCCATTATGAACTGCGAAGCGATAATTTTCCGCAGTTCCTTCGCCGGTAAGTTTTGCATCAATATAGTTAAGAGAATCAGTAAAACCTTCAGCTTTTACATTATAATTGATACCGGTAAGAGTTAGTGAAGACAATGATGCTGTTTGCGCCCGAAGAGATAGCGCACAAAGTGGGAAAAGTATTGTAAGAAAGATTAATTTCTTCAAAAAATTATTCTGATTTTCTTTTTGAAATGTCTATAATCGGCATCAATTTGGGTTCAATATAAATTCAAATTAAAATAAATCAAAATTAATCCTTATATTTTATTAAACTTTAAGAATCTTTTTGCCAATGAAAAAATCAATTCTGCTTCTCCTGTCCACTATCGTTTTTGTAACTGCCGGGTGTGGGGAAAAAACCGTTGAGAAAGAAAATATTTCCGGTAAATTTATTGAAAATCTGGTTGGTCGTGCAATTGCAGGAAACACTTCAGCTAATGATTCTCTTGGAATGCTCGTTAACAAGCAATACCCGGTTAATAAAAGTTATAATAATCTGAAAATCGATAGCCTGAAATCCAAGACAGGTTCTCTTTATTATACCGTACTTCTTGAATATCCGAACCCGGCATATAACCGGTTTGCTGTATATGATACACTTTTGCAGGCACACTTAATTGACAAATCACTCAACGGAAATATTTCTGAAGATAAAATTTTTACAGACGGGTTAAGTTTTATTAAACTAAACGAAGATTTTATTTCAAAAGACATTTTTAATGTTCAAAGAATTTCACTTTATTCTGTAGGTGATTCCACCGTAAACAGAGTTTTCAGAACGTTTACGAAATTAGAATATAGCAACCGCACTTACACACAAACTGTAGATGAGATTTCAGCACAAAGGATAAAAACATCTATAACGAGTAATCGCTACTCTTCAGTGAGAAATAAATCTGATATATTCATGTTTGATCCTGCAAAAAACGTTTACACAAGCAGCAATGATCTGTTCGATAAATATATCACAGGAATCATTAATAGTTCAAGAAACAAAATTAGAAATCCGGAAATTACTGATGAAAAATCAATCTGGGAATCACTGGGAGTCGATCCGCAAGCCCAGACCACCCCGACAAATGTAAGCATTGATAGCGGATCAGGTTACTCGTTAAATCTTTCTGAGGACTGGAAAGTTTTTAAAAACTTTAACGTCACTGAATATCTAAATAAGGAGTTCAAAGGTACCAGATATTTAAATAACTCCATTGGTACAAGTATTTCCATTTTTGAAATACCTGTTACAAATTCAGCGGAAGACTTTATAGAATATAAGCTGGATAAATCCAGCACGAAAGGTAATTTAGTAATGCGTTATACCGATGAAATTCTGGATGGTAAATTATTTATCAGATTCTATGAATTTTATTGCGGGAATAGAAAAATGATTGTTATGATAAAGGGTTCAAAATATACTTACGAAGACTACAAGGAACTTTATTCAAGAATTATAAATTCATTTTCAATGGATTGCTGATGCATAAAATGCTTCTATTTTTAAAAAAAACTGATGAAGATGAAATTATAGAACACTTTAATAATTTTACTCTTAAATATTTAACTGATCTTTCAGGTAAAGAAATTAAAGCAGGTAAAATTGAGAGCAACCTGTTGCTTGAAACAAAATACACTCATTTTTGCGAAATTGAAGCTGAGTCTAAGGATAAAATGGATGAACTAATGAGTTCCGGGAAAGGTCGTATATTAAATAAAGACCTAATGGATTTCCACGAATTTGTGGACGTTATATTTGTAGATTTCCCCTGATAATTTCAATTTAGATGTAGCGTCTTTATATAATTAAACATACATTATAAATAATCATTTCATTTTAAGAGGTAAACGATGTGGTCTAAAGTAACGACTAAATTCTCTACCCTGGTTGTTATAATTGCATTTTCTGCAGCAGTGTTATTTTCAAGTAATTCAGCAAGTGCACAAAGTTTTTTTAAAGTTAATAGCGACACACCTCCCGGTGGAACTTCGACGCCAACAAATACAAGTGATAACAGCAACAGCGGAAAGACACTTATTTATGTGGCTATGGGAGCCGCGGTTGTTGGGGCTATTCTTTATAAATTTGTTTTCCATAAAGACAAAGATGTGGATTCTACAGAAACAGAATCATCTTCACTGCTAATTCCTGGGAATACCATTATTTCAAATAAAGACACTGAATTTGCTGAGAACAGAAATCCGTTACCTGTTAATCTATACCTTGCAGTTAAAAGAGATTACATAATTCCGGATCAAAAAACCTATATGGTAGGTTTGTCCTTTAATTTTTGATTAGATATTATTTGATTCTGGATAGACAAGCAGCGGTGAGCAAAGTTTAATGTTTGAGAATAAAAAACGGGTAGCAGTCACCCAAAAGTCCTACTTACCGTTGCTTCCTTCCGGACCTGGCGGGATTCAGTATTATTTCGTCAACCACTACCCGAATTTCAAAATTTCAGGGCTGTAAAGATTATTATTTTATCCAACTATCGCAAGTTCAACGGACATTTTCATTTCTTTTTCTTATTTCTAATTGTATTTCTCTCCCAGAACACACCGTCTTCGTATCCCTGGATAGTTTTATTTTCCCCGGCAAGTTTTAATCTTTTTTCAGCTGTACAGCAATAATCAAGGTCAAGTTCAATACCCGAATATTTTCTTCCGAGTTTTTTTGCAACAACAGCGGTGGTACCTGATCCCAAAAACGGATCAAAGACCATATCACCGGGATTAGAACTTGCCAATATAATTTTCGCCACGAGTTTTTCCGGTTTTTGGGTTGGATGGTCCGTATTTTCGGGCATCGACCAAAAAGGGACAGTTATATCCGTCCAAATATTTGAAGGAAAAGTTGCCCTAAAATTTTCTTTTTCAACAGATACCCAATCTTTCGGCTTCCCGTTTTCTTTATAAGGAGCAAGTACCTGTCTTTTAATTTTTACATTTTCCACATTAAATGTAAAATTATCGGTCATGGTACAAAACCAGATATCTTCAGAGCAATTTTTCCAGTTTGATTTTGCACCTCTTCCCTTTTCCCTTTCCCAGGTAATTCTATTATTAATTTTGAAATATTTTTCTGCGACTGTATAAATTGCCGGAGAAGATTTCCAGTCGCCACAGATATAAACTGATGCATCAGGTCTTAACAACCTTAAAGTTTTGCTAATCCACGAATCAAGCCATTCAGCATATTTATCATTATCCATTTTTTTAAATGTGGCAAGATTAAATTTTTTGTGGAGATTATAAGGAGGATCTACAAATAAAAGGTCAATAAATTTATCGGGCAATAGATCAATTGTTTTGAATATATCGCCGTTAATTATTTTATTTTCAATCTGTTCATAGGTTAAAGGCTTGTTTTGATTACTTATTAGATTCTTACTGAATTCAGAAATTTCCGAATTTGTAAGTGTTAATGTACGGTTTAGAGGTGCTCTTTTTTTTTGCATTTAATCAATTGATAATCAATGATTTACTGAAGAGTTAAATTTTAGAATATTTTTCCCTGATAATTTCTAATTCCATAATTATTGTTTCAAACTTGTGGACAAGATCATCTACTAACTTTTCAGTATTTTCATCAAATTCATTTTTACGGGCTGCGGTTTCAAGATCATGGGTCATTTGAGTAACAATATCAATTCCCAGAGTAACACTGCTCCCTTTTAATTTATGGGCGTTCATCTGAAGCATCTTTGCATTTTTCTCTACAACTGCCGTTTTTATGTTTCCAATCATAGTCGGAAGATCAGAGATATAAATATCCAGTAATTCAACATAAAAGTTTACATCTTCTTCAGTTTGAATGTCCTGTAGAAAAGTAATTTTACTTTCATCAATAATTCTGGTAGGTGTTCTTTGTTTTTTTAACTTAGATATTAGTTCACCTTTTTCTTCATATAAAGTGTCGCTCCATTTCGTAAGAACCTGCAACATTTCTTCAGGCCTGACAGGTTTACTAACATAATCATCCATTCCTGCTTCCAGACAGGTTTCCCTGTCGCCCTGCATAGCGTTTGCAGTCATAGCGATAATTCTGGGGCGTGTTTCAGGCGAGAATTCATCCAGAATAACTGCGGTTGCCTGGTACCCATCCATTTCCGGCATAAGTATATCCATAAATACCAAATCATAACTAATATTTCTTACACTTTGTACAGCTTCTTTTCCATTAGCCGCAACATCAGCACGATAGCCAAATTTTTCAAGAATTCGCAACGCAACTTTCTGGTTAACAACATTATCTTCAGCGAGCAAAATTCTAAGAGGTTTTCTAATTCCAAGTTGTTTATCGATTTTCTTAGTTTTATCGAAATTTGGTTTTTTCTCTTTATCATTTCCACTCAGAACATTTATTAATGTTTCCTGAAGCTGCATTTGCTTTATTGGTTTCGATAAAAATGCAGCAAGGTTCATTCTATCATAATCAGTAAGTTGTTCTTTTTTACCAACCGAAGTAAGTATAACAATCGGTGTGTGTTTGGTATTCTCAAATTTTCTTATCTCGTGTGATAATTCAATTCCATCCATATGAGGCATTTGATAATCCAATAGTGCAATATCAAATTCACTTCCGTCCGATAATATTTTTAAAGCTGCCGCCGGTGATTCAGCAACCAGGGATTCCATTCCCCATGAATCGGTTTGTATTTTAAGAATCCTGCGGTTTGTCTGGTTGTCATCAACAATTAATATTTTTTTCTTTTGAAGTTCCGGCCTGTTACCTTTCAGATAGACTTTTGATTTGGACTGTGCAGCCTGTACGATAATTGTAAATGAAAAGGTAGTCCCTTTGCCAACTTCACTCTCTACCCAAACATTGCCGCCCATCATTTGTGAAAGCCTCTGGCTTATAGCTAAACCGAGGCCCGTTCCGCCGTGAGTCCTGGTAGTTGATGAATCAACCTGACTGAATGATTTGAATAACCTGTCCATTTTATCGGCAGGAATTCCTATGCCGGTATCCTTCACAGAGAATGTAATTTCATAATTATTTTCTTCTTCAAGTTTTTTTGATGATACGTTAATAAAGACTTCACCTTTCTCAGTAAATTTAACAGCATTATTAACAAGGTTAATCAAAATTTGTCTTAGGCGTGTAACATCTCCAACAATAACAGGTGGTGTATTTTCCTCTATTAAATAAGCAAGGTCAAGAGATTTTTCAGCAACTTTTGATGCAACCATATCTAGTGAATCTTCAATACTATCACGAAGATCAAATGGCTGCTGTTCAAGGTCCAGTTTTTCGGATTCAATTTTTGAAAAATCCAGAATATCATTAATAATTACCAAAAGTTGATCACCGCTAAGCCTGATTGTTTCAACATACTCCTGTTGTTCTTCGTTCAGCGGAGTATCTAGCAAAAGCCCGGTCATCCCGATAACTCCATTCATTGGTGTTCTTATTTCGTGCGACATAAGTGCCAGAAACTCGCTCTTCGCTTTTACAGCAGATTCGGCTCTCATTAGCGCAATATCAAGTTCCTTATTTTTATCAATTATTTCTGCACTTATTCTGTTCCTTTTAATAACTGATGCCAGCGTAGTAGCCATGGTTATTAAAGAAGATTCATCATTATCTGTCCACTCCCTGTAATCATTCAAATCATCAAATCCAACAAAGCCCCAGAATTGATCATCTACCATTATTGGAACCAGTATTAAAGATTTAATTGACTGGTCAACAAATAGCATTTTTTCATTTTCACTTAAATCTCTTGTTACAAATTTTAAAGTATTACCACTGGCAAAATTTTCATAAAAATTAAGTGAGGCAAATCTGGAATATGACAATTTTTGAAGGGCAGGATTTTCTATTTGTGATTCGGTACTCTCAGACGACCATTCGAATAATAATTTGGCGTATAATTCTTCAGTTTCCTCTATTACTTCGTGCTTATAAATATATACTCTGTCAACTTCTGCTGCTATTCCCAGTATTCTCAGTGCAGAATTAAATCCTGCATTTTCATTCCTGTTGGAAATCAGACTCTTTGTTGCTTCTGCAATTCCCTGAAGCAGGTTATCTTTCTTTTTTAGTAATGCCTCACTTGATTTCCTTTCCGTAACATCTCTGAAAATACTAAGGAGTAAATTTTCTCCTTCTAAATTTTCAATAAATGAATTTGAAATTTCAAATTGGATTTGCATTCCGTTCCAGAGATTAACAGTAGTTTCATATTTAGAATTAATCGTATTATTACTAAAGTTTTTTCTGTAATTTTCAAGAGAAATTGGAGCATGTTCATCTGCATAGACTAAAGAAAAAGACTTCCCTTCCAGTTCATTTTTTTCTTTCCCAAGCATATTAGCATATGCCTGATTACACATATAGATTATTCCCTCTTCGTTGGTAAGTCTCATTCCATCCGATGATCTTTCCCAGATCAAACGAAATGTTTTTTCCGAGGCACGCAATTTTTCTTCAGATTTTAGCCTTTCTGTAACTACGTGTAACGTGCCCTGTCCCGATGGTTGGCCGCTGTGCATGGTAATTATTTTCGCATTTATCTCGACAGGTACTACACCTCCGTCTTTGTGCAAAATCGGAAGGATATAATGGTTTAGTTCCTTTTCCCTGAAAAACTTTTTAAGTATATCTATTACTTCACCAACTTTTTCTTTGGGAACGAACCTCATAAAACTCTTCCCTTCAATTTCTTCCACCTCATATCCGAAAGCATCTTTACACGAAGGGGTAATAAATAACATTTTACCTGTACGAGAAATTCTAAAGATTATATCGATGGAAGCATCCGCCAATGCTTTATAATCATAATAGGAATCTTCAAATTCTTTGAGATTTTCAGAGAATTCTTTTAGAAGGTTTTTATCCGGAAAGCTATTACCGAGTTTTTTTTCAATCTCGTTAAGTTTATTTTTTAAGATGGAGATATTTTCTTCCGCCAAATTATCCTTATTTTGAGCTTCATTTTCCAAAATATTAAACAGAATTATTATTGAGAATAAATTCTATGTTTATTTTATGATCTAATTTATAAAATTTATGCAAATTAAGCATTTATGATGTATAAATGAAAATATATTTAGAATATGGCCAAATCCTTCCCGACAATCTTGCTTACCTGATGTTAAATATCTAATTTTAAAACAGTAATTTTATAGAAATTTTAAGGGGAAAATCATGCCTCACACTATAGTTACCATGCCTGGCGACGGCATAGGAAAAACAGTTCTTCCGGAAGCAATCCGGGTTTTAAATGCAGTAAAATTTGATGCAGAATATATTCACGCTGATATTGGCTGGGAATTCTGGTGCAAAGAAGGTAATGCCCTTCCAGAACGAACAATTGATCTTCTCGAAAAACATAAAATAGGCTTATTCGGAGCAATTACAAGCAAACCGAAAGATGCCGCAGCAAAAGAAATCGATCCGTCTTTAGCAGATAAGGGATTTGTGTACTTCAGTCCTATTGTAGGCCTCCGTCAGCATTTCAATCTTGATCTCTGTATTCGTCCGTGCAAATCATTTCCGGGTAACCCGCTTAATTTTGTTATACGTGATGTTAAAGATTTTCGGGAACCGGAAATAAACTCCGTAATTTTCAGACAAAACACTGAAGGTCTATATTCAGGAGTTGAATGGACAGATCCTCCAAAGAATGTTAGAGATGCTCTGGAGACTCACCCTAAGATGAAAAAATTTAAGGATGTGCCGGGTAAGGATCTTGCTGTTTCAACCAGAATAATGAGTCGGGGAGCGTGCAGAAGAATAATAAAAGAAGCTTTTGAGTATGCTAAGAAATTTGATTTTAAAAATGTAACAGTATGTGAAAAACCAAATGTTTTGCGAGAAACATCCGGGATGATGCTGGCTGAAGCAAAATTAATTGCAAAAGAATATCCCGGCATTGATTTGTGGGATACGAATATCGACGCTCAAATGATGTGGTTAACTAAAAATCCCGAAAATTACGGTGTAATTGTCGCAGAAAATATGTTCGGTGATATTATCAGTGACGGATTCGCAGGGTTAGTTGGCGGACTTGGCTTTGCATGCAGTGCAAACATCGGAAAAGACGTGGCTGTTTTTGAACCCACTCACGGTTCAGCTCCCAAATACCAGGAATTAAATCCTTCAATAGTAAATCCAATTGCTATGATTTTAAGTGCCTGTATGATGCTTGACCACATCGGGAAAAATGAAAAAGCAGATTATATCCGAACTGCAATTTCAAAAGTAATTTCTGATGGCAAAGTTAGAACATATGATATGCTTAAATTGAGAGGTGGCCCCGATGTATTTAACAAAGGTGCCTGTACTACTCAACAACTTACTGATGCAATAATTGCGGAGCTATAAATTCTATGAAAGAAAAAGTTCTCGAAATATGGCCTGAAATAAACTGGATAAAAAACTCTGATCTGAAAGAAAAAGTTACAAGTTGCTGGATTTATGCAATTGATAATAGTGTTCTGTCAATTGATGATCTAAATAAAATTCCTTTTTCCCTCCTGCTCAAGGATTGTAAGATTTCCTTTATGAATCACAAAAGAACCTGCGTACAACTTGCCGTTGATATGGCAAATACAATGCAAAAGAATTTTGGTGATGAGATAAAAATCGATATGGATATATTAATTGCAGGCGCAATATTAATAGATGTTGGGAAATTACTCGAGTATGAGATGAAAGACGGTAAACTTGCCACAAGCAATGCTGGTAAACTCGTCCGCCATCCTTTCAGCGGACTTGCTATTGCGGACAGGTTCGGACTGCCGGCGGAAATTCAGCATATAATTGCAACCCACTCAAAAGAAGGTGATCTAGGACAGAGAACTGTGGAATCGATTATTGTCCATCACGCCGATTTTGTCAGCTTTGATCCTTTCAAAGCTTAAATTTTTGGAAGGAGGAAATTATGCCACAAACACTGATTGAAAAAATTGCTCAGAAATATGCAGTTGATATTCCGGACGGGAAAGAAATTCACAGCGGTGATTACATTTCTTTTAAGCCCGCATATGTAATGACACACGATAATAGCGGTGCAGTAATTCCAAAGTTTAATAATATTGGTGCTAAAAAATTATTTAATCCCCGTCAGGTAGTCATCACTCTCGATCATAATGTACAGGATAAGAGTGAAAAAAATCTAGAGAAATATAATAAGATAGAGGATTTCGCAAAGATGCACGGCGCCGATTTTTATCCTGCAGGCCGGGGAATCGGGCACCAGATAATGTGCGAAGAAGGATATGCATGGCCTGGTACGATGGTCGTTGCATCAGATAGTCACTCAAATATGTACGGCGGCCTCGGATGTCTCGGGACTCCGATTGTACGTACAGATGCTGCTGCAATATGGGCTACAGGAAGAACGTGGTGGCAGGTTCCTCCCATTATTAATGTAAAGCTTATAAATGATTTAAATCCTGGAGTAACCGGTAAAGATCTTATAATTTCATTGTGTGGTTATTTCAATCAAGACGAAGTTTTAAATCACGCAATTGAGTTTACTGGCGATGGCGTAAAATATTTAACTGTTGATGAAAGACTAACTGTTGCAAATATGACAACTGAATGGGGCGCCCTTGCCGGAGTCTTTGAAGTCGATCTGGCAACTATTCTCTGGCTGAAGAAAAGAGCAAACCATATAATCGAAAGAGGTCTTGATGGAGTAGCATCAGATACAGACGGAAACGGACTTCACCCAAGGATGAACCTGTTTAGAATTTTTGATCTGGAAAAGCATCCACCCGAAGCTGACAAGAATGCATTTTACGCTAAAGAAATAATAATTGATTTAAGAACCATAAAACCTTCTGTATCAGGACCAAATTCTGTAAAGACTTTTGCTCCTATTACCGCATTTAATGAAAAAGAAATCAAAATAAACAAAGCCTACTTAGTTTCGTGTGTTAACAGCAGGGCTAGTGATATTTATGAAGCAGCCGAAGCCATTAAAGGGAAAAAAGTTGCTCCCGGAGTGGAATTTTATATCGCGGCCGCTTCAAGGGACGAACAAATTGAAGTTGAAAAACACGGCACCTGGAAAAAGCTAATTGATGCCGGTGCAATTCCATTGCCCCCGGGTTGCGGTCCTTGCATAGGGCTTGGAATGGGACTCCTTGAAGACGGAGAAGTAGGTATTTCGGCAACGAATAGAAATTTTAAAGGCAGAATGGGTTCTCCGAATGCCCAGGCTTATCTTGCCTCCCCCGCAGTAGTTGCTTCATCTGCCGTTGCAGGTAAAATTTATTTTGACTGGAATGAAAACAATGATGAACTTTCAGCAAAAATTAAATCCAATAAAAGGTCTGATGGGAAGAATGATAAAGTAAATATCATTGATGATTTTCCCGGAATCATTAGCGGTAAAGTAATTTTTTGTTATCAGGACAACTTAAATACTGACGGAATTTATCCCGGTAAATATACTTACCAGGATAATATTACTCCTGAGCAACAGGCTGAAGTTGTAATGGAAAACTACGACCCTGAATTTGTAAAAATTGCCGGAGAAGGCGATGTACTTATCGGAGGATTTAATTTCGGTACAGGCAGTTCAAGAGAACAAGCAGCGACTGCTCTAAAGTACAAAGGTATAAAACTGGTAATTGCAGGCTCACTTAATGAGACATATAAAAGGAATGCAATAAATAACGGCTTCCTCCTTGTTGAATGCCCTGATCTCGTAAATGAACTTAAAAAGAATAAGGGTACTGATAAACTGACATTGAAAATTGATGAAACTCTGGAAATAGATTTCATTAATTCAAAAATAGTGTTTGAAAATAAATCATATGAATTTTCTCCTGTTGGAGAAGCAGCCCAGGAATTGATAGTTCTTGATGGACTGGAAAACTGGATAAAGAAAAACCTATAACTAAAAATACCGGAAAGGATAATATGGGGAAATCACTCTCAAGACAAATAGCAGAATTTGCAGTTAATTTAAGATATAAAGACCTTCCTGAAAATGTAATCAACGAAGTTAAAAGATATTTATACGATTCAATCGGTTGTGCATACGGCGGATATGGAACGAAAGACGTTAAGATTCTCAGAAAGATTTACAAAGAAATCGGCGGGAAAAAAGAATCAACATTAATTGGGTTTGGTGATAAAATGCCAGCCGTAAATTCCACACTCGTAAATTCATTGATGATCCGCGCACTTGACTTCAACGATATTTACTGGAAAGAAGACCCATCACATCCATCTGATTTAATTCCTGCGGCACTTTCTGTAGGCGAATTGACAAATGCTTCAATGAAGGATGTAATTGTAGCCATAGTTCTTGCCTATGAATTTGAACAAAGACTTTGTGAATTTGCAGTACCGGGTGTCCGCGAAAGAAAATGGCATCACGCTACATTAACCCAGTTTGTTTCCCCGATTGTCGCAGGAAAATTGTTAAAACTGAATGTCGATCAAATGGTAAACGCTATAGGTATTAACGGCAGCCACAATCATACAATCGGATGCCCCACTGCCGGAAAACTAACAATGATGAAAAACACCGTGGACCCGATGGCAGTTCAGGCTGGTGTTTTCGCGGCGTTAATGGCAAAAAACGGTTATACAGGAACAGAAGCTGTTATTGACGGAAAAGAAGGCCTGATGGACGTATTTGGTCCCGACTGGGACACCGAAAAATTGGTTGGTGAGCTTGGGAAAAATTACAAAATTCTGGAATGTGGAATGAAAGCTTTTCCGACTGAAGCGTTGACACATACTCACATTACAGCAGCACTAAAAGTTGTTACAAAAAACAATATCAATTATGATCAGATTGAATCAGTAACAGTTACAACAATTGCACGTGCATGCGATATACTTTTTGATCAGCACAAATACAGACCGGAATCGAGAGAGACAGCTGATCATTCACTTCCCTTTTGTATTGCTTCTGCACTTGTGGATAAAAAGATTACCACAAATTCATTTTCTGATAAAAAGATGAAAGACCCGAAGATTTGGGAAGTAATAGACAAAATTAAAGGCGAGGCATCTGTAGAATTCGAAAAGATGTTCCCAGCAAAACAGCCATCCAAAGTAGTAATAAAAACGAAAGACGGGAATGAATATTCAGAATATCTTGAATATCCCAAAGGTGATCCGCGTGAACCGATGACATTAGAAGATATTGAGAATAAATTTAATGCTCTTTCGGCAAAACTATTGACGAAAAAGAAACAACAAAAAATAAAAGATATGATTTTTAAATGTGAAAAAATGAAAACCAGCGATTTTATGAAAAGCCTGGTAATTAAAAAATGAGTTTAATATGAGTTCTAAGTTAAAAAAGGGATTTGCCGGAAAACGCGGAAATAAAGTTCGCTCGGATTGCTATATAGAAATTATTCCCAAAAAATCCGGCGGATTAAAAATAGACATCGCCAGCAAAGTGAAACCGATGTTCGGCATATCAATTAAAAAACAAATCACTGAGATGTGCGCATTTTTCAACCTGAAAAACGTTCAAATTATAATTGAAGATAATGGAGCGCTTCCATTTGTAATTGCTGCCAGGTTTGAAGCAGCTGTAAAAAGATTAAATCCGGCTGAAGTAAAGGAATTTCTTCCGCCAATGCTTAAATCCAATCTTAAAAAAACCTCAAAAGATAAACTCAGAAGAAGCAGGTTATATTTACCGGGAAACGAACCGAAATTTTTTCCAAATGCAGGACTTCACAAACCGGACGGAATAATTTTGGATCTGGAAGACAGTGTATCACATTCAGAAAAAGATTCAGCAATATTTATTGTCCGTAATGCACTCCGCGCTGTAGATTTTTATGGCTGCGAAAGGATGGTAAGAATTAACCAGCTTCCAAAGGGACTTGATGATCTGAAATATCTAATCCCTCACAACGTAAACGTAATCCTTATTCCTAAATGCGAAACCGGTGAGCAGGTTTTTAAGACAGTGCAGGAAATCAAAAGAATAAAGACAACAAATAATATTAAAAACGAAATTTACGTAATGCCGATTATTGAAAGCGCTCTTGGAGTTATCAACACCTATGAAATTGCTTCAGCATCTCAGGATGTTTGTGCTTTAACTATAGGATTGGAAGACTATACTGCAGATTTAGGTACTCAAAGAACTTTTGAAGGAAAGGAAAGTCTGTTTGCAAGATCAATTATAGTTAATGCTGCAAAAGCGGCAGGTGTACAGGCAATAGATTCGGTTTTTTCAGATATAAATGATATGGACGCATTAAGAGAAAGCATAATGGAGGCAAAATCTCTTGGTTTCGAAGGGAAAGGTTGTATACATCCAAGGCAGATCCAGGTTGTTCACGAAACTTTTGCTCCCGGAAACGAAGAGATTGAAAAAGCTAAAAAAATTGTGCTTGCTTTTGAAGAAGCGGAAAAGAAAGGTCTCGGGGTTGTATCTCTCGGCAGTAAAATGATAGATGCGCCGGTAGTTAAACGTGCTCACAAAACCATAGAACTGGCATTACTCAATAAGAAAATTAGAAAGAACTGGAAAAATGAAACTAATAAAAAATAGTGCTGGAAGATTAGTCCCGACAGAAATTAATGGACAAAAACATATTCCTTTTAAAGGTGTAAATAAATACAAACCGACAGGGGGGAAAGCAAAACCTCCGATAAAATCCTGTATTGATTATCCTGCAAACGGAAATAAAATTGTTAAGACTTTAAAAGAAGCATTAAAGAAAGCCGGGCTAAAAAACGGGATGACAATTTCCACTCACCATCATTTACGAAATGGTGATGCTTTAACCAATATTCTTTTCGATACGATCAAACAAATGGGGATTAAGAATATACGATGGTTCCCTACCGCTTCTTTCCCTGTCCACAAACATTTAATAAAATACCTGGAAGACGGAACAATTCACCACATTGAAGGAAGTATGAATGGTCCACTTGGCAGGTTTACTTCACTCGGAAAGATGAAAGGTATCGGAGTTCTTCGTTCTCACGGTGGAAGATACCAGGCACTCCAGGATGGAGATGTAAAAATAGACATAGCAGTAATCGCCGCTCCCACCTCTGATGAATTCGGAAACGCGAATGGGGTAAATGGCCAATCGGCAAGCGGATTGATTGGTTTTGCTCTTGGAGATTCTGAATATGCCGAAAACGTAATTGTTGTTACCGACAACCTTGTTCCCTTCCCTTGCATTCCGTGGCAGATACAGGGAAACAATGTAGACACAGTCGTAAAAATTGATTCACTTGGAGATTCCGCAAAAATTGTTTCAGGAACAACCGAAGTTACAAAATCACCTGACAGGCTCTTGATTGCGGAATATGTTGCGCAGTTTATTGAAGAAGCCGGTATAATGAAAGATGGGTTTTCTTTCCAGGCAGGAGCAGGCGGAACAAACCTGGCATTTGTTCTTTTTTTGAAAGAAAAAATGAAAGCTAAAAATGTTAAGGCAAGATTCGTACGTGGCGGAAGCACCAAATATCTCGTACAAATGCTGGAAGAAGGTTTGACTGATTATATTCTCGACGGGCAGACCTTCGATCTTGAAGGCGTGCGAAGCATGAGAGAAAACCCTAACCACGTAAACACAAGCCCATTTACAAGTTATAATTTTCACGGCAAAGGAAATTTCGCATCAATAGTTGATGTTGCAGTTCTCGGTGCAACCGAAGTTGATTTAAATTTCAATGCTAACGTTGTGACTCATTCAGACGGATATCTTCTTCACGGTATAGGTGGCTGGCAGAATTGTCTTTATTCAAAATGTACAATTCTCGCAATCCCATCATTCAGGGACAGGATTCCTGTAATAGTTGACGAAGTAACTACTCTTTGCGGACCGGGAGAATTAATTGATGTAATTATTACGGAAAGAGGAATTGCAATTAATCCCAAGAGAAAAGATTTATTAAACGCTGTTAAAAAATCTTCATTACCTGTAAAGACTATAAAAGAATTAAAAGCAGAAGTTGATTCAATCTGCGGTGTGCCTGAAAAACCAAGGTTGAACAAGAAGAAAGTTGTTGCTGTTATTAAATGGGTCGACGGTACCGTGCTTGATTCTGTCTTCCAGGTGGTAGAATAATTTAAAAACTCACTCCGGGCAAAAGTCAGATTAATAATTCCACAAATTTTTCAACTTATCTCTAAATCTTTGGGCCGGAAGAAAATTATCCTCGAGTTTTTTAGCAAATGGTACTGGAGTATCAAGACTCCCGCATCGCATCACTGGAGCATCGAGATATTCGAAACAATTTTCACTAATCCAGGCTGAAATTTCACCGCCTATTCCGCCGGTCAGACAATCTTCATGCAGAATAATTACCTTCCCTGTTTTTGTTACAGAATTTTTCACAGCTTCTTTGTCCCAGGGTAACAAAGTTCTGAGGTCAATTAAATCGGCAGATAATTCAGAATATTCTTTTAAAGCTTCAATTGCCCAATGAACGCCCATACCATAAGTGATAATTGAAAGTTCACTTCCTTCTCTTATCAAATTTGCTTTTCCGATCTCGACAGTGTAATAATCATCAGGAATTTCTTCCCTAACAGACCTGTAAAGTGCCTTATGTTCAAAGTACATTACCGGGTTTGGATCTTCTATTGAGGCATTTAGCAATCCCTTTGCGTCGTAGGGAGTAGCAGGATAAATAACTTTTAGCCCCGGCGTGTGGGTAAACCACGTTTCATTCGATTGTGAATGAAATGGTCCCGCGTTAACTCCCGCCCCGGTGGGCATCCGAATGACAACATCTGCATTTTGTCCCCATCGATAATGAATTTTTGCGAGATTATTTATTACCTGAGTAAAACCTGATGAAACAAAATCTGCAAATTGCATTTCAACAACAGACTTACCACCACAAATAGAATAACCAAGTCCTGTACCAATAATTGCTGACTCACAAAGTGGTGTATTTCTTACTCTATCCTTTCCGAATTTCTTTACAAAACCATCCGTCACCTTGAATACACCTCCATATTCCGCGATATCCTGTCCCATTATTATAAGGTCTTTATATTTTTCCATACTCTGGTAAAGAGCCTCACTTACAGCATCAACAAATCTTTTTTTATTTTTCTTTTCAGATAAAGCATGCTTTATTTTTTGTTCGAATGGTGCATAAACATCGCTGATTTCTTTTGAAGTATTTACCGATATTTGATCTTCACTGATCGCCTTGTCCCATTCCTCGTCAACCTCTTTACGGATTTTTTCATTGAATGATTCTTTCATTCCTTCTGTTAAAACTTTTTCACCTATCAAAAAGTCTTCATAACAGATTATTGGATCTTTTTTAGCCCACTCAGAAAATAATTCCTTTGGAATATGTTTTGTACCTGAGGCTTCCTCGTGTCCGTTCATTCTGAAAGTATTTGCTATTACCAAAAAAGGGCGCGGATTTTTTCTCATTTCTTCCGCAATTTCTTTTATGTTAGAATAAACTTCCAGAATATTATTTCCTTCAATTGTTCTGGCTTCAATCCCGTAACCAATTGCCTTATCTGCAAGGCTTTTGCATTTAAATTGTTCGCTGGTAGGAGTAGATAGTCCGTAGCCATTATTTTCCACAAGAAATATCACGGGCAAATCCCAGACAGCAGCAACATTTACAGCTTCGTGGAAATCTCCTTCGCTTGTCCCGCCTTCTCCTGAAAATACCAGTGTAACATTATTCTCTTTATGAATCTTGTTCCACAAAGCAATGCCGTCGGCAACTCCAAACTGCGGGCCCAGATGAGAAATCATTCCGATTATATGATGTTTCAGTGATCCAAAATGAAATGAACGATCACGACCGTTTGTAAACCCCTTTGCTTTTCCCTGGAATTGTGAAAACAATTTATTCAAAGGAATATTTTTCACTGAAAACACGCCAAGATTACGATGCATCGTTAGTATAAATTCATCTCCTGCAAGCGCATATCCGCATCCAACAGAAATAGCTTCCTGCCCAATTCCCGAAAACCATTTTGATATTTTTCCCTGCCGGATAAGGTTTATCATTTTCTGTTCAATAATTCTCGGCGTTAGCAGAGCTATATATAGTTCTATAAGTTTTTCGTTTGAATAGTCTTTGCGATCAAATTTCATTTAGATATCTGGTATGGAATTAATGTACAATTTTAGGCTATGTAAAATTAGAATTTTGTTTGCTGGCGTTCAAGAAATAGTACTGGCTAATCTGAATAAATAATCAAAAAATTAAATTATTGGGTAATAATTATCTTATTCTGCAATAACAACAATTATTCCGTTTGAAGTCTTGGACATTTCTTATAACTTGCTTACATCTTCTAAAATTGGGTAGAAATGATTTTTCAATCTAATTGACACACTTTCGTGATATAATTTCACTTATTTACATATCATAATGTAAGGTAATTGACAAATTATTTTTTCGATCATACTAATTTAACTATACCTTTTTAAGACTGTCAGGGAAAAATATATGCAACACCTCGTAATCATTGGCAATGGAATCGCCGGAATTACAACTGCGCGACATGTCAGGAAAATGAGTGACATGAAAATCACTATTATTTCCAGCGAGACTAAATACTTTTTCTCTCGTACAGCGTTGATGTATGCTTACATGGGGCATATGAGATTCAAAGAAATTAAACCATACGAGGACTGGTTCTGGACAAAGAATAAAATTGATCTTGTAAATGCCAACGTTAATTCGGTTGATACAAATAACAAAAAAATATCTCTCGATAACGGATCAACGATAGAATATGATAAACTTGTTTTTGCGACAGGATCAAAGACAAATAAATTCGGCTGGCCCGGACAGGATTTGCCCGGTGTGCAAGGACTTTACAGATGGCAGGATGTTGAACTACTCGAAAAGAACACGGAAAATATTTCCCGCGCTGTAATAGTAGGAGGCGGACTTATTGGAATTGAATTTGCTGAAATGCTCCACTCAAGAAATATTCAAGTAACTCTTTTAGTCAGAGAAGATCTTTACTGGAACAACATTCTTCCAAAAGAAGACTCAACTTTAATTTCCCGCCACATACTGGAGCACGGATTCGATCTGAAGTTTGGCGTACAATTAAAAGAAATTCTTCCCGGTGAAAATGGAAGAGTTAAATCAATTATTACTGATACAGGAGAAAATATTGACTGTCAGTTGGTTGGGTTAACTCCCGGTGTTCATCCTAATATTGAATTAGTCAAAAACTCAGAAGTTGAAACAGACCGTGGCGTTTTAGTAAATAATTATCTAGAAACAAATATTCCGGATGTTTATGCTGCGGGTGACTGTGTTGAATTTAAAGAAAGAGAAACCGGAAGATTCCGATTTGAACAACTTTGGTATACCGGAAGAATGCACGGCGAAACACTGGCGCGGACAATCTGCGGACAAAGGACAAAATATGAAAGAGGCGTCTGGTTCAACTCCGCTAAATTCCTGGATATTGAATATCAGACCTATGGTTTTGTATCCGCTAAGCCGCGCGAAGGTGAAACAAATTTTTACTGGGAGCATAAATCAGGCAAAAAAGCCGTTAGATTTGTTTATAGAAACGATGATCATTCTCTTGTTGGTATGAATTCCTTTGGAATTAGATACAGGCACGAACTATTTGAACAATGGATAAGCAAGAACAAAACTATTGAGTTTGTTCTGGAAAATTTATCGAGAGCAAATTTTGATCCCGAATTTTTTGAAAGGCACGAGGAAGAAATTATTGCTGAGTTTAACAGGCAAAATCCTGAAGCAACTTTGAGATTAAATTCCAGAAGAGGATTGTTCGGTATTACTGTATAGTTGTCATTTCGAATTCGGCATTCGCCGGATGAGAAATCTAATTAATTCGAAGAATAAGATTTCTCCCTCTGGTAGAAATGACAAGTACATAATTTGAAATTTCAAGTATTAAAATTATTATAATATAAAATATGACACCAATTCAAATAGAACCATTTAAAATTTATAAGCATAATCCAAAACTGGAACAAATTAAAAAAACAGGACTTGGAATTTTTCTTACAGGTATTTTCTTTCTGCTTGTCAGCCTCACCGGCGCCGCGATGCAAATGCCCCGGCTCTTCCTTTTTTTGAGTTTCGGACTTCCTGTTATCGGGACAATAATTTATTGTTTGCCCGTAATTTGGGAAACACCAGCCGGGATAAAGAACAACAAGATATTTTTCAATAATTTTACCTCAAGGGGAATAATCGCCTGGATTGCTGGAATAATCATAACCTTATTTTACGTATTCCTATACTGGTTCCCTTCCACAATTGAAAACTGGATTCGTCTGGTCGATCCATTAAGCTATTTTTTACGTGGTGAAAAAGCTGACCGCTGGTTTTTGTACGGGACGTTCTATACACTTGCCGTACTTTTTATGGGCATGAAAATGATCATAAAGTACAGGCACAATAGGTATCAATTTATCAGAACAATTTCTGTTATGTTTTTCCAGCTTGGTTTTGCTTATCTGATTCCGGCTTTATTGATTATGTTCAACAAGCCCGAACATTATTTCACTTACTTCTGGCCTCTTAAATATCAATATTTATTTCCAAACAGCGTGCATTATCTGGTAAACACTTCCGGGGCGCTGGGATATTTTATGGTGTTCTGGGGAGCGGCAATGACTTTTATAGCGGTGCCGGTTCTTTCGTATTTCTTTGGCAAACGATGGTACTGCTCGTGGGTCTGTGGATGCGGCGGCCTTGCGGAGACTGCCGGTGATCCTTTCCGCCATCTCTCTGATAAATCTCTCAAAGCCTGGAAAATTGAAAGATGGTCAATTCATTCTGTACTTGTGTTTGTCATTATTACAACTGCTCTTGTCTGGATAAATTCGGCAACTGATGGGAAAACACTCGGAAGTCTTTCACACACTTTTTCATCTGCTTACGGATTTTTAATAGGTGCAGTTTTTTCCGGTATAGTTGGAGTTGGTTTTTATCCATTAATGGGAAGCAGGGTCTGGTGCAGGTTTGGCTGTCCGCTTGCCTCGGTGTTAGGGATGTTCCAGAAATTCAAATCAAAATTCAGAATTACAACCAACGGCGGACAGTGTATTTCCTGTGGAAACTGTTCGACCTATTGTGAAATGGGAATTGATGTAAGATCATACGCTCAAAGAAAACAAAATATCATTCGTTCTTCCTGTGTGGGATGCGGAGTTTGTGCGGCTGTTTGTCCGCGCGGTGTTTTACGCCTTGAGAATGGTCCTGAAGATGGAAGATATAACTATGTATTGGATGATAAATTGCTAAATGATATAAACTAACCCGACAGAATTTCTGCAATTTGTATTAGCCCAAATTTTCTTTTATAATTGGATTCCAAATTTTTCCATTAATTATTCATTTACTGATGAAAAACAAAGTATTTGTACTATTTTTGATATTTTTATTCACTTCCCCATTATATTCACAATCCTACCAGACTGAAAAGGACAGCCTTTTGGCATTAAAGAAATCCCTTACTTCTCAAAAAGATCAGCTCAACGCTTATACCGACAGTCTTGCTAATTATATAAATGCACTCGATAATGTGTTAAACAAAAATGAAAAAGAATTAGCTGAACTGAAAAAGAAGTTATTCATAAAAAAATATGGTAGAACAAACGGGCTACGTGTTTTTGAAGGACGAATCTGGAAAGGAATGACTGAGGAAATGATGAGAGATGTCTGGGGAAAACCAAAGAAAATTCATACAGACAAACATTCCTGGGGTGTTTTTACTCAATATTATTATGGCGACATAATTTATTTTTTCAAAAATTCAGTTTTAATTGACTGGCAGCAGGGCTCCGAAAAGAAGAACTAAAATGTTTAAAATTGAAACTGAAAGATTGCTTCTTCGTCCGCTCACTCAAAATGATTGGGAAGATACATTTGAGCACAGAGCCGACATCGAAAACAGCCAATATATTTTCGATATGACTGAAGAAGAAATCAGAAAAGTCTTTGATGAAAGAATCCAGCCATGGTCGCAGGAAGAAAACAAATGGCTCTCACTAGGAGTTGAATTAAAAGAGAATAAAAAGTTGATCGGGGAAGTTGGATTTCGTTATCTCGATAAAAAAAATGCACTTGGTGAATTCGGATATCGTTTTAACAGGAATTTTCATAGAAAAGGATATGCAACAGAAGCTTCAGTAGCCCTTGTGGACAAAATATTTAAGGAATTAAAGATTCATAAGCTGGTTGCCATTTGTGACGCTGAAAATATCCCTTCATATAAAATTATGGAAAAGCTCGGGATGAAGAAGGAAGCACATTACAAAGAACATTCCTGGCGCAGGGGCAAATGGTGCGATGAATTTCTCTATTCATTAATTAATAATGATCATCAGGATTTTAATATTTCTAACAAGTAAAAATTATGCCCCACTGTATCTTAGAATATTCCGGTAACATAATAGATAAAACCGACAATCCGGCAATTTTAAAAAACATTCACGACATTTTAACTGCTACAAAATTATTTTCATTAAATGATATTAAAAGTCGGGCCATTATACATCATGATTATTTAGTCGGTGATGGAAATCCTGAACGAGCTTTTGTAGCCCTGACAGTTTCTTTCCTTAGCGGGAAAGATGAAAGTGTTAAGAAAATGATTTCAAAAGATTGCCTGGAAATACTTAAGAAATCATTTCCACTTTCCCATGAAAAATTAAAATTAAGTATGACAGTAGAGATAAAAGAGTTGGATAAAGAGACTTATTTTAGATATAAGAATTATTAATAAATTGTAGAGACGGGCATGCCCGTCCCTGCAGAATAATTGCACTACTTTATATTCCAATCAGGAATTCTTCCCGGTGTCCACGGAGCATTGTATTTTTCAAGCTCTGCTTGCAGGTTTTTCAAATCAAAATTATAAAGTTTTTTAATCTGATTTAGCACAGGTGGAAATTCTTCTGATAGAATATTAAAAGCATCTTTTTCCTTCTGTGTAATATCAGATGTTGAACGCCAATGTGTGTAAGCAAGCGTTCCGAGTCTTTCATTGAAAGTTACAGGAGATGGCGGAGTTTCTTCAGCGCTCGGATGATCTGCGTCCCTGTCAAATTTCAACCAGATATCCTGCAATTCACCTGATAGTTTATCTGCCTCGGCCATTAATGTTTCAGGTGCATCCGGAGTATTTAAAATTGCCTGTTTAATATCAGCAACTTTGTCCATCATATCCTCGAGGAAATTGTAAGTCCCTCTTACCGTGCGTACAACTTTATTCGCTTTTTCCTGGAAAGCTACAACATCGCTTCTTTTTGCAGCAGGCAGTGTAGTATTATTTAATGGTTTAACATTAAAACTAAAAGGACTTCCCACGGGTTTACTTCCATTCCTTGTAATCATAGCAATTGAGACTTTATAATTTCCCGGCATTACTAGTGTACTGCCATTTTCTTTTGCCAGTGGATTAAACTTGTTTTTTGTTGCTCTAACCGGACTTGTACTTTCGAAACGAAGATCCCAGTTTTCTCTTTGAACGCCCTTCCCTGCTTTCTTTGTAATCTTCCTTACTACATTACCTGCAGCATCTGTAATAGTGAAAACAAGATAAGGTGTAATTTCCTCTTTTTCGGCACGCATTTGTTTTTCATCGGGTTGAGGAATACGTTCTCCTTCTTTAAATAGTTCTTTTTCTTTTTCGTGCCTGATTTGCTTTAAAGTTCTGGGTACTTCCTTTATGTAGTAAGTAAATTCAGCACCGTAATCAGGATTTGGAGCTTTAAAGTAGGTTGATCCCTGTCCATATTTACCTGATTTCTGCACATACAAAAGTGCATCTTTAACAGGAAACAAATAAGAATCCTTATTCAGTAATTCTTTATTAATTTCTCTTAGTGGTTCATAATTATCAAGTATATAAAATCCTCTTCCGAATGTTGCAAGAACGAGATCACTTTCTCTTTTTTGAATTGCGATATCTTTTACTGAAATTGTAGGAATACCACTTTTCATCTGAACCCATTTTTCTCCACCATCAACAGAGAAGTAAACACCAAATTCTGTTCCCACGAATAATAAATCAGGATTTTTATAATCCTGCTGAATAGTATGAACAGATCCATTCTTAGGGAGATTATTTGAAATTGATTTCCACGATTTTCCCCTGTCCGTGCTTTTCAAAACGTAAGGAGTAAAATCATCTCGTTTCAAATTACTAAAAGTTGCAAAAACAACATTAGCATCAAATTTAGAAGGGAGTATATCGCTTACATAAGTATACTTCGGAACATCAGGAAATTCTGAAATTTTTCTCCATGTTTTTGCATCTTCAGAAACCTGAATTAGTCCGTCATCTGTACCCGCATATATTAAATTTTCTTTTATAGGTGATTCGCTAAGTGAAATTATGGTTCCCCAAAGCGATGTGGATTTATCTTTTGCAACTGCATCAGCACTCCAGTATTTCCCCATAACGGGCCAGGTATTTCTGTCCGTTCCTGTGGTAAGATCTCCGCTAATTTCCTTCCAGCTGTTTCCCCTGTCATCACTCCTGAATACTTTGTTTGCCGCAACGTATAATCTCATATGATTGTGTGGACTAATCAGCAACGGGGTATCCCAGTTCCATCTGAAAGTTAGTTCTCCTTTCAGGGGTTCCGGCCTGATATCAACAGCTTCTCCGCTTGCTTTATCGTAACGAACCATATTTCCATATTGTGCTTCAGCATAAACAATATTTGGGTCAACGGGATCAACTGCACTCCAGAAACCATCGCCGCCATTTGTTACGAACCAATCGCTGTTAACAATTCCATCCCGGCTAATTGTGGCAGAAGGTCCACCGACACTGTTATTATCCTGTGTTCCTCCGTAAACATAATAGAACGGCTCGGTGTTATCGGCAACCACCCTGTAGAATTGTGTGATGGGAAGGTTCTCTTTGAAGTCAAAGTTTTTGCCACCATCAAACGTTTCATAAACTCCACCATCGCCACCAATCAGGAAGTGATCAGTAAAATCGGGATCAATCCATAAAGCATGATCATCAACGTGGCGCCCGTTGTTTCCTATTACGTTCCATGTTTTTCCGCCATCAAGTGTTACTCTAGATCTCGTTTCTGTTGAATAAACTTTATCAACATTTTGAGGATCGCAATAAATTTCATTGTAATACTGCCCGGAAGAAGCATAACTACTCATTTTTTGCCAGCTTGCCCCACGATTTATAGACCTGAAAAATCCGCTTTTACCTTCAGCAGCTTCTACAATCAGATAAATTACATCAGGATTTACCGGAGATACCGCAATTCCCATTCCACCTAAATCAACACTCGGCAGACCGGTCATTATTTTGTCCCAGGTTTCACCAGCATCAGTAGATTTATAAACCTTTGATTCAGGACCCCCACCTATTTTTGTAAAAACGTGCCGTCTTCTTTGTTCTGAAGTTGCATACATTACATCCGGATTGCGCGGATCATAAGTTATATTATTTACACCAGTGTTCTCGCTTATGTTCAATACTTTTTTCCAGGTTTTTCCACCATCTATGGTTTTATATAAACCTCTGTCACCACCCGGTCCCCACGCCGAACCTTCAGCCGCAACAAAAACTATATTTGAATTTCTCGGATCAATTACAATTCCACCAATTTGACGGGAATCTTTCAATCCCATATTTTTCCAGGTGCTTCCTGCATCAGTAGATTTATAGACTCCATCACCATAGCCTAAAGCCCTCTGATGATTATTTTCACCGGTTCCTGTCCAGACTACGTAAGGATTATTCGGATCTATTGTAATACATCCGATTGAATATGCACCATATTTATCAAAAATAGGTTTGAAAGTTGTTCCGGAATTATTTGTCTTCCAGATATTTCCACTAGCAGTGGCAACATAATATTCGCTGTGATCTTTTGGATTAACAGCAAAATCAGCAATTCTTCCGGATGAAAATGCCGGACCGATATTTCTAAATTTTAACCCGCTGAATGTTGAAGAATTCATCGGATCCTTTTTATTATCCTGCTTTTTGTCCTGCGGGAATGACAGAACTGAAAAAGCCAGAACGAGTATCATTATCCTGGAAAATATTTTCATCTTGCACCTTAAGATTTTATTTGTAAAGATTGGTTTGAATAAGAATTGTAATCATCGAATAGTAAAATTATTACTGATTTTCCAACCAAGTTAGAAATTAAGCACAAGTATTTCAATAAAAATGTGTTGAATGGATAAGACAGGTAACAACTGCCCAAATTTATAAATTGCTAAAAGGATATATTTTCAATAAATTTATTCAGGTTATTATTGGGGGAGCAAATGTGCCGTATTGAATTTCAATTCAAAAACTACCAGGCATCACATCTTTTGCACCAACTTGTCCTTTTTGAATTTCTGTCAAGCACAGTTACTCTCTTCCCTGTTGAAGAAATTGTAAATCTTTAATCAAAGATTTTTCTAAAATCGGGAGGAACTATGAAAAGGTTAATTTATATAGTCGTAATTTTTATTTTAATTCCATTCTCTTACCATGTCTTTCCTCAATCACTTAGTGAAATAATTGATCTCCACTTCGATGCAGTAAAACAGGATGCATTCAATAAAATTCAGACGATGGTGATTACTTCCGAAATTGTCCAAATGAATGGGAAAATTCCGGTAAAAACATATTTTAAAAGACCGGATAAAATGCGAATGGAAATAACAGAAAATGGGAAAACCAGGGTAACCGCCTACGATGGCCGTATAGCCTGGTGCATTGATCCTGAAGCTACCGGCATAGCTCCAAAAGAATTAACGGGAGTTGCTCTGGATGAAACAAAATTTATGGCTGATCTGGATGGATATTTTTTTTGTTACCGTGAGAAAAGACACACTGTAACTCTTGAGGGAAAAGAGAAAGTTTTGAATAGAAATGCTTACAAAATAAAGTGTAAAATTTCACCAACAGATTCTTCTTATGTTTTTTTAGACGCTAAAAATTATCTTATTGTAAAAATTGTGAAGCTCAATAAACAAAAAGGTGATAAGGAAACATATCTTAGTAATTATAAAAAAGTAGGGGGTGTTAATTTCCCGTTTAAGTTTGAAGTTATTACTCCTAATTCAAGGACATTCCAGATTAATTAAAAGCATTAAAACCGGGATGGAACTGCCTGATTCTCTGTTTGCAATGCCTAAATAAATATTATTGAGAAAGAGTAATTATTTCAAAATAGATCAATTTATTAGAATAAATACAGAAATTGGAAATTAATAACAGCTCCCTCTTTTTGTAAATGTCAAACTTTTAGTTAACTTTGTACGCTAATGAGGTGATGTTTTGCTTAAGTAATAATACTTAACCGGAGTAGTTATAGTGAAAAATATATTGGTTATTGAAGATGAAGACCTCATTAGAGTATCAATTATTGAAGTCCTTGAAATAGAAGGTTATAAATGCCTTGAAGCCGCAAACGGGCGTGAGGGAATTTTAGCCGCTAAAAGGTATCAGCCAGATCTGATTCTTTGTGATATTAAAATGCCTGAAATGAACGGCCACGAAGTCCTGATCTCACTTCGTGAAGATCCGACAGTTTCATCTATTCCTTTCATATTTTTAAGCGCGATGGTCGATAAAAAAGATTTACGAACAGGGATGGATTTGGGGGCAGATGATTATATAACTAAACCTTTTACAAATTCTGAATTACTAAATTCTGTAGAGACCCGCTTAAAGAAGAATGAAGAGATACAACTAAAATTAAGTGAGCTTACTAAAAACATAGCACGATCGCTCCCTCACGAATTAAGAACCCCGCTTATTTCTATTCTCGGTTACTCCCAATTGTTAATGGACAAACATAAAGAAATTTACAACGATCAGGTTTTTGAGTTTGCCAGCACGATCCGCGATTCAGGATTGAGACTTAACAGGTTAATCCAGAATTTCATTACTTACAGCAAACTGGAACTTATGTCTAATAATTCAAAAGGTAAGGCCAGAATCGAAGCATCTTTATTTGAAGCAACCCAGAAATTTACAGATTCAATTGTAACAAGAATTGCAAAAAAATATGGGCGACTAAACGATTTTTTAAAAGAAACTACTGACTGCAGAATTAAAATGGCAGCGGAAGATTTGACCACAATTATAGAAGAGGTGGTGGACAACGCCTTTAAATTTTCCAGTCCGGGCGATAAAGTTTATGTAAGTGCTTATAATGAAAAAGATAATTTTGTAATTAGTGTTACTGATCACGGAAGAGGTATGAAAGCGGACCAAATATCTAGTATAGGCGCATACGCACAGTTTGAAAGAGGTCAGTACGAACAACAGGGTTCCGGGCTGGGTTTGATTATCAGCAAAAAGCTGACTGAATTACACGGAGGTAAGTTTAGCATTAGCAGTAATTATGGAATTGAAACCGTAGTAACTGTTACAATTCCTTCAGGCAAAAGCTGAGAGATTATAAAAAATTGTTCGGACTCACCTCAATTTTTTCTTCACAGAAAAACGGCTCTCCATATTCTTTACCAATCTGAAATCCGTAAAATTTTGACCTTGATTCAATATAGTCAATAAATTTAGGCGTACTGATAAATGTTTCGGGTTCTGTGCTTTTGGGATCATAAAATTGTGTGCTAAAACTTTTAACAGCCTTCATCTTCTGTTCAAAAGTTGATGAAATATCAACTATAAAGGTCGGGTCAAAAGTATAAGTCTGCATATAATAAAAAAGTTTTTTAGGTCTGTAAGCTTCCTGTGCAACTTCTTTATCAAAAGTTTTAATTTTTACCAATCCCGAAGAAAACATTGCTTTCTTAACAAGGCGACTTGTATCAATATGATCAGGATGACGATCATTAAAATAAGGAGCAAATATAATCTTTGGCCTGTACTTTCTTATTTCCATTACAATTTTCATTAGATTTTCTTTTGTATGACGGATTTCACCATCCGGGATATAAAGGTTTTCTCTTACTGCAACTTTAAGTGCAATGGCGGCCTGGAATGCTTCCTTTTGCCTTGTTTCGGCGGTTCCTCTTGTACCAAGTTCTCCTTTTGTAAAATCTACTATTCCTACTTTATGTCCTGAATTATTTAACCTGGCAATGGTTCCTCCCATGGAAAGTTCGGCATCATCGGGGTGGGCAGCAAAAACGAGTACGTCAAGATTCATATAATAATCTGTAATACTGTATTGAAAGATAATTAGTTGTTCAACTTAAGAATTTATTAATATCTATGCTAATAATATCGTAAAATTATTACTGGAAACATTACATTTATAAATGTATGGTATTTATTTATCCATAAATATGAGTTATTTTAGTTCATAAATAACTGAATATGTGGGGGCTTGTATGAAATTATTTACACTTCTCTTTTCCTTAATATTATTATCAGGAACTCTGAATGCTCAATTCAGCAAAACTGCTTTTATGAACGGGAAAATTTATACTGTCAATGAAAAACAGCCTTTTGCTCAATCCGTTGTAACTGAAGGGAATAATATTCTCTTTGTCGGCTCAGACAAAAATGCAAAAAAATATATTTCATCAGATACTAAAATTGTAGATTTAAAAGGCCGCTTAATGCTTCCCGGTTTTATAGACTCACACACGCATTTTATCAGTGGTGGATTTTACCTGATCGGCCTCGATTTGAATCCTGCTAAATCGCGCGCTGAGTTTATTAAAATTTTAAAAGATTATATTAAGGACAAAAAAGGAAAGTGGATAACTGGAGGTAACTGGGATCATGAAAACTGGGAGGTAAAAGATTTACCCACCAAAGAAATGATTGATCCATTTACAACAAGCACGCCGGTTTTTATAGACAGATATGACGGGCATATGGCACTGGCAAATTCTTATGCTTTAGAACTGGCAGGGATTACTAAAGATACACCTTCTCCCGAAGGCGGACTGATTGTGAAAGACCCCAAAACGGGTGAGCCTACCGGAATCCTTAAAGATAACGCAATGAATCTGATTGGTAACATAATTCCGGAACATTCCGATGAAGATTATGTTAAGGCTGCTACAGCTGCAATGAATGAAGCGAAACGTTTCGGGGTTACAAGTATTGAAGATATGTCATATACCACATTAGAAAATTTTAACAGACAGTTAAATACTTATGAAAATCTTGAAAAGAAAGATAAACTCACAGTTCGCGTCTCCACAAGAATGCCTATTTACACTTATCAGGATCTGATCAAGGCCGGGATTCAATATAATTTTGGAGATGACTTAATACAACTTGGCTCGCTGAAAGCCTATGCTGATGGTTCACTTGGATCCAGCACGGCTTGGTTTTTTGATCATTATGTACAGGATACAACAACTTTTGGACTACCGAATGATATTTTTCAAAACGGCAATTTTGAAAAATGGGCTCTCGACGCGGACAAAAACAAATTACAAATATGCGTTCACGCAATTGGAGATCGCGCAGTTTCTGCTACTCTTGATGTTGTTGAAAAAATAGAAAGAGAGAACCCGGCCTGGGACAGGAGATTCCACATTGAACATTCCCAGCATTTACATCCAGGGGATATTCAGCGCTTTGCTAAACTTGGAGTAATTGCTTCTGTTCAGCCGACACATTTAATGGAAGATGGCAACTGGGCTGAGAAAAGAATTGGAAAGGAAAGATTAAAATATATGCACCCTTATAATTCTTTCCTGAAAGCAGGAGTTAAAGTTGCATTCGGCACCGACTTCCCGGTTGTTACTTTAAATCCTCTGGTTGGTTTATACATGGCTGTAACCAGAAGAACATCGGATGGTAAAAACCCGAAAGGACTGGAACCACAGGAAAGAATTTCTATTGAAGATGCAATAAAATGTTACACTATAAATGGTGCTTACGCAGAATTTCAGGAAAATAAAAAAGGAAGCATAGAACCGGGGAAACTTGCTGACTTAATAGTTCTGAACCAGGATATTCTGACAATTGATCCAGTTAAAATAAAAGACGTAAAAATTGATATGACAGTTTTGGGAGGAAAAATTATTTACAACGCTGAATAATTTAGCCACGTAGCCACGGGCGAGCCGTGGCAGTTTATTGAAAAGAATAAAATTATAGTTAAGATTTAAACACTAAAGCTATCCACTCGCCCATCTGGTCTTTTTCAATTAATTTCAGGCCAAGTCTTTCGTATTCAGTTTTGATATCTGTTTCATCTGAGGCAAGTAAACCGGATAAAATCAGAATTCCATTTTCAGATAATCTGTTTTTTAATTCTTCTGAAATTTCTATTAAAATATTTTTCTGAATGTTGGCAAGTACAAGATCGAAATTGTTTTCTTTAATATCCTGTACAACCCCGAGTCTTACATCAACTTTATCAGCAACGCTGTTAAGTTCACAGTTTTCTTTCCCGTTGTTAAGGCACCATTCATCGTTATCCACAGCAACAGCAGATTTTGCACCGAGTTTTACCGCGGTAATTGCCAGAACACCTGTCCCCGAACCAACATCAAGAATTTTTGCCTGATCCTTTATATATTTTTCAACAAATCGCAGTACTAATTTTGTAGTTTGGTGCTCCCCCGTTCCAAAAGACATTTTGGGATCAATAGTAATAATTAGTTGTCCCGGTTTTTCTTGATAATCTCTGAACGTGGGTTTTATAACAAGGCTGTCTGAAATTTCTATTACGTTAACACTTTTTTCCCAATCTTCATTCCAGTTTTTCTCCTCAAGAATGTTTTCTTCAACATTAAAATTGAAGAGAAGTTTTTCGTCCTGAAGTTTTCTTAAAAAAACAGAAATTGCATCAACGTTAACATTGCTATCAATATCGGCAAAAACTTTAAGGCAATTTACCTCTTCATTTATTCCTGAAATTTCCAGTTCCCATAATACACTGGATAATATTTCAGAATTGAATGGTTCAGCCGTAATTGTAAATTCTTTATAATTTTTCACCGGGTAACTGCTTCCTTTTTAACGGTTAAACTTAAGTGTAAAAAGTAATTGTGTCATTACATCTCCCACCTGCTGCAGAGTATTTTTACCGATGTTGTCCATATTATCTTTATGCGTGTGCCAGTAGTTTCTTCTTTTTACTGGAGTATCGGCACCGATAAGATCTCCGTCAATTATATCGATAGCTTTTAATCCTGCCTGTTCAAGAGGAATATGATCATCATAAATGTATCCCCCGTCTTTATTTAAAAACTTATTGGTTTTAATTTGTTTCGCAATGCCCCAGACCATATTAACAACCTGCGGAGCAAATCTCAGGGAATTTCCTTCCTTCGCGAAAACGGCATCTTTATCTCCGACTAAATCAAGTAAAACGCAAAAAGCAGGAGTGCTTGTATGCCTATAATTTACTGCATAATATTTAGATCCCAGGCAAAAATTATCAAGATCTTCTTCTTTGCCGTAATCTTCCCCGTCAAACAAAACGAGGTCAACACCATAATTGATTTTATTGGTTTTCAGAATCCTGGCAATTTCAAGAAGAATCCCTACCCCGCTTCCCCCGTCATTCGCACCAAGTATAGGTTCATTTCGTCTTTTGGGATCCACAGCTTTTTCAGCGCGCGGCCTGGTATCCCAGTGGGCGCATAAAACAATTCTGTTTTTTGCTTCAGGATTAAATTTGCCAATTATGTTTGTAAGATTCAGTTTTTCATTTCCATAACCTGTGTAGGTAAATGATTGAAGTTCAACATCGTCACAATATTTTCTTAATTCATTTTGCAGATAATTCAGCGCATTATCGTGTCCGCTGGAATTAGGATTTCTTGGTCCGTAATAAACCTGGGCTTTAACCTGGTTGTAAGCATTATCAGCATCAAACTTTGGGATATTATTATTGTTTGTTAGTTCATACAAAGGTTTTGTTGGCTCATTTTGCTGCTTTTCACCGCAGGAAGATAAGAGTAGTAAAAGAGGAATCAACAAAAATACGGGGGCCAAACTTTTAATTATTCGCATTAGTTTTCTCAAATAGAATATTAAGTATAATTATTTATATTCAGCAAGAATATTACAAATCTGATCTTCAAATCTTTTTGCAACACGTGCTTTAGTAGCAAAATTTTGTATCATAATAGAGAACGCAAGATTATGTCCGTTTGCTGCTCTCACATAACCAGATAAACAACTTACACCGCTTATAGTTCCCGTTTTTGCGCGGACATTATTTTCTGCTTTTGTGTCAATCATTCTCTTTTCAAGTGTACCGTCCACTCCTGCAATTGCGAGCGATTTATAAAATATGTCAAATAAACCCGGTTCATTATAATAGATATAACTCAGCACACCGAGAATTAATTCTGGTGAAATCAGGTTGTAATGAGAAACACCCGAGCCATCCACAATTCTGTAATCTTCCGGGTCTAACCCGGTTAACGTAATAAGGCTGTCAATTACTTTTACACCTTCTTCTGCTGTTACCGGTTTCAAATTATATTTATATGCCAATGCATACAAAGTCATTTCTGCTATTAGATTATCACTGTCTTTATTTAACTTGTTTATCACATCTCCAAACGTGCGGTTATGCAGCCCGATAAGATTTGCTTCCTGGTTTAAAGTTGCAGTATCTATAATACCATCAAAAAAAATGTGATTTTTAATCAACGAATCTTTAAAAAGATTAAGACAATATAACGGAGGATTAAAAATATTTACTTCATCAGTATCTGGTTGTGCATAATAAGGTAAATAGCCGAAGACCAAAATCTTATTTCCCCTGTCAATCCAGTTCCGGCTAGATTTAACTTTAGAAGAATCTCCCTTTATTGTAACAGCAGTATTTTTAAGAGTTAAATAATCTGATTCCGGGATAAGTTCAACATTAATGAGAGAATCAATTATTGAAGGCTGGTAAGCTATTTTTACCGAGTTTTCATTAATATTTAACGAAGAAAGATACGGCGCATCTGTTGAAGGATCATCATCCCACATCCATCCGGCGCCCCAGAAAAGTGAATCCTTTTTAGAAACATCAGCATAAATGTTTCCTTCAATATTTTCCACACCGGCTTGTTTGAGCCCTATCAGAAGCGTATCCAGATCCGCAGTACTTAATAATGGATCGAATCCACCAACAAGATATAAATCACCATAAAGAGTATGATTCTCAATGTAGCCCGGTGTGATAGAGCGCAGTGGTAAAATTATAATCAGGACCTAAAAAAAGGAGTCCTGAAACTGAAGTTAATATTTTTAGATTAGAGGCCGGACGGGAAAGTAATTTTTCATTTTTTTTGTAAAGCGATTCCTGTGTAGTCAGATCGTAAACATCAATTCCGATCTGGGCTGAAGTAAAGAAATCATCGGATAAAACTTTATTAATATCCCTGTAAAGTTTTCCTAAATTTTTCTGCGGGAATAAATTCTGAGATGCGAAAAAAAATATAATTAACGATAGAAATATTTTCATTAGAAAATCGTTTTTAGAAATACTCTCTCTCCCTGAATTTGACACCAACTTCCTCTTCTGCAATTTTTCTTGCTTTTTCCGCATCTATGTTCTGTTCGGCTACAATGGTAAGAACAACCTCAGGTACAAATTGTTTCGATTTTTTCGTGAAGTCAAGCATTTCCTGAAACATTTTTTTATCAACACCTACAAGCCGGGCATATTCATTTTCATCAAGAGCATTCAGACTAACGGAAACCGAATCAAGCAGTCCTTTCATTTCAGGTGTTATGTCCTTTTTATTAATTTCATTTCCGTGGCCGTTTGTATTAAGCCTTGTTTTGCCGCCGTTAGCTTTTACATATTTTGAAATTTCTTTAACAACATCCCACCTGATGGTTGGCTCTCCGTATCCACAGAATACAACTTCATCATATTGTTTAGGATCACCAATTTCATTTATGAGTCTTTCGGCCGAAAGCTCCTCATTTTTTTTCATCTTTAAATTGTATCCATTTAAAACCGCTTCTCCATCACGATCACAAAAGATACATGCGGCATTGCAGCGATTTGTAATATTAACATAAAGCGAATTTCTCATCAGGTAAGTGTAACTAACCGGCGGCTTTTCTCCAATCCCAAACAAGTTATAAGTATTATATTCAACAATTCTGTTTACGTCTTCCATCCTTATGTTATGAACCTCCCCTATCTTTTCCGCAACAAGTTTAACATTTGCAGGTTCGTTTCTTTTTCCCCTGTGAGGTACGGGAGTCATAAAAGGTGAATCCGTTTCTGTCAATAAATATCTTGCTGGAATACTTTTTAAAGTTTCTCTGAGCGTATCTGCTTTTTTAAAAGTGATGTTTCCTGTAAATGAAATAAAATGCCCGAGTTCAATTAATTCCCTCGCATCAGCCGGTGTTCCGTTAAAACAATGGAATTGCCCGCGCAACCCGCTCCCTTTATAAGAACGGATTATATTCATCACATCTTCATCTGATTCACGATTGTGAACTATTATTGGCAGATTTAATTTTAATGCGAGGTCAATCTGGGCTTTGAATGCTTCGATTTGTTTTTCTTTCGGTGAATAGTCATAATAATAATCGAGACCGATCTCTCCGATAGCGACTATCTTATCATTTTTTGCAAGCTCTTCAATCTGCAGGATATATGAATCGTCCCAGTCTTTTGTATCGTGGGGATGAACACCGACTGCTCCGTAGACCATATCGTATTTTTTTGTGAGCTCAACAGTTTTTTTTGCGGTTTCGATATCAGTCGCAGGAACGATAATAAATTTGATACCTTCGTCCTGGGCTCTTTTTATTACTTCGTCGAGGTCTTCTTCAAAATTAGGGAAGAAAAGATGTGCGTGTGTATCAATGAGCATAATAGTCCTTAAATCACTTCTCCGATTACAATAGCTTTTTCTTTTATTGTCTTCGATATTTTTATAATTTTTTCAACGTCTTTGGGCGAAACAACGGCAACCAGTCCGATTCCTAAATTAAAAACTGATCTCATTTCTTCATCGGGAATATTTCCGGTCTTTTGAATAAGAGAAAATATTTTCGGCAGTTTCCAGGAATCCCATTCAATTTTAAGCGCCCTGCCTTTAGGAAGTATGCGTTTTGTATTCCCGATTATTCCGCCGCCGGTAATGTGGGAAAATCCTTTAACATCAATTTTTGTTTTTATTTTTTTTATCAAATTCAGATATGGTTTGTGAACTTTTAACAATTCACTGCCGATGGATCTGGAAAATCCTGCCGGCTTGTCTTTTAGTGAATATTTTGATAATAAAATTTTCCTTGCAAGAGAATATCCGTTTGTGTGCAAACCATTTGATGGAAAACCTATTAGTACGTCTCCCTTTCTTATTTTTTTTCCGTTTATAACTTTTGATTTGTCCACGATCCCGACTATGGTACCTGACATATCATATTCTTTATCGTCATAAAGTCCAGGCATTTCAGCAGTTTCTCCGCCGATTAGTGCACAGCCGTTTTGCTTGCAGGCAATGGAAAATCCTTTTATAATTTTTTCTGCTACATCAGGATTGAGTTTTCCAAAGGCCAAATAATCTAAAAAGAAAACCGGCTCGGCTCCGCAAACAGCAATATCGTTAACGCAGTGATTTACAAGATCCTGCCCGACTGTATCGTGTTTATCCATTCCGAAAGCGACTTTCAGTTTTGTGCCCACTCCGTCAACGCTTGAAACAAGCACCGGGTTTTTATATTTCTTCAGATCAGGCTTAAAAAAACCACCGAAAAGGCCGATATCAGATAGTACATTTTTGTTAAAAGTAGATTTTGCGTAACCTTTTATTCTTCTTACAGTTTCGTCGCCTGCCTCAAGGTCCACGCCGGCGGATTTATATGTATTGTTAATTTTTTTCATTCGATTGATTTTTTGGGAAATTTTTTATTTAATTGCCAAAATTACCATTTATTAGAATATTAAACAAAACTAAGTTTATAGACAGAACTCAACCCCCGGCCCCTTCTCTTGGTAAGAGAAGGGGAAATAAAAGGGGATGAGTTTCTTTAATATTTATTTTAAAATAACAGAAAAGCCTCATAATCAGGATAAAAGCACTCAAAAGCACCGGAAAATGCCTTAAATTTTTCTAAAAAATCCTTATATTTGTAAGTTTAAAAGGGAATTTACATTTTCCACATCAGACAGATATGATTAAAGAAGACTTAAACGAACGCGAAAAAAATATTCTGCGGTATATCATACAGCAGTTTGTTCTGACCGCTGCGCCGGTTGGCTCGCGTAATATTGCAAAAAAATACGAGCTTGGAATTTCTCCGGCTACGGTGCGCAATATTATGTCTGATCTGGAAGAATCCGGGTACATAAATCATCCGCATACATCGGCCGGAAGAATTCCGACAGATAAAGGTTACCGGACTTATGTTGATTCCCTTATGGGACTCGGGAAAATTGGCAGTTCTGAAAAAGGAATTATTTCCAAAAGTTTTGAAGAAGCGATTACTGATACAGATGAATTATTAAGAATAACTTCAAAACTGCTCAGCTCAATAACAAGACAGCTTGCCGCGGTTTCTTATCCCAAAGTTGATACAGGCGCGCTGGAAAAGATTCAACTTGTTAGTTTATCATCAACAAGAATTTTAGTTGTGATAAGCATAAAATCCGGGCTGGTAAAAACAATTACGCTTGAACAAAATTCTGAATTGAACCCCGAACAGCTTGAATCTGTTCAGAGACTTTTAAATGAAAGATTATCCGGGTTATCATTAAAAGAAATTCGTGAAACTTTTAAAGAAAGGTTTAAAGAAGTTCCGGAAGACCACGACGCAATTATGCGTTTGTTCATTGATTCTGCCGATAAGATTTTCCAGGATGTAAAGCATACAGAAAAACTTGTGATTACTGGTGCTAAAGATGTAATTATGCAGCCTGAATTTGATATGCCGGAAAAATTCCAGAGCGTGATTGAATTGATTGAAGACCAGGACGTGATAATTCACATACTTGAAAAAAGCGGTGAATCGGGAATGGACCAGGTTTATATTTCAATCGGCAGTGAGAATGAAGACCAGAAATTAAAAGATTACAGCCTGATAAGTAAAGAATACAAAATCGGAAATGTTTCCGGTACTCTTGGAATTATCGGGCCTAAAAGAATGGAATATTCAAAAGTAGTAGCAATTGTTGATTATGTATCAAAATTTTTAACTGAAGTTTTAACAAATGTAAATCCCAAATAAGGAGAAACGATTAATGACAAAAAAGAATCACGATAAAGAGACTAAAGAAAAAGATGCTCAGCAGAATGAAGAAAAAAAGAATAAGTCTACGGAAGAAATGGACGAGTTAAGTAAAAGAGTAGAGGAACTCGAAAAAGAAGTTGAAGAAAACAAAGACAAAATTTTAAGAAAGGCTGCTGAATTTGAAAATTATAAGAGAAGAACAGAAAACGATCAGCTGAATCTTCTAAAATATACCGGCGAAACCCTGATTATGAAACTTCTCCCAGCAATAGATGATTTTGAAAGATCAATGCAGCATATGGATGACGCGAAAGATGTTAAATCTATTAAAGAAGGCCTGCAGCTTGTATATAATAAGTTGATGAAAATACTCAATGAACAGGGAGTCAAAAAAATTGAGGCTGTCGGCAAACCTTTTGATGTAGATTACCACGAAGCACTGATGCAGAGAAAAGATGAAAGTGTTCCACCGCACACAGTGCTTGACGAACTTGAGAAAGGATATATGTACAAGGATAAAGTTGTCCGCCATTCAAAAGTAATTGTAAGCGAAGAGACAGCTGAAGAAACAGAGGCAAAAGAAGAAAATTCAGAAAATGAAACTAAGAACGAAGGATAATTAATTTTTATGGGAAAAAGAGACTACTACGAGATATTAGGTGTTGAGCGCAACGCTACAAAAGAAGAACTGAAAAAATCTTACCGTAAACTTGCAATGCAGTATCACCCGGACAGGAACCCGGATGATTCAGAAGCCGAAGAAAAATTTAAAGAGGCTGCCGAAGCATACGAAATACTGAACGATGACGATAGACGAGCCAGATATGACAGGTTCGGGCATGATGGTGTTAAAGGAAACGGTTTCGGTTCGCAGGGATTTTCGGACGTAAACGATATTTTCTCCCACTTTTCGGATATTTTCGGAGGGGGCTCAATTTTCGATGACTTCTTCGGAGGAACTTCGCAGAGAGGAAGGGGAAGAAAAAGAGGAACAGGTATTCCCGGCTCAGACCTGCGCGTGACTTTAAAACTAAAGCTCGAGGAAATTGCAGAAGGTGTAACAAAACAAATCAAATTGAAAAAACAGGTTAAATGTGATTCCTGTAACGGCAACGGTTCAGAAGGCGGAAAATCTACCAAGACTTGTTCTGTCTGCCAGGGTTCGGGAGAAGTTAAAACCGTGTCGCGTTCCGTGTTCGGGCAGTTTGTGAATATTCAGCCGTGTAATAATTGTGATGGCGACGGCGTTGTTGTTGATAACCCCTGCAAAAAATGTATGGGCGACGGAAGAATCGTTGAAGATGTTACTGTTAAAGTTGACGCACCCGCCGGCGTAAGCGAAGGGAATTATATGACAATGCGCGGAGAAGGAAATGCCGGGAAACGCGGCGGACACTCAGGCGATTTAATTGTTGTCTTCCAGGAAATTCCGCACGAATATTTCAACCGGGAAGGAGACGATATTATTTACGATTTATTTATCTCTTACCCCGATGCGGCTCTTGGTTCAGAAGTTGAAGTTCCTACACTTACAGGCAAAGCTAAATTAAAAACTGATGCCGGTACACAGAACGGAAAACTTTTGAAGATGCGTGATAAAGGAATAAAACACCTTAACCACGGCGGCAGAGGTAACCAGATAGTAAGAATAAATATTGAAGTTCCGAAAAAGCTGAACTCAAAAGAAAAAGAATTGATGAAAGAACTTGCCGGGCAGCCAAACATAAAAAAGTCCGCACACTCCGATGAAAAGAATTTCTTTAAGAGATTCGGGCTTTAATTTTTAGACAGGAATAATTACTATTTATAACCTCCGGTGGAAAAGCCGGAGGTTTTTAGTTTTAAATATTCTGTTTGGTCGTTGAGTTTAGGTTTAGTAATCTAATTCTACTGAATTAGTTGCTAGCCGGATATAATTGGCCTGTGAAAGGTCATAATTCCATATGCCAAAAGACGATTTGACAGTTAAGTAACCATTATGCACATTTGCTTCTAATAAATCCTTGTCCCACGGATTCTGACGGAGAAATACATCTTTACTTTGAGTGGTCCTCGGATCTCCATAGTAAACAACTACGGAATTAAGCGGCCGTTGAGCATTTATCTGATCTTCAATTGAAGGTGGTGAATATGATGGTTGAGTCGGATTATCATCCTTGCTACAGCCTTGTGCAAACAAAATAATGATTACAAGTAATGGAATTATTTTTTTCATAATTAACCCAATATTGTTTTTACATTTAGTACAAATAAAGGCCTTATTGTTAATTTTTCTCAGAACGTTGAATCTGAAGAGTCACTGGTTATATTTATTTGATATTCTCTCTTGGTTCATAATTTTTAATTACAATATTAAAATTATTATGGCTATAATGATTTAATAATCAATACCTATGGATTTTATCATAATAATTTTCCAAAACAATTTATTTAGAATTAGGTTTCATGGAGTTAACAGTCACTAGATACAGGTTACCATATACCGGGCTCCAGAATATTATTACAATGAATACCCCACCCCTATTTTGCCAATAGTCTGCTTTCTCCAATCACCGGAAAAAAGGTGGCCGTCCGCAAGAGAAACATCAACCACAAAATTGCTGATATTTACTTCGGCACCCAGAGTCAGAAATAACGCCCTGAGGTTATCGTTGGTCTTGTAGGACGCATAATATATTTGAGACTCATCATATTTTTTTTGTGATGTAATAAATCCGACTGAAGATGAAATTATTTCACTGAATTTGTAAACCACACTGCCTGCGAATTCCATTTGATCGCTATTTACCGGATCTACACTGTACCAGAAAACTTCAGCGACACTACCAAGAATCTTTACATTTGATAACAAACTGAGATCAAAATCAAGTCTCAACTTCGACGGAAATTCTGCTTTATAATTAGTGGTTACCGTGTAATAGCTTGGCGGCCTGGAGCTATCTCCCTGAGTAGGCGTTACTAACAATCCGGGCCCTTTAGTTTCTTTAAGATCGAGTGAGGCATTTTTCACAAAGAACAGCCCGGCCTGGAAATATTTATTTTCGTCCAGGTTTTTTCTGAATGTTAGCCCCGCAGCCCAGTTGTTGCCGCCGAAAATCATTTCAATAGGAGCAAGTTTATCGGTCATTCTGTTGATATTAAACCTGCCGCCAATTGATAGCCTACTTCCCTCAATTATGTCACCAAACGAATAAGATGCGATGACTGAATATTTATAGAGTATTTTCTTTTCAGTCTGGTCTACATACTCGCCGGTGCCATTAGGGTTTTGTGCATTCGTAACTGAAACTAAACCGAGGTCATATCCACCGTTATAGCCCTGCGCCATTGCCAGTCCAGCTCTGAAATTACCAATTGGATATATGAAACCCACACTTTGTGGAATAAAGCTTGCATCTCTTTTAAGTCCAATATCAGGTGCAATCCAGGTATCAGCAAGCTTATTCTCGAATTCGTAAGAAAAGCCCAAAGAAATTTTGTTGAAATTGCTCAAAGCGGCTGGGTTAATGAAACCGATGTTTGATGTTTTGTTGACGAGCCCCGAACTACCAAGCCCGTTAAGTTCACCGAGTGGGTCACCCTGAGGCAGTATCAGGATATTGGAAGTGGAAGCCTGTGAAAAAATATTGCAGCTTAAAAAAGCAACTGACAGGATGATTAATAACTTTCTCATATTTCCCCTGGTTAATAAATTAATCAAAAAGCGGTTGAAAATAGAGAAAGTTTTAACTTAAATCAACTACTAATTAGTATACGGTATGTTTCATTGAGTTAACGGTAAAAATAATGTAGAATTTACAATGTATAATGTAGAATTGACTTTTGAGCGTGGAAATCGGATGCCGTGTTCCTGGATTAAGTAATAAATCTTTCTTATCCATTCCTTTTGAATTTTGACATTTGACTTATTATATTGACAAAGTATCCATTCATAAGAAAATCAAAAAAATTGGGGTTTGAGAAAATTTCAGAAAAAACGGGATTTACCCAGCTTGAGATAAAAGTCCTGTTATTTCTTTTAATTGTATTTATTTGCGGAGCCGGCCTGAAATTAATATTACGCCCGGATTCTTCAGAATATAAGAATTTCGATTATTCTGCACAGGACAGCCTCTTTTTGAATGCCGGCAAACCGGAAATAAAAGACAAAATTACTGCACCTGATACCCACAAAAATGTTGATTATAAGCAGGAAGTTTTAGATTTTAGGAAACCTGATTTTACAGCGCGTAAATCTGTAGAAATTCCCGCTGAAAAAAGTATAAATTTGAATACGGCAAATATGAAAAGTCTTATGAGACTGCCGGGAATTGGCCCTAAAACTGCTGAAAAAATTATCAATTACCGAAAACTAAAAGGTAAGTTCACTTCACTGGATGAATTACTAAAAGTGAAAGGAATCGGTAAAGTGAAATTTAGTAAAATCAAAAAGTATTTATATATTGAGTAGTAAAAATTAATCTATTAAGCTCCGGAGGAACAATGACTTCTAAATCCGAACCCTGGTACATCCATGCTTCATTGTACGCGGTTATTGTAATATTGATTATAATTCTTGTAAAAGTTGCGATTATCGATCCAAAAAATACCGTTGAACAGGAAAATTATTATAAGAATGAGACTCGGCTAAGAATGAAGAATATTAAAGAAGCTGAAATTCTTTACCAGAAAAAATACAACCAGTATTCAGGAAATCTTGATTCACTTATAGAGTTTGTTAAAACTGACCCAATGGTTGACAGCGTGATGAATGCTTACGATTCACTTTCCAGAAGACCAGCCAATCCTTTTGTTTCGTTATCAGACGGACAGTTTACTCCGGACAGCCTTTTAAGGGCACCTAAATCGCAGCAGCCATATACACTGAAAATTGACAGCAGTGAAACAGCAGATACTGTTACGAACAGAAGAGGACGGATTGTAAGAATTGAAAAGCACTCTGTTGTTGGTACAAAATATTATCTTGAAGATCCCGATGGCTATGGCTCAATAGGAAGCCTTGATAATGACGCTTTGAAAAATACAGCTTCGTGGGAGTAATTTAATACAGATGACAGGATATGAAAACCATGCGGGCTTTACTATATCCGGATCAAAACTCCAGGTAGTTGAGATCAACAATCACGAAGACCAGTTTTACCTGGAAAATGTTGACGAAGCATATTTTAACGAAACACTAAATTTTGAAAAAGATAAAGAGACAAAAATAAGCGCCCTTTTGCAGGGCGCTTTTAATGAAATTATTTTAAGAAAACCTCTCAGGGCAAATTCAATTTCATTCACACTTCCGTTTGAATTATTTCATACTGCACAATTACCTTTTGATAACACACTTCTTCACCAGGATTTGATAGAAGAATTTAGATGGGAACTTTCAGTTCTTTATCCATTTGTGTCCACAAAAAATATGGTGATTCAGTATATCGAAATTGAAAAGAATGAGATTATTCCTTACAACTCTGCACTGGTGATAGGCCTGCAAAGGAAATATTTACAGGTATTAAATAATTTCTGCGTCCAGAATAAATTAAAACTTAAGTTTGTAGATAATATTCATTTCGCGGCTGAAAAAGCACTTGAACTAAACTCCCCTGCTGCAACTGCAGGAATTGTACTCAGCGTTTATATCTTTAACAAATATCTTTCCATAATATTTTCACATAATGGAAAGCCGGTACACTTCAGCACAATTCCACTGAACGATGCCAGTGAAATTCCGGGACACATTGTGCAGGCAATTACACCGAAAGAAAACTTTAATATTAAAAAAGAAAAAATTGCTTCTGCTTTTATTACTGGTGACGGACTTTCTAATTCTGTTGTACAAACCTTATCTGATACATTAGACATTGACTTTATCCAGTTCAATCCCTTTGAAAAATTAAAAGCACAACCTAAATTGCTGGATAATAAATTTTACTCAGAACAATTCAACTCATTTGCTCCTGCTGCGGGAATAGCATACCGCATAGCATAATTCCTTTTTAGCAATAACAATTTCTCCTTAATTACTAACTTTCGGATTTAATTATTATTATTCATTCTATGAAAATGCGAATTATTTCCGGAGAATTTAAAGGCCGCAGGATAAACGTACCTGATTCAAAATTTATACGCCCGACCACTGACCGTGTAAGGGAAACTCTCTTTAACCTGTTAAATAACAGAATTGATTTTGAAAACCGGAAGGTGCTTGATATTTACGCCGGCTCCGGTTCACTGGGACTGGAATGCCTCAGCCGAGGCGCCTCAGAAATTCATTTTGTTGAAAGAAACTTCCAGATTTATAAAAACCTGCAGGAAAATATCAATTCGCTGAATGCTGCTGAAAATTGCAAAATTTACAAGATGGAAGCCGTTAAATATTCACAAATGTTTGAAAACCTGGATTATAATCTTATTATTGCCGATCCTCCCTTTTTTAAAGATGATATTTACAAAGTAGTTGAGAATCTGGTAATTAATAAATACTTTGCTGAAGACGGTTTTATGATAATTGAGCGTTCTATTCAAACAAAGGAAAAAGATATCGATAATTTTAAAGTAGAACCGTTTAAAATTATCGGTGATTCCTGTTTGTATGAAATAACCGGTAAATAATTTTTTGATTTTTAACTTTTGAATTTTTATGGCCAAAGCAATATATCCCGGAACATTTGATCCCGTTACAAACGGACATATAGACATAATTAAAAGAGCCAGGGAGATTTTTGACTCTATTGTTGTAACAGTTGCAATAAATACCGGCAAAAATCCTTTGTTCACTACTCAGGAAAGAGTAGAAATGTTAAAAGAGTGCCTGAAAGATTTTGATAATGTTTCTGTTGATTCTTTTGACGGACTGGTTGTGGATCACGCAAAGAATGTAGGCGCCGCAAGTATAATCCGTGGACTGCGCGCGGTAAGTGATTTTGAATATGAATTCCAGATGGCCCTTATGAACAGGAAACTTGCCGGAAAAATATCAACAGTGTTTTTAATGCCACACGAAAAATACACCTACCTGAATTCTTCTATCGTAAGAAATCTTGCCAGCTTTCACAGCGACGTAAATGATTTTGTGCCTCCTAATGTGAATAAAGCATTAAAGGAAAAATTCAACGGAAAGTAAAAGTAATGGCTTCAAACAAAAACATGACAATTACCGCTGCAATTAAAAGTGTTGCAAGATTCTGGAGCATACTCAGTATTGGTTTAATTCTGTTATTTTTTTTCGGAGAAGGATTAAAACTTTTTGAACTAACTGTTAAAGAATTGTTTGCTTTTATTCTATTCCCGGTCGGACTTGTTGCCGGGCTGATTATTGCCTGGAAAAAAGAGATTGCCGGAAGCTTGATTTCAATATTTTCTGTTGTTGTTTTTTCATTTCTATTTGGAGTAAACTGGTTTGTTTACGGACTACTCTCCCCCGCACTCTTATTCCTGGTTTATGGATTTTTAAAAAGGAAATCCGAATCAAACTAAATTTTCTCCACTTTCCCTAATTACATTTCAAGTATGATCCTAATTCCATAAATTTACACCTGATTATTTTAACAAAAGAGTATTATAAAGTTATGAAAAGAAATTCCGGACTATTTTTTACTGTAATAATTATCAGCTCACTTATTCTTTCTTCTTGCGGAAAACCGCCTAAAAAAATATTAACCGAATATGAACAGGCTTACAACAAGCATGATGTTTCCAAAATTGTGTCGTTTTACAGCAATGATGTTGTTCTTGATCTTAGCATATTATCAAAGTTAAAAGGTAAAGAAGATTTAAGAAATTATGCAGAATATGACAGCGTAATGAATACACAGATTAAAATAAGTGATATTGCAACAAGTGATAATAACACAATGTTTGTAATGTCACTAACAAATGATCTCTTCAAAACAATAGGAATTGATACAGCAAAATATTCTATGATATTTACTATTGAAGGCGGAAAGATTACAAAAATGGCGGGATCAACAACAAATGAAACCGGGTTGAAAATTCAAAATTTTTCCAAAAATTTTATGCTCTGGGCATCAAAAGAAAAGCTCGATGAATTAAACCAGATGATGCCGAATGGCAGGTTAAATTACAACGCGGAAAATGCAAAAAAATATATAAATATGGTTCTGGAATACAAATTGAACCATAGCGAAACAACAATAAAAGAACAGGAAAATAAAAAGAAAGTTAATCCGCCTAGGTAAAAAGTTTCTTGATTATGTAGCCAGTTCACAATAAGTTAGTTATATCAATTTATTCTCACTTATAGGGGAAAAGAGGGGAAAACAAATATGAGCTTAAGTCAAATTGCAAAATCGATCAGTGCCTCACCCACTTTAAAATTAAATGAAAAAGCGGCAATTCTAAGAGAAAAAGGTGATCCTGTAATTCACCTTGGCGGCGGTGAGCCGAAGAGCCAGGTACCGCTGGATGCTATTCTTACAACTGCTTCACACCTGAACTCGGGTGAAGTTCGATATGCGCCTGCAGACGGCATTCCTGCCCTTAAAAAGGCAATTATAAGATATACTGAAGAGTTTTATGACAGAAAAGTTGCACCGGAAAATATAATAGCTTCCGGTGGAGCAAAACAGGCATTAATGGTTGCTTTGCAGGCAATATTAAACCCACAGGAAGAAGTTCTTTATCCCGCTCCTTACTGGGTAAGTTACCCGGAAATGGCAAAACTTTGCGGAGCAATTGGCGTTCCTGTACTTCCGGAAGACGGAACTTTTTATCCGAGGATTCAGGACATTGAACAGAGGGTTTCTACTTATACAAGAGCAATAATTGTTAACAGTCCGAACAACCCGACCGGCGCAATGTACCCTGAAGAATTTATTGCTGATATTGTTGAGTTCTGTGAAAAGAAAGATATCTACCTGATAATGGATGATATTTATCACAGATTAATTTTCGACGGAAAGAAACCAATCAACTGTTACAAGTACGCAAAAAAACTTGATGAAAGATCCAAACTGGTTGTGATCAACGGAGTTTCAAAGCAATATGCTATGACGGGATTCAGAATTGGCTGGGCTGTTGCAAACAAAAAATTAATTGAAGCAATGACCAACATTCAGGGACACCAGACTTCCGGCCCTTCAATATTATTGCAGAAAGCGGCCGTCGGTGCTTTGAACGGAATACAATCCGGTGTTGAAAGTCTTCGCCTCACTCTGGAAAATAACAGGAATATTATGATGGACCTGTTAAATTCATTTGAAGGCGTAAAAGTTACTAATCCCGATGGTACATTTTACTGTTTCGCTGATTTTAGTTATTACAACAAAAATTCAAATAAACTTTCTGAATTTTTAATAGATAAAGTCCAGGTTCTTACAGTACCGGGAAAAGAATTCGGTCTTGATGGATATTTAAGATTGAGCTACTGCGGATCTGTAAAAGATATTACAGATGGAATCGAAAGAATTAAATGGGCTCTCGATCCTAATTCACCAAATGAACTCTACATTGGCGACAGAAAATTAGTGAGGGATTGGTCATGAAATATCTTGAATTTAACACCCCCGCTACAAAACAGGCAAAAGAATTAGCCGCTGATTACAAACTTGATAATCATGGTCTGGTTCACCTCGACCAGGTGTACTGGAATCTTCCTGATTCAGCATTGTGTGAAGAAATTGTTTTCAGGAATGAAGGCAAAATGTCTAACGGCGGACCAATAATTGTAAATACAGGAAAACATACCGCGAGGGCGGCAGCTGATAAGTTTGTAGTTAAAGAAGAAGGAACAGAGAACAAAATCTGGTGGGGCGTTTATAACCGTCCTTTCAGTCCTGAAAAATTTAATGCTCTTATGGCTCGCATACAGGCATATGCCCAGGGTGAGGAATTTTTTGTGCAGGATTGCTACGCCGGAGCTGATCCGGAATACAGAATGCCGGTAAGAATTATTACCGAGAAAGCATGGCACAGCCTCTTTGCCAGGAATATGTTCATAACAACTGAAGACAAAGACGAACTGAAAAAATTTATTCCTGACTTTACTGTTATTGCAGCACCGGGTTTTAAAGTTGATCCTAAAATTGACGGAACCAGGACCGATACAGGAATTATTCTGAATTTTGAAGCACGTACCTGTATTATCGCTAATTCACTTTACGGCGGCGAAATTAAAAAATCAATTTTTACCGTTCTTAATTTTCTCCTTACTTTCAAAGATGTTTTGCCGATGCATTGTTCTGCAAACGTAGGCAAAAAAGGAGATGCGTCATTGTTCTTCGGATTAAGCGGTACAGGAAAAACAACTCTTTCCGCTGATCCAAAACGAAGACTGATTGGTGATGATGAGCACGGGTGGAGTGCAAAAGGAATATTTAATTTTGAAGGCGGCTGTTATGCAAAAGTCATAAGGCTTTCAGAAGATCACGAACCGGAAATTCATGCAACGACAAAACGTTTCGGAACCATACTCGAAAATGTTGTATTCGACCCGGTTTCCAGGCACATTGATCTTGAAGATGATTCAATCACAGAAAACACTCGCGCATCTTATCCGCTTGAATTTATCCCGAACATAGTTCCAGAAGGATATGCTCATTCACATCCAAAGAATGTCATATTTCTTACCTGCGATGCTTCGGGTGTTATGCCTCCTATCGCGAAGTTAAATCCCGAACAAGCTCAGTATCATTTTATTAGCGGTTACACTTCAAAAATTGCGGGTACTGAGATCGGCCTGGGCATCGAGCCACAAATAACTTTCAGTGCTTGTTTTGGAGCTCCGTTTATGGTCAGACATCCGTTTGAATATGCCGCAATGCTGAAACAAAGAATGTTAAAGCACAATACAAACGTATGGCTTGTAAATACCGGCTGGGTTGGCGGAAGATTTGGAGTAGGTAAGCGTATAAGTATTCGTCACACAAGAAACCTACTCGATGCAGCACTAGATGGCCGGCTCGATAAAGTTAAATACAGAAAGGATAAACTCTTCGGATTTGAAGTGCCACTCTCCTGCCCCGATGTTCCGGAAGACGTTCTTGAGCCTTCAAATTCATGGGGAAATAAGGACGAATACTGGAAAAAATACGATGCACTGGCTGCCCGTTTTATCGAAAACTTCAAACTTTTCGAAAAAGGTTCCTCAAAAGAGGTAAATGCTGCCGGTCCGACCAGATTGAAAAAATAAGACTTAGCAAAATCCCGCAGAAAATCTATTCTGCGGGATTTCATAGTCCCACACAAACTATCCTTTAAACTTACTTTTACTAATATTATATTATCGCAATTCATTTACTGAATTTCTATTACAGTCTACAGTAGCCAAAAAAATTTCTCTATAATTGCCCGAATAATTTTATTTAATTTTACCTTTAAAGGAGTATGCCTTGGTAGCAGAAAGAGTGAAAAAGATAAATGTCTCACCTACAATGCAGGTCGCCGCAGAAGCAAAAAGAATGAGAGCCGAAGGAATTAATGTTCTTGATTTTAGTGTTGGTGAACCGGATTTCCCTACTCCCCACAATATAAAAGATGCGGCAAAAACAGGCATTGATGAAAATCATACAAAATATACAATTAATGCAGGTACGGTTGAATTAAGAAAAGCCATTGCGCAAAAACTTAAAAGAGATAACGGACTTGAATATGAAATCAGTGATATAATTGTTACAAGCGGAGCAAAACAAAGTGTTTTTAACGCAATATTTGCGACTGTAAACAAAGACGATGAAGTAATTATTCCGGCACCGTACTGGGTTTCATATCCTTCTATGGTCAGTATGGCAGAAGGTAAATCTGTTTTTGTAAACACAGATGAGAAAAATGGATTTAGAATAACTCCCGAACAACTTGAAAGTGCTATTACGCCTAAAACAAAAGCAATAATACTTTGTAATCCTTCAAACCCAACCGGCTCCGCTTATTCAAAGAAAGAACTGGAAGCAATAGCTGAAGTTTGTTTAAAATATGATTTTTATATAATCTCTGATGAGATTTATGAAAAACTTATCTACGATGACTTTGAGTTTGTTAGTTTCGCTTCATTGAGTCCCGAGATAAAAAAAAGAACGATTGTTGTTAACGGAATTTCAAAATCTTACTCAATGACAGGATGGAGAATAGGTTATACAGCCGGACCGGGTGATGTTATTTCAGGAATGAATAAAATCCAGAGTCATTCAACATCACATGCATCTTCAGTTTCACAATTTGCTGCACTGGAAGCACTTGCAGGTCCCCAGTACGCTATAGGAGAGATGCTAACTGAATTTAAAAAACGCCGCGAGTATTTTTACAATCAAATTGTATCAATTGATGGAATAACATGTTACAAGCCGGAAGGAGCATTCTTTTTATTTCCTAATATTTCATCGTTTTTTGGAAAGGCTACAGATAAAGTAAAAATAGAAAACTCTTTCGATTTTGCAATGTTCCTGCTTACAGAGGCAAAAATAGCTGTAGTACCGGGAAGTGCATTTGGAGCAGAAGGCTGCCTCAGAATTTCTTATGCAACTTCTATGGAAAATATAATCGAAGGTACAAGAAGATTAAAGGAAGCTCTGGCACACTTGAGAGGTTAACAAAACTAATTTTCTAAGAAATGTTTAAGTGCTGTCCTCACCTGCTCAACGGGCATTTCTTCACCTGTCCAGAGCTCAAAAGATTTTGCCGCCTGGTAAACAAGCATTGATAAACCATCCACTGTTATAGCCCCCTCTTTTTCCGCCAGCTTTAGTAATTGTGTTTTTACAGGATTGTATACCACATCAAAAACGATCTGTCCTTTTTTAAAAGAATTTTCGAGGCTGGTTATTGCATCATAGTTTTCAGGGAACATTCCTACTGATGTTGCATTTACGATTAAAGCCGAGTCATTAAAAATATCTACAATATCAGGTGGGAATAATTCTTTGGTTTTTATCGCATCAAATTTCATCTTATCACTGAAGTAAGTCTTCAATGCTTCGGCCTTCGGTTCATTTCTATTTATTATAAAAATTTTCTTAGGCTTAAAGTTCTTAATAAGAGAATAAATAACAGCGCGCGCAGCTCCGCCCGCACCAACTACTGAAACCGTTGACCCCGAAATTTCTTTTTTATATGGCATCAGGCTTTCGGTAACGCCATAAACATCTGTATTGTAACCATTTAAATCGCCATGCTCATTTACAACTGTATTAACTGCTCCGACTATTAATGCTTCATCAGAAACATTTGTAAGAAGATCAAGAATATTTTCTTTATGAGGAATGGTGATATTAAATCCGCGGATTCCAAGTAACATCAGGCCTTTTACAGCACTTTTTAAATTTGATTTTGTAATGTCAAATGGAAGATAAAGGTAATCGAGTTTCTGAAATTCGAATGCTGCGTTATGAATAAATGGTGAATACGATTGTTTTATCGGATGCCCTATCAATGCAAGCAGCTTAGTATTTAAATGGGTCAGGTCTTTCATAAAATTATTTCACATAGTCAGACAATAAAAAAACTGTTTGCCTCAAGTTAAAGCAAACAGTATCAATTTGTCAATTATTTATATTTAATTGAAGAACTAAAATTCCCCTAAAATCTTCTTAAATAATTTAGAAGATTTTATATCGGGGTACTCCTTTTCAAATTCATTCTTAAATCCCGGATCAATTAGAAATGCAGCTTTGAGACAATCCACAGCTTCTTTTGTTCTTTTAAGTATGAAATTAATTTTTGCTTTCTCGTAAAATGAAGAGGCATCAAGTGGATTTATTCTTATACAATGCTCGTAACATTCAATAGCTTCCAGCCAGTTGCCCATTTCAAAATATGTTTGTGAAAGATTTTGCCAAACTTCATAGTTCTCAGGTATTTTTTTCAATGCTTCCCTGTAACTTTTAGTTGCTTCCTGTAATTTGCCAAGGGAATATTGCAGATCACCGATAGCATACCACGCTTCAGCATTATCCTGAGAAGCCAATACTGCATTGTTAAAATCTCTTAGCGCTAATTGATATTTCCCGGCTGAATCATAACAATAACCGCGGGCAAGAAATGCTTCATAATAACGGCCATTAATTTTTATTGCATCCGTATAATATTTTATTGCGATATTAATTTCACCGAGTTCTTCATAAATATTTGCAATATTATAACAGGAGGCTTCATCAGTAGGATCTATTGTGAAAGATTCTTTGAAACTTTCAAGTGCAAGTTGCAAACGTCCTAAGTCTGCCAGCGCATTTCCCCTGTTGAACCAGGCGCTTGCAAAATTAGGTTTTACCGCAACAGCAAGATCATAGCTATCAATTGCTTTTTCAAGATTATTCTGTTTAGCCAGCACAACTCCTCGGTTATACCAGCCGCTGGCACTATAAGGCTGAAAATCAATAAATTTTTCGTAATATCTCAATGCTTTATTTAGGTTTTCTGAATTTTCATAGCAGTAACCGAGTTCATAATATGCTTCTTCAAATTCTTCATCAAGTTCAATGGCTTTTAGCAAGTATTCTATAGCATCTCTGAATTTGCTTTCTCTCTGTAAAATGAGCCCCATACTGAAATATGATTCCGGGTTTTGTGGATCATTTGAAATTGCAATTTCCAGACTATTCTTGGCTTCAGAAATATCACCCACATTCTCCTCTGCAGCCGCTTTTTCAAGATAAATATCAGTATCACCTGGATTTAATGATAATGCTTTGTTTAATGCTTCAATAGCATCATTAAATTTAAAAAGCCCGTTTAACAAGCTACCTTTTTTTAGCCAATATTCTGAATTATAAGGAGAGATTTCAACGAGGTTTTCTACTATTTCAAGCCCTTCATCAAATCGTTCATTTTCTATACAAAGCTGAATAATCTCTTCAATGTCTTCAATTGCTTCATATACCCTGCCTTCCGATAATAACTTTTTACAGGTTTTTATATCATTATCTAAATTTTTCTCTTTTTCTTCAAAATTTTCGTCATTACTAAAATCAGAATCGAAATATGACATTAAAATTTTCTCCAGATGGTTTTATTCTCTCATAAAAATGTATTGCTATTAAAACATAAAAGCAACTTGTTTATTTCATGAGAATTATAGATGTTTTAAGTCCGGTTAAAGCCGGTCTCAAATTAACAAAAAAGCCGTGTCCAAATTTATTGAACACGGCAATTTAGTTTTAAAGCAAATTTTATTTATTAAGTACTGATGTTACTTTTTCGGCTGCGTCTTTAAGACTTCCGGCAACTTCAAAATTAAGACCGGAATTTCCGAGCAGCACACCAGCTTCTTTAGCATTTGTTCCCTCAAGTCTTACAACTATAGGTACATTTATATCCATTTCTTTTGCTGCATCAATTACACCCTGAGCAACACGATCACATCTTACAATACCGCCAAAAATATTGATCAATATAGCTTTAACATTAGGATCGGATAAAATAATTTTAAACCCGTTTGCAACAGTAGTTTTATTTGCTCCGCCGCCTACATCAAGAAAATTTGCCGGCTCGCCGCCTGCTAGTTTGATGATATCCATTGTTGCCATTGCAAGTCCGGCTCCATTAACCATACAGCCAACATTACCATCAAGCTTAATGTAATTCAGACTATATTTTGAGGCTTCGATTTCAAGAGGATCTTCTTCATCCAGATCTCTGAATTCGAGAATATCAGGGTGTCTGAAAAGCGCATTATCATCAAAATTCATTTTAGCATCAAGAGCAATTACATCCCCTTCTTTTGTAATAACAAGGGGATTAATTTCTGCAAGTGAGCAATCCGATTTTTCATAAGCTTTATATAATCCCATTAAAAACTTTACAGCATTTTTCAGTTGAGCACCTCCAAGGCCGAGTGCAAATCCCAGCTTACGTGCCTGATAAGCCTGAAGTCCGACTTCAGGGTCAACAGCTTCTTTAATAATTTTTTCAGGAGTTTCAGCTGCAACTTTTTCAATTTCCATTCCGCCTTCTGTCGAAACCATAATAACATTTTTAGAAATTGCGCGGTCAAGAGTAATGCCGACGTAAAGTTCTCTGTCAATATTAACTCCCTGTTCAATCAATAATCTTTTAACAACTTTACCTTCAGGTCCGGTCTGGTGAGTGACAAGCGTCATGCCCATAATCTGGTTTGAGTAATCCTGAACTTCCTGCAAACTTTTAGCGACTTTTACACCGCCGCCTTTTCCTCTTCCGCCGGCATGAATCTGAGCTTTCACAACCCAAACATCTCCTCCAATTTCATTTTTTGCTATATCTACAACTTCATCAGTTGAAAACGCTACTTTCCCTTTTGGAACAGCAACGTTGTATTGTCTTAAAATCTCTTTTGCCTGATATTCGTGAATTTTCATTGCATTATCCTGTTTTAATTGTCTTTTTTCACAATTTTATTTTAAAGTATTAAGAAAAATACGGTTTTTAGCCTAGATAAGCAATTTAAACGTAGTTTCGTAAAAAGGAATTTTGACCAATTAAAGGCTATATAATTATTTTATTGTGGAAATTAACCAGAGAGATGTTATTTTAACACGCACCATATTTGAAAAATTTTTTAATACATGTAAATATTAAGAGATACCTACTTTATATATTCCGTCTACCTGAGTAACTTAAGTAACAAGATTCTAACCCGAGGCAAATTGAAAATTATAGGGAGAAATTTATATGCCTATTTTAAAAGTCTGTGAAACAATCCCGGAACTCTTTGAATTTCTGACAGAAGATTATGCAAAGCAAACAAAATCTTTTGTTATGATGCATAAGGTGGATGGTAAGTACCAGGGAATTACTTATGAAAAGTTTAAAGAGGAAACCGATAATCTGGCATACGGACTTGCTACGCTTGGAATTACAAAGCAGGATAAGGTTGCCATTATTTCAGAGAACCGTCCGGAATGGGTTTATTCAGATATGGCAATTCTTGGTCTCGGCGCAATAGATGTCCCTTTATATCCATCCCTTACATCAGACTCAATTGAATTCATTCTTAATAACTCTGAATCAAAAGCAATAATTGTTTCGAATAAATTTCAGCTTAACAAAGTTTTGAAAATCCAGAGCAAATGTCCAAAGCTTAAACACATAATTGTCTTGAATGAAAAGGACGCTATTAAAGAAGATCCTAAAATTATTTCCTTCAAAGAAACTCAAAGAAAGGGCGACAAACTAAAACAGGACGATCCGTCTTATTTTAAAAACTCCAGACACAAAGTTAAAAAAGATGATCTCTGTACAATCATATATACATCAGGGACTACGGGCGAACCAAAAGGAGTAATGCTAACACACTGGAATATTCTCTCTAATTCAAAAGCTGCACTTGAAATTCTTCCAATTCACGAAACTGATGTCTGGCTTTCATTCCTGCCTCTTTGCCATATTTTTGAAAGAATGGGAGGATATTACACGGGGTTTGCTTCAGGCGGAACGATGTGCTATGCAGAAGGAATTGAGGCTGTAGCAACAAATCTTATGGAAGTGAAGCCAACTCTTATGACCTCAGTTCCAAGATTGTTTGAAAGAATTTATTCTAAAGTTATTAGAAATGTTGAAAGCCAGTCATCCTCAAAGCAAAAAATATTTTACTGGGCTCTTAACGTCGGTAAAAATTATGCACAGGCCCAAAAATCAGAAAAAGTTTCTGCAGCTTTATCAGTTCAATATAAACTTGCAAATAAACTCGTCCTTCAAAAAATCAGGGAAAAAACAGGGGGAAATTTAAGATTCTTTATTTCCGGTGGAGCTGCCCTTGCAAGAGAACTCGGAGAATTTTTTGAAGCGTTAGGCATTATAATTATTGAAGGCTACGGACTTACTGAATCTTCTCCCGTAATTACTGCAAACAGACTTGATGATTTTAAATTCGGTTCTGTTGGAAAGGTTATGCCCGGAGTGGAAGTTAAAATTGCACCTGACGGAGAGATTCTTGCACGTGGACCAAACATTATGCAGGGATATTATAAGAACAAAAAAGAAACAGACGCAGTATTAAAAGATGGATGGCTTCACACGGGTGATATCGGAGTTTTTGATGCTGATGGATTTTTGGTTATCACTGATCGTAAAAAACATTTATTTAAAACAACTGCCGGTAAATATATTGCACCAACCCCAATTGAAAATCTGTTTGTATCGAGTAAATTTATCGAGCAATTCGTTCTTATCGGCGATAGCAGAATGTTTCTTAGTGCGCTAATTGTTCCTGATTTTGAATCAGTCAGAGAATATGCTGATTCACATAAAATTCAATACACAACAAACGAAGATTTGGCAAAAAATTCAGAGATTTATAAGCTGATTGAAAAAGATATGACGAAATTCCAGAAACAACTTGCCAACTATGAAAAAGTAAGAAAATTTGTTTTACTGGAAAAACCTTTCTCAATTGAGACGGGTGAAATCACTCCAAGTATGAAAATTAAAAGAAAATTTGTTGAAGAAAGATATCGCAATCTTATTGAAGAGATGTACGATAAATAAATTTCTTACTAATAATCTTTAGTGAGAACTTCCATCATTTTTTTGTGAACCTGTCCGTTTGTTGCAAGTATTCTTTTTGCATACATATCAATAGGGTTGTTGTTAAAATCTGACACAACCCCACCCGCTTCTTCAACAAGCAGCATCCCGGCACAAATATCCCAGGGATTCAGATTCATTTCCCAATAACCATCAAAAACCCCTTTTGCCGTATATGCAAGGTCCATTGCAGCTGATCCAAGTCTTCTGATACCGCGTGCAAGTTTTGTCATTTCTGTAAATTTTTCCAGCAGGTTATCCGGATTTTCAATTACATTATATGGAAATCCGGAAGCAAGAACGCTTCTACGTAAAATATCGTTTGTACTAACATTCATTTTTGTATCATTGGCAAATGCCCCGCTTCCCTTTTCAGCAGAAAATGCAATCTTGTTAATAACGTCATAAACAACTCCGGCAACTGTAACATCATTTTTCTGAAGCGCAATCGAAACTGAAAAGACAGGTAGTCCGTGTGCAAAATTTGTAGTTCCGTCCAGCGGATCAATAACCCATAAATAATCTGTGCCTGATTTCATTTCCCCGCTTTCCTCTGCAAGTATTCCGTGAGATGGAAATTTTTTCTTAATAAAATCAGTTATTAACTTTTCCGCAGCTTTGTCTATTTCAGTAACAAGATTTGTTTCGTTAGTTTTAAATTCAATTTTGTTATTCCTGCCAAAACCATTCCTGATTAGTTCTCCGGCTTCATTCGCAATATTTATGAGGTCATTTATCATTATTCATCCAGTTTTTAGCTTCAAATATAACAAAAACACAATACAGGGTATTTTCACTTAAATAATTTGATAATTACACGTAATCAAATATTTACCCATCTTTCATTCCTTGATAGCCCATGCCTATTTTGGTATATTTGCTTTTTGATGTAAAATATTTTGAAAAACGGAGATAATTTGAGCCAAACCGATAAAGTAGAGTTTAATCAAGCCGACAACACAACTGTAGTTGACACCGTACCAGAAGTATTGCCGGTACTGCCACTTAGAGACATTGTAATATTCCCTTATATGATTTTTCCGGTACTTGTCGGACGCGAACAATCAATCAGGGCAGCAAATTATGCCCTTGAAAACACGAAGTATATTTTCCTTGCAACGCAGAAAAGATCAAATATTGAAGATCCCAAGAAAGATGATATTTATCTTGAAGGAACTGTTGCCAAAATTGTACAAATTTTAAAATTGCCCAATGGATTGATGAAAATCCTGGTCGATGGACTTTTGCAGGGAAGAATAAAGGAATACACAAAAAAGAAAGATTTTTTTGAAGCAAAAGTTGAGATCATTGTTCCGAGCTACAAAAATGATCACGAAATGAATGCGATGACACGCCAGATGACCCAGCTTTTCAAAGAGTACGTCAAAATCAGCAGAAATATTCCTAACGAGGCTGTTGGTGCGTTTGAAAATATTGAAGAACCAGACAGAAAGTTATTCTACGTTGCTGCAAACATTAATCAATCGATTGATATAAAACAGGGAATTCTTCAAAAATATGAACTTAAAGATCAGTTTTATGAAATTATTAAAATTTTAAATTCTGAAATTGATATCCTTAAAATTGAAAAAGAGATTGATAGCAAAGTTCAGGAAAACATTGCAAAGACTCAGAGAAAATTCATTATACAGGAACAGATAAAAATTCTGCAGGATGAATTAGGCGAAGATGAAGACACCTCCCCGGAATTTATGAAGATCAGGAATCAGATTAAAAAAGCGAAAATGCCAAAAGAGGTAGAAGCTAAAGCTCTGGAGGAACTTACCAAATTAAGAAAAACTCCCCCGATGTCTCCTGAATCTACAGTTATAAGAAATTATCTCGAATGGATGGCAGAAGTTCCATGGTCAAAAAAGACAAAAGATGATTTAAAAATTGAACACGTACAAAAGATTTTAAATGAAGATCACTTCGGACTTGAAAAACCAAAAGACAGAATTATTGAACACATTGCTGTTCTTAATCTTGTTAAAAATATGCGTGGACAAATTCTTTGTTTTGTCGGACCTCCGGGAGTTGGTAAAACTTCACTCGGCCGCTCCATTGCACGCGCTATCAATAGAAAATTTGTAAGAATTTCACTGGGCGGCGTAAGAGACGAAGCTGAAATAAGAGGCCACAGAAAAACCTACATTGGTTCAATGCCTGGCAAAATTGTTCAGTCAATGAAAAAAGCCGGAACAGTAAATCCGGTTATGCTGCTTGATGAAATTGATAAAATGAGTATGGACTTCCGTGGAGACCCATCTTCAGCAATGCTTGAAGTTCTTGATCCGGAACAAAATTACACATTTAATGATCATTATCTTGAAGTAGACTATGACCTTTCGCAGGTAATGTTTATTACCACGGCAAATGTTCGTTACAATATTCCCCTTCCGCTTCAGGATAGAATGGAAATAATTGAACTTCCAGGATATCTGGAACACGACAAAATTGAAATTGCAAAACGTCATATTATTCCGAAACAACTTTTAGCACACGGTTTAAAAGATAAGAAAGTAGAAATTACTGATGATGCAATTAAGACCATTATTACAGAGTACACCAGGGAAGCCGGTGTGAGAAATCTTGAAAGAGAGATTGCTTCGGTCTGTAGAAAACTTGCACGCGATATAGTTCTGAAAGAATCTTCAAATGGAAAATCAAAGTCTAAATCAAAATATTTAGTTGATACTGCAAAAGTTGAAGAATATTTGAAAACTCCGCGTTTCAGACAATCAAAACACAGCAAAGAATTGAAAATCGGAAGCGTTACAGGGCTGGCCTGGACAGCTGTTGGAGGCGAACTCTTAACAGTGGATGTAACAATTATGCAGGGTTCAGAAAAACTTACTTTAACCGGTCAACTCGGAAATGTGATGAAGGAATCGGCTCAGGCAGCATTAAGTTATGTGCGCTCTTCGGCCAGAAAATTCGGAATAAGTCCTGATTTCTTTAAGGGAAGAGAAATTCATATTCACCTGCCTGAAGGCGCCATTCCCAAAGATGGTCCTTCCGCAGGAATTACAATGGCAATGGCTCTGTTATCCGCAATCAGTGGTAAACCAGCAGCAAATAATGTTGCTATGACAGGAGAGATAACCTTAAGAGGAAATGTATTGCCAATTGGCGGTTTGACAGAAAAATTACTTGCTGCAAAAAGAAACGGAATAAAAACAGTTCTCATTCCAAAAGAGAATAAAATTGATCTAAAGGAAATGCAGGATAAAGTAAAAGAAGGAATGAGAATTATTCCGGTTGAAAAAATTGAGGACGCAATTCCGTATATTTTTCCAAATGCAAAACTCGTAAAAAACCCGGTGAAAAAACGTACCACTCCCTCTAAGAAGAAAAAGGGTAAATGATATTGGCAGAATCAATTATAATAAATAATAATCTGTCCACTGAAGAAAAATATGTAGAATTACTAAAGCAGGTTAAATCATTGCTTAGCAAAAATGATAACCTGCTTTCCAATCTTGCCAATTTTACAGCCGCATTAAAACAAACATTCGAAAAAATAAGCTGGGTGGGCTTTTATCTTTTTGACGGGGAAAAATTATATCTCGGTCCATTCCAGGGAAAAGTTGCATGCACCGAAATTAAACCCGGAAGCGGAGTTTGCGGAACCGCGGCAGAGAAAAAAGAAACCGTAATTGTAAACGATGTTGAAAAATTTCCCGGTCATATATTTTGTGATGCAGATTCCAAAAGTGAAATTGTTATTCCAATATTAAAGGATGGGAAGCTTTACGGCGTACTCGACCTTGACAGTACAGAGCTCAGTTCCTTTAATGAAATCGATAAGAGATATCTTGAGGAAATGGTTCTTTTCCTTTCACAAAATATTTTATAACTTCTTTTAATAAAATTCTATTATTTATAAAGGCTGGCGATGGCATATATTGTAACTGCTAGAAAGTGGCGTCCTCAAAAATTTAATGAAGTGGTCGGACAGGAACACATTACTGCTACATTAAAAAATGCTTTGAAAAACAACCGACTGGCTCACGCTTACCTTTTTACAGGCCCACGTGGTGTGGGGAAAACTACTACTGCAAGAATTCTTGCCAAAACGCTGAATTGCCTTAATCCAAAGGATATTGAACCCTGCAATGAATGTGAAATGTGTCTCTCTATCCAGAATTCACAATCGCTGGATATAATAGAAATTGACGGTGCTTCAAACAGAGGTATTGATGAAATTAGAACTTTAAGAGAATCCGTAAAATATGCTCCGACCAAAGGAAAATACAAAGTTTACATCATAGATGAAGTTCACATGCTTACAAAGGAATCATTTAATGCATTCCTTAAAACTCTGGAGGAACCACCTGAGCATACGATATTCATTTTTGCAACAACAGACGCGCACAAAGTCCCGCTTACAATTATTTCTCGTTGCCAGAGGTTTGACTTCAGAAGAATTCAGCTTGATACAATAAAGAAGACACTGAAACAAATTGCGGAATCTGAAAAAATTGAAATTGATGATAAAACTTTAACAATAATTGCAAAAAAATCAGATGGTGCTTTAAGGGATGCTGAAAGTTATTTCGACCAGGTTGTTTCATTCTGCGGGAATAAAATTGATTCCGAAACTGTTGCAAGAATGCTAAACCTGATTGATGATGAGATATATTTCTCAATTTCGGATGCTGTGTTAAATAAAGATTTTAAAGCTGTTTTTGATGTGACAAAAACTCTCTATGAAAATGGATGGGATTTTGTTGATTTCGTTGGCGGCCTGATTGAGCATTTCAGAAACATAATGACAGTTGTGATTACCGAAAAGACAGAACTTGTTGAAACTGCGGAAGTTTATAGAAAAAGATACATCGACTATATGGATAAATTCTCCGAAGGTGACCTTCTTCGTTTACTTAATTTTCTGAACAAGATGCAGCAGGAATTAAGATTTACTCAAAATCAAAAATTGAAAGTTGAAATTGCGCTCAGTCATTTAATCGGGCTTGAAAGATCAGCAACAATAACAGATGTAATTTCAAAATTAGGTTCTGCACCGGATAATGCACCAAAAGATTCCCCTGCTGCAAAAGAAAAGATAACGTACTCCACAAAAAAAAAATCTGACCCGGAAGTAATAGAAAAAACAAACTTAGAAACCACAAAAACTAAATCCGCAACTACCTCTGAAAAGAAAAAAGCTGAAAAGGTTGTTCCCTCCAAATCTCCATCAGTAAAAGGTACGTTTGATTTTGATACAGCAGTTGCAAACTGGCAAAATTTAATTGACGTTGTTATTAGGGAAAAATCATTTATGCTTGGACCTTTTGTTAAAGATATGAAGCCTTTGGCTTTAAAAGGAAATAAAATAGATGTGACATCAGGTGATGAACATTTAGGAGATCTTTTAAAAACTCATGAGAATTATTTTTCCGCTAAATCACTGGAAATTTTTGATAAAAAATTATCATTCAATTACGTTAAAACCGTGAGTGAATCTAAAGAGAAGGAAAATATTTCCGCAGAAGATAATAAATCGCCGAGGACCTTCAAAACAGGCAAAAGTTGAGGATGATCCGTTCATTTCAACAATAATTAACGAATTAGGCGGCCAGGAAATCCGAAAATAATTCTGCCTCCATAAAAAAGCTTGATTATTGCCTGTATTCAAACCTTTCCCCGGTTTCCCCATTTCAAATTTCTTTGAAAATTTAGTTAATATTAGCTATTTTTATGGACTATGTCCAAAAAATTAATTGTTGCTATAGATGGACCGGCTGGTTCAGGGAAAAGTACCTCGGCAAAACTCGTCGCTGAAAATCTTGGCTATGTTTATATAGATACCGGAGCGATGTACAGGGCAGTAACTTATCTGGCTTTGCGTGATAATTTATTGCGAAATGAAAATGCGCTCATTGAAATAGCTGAAAATACAGATATTCACCTCGATTTTATTGATGGTGAAACAAAAGTAAAAACAAATGGACAGGATATCACTATCCAGGTAAGATCGGTTGAAGTTAATCAGAGAGTTAGTGATGTAAGTAAAATTGAAGGAGTCAGAAAGGCCTTAGTTAAGAAACAACAGGAAATGGGAAATCAGGACCGGGGAATTGTAATTGAAGGAAGAGATATTACCACAGTCGTTTTTCCGAATGCAGATGTTAAAGTTTTCCTGACTGCCTCAATCGAACAGAGAGCAAAAAGAAGAGTTGAAGAATATGAAGAAAATGGAACCTTTGTTTCAATTGACGAGGTAAGAAAAAATCTTCAACAAAGAGATAAAATTGATTCAACCAGAAGCATCAGTCCTCTTACAAAATCTCCTGATGCTATTGAAATAGATACTTCAAAAGTAACAATTAAAGAACAGGTTGAACTTATATTAAATCAGGTGAAACTTGTTGCTGAAAGAAAAGGGATTAAAACAACAAATTAAATTTTAAAGCCATCTTAAACAATTATGTTCAATTAAATTTTCTGCTTTGTAACTATTTGATGGCTTGAGTTAACAATTGCAGAGAAAAATTATTTTTAGGAGGACAGATGTCCGATCAGACAAAAGAAAGTGGAAAGAGAGTCATGACACCCGATGATTACGAAAAAGCGAGTAAGAAATTCAATAACGATGAATATTCGCAGGAGGAATTCTTAACATTAGCTAACCTTTACGCTGATTCTTTCAAAGATGTTAAAGAAGGTGAAATGGTTAAGGCAAAAATCGTTCGTATTAACGGTGACCAGATTATTCTTGATGTTGGTTTCAAATCAGAAGGTTCTGTTTCAAAACACGAATTCTATGAAGGCGAAGAAATCAAAATCGGAAACGAAATTGAAGTTGTACTTGAAAGTGTTGAAGATCAGGAAGGTAACCTGGTATTAAGCAAATCAAGAGCCGACTTCCTTAAAATCTGGGAAAAAGTTGTCAATGCTTTCGATACAGGTGAAATCCTTCAGGGTAAAATTATTAAAAGAATTAAAGGCGGTATGGTTGTTGATCTTATGGGAATGGAAGCATTCCTGCCGGGCTCACAAATTGATATCAGACCTATCAGGGACTTTGACGCATTTGTCGGTCAGACTATGGACTTCAAGGTTGTAAAAGTTAACATCCCTACTGAAAACGTTGTTGTATCTCACAAAGTTCTGGTTGAAGAAGAAATTTCCGGTCAGAGAGAACAAATTCTCAACAGTCTTGAAAAAGGACAGATACTCGAAGGTACAGTCAAAGCAATCACAGACTTCGGTGTTTTTGTTGATCTTGGCGGTGTTGACGGACTTGTACACATTACAGACCTCAGCTGGGGCAGGATAAACCATCCTAACGAAGTTGTAAAACTTGACCAGGTAATAAAAGTAGTGGTTACAGACTTTGATGAAGAAAAGAAAAGAATATCACTCAGCTTAAAGAAACTTCTTCCACATCCATGGGAAGATATCGATACAAAATACAACGTCGGCGACAAAGTTTCCGGCCGCGTAGTTTCTTTAACTGATTATGGCGCATTTATTGAAATTGAAAAAGGAATTGAAGGATTAATTCACAACTCTGAAATGAGCTGGACTCAGCACATTAAACACCCTTCACAGGTTGTTGCAATGGGCCAGATTGTTGAAGCAGTTATCCTCAGCCTTGATAAAGAAGACAAGAAAATATCACTCGGTATTAAACAATTAGAACCGGATCCATGGGAAAGCTTAATGCAGAAATATCCTGTTGGTTCAAGACACACTGGTATTGCTCGTAACCTCACCAATTTTGGTGTTTTTGTTGAGCTTGAACCTGGCGTTGACGGACTTGTTCATATTTCAGACCTGTCTTGGACAAAGAAAATCCGCCACCCCGGGGAAGTTGTTAAAAAAGGTGAAAAACTTGATGTTGTCGTTCTCGGTGTAGATGTAGAACAAAGAAAAATCTCTCTCGGTCACAAACAGGTTCAGGATAATCCGTGGGATAATTTCGAAAAGATCTACGCAGTTGGCGAAATAACAGATGGTAAAGTTGTAAGAATTATCGAAAAAGGACTGATTGCAGAACTGCCGGAAATGGTTGATGGATTTGTTCCTGCTACTCAGCTGGCTACAACAAAAATTAAAAATGTTGCTAACCACTTCCCTATCGATGATACACTTTCACTGAAAGTTATTGAATTCGATAAAGAAAACAAGAAGATCGTACTTAGTGCTATTGCAGCACTGAAAGAAAAATCCGAAGATGAAATACAGGCTTATCTTGAAACCCATAAGCTTGATAAAGTATCGGCTCAGGAGATAAAAGATGCTGAGACAGGTACAATTGATGCATCTGAATTCCCGATCTTCGACACGCCTGATGATAATAAATCAGACAAGTCAGATAACTAAAATGTAAGTTATATTTAAGAGCGGGGACCATTCCCCGCTCTTTTAATTTTAAATAGAATATGCCTCAAAAAGTCGCTTTACATACTCTCGGATGTAAACTTAATTTCTCTGAAACATCAACAATAGGTAATCAATTCCTTGGAAAGGGTTTTGATATTGTCGATTTCAAAGAAAAGGCGGATATCTATGTCTTTAATACCTGTACAGTAACTGAAAATGCAGAAAAGGAATGCAGGCAGCTTGTTCGAAGAGCACTCAGACAAAATCCTGATGCATTCGTGGTAGTTACAGGATGCTACGCACAGCTTCGTCCTGAGCAAATATCAAAAATACCCGGAGTTGATGCCGTACTCGGCAGTAAAGAAAAATTTGAACTTTTTTCGCTGATAGATAATTTCGAAAAAAATGAACTCTCCTGTATTTTTGTTTCACCAGCTGATGAACTAGATAATTTCGGTCACGCACATTCCACCGATGCTGACAGCAGAACAAGAGCCTATTTTAAAATTCAGGACGGATGTGATTACAAATGTTCATTCTGTACAATACCACTCGCACGTGGCAAAAGCAGAAGTCTGCAGCCAGACCAGGTTTTAAAAGAATTTACTGATCTTGTTAATCAGGGTTATAAAGAAATAATCCTTACCGGTGTGAATGTTGGCGATTATGGAAATGCGTTTGATACTGATCTTTACAGCCTGTTATTAAAAATGCTTTCGGTACCCGGAGATTTCAGAATAAGAATAAGTTCAATAGAGCCAAATCTTCTCAATGATAATATTCTGGCTCTTACAGCTGATAACGAAAAGATGTGCAATCATTTTCATATCCCTTTACAAAGTGGAAGCCCGAAAGTTCTTAAGCTTATGCAAAGACGCTATAAAGTTGAAGATTATTCCAGGCTGATTTATAAAGCAAAAGAAAGAATTCCGGACCTTGGAATTGGCGTTGATGTTATTGTTGGCTTCCCGGGAGAAACTGAAGAAGAATTTCTAAAAACTTATAATTTCTTAAAAGACCTTCCCGTTTCATACCTGCATGTTTTCACTTATTCAGAGCGACCAGACACCAAAGCTATCTCAATGGAAGGAAGTGTTGAGATATTTGAAAGAAAAAAGAGAAACCAGATGCTTCGAATTTTAAGTGAAAAGAAAAAACACCAGTTTTATCGGTCAATGGATGGTAAAATTCTCAAAGTGTTATTTGAAGATCAAAATAAGGGTGGAATAATTAGTGGATTTTCATCAAATTACGTAAGAGTTTTTCAGAAATATGATAATTCACTGGTCAACGAATTTTCAGCTGTTAAGATAAAAAATATAAAAAGCGAAATGTGCACCGGGGAAATTGTAGCAGCACAAAATATAGAACAAGTTGCATGATTCTTCCCTTAAAATTTTACCAATACTTATGAAAAAAATACTCTTCCTTCTCCTGCTTATAACAAGTTTAATATATTCCCAGGAATTATCGTCTCAGAAAGTTCTTAAGCTGGAAAATGATTCCAGGAATCTTCAGGAGTCTATCTCCAGATCAAAAGCTTTAAATTATCAAACAGATTTTAAAAAGAAGAATGTTGGTTTGGCGATAGTTTTTTCTCTTCTGCTACCGGGAATGGGTGAACTTTATGCAGATAATTATTCAAGCGGTAAATACTTTACTATAGCGGATGCTGCTCTATGGGGAACTTACTTTGGAATGCGGGCCTATGGAAACCAGAAAAGAAATGACTATAAAGCCTTTGCCGCATCAAACGGTGGGGTGAATAATAACGGTAAGGATGATACTTATTATGCTACAATTGGTGATTATATAAGCGTAAATGATTTTAATGATGAGAAAGCTCTTGAAAGAAAATTTGATCAAATGTACAACACCGAGAAATATTACTGGGACTGGAAAACGACAGAAAACAGAAGAACTTACCGGGGAATGTGGACATCCAGTGAATCAGCTTTTAACAATTTAAGATTCGTTGCCGGAGCCCTTATTTTAAATCGGGTTGTAAGTGCAATTAATGCAGTAAGATCAGTTGTTGCTTATAACAAAAAGGGCTCGGAAGAGTTGGGCTGGAATGTTTCAGTCGGTGTACATCAAACTCCAACCCTCCCGACCAGTTTAACATTTAATTTCCAGACAAAGTTTTAGTCTTAGTCTCCGGGTCCTACAGAATCCCTCTCTGTCAGAAAGTTAAATATCTTATCAATTTGTTCATCACTTGCATTCGATTTTTTCTGCATACGAGAACATAATCTAGCTCCATTTTTCCGGAGTAAATTCTTTTCTTTCATAAAGCCGGTGACAACCACTGCATTTTGAAAGGTATAGCTCCAGGCCGTCGGGATATTTTGTTTTAATATTAGCTATTAAAGTAGCTTCCACCGCATGCTCGCTAAAATATCCGCAGATCAATGAAATAAAAATTATTTTTTTCAATCTAAATCAATCCCCAAAATAGTTCTGAATTCATATTTCTCGTGCCCTAGCAGATCAAGATTATTCCCGGACGAAGGAGTTCCGTGTACCTGCCTCAGGAAATTAAATGTTATATAAAATTTTTCTGCCTGATAATTTACCGTTGGCCCGATAAACGAGGCCTGGCTGGTTTGTCCTTTGTAGATATCATTGTATTTCCTGTGATTCTTAAATTCCAGTCCTATAGCAAAACTTGGAGAAACATCGTACATCGCACCAGCTGTAAATTCGAACTCCGAACCAATTTCTCTGTCAATAACTTCCCTTTCAATTTCCGAGGTGAAATTAACTGCAGTTACAAATCTGCCGAGTCTTTTTGAAAATATCAGCTTTGACTCATATTCTATTTCATCACCGCCGTAAGACAATTCAAAGTAGGCTGCTGGATCGACGAAAGCTTCACCCGGGTTTGTAAACCTGTATTTTAACTCCAGAGAAGTCGACCCGAATTCGAACGGTTTGGATGAGAAGGAATTATTTTCTGCCTTAACCTGGTTAAAATTAAAATAAAGAGAGGCGGTCAGTCTGTCAGTCACGCCATATTCAAACTCCATTCTTGGCTGAAACCTGTAATAAAAGCCGTCATATTTCCCGAACCTGCCCGTATTCCAGAACTCAAGTTCAAAGGCTCCTTTCGGAAGTGTGTTAGCCAGGTATAACCGCCCGAAATAACGCCTGTCTGCTAATAAATTACCAGTGAATAACAGAAAAAGGAATGCTCCAATAGACAAAATAGAGAAAGATTTTTCCATCAGTTTAACCCATATTATGTGATATTCAGTAGATTTTCAAATAATAATTATTATTAAGACTTAATCTAAATAAATATTACGACATTTCCAACGCCTTTATTGCAATTTTTCAGATTAATTTTTATTAATTGATTCTTAAGCCATCCTTAATCATCGCTAGGTATGTTTTGATTGTAAAACGGGTAAGGTAATCCGTACAATAAATTTTATAAACTATAAGAGGCAGTAAAATGAAAAAGAATCTTTTCTCAGCACTGTTTGCAGTAATAGTACTTATTGCATTCACTACAACTTCAATTTCGGCTCAGCAGGTTACAACAAAAAAGAAAGCTGAAAAAACAATGCAGGAAAAAACACAGGTTAAAACTTCAAAGACCATTACTGCACCAAAGAATGAAACAAAAAAAGCAGTAACTAAAATGAAAGAAGAAAAATCTGTTGTTAAAACCAGCGAAGAAAAACCGGTTGTAAAAAAGAAAGTTGCAACAATGACAAAAAAACACATGAGGAAAAAGAAAAGTTCTAAGAAATAATTAATAACCGGGATATCCCATCTAAAAAGGAGAGTTATCTTTACTCTCCTTTTTTTATTATGTTTAGCCTATGAGAATTTTAATTGTCGAAGATGAAAAGAAAGTCGCTTCTTTCATTAAAAAGGGGCTGGAAGAAGAATACTATGCCGCCGATATTGCGAATGACGGCAGAGAGGGGTTAAAACTTGCCGATTCTGAGGAATATGATTTAATTATAATGGATCTTATGCTTCCGTTTATCGACGGGGTTACATTAACAAAAGAAATCCGCAAAAGAAAGATTTCCACTCCGATTCTGATGCTTACGATAAAAGATACAGTGGAATCAAAGGTTGAAGGACTTGATGTAGGCGCGGATGATTATCTGACAAAGCCTTTCGCTTTTATGGAACTTATTGCGAGAATCAGGGCTTTACTAAGAAGAAATGAAGGAGCCAAGGCTTCGTTTTTAAAAATTAACAATATTACTCTCGACCTTTTATCCCACAGGCTTATCAAAGATGGTAAGGAAATTATATTAACGCCAAAAGAATTTGCGATCCTTGAGTATCTTGTCAGGAACAAAAACAAGGTAGTTTCCCGAACAAAGCTGGTGGAACACGTTTATGACTATCATTTCGATACTGAGACAAATATTGTCGATGTTTTTATTAACAAGCTCCGTTCAAAAATAGATTCCGATCCAAAAGAAACAATCATACAGACTATGAGAGGTATCGGATACATTGTTAAAGACGAATAACTCCCCTTTCGAATTATTAAGATTATGTTAGCAAAATTAAAACCCTTTATTTCTTCAACCCGTTTTAAGACTTCCATATGGTATGCCGCTATTTTTCTGATTCTGGAGATTCTATTAGGCCTGCTGGTTTATATTTCACTCTACAACAGTCTTCTCGCCCGCCTTGATACTGCACTTAAAAACCAAGGACAGGCAATATCCAGGATTATGACAGAAAAGCACGTAGATATAGAACATTTTCAACCTGATTCTGCATACCAATCTACCGATGATTTTATATGGGATGTGATATATGATGAAGTTGCTTTCAACCAGAGGAACAATTACATACAGATATTTTTTAATGATAAACTCCTATTTAAAACTTCAAACCTGGCAAATGATACTCTTTCGTTCCCGCTTAAAAGCGGTCCGATGAATTTATTTGATTTCAAGGATCCGAATCTAACTGAGAGAACTATTAGAGCCGTGCAGTTGAACAATAAAAGTTACAATATAATAGTAGCATATCCGCTGGATAATATCTCCCAAACTTTACACAGTCTTGTTGAAATATACCTGCTTTTGGCACCTTTATTATTTATCGTAGCTCTTATAGGTGGAATCATGATATCCACGAAGGCACTTTCCAGAATCGATGCTATAATAAGGAAAACCGAAGAAATCACAGCCCACAATTTAGATGAAAAAATTGAAGGAGAGGAATACAGGGACGAATACGGGCGGCTTGTGAAAAAGATGAATGAAATGATCAAAAGAATTAAAACGTCAGTCGATTATATGAATCATTTTTCATTGTCCGCCGCGCACGAACTTAAAACTCCGCTCACGATAATAAGAGGTGAAACGGAAATTGCTCTTAAATCTCCAAAATCAAATGGTGAATACATTGACGTGCTCAGAAGCAATTACGAAGAAGTAATTAGATTGACGAAAATAATTGATAATATGTTTCTAATTTCAAAAATTGACAATTCACTTATTAAAATTAACAAGGAAAGAGTACTGTTTGGGGATTTCCTGAAAGCACTGGTTCATTCCTTAAAGATCCTGGGAATTGAAAAAAATATAAAAACTGAATTTGTTTCAGATATCAACCCAGTTGTTGAGATTGACACGGTATTAATGACCCAGGCGCTCACCAACCTGATTGATAATGCCGTAAAATACGGCGATGAGAACCAGGTCATAACAATTAATCTTAAAAAAGTTGCCGGCGGACGAATAGCCGTTGAAATTATTAATAAAGGCGAAGCCATACCAAAAGAATTTCTCGATAAGATATTTGACAGGTTTTACCGCATAGAAAGCTCAAGAAACAGGAAAACCGGCGGTGCAGGGCTAGGGCTTTCGGTTGTAAAATCAATTATGAACTGGCACAATGTAGAAATAAAAGTTGAGTCCGGTCTTTCCGGTACGACAAAAGTTTCAATATTAATCGATTCTCTTCTAATTTTAAAAGGTTTTTAACCTGTTCCCGCATCCGTAAGATAGCTTCACAATCCCAACCCGGGTTAAACCTATGGAATTGTTCAATTTTAAGAAATCTTAAAATTCTTTCAGTATTTCCATTAATTAATAATAATTAAAAAAATACTTGTAAAACTGGTAAAAATACCTTATTTAAACATATATAATAATTACATACCCGCAATTCCGGCCAGCGGAATTTCAATCAGGCCAATTATGAATTTCGTGAATGTCCGGATTCATTTGTATTGCTTGCAACTATTTCTTATTCTTAAATCTATTTTCATTAAACACTTTTAAAGGGCAGATAATTGTATTTATATGTGTCCTTTAATTTTTATTTTGTAAACAATGAAGTCAGGTGAATTATGGCACTAACTAAAATAGCATTTTTGGAATCTTATTCTCTCAATGAAAAAGATGGAATCATGGGTGCAATTCTCGTTACCGATACAGACACTAAACCAATTGAGTTCAGGGTAACGGCTCCTATAAAACCTACTAATTTTCAAAAAACTCTTTATGGCGATGTTCTGATGGAACATATTTTGGTTGAACTTATTTCCGTACCCTTGTTAAGTGCAGTTACACAGGAAGTTGATCTTATAATTGTACGCGATCCTCTCTTCCTGGGAGCAAATAATAAGCAGGGTGTAAGAGTCGTAAGGGTTTTCGATAAAAATGATACCATTTCAAAAGAAAGTTCAGTGAAAGAAGAACTATCTTCCCCTGATCCCGGAAATCCCAAAATATATACCGAGATTTCAAAAAAATATGAAGGAGAATTTTCTGAAATAAAAGAAAACTTGAATTCAATTGCAGAGAGCAGGAATCTCCTCGAACCATTTGAAAGGCTTAAAGTTGCCTGCGAACAGGTCCATCTGCAAAAAACAGGTGAATAATGTCCGTTACTAAAAGATTAAGAGCAAAAGTTGCCTCATCTGTATCCAAGATTGAAGAGACTGAAACTTTTTTATGGAATAAGTTTCTACGTGTTAGTGAACTTGATTACAGGGAAATTGAAACCTTTACAACTGAATTGTGGAAAACAGATCACATTCCCTTGATAGTTAAAGTTCAAGGGGTAATCACTCCATTTAAGTTTAAGTTTAACAAGATCAAAACCTTAAAGTTATCCTCAAAACGGCTTGCACTTAAATCAAAAACTAACCCGGTATTCTTTGGTTTAGGTAATACAACTGTAACCAATATAAATATTTCTTTTGATCATAAGTTGAAACAGTTAATTGCTGTAAGGATTACAGAGGAGGGAGCATCTGCTTATCTTAAGATAAAGGAGCAAGGTGAAAAAGAAGCCTCATATGAACTTACATCAAGACTTATTAACCTTGAAGATCATTTATTATTTGGAGAGAAATATTTTAATTCTATAAAAGAATATCCTTTAAGGGTTAAGACGGGAGAGATAAGGGACATAAATTATCATATTAAGCTACCAAGGATAATTGATTACCTTTCTCAATTAAAGCCCGAGATATACAATATTGAATTACTTTCTCCGCTTGAAAATTCTATGACCGGGACTACTGTTTCAAATACAAAAATAAATTTGCTAGATGTCCCTCTCTCAATAAGTAACATCAATTATCATAAGCTGGATATTGAGGAAGATTTGTTATATTCACCTTTTGATTTTGATCCCCAGATAATAACCGGGACATTAAGTCTGTATAGCGATTTGTTTAAGTGGAATACCAAACGATTTAGAATTAAGATCCCAAATTTTGACGTTCCGTTGAAAACATATCTCTCTATTTTTTATGAAGGAGATTCCTCATCGCCAGTTACAATAGAAAGTGACATTGAAATGTTATTGGCTGATAAAATAAATAAAATTATTCAGCCGAGAATAGAATTATCACAAGAGGAAGAACAGGTATTTTTTGAGAAACTTAGTAATTATCAAATTGAAGGTGCAAAATTTCTTGCAACAAATAAAAATGCATTATTAGCTGACGAACTTGGACTTAATAAGACTATCCAAGCATTATTCGCAATCAAATTCCTATTAATGAATAGAGAAATAAAATCTGTATTAATAATTACAAATAATAATTCGACCGGTGATCTAAATATTTCCGCAAAAACTGGAAGTTCTTATGGATGGCTGGGGCATTTGCAAAAATTCGCTCCCGAATTGTCCTGTAACTGCATTGATTCGGAATCTATTGATATTAGATCTCAATTGGGCAATGATTCTAAGATAAAAATTATTTCCTATACACTTCTCTACGAAGCACTGATCAACAACAATCTTAAAAAAGACATTGTTAGAAAATATGACTGCCTTATCTTTGATGATGCCGAAAACCTTAAAATATATCAAAATAATTTATTACAATTTATTGATATGGCAGCCCCAAAATTTTGCTGGATACTTTCCGGATTGGAGGCAAAAGAATATTCTGATAACATTTTGCCTGAATTTAATCCCTCAGTTTTTTTAAGTCATAAATATAACGAGGTAAGAGGCCAAGTACCGGGGATAAATGAAACAGACTTCTGGCTGACACTTGACAAGGAACAGCAATATGAATATGATCAGTTGATATTTCTCGCTAGAAATAGTCTGAAAGAAATTTTATCTACCGGAAATCCTTTCCGATTCCAGTCGCAGCTTTTCTTTTTTATACACCAGTTAAAGCAAATTTGTAACTTCTCAAGTGATGAAATTGACAGTAATAAAACCAAACTTTTATTGTCTCACATAAATTGCCTAAACAGTTATAAAAAACAGGTCATAATATTCACACAGTATGATAAATCAGGTACCCAAAAACTAACAAAGCTTTTTGACAGAGAAAAGATAAAATATAAGAAGTCTTCTCAGGAAATGACTCCCGGTGAGATTGCAAGAGAGATTTCAGGATTTGAAAAAGATAGCTCTTTTACAGTATTTCTTGAAGATTCACAGACTATGAAATCATCAAATCACGTAGTATATGCGCCATACATAATACACTTCGACCACTGGTGGACGCCAATTTCAAGATGGAATCTCGAAAATAAGGTGAAGAATAATTCTGATAGAACTGTTAATGTATTTAATTATTTTACAAAAAATACAATTGATGAAGATATTCTTGGCATATTATTTAACAAGCAATTGCTTGATCGGGAAACTTCGGGGAAAATTGGTCCCGATGCCTTCTCCAAAATCCTGAATGAAGAGGAGTGGAAGAAAGTTTTCGATCTCGATAAAGAGGTAAAACCACAAAAAAAAAAGAAGGGGGATTAGAATAGCGCTGAACACATCTTATTCAGGCGAAGGAATTAAAGTGAAGTTTTCACAAATATTTATTTAATAACTGTGTGTTATTTCCACAAGTTTTTCAAGCCCTTCAGTTAATGCAGCGGATCCGGGTTGCAAAATCAATGCCGATTTAATCTCATATAGTCTATTATTTCTAACAGCGTTTATTTTCCTCCAGCCATTTCTTTTCTTTACCTGATTTTTTTTGAATTGTTTTCCGCACCATGAACCGATAATTATATCGGGATTTCTTTTTATAACTTCTTCGGAAGTTACGATTCTATCTTTTCCGTTTTTCTTTTTTCTTAACTCATGAAATATATCCTCTCCTCCAGCTATTTCGATCAATTCACTCACCCAGCAAATTCCCAGAGATCATTGGCTCATACCATTCTTCAAAATAAACCTTTGGCCTGTAATTCAATTTCCCTGATTTTTTACTTATTACTTCAAGTCTTTTTTCATAAGTGTTTACCAGTTTTTCAGATTCTCTTTTTTTGCCGATTATACTTCCAATTACAAGTATGTTTTGCAAGATTTCCTTTATTGATCTTTGGTTAAACACCACCACATGGTGTCCCTGCAAAGTCAGATTTTTTACTATTTCTGCCTGTATATCCGAGAATGCAAAAATATAATCCGGATTTAGTTTTTTGATCTTTTCATAATTTGCATCGATGTAGGTACATACTTTGGGTTTCGTCTTTCTTGCTTCAGGAGGTCGGAGTGTAAAACCACTAATTCCTACAATTTTATCCTCTGCCCCAAGCAGATAAATTAGTTCAGTGGTCTCTTCAGTCAGGCAAATAATTCTTTCAGGGTATTTTGTTTTCATTTAGTTCAAAATCCCAAAATCATAATTCATAATTTCACCTATCTTCCGCTAAAGAACTGATCTCTCTTTGTTACTTTCAGATCGGAAAGCTGTGGTGCTTTTACTTTTATTTCGAGCATATATCCTGTGTAAAGGCCAACCGGGTTCCAGGTGAAATTCATTATCCACGCATGAAGATCTCTTGATATTCTAACTTGCGGGGCTACAAACTCTTTCTGCATAAAATCATAACTTCCAGTAAGAGAAACTTTCCAGTTTTTTGTAAGATTGAAATTAAGATTAGCACTAATGTTAGATGATTTATATTTATCCAATGGCGTTGGAGTGGAAACCGAGTAATTGTAATTTAGTGAGATGTCCCACGGAATTGTAAAATCAGCTTCCCGGTTATCGTAAATTCCCCTGTTAATAGCATTGCTCTCCTGAACTAGCTCAAATTCTCCTTTTTGTATTGCAGAATCTGATTGCACAACATTTTCCGCAGAACTGGTTCTTTCACCTGAGAGGCTGGTAGAAATTGAAAAATTGAAGTTCGTCATTCTTACCAGACCTTTGCCTTGATTAACGAGAAATTTGTTTATCCTTGTTCTTCCCGCATAATCATAAAGTGTAAAACTGGAAGAACCTGAAAGATTTAAAACATTTCCGATCTGTGTTCTGTAACCGACATTTATGTCTGAAAACTTCAAACTATCAGCAGCAAAATTATAACTTATACCGGCATTCAGATTTAATAATTGTATTTTCTTTTCCTGAGAGGTTGTGTCTGTTGGATCAACTTCTGTTTTCATTTCAAAAATATTACCCAAGCTGAAAGAAATATTCTGCTGCTCACCTCTGGGAACCCCTCCATAAACCTCACTGGCAAATTTATCATATTTTACTTCGTTTCCGTTTGCATCTACATAGGTACCATAATATCCCCAGCCGGGTCTCGAAAAATCAGGCTGATAGTTGTATGAAATACCAGGCAACACTGTATGCCTGATTGCAGCAATACCTAGAATGTGCGGAGTAAACATTCCATAAAGTCTTGTATTTGCTGACACACTTAAATTAAAAGTTCTTACAAAATTTATATCATTTACGCGTTCTGTCGCTATGGAATCTACACCATTGTAACCGGGGCCGGCATTGTAAGTCTTTGTTCTTTTGTTATACCATTTTTCCTGGTAACCCAGGTTGGGTGAAATACTGATGTGCCCGAATTTTGGTGAAAGTCCCAGATTTATTGAATGTAAAAATCCCAATTTTGATTCAAGCACTCCATTTGTTTTATTTCTAACGTTCTGGAATTGCCCGTTATAATTATAACCTATCAGTTCATACCATTTCTGATCACCGCTACTGTATTCATTTTTAAAAGGGTAACTCTGAGACTTGCTAAAAGAGGCGTTCGGCAGAACTTCATAAATATTACCTGACTGCAAATTCTGAGTCCGGCTGTAACTAACTGACATGCTGTTACCCGATTCTTCCCAGGATTTAAACAAAGTGGCATTAGAAACTATTGTATTCTGCAGAACCTGGCTAAAATCTATACTTGTTCTCTGAAGGTAATTGGTAGATACAAATTGAAGATTTGCATCGAAACGCATTGTGGGAGTAAGATTTTGATGATGCGACCAGAACAAACGCCAGTCCGTTGATTCCGTAGAACCCGGATCAGTTGATTCACCAACTTTGAAAAACTTATAACCTGCTTCAAAATTTCCGCTATAATTATATCTTTTCACATACCTGAAACGACTCGACAACGCGAAACTTCCGCGTGTGTAATAATCCGCTGTTAGATTCGCATCCATGTAATCATTTATTGCCCAGAAATATCCAAAGTGAGAAAGATAATTTCCGAACCGCTTATCATCGCCAATTACAGGTGCAATAATACCTGATCTCCTCCCTGATTGTATAGGAAAAACAGCAAATGGAAGTGGAACCGGGAATGGAACTCCACCGAAGAAAAGCCATATCCAGCGGGCATCAATTTCCTTGTTCTGAATCACTTTCATTTTGGGAGAATAAAAATAAAAATGAGGCGGATTGTGATCGCAGGTTGTGTAAATCCCATCTTTAATAAAATAAGTATCGGGACTTACTTTTTTAATTTTCTCGCCTTTATAATAAGTTCCGTCTGTCTCCGTACCAGCCTGTGTAATGTAACCCTGAGTTGTTTTAAAATTATATTTTATCCTTTCCCCCGAATAAATTTCTGCTCCCTCTTTTAATACCGGCAAACCTGCTTTAGATGTGTCGGAATATGCCCCGGTTGCTTCTACGGTATTATCATTAAAGTTTACTGAAATTTTATGACTCTTAAGATCTGTGTCTTTGAATTCAATATGGCTTGTGCCGTACAGGTCCATTTTCTTTTTATTTACAAAAAAGATGAGAGAGTCGGATGAACTAGCATAAATAATTGTATCAATGCCTGTTGAGTTGTCTTTAAGCGAATCAGGTGCTGTCCTGAGTGAATCTGGAAATGTTTTTAGGCTGTCAGATTTGGCAGAGGGAGGCGCTAACTCCTGGGCCGGAGCGTAACTGAATGCGAGGACTATAATTACAGCGGAGAGAAAAAATTTCATATTGGAAAGATAATGATATCTGGCAGATTTCGGTAATGTAAATTATATGAATAAGACGAAAATTTCGAGAAAACTGTTACAAGTGTTACTTTCTTCAAGGTAAAATTGAGATGTTACATAGACTGATTGTATTCGAAACTTTCAAAAGGAAAGTTATAGAGACACTGTTTAATTGTAACAATTTTATGGGTTCAATGATAATTAAAAATTTTGTCAAGTTCTTCTTTACTTTTTTTTGTAACCCTAGAAATATCGTTATCAACTTTTTTTAGTTCTGTTAGAAAAAGTCCATTAAATTTATCAGAATATCTTCTTTTTATTATTAAATTATAAAATCTTTGTGAAAATGTTCGATCTTCATTTTGTAAAACCCGTGCTTTTGCAATTAATTCTCGAGTAAGATTCTGTAAATGATTATTAAAGTTACTGATATCAGACAACTTATTGAATATATTGTCTTGTCCTACTCTATAAGTTTCATCATTTATAATATTATTTATTCTTGAATTTTTCAGCATATCTAATAATGCAAAAGTAGATTCTAAATCTTGGTTAAACCTTCTAATTTTGGTCTTATATGAAAAAAGTTCATTATAATAATCAATATTAACCAAATCGCTTAACAATTGGTCATCAATAAAAATTGGACTTATTCTATTACCAGAAAAGAGCGGAACATTTTGAGCTTTTGCTTCTTTATTTTGTTTACGTAACATTTCATAATGATAACCATTTCCGTTTAAGATATCATAATTTTCATTTAATGCCCTATCCAATTTTACCAATGCAGATAAATGAGTGTATTTTCTTTGTACTACTCGATTAATAAATTCACCCATCCTAAAAAAAAGAAATGCACTAAAAGCCCCTAGAAAAGCTGAGATGAATATTTCTGACATGTTATAACACCATATTATGTCATTTGTTAAATTATATAATAATATTTTAAATTTATTGTAATTGAGACTAAATCTGAGATATATTCAAGAAATAGATCATTAATTTTTATAAAACACGAGGGCTGATGCGCCTTTTATTCCTGCATCGTTTTTTAGTTTTGCAGGAAGCACTTTAATTCTTTTCTTAAGGGGTATTAAAACTCGTTCAACAGTTTTGTCACGCGCCGCATTAAAAAGCGGAGTACCAAAACCAGCTACTCCTCCGCCAACCACGAAAGTGCTGATATCAAGTATATTTGCCCAGGAAGCAAAAGCGCAGCCCAGGTATTCACCTGTCTGCTTAATTATTTCCTTTGCATATTTGTCGCCTGCCTGTGCGGCTTCATCTATTATACGCGGACTCAGATTGTCTATGTTGTTATTAACAAAATCCCATATTTTTGAGTCAGGTTTTCTTTTTATCTCACTCTGAATTCGTTTGACAAGATAGTGATTACCTACATATGCCTCTATGCAACCGTAAGATCCACATTTACATTCAGGTCCATAAATATCTATCACAGAATGTCCAATTTCACCCGCCGCGCCAAAATCACCGTGATATATGTTCCGGTCAATTATAATCCCTCCGCCTATTCCGGTTCCGAGTGTGACCATAATAAATGAATTTAATTTTTTGCCGGCACCAAAATGCATTTCACCAATTGCTGCAGCATTTGCATCATTATCAAGAAAAACATTCAGTCCAAATTCTTTTTTAATAATGTTTCCGAGCCCCACTCGTTCCCATCCCGGCAGATTAGGTGGATTTGCTACAATACCCTTTGACTGGATGACAGTGCCTGCACATCCAATTCCTATTCCGGAAATTTTAAGCTTATTTTTCTGAAGTAGCTCATATATTCCTTTTTTTAACTGTGATACAACAACACGAGGCCCGTCATCTCCCATGGTTTTAACCATGGTTTTTTTTACAATTTTGCCGGAGTCTGAAATAATCCCGAGTTTAATATTAGTCCCGCCAATATCTACGCCGATTGCGTGTTTGTATTGTTTCCTCATTTTGAGTATTCCAGGCTTACAATTTTAATTTCTTCAGGATATTTAATATTTCCAAGAGCTGTATGAACTGTGGGCTGAGCAAAAAGGGCTAGTTTTGTTGGATGTGTTCCCTGTCCGGCCAGGTTAAGAGCAAGATTAAGAATAGCCTCATATCCTTTATTCTTAAAATATTTGACCAGATCCACAGTTGCACTTAGAGGCATTACCGTAACTTCTCCGGTACCCGGTACAGAAACAGGCGCTCCGATATTACCAGTAATAGTTTCTTTATCATCAATAAATAATCGCCACGGAAAGGAATTAATTGTGGCATTTGTTCTGGCATATCCCCCTGTTCCGTCATTAGGATTTTCAGCATCAACATATAATGTAAATGTCAAAGGTAATGAACCTCTTATAAAACCAGCGGATAGTTTAAGAGCGTCTAGTGAGGAAAAATCATTAATGTTTCTTTTCCCTTCAAGTGAAACTCCGGCAAGTTGCAGATTGCTTGTATTTCCGATCTTAAATTTAAGGCGGGAAATATTTGTGATTGTATTTAATACACTGCAATTAAGGCCGACAATTGCTACAAAGAGAACTAGGACAACTAATATTTTCTTTCTCATAATGTATTTTTCCTTTTACTCAGGATATGTTCGTATCATCTGGTTTTGATTCTTCAATTTTCTTAAGAATAATATCAGCAACTTTTAAAGCTTTTAATCCATCCTCGCCGGAAACTTTTGGCTGCTTATCGTTTAATACCGCATCTACAAATAATTCAAGTTCATATTTAAGAGCATTTATTTCTTTCATTTCGGGCTGTTCATAAACTACACGTTTTTTTCTATCGCCAATACCTATTTCTCCGAATGAAATCATAGAAGAAGCGGGTTTTTCATCAACAGGAATGAGGCGGTAAACTTCGGAGACACCGGAGATAAAATCAATCGAGATGTAATTATCCCGCTGGAAAAGTCTCATTTTTCTCATTTTTTTCTGCGATATTCTACTCGCTGTAACATTAGCAACAGCCCCGTTTTCAAATTTGATTCTTGCATTAGCAATGTCAACTGTTTCTGAAACAACTGCAACGCCACTGGCTTCTATATCTTTTACATCACTTTTAACCAGACTTAAAATTATATCAATATCGTGTATCATTAAATCAAGAACAACGGCAACGTCTGTTCCGCGTGGATTAAATTGCGAAAGCCTGTCAGTTTGAATAAACATCGGCTTTTCGATATATTTCTCAAGAGATACCAGCGCAGGATTGAATCTTTCAATGTGCCCTACCTGGAGTTTTAATTTTTTATCGGAAGCAATTTTTACTAGTTCTTCAGCCTGTGGAATTGTAGCAGTTATCGGCTTTTCTATAAATACGTGAATATTTTTTTCAAAACATTTTTTTGCCAGCTCGTAATGTGCGCTGGTAGTTGCAGCAATTGAAACTGCATCTACAGAGTCCAGTAATTCGTCCAGATTTGTAAATGCTTTTACTCTATATTCATTTGAAGCATTTTTTAATTGCTCCTGATTGCTGTCATAAATTCCTACAAGTTCTGAGGTTGATATTTGTGAAAGCATTTTAGTATGCAGTTTCCCAAGATGTCCTGTACCAACAACTGCTATTCTTAATTTATCCATAATTTATTTGCTCACTATTTTATTGTAACCAATTATTTTATCGTATCCACCGTAATTCTGATCCGTGTAATAAACAAAGACATTGTATTCATTTGAAGTTTCATAACTGTTACCTTCAAGAATATACCAATCGGGATTTTCAATAATACCGCGGTTTATCTCCGCCACAACATACTGGTAGTCGTAAATTCCTCTTTTTAGCTGGATGGTTTTTGTAAATACTCCGCTGTTGTAGTCCATTTTATAATCGGGAGAAAGTTTCCAATCATTAAATGCACCTACAAGAAATACTTCGCCATAAACTTTATCCTGTGGCCTGATTGAAAAATTCACATTCATGTAATCTGAATTATGACTTTTATAATTGTCTATTATCGAGCCGCCGTTAAGGTCACGCCTGCCCTCTTTAAAAAATCTCGAATATTCCAGCCCATCAAACTGTGCCCGTACATTTACCGAATTATATTTATTTATATCTCTCAGGTCCACCTGCCTGTATTCATTCCCCGGACGAATATCCCGGGCAATGAATCTGAATCCCCTATTACCATCTGAATAAAACTGACGAACATCTGAGTTAAAATTCTTATCAATTATTACAGGGTAATCAATTTTGTGATTTTCTATTATATAAACACAATCAACAAATCCGGGAAATAGTTTATCCCCAACCATAAAACTGGTTGTAATATTGAATACTTTGCCCAAATCATTCGGGAAATAATTATTACCCTCAAGAACTTCATTCTTTATTGTGTCGCGTACCGCTATTTCATTCTGAATAACATAAAATTTTCCATAACCATAAACCTTTGATGTATCCATTGCATCAGTAATAAAAAACATCCAGTTGCCGGAAAAAGGGAATGTAACGTAGCCATTGTTATCCGGGTAGCGTCCATGAAAATGATACATTGCCTGCTGTATGGTCGTTGGCAAGTTATTCATGCTAAGATTCGGGGCAATATTTTTGCCAAAATTTGTTAAAAATGCATTATTGTACGGTTTCCAGTTTCTGTCGCAGAACCGGAATACAATGCTTAAATCAGGTTGGTGCCCTGAATCAATATCAAAATCTATTGAAATATATCCTGTACCATTTTCCAAAACTGGAAATGCTGCTTCATTATTACCAGGATAATATTTGAGGCTCTTAATTTGTATTTCCTGCGAATAACTATTAAATGAAATCAACAGAGAAAATAAAAACAGTGGAATTAACTTTTTCAAAAATGACATATATTTTTAATTTTGATTGTTGAAAATTTTTAACAATAAGGATTTAAACTCTTCAGAATTATTACATAAATAATATTTTTTTAAGAATTTATCAGCGACTGTTTGTTCGCCTGAATTATAATAATTGATAAACCCACTTGCAATAAACGCCAGAACTCTACGGGTTGTATTGCAGGTCTTTCCATCAGAAAGATAATAATCATCAAGTGCCTGCAAAATAAGATTATTTTCATCTGAAAAGACATCGTACACTGAAGCATTTGCAAGAAATACTTCACCATCTACAAATTTCCAGCAATTTACAGGTAAAATAAAAATTGTACTGTCTTGATTAAGACTTTCAAACCGGGTATCACCCGTTACATAAACAATTCCGTTAACATCTTCAGAAAATACACCATATGGCTTTATAATTCCTGAATAAATTGAATCTGCCAGGTAAAAAGTATCAATAGTATTATAAATATAAAGGGTATAAAAAATTTTTCTGTTTTTTTCCAGATAATCAATTACAACAAGTTCCTTTACTCCATCGCTGTCAAGATCGGTAATAAAATCCTTCGGGTGAAAAAATTTCTTTTCAAATATTATGTTGTTTTCATTTGAGTAAGTTTTAATGGAATTTCCCTCTATCTTCAGCTTATAAGAGTGGAAATCATAGACATTATTCTGTGGAAACATTGGGATCGTGAAAAGAAAGGATAGAATGATAAAGATTTTTTTCATTTTTCAATAATTATAAAATGTACAGGTAAATATAGGGGTTTTAACCAAAAAAGGTGGGAAGAATTTAAAATAGCAAAACCTTCGGGATTAATATTAACCCCGAAGGTTAAAAAAGAATTACAGATTCTTAATTTCAGATGTCAATTTACCAATTGCATCTTTTGCATCACCGAAATACATTAAAGTATTATCACCGAAGAAAAGCTCATTATCAATACCGGCATAACCGACATTTAATGATCTTTTATTTACTATTACAGTTTTTGCATAATCCACGTTTAGAATAGGCATACCGAAAATAGGACTATTCTGGTCATGTCGTGCTGCAGGATTTACAACATCATTAGCTCCAACTACAAAAGCAATATCGGTGTTACTAAAATCATCATTGATATCTTCGAGTGCATAAAGTTTTTCGTAGTCAACCTGCGCTTCAGCAAGAAGAACATTCATATGTCCCGGCATTCTACCTGCAACCGGATGAATAGCAAACCTTACTTTCTTCCCTTTTTTCTCAAGGATATTTGTAAGATCTCTTACAGCGTGCTGAGCCTGGGCAACAGCCATACCGTAACCAGGTACAATAATAATACTTTCGGCAGCATCAAAGATCATTGCTCCTTCTTCAGCATCAACAGATTTAACGGGCTTTTGCTCGCCACCACCAGTTGAAGTTGCGGGACCTCCACCACCTGCTTCTGCCCAACCGCCCATTACTACGTTCATTAAGGAACGATTCATTCCGCGGCACATAATTAAGGTTAATATAATGCCTGAAGCACCAACAAGCGCACCGGCAATAATTAACTCATTATTCTGAAGTACAAATCCTGTAAAAGCAGCTGCTATACCTGAATAGGAGTTAAGTAGAGAAACAGCAACCGGCATATCTGCTCCACCTATCGGTAATACAAGGAGAACACCGAGAATAAGTGAAACAACGAGAATTCCGATTATGACTAATTCTATTCCCGGGTTAATTACCACAAAAACTCCTGCAGCAACCACACCCAGAATTAACAGCGCGTTCAGTGGATGCTGTAAAGGATATTTTACCACTTTACCAGTTACAAGTCCCTGCAGTTTACCAAATGCAATTAATGATCCGGTAAATGTTACACTACCAATCAACAATGAAAGAACGATTGCGACAAGAGTATTGGCAGGAGTACTGGTTAATAAATGGAATGTGTCTAATTTATAATATTCAGAAAGTGCAACAAGTGTTGATGCACCACCACCAAAACCGTTCAGTAAGCCAACCATCTGGGGCATTCCTGTCATTTGAACCTTGGTTGCCATTAAAGCCCCTATCAGAGATCCGATAAGTACTCCAATAATAATCCATTCAAACGTTAAGACATGCTTATCCAGTAAAGTTATCACGATAGCCAATAGCATTCCTATTGATGCATAAAGGTTTCCTTTTCGTGCGGTTTTTGGTGAGCTTAGATTCTTAATTCCGAATATGAAAAATATAGACGAAATCAGATAGGTCAATTCAATAATTATTTTCATATTTTAACTCACTTCTTTTTAAACATTTTAAGCATTCTGTCAGTTACCATAAAGCCACCTACAACGTTTATCATTGCAAATATTACGGCAACCATTCCTAGTATTGTACTTATTGTGAACTCTTGCATACCGGCACTAAGCAATGCACCAACAATCGTAATTCCGGAAATTGCATTGGAACCTGACATTAATGGCGTGTGAAGAGTTGGGGGAACTTTTGTTATTAGCTCAAATCCGACAAAGATTGCTAATACAAAAACGTATATCATCATTAAAAGAGAGCCATCCATAGCATTTCCTCTATTTATTTAATAATTCTTTAATTCTTGGGTTAACAACTTCATTGTTATGAGTTATCAAACACCCTTTTGTTATTTCATCTTCCAGGTTGATTTCAATTTTTCCTTCTTTTCCTATATGCATTATAAGAGCAAGAAGATTTTTTGCATACATCTCACTGGAATGAAATGGAACTAAACTTGGCAAATTAGGTTCACCAATTATAGTTACACCGTATTTATTAACTACTTTATCCTTTTCACTGATTTCACAGTTTCCACCAAATTCAACAGCCATATCAAGTATTACGCTGCCTTCTTTCATGTTTTTAACCATTTCTTCAGTTACAAGGACAGGTGCTTTTTTACCCGGAACAAGTGCCGTTGTTATTACAACATCTGCTTCGGTAATATGCTTAAAGATTAATTCTTTCTGCTTCTTCAAGAATTCTTCGGAAGCTTCTTTAGCATAGCCTCCTTCATCCTGCATTTCTTCATCGGTTTCAACTTCAATAAATTTTCCACCGAGAGATTGCACTTCTTCTTTAACTGCAGAACGAATATCCGACACTTCGACAACCGCACCAAGTCTTTTCGCTGTGCCCAGTGCTTGCAATCCTGCAACTCCGGCACCCATTATTACAACTTTTGCAGGAGAAATTGTACCGGCTGCAGTCATCATTAAAGGAAAGATTTTTCCAAGATGATTTGCTGCCAGCAGCACACTTTTATAACCGGCAAGATTTGCCTGAGAACTTAATGCATCCATTTTTTGTGCAAGTGTTGTCCTCGGAACAAAATCCATAGAAATTGCATTTATGCCCTTTTCAGCACATTTTTTTGCAACTTCTGAATAATTTAAAGGATATAAAAAGGTTATTAACAAAGAACCTTTTTTCATGAGATCTAATTCATTCTGATTTAAATCAGGATGATCCAGAGGCCGCTGAACTTTTAAAACAATATCAGCATTTGCATAGAGATCTTTAACGCTATCTACTACCTTTGCACCCGAATCAGTATATTTTTGATTAACAAAACCAGCTTTCAAACCCGCATCCTTTTCGATTTGAACTTCAAATCCGGCTTTTATTAATTTAGATATGACATCGGGAGTTACGGCTACTCTGTTTTCACCAGGTAGGATTTCCTTTGGAACAGCTATTATCACAGTAAACTCTCCTCTGATATTTTCAGAATATTTTACTTAAGTTTTTGATTTTTACAAATCGATAATTAGTCAGGATTAAACCACCATAGAAATTATTATGCCATAAAATGCCGCATAATCCAAATTTCTAACTATCAAATATTTATAAAATAACCACTTATAAGGGTAAATAAAATGATCTGGGTAATAAATTCTGAAAAAATTTATTGGTTAAGAGAATAAATTTTCTCTATTGAGAAGAGTTGTTGAAAAAATTTACTATCCGGGTTGTTCGTGGGTAAGACAATGGATAGTTCCCAGTCCCCAGACTAGATCGACTGCATGAATACCCGTAACTTCCCTATCCTTAAAAAGTTCGCTCAATCTACCAAGGGCAATCCTGTCTTTAGGATCATTAAATGTGGGCACAAGCACATATTTATTAGAGATGTAAAAATTAGCATAGCTTGCCGGTAATCTTTCCCCTTTAAAAATAACGGGGTCCGGCATAGGCAAATCAATTACCTGAATATTCGATCCATTTTCGAGTTTTGCATCCTGAAGACGCTCACGGTTTTCCTGCAGGGGTTTGTAATTTGCATCCGATGAATTCTTTTCCTGAGCCAGAACAACTGTATTTTTATTTACAAAGCGACAAAGATCATCTACGTGTCCGTGGGTATCGTCACCGGCAATTCCTTTACCGAGCCACAAGACATTTTTTATACCGAGGTAATTTTTAAAAACCTGTTCGTAATCATTTTTTGTAAATCCAGGATTTCTTACCTGTACTTCGGAATCCATTAAACATTCTTCAGTAGTTACAAGCGTTCCTTTCCCATTTATATCAATACTTCCACCCTCGAGACAAACGAATTGATCATTGTGAGTCGGGATAAATTTTCTCATTTTTATTTTTTTTGATATAAAGGCAGGAAGTTTTTCGTCTTTTTTATAATTAGAATATTTTGCCCACGCATTAAACTTAAAATTTACAAGAGCAACTTCACCGGATTTATTTTTGATAAAAGCGGGACCAGAATCACGCAACCATCCGCGATCAGTTTTCAGGATAAAAAATTTCACACGCTTTTTATTTACACCAATAGCATTCAGAACTCTTTCAGCATTAAGCTGATGCTTTTTTGATTCTACTACGATATGAACATTTTCACCTTCGGAAATTTTCCTTACTATTTCCCCGTAGACCCATGAAATTGGTGCCAATTTTCCCGGCCAGTCTTCCCTGTTATGAGGCCAGCCAAGCCAGGTAGCTTCGTGTTTTTCCCATTCTGCAGGAATACGGTATTTTAAATCTATGGGAAATTTTTTTTTGAATTTTGAATTTTCAGTTTTCAATTTTTCTTCCTGTCCAAAAATCTTTTTTCGATTCCACTGTAGGCATCAATTCTCCGATCGCGCAGAAAAGGCCAATTTCTTCGGATATCTTCAATGTGATCAAGATCAACTTCTGCTATTACAACTTCTTCTTTATCTGTTGATCCTTGTGCAATTATCACTCCCTGCGGATCACAAATGAAAGAAGAACCCCAGAATTCCAGGCCGGGAGTGCCGGGGACAGGTATTTCATGTCCTATTCTGTTAGTGGCTGCTACATATACACCATTAGCAATAGCATGTCCGCGTTGAACAGTCTGCCAAGATTCAAACTGTGCTTTACCGTATTTTTCTTTTTCGTGCGGATGCCAGCCAATAGCAGTCGGATAAAATAAAATGCTCGCACCCTGCAAAGCTGTAAGTCTTGCTCCTTCCGGGTACCATTGATCCCAGCATATGAGCGTTCCGATATTTCCATACCTGGTTTCAAAAGATTTAAAACCAAGGTCACCCGGGGTAAAATAAAATTTTTCATAAAATGCCGGATCATCCGGGATATGCATTTTCCTGTACATTCCGGCAACCTCACCGTCTGCATTTATTATTACTGCAGAATTGTGGTAAACTCCCGGAGCGCGCTTCTCAAAAATCGGTACTACAATTACAACTTTATTCTTTTTTGCAGCTTTCTTCATAGCAATTGTTGATGGACCGGGGAAAGTTTCAGCAAGATCAAAAATATCCACATCTTCTTTCTGACAGAAATATTGGGTTCTAAAAAGTTCAGGCAAACAAATAATTTGCGCGCCTTTTTTGGCCGCTTTATCTACCCACTTAACTGCTTTTGCAAGGTTTTTTCCTGTATCGGGACTGAATTTCAACTGAAGCAGTCCAACAGTAAAATTATTTTTCTTTTTTGTTTTTTTTGTAGCCATTTTTAAACTCAACTTAATATTAGCTATTCTTCAATCTAATTTGTGGAATCAAGAATGTCAATTAAGCAATTATTGATTTTCCTCTGATTTGTCCCCGTTATATGTTTTTGTAGTAATCAAAGTGCCGTAAGTATATTTTTCTTCTTTTATTAACTTTCCTTCCTCTGAATAAGTTTTTACCATACCATCCAGTCTGCCCATATAATAATTTTCTTCTTTCTTCAAACCACCATACCTGTAATAATAAGTTTTTTTACCTTTAAGTTTTAAATCAGAATAATTCGATTCCGTCTTAAGCAGTCCGTTATCATAATAGGTTTTATAATTTCCATCAGGCTTTCCGTCTTTGTTATAAAAAGCAGATTTCAATTTCCCATTTTCATAATATGTAAGTTCAATACCGTTAGGAACTCCGCCTTCATAATTTACCTCAGATTCAATCTTTCCTGAGGGATAATAATTTCGTGTTATGCCTTTTTGAATTCCCTTTATGTAATCGACTGATGCTTTAATAATACCGTTGTCATAAAAAATTGTTGTTCTGCCGCTGAGCGTATCATTTATATAATATAACTCTTTTTCAAGGTAGCCGCTTTTATAATATAACTTTGAAACATCTTCTTTTTTTCCATCTTTATAGAAGACTAATTCTTTCAGCGTTCCTTCAGGATAATAATTTCTAACTGTTTTTTCCTGTGATTTGAACTTCCCGGTATAATCATACTTTATTCTATTTATCAGTTCTCCATTTTTGTATGTATCTTTTACTCTGAGATTTGCTGAAAGGTCATAAATATTTACTTCTCCTTCGAGTTTATCATTTACAAAATTCGCTTCAAGTGCAACAACCTTATTTGTATGATAAACAGTTGTTCTGCCGTTGGACTGACCATTAACATATTTTTTTTCGACCTCCACATCACCATTCTTAAAATACGTATAAGACGATCCGTTCAGTTCGCCGTTTACATAATTCCATCGTCCTTCCAGTTCCCCCGATTTATAATAAGTTTTAGTAACGCCTTCAAGTTTACCATGAATATAATTCTGTCTTGCCCAAAGCTCTCCACTTTCATAATACCAGAGAGCATTACCTTCTTTCATTCCATTTTTGTAATTCCATTCTATACTAAGTTTTCCATCCGGGAAGTACCAGAATGATTTACCATTTTCCTTCCCGTCTTTATACTCCCACTTTTTCCAGATTTTACCAGTTTGATAATATTCGAAATAATATCCGTTTAGCTCTCCTTTGACATATTCGCCCAGAGTTTTCAAAGCACCGTTTGCATAGTAAGTTCTCTTGAACGTAGAACGCTCATCCTGCTGCGCATTTGCACTTAACTGGAAAGCTATGCAGGTTATAATAAATAAAATTGAAAATTTAGATAGAACTTTCATCTATATCCGATTGATTGCGAAATGAATTCTAAAATTAAGATGTAAAATTACCATAAAATGATGATAAGAAAAACTAATAAACAGGTCGCTTATCATATATTTTTGCATAAAAGTACAAACTCACTTAACTTTCAGGAAAATAAAATGAGAAACCATGGGCCATAACCACACTTCACGCGGATCAACAGAAAAAAATATTACAATATCAATTTTCCTGAATGCAATTATAGTTGCCGGAGAACTTACAGCCGGTATATTAAGTAATAGTCTTGCACTTATTTCAGATGCACTTCATAATTTCAGCGATCTTATTTCACTTGTTTTGAGCTTAGTTGCAGCTAAGATGAAGTTCTGGAAAGCAAATTCGAAAAAAACGTACGGCTATATAAGAGCTGAAATTATTGTAGCATTTATTAATTCTTCCACCCTGCTTATCATAGGAGTTTATATTATTTATGAAGCAGTGGGAAGGCTACTACATCCCGAACCCGTAATAGGGAAATGGCTGATAATTGTTGCGGGAATAAGTTTTGTAGCAAACGCTCTTTCAACATACCTGCTTCATAAAAATTCAAAAGAAGATCTTAATGCAAAAAGTGCGTACCTGCATCTTTTTTACGATGCAATAAATTCTTTAGTTGTAGTAATTGCGGGAATACTAATCTACTTTTACAATTGGTTCATTCTCGATCCAATTTTTTCAATTTTAATAGGCTTGTTTATAATTAAAAGTGCCTGGGATATAATTCTTGAAACGGTTAATATTCTAAGTGAAGGCACACCAGAAGGAATTGATCCTGAAGAGGTACAAAAATTTATTGAATCAATGTCTGACGTTAAGGAAGTTCATCACCTACATATCTGGACACTGGCTTCTAATTTTTACGCTCTGTCCGCGCACGTTGTTATTAAAGACCAAATGCTGAGCAAAGGCTATTTAATAATTGACAAACTGGAAAAAGAACTGGAAGTAAGGTTCGGGATAAATCACCCGACCTTCCAGCTGGAAGCTGATTTAACTAATGAACAAAACGAGGTTATAAAAATTTCACGAGATTCGGATAAAAAAAGATAGAATTTAGCTCTTCTCTTTCCTGCTTTTAGATTCCCTGAACATTTTTTCTATACTATCAAAGTCTTCACATTGCAGGTAATCTTCAATTTTTGTCAGATTGAAATGAAGTTTTTCAATTGCAGTAATAATTTCTTCACGGTTATATTTTAAAATTGATTTCCAGCTTGTAAACGGACTTGAGGCGAGTCTTGTCATATCGTTAAAACCGGGGCCGGCAAATTCCAGACAATTAGTGCTGTCTTTTCCATCGATTGTGTTCATAAGAGCTACAGACATAAGCTGCGGCATATGCCTTAATCTCGCAACAATTTTATCGTGAATTTCAGGATTCAAAAAAACAGCTTTCGCTCCAAGAAGTTCTATAAAATCTTGAAAATCTTTTATCCGTGAACAATTTGTTGCGAAAGACGAAATTATGTATTTGGTACCTTTAAAAAGACCTGAGTCCGAATTTTCATAACCTGAGGCTTCATTTCCTGCCATAGGATGTGCACCGATATAATGTCCCTGTGATTCAATGTTGTTACGTTTTTCTTCAAAAATATTTTTTACTCCGCACACATCAGTTATAATATTTTTTCTGGTGAGTAATGGGAGCAGTGTTTCGAAAGCTTCGAGAGATTTATCAACCGGCATCGCTAATATAATAAGGTCTGAATTTATAGAATCTTCAACTGATTTGAGTATCTCATCGATAATGTTTTCTTTCTTTGCTTTCTGAAGCACACGGTGTTTCTTATCAAAGGCGCTTATTGCAATATTATCTCCCGATGCCTTTACAGCTTTTGCAATAGATCCGCCAATAAGGCCAAGCCCAATTATGGAAATTTTTTCAACCTGCAATTTTTAATTTCCGGGACATTAGAAAATTATAATATAACTGAATATGAAATAAAACTGAAAAAATGATTAAATGAAATACAAAATAAAAGCCACAATCTATTTCGTCATATGTGTAGCCCGTTCCCCTATCGTAAGAAACTTTTATTTTTCATACAAAGTTTAATAAAGTAATGTATTTTGTATATTACCATTAACTAATTTTAGTTTCATTTAATTGAATCCAAGGGGAGGATTGATGAGAATCAGAGATATATTCCTGAACTGTTTTCTAATATTATTTTTGTTTCTATGCACTCCCCTATTCTCCCAGGGCAAGACAAAAGTTCTTCCTTATCAAGATTCCGGATTGAATAAATTAACAAACATTCCTGACAGCCTTAATGAAAATTCAAATTTGACCAAACGAGGGCTTGGCATTCAGGTCAGGGGAGGGATAAAATTCCCTGAATCATCAGATTATTCTTATGCTACAGACCTAGGCTTCTATGGTGGGGTAACTTTTATAGTTCCCCTTGGCAAGTCGATCGACTTACAACCGGAATTCAACTATTCAAATTCAACGAATTCGGGAAATAATGCAAATGGGCACAGGTCTGGTGAAAATATTAGCACAAAAGAATTTGCTCTGATGCTCGGGTGCAAGTACTTCCTGAAAGATTTTATAATAAAATTTATACCGGGTTTAGGTTATGTAGCAAAATCGGGAGACAGGTTCAGTTCAGATAGTGACAAACTGTTATCTATAACATTAGGTCTTGGTTTTTACAAGGATATCTCCAGCCAATTTTCGGCGGGTTTTGAATTAAGAAGACAATGGGCCGGCTCTTTAGAACCCGGGGGAGGAAGCACATTCGCCCCTTTTATAGCCAATTTTGTGGTAACTTATTTTATACCAAAAGTAAATAATTGATTTATCACAGAAAAATAAATTCTAATGGAATCCCTACATCTTCCTTCCGATCACTTCGGCGATAGCTTTAACCTGTTTCATAAGCTCTGTAAACTGTTCGGGTAGTAAAGCCTGTGGACCGTCAGACAGAGCTTTTTCGGGTTCGTGGTGAACTTCAACCATCAGGCCGTCAGCGCCCGCTGCCACTGCAGCACGAGCCATTGGAATGACTTTATCTCTCAGTCCGGTTGCATGCGATGGATCTGCTATAATAGGAAGATGACTTCGTTTGTGAATTACAGGAATCGCTGAAAGATCGAAAGTATTTCTTGTATAGGTTTCAAAAGTTCTGATTCCCCTTTCACACAACATAACTTCCTGATTTCCGCTCGCTAGGATATATTCTGCTGACATTAAAAGTTCTTCAACTGTTGCAGACATTCCTCTTTTTAGCATAATCGGTTTTGAAGTTTTTCCGAGGTCACGAAGCAGCGGAAAGTTCTGCATATTCCTGGCACCAACCTGCAAAATATCTGTGTAGCTCTCAATCAAGTCAATATGGCTGGATTCCATCACTTCAGTAATAACCAGCAGGCCGTATTTATCAGCTGCTTTGCGCATTAATTTTAATCCTTCCTCTCCCATTCCCTGGAAAGAATAAGGAGAAGTTCTTGGCTTAAAAGCGCCGCCTCTTAAAATTTTTGCACCTGCTTTAGAGACAATCTCCGCTAATTTGAATATCTGATCTTCATTTTCCACTGAACAGGGTCCCGCCATAACTATAACTTCGTTCGATCCGATAACAACATCTTTTATCTTAATTTCTGTATTTTCATTTTTGTAGCTTCTGCTCGCTAACTTAAAGGGCTCAGTTATCCTGTAAACTTCTGCTACGCCGTCAAGCACTTTAATTTTTCTGATATCAAAGGTAGGATGCACACCGATAGCACCAAGTACAATCTGCTCATCTCCGGTAGACTTATGAACAGAGAATTTATAATCTTCCAGATGTTTTATGATATTTTCTAATTGTTCCTGTGTTACATTTTTTTCTAATACAACAACCACAATGTTCTCCGTATAAAATTAATTGTGAAAATTCTTTTCCCCTGCCTCAATCGCCAAATCAATATGATCTTCTTTTGTCGGTACTGCGCATGAATATTTCGCGCTGTATGAACAGTACGGATTAAAAGCTAAATTAAAATCAATTGTGTATATATAACTTGTATCAGGCTTTAACTCAAAATCTAAATAACGTCCTACCCCATAAGTATCTTTACCGGTCGTTTTATCAGTAAACCAGATTGAATAATACTCCTGACCGTTTCTGGTCCAACCTTTATAAACATTAATTTTGTAAGGATTGTTCAAATAATTAAACTTAACGTAGCCATACCTGATAGATTTTCTTGCCTCTCCCTTCGTGCCCATTACAGTGACAGTATCTTTCTGCGGATACTCATAGATTTTGCTTTTAAAAACAAAATCAGGATTTACATCATAATATTTAAGGGGATGAAATTCTGCTTTTGGATCCTGGTTAAATGGTGAAGAAGGATCATTTTTCATTTCGCTGTCTTTTTGCTGTCTGAAATTTTCAATCTCAGAGATATATTTTTTCTGCTCAGGCGTATAATCCTTTCCGCATGAAAAAATTATAAGGGGTAACAAGACAAGTAAAAAAGCATTGAGCATGTTTCCTTCAATATTTTTTTGGTTTTTAACTTTTAAATTTTGGATTTTCACTTTTCTCCCTCTTTAACTTTCTTTTTCAATTCACTTAATTTGTTAAGTGCTTCAATCGGTGTTAGATTATTAATTTCAATATCGTTCAGTTCATTTCTTATTTTATCGTCTTTAATTTCAAATAGCCTTAGCTGATTTTCATCTTCACGTTCGAGCTTGCTCAATTTTTCCTTTTTTATTTCATACGGAGTCAATTCTTTTCCTTCGAGGTTCTGCAAAATTTCTTTTGCGCGATTCGTAACAAAAACCGGAAGACCTGCCATTTGCGCTACCTGTATACCGTAACTGTGATCTGCTCTGCCGGGGCTAACTTTATGAAGAAATATTACCTTGTCTTCATACTCCCGAACTTCAACTTTATAATTTTTTATTTTTGGAAATATTTCCGACATTTCATTCAGTTCGTGATAATGAGTAGCAAACAAAGTTTTTGCACTTAATGTTTGGTTTTCATGAAGATACTCAGTTATAGCCCAGGCAATTGAAATACCATCAAAAGTGCTTGTTCCTCTTCCTATTTCGTCCAACAAAATTAAGCTTTTTGAAGTTGCATTGTTCAGAATATTTGCCGCTTCCTGCATTTCCACAAGGAATGTACTTTCACCAGCGGCAATGTTATCACTTGCACCAACACGAGTAAATATCCTGTCAACAAGACCTATTTTTGCACTTGTTGCCGGAACAAAAGACCCGATCTGTGCCAGTAAAACTATAAGTCCGGCCTGTCTTAAATAAACAGATTTTCCTGCCATGTTGGGACCCGTGAGTAAGATTATCTGGTTTTTACTGTTATCGAGCGAGCATGAATTTGGAGTAAATTTTTCTCCCGGCGGAAGAATCCTTTCAACAACCGGATGCCTTCCTTCAATAATTTCAATTGAATCATCTTCACTTAGCTCCGGCTTCACATAATTATACTGAACGGCGCATTCGGCAAAGGCGAGAAAACAATCGAGCATTGCAATCAGCCTGGCGTTTTGCTGAATAGCTTCTGCTTCAGCAGAAACCATTAATCTTACTTCATTAAAGAGCTGTGATTCAAGTTCGTAAATTTTTTCTTCAGCGTTCAGAATTTTTTCTTCGTATTCTTTCAGTTCGGGAGTAATAAATCTTTCAGAATTAACCAGCGTCTGTTTCCTGATATAATTTTCCGGTATTTTATCTTTGTGAGTATGGCTCACATCTATATAATAACCAAAAACCTTATTAAAGCTGACTTTCAATGAAGATATTCCGGTCTTTTCTCTTTCCGATTTTTGAAGAGTGGCAATCCAGTCTTTCCCGTGAAGAGAAATATCGCGCAGATCATCCAGCTCGGGGCTGAAACCGTTCTTTATAATTCCACCGTCAGAAATACTCAGAGGAGGTGAATCAATAATTGCTTTCTCAATTCTTTCTACTATTTTTTCAAGCGGGTTCAGACCTTCTTCAAGCTGCTTTAATGTTTTTCCTTTTACTCCCTTCAATAATTCTTTAAGAACGGGAATTTTCTTCAAAGAACTTTTCAGGTAAATAATTTCTCTGGGATTTGCTCTCCCTGTACAAACTTTCGAGATTAATCTTTCAAGATCCCCAATCTCTTTCAATTCTGTAATTAATTTTCCGCGAAGAGTTTTATTCTTATAAAACTCATTTACACTTTCCTGTCTTTTTAAAATCAAATCAAGGCTTATTAGCGGAGCAGATATCCATTTTTTCAGTAAACGCCCGCCCATTGCTGTCTCGGTTTTATCCAGTATTGATATAAGCGAACCTTCCCTTCCGCCATCCTGCATTGAGAAAGTAATTTCAAGATTTCTTTTAGTCGAATAATCAAGCGTCATATATTCGGAAGGATTATATGCCGACACTTTATTCAGATGTGAAAGATTTGCTTTCTGTGTTTCCTGCAGGTAATTTAGAACAGCGCCGGCTGAGATAATCCCGGTCGTAAACTGATCAATCCCGAATCCTTTTAAGTTTACTGTCTTAAACTGCATCACAAGCAATTCTGTTGCGTACTCAAAATTGAAAACCCAGTCATCAATTTTCGTGATACGAATTGAAGAATTTATTTTCTGGATTAATTTTGTAAAATGTTCTTTGTCTTTTTTCTGAACCAGGATTTCCGACGGCGAAATTGATTCTACCTGTTGGGAAAGCTGATTTTCAGGAACTTCATACGTGAAAAATTCTCCCGTCGAAATATCGGAAAAAGAAATTCCTGCAATTTCCTCCTTTAAGCAAACTGCCATCAGGTAATTGTTTTTTTTGTGATCGAGAATCTTATCGGAAAAATTTACTCCCGGTGTAACAACTTCAATCACTTCCCTTTTAACAATTCCTTTTGCAAATTTCGGATTTTCAACCTGCTCGCAAACTGCAACACGGTAACCGGCACGTACCAGCTTAGGTAAATAAGAATCAATGGCGTGGTGTGGAAAACCGGCAAGAGGAATATCCTCAACTGCACCGCTCGAACCTCTTTTAGTCAGCGTAATGCCCAGTACTTTTGAAGCAATTTTTGCGTCTTCCTCAAAAGTTTCAAAAAAATCGCCCATCCGGAAAAGCAAAATTGTATCCGGATTTGCGGCTTTTATCTTACTGTATTGCGCCATTAAAGGGGTTTGCTGCATAGTCTAATAATAATTAAGGGTAAACTTAAAATTACCTCAATAACTAAAGAATATCAATTAAGTTTAATTTGGATTAGATTATTTGATTTATGCTCTAAAATAGTGAAAAACTAGCAACTTTTTCCAAATAATGCTTCCTTTTTCTATCAGTCTAGAAAAAAACGAAATAGTAATTATCATAATTCTGTTTAAGCCGAAAATTGAATTTAGCAGATAGATACAAAAGCTGTGAGCACTTGCAAAAGCAATTTAATTATATATATTTCCGGTTATTAATGTCCGGAAACAAAGAGAATATTTACAGCCGCTCATCTCTTGTCCTTCATTTTACCAATTTTAATATTATGGGGATTTGTGAAAGAAGAATACCATAAATGGTTCACTGAATATCTTAGCCGTGAATTTGAAATGCTGGTTTTTGGTCACGACGGCTACCCTGTAATTCTTTTCCCAACTTCACAGGGAAGATATTATGAGAATAAGGACTTTCAGTTAATTGATTCTGTGGCTCATTTGCTTGATGCAGGAAAATTGAAAATTTATTGTCCTGATAGTATTGATTCCGATAGCTGGTATAACTATTCTATTCACCCGGCAGACAGGGTCAAAACTCATAACGGGTACGAGAATGCTATTCTGAACGATGTAATTGAATTTGCAAAATACGATTCAGGAAGAGATAAAGTTGGACTTGCCGGATGCAGCTTTGGTGCATATCACGCGGCAAATATTGCTTTTCGTCACCCGGATAAAGTAAGTAATTTAATATGCATGGGTGGTTCATTCAATATAAAACAGTTTATTATGGGTTATTATGATGAAAATTGTTACTTTAACAATCCCCCGGACTATCTGCCAAATCTGGATGACCAATGGTATCTTGAAAGGATAAAACAGATGGGAATAATATTAGGCACAGGCGAAAATGATATGTGCAAAGATGAAAATATCAGGCTCTCTGAAATTCTAAATCAAAAAGGAATTTTACACTGGCTGGATCTGAGGCCGGGAACTGGCCACGACTGGCCCTGGTGGCGGGAAATGTTTCCGCAATATTTAGAAAAGATAACCGGGTAGATTTAATTCAGGAATAATTTATCAGACATCGAAATTTTTTATAAAGGACACTAATGAAAAAAATTGGAATATTATTTGGACAGGAGAATACTTTTCCGCAGGCATTTGTTGACAGGATAAATAACAAGAAAGAAAAAGATCTTGTAGCAGAATTCGTAAAAATAGACAAAGTAATCCAGGGTGAGCCCTGCGGATACGATGTTATAATTGACAGGATTTCTCAGGACGTTCCGTTTTACCGCGGCTTTCTTAAAAACGCAGCACTTTCAGGGACTGCAGTTATTAATAATCCGTTCTGGTGGAGCGCTGATGAAAAATTTTTTAATAATGCTCTTGCGCTTAAACTTAATGTAAATGTCCCCAAAACTGTTTTACTTCCCTCAAACCAGCACCCGGATGATACAGATGAAAATTCATTCAGAAATCTTTCATATCCGCTCGATTGGGAATCCATATTTAACTACATCGGTTTTCCTGCTTACTTTAAACCGTTTTCAGGTGGCGGATGGAAAAATGTTTACAAGGTCAATAATCCCGAAGAATTTTACAAAGCATACAATGAAACAGGCCAGCTTGTGATGATGCTGCAGGAGGAAATAATTTTCGATGAATATTTCCGATGTTACTGCCTCGATAGAAAAGATGTTCACATTATGCAATACGACCCGAGACAGCCTCAGCACCTCCGTTATGTAAAAGAAGGAAAACTGGTTGCACTTAAATTACTGGAAAAAGTTGAAGAAGGTGTGCTCGAGTTAAACAGAGGATTGGGCTACGATTTCAACACCGTTGAATTTGCAATACGCGCGGGTGTTCCTTACGCTATTGATTTTTGTAATCCAGCTCCGGATGCAGATTTAAATTCTGTGGGAGAATTAAATTTTGATTGGATTGTTGAACATTCAGCAAAGATGGCAATCAACAGGGCAAAGAATCATAAACCGGGACAAAATAATTTAACCTGGGGTAATTTTATTACCTCGTACGCTAATAATAAAAAATTGTAATAACAGTAATGGGAAACAACAAACTTTTTACAATTGGAATAGAAGAAGAATTCCAGATAATTGATCCGGAAACGAGAGAACTTCGTTCACACATTCAACAAATACTGGAAGACGGTAAATCTATTTTAAAAGAAAGTGCAAAACCCGAGATGCATCAATCAGTTGTTGAAATGGGTACGGGAGTTTGCGGAGATATTAAACAGGCACATAAGGAAGTAAATGAGTTACGAAAAAATTTAACCGGGCTTGCAGATAGTAAAAATTTAAAAATTGCCGCGGCAGGCACACATCCTTTCTCAGATTGGAAAACACAGGAAATAACTGATAATCCCCGGTATCACAACATAGTTACGGATATGCAGCAGGTGGCGCGGGCTAATTTAATTTTTGGTTTGCACGTGCACATTGGGGTTGATGACCGTGAAACTGCAATGCACATAATGAATGCGGCAAGATATTTCCTGCCGCATATTTTTGCACTTTCTACAAATTCTCCTTTCTGGGTCGGCAGAAATACGGGCTTCAAGTCTTACAGGAGCAAAATTTTTGATCGGTTTCCCCGCACGGGAATCCCTGATCATTTTACAAGTTTATCGGAATATGACAACTACATAAAATTATTAATTAAAACGAATTGCATAGACGATGCAAAGAAAATCTGGTGGGATATAAGAGCGCATCCATATTTTGAAACTCTTGAATTCAGAATTTGCGACATTCCGATGCGGGTCGATGAAACCATTGCACTGGCCGCACTATGCCAGGCTGTTGTAGCAAAACTTTACAAACTGATAAAACAAAATTTAGGTTTTCGTCTTTACCGAAGGTTGTTAATTAATGAAAATAAATGGAGAGCCGCTCGTTACGGGATATCCGGCAAGTTAATTGACTTTGGTAAAAAAGAAGAAATTGAAGCAAAAATTCTTATCGGAGAACTACTTGAATTCGTAGATGATGTCCTGGATGATCTCGGCTCGCGCGAAGAGATAAATTATATCTACAAGATTATGGAAAACGGAACAGGTGCTGACCGGCAACTTGCTGTCTGGGAAGAAACGAATGACATGAAAAAAGTAGTCGATTTTATTGTGCAGGAAACAAGTTACGGACTAAAATAAACCGACATTTCGGAGATTTTAATGACAAAAAATGGCATAAATGCTGCTATAATTGATCTTTACAACAACGAGCCTAACGAAGGGATTCGCTGCATAAAGGAAATTCTTTCAGAAGTACGATTGGATTTCGACCACTTTCACTCAAGAGATAAAGACGAAATTCCAACAGCGGAATATGATATATTCATTTCCTCCGGCGGACCCGGTGATCCTTTTGATGGCGATGGTAAAGTGTGGGAGAAAAAATATTTCAACCTGCTGGATGAGATTAATAATTTTAATGCGAAATCAAACGATCGGAAAAAATACGTGTTTTTCATCTGTCATTCATTTCAGCTGATGGCGCGTTATTATAATTTCGGAGAAATAAAAAAACGTCCGTCCAAATCATTTGGAGTAATTCCTTTTAAATTAACTCCCGATGGCAAAAAAGATATAATTTACAAAGGCCTCCCCAATCCTCTTTATGCTGCCGACATCAGAAGTTATCATGTAATTAATCCGAATTTAAAAGTACTGGATAATATCGGGGCAAAAATTCTGTCAACAGAGCACGAGGAAGAACTCGATGAGAAAGCTATTATGTCTGTTCGCATAAACGAAGAAATTGCGGGAACTCAGTTTCATCCTGAAGCCGATCCTGAAAGTATGATCTATCATATGAAACAGGATGAAAGAAAAAAGCAGGTAGTTGAAAAGTACGGAGAGGAAAAATATGTAGAAATGCTGAACCTGCTTGAACAACCGGACAAAATAAAACTGACAAGAAAGACAGTTCTTCCTAATTTCCTCGAAGAAGCAAAAAATAAACTGAATCTTATTTACTCATAAATTATATGATCCCTGAACTCCGAAATAAATACAACCGAGAGTTTTCACAATCTGCATACAGACAATTTTTAAATGACCTGGATTCTTCCGTTAACTATCCTACTGATTTCAGAGTTTCTGAAACTCCTGTTTTTCTCACCCCGGAAATAACAGGTGAACTGATAAATGCAGGAAACGAAATAATTACTTCTTTAAGAAGCGATGAATTTAAGGAACATTCGAAATCAGCTGTACCGGGGGAATTAAATGTTGCCGGGTATGATAATCATCCCTGCTTCCTGCAAATAGATTATGCAATCTGTGAGGATGAAAGCAGCAAACTTGTTCCCAGGTTAATTGAACTACAGGGCTTCCCTTCCCTCTACGCTTATCAATATTTACTTGGCAGAAAAATCAGCCAGCATTTCCAAATACCGGATGATTTTACTTCATTTTTCAGCGGACTGGATAATAAAGGATATGAAATATTATTACAGGAAATTATTCTTGGTGATAAAGATCCTGCAAATGTTATACTGATGGAAATTGATCCGGCAAATCAAAAAACGAGAATTGATTTTGCAGAAACAGAAAGAATAACAGGTATTAGAACAGTGGACATACAGGATATTTATCAATCGGGGGAAGATCTGTTTTATAACCACAACAATAAAGAGATTAAAATTGAACGAATTTATAATCGGGTAATTTTTGATGAACTCCAAAGAAAAAAGATTAGCATCAATTTTAATATTTTTGATACCCTAAATGTCCAGTGGGCGGGACACCCGAACTGGTTTTTCAGAATAAGCAAACATTCTCTTCCCTATTTAAAAAACAAATACAATCCCGACTGTTATTTCCTGGACGAAAAGGATAACTATCCGGACGACCTTGAGAATTATGTTTTAAAGCCTCTCTATTCATTTGCAGGACACGGCGTTGAAATTGACCTGACTAAGAAATTTCTCGATACAATAGATGACAGGAAAAATTACATTCTTCAGAAAAAGATAAACTACGCACCAATAATAGAAACTCCCGATGAGCCCGCGAAAGTTGAAATCAGGATGATGTATCTCTGGAAAGATGAGCCAGTCCTCGTGAATAACCTTGTAAGAATGAGCAAAGGCAAAATGATGGGAGTTGACTACAACAAAAACAAAACCTGGGTTGGGTCAAGTATCGCCTTTCATAAGAGATAGTCCTTATTGTTTTCCCGGTATCAATCTGGAATCTTACTAAATAGCCGATCCCGAACCCAGTTCGGGATGACAGTTAATGAAGTAGTACGCTACACTCACCCTTAAATCACTCCAAATTTTTGCTTAAACTTTTGTTATATTATTAATTAGCACAAAAAATTAAATAATGTAAATTTATGCCCCGATACGAATTCCAGGTATTAAAAGAAGCACGGAAAAAATACGAGATTGAATCTTCACTCTTTTCAATTAATGGCGACCTGATAGTTGCAAATTTCCGTCAGGCGCGTGCATTGGCACATAAGATTAATTCTAAGAGAACTTCTGAAGGAATTACTGACCGGATAGTAACACCTGGCCAAATAAATGCTGCCGGCCTGCTCCACGAAATATTCCATTTTATAATAAATCAATACGAAAAAGAAAACAGCGGTGTGCTCGATCGTGCAGTTAATTATCTGATGACAAAAACCGGCGGCGACAATTTTGAGAAAATACTTGAGAAATTTATCAATGACTTCCCCCCGCCGGATGTAGAATCAGGTAAAATTACAAGCGAAGAATATATTGCCGGAAATACAAAAGGGAAAAATAATCGTGAGATTATTCTGGAAGAACTCTTGCTTCTTGACATAGGGAATATCAATCCGGCGACCCAAAATCTTAATGAAATTTTCTCAGACGATGATCTGAAAAACAAGACTCACTATAAGAGACTTATTGAAGAGGCTGATAATTTTTTCAATACTGAAAAACCTTTCGGAGATGAAAATCTTTCTTTGACTCAATTTTTGAAGAAGCCAATTTTATCAAACCCTTTTAATCTTGATGATCAGATAAATTTCATCAGGGAAAAATGGGGAGTTTATATTTACGAAAAATTTGGCGACAGGATTTTGTTAAGCAAGGACCTTTTTGCCGAGGACGCACGATTCTTCGGAGTCGGATTTCATAAATCCACTCCACCAGTTCCAAAATATGAAACTGACGAGCATTATCTTGAATTACAGAAAAGACTAAAAAGCGGCCGGGAGCTTTCCGAAGATGAGCTGAATTATTATTACGCAGAGACGGAGAAATTTACGTCTGACATAGATTGGATGCCGAAAGTTGTTATGATCGCAAAAAATATTTTCGTATGGCTCGACCAGCTTTCAAAAAAATATGATAGACCTATCACCCGGCTCGATCAGATTCCCGATGAAGAACTCAGCCAGCTCGCAAACTGGAATTTCACTTCGCTCTGGCTCATCGGTGTATGGGAAAGAAGCAGCGCCTCCAAAAAAATTAAACAACTTACAGGCAACCCTGAAGCAGCGCCTTCTGCTTATTCACTTTTTGATTATGTAATAGCAGAAGAACTCGGCGGCGAAACGGCATTTGAAAATTTCAAATTCCGCGCCTGGCAGAAAGGGATCAGGCTTGCAAGTGATATGGTCCCGAATCACACAGGTATATATTCTAAATGGATGGTTGAAAAACCCGAGTATTTTATACAAACGGACTATCCCCCGTTCCCGAACTACTCGTTTAATGGAACTAACCTCTCGGACGATACACGCGTAGAAGTGCGCATCGAAGACAAATACTATTCACGCGAAGACGCCGCAGTAGTATTTCAGCGAAAGGATAATTTAACAGGAAGCATAAAATATATTTATCACGGTAACGACGGGACAAGTATGCCGTGGAATGACACCGCACAGCTGAACCTTATGAATCCCGAAGTTCGTGAATCATTAATACAGACCATAATGCACGTCGCACGGAAGTTTTCGATTATACGCTTTGATGCGGCGATGACTCTTACAAAAAAACATTACGCGCGTCTCTGGTACCCGAGGCCGGGCACAGGCGGAGCAATACCAACACGTTCCGATTATTCGATGACACGCTCTGAATTTGACAATGCAATGCCGGATGAATTCTGGAGAGAGGTTGTTGACAGAATAAATAAAGAAATGCCCGAGACTCTCCTGCTCGCTGAAGCTTTCTGGCTTATGGAGGGATATTTTGTCCGTACACTCGGAATGCACAGAGTTTACAACAGCGCTTTCATGCATATGATGATGAAGGAAGAGAACAATAAATTCCGCGAACTGATAAAAAACACACTCGAATTTAACCCGGAAATTCTGAAACGTTATGTAAACTTTATGAGTAACCCGGATGAAGAAACTGCAATAAATCAGTTCGGAAATGGTGATAAATATTTTGGTGTTGTGATAATGATGATCACACTACCGGGGCTCCCAATGTTTGGACACGGACAGGTTGAAGGACTGAAAGAAAAATACGGGATGGAATATAAACGCGCTTATTATGATGAGATTCCCGACCAGAATTTAATAAGCAGGCATCAAGCTGAAATTTTTCCGTTGCTGCAAAAGCGTTACCTGTTTAGCCAGGTCGATAATTTTGAACTTTATGATTTCTTCGATGACCGAGGCTTTGTAAATGAAAATATTATCGCGTATTCTAATTTTCAGAACGGCGAAAGATCCCTAGTAATTTATAATAACGCCTATCAAGGGACATCCGGCACAATAGGACATACAAGCCCTAAAGCAAATACTGATAAAGAAATAATTACAAGCAATATTGTGCGGGCGTTAAGTATAAATACAGACGAAAAATATTTTTACACTTACACAAATCACAGGACCAAATTACAGCATCTGGTCCGTGGCGAAGATATTCTTCACAACGGGTTCCATTTTCACCTTAATGGCTTTGAATATTATGCACTGGTAAATTTTAGTGAGATTTATGACCACGATGGTTCATTTGAAAGATTGTACTACCACCTTTCCGGCAAAGGTGTTTATTCAATAAGTGCTGCAATGAATGAGCTGAACCTGGAACCAATCCGTAAAGCCTTTGCTTCGCTTCTTAATAAAAAGTTATTTGAAGAAGTAAAAGAATATATCGGATCAGAGGAAAAAAATAAGAAACTGCCGGACAGTTTTATTGAAAGAATGGCAGACACTGTTTCGCGTATTAATTCCTTAAATGGAATTAACATAAACACTGATTTGGTACTTGAAAATGCGGAAGAAAACTTTTCAGCACTTAAAGGAGCAAACCATTTTATTAATGCCACAACTAAAAAGAAGAACTGTCCGAAATGGTTTAAGGAAGCAATATCAAATCTGCCCGTGGAAAATTATGATATTTTAATTCCGCTTTTCATCATCGATATACTTTACAATGATAAACAACACAGCCGGAGAATGTTTGATATGCTGGATACTTACAACATCCTGCATAAATATTATTCTACTCAAAACCTGTCAGATGATGAAATTTACAGGATTGTTTATCTCCTAAAAAGTTTAACCTCACAGGAAAAACTCCATCTCTGGAAAACAGGTAACCTTATTGATAACAAAAACGAAAGTCTTGCTATCTATATCTCCGATCTGTTGTTCGGGAAAAATATGACTGCTTACCTCAACATCCACGATTACGAAGGGAAAACCTACTTCAACAAGGAAAATTTTGAAGATTTGATCGACTGGATATTTATTCTTTCCATAAAAGAAATATTTAAAGACAATGAAATAAAAGTAAAAGACAGGCTGGCAAGAATTAAAGAACTTCATCAATTCCTGAACACAATTTTGAGTAAAGCCCCGGAAAGCGGTTATGAAGTTAAAAAGTTGAAAGAAATATTGTTGAATAGTAACGGAAAGATTAAAAGCCAGTCCGCCAGGGGCGGATCAAAAGGGAAAAGTCAAAAGCAATTAACCACCTTGTAATATAAAATTAGCAGCAGCATCTGCACAGTTTTCTCCATCAATTGCGGCTGAAACAATTCCCCCTGCATAACCAGCTCCCTCACCTGATGGAAACAACCCAGCTATTTCTACATGCATATAGGTTTCTCTGTCTCGCGGAATCCTGACCGGTGAACTTGTCCTGCTCTCTGTCGCTACAATTATAGCCTCTTCCGAAAAATAACCACGCATCTTTTTATTAAATATCTCAAGCGCTTTTTTCAATCCGTTTGTAACAAATTCCGGCAATTCTTCATGCAGTGGAGCTGAAGTAAGTCCGGGTATGTATGATGTTGCCGGCAACTTTTGCGTAACCTTTCCCGCGACAAAATCCGTTACATTCTGAGCCGGTGCACTTTGCGTTTTGTTTGCCAGTTCAAAAGAATGCTTTTCAATTTCCTGCTGGAGTTTCAGCCCGCTGAATGGATAATCAGGATTAAATTTTTCCCAGTCATTTTCATTCACCGAAACCACAAATCCCGAATTGGCAAACGGGGAATCTCTCCTTGAAAGTGACATGCCGTTAACAACTATCTCGCCCGGTGCTGTAGCAGCAGGAACAATTATTCCACCCGGACACATGCAAAACGAATAAATCCCCCTTCCTTCCACGTTGCACGCAAGCGTGTAACTTGCCGCCGGCAGGTTCGGATTTTTATCTCTGCTATGATACTGAATTTCATTTATCAGCGCCTGCGGATGTTCAATCCTTACGCCGATTGCGAATGGCTTTGGTTCTATTTTAATATTGTACTTATGAAGCAGATAATAAATATCACGCGCGGAATGCCCGGTCGCGAGTATCACTGAGTCACCGGTGTACTCTTCTTTTTCATTTACTATCACTCCCTTCATTTTTTTATCATTCAGAATAAACCCGGTTACACGGGAATCGAAATGAATTTCTCCGCCGCATTTCAGTATCGTTTCTCTCATCTCCTTCACCACATTCGGGAGTTTGTTGGAACCAATGTGTGGATGAGCATCAACTAAAATATCCTGCGTTGCTCCGTGCTGAACGAAAATTTTCAGAATCTTTTTTACATCGCCCCGCTTTGTTGAGCGCGTGTAAAGTTTTCCGTCGCTGTAAGTTCCCGCTCCACCTTCACCGTAGCAATAATTTGAATCCGGGTTAACAATATGATCCTGCTGAATAGCACGCAGATCTTTTCGTCTTGCCTGTACGTCCTTTCCGCGTTCTATAATTACGGGCTTAATTCCAAGTTCGATTAGTCTGAGGGCGGCAAACATTCCGGCCGGACCACAACCTACGATTATTATTTTCCCCCCGTTTTTATTTTTTACCGGGATGTATTCAATTTTCTTATCTTCTTCGGGAAGTTCACCCACGTAAACTTCGGCTGTAATTCTGAAAACCGGGTTTTTGCTTCTCCCATCTACGGATCTTCTTAGCTGTAGGACAGCAGAAATTTCTTCTGAGGAAATGTTTAGCTTTACAGCCGCTGCTTTGTAAAGTGCTTCTTTGTCGTTGAATTTATCCGGGGATAAAACTATTTCGATTTGCTTTTTCATTTAGTGTCCTTCCGCCTTCGTTCATCTATAGGCTCCGACAAAGGTTTATTACTTCGGCGGACAGGCTATCAATGAGGAAAATTATTGGATATTTAAATTTACATAAAAAACATCTCTGTTTTCTCCTTTGTTCTCAGTTAACTCTGTCGTAAATTTTTTCTCAAACTATTAGTCAGATTTACCCATGGAGAGCCTCCGACAGATGAAAGAATTAATTTTTGTAGCAAAAACTCAAAAAATATTTTAACTTTGTCTGGTTATTTATATAGAGGGGATAACTTTTGAAACACAAAATATTCAAATCTTTTATTATAGTGCTGCTTTTACTGTTTATCAACCTCGCTTTCAGCGGCTGTTATTATACAAGGGAAGCCTCTCTTGATAATTCAGAACCATTAAGATTGAAAAGATAGAAATGAAAGACGGAAGAACAATTTATTTTAATAATGAAAAAGTTGAATACGCACAGTATAAGAACAATAAAATAGTCGTATATAAACAAATAGGTAAATCTGAAAAAATAATACCCTTTTCCGAAGTCAAAAAAATTTACGTAAAGAAATTGAACAAACCTGCTACCTATATGATTACAACTGTTGGTTTTATTCTTGTGGTACTTACTACTTTTTTTTATATATCATTGCACAACGAAAAGAAAGAAAAGACTATTTTATGTCCATTTCTGGAGCTATATTCTTCTTTTTAGCAGGATTTATTTTTGTTTCTCTACTTGTAATAATTATTTTGTTATTCATAAAGAGTTTAGAGGCATAATAATGGGTAAAAAAGACAAGAAAGTAGATGCGTATATTGCCAGACAAAAACCTTTCGCAAAACCGGTGCTTAAACATTTGCGCAAAGTTGTTCACGCCGGCTGCCCCGATGTTGAAGAGGCGATGAAATGGAGTTTCCCCTGCTTCGTTTACTCCGGTTCTATTCTCTGCAGCATGGCGGGCTTCAAAGAACACTGCACATTCGGTTTCTGGCGTGTTACTGAACTGAGAAAAAGAGGCCTGGTAAAACCTTCCGGTGAAAAAGCAATGGGACAGTACGGCAGAATAAAAAAAACATCTGATTTACCCGCCGAAACGAAACTTATAAAAGTCGTAAAAGAAGCCGCAAAGATAAATGAGTCAGGTAAAAGATCACCCATAAAGAAAAAAGCCACCGTAAGAAAGAAACTCGTAATTCCCGCTTACTTTACAAAAGCTCTGAACAAAAACAAGAAAGCCAAAGAAACTTTCGATGAATTCAGCTATTCGAACAAAAAAGATTTTATCGAATGGATAAGGGAAGCGAAGACAGAAACTACACGTGAGAAAAGAATTGACACAACTATTAAATGGCTCGAAGAAGGAAAAACGAGAAACTGGAAGTACCAGAAAAATTCAAAATTAAAAAGTCAAAAGTAAACACGGTGCATAGGGGGAAGTAAGATAAAAGAGTAAAGATTCTCACTCCTTCGTTTCACGTACTCGTTCGAAATGACAGTTGCAAATGCAACAGAATTATTTAATAATGGGAGAAATAAAATGGGGAAAATTTTTATTCTGCTTTTTGTGTTTGTAATTGAAACTGCAGCACAATCTCATCTAAAATCACAAATTGCTTACAGACCTATTTCAAAAAGTTTCAGTTTAGAAGATTCAACAAATATAAATTACAGAACAAGGCATTCCGGTGTGAATATCGGCTTACAGGTAATTGTAGGCCAGGGAATGGGATTAGTTTCCGGGTTCATCCCATATGCTATTGCCTGGGGTTCGGCTTTTTCTGACAGAGGATCAAAATCAACAACTGATATTGCATTACTATTGACAATTCCTGCTTATATATTCGGGACTGCAACCGGTGTACACTGGGTGGCGCATCTCGAAAATAAAAATCATTCCTATTGGAAGAATGTCGGTTTCGCCGCAATCGGCGGAGGAGTTGGTGTAATAACCGGTTTGGCCCTTGCCTCATCCAACCAAAAACTTCCCGGTGCAGGGGTAATCGTAATGATGCTGTCACCACTTGCGGGATCACTGGTTTACACTTTATTTTTAGCCGACTGGCCACAAAAACCCGCCGCTGTAAATAATTTTGAAAGTAGAAATCTAAAAGTGAATAGCTGCCTGGCAAAAGATATTTTTGAAAGATCGCAAATAGTAAAAGTGGAATTGTTTAGAATAGGATTATAAACAAAATTACTTTATGTCATTTCTATCCCGCTGAAGCGGGTGAGAAATTTTTTGTTACCAAACTTTCTTAATTAAGCCTGCTGATGATCGTCATATTCTGGTGATTGAATGCGTCCTTTCCTTCGGGCGTATACATATAATCGAGTCTGTTCATGTAGAAATCGGTTATCTTGCTTCTGACCATTTTCAGCGTGCTGTTCATAAATTTATTTTCTTCAGTGAACGCTTCACCCAGTACGGCAATACCTGCCGGAATCCATCTCTCGGGGAACTGCCCGGCAAATTCGCCGCCAGATTTAAATTTGGTAACCTGGTCTTCAATTAATTTAAGTATCGCTTTCTGCCCTTCGGGGGTGTGATGAGAAATATTGTTACTCTTCGCCCACCTTAGCACTGCTTCCTTATTCGGAACTATTAGAGCTACAGTGTACTGCGACTGTGAATTGTAAAGCATAATCTGTTCAATGTATTCGGACGCTTCGGTTATTGCTTCTTCAATTCCTTCAGGACTGTATTTTTCGCCGTCGTTTCCAATCAGCAGACTTTTAATTCTACCAAGCACGTACAAATACCCGTCTTCATCCATGTAACCGATATCCCCGGTGTAAAGCCAGCCGTCTTTCAATGTCTGTTTTGTTGCTTTATCATTTTTCCAGTAACCTGCCATAACGTTTTCGCCGCGCACACAAATCTCTCCCTGTTTTCCGGTCTCTACATTATTGCCTGCATCATCCTTTATTTTAACTTCAATTCCTGGTAACACTGTACCAGACGTACCGAGCTTGTGAACATCGGGTGTGTTGGTTGAGATTACAGGTGAAGCTTCCGTCAATCCATATCCCTGGAACATTGGAATTCCTATTGCATAGAAAAATCTCTGTAGTTCGATATCAAGTGCAGCACCGCCGCCGATAAAAAACTCAAGTTTACCTCCAAAATTTTCCCTGATCTTGCTGAAGATCAGTTTATCGTAAAGCAGGTACATTGGCTTTAAGAGTTTTCGTTTTCCTTTTCCCCTGTTCCATCCTTCACCGTTATATTGATAAGCAACGTTCAGAGCTTTATTAAAAAGTTTTTCAACTTTTTCGCCTTTCGCGCGTATTCCGTTCTCAATATTTTTTCTGAAACTTTTTGCAAGAGCCGGAACGCTGTACATAAAACTTGGTTTTACTTCCTGTATATTTTTAGGAATGTTCTTCAGCGTTTCCATTGGTGTTTTGCCAAGCTGAATAGCACCTATGCTTGCGCCATGCGACATCAACAAATAAACACCGGCCGTATGAGCAAATGCGTGATCCCAGGGAAGTATTAAAAGATTCCTGTACTCCTGCGGAAGGTGAAGCATTTCAACACATTGTTCAACATTTGCCGTGTAATTACGGTGTGTTAAAATTATTCCCTTTGGATCGGCAGTTGTGCCGGAGGTGTAGCAGATATTTGCAGGATCACTTTCGCTTAATCCTTTCCATCTTTCATCAAATTTATCTTTTGAGGCAGAAAGAAATTTTTCGCCCGCGGCAAGCACTTCAGTAAAATACATTTCATCGCTATCCACACGGTCAATTTCATCAAGCAAAATTATTTTTTCCAGCTCAGGCAAATCATTTTTTATCTTCCTGATTTTCTGTGCCTGGTTCTGTGAAACCACTACCATTTTACAGCCGGAATGCACCAATCTGAATTTCAGGTCGTTCAGTTCTTCAATTTTTGTAGTGATAGGAACATCTATCGCACCGGCATATAACATTCCAAGTTCACTGGCAATCCAGTTTACCCTTCCTTCTGAAATCAGGGCAATCCTGTCTCCTTTTTGTATTCCGAATGAAATTAAACCGGCACCGAATTTATGAACAAGATCACGCATACCGGTATATTTCAGTCCCTCATATTTATCGGAGGTTTTTTCCCAGAGAAATACATTATCGGAATATTTGTTTACACAATCTTCAAAAAAAGCTGGCAATGTTCTTTGCATTTTTTTCCCCTGATTATTTTTAGAGGTTTAGTAACAGAAAATTAAACTATCTTAATAGGTTAAAATTATTTTTATTTACGCATTTTTTAACAAACTCTCCCTAAATCCCTCTCTTAAAAGAGAGGGACTTTAACTACTCTTCATTTTCCCCTTTTCTTTTAAGAAAAAGGCCGGGGACTGAGTTTTTTATTTAATTCTTATAATTAGAATAAACTCTTAATCAAACCGCCGTCAATTTGTGTTGTAGTACCTGTAATGTAGCCGGCTTTTGCTGATGCAAAAAATGCAACGGCGGCAGCAACTTCTTCGGGACCGGCAAGCCTGTTCATTGGGATTTCCTTTGACATATCCGATAATATTGCTTCGTGGGAAACACCCGATTGCTTCGCTCTCATCACAGCCAGTTCATAAAGCCTGTTTGTCAGTGTGTAACCCGGTGCAACATTATTAACCGTAATATTATACTTCCCAACTTCGTTGCTTAATGATTTCGCAAAACCAATTAATCCGCTTCGCAGTGAATTGGAAAGCATCAGGTTATTAATTGGCTGTTTAACAGAAACAGAAGTGATATTTATTATTCTCCCCCATTCACGCGTCATCATATCAGAAACGGCAAATTTGCTTAACCTGACAGCACTCATCAGCACCTGGTCAAAAGCAGCCTGCCACTTTTCCTCATCAAGATCACTCAGTGAACCCGCAGACGGACCGCCGCAGTTGTTGACAAGTATATCAATCTGCCCGAATTCTTTAATAAATGCGTTAAAGGTATTTTCAATGTCCTTAGCTTTATTCAGATCACAAACACACCAGAAGGGCTCCCGTTTTGATTTTGATTTTAATTCATCCACGGCTGTCATAAGATCGTCCTTGCTCCGTGAGCAAATTCCAATCTCACAACCTTCCTGTAATAATTCTTCAGCAACTGCTCTGCCTATTCCTTTACTTGAAGCAGTGATTAGTGCTTTCTTTCCTTTTATTCCAAGATCCATTTTAATTTCCTAAAATATTTCAGAGTATTTTTTAAAATAACTTCCTTATTTATATGATGCAATAATGCTTAATACACCTACTCTTATCATCATCACCGCAATTGCCGCAAGAAATAGTGAAGCAATTTTTGCAAACGCTTTAGTACCGCCCTCTCCTATTAATTTGATAAGCCATTTTGCGTTGCTTAGTATTATCCATACAATAATAAAATTCAGTGTCATTGATAAAATTGTAGGAAGGTAGCCAAAATTATCCACGAGAATAATAATTGTTGTAAGGGCTGCAGGACCCATAATCAGTGGTATACCAAGCGGAACAACACCAACACTTGATCCCGGGTTTCTCCGTGTATCAGACGACGAAGTTATATCTATAACCGCAATTACAAGTAATATAATTCCGCCTGCAATTCTGAAATCATCGATCGTGATTCCAAGAAAAACAAGAACTGCTTTACCGAATACCAGGAAAACGTTGGCAAGTATAAATGCCGCAAGAAGTGCTTCAAGAATTAATTTTTTTCTTTCTTTGTCAGAGATGCCGTGAATGTAGCCTAAAAATATAGGGGTGGTTCCAATAATGTCCATCGCAACAAAGAGCGGGATAAAGGAGAGTAAAAATATTTCGAGTGTCATCCTCAGCCTCAATCTTTTTAAGACTTAAAGATAACACTCAAAAATCAAAGAAGGAACGATAATATATTTACAATTTTATTTTTTATTCGTTATTTCGATTCTTTCATCATTTCGCCAACTATTTCACTCGTATCAATCGCAATAACCATCTCTTCGTTTGTTGGAATTCTGAGTACAGCAACGCCTGATTTTTCAGCGGAAATATTTATTTCATTTTTATTATTCTTTTCTTCGTCCAGACTGATTCCCAAAAATTCCATATCCGCACAAACTTCCCTTCTCACATCGGGAGAATTTTCACCGATTCCACCGGTAAAGACGAAGGCATCGATTCCACCCATAGCAGCAGCATAAGCACCCAGATATTTTTTAATCCTGTAACTAAAAAGATTAAAAGCATGGTTTGCCCGTTTGTGTTCTTCTTTTTTCGCTTCAATAATTTCGCGCATATCGCTGCTTTCACCGCTTATGCCTATCAATCCGCTATGTTTATTCAATAAAGTTCCGGCTTCGTGGAGAGATAAGCCTTCTTTACCCATTATGTAAAGAATTACTGAGGGATCGATGTCACCGCTTCTTGTTCCCATCAGCAATCCTTCAAGCGGAGTAAATCCCATTGTGGTATCTATAGATTTTCCATCCTTAATTGCTGCCATGCTGCATCCGTTACCAAGATGAGCTGTAACAATCTTTAAATCTTCGTAATTCTTACCTAGAATTTCCGCAGCTTTGTGCGATACAAAATAATGCGAAGCTCCGTGAAACCCATATTTTCTTATTTTATATTTTTTGTAAAGATCGTATGGAATACCGTACAAAAATGCTTTAGCCGGCATCCTGCTGTGAAAAGCAGTATCGAAAACCGCGCACTGTGGTGTGTCTGGTAAAATTCTGCCAACTGCCTGTATACCTTTTATGTTAGGCGGATTGTGAAGCGGAGCCAGTTCAATATTATCCTGTAGAACTTTTATTACTTCAGGAGTTATTAATACTGAATCAGAAAATGTTTCACCACCGTGAACTACTCTGTGTCCAACGGCATCTATATCTTCTTTAATATCAATAACACCGTGATTTTTACTGAGCAGAACTCCAAGCACATATTCAATACCCATTGTATGATCAAGAATTTCCCCTACAATTTTGATATCGTCGCCGTCAAATCTATAGTGAGTAAGAACGGCTCCCATCATTCCTATTCTTTCAATCATACCTTTTGCAAGCCAGATACCTTGTTCTGTATCAATAAACTGATATTTTATTGAGGAGCTTCCGCAATTCAGAACGAGAACTTTCATTAGTCACCCCCGGTACATTTAGATTCTATTAATAATTCCGGATTAAATAATTTTCCCATTTTCATCATACTTGTAAAAACCTTCTCCGGTTTTTTTGCCAAGTTTTCTCTCCCGAACCAGTTTTCTTAAAATCGGGCAGGCACGATAACGTGGTTCGCCAAGCGTTTTCCATAATGTTTCCATCCATGTAAGCACTTCATCCAATCCCATCATATCTGCCATTTCGAGAGGACCACTGGAAAAATTGTATCCAAGTTTCATAGCAGTATCAATATCCTTTGCAGTTGCCACGCCTTCCATCAGAATATACATAGCTTCGTTAAGCAAAGGTACAATTGCGCGCGTGGTTATAAATCCGGGATATTCATAAACTTCAACCGGTGTCTTTCCTATTTTTAGCGCAAATGATTTTACAACATCCAGAGTTTCGTTTGAAGTATGCAAACATTTTACAAGTTCAACCAGTGGAATTTTAGGAACGGGATTTAGAAAATGCATACCGATAATTTTATCCGGACGCTCCGTGGTTTCTGCTATTTTTGTCAGACTTAAAGTAGAAGCGCTCGAGATAAAGATTGTGTCAGGTTTTGCCAGAACATCAAGATCTTTAAACACTTCTTTTTTGAGTTCAAAATCTTCATCAACAGCTTCAATTACCAGATCACTTGATTTTATTTTATCGAGTGATGTTTCCCAGTGTATTCTGCTGAGTATAGATTTCTTTTCTGAGTTTGTAAGTGACCATCTTTTAATTTCACGTTCCATGTATTCGCTAAGTGAATTTTTGGAACGGGTGAGGTGAGTTTTATCTTTTTCTATTACTACTGTATCTATACCGGATGCTGCGATAGTCTGTGCAATTCCCTGTCCCATAACTCCGCCACCAACTATTGCAACCTGATTTATTCTTTCCCCTGTAGAAGCATGCTTAGCATTTCCCAACAGGTCTTCAAGTTTAAGATTTTCTTTTTCCATAGCCTGTCTCATTATTTAATAAAAATACAATAGTAAAGTTAGAAATCCTTTTTATTAAATGCATATGTGCTGATGCCCATCATTGCTAAAAGAAAAAGAAATGAAGTCCAAATTGGCTGGTAACTTTCAATCGCTTCACCCGAAGCAAGCTTTTCTATCACATTTTTCATCAATTCCGCAGTTTTCGGTAATAGGTAATAAGCACCGTCAATTACAGAACGCCAAAACTCACTTGAAATAACTGTTTGAAGTTCGTAATGACCGAGTCTCAACAAAGGGCTAATTATCAGAAAAATCAGGTACGCAATCATCATTCCGAGCATTGAGCTTTTTGTTAATACTCCGAATAAAACTATCAGTGAGTATAAAACGGCAAATGTAAATGTGATAATTAGTATCGACCATAAAAATGTGAACTGCCAGTAATCAAATTTTATAGAGATACTTAACCAGACGCCTATTATAAGAATCGCTATGTTCAGGAAAACAACTGCGGTTCCGCCGAAATATTTTCCCCATAAAAGCTGAGTACGTGAAACCGGTTTCGATAGCAGCAGGTCTATATTTCCTTTTTCAAGCATGATCGGAATAAAACTGGAACTCGCAAAGATAGCCAGCAAAAGTCCGAGTCCTGCCAGCGGGGAAACAATCGCTATCTCCAGTTTGGAAATAATAATACCGATGTCCATCATTCCATTACCTTTTGCAAATCCTTCCGCCAGGGATGTTACATCAGTAATTCCCAGTATAACGGCGGTAAATATTATCACAAGTGCAGAAATGACCGCAAAGAAAATAAAAACTTTTCTGGCCATCGCTTCTTTAATTGTATACCATGTTACAATTGCTATATTTTTCATGCCGCACCTTCCTTCTCAGACTCCTGTATCACTGAAATAAACATTTCCTCAAGAGTGTTTTTATGTTTAATAATTTCATTTATCATAATCCCTTTATTTCTTAACCCGTCAATTATTTTGTTTAATTCCGCAGTATCTGAAACTCTGAGAGAATAACGGCCTTCATTTAATTTTGTTATTATTTTATTATTAATATCATCAATTGAGCTAACATCAGCCTTTTCATCCACGCTCAATAAATATTCTTCCTTCTTCTCGGTCAGCTCACTAACAGTTCCTTCCCTTAAAAGTTTACCTTTATTTAGAATTCCAACACGATCGGTAATCATTTCAACTTCTGAAAGGAGATGGCTGTTAAGGAAAATTGTTTTGGATTGTTTTTTAAATTCGAGAAGTATATCTCTTATTTCTTTTCGCCCGATTGGATCAACTCCATCGGTCGGTTCATCCAGAAAAATTACTTCAGGATCATTAATCATCGCCTGAGCAAGTCCCAGCCTCTGCATCATACCTTTTGAGTAGGCTTTTACTTTTGTCTTTTTCCATTTAAGCAATTTCATCATATCAAGAAGTTCGTCAATTCGTTTGTCGAGGTATCTGCTATCAAGTCCGCTTAGCTTTCCAAAAAATTTCATTACCTCTCCACCGGTTAGGTACGGAGGATATTTATGATTTTCAGGGAGATAGCCTACCTTGCTTTTAATTTTGTAGTTATTAATATTTTGGCCAAGGAGTTTTGCGCTGCCTACTGTAGGATACGTAATTCCCAGCAGCAGTTTAACCAGGGTTGTTTTACCGGCGCCATTTGGTCCCAGCAGTCCAAAAATAGTTCCGGGTGCAACTGTAAGGTCAAGGTCGGTAAGGGCCTGAACTTTTTTATTTCCGAATGCTGACGAGTAGACTTTTGTAAGTCCTGTTGTTTCTACTGTATTCATAAATTATTTGTTTTTAATGATAAATACTTCAGGTAAATTAACTCAATATAGCCATAAATTACCAGCATTATTGATGAAACCTGAGTAAAGATATATAAACGGTACATTGTGATTAGCAACGGAATCAATTTATGTAAATCAAATAATTGTTCCGGTTTTTTATTAATTTAGTCAATCATTTCAAAATCTACTAAAATTATATTTAGATGAAACCTGGCGAAGCGTTACTTAAATATTTCGGACATAAAAATTTCCGGCAAAATCAGGAAGAGATAATAGATGCGATTCTGAATGGAGAAAACGCTGTTGCGGTTCTTCCTACGGGTGCGGGCAAGTCAATCTGTTACCAGGTGCCGGCTCTGATTTCAGATAATTTTTCGATTGTAATTTCGCCATTAATCGCTTTAATGAAGGATCAGGTAGATTCGCTTAATTCTACAGATGACCTCTCCGCCTTCATTAACAGCACTATGGAATTCTACGAAGCAGAAAACGTATTACAAAATATCGGTTACGGCAAAACTAAAATCCTTTATGTGGCTCCTGAAAGACTTGAAAATTTAGCTTTTGCTGACAGGATAAAATCGCTAAACCCTAATTATCTTTTTATTGATGAAGCGCACTGCATAAGTGAGTGGGGACATAATTTTCGACCAAGCTACAGAAAGATAAAAGAATTTGCAGAGTATGTCGGAATCAAAAAGATTTCAGCATTTACAGCTACAGCCACTCCGGAAGTAGTTGACGATATAATTGAACAACTGGGGATTAAAAAAGCAAGAAAGTTTGTAAGAGGATTCGAAAGAGAAAATCTTTTTTTAAGTGCCCTTGTTACAAAAAAGAAAAAAGAGAAATGCTTCGATCTGATAAGACAATTTAAAACTCCGGCAATTATCTATACTTCTTCAAGAAAAAAAACAGAAGAAGTTTCTGAATTCCTGAATATGAACAGGATAAACTGTGCTTATTATCATGCGGGACTTGCTCCTGAAGAAAGAAAAAAGATACAGGAAGATTTTCTTAAGGATAAAACTCCGGTTATTGCAGCAACTAATGCATTCGGAATGGGGATTGATAAAAAAGACATCCGGCTGGTAATACACTATAACACACCCGGATCGATTGAAAACTTTTACCAGGAAATTGGCCGTGCCGGAAGAGACGGGAAAAACTCTTATACATTCCTTCTTCACGAAGAAAGCGATATAAATATTCAGAAGTTTTTTATTACTAATGCAAATCCGGACAAAGAGCTTATCCAAAATATTTATAACGGAATTTGTGATTACGCAAAAGTCGCGGTAGGTAATAAACCGGATAATGAAATACCGATTAATATGGAATATCTTACCGCTTATTGCAAAAAGAAAATCAGCCGGGGACAATTACATTCTACTTTAAGGATCCTCGAATCAGGCGGTTATCTGAAATCACTTTCAGAATATAACAGCAGGTCTTCAATCACAATAAATTTTGATAAGGAACGACTGAAAACCTTCACAAAGAAATCGACGAGTGAAGGCTTAAAAGAGGTTTTATTGTTTCTTGTAAGAGAATTTGGAAGTGAAATATTTACCGGAAAAATAAATTTTGTTCTGTCCCAGCTTTCAGATAAAGCGGGAATGAGGGATATCGATTTTGACGAAAAACTTGTCACACTTGACAACCTTGGAATCATCACCTATAACAAACTCCTGGCGAAAGAAAATGTTATTTTGACAGCCCCACGTGTTGACGTAAAGAGACTCGTTCTCGATTATAAAAAGATTAACGAGAATTACCTGCACCTGCAAAGCAAAATTGATTCAATGATTGATTTAGTTTATACAGATGATTGCAGGTTCAAATACATCCTGAGCTACTTCGGTGAAGATGTAAAAAATTATAAATGCGGAAAATGCGACAGGTGCACTGTAAACGAAAAACTTCCGGACGCAACTTCTGATTATCTGAAAGAAATAATTTTTCAGACAATTGATGAAGGTGGAGCTTCCCTATCCGAGAAAAAATTAGTTGATATTTTAACCGGCAAAGAAAAATCAGCAAAATATTCCAAGTTATCTTCTTTTGGGAGCTGTGTAAATTATTCTTCTAATGATCTTAAACTTGTGATTCACAGTTTAATTTCCCAGGGACATATTAAGAAAAATACCGGCGACGGGAAATCATTAAATCTAAAAGAAGAACTGGAAAAGGAAATCAAAAAGCGGAAAAGTGAAATCCCAGAAAAGATTTCGGCAGATTATGAAAAAAACCTTGAAATGTTCAATCATCTAAGGGAAACCAGAAGCCGTATAGCAAAAAGATTTTTGCAATCCGGCATGCTTATTTGTCCTGATGAAGTACTACGAGAGGTAGCAATTCAGAGGCCGGTGACTGACCGTGAACTACTTAATATTAAAGGATTTACACAAAGAATGTTTAACAAAGCGGGAAAGGAATTTCTTGAAACAATACAAACTTTTTCAGAAAAACCGGGTAATAAAATTCCAGAGACAAAAGGCGAGGTACCAAAGAACATTAAAGAGACACTGAGTCTTTTAAAAAAAGGATACACATTAAAAGATATCGCATCGCTCAGAAAATTATCTGAAGCAGTAATTTCTATGCAGGTTGAAACAATAATAGAATATCAGCCAGACACAGATGTTCGGCATCTTTTTGAAAAAGAACACTTTGCAATAATTACTAATGAAATAAAAAAGGGCTTTAGTGATCTGAAAGATTTGAAGAAAAGATTACCGGACGAAATTGGCTATCCTATGATAAGAATTGCAGTTGCAATGGACAAGTTTAACCGCCCTTATTCTTCCTGAGCTCCTGAAGGTAAGTAATTGCCTTGTCAAAAAACTTATCCCATTTCTTTGGATCATTATTATACAATTGGATGGTTGAATTATACTCTTCTTTTGTAACTGAGTATTTGCGGAAAATTTCCTGTCTCATTTTATCATTCATCGCGTGAGTAGTATCCTGCGCAATTAAAAGGTTACAATAAACTTTAATGAATTTGGCTTCATCAATTCCTTTTTTTTGTGAGCAGGAAGTAAAAAGCAGAGAGGAAAGGATTATCAACGAGATAATAAATAAGGTACCTGACCTGAAATATTTTAATATGTTTATTATCAATTATCCCGCTGAAATTTATTTGTCTTTTTTGCTGGCTTCAAACAAAATTCTTTTTTCTTTATCCGATAAATTCTGATAACCTGACTGGCTGATTTTGTCCAGTATTGCATCTATTTCTTTTTGTGAAACATCTACTTTTTCATTCTCGTCATTGATCTCATAAAATTTAGCGTCCTGTATATTTCCATCCTTTTTGCTGAATGGGTTGGACATACCGCTGAAAGGGTTATTTATTTTGCCGCCTGGCGATGAGCCGCCGAAAAGATTACCGCCTGTCAGGCTTTGCTTTCGATCGTACATAATGTAAATGAATCCTGCCAACGCTCCACCAAGATGAGCAAGATGAGCAACGTTGCTGCTGGCACTGTCAACAGCAAAGAATTCAATCAGTATCATAAACGCAATTAAGTATTTTGCTTTTACAGGAATAAAGAAATAAAGATAAATATACCTGTCAGGGAAAAGCATCGCGAATGCTATCAGCACACCGAAAATTGCACCGGAAGCACCAATAGTTGGTGCAACGGCTTCACTTAACATTGGAGTTATAAATAATTGTGCTAATCCTGCTGCTACACCGCAGCTAAGATAGAAAATAAGAAACTTTTTTGATCCCCATAGATTTTCAATTTCCACTCCAAACATCCACAGCGCGAACATATTAAAAAATATGTGGCCAAATCCTCCGTGCATAAACTGGTATGTTATAAGCTGCCACGGAAGAAAACCGTACCCGATAGGAATAAGAGAGAAATATTTTATCAGGTAATTCTCAATCGTCATATCTCCAATCAACAAATTCTGACCAAGCATCTGAATCAGAAATACCACGCCATTTATGATCAATAAATTTTTAAGTACCGGTGGGAAAAAACTAAATCCGCCGAATCCGCTTGGCCTGTAATAATTATTACTCACAAATAAATTCCTTTTTTAATTAACATCATTTAATGCTGCAACACCCGGTAATATTTTACCTTCTAAAAATTCAAGCGATGCGCCTCCACCCGTTGAAACATGAGAAACCTTATCTTCCAGTCCCGCTTTGCTGATAGCCGCAGCCGAATCTCCTCCGCCAATTATTGTAACGGCACCGTTTGCTGTTGCATCTGCCAACTCATCGGCAATAGCGAATGTTCCTTTAGCAAAATTATCCATTTCAAATACGCCCATCGGGCCGTTCCAGACAATCATTTTTGATTTATGTATCTCACTGTTGAATAATTTAATTGTTTCAGGGCCTATATCCAATCCCATTTTTTTGGAAGGAATATTATCGATTTTAACTGTCTCTGCGGGTGATTCATTCTTAAATTCATCAGCTACAACCACATCTGTTGGGAGAAGAAATTTGACACCTGAATTTTTAACTTTTTCGAGTAATTCTTTCGCTAAATCAACTTTTTCAGCTTCAAGCAAAGATTTTCCAATTTCCTTGCCTTGTGCCTTAAAAAAAGTAAACGCCATTCCCCCACCAATTATCATAGTGTCAACTTTATCAAGTAGATTATTTATTACATCAATTTTTCCGGAAATTTTTGCTCCGCCAATAATTGCACAATATGGTCTTTTGGGATTTGATACTGCATTACCCAGATAATCAAGTTCTGTTTGCATCAGATATCCTGCTGCAGAAACTTTAATAAATTTAGTAATACCTTCTGTAGATGCGTGTGCACGATGAGCACTACCAAACGCATCATTAATATAAACATCTCCCAGTGCAGCAAGTTTTTCTGCAAAACCGGGATCATTTTTTTCTTCCTCTTCATGAAATCTAAGGTTTTCCAAAAGTATAACATCTGTGGGGTATAAAGCATTTACCATTTCTTCTACTTTTTTACCTATACAATCAGGTGCAAACTTGACATCTTTCTTAAGCAATTCGCCAAGTCTTTTGGCAACAGGTTTCAGACTAAATTTTGGATTTACCTTTCCTTTTGGTCGGCCGAGATGACTCATTAAAATTACTTTACCGCCTTCAGCAATAATTTTATTAATAGTAGCGAGCGAGGAAACAATCCTGATGTCATCTGTAATCTTTAAGTTTTCATCAAGGGGCACGTTAAAATCGACACGTACCAAAACTTTTTTATTTTTAAGATCTACCTTATCAATTGATAATTTATTCATAGCAATACTATTTTAATTAAAAATAATTTGGTGTTTATTTTATTGACAAAATAAACTATTGCAGTTCCCCGGTAAGTATAAAATAAAGAAGCGAAGATTACTCTTCGCTTCTCTATAATTTTATAATTTTACTATTTTAGCAAGCAGATCAGCTACTCTGCAGGAATAGCCCCATTCATTATCATACCACGAAACAATCTTAAAGAATCTTTTTTCATCTTTAAAATTATTCTGCAGTGTTGCCAATGAATCATAAATAGAAGACCTGTTATCGTGAACAAAATCACTTGAAACTACTTCTTCGTTAGAATATCCAAGGATTCCTTTCAAATATGTCTCTGATGCTTTTTTAAGCAATGCATCAATTTCCTTTATTGAAGTATCTTTTTCAGATCTGAATGTAAGATCAACAACCGAAACATCAGCAGTAGGAACACGGAAAGACATACCGGTTAATTTTCCCTTTACAACAGGCAAAACTTCACCAACTGCTTTTGCAGCACCGGTACTTGATGGAATAATATTTATTGCTGCTGCCCTTCCACCTCGCCAGTCTTTTTTACTTGGACCGTCGACTGTTCTTTGTGTTGCAGTGTATGAGTGAATTGTTGACATAATTCCGGTTTCAATCCCAATACCTTCTTTTAATAATACGTGAACCACCGGTGCGAGGCAGTTTGTTGTACAGGATGCATTTGAAACTATATTATGCTTAGCCGGATCATACTCGTTGTCGTTAACTCCAAGCACAACTGTTTTAACATCGCCTTTACCCGGCGCTGAAATAATTACTTTTTTAGCACCTGCTTCCAAATGCCCTTTTGCTTTATCTGAGTGTGCAAAAAGACCTGTCGATTCAATTACATATTCAACACCAAGCTCTTTCCACGGTAATTGAGAAGGATCTTTTGTTGCGTTAACACATTTAACTTTTTGACCGTTTACAATTAGTATATCATCTTCTTCAAGATTTGGATCACTTTTTTCAGTATTTAATTCGCCTGCAAACCGGCCGTGAACAGAATCATATTTCAATTGATAAGCAAAATATTTTGCATCGGGATTTACATCTACTACAGCAACCACTTCAACATCTTTTCCAAAATAACCTCTGTCAATCAACGCATTGAATACAAGCCTGCCTATTCTACCGAATCCATTAATTCCTACTTTAACTGCCATACCTGAACTCCTTAGATTGATTTTTTATTAAGTGCATAAAATTACTCAAAGAGCGTTTGAATATCAATGGATTTTAGTAGTAAATAACAGGATTAATTGAGGTTACCGGCATAATCACGGATTTGCTACCGGGACTAATTTTGTACTGAAATAATTAAATAAACAAAAAACCCCGGATTCATGGGTCAAAAATCCGGGGCTTTTATAAGAAATAAATGAATTACTAGATTATTTCATAAGTATCATTTTTTTAGTAATGTTGACAGAATTACCGATCAACTTGTAGAAGTAAATTCCACTTGCAAGGTTATTTGCGTTGAAAGTAATGCTGTGTTTTCCAACATTCATTTCACCATCGACCAGTTTTTTAACTTCCTGCCCAAGCAGATTATATATTACAAGTGTTATGTGTTCCTGCTTTGCAACATTAAACTGTATAGTTGTTGATGGATTGAACGGGTTTGGATAATTCTGAGCCAGGCTGAATTCTTTCGGTATATTATTTACATTGTCAACAGCAGTAACTGAACCCGGAGTATAGAACCCGATATTTTTGACTTCAAAGTTAAAATTATCCATTCCTGCATTCGCATTAACATTCATCGAGAATGCAACATCACAAATTTTGCTTGCATCAAATACCGTTTGAGATCCGTATAATTCTTTAAAGTCTGAGAAATTTATTACATACTCTTTATCTGTTGAATTAAGATTCACAGAATAATGATAGTAATTATTGTCTTTAGTGTTTGTCATAATTAGCAACACATCAAGTTCACCACTACCGCTTGCTTCAAACCTTATGCTTGAATAATTACTCAGATCAACTGCACTTCCATTGGATTTTAAAGATCTCACAACATTTACATAATCTTTCAGGCTTCCGGATACATCGGCTCCACCTGATAATAAGAGAGCATCTTTAGGATATTTACTTATATCCACCTGCGGGAAGTTAGCAGTATTAAATGAACTAACTGTTGTACCTGAACCTGTTATATATGTATAGGCACCACCGCTTACAAAAGCCTCATCCTTAAAATCGTTAACCTGATCAAGATAAATATTTGCATCTGCAATTACACCGCTATTGATTACCAGGTTATTAGTTCCGGTATTCAGACTAAAATTATCTGTTCGGCCAACCTGGCTACTGCCTTGTGAAAGTCTGTACATCGTATTTAATGAAACATTTTTCGCTGCATCATTATTAACAATTGTCAGATGAATTTTACCATCGTGAGTATATTGCACTTTACTTATATAGGTATCTGGCACTAATTGATTGGTATTCATATAAGTGACAGATTTCAACGATTTTATTTTTGCTAATATTTGTTCGGTTAATTGTACAGAGTTCTCATATGAACCTGACCAGATCTGGAAGTTATAAACACTGGTTGCTCCGTTAGGTGCCTGGTATTCATCGTGCGTCCATTTGCTCTCTACAAAATCCCCGCTAGCTGTTTCATAAACACTGAATGATATAGTATAATCAACTATTTTTTTATCAGCTTTCAATACTTTGGCTGCATAAAACTTATAGCCATTTATATCAAGTAATTTTATCTCTTTTACTTCAGCACCTTCAAGTCTGTCGCAAATTGCTTTTGTGTGATCATAAATATCAGGTGCCTGAGTAATTGTGGCAAATATTCCGGCAACTCTTCTTGTAATTCCTGAATTTGTGAGATCATAGTCAACCGCATAACTTGACACAGCATTTGACACACCAAGAATATCATAAGGAGTTGTAACAATTGCTGTTGAGGAGTAAGGTCCAACTGAAGGCACTAACTGATCAAGAGTTTCCTGCGCAGAAATTCCGCTGACACTGCTTTTAGCAATCACAGGAATTGTTGTTCCTGTCTGAATTCTTAATTGCCTTCTCAACAGAGCTTCTGCAAGATCTCCTCTCGATTCAAGACCCGAATCGCCGCCACCGCTTGTTGATGCGCCATAGTTCAGATCCTGTGCTGATTCAGAATAATTTTTATTTTTTGAATCAACTCCGGCAAGCAATACTTTGTTCAAATATTCTGATTCCATTCCCGTTGTAATTGCTTCAACTGTAAATGAACCGGAAACTAATGCTCCGAGAGTTCCAAGTTGAACAGTTATAACATTTCCGGAAACAGTTGGACTAACTGAATTACTAGTTTTAACATAGGACATTCCCGATGGAAGAGTATCAGTAATTACTGCATTTAAAAGATCAGCACTACCATCATTCCTGTAACTAATTGTATAAACCGTTGTTTTACCTGAATCAGGTGCTGTTGTAGTTCCATCATCTATACCAACAAACAATTTTGGGAATTGTTCTACAACTACAGGTTTGTACATTCCTGCATCGTAAGTCATATTATTCTCACCTACATTCAGATAAATAACATTAGATTTACCCGATGAATTTGCTTCTGAATCGTAAGCTCCATTATTGCTCGTATCGGCATTCTGCGGACTAAATACATAACCGGTAAGTGCGATAAACTGCAATTTATAATTTCCGGCTGTAAGTTTATCGAAGAAATAATTTCCGTTCTGATCAGTAACAGTAGTTGCTAAAACATTATCGTTCTGATTAGGATCAAGCAGTTTTACCGTTACATTAGCTAATCCTTTTTCACCAGAATCCTGTAAGCCGTTATGGTTTGAATCTTCAAATACCCAATCGCCTATTGAGCTGAGTTGCGGATCAGCATATTTGTACATTCCTGCATCGTAAGTCATATTATTTTCACCATCATTCAACCACAAAACCTTTGTCAATCCGGTTGAGTCTGCTTCTGAGTCGTAAGCACCATTATTAGCTTCACTTACATCAGCCGGGCTGAATACATATCCCGGAAGGGCTGAAAACTGCAGTCTGTAATTTCCGGAAGCCAGGTTAGTGAAAATATAATTTCCATTCTGATCTGTGGTTGTTGTCTGAAGCACATTTTTATTACTGTCAAGTAATTTGACGGTAACATTTGGAATTCCTTCCTCACCGGAATCCTGCATTCCATCGTGGTTTGTATCATCAAATACAAAATCTCCCATTGAACCAAGCTGCTGCTGGTTTTGGTTTTCAGACATTCCTGCATCAACAGAATATATATTTTCACCAGCTGAAACTGCAAAAGCATCAGTCTTTCCCGAAATTGGATCAGGGTCAGAATCACCTTCATTTGACTGATTGTTGTTTGCGTCTTTCGGACTGATGGAATAATTTGTTGGAGTGACGAACTGCACTTTATAATTACCTGCCACTACATTGTTAAATGAATAATTACCGGAAGAGTTTGTAGTAGTAGTATTTAAAACGGCATCATTATTATCGGCATCAAGAAGCTTTACTTGTACACCTAATAAAGGAAGTTCACCTGCTTCCTGTAAACCATTATTATTTGAATCAATCCATACATAATCACCAACTGAGCCTGTTGGTGGCGGAGGAGCCGTATAAATATGCATACCTGCGTCAATATCATACCTGTTGAGATTTCCTGAAACAATCTGGATGGTATCTGTAATTCCCGTCAATGAATCCGGATTTGAATCGCCTAAATAGCTGCTGCTGCCTCCAGTTTGCTTTTCACTAATTACATAACCATCAGGAGCTACAAATTTAATTTTATATGTCCCGAGAGCCAGGCTGTTAAATAAATAATTACCGTTAGAATCAGTAGACGTTGAATCAAGTAATGAATCATCATTACTGTTAAGTAAATATACTTTTACATTCTGAAATGGTAATTCCCCCGGTGTTTGAATTCCATTTTCATTTGCGTCAATCCATACGTAGTCACCAATAGATCCGGTGAGAATCTGTGGTGTAGTAATTGATCCGTCTGTTAAAGTTAAATTATTGATAGTGATACCATTCTCATCAGCTAGCGAGGTAACAGGTGCAGGTAAAAAATGAAAATTCCCGGTACCGCCTTTGTATGTGAAGTTAATATTTGCAAGAGCACCGTCGGTATAACTTATTGGAGATGAATCAAACCATGTAATAGATAAAGTATCATGCACACCGCCCAACTTCGCAAAATCATTATTTACAATAAAAGTCCCATTAGCCGGTTTATCAGTTACACTTACAAAATCAAGAACGGATGTGTCAAATATAATCTTGATACTAACAGCCCCGAGATTGCTCAGGTTCTTAAAGTTAATCGGAACTGTTACCTGCTGGCCTGTAGCTGGGCCGGTAATATTATTTATATAAATTTCGGGGTTACTTCCCTGGGCAAAAGAACTTTCGAACAATAACCCGCATATAAAAATTAATGTCAGTAATAATTTTTTCACACTTCGCCTTAATCTTTTTTCCTTATAAACAAGATGAATGCCATTAAAAATCTTTGATTTTTGTCTGTTTTCAAAGGATTTTATAGAAATGAAAACAGTCTAATGTCTCAAAAAGAGAAGCGTGTTTTTTTTCTTTTTTTGAGATTTCTGGGGTCAAGTTTAGATTTTCCTGCATTTACATTTAGAAAAAAATAGCGGACATAATCTGAAAAAAATGTTTAGAATAATGTGTGTGTTTGCACAATATTCCAGTAATTGTTGAATTATTCTTCACTTAGAGAATGGTGATTTTCACATTCTCTAAATTGGTAATAATTTCTTTGTTTTTGGACTATTTTTAGCATTTTTTGATTGGTTTGGTATTTGAATGTAGAAGCGCGACAGTTAGTAGGTTTACTAAACAAATAACTTTTATGGGGTTAACATGAAACTTAAATTACTATTGACAAGCCTCGTAGTAATCCTGTTTGCAGGTTTTGGTTTAAGCCAGGGTCAGGCAACAGGTTATTATCTGGGCACCGGAACAGGAGCTGATGTAGCTAATCAGGGTATTTCCTGTGCATCCTGCCATAGCGCAAACGGAATTGCGTCACCAAAGTGGGATACATGGAAAAACACTCTGCATGCAGTAGCTACTGATACCGGTTTTTCACAATCAAATCACTTTGGTTACAGTTGTTTACGTTGCCACGCTTCAGGATGGAACGATACAGCAGTAACTTTTGGAGCTGATGAATATGTTAAACTTGATACGACAGTATCACCAAATTACTCTCCGACAGATGTTAAAAACTGGAACAGAACTAAAAATGTTGGTTGCGAAGCTTGCCACGGAAACCTTGGTAAATATGATCCAACCGCAACAGACACTTTAACAACAGATTATACAAAACACTTTGCATTTTCAACAACAAACAAACTCGACTACTCAGCAGAACTTTGCGGCGTTTGCCATAACGGAACCCACCATGGTTTCTACGAAGAATGGGCAGTTTCAGGTCACGCAAGATCACTGCTCGCAGCCGGCGGTTCGGTAAAATCTAATCCCGGTTGCGTTAAGTGCCACGTTGCTCAGAATGCATCGGCATATGTAAGCGGTAAATTCTTCACTGGCGCAGACAAAGGCAAAGACTATTATGACAAAATTTTAGTAGATCCGAACAGCCCTGACATTCAGCCAATCACCTGCGTTTCCTGCCACGATCCTCATACAGCAGAAAACGGTGTTGAGCAATTAAGACTGCCCATTACAGCGCAGGTTGTTGTTTGTGACAAATGCCACAATGCTGAAATTGAAACTGATACTGTTGACATCCGCACAACACCTCATCACGTTACTTCAGAAGCGTTAAGTGGTGCAACTAAATTCGGTTACAGATATTCTGCAGCAGAATTAAAATCAGTTGGACGTGACACAGTTTACCAGAATTCAGCTCACACATTTGCAGCTACAGAGAGATGTATAAATTGCCACCTGAATGCCGATGATAAAGATCAATTCGGAAATGCTGCTCACGGCCATACATTTTTGCCTAGAGTTCAGGCGTGCGCAACCTGCCATGCAGATTATTACACTGCAATTGATACTTCAAACCATGCTACGGAATTTGACTACAGAAGAACCCAGACTGTTACAGACAGCTTAATGGCTGTACTGAAAGCTAAACTCGATTTAACAACAGCCTCTGATTCTTCAACTGACGCGTTCTGGAAAGCAAACTACAATTATCTTGCAGCAGTTAATGAAGGAAGCAATGGTATTCACAATACAAGATTAGTTCAGAAATTATTAGGAGACGCTATCGCGCTCTATACACCATCAGGTACAACGGATATCAAGTTGGATTCAAACGTTCTGCCTTCAAGCTATACCTTGAGCCAGAATTATCCTAACCCGTTCAATCCGTCTACCGAAATTAAGTTCTCATTGCCTGAAGCAAGTAATGTTAAATTAACAATCTACGATGCAATCGGTAAACAAGTAGCTGTTCTTGTTAACGACTATCTTGCTACAGGATCTTACAGATATTCCTGGAATGCATCAAATCTTGCGTCAGGAATTTACTTCTACAGAATAGAAGCTAAGAACTTTAATATGGTTAAGAAAATGGTTTTACTCAAGTAAGATTTGTCAGAGGAGAGTCCATTTGAGCCTTGTGCCAGGTGGACTCTTACTTTTAAACTTCTTACATTTCTATAACCAAATCAGTAAAAACAGGTGACAATATGTTAAAGAAACTAGCTCTTCTGATCGTTTTTTTCGCTGTCCCGGCTATGTTTGCACAGGGTACTGATGCAACACACGAGTTCGTTGGCGCTAAGACTTGCGGAATGTGTCATCATTCAGCAAAACAGGGTGAACAACTCAGTATCTGGGAAGGAAGTGCTCATGCAAAAGCTTATGAGACCTTAAAAACAGCAGAAGCTGACAAGATAGCAAAAGACAAAGGTTTTACTACTAAAGCTGTTGAAACCGAAGCTTGCTTAAAATGTCACGTCAGTGGTCATGGTGTAGACGCATCTTTGATTGGAAAGAAATTCAAAGTTGAAGATGGCGTTCAGTGCGAAACCTGTCACGGTGCAGGCGGCGACTACAAGAGCCTGAAAGTGATGAAAGATGAAAAATCAGCAGTGGAAAAAGGCCTGAGAGTCTTTAAAACAGCTGAAGATCGTGAAGCTTTGTGCAAGGAATGTCATAATTCAGAAAGCCCGACATTTGATGCAGCTAAAGCAAACTTCACAGAAATGTGGGCAAAAATTAAACACGATATTCCAAGCGGCAAATAGTTCTAAATCAAGAATGATTTGCTGCGGTAACTATTGTCGAAGTAAATTAAAGTGAAAATGAAAAAACTAATCTTTATAATCTGCATTTTCATAGGTGCCGCAGTATCAACATTTCCGCAAAATTTGAATGGGCGGGTCTCATCTTCCTATTATACTTTTCAAAGATTTGACACCGCCTCTTCTTATTCCACTCACCTCCGCGCTTTCCAGATGTTAAACCTGAATTTCAACCAGGATAACTTTTCAGTAAGAACTTATCTAAATCTAGAACACGATATCTCAAAGCCACAACTTACAGATCCAAGGCTAAGAGTTTATAACCTCTATGTTGAAGGTCGTAAACTATTTAAAGTTTTTACAGTTAAACTTGGAAGGCAACCACTTTTTAATTCAGTTGCCGGAGGCATTTTTGACGGAATAAATGTTGATATGAAAAAGGGTGCTTATAAAGTAACAGCCTATTACGGGTCCAATGTTCCCGCTTACCAAAAATTTGAGATAAATAAATACTGGGCTGAAGACTTTATTGCAGGGGGCAAATTTATGACCTCGGTAATTGAAAACACAAACATTACTCTCAGTTACGTTAATAAACATTTTAAAGCTCAGGATTATTGGGCACAGAGAATGGATGAAAATCTTAATCCAATCACAGTGCTGATAAAGAATAATTCTACTCAATATGAATTTGCAAACGCCCAGGTGAGTTATGATCTTGAGAAAGTTTTTTCCGTGGATACACGGTATGATTATGATCTGAAATACAAAGAAACATCCAAGTTTGAAATTAGCGGTACATATAAACAATTAAAAGACGTTCATTTTAATGTTTATTATAATTACCGCGAACCTCTGATCAGGTATAATTCTATTTTTTCTGTATTTGATTACGGCAATACACAGGAATATGAAATTGGAGCAGATTATTTCGTATCAAATGCAGCCTGGTTATCTATGAAATACGGAAATGTAAAATACAAAGATGATAACTCGAGCAGAATAACTGTTGGTCTTAATACTGATTATGGTTCCTTAAGTTTCCGTAAAACATTCGGCTATGAAGGCGAACTCGCTTCCCTTTCAGCTTACTCAGCAAGAACAATACTTGATGGAACGCTGACACCTTCAGTAGGAATTTCCTATACTAATTATCAATTATCTACTGATTCTGAAACAAATCATCTCACAACATTACTTGCAGGGTTTAATTATCGCCCGATGAGAATATTGTCCTTTGATATTCAGGGACAATACATGGATAATAAAATTTACAGGAATGATTTCAGATTGTTCTTTAAGGTTAACTACTGGTTTAATACTAATTTTTAAACAGAATCAAAATGAAGTTAAAATATTTATATCTTTTTCTGATCCCGGCCATTTCCGGTCTCCTTATTTTTTCAGCTTTTAAAGGAAATGTTTCACAGGAAGTTCAGAATCATAATGACAAGATTCTTAAGTTTTCACATCAATTTCATCTCGAAAACGGTGTTGAATGTGGCGACTGTCACGGTAAAGTAGCTGAAAGCACTAAACTTGGTGACAGGCTGCTTCCTGATCACGAAACGTGTTCCGCCTGCCACGATGTTGAGGATATGGACAATTGTACTACCTGTCATTATGATGATGTTAACGAACCGCTGATCCAAACGAAACCGGACGACATTTATTTCAATCACAGCCTGCATGTAACGAAAAATAAAATTGAATGCGTTACCTGCCATAAAGGACTTGATGAAGTTGATTATGCATTTGAGTCTGATCAGATGAACCCGGTAATGAGCACTTGTTATTCGTGTCATAATAATAAGTCTGTCGCAACCAGCAATTGTGAATCGTGCCATAAATCAACTGTAAACCTTGTTCCGGTTTCGCACAAAGTTCTAGGCTGGAAGAAGAGCCATAAATTTTCAGCTAGTTCAATAGATGCAAATTGTGCAATGTGTCACGATAATTCATCCTGCCAGGAATGTCACACTGCAACAAATATGATTACAGAAAACAATACAAAGAATGATTTTTATCAACCATATTCAGCAACCAATAACGGTGACGGAATAAAGCAGCAACAAATAACCAGAGTTCATGAACTCAGTTACAGGTTTACTCACGGCGTAGATGCAAAAGGTAAAACAGCAGAATGCCAGACCTGTCACGAAGTTGAAACTTTCTGTGCAAGGTGCCACCAGTCTGATAACAATGATTATGCATTGGGTGGAATTGTTCCTGCTTCTCACCTTAAAACAAATTTTGTAATTATTGGTGTTGGCAGCGGCGGTGGTGAACACGCAACTCTTGCTAAGAGAGATCTCGAGACGTGCGCAAGCTGTCACGATACTCAGGGTGCTGACCCAACCTGTATTACCTGTCATATTGATAATGACGGAATCAGGGGAACAAATCCCAAGACTCACCCTGCTAATTTTATGCGTGGTGAAAGAGGTGACTGGCACGATACAGAAAGTTCAGTTTGTTACAATTGCCATACAAATGCTTCACCAAGAACTCCGGTTGGAGTCGGGTTCTGCGGTTATTGTCATGGTACTGATCTAAAACCAAGATAGGCATTAAAAATGAAGTACATTTTCAGATATAGTATATTATTAATTTTAATAAGTATTTTTGTTGCTGGTTGTAGTGATGTAAGAAAAGATATTTCTACAACGGCCCCGGTTGTAAGCGCACACAAAGTTGGCAACCTTAATGTGAACTCCCCCGATTTTCACGGGAATGTAGTAAGGCTGAACAACTGGAGTATGAAAGAATGCCAGCAATGCCACTCCGCTGATTATTCAGGTGGCAATACAGGCGCAAGCTGCTTCAAGTGTCATACTTCTGCAGAAGGCCCTGAGGCCTGCAACACCTGCCACGGCGACTTTAAAGATGCTTCCAAAATAGCTCCGCCGAAAGATACAAAAGGAAATACTGCTAATACAGCCGATGGAGTTGGTGCTCACGAGAATCATTTATATACGAACACGCTTGGCAAAAAAGTAGAATGTTCTAATTGCCACGTTGTGCCAGCAAGTCTTGGAGCAACAGGACATATTGATTCTCCCCTTCCGGCTGAAGTTAACTTTTCAGGTCTTGCTGATACTAACATAGCATCAAATGCAACATTTGATCCTGCTACACTTACCTGCTCAAATGTTTACTGTCACGGAAATTTCGAATTCAAAAAAACAGATGCTGACCCAACCAATCAGTTTGCGTATACTTCTGATAAAATGGTTGGAAATAATTTCTCTCCCGTGTGGAATAAAGTTGATGGAACTCAGGCGAAATGTGGAACCTGTCACGGACTTCCACCAACAGGCCATATTCAGACTCCCATCACAGCCTGTTATCTCTGCCACCAGGGCGTTGTTGATGAAATGGGAAATATTATTGATAAAGACAAACACATTAACGGCTATAAGAGCGCTAGAGGCAGCCTGAATAAACTTCAGGATTTTCTTGAAAATTCTAAATAAGCATTAAAAATATTATTTTAAAAGCCGCTCAAATTTGGGCGGCTTTTTTGTGCCCTCGCTGTGTTAAGCGAACCCCTCCTTCTCCTCCCCTTTAACAAAGGAAAGGTTGGGTGGGGTTATTCAATTTTTTTATTATTTCCGTAATCTTTTTGAAGGTTTTATTAGGATTTCCTAAAAACTCTTCATTCTTTATTCTTAAAAATGATATCCCGAAATTCTCCAGGTATTTTTGCCTTACCTTATCATATCTCTTCTGTTCCGGATCTTCGTGAATTCCCCCATAAATCTCTATCGCCAGTTTAAGTTTTAGGCAATAAAAATCAATTACAAATTGATCTACAGAATACTGGCGCAAGAACCTGTAACCAAGTTGTTTTTTCCTTTAATGTTGCCAGATAATTCTTTCGCAATATGTCACATTCTTTCTAAGACTTCTGCGTTTTTCCTGTTCTGATTTTTTATTGTAATGATTTGTCATTATAATAAAAAGCTACAAACTATATCTAAAAACTGAAAACTCTTTTAGCATAACACAGAAATGAGAAAAAATATTAATATAGCTTGCTCTATTTCTCCTCCCCTTTGGTAAAGGGGGTGGGGTTTGAGTTAAGATGCATAAAAAAACCTCCGGAGTTAGAAAATCACGGAGGTTATACAATTGATAAAAATACAAGAACTTATTTCTTCTTATTTTCAGCACGCCATTTTTTAATATATTCAGCAATAGCCGTGGTTGGCGCACCGGGAGTAAACATTTCGCCGGTACCTAATTTCTTAAGTTCTTTAATATCCTCTTCGGGAATAATTCCACCGCCGGTAAGCAGAATATCTTCAACTCCTTTCTCTTTCATTAGAGTAAGAATTTTAGGGAAGATTGTCATATGAGCACCTGAAAGAATACTGATTCCAATAACATCCACATCTTCCTGTATAGCTGCTTCCACAATCATTTCCGGAGTTTGTCTTAGCCCAGTATAAATTACTTCCATTCCTGCATCTCTTAATGCGGCAGCTATTACTTTTGCTCCCCTGTCATGTCCATCAAGCCCTGCTTTTGCTACTAATACTCTTATTTTATCCGACATATTTTTAATTCCTCTATTTGTTTACAGCAATACGAATTTTTTCAGCAAATTCTTTCATTGATCCGTTATCATAACTTTTTAATTTTGGCCGATAGTTAAACATGTCCGTATTATATCGCGGAATTATGTGAAAGTGAAAATGGAAAACAGTTTGACCGGCAGCTTTACCATTGTTGGCAATGATATTAAAACCGTCACAGCCTAATCCTTTATTTACACCTTCCGCAATTTTTTGTGTAATATTACTTACAGCATTCATTTCATCAGCAGGCACTGCCAGAAAATTCTCATAATGTTCTTTAGGAATTACGAGAGCATGCCCGAAATTAATTGGCCTGATATCAAGAAAAGAAATTACATTCTCATCTTCATAAATAATTTCTGCCGGCTCTTTACCTGCAATAATATTACAAAAAACACAATCCATACTTTAAAAATAAGGTTTAATTACCTGTTTGGCAAAGCAATTTACCAATACCGGCCAGACAACAATCAGGCGGAAAGATATTTCTTCTTTTTGTCAAACACCCCAAATAATCCACCTGTATGAAGGAAGATTACCTTTTTGCCCTTCCCTTTGCTCAGAAAATTTTCATAATATGCTGTAAAAGCCTTGCCCGTATATGCCGGATCAAAAATTATTCCCGTTGTCTGTGCAAAGTCTTTTATTAATTTCAATTTTTTATCAGTAATATTTTTGTAACCTTCAGCGGAATAGCCATCAAGTATTACGAGATTTTCTTTATTGATTTCCCCCTTTAGTTTGAAATCCAGCAAAGCGCCTTCGGCAAGATTTATTATCTTTGATTCTATTTCATCTTTGGAATATAAAACATTGACAGCGTAAACCTTCAGGTTCAACTTCATCACAGCCGCACCTGCAAAAATTCCTGCTGCAGTTCCACCGGTTCCGGCCGCTACACAAATTCCTTTTATGTTTTTCAGATTTACCTGTTTACTTAACTCCTCAACAAACGAGACATAACCAAGCACTCCCAAAGTGGTAGATCCACCTTCAGGAATAACATAAACTCTTTTGCCCAGATGCTGCATTGCGTCTTTTTCCTCATACATAATTTCATTCACTTCCGAATAATTTTTCTTATTCAAAAATGATATCTCTGCTCCCAGGAATTTATCCATGAACAAATTTGCTTCGGCATCTGCTGAATCTTTGCCCCATAGAAATAGCCGGGTTTTAATACCAACTTTTGCGGCAGCTATTGCAGTTGCCCTGGCGTGATTTGATTGCTCACCACCGCATGTAAAAATAATATCCGTTTTTTCTGATTTCGCTTTTTTAATTAGAAACTCGAGTTTGCGAACTTTATTGCCGGAAAGTTCAACACCCGTAAGGTCATCCCGTTTTATTAAAAATTTTCTATTCTCATATTTTACTTCTTCTAATGGGGTGGGTGTATTTGCAAGTTTTACACAGGCAGGTAATTTCATTTTCAACTCTTTTTGTTCTTCAAATATTCTTTATAATATGATCTTGCTCTGGCGAGATCTTCGGGAGTATCAACAGCAAGGTTTTCGTATTCTGTGACAACAATCTTAATTTTAAAACCATTTTCCAGCATTCTCAATTGCTCAAGTTTTTCTGTCTGCTCAAGATCGGTTGGTTTTAATTTCGTGTATTTCAAAAGAGCATCCTTTCTGTATACATAAAGACCGATGTGTTTATATATTTCGCCTTTTGTAATTCTTTCAAGATTTGTTTTTGCATCACGCACGTAGGGAATTGGTGAGCGCGAAAAATAAAGAGCAAAATTATGATAATCGAAAACAACTTTCGGAATTGAAGGAGATTTAAAATCCTCAAGATCATCAATTCGTTTTGCAAGAGTGGATACACTTACATTTTGATCAAATATCAGGGGCTCAATTGCCTGATCAATCATCCCTCCTTCAATAAACGGCTCATCTCCCTGGATATTCACGACTATCTTCACATCATCAAAATCTTTTATTACTGTAGCTATTCTGTCAGAACCGGTGGGAATATCCTTTGCAGTCATTGCAACTTCTGCTCCAAAATCCCTTGCCACTTTTGCAACTTTTTCATCATCAACAGCAATTATTATTCTGTGTATAAGTTTCGATTTTAACGCATTTTCATAGGTATGCTGTATCATTGGTTTGCCACCTATATCTGCAAGTGGCTTCCCCATTAATCTTGTAGATGCAAAACGTGCAGGTATTACTCCGACTATCATAGATTTATTATCCGGAGATTTATCATTAGAAAAATCAGGTTTTGAATTAATCACGATCTATCACTTTCGGAACTTTGAAAAATAGTTCGCTCCTTTCGGGCGCATTTCTCAAAGCCTCTTCCCTATCTATGGATGGTTTTACAATATCTTCCCGAAATACATTTACTCCTTCAACGGGATGAGAAAGAGGTTCAACATTTGTTGTATCAAGTTCATTAAGTTTATCCACGTACGCAAGTATTTCATTCAACTGGCGGGTAAAATTTTCGAGCTCATCGTCTTTAAACGTCAACCTTGCAAGTTCAGCAATATGTTCTACATCTTTTCTTGTTACAGCCATATTTAATCCATTTTCAGCGAATGATTTTTAATAATTATTTCTCTTACTTTATTCATAAGATCAATTTCATCCTGCCTGGTTTTAATATTTGTAGTATCGATGGGTTTATCAAAATGAACGTGTATCGTTCCTTTATTAATTTTCATCGAACCTTTTTGCATAATACGATTGGAGCCGCTTATCGAAATCGGAATAATGGGGTAACCTACTTTTCCGGCAAGATTGAATGCACCACGCTTAAATTTCTGAATTTCCCCGGTTTCACTTCTTGTCCCTTCTGCAAACAGAAGAACAGAAATGTTCTGTTTCGATAGTAATTTTTTTGCTTTCCCCAGGCTTTTTATTGCACTGTCAGGATTTTTTCTGTCAATCATAATATACGGCCCGGCCCAAAGTTGCCAGCCGAAAAATGGAATTTTAGCAAGTTCCTTTTTAAAAAACATACTTATATTGCCCGGAATTGTCGCCTGCAAAGCACTAATATCAAATTGACTGCTGTGGTTTGAGACATAAATATATGTTTTATTTTTTTCAATATTTTCCAGCCCGCTTGTATTTACTTTTATGCCGGCAATCTTCAGAATTCCCTTGCTGAAAGGATTATTGCATAAATAATATACCCGGTAACTTCTATCAATAACTAAAGCAATAAGTGCATAAATAGAAACTATAAACACATATGCTGCAATTAGAAATAGTCTGATAAAATTTACCAATTAATTAGCCTCAAACTTTAGATTGTTCTTAATTGTATTATCGCTGCTTAAAAAATTATCAATTGCAGCTATTCTGTTTTTTATTGAAGGATGGCTATAAAAGAACCATTCAATAAAAGGATGAGGATCTTTATCACCTAAATTCTGATCAGTTAATTTTTCCAGTGTAGCTTTAAAAGCTTCTGCTTTACCGGTTGACAAAATCGCATACTCATCAGCCTGATATTCAAATTTTCTCGAAATAATATTTGTTAGTGGACTTTGTACCAACCCGATCAGCATTGCCCAGAGTGTAAGAATTGGAAGCGCTGCAATTTCTGTGATATTTTGAAAGCCGAACCACCCCAAGGATAAATAATAAAGATTTGCAATAATAAATAAAGTAAGAAAACTCGAAACAGTTCCGATGATAATATTTTTAACAATATGCTTTTTCTTATAATGGCCAAGTTCGTGAGCAATTACGGTTTCAATTTCATCATTAGTATAATTTTCAAGCAGAGTATCACCGAGTAAAATTCTTTTCGATTTCCCCAGCCCGGTAAATGCAGCATTTGCTTTTTTTGTGTTTTTGCTCATATCAAATTTGTAAACATCAGTTACATTTATTCCCGCTTCTTCAGCAAGTATTGTAATGCGGGATTTTAGTTCTTCGTTGTCAATCGGGGTGATTTTATAGAAAAGAGGAAGTATAAAAACAGGAACAACCCTTGCGAGTATAACTGAGACAATAAATAACAAAATTGCAAACGGAAGCCACCATAAATTACCGAATTGAAGCATGGTGTAATAAAATGCTAATAAAATTGGAATTCCTATTAGCAGAGAGACACCAAGTCCTTTAATATCTTCAAATATCCACTTAAAAAAAGTTTGGTTTGAAAGGTTGTATTTATGTTCAAGATAAAAATCTTTGTAATAGCCAAGCGGAAAAAGTAAAATACCAAGTCCGAAACCTGCCAGTAACACATAAATTATGAATATACCATAAAGCCCGGAAACAGAAGTCCCGATACTTTCAGCCAGTTTTAGGCTTAAGCCGGATATTACAAAAACCAGTGAAATTGCAAAGGTAAGTACACCTTCTAAAACACCCAGCCCAATTTTTAAATTATTGTATCTTTTCGAATCCATACCGGTAAAAATAGCTATGATTATTGAGTCAATCAATAAAAAATGAGCTAAAACAGAGGTTTAAAAAAGCAAATTCCCGCAATTTTTTAGAAAGCGGGAATTTACAAGATAAAATTAAGCTTATGTCTTATTTGTCTTTATCGTAGTCTCTTTTTAACCTTTTCATATATTTTTCAGGATCGGCTTTAATTTTTTTGAGACATTTCTTGCAGCAGACAGCCATAACTTCACCTTTATATTTTATCAGCTGCTGATCTTCGTCAAGTTCTTCTCCCGATACCGGGCAAACAGAATTAACGGGAGTTCCTTCTTTTATACTGACTACTTTATTAAAATCAGGGTCTTGTTTTTTAACATCCACTTTTGTGGTTTTGGCATCTTCCTTTTTCTCTTTTTGCTGGGCAAATACATTGCCGGAAAATCCAACTATCAGAGCCAGCACGAATATAATAAGACCTAGTCTTTTCATAACACATCCTCTTTGTTTTTATTTATAATTTAGAAATTGCTTAGGCTAAAAGGCAAATCAGATTGTGGCTACGTCTTCTTTCGGCAGCCAGCCAATCTTTCCATCATGCAAACGAATTTTTACCCAGTCATCAACTTTATCTTCAAGCTGAACTTTTAATCCTTCGTGTATCACAAAGGCGTCATTACTATTTGGATCAGGGGACAATTTTACAGAGATAACCTGTTTTATTATAATTCCCTGTTTTACATTTAATTCACGATTCAGATTTACGATAAGAAGTATTGCTGAAATAATCAATGTAATTGAAAATACTAAACCACCAAAGAAGGAATACCGCTGAACTTTACTGTTCTTTGTAAAGAAATAAATACCAATTGAAATTAAAATCAATATGTAAAAGATGAAAGACAAATAAGTCCATCCTGTAACTGTAAATAATGCCAGTAAACTTTCCCACCACTGAAAGAGAAAGAATTTTGGGAGTGTATCAATTTTATCTACAGTTTTTGCATTAGCAATAGCCAGGTTATGCTGAACGTCATCATCATTTGGAGATATGCGGAGCGCTTTTTCATAATTTAATATCGCATACCCTAGTTTTCCATCACGGTAATATGAATTACCAAGATTGTAAAAAAGTGATACGCCTTCATAACCCTCATCAGCCAATTGTTGATAAACAGATATTGCTTTTTCGTAATTTTTCTGTTGATAATAATTATTACCCTGTTTCATTAAATCACCAACCTGGGAAGCAAATAAATTACCAGCCAGGAAGATTGTAACCAGCAGAATACTAAATATTTTATTTAAGTAATTTTTTATCATACTTATTTTTTTACCGACAAAATCTTTTCAATTTCTATTATTACTTTTGATGTATCACTATAAAGCTCATTTTTTGCCGCGCTTTCACCTGCTTTTGGAGCGAATCGCGCAAACTCGCATTTCTCAGCACATTCTTTCAATACCCCTATAACTTCTTCAGAGATTTCATTTTTTCTTAGCAATTCAGCAGCACCATCCAGAGTAAAATCGGATTTAGGTATGTGAAATTTATCTTCCAAATAACCAAACAAAGCCTGAGATATCTCTGAATAGAACTCGTTATAGTTATTTGCTTCCATCAGTTTTTTTGCTGTTTTTAACCTGTTTTTAGCAACTTTTTCAGCTTTTTGAAACCGCAGTAATTGTATATTGCCTGCAAGTTTATCTTCACGCTTTTTCCAGTAAACCAATACAATTAGCAAAATTAAAGGCAATCCGGCAGCAAACCAGAATCCTTTACTGAATAACAGTAAATCAGAACTCTTGCTGATATCATCAAATGAAGTTTTTATATAATGAATATCCTGCCCGAGAAGTTTCACATTCTCTTTAGAGAAACCTGATTCACCGGATCCCGATGCATAATTTTCACCTGGAGTTACGTTTATTGTAAATGCCTTTGAGGTTTCTGTGATGTATTTCTTTTTATTTATATCAAAATACGTAAACTCAATCGGCGGGATTACCTTTTTGCCAGGAGTCCTTGGAACAATTAAATACTCCGCTGTTTTTGTCCCTGAAATACTTCCGGTTCGATTAATTTGTGAATTTGTTTTGGGTTCATATTTTTCAAATCCGTTTGGAAGATTTATTTCAGGCAAATTAAGCAAACTTATATTCCCTGTTCCCGACACACTTAATTTTAGAGTAAGCGATTCATTGGTTTTCACGTTTTCCTTATCAACACTTGCGCTAAATTTAAAATCTCCAACCGCTCCATTATATGATTTAGGGACATCATTTCCCGGAAGTGGTTTTACATCAACTTTTACAGAATTTGATTTTGCATCATAATCATATCTCTGTGAATTCCCGAAAGGATCGTTAAAAAAATCATCAAAGAAATTATTACCTGATTTTTGCTTTCTTATTTGAACTGGTACGTTTAGTTCGAATGGAGTTACTTTCAATTCACCCGTCTGCGAAGGAAACAAGGCGGCTTTTTTTAGAATCCCAACCCTGTACTGCTTACCGTTATAAACTTCTGTAGTAAAGGCTATATTATTTGGTGTCTGAATTTCTTCTGACCAAAATCCCTGGTACTGTGGAAGTTTTGAGATTGACATTTGCGCAGCAATATTAAGTCGTGTGTACAGTTTATAAGTTACTGTAACCTGTTCGCCAACATAAACATTTCTTCTGTCAACAATAGCCTTGATAAACAAATTGTCAGCAATTTCTTTGGTTGAGATAGTTTTATTGCCCTGGCTTTTGGGTTTTGTACTTCCTTTTACTACTTTAATTTCAAGCGGAGACGATCTAATTGAAGAACCATCATAATCTACTGAGGCAGTTCCAATTGTAAAATTGCCCAAACTTTTAGGCTGAAGGATATAGGAAAAAGAAAGTGATCCGGAAACAGCCCCGTTAATAATTTGCATACTTGAAGACTGATTTGGACCGGAAAGCACCAAAAAATTGTTAAATGAAGGCGCATTAAAGTTTTTCACGCCATTGATATCCTTTCCTGAGAAAGAAAACGTAACCTGAAAGTTATCTGTGAGTCCAACAGTTCTATTATCTGTTGATGCTGTAAAAGTTTGCGAAAAGGAAATTTTCGCAAGGAAAAGGACAAATAACACTAATAATATTTTACGGCTAAATTCACTCATATATTATAAATTCTAAAACCTACACTTTAATTTTATTCTACCAATCTTTTTCCGTCTTAACAACCTTTCCTGTCCTTTTCCTGAGTTTCTTCTGCAATGCTTTTTCATTATTCTTTAGAGCATTCAATATCCTTTGAGCGTCAGCTTTTGATATCTGGTTTTTCTGAGGCTGTGGCTGTTTTTCGCTATTTTTCTGATTCTGCTTATTTTTATTCTGCTGATCTTTTTTTTGATCCTGGTTTTTCTTCTTATCCTGTTTATCGTTCTTGTTATTTTCTTTATTATTCTTATTCTGCTTGTCCTTGTCTTTCTTTTTGTCTTTATCGTTCTTGTTCTTATCCTGATTTTTTTTATCCTTATTTTTCTTATCGTTTTTTTGTTTCAGCGCGTACGATAAATTATATTTTGTTGAAGGATCATCAGGGTTAAGCTTTAATGCCTGCTTATATGCATCTATACTCTTGTCAATTTTCTTGTCCTTTAAAAGTGCATTCCCAATATTGTGATATACATTAGCCTTTTCTACATTGGTTTTGCTTTCAGTAAGAGCCTGCTGATAGGATTTAATTGCATCATCATATTTCTTTTGCTTGTAGTAAGCATCACCAAGATTAAAATGAGCAGTGTAATTTTTCGGAGCTTTTTCAATCCCTTTCTTAAAATTTACTTCAGCATCTGACATCTTTCCAGCTTTGTATTGGTCAACTCCTTTATTGATATATTTACGCGTACTCTGCGCAAAAGTAAACGCAGGGACAAGTAAAGCCACAAAAATAATATTTATAAAAATTTTTCTTTTCATTTTTTTGATTCTTCTTCCAGGCCTAATTTCTTATTTAGTTTACTGAATAAAGGCGATTTTCGTTCCGTAATAAAAAACTCAATCAACAGAAGAAAAATGGCCGGAGCCAAAAAATAGTAAAATCTGTCTTCGTAATCAGTTACTTTCTTTACCCCGTACTCGGTTTTTTGTAATGATGATAAATCCTTATAAATCAGGTCCAGTTCATCCTGATTATTCTGTCCGTGGAAAAATTTCCCGCCCCCGGCTGAGGCAATTTTCTGTAAAGTGGGAATATCCAGTTTGGTAAGTACAGTGTTTCCCTGTTTATCCTTCTTAAAACCAACCTGCTGTCCACTATTATTATATACAGGAATTGGGACACCATCAGTTGAACCAAGACCAATAGTATAAATTTTTATTCCTTTGTCAGTTGCGTTGCTTACAGCTTTATTAATATCGCCTTCGTGATCTTCACCATCTGTAATTACAACTATTACCTTTTCTGTGTTCTTTTTTGTGTCAAATGATCTTGTTGCAAGATTTAATGCACTTCCAATAGCTGTGCCCGGCTGTGGTACTGATGAAACATCCACAGCATTCAAAAATAAATTTGCAGCCGAATAATCTGTGGTTAATGGAAACTGTACAAAGGCATCTCCCGCAAAGACTATCAATCCTATCCTATCGCCTCTTAGTTTATTAATAAGGTTCCCAATTTCATATTTGGCTTTCTCCAGTCTGCTGGGCTTAATATCCTGCGCCTCCATACTTAGAGAAACATCAAGACAAATGTAAACATCAATTCCAGACTGTTTAACCTGTTGAATTCTCGTTCCAATCTGAGGATTTGCAGCAGCCACAATTAATAATAAAATTGCAAAAGCTAACAACCCGAATTTAATTTTGTCCTTAAAACTGCTAAATGAAGAAATTATAACATGGTGCAATTTTTTGTCAGCAAAATTTTCCAGCGCTTTTTTCCTTTTGGTTCCAAGATACCAGTAAATTAAAACCAGTACTGGAATTAAATAGAGCGCGTGCAAATATTCCGGATGTGCAAATCTGAACATAAAATTAGCGATTACCTTTTATAAAATAGTTCTTCATCATGGTATTTTTCTAAAAACAGTTTTTGACAAACTAAATTCAAGGAGAATTAAAATTAATCCGGCACCCAGCCAGTTATAAAATAATTCTGTGGCCTGTCGATAAGAAGTTATCTCAACTTTCGATTTTTCTAGTTTGTCAATTTTACTGTATATATCCTGCAACGTTTTTGTATCAGTGGCCCTGAAATACGCACCACCCGTCATATCAGATATTTTCTGAAGCATTCCTTCATCAATATCAGCCGGGACCATCTGGTAACGGATACCAAATGGAGTTTTTACAGGATAGGGAGCTTCACCCCTGGTTCCAACACCAACGGTATAAATTCTGATTCCAAAAGTTTTTGCTATTTGTGCTGCAGTCAATGGATCAATTTCGCCTGCATTGTTTACTCCGTCAGTAAGAAGAATAATTATCCGGCTTTTTGCGTGGCTGTCTTTTAGCCTGTTTACTCCATCAGCTATTGCATTCCCGATAGCCGTTCCATCTTCTACCATTCCTGTTTTAACTTGAGATAACAAATTTGTTAAAACTCTGTAATCCACTGTCAGAGGACACTGTGTAAATGCCTGGCGTGAAAAAATTACAAGCCCGATTCTGTCTGAAGTTCTGTCTTTTACAAAATTATCAATTACATTTTTAGCTGCGTCAATTCTGTTCGGCTTCAAATCTTCAGCCAGCATACTGCTGGAAATATCAAGTACCATTGCAATATCAATTCCCTCCGTATAAATATTTTGACCGGAACTGAACGTCTGTGGACGTGCAAGAGCAATGATCAGGCAAATTAATGCAAGTGTTCTTAAAATAACCGGCGTATGACGGAATTTTTCTTTCCACGTTGGGGGAATACCTTTAAAAACATTTAATGAAGAATATGTTATAGAAGGTTGTTTCTTTTTTCCTTTCAACCAATACCATACCGGAAGAACCGGAACTAATATCAGCAAATAAAGAAATACAGGATAAGCAAAAGAAATATCTTTAAACATTTGCTTCTCCCGTTTTTTCTTTTGTCTTTTCTTCCGGTTTTGTTTTTTCTACTATTTCTACTGCCTGTCTCATCATTTCTTCATTAACTGAACTTAGTGGTGAAAATTTCGCAAACTTTACCAGATCAGCATTCGTTAAAAAGTTTTCGGTTGTCCCAATGATAACATCAGCATCCTTTCTTCCTTTTAAGTGCTCAAGCGTTTCAGACGTAGTTAATTCAAGGGCTTGTAAACCAAAACGGGCAGCAAAGTAAATTCTGATAATCTCAGTAATTTCTGAATGATACTGTTTTACTTCACCGCTCTGCCATAATTTTTCTTCTTCAAGCGATTTTAAAGCCTTTAAGGCTTTAATATGTGGAGGAATAATAACTTCCTTTCTAAGAGCAGGTTTTCCTGATTTCTTTTTTCTGTATCTTCTATAAAAATAAAAACCTAAAGCCAGCAGAATCAGTCCTGCTAAAACCCAAAGAATAATCTCTGTCAAATCAAGAGGAATTTTCTCTGGATCTTTTACATCTTTAATGTCTTTTTTCAAATCAACCTTTACCAGCCTGACCTGAAAATTGACCGGGTTTGAAAGAACAGATTTTAGACTTACATCGGAAGTATCAATTCCTTTATCAGATAAAGTGTCTTTACCGGTTCTATAAAATACACGGATTGCCGGAATAGTAACATCAGCTGAATCGTATTTTGATAAAAGGAAATTTAGCGTAGCTGTTTTCTTACCTGTTTGCTCGCTGTAAACCATATTGCCTGCTTTCAGAATGTCAACATCTTTAAGGCTGTCCTGAATTGCAGGTGGGATAATTTTTATATTTTTATCAGAAGAAATTTCAAGCCTGTAATGGATGAAATCCCCTACCAGATAAGAAGTTGTATCAACGGAAGCTTGTGCTGAGATGTTCTGCGCAAAACTAAATCCGGGTATAAATACCAAGAATATTACTAAAAACTTTTTTACCATCTTCTGCCGCGTAATCTGAAAAATTGTACTAATGGTTTTACATAATTTTGTCCCGTTTGAATTTCAATGCTATCCAGCCTGCTTGAAATAAACAACGACTTTCTTGCACGTGTAATTTCCTGACTTACATCTGTAATGTGTTTCCTGATTTTTGAATCATTTGTGTCAATCCACCTTTCTTCACCCGTTTCTGCATCCGTAAATTTCACCAGCCCCATTTGTGGAACCTCATTTTCACGCTTGTCGTTCATCACAATTCCAATAAAATCGTGCTTCTTACCAACAACTCTTAAAATTTTTTCATAACCCGAGTCCATAAAATCTGAAAGAAGAAAAACTATGCTTCTCTTTTTAATTGCGTGATTTAGATGTTCTAAGGCTTCCCGGATATTGGTTGTCTTCCCTTCCGGTTCAAATGAAAGTACTTCCCGAATAATCCTGAGAACATGTTTCTTTCCTTTTCTCGGCGGAACAAATTTTTCTATCTTATCGGTAAATAAAAGCAATCCTACTTTATCGTTATTTTTCATTGCTGAAAACGCAAGAATGGCACTTAGTTCGGCAGCAATCTGCTGTTTTGTTTTATCTATCGTACCAAAAATCAGAGAGCCGCTGATATCTACCATTAAAATTACTGTAAGTTCTCTTTCTTCCTCAAAAACTTTAATAAAGGGGTGACCAAACCGGGCTGTTACATTCCAGTCGATGTTTCTAATATCGTCACCGAACTGATATTCACGAACTTCCGCGAATTCCATTCCCCTGCCTTTAAAAACCGAATGGTATTCACCAGAGAAAACCTGGTTTACCAAACCTTTGGTTTTTATTTCTATCTGACGTACCTGTTTTAGAAGTTCTTTTGTGTCCATTAATTTATTTTTAATTCAATCTATTCAACAAACCGGAGTTCAGTTTTGGGATAAGAAAACTTACCGGATTCCTCACCTATTAAAGTCGGCTTCTGGATGACATTACTTTTCAATTTCAACTTTTCCATACTCAATATTCCATCTTCCATTTTTTACGGGACTTCAATCTTATTTAAAATTTCCTGGATAACATATTCGGTAGTAATTTCTTCTGCTTCTGCTTCATAAGTAACAGCGATTCTGTGTCGTAATACATCCAGGCAAATGCCCCTTACATCCTCAGGAATTACATAACCTCTTCTTTTTATAAAGGCCATCGCTTTTGCTCCGAGTGCCAGGTTTATAGTTGCTCTGGGTGATGCCCCATAGCTTATAAGATTCGTAAGATTATCAAGTCCGTACTCTTTTGGATTACGTGTTGCAAATACTATATCAAGAATATATTTCTCAATTTTTTCATCAACATAAACTTCCTGAATTAATTTCCTTGCGTTTAGAATATCTTCCGTTGATATAACAGGATTGATTTTTAAGGCAGAATCACTCACGTTCTGTCTCATTATACTTAATTCTTCAGTCTTGGTCGGGTAGGTAATTTTAACTTTTAACATAAACCTGTCAACCTGGGCTTCAGGAAGCGGATATGTTCCTTCCTGCTCAATAGGGTTTTGCGTTGCCAGTACCAGGAATGGTTCTTCGAGGTAAAAAGTTTCTTCTCCTATTGTAACCTGTCTTTCCTGCATTGCCTCAAGTAAAGCACTCTGAACTTTTGCAGGAGCACGGTTTATTTCATCTGCCAAAATAAAATTTGCAAACACCGGGCCTTTTTTTATTAAAAATTTTCCGTCCTTTTGATTGTAGATCATTGTTCCAACCAGATCCGCAGGAAGAAGGTCGGGTGTAAATTGAATTCGCTGGTATTTTGCTTTCATAGCAGAAGCAAGTGATTTAATGGCCAGAGTTTTTGCAAGGCCGGGAACACCTTCCAGCAGAATATGGCCATTACCAAGAAGGCCAACAATCAACCTTTCTACCATGGCTTTTTGGCCGACAATCACCTTGCCAATTTCCTGCATCAGCAAGTCTATAAAAGCACTTTCCTGTTTAATTTTTTCATTTAATGCAGTAATATCCACGTTTGAACCTCGTCTATGGTTTTAAAATTTAATTACCTAAGAAAAGTAATGAGAACTGCCTTCTGGCAGGTAACTTAGACAATATAAAATCAGAAAAAGTTTCCGAAACTTAATAAAATTTAACAATAATTTTAGGTAAGCCTATAATTGGTGAGAATATACAAAAAAAAGAGGGCCCATTTTCACTCCCCTGTTAAAATGAAAATGAGCCCCCTTAAGAAAGATCTAAATTAAAGACGTCACTGATATTTTACTGAATATGTTTTCTTACCATCAGCACTGCTCTCCTTAACTGTAATTATTACAGTATGAGTGACATTCGGATCCGATGTTAAAAATTCAACAAGGTAACTGTTTGAAAGAGCGCCAGCAACAGGAAGTGTTGATAAAGTTAAATTAGATGCATTTGCATTAACTAATACTACAGTTCCACCGGTTAGCTGAGACATTTCCCACGGACGCTCATAAACCAGATTTGACCAACTTGCAGCGTTAGCTGTATCAGCTGTTCCACTCCAAACAGTATGTACGGTAGACTGTCCGCCAATTGTGGATCCTAAAGTAGCTGTTGACCATGCCGACATATTATATGGTTGTGTAGGTTCGTCAGTAAAATTGATGAAAATCCTTTGCGCCCCTGTTCGCCAGGAGAAATTAGAATTTGCAAATAAAATACCAACAACGCCATCTTCTGAAACCGAACTATGACCTGCAGCATAAGTGCTTGCTACAGTCTGCAAAGCAGCGCTATCTGCTCCGCTGAATCCAACAGACCTATAAGTTCCGGTAGAACGATTCAGAAAGGTTTGAATATTTGTAGCTGAAGTCAGGTTAATTGCTCCTTCTACATCACCATAATAACCAACTACACCAAACTGAACATCAAGACCACTGGCTGCCAAAGCCTGAGAAAAAGCAATAATTGAATTAGCAATTGCATCGGCCTCTTCTCCCATACTTCCGGATACATCCACTGTAAATACTAAATCAGCTTTCAGAACATTTGAAGTACTAACCTTCGTTAGTTTAAGGCCTTTAACTTTGCCATCTTCTGAGAGCCAGAAATTTGATTGAGCAGTTAGTGTAATCGGATTATTTGTTGTAGGATTAACCAAACCTGTCAGGTTTAATTTAATCCTTGAAGTATTTCCCGAAGTTACCTGGAAAGTAGCTGTAGGTTGAATATTGTTAACTGTAGTTACTGGAACCGTCGCACCACTAGGATCTGCTGGTATATCACTATTATCTGTACTCCCACCAGTTACAGGATTAGTATCACTCTTGCTGCAACCACCTATTATAAGAGCAGCACAAATTAAAAATGAAACCAAGTATTTAATCATAACTCCCCCGACTTATTTATTTGATTGAAAATATTATTTTGTAATCAAGATTTTATATTTTCGTTATTTCTCAATAATATTTTAAGCTTATGATCTTTTATGCACAATAGACCAAACGGTTCATTCTGTTGAGAAAATGACCAATAAATGAAGTGTTTAGGGAGAAAGTACCCTTAAGGCAAGAAATTTCAGGTATTCAGTCTCAGGCATTGAGGATATTTGAGGATGATCTTTTGAAGCGCCCAAAAATGTAATAAGTTGTATCCTTTTTCCGGCGCGTGTTGCGGCATTGTTTATTGTATGTAAAAATTCTTCTTTTTTTAGATGGTGTGAACATGATGACGTTACAAGAAAACCTCCTTCGTTAACAGTTTTAAGAGCCAGTCTGTTTAGTTTTTCATAACCTTTTTTAGCCTGCGGGAGACTCTTTTTATTCTTTGCAAATGCCGGAGGATCCAGCATTACAACATCAAATTTTTTGTTTTCTGAAATACACTGGCCTAGAAAATCAAAAATATCTTGAACCTCAAAATTCACCGGGCATTTTAATTCATTCAATTCAATATTTGTTTTTACATTTTCTATTTCAGACGCAGAGCTATCTGCAAAAGTTACAAATGATGCGCCTGCTTTTGCAGCGTGCAATCCAAATCCTCCTGAATTACAAAAAAGATCAGCGACATTTTTGCCTTTGCAAATTTTTTCTATAAAAAATCTATTATCACTCTGGTCAAAATAAAATCCCGTTTTATGTCCTTTATCAAAATCTATTTTATATTTAATCGAACCATCAGATATAATTTCTGGTACCACTTTCCCCAAAAATATTTCATCTTCTTCAGTAAGACCTTCCAACTTTCTGAAATAACTTTCGTTTTTAGTGAAAATGTTTTCGGCAGAATATTCATTTTTTAAGATTTTCACAATTCTATCAATATGCTTTTGCATCCCGAAAGAATATACCTGCAGTACAAAAGTGTCATTATATTTATCAATAATAAGTCCGGGCAAATAATCACTTTCGCTAAAAACAAAACGAAATGAATCCTTTTCCGGATAGAGAGTTTTTCTTAATTGATAAGCATCGGCTAATCTTTTCTTTAATAGTTCATCCAGGTCATCAATTTTATATTTAGCTAATATCCTTGCCGCAATAAGAGAATTATTATTATAAAATCCGCAGCCCAGTAATTCATTCTTTGAATCATAAATTTCTACCAAATCACCATTCTCAGGGACCTCTTCTATTTTTTGAATTTCATTGCTAAAAATCCACAAATGCCCCGATTTTATTCGTCTTTCTTCGTTTTTTTTGAGATGAATTGCTGGTACCATTAGAAATTTTATCGATTATTATTACAATTGGAATACAAATATAACATTATGAATTTAATAAATCGGTTATATTGATTAACTTTGATTGGAATAATTTTATTGGATTATGAAAAGAATACTATTATACCTTCTGTTTTCAATCTTTATATTTTCTGCGGCTTCCGCTCAAAATTATAAGTATGCCTGGATAGTTTCTCCAACAATCGGGACTGCCGGAGCGGATGCTTTACTTACAAGTATTGTGAACGATATTGACATACGAAATGACATAAAATTTGTAATTGTCACTGGAAATTTAACTGCCCGGGGAAATAACAGCACACTTGACTCTGTAAAAATAATACTGAACAAACTGACAGTACCCTATTATATAATTCCAGGCGAAAATGATCTGCGTTGGAGTGAAAGCGCCGGTAAAAGATTTAATTCTTTGTTTAATGATGGTCATTTTTTCTTTACGCTTGATAGTACAAGGTTTATAGGATTAAACAGTTCAGTGTTATGGCATGGCGAGGGTGGACATTTTTCACCAGAAGAAATAAAATGGCTGGCAGATGAATTAAATAGAAGCAATATTAGTAATGATATTTTTCTTTTTTCCAATTTCCCCTTCAATGAAAAACTGGATAACTGGTATAAAGCTGCAAATTTGCTAAGCTCCTATGTTACTCCATTTTTATTTTCCGCTAATCAAAAGCCGAAGACAATCTCTAAAACTAACGGGGTTACAACTATTGCCGGGCTTACCGCTTTAAATAAAGGGAAATGGAATTATAATATTGTTGAAAATAAAACTGACTCAATTTCAATTTATACTGTAAGCAATGGAAAATTTGAATTCTGGGAAAGTGTTTCAAAAAATAAATCTGAACTTAATAGAAGCACTCCAAAACAATTTTTTGATTTTTCAGGAATTGTGGATGAAAATATTCCGGATCTCAAATCACATATTTTGTGGCAAAAAGATTTAAATATCACATCACTGACAAGTCTATATACTACAGATAAAAAAATTATTGCAACAACTGCAAACGGAATAGTTTCGTGCTTTGATACAACCGGTAAAAAGATATGGAGTTATGATAGTAAAGAAAAAATCGTAAGTACGCCTGTTAGTGTAGATAAATTTTTAATTGTTGCAACCCTCCAGGGAGATCTTATATCGCTGGATATAAATAACGGTAAGGTTATCCAGACAATAGGAATTGGTGAGCCGCTTACCTCGCAGCTTGTTACAACTGATCTATCGTATAACGGTAGCCCTACAACAGGCATTATAGTTGCCACAGCCGATGGCAAGCTTTACTGTTATGATATTTATTCCTTTGAACTTATCTGGGAAAATGATTCAGCTCACGGATTAATACGAACTAAACCTTTGGTTATCAATCACAGAATATTCTTCGGATCACAGGATGGATTTCTTTATTCCGTTGACGCCCGTACAGGTGCTCTCTACTGGAAGTGGACAAACGGAAATGATTTTTATACCGCTCCGACTGTTTGCCAACCTGTTACCGATGGCCAGTATATTTATATCGCTACTCCCGATAAAAACATATATAAGATCGACATGCTTCTGGGTGTAACCAAGTGGGAAAGAGATTACAACGCCTGGGAGTCAATTAATATTTCTTCAGATGGTAAATACCTGGTAATTAAAAGTATTTCAGATAAAATTTATTTTGCATATACAAAAAACGGAAGAAGGTATAAGGAATTAAGAATGGGCTACGGATTTGATTTGAATCCTTATAAGCTATTGGAATGGAAAGGAAATTTTATTTTCGGGACTGAGAAAGGGAAAGTCTATTTGATCGATAAGGACTTTAAATGGGAGCCCCTGTTTTTTGCAGGCAACGCCAGGTTAAATTTAGTTCAACACGTTAAAGACAATATTTTTGTCGTATCAAATATTGATGGAAAAATAATCTGTTTTGAATTAAAGTAGCTAAAATATAATGACAAAATTTGATGGGATAATTTTCGATATCGACGGGACTATGACTTCAACTAATGAGTTGATTTTTGCGTCTTTCAACCATATAATGAACAAATATCTTAACAAGACTCTTACCAATAATGAAATCATTTCCCTTTTCGGTCCTCCGGAAGATGTGATTCTGGAAGAGTGTACCGGAGAAAATTATCCTGCCGCCCGAAAAGATTATTATGATTTTTATGCTGATAATCACGAAATGGCGGACCTTTACCCAGGGATATATGAAATTTTAGATTTTATTAAGTCTAAGAATATTCCGCTAGCTATTTTTACTGGTAAAGGGAAGGAGGCCGCTAAAATAACTTTGAAGAAGCTAAAGATTTATGACTTCTTCGATTTAATTATTACCGGGGATGATGTTAAGGAACACAAACCTTCACCGGAGGGGATATTAAAATTTGTGGGGAAATTTAATTTAACACCTCAAAGGATTTTGATGATAGGTGACTCTCCTTCCGATATAAAAGCCGCACGTGGAGCTGAAGTAAAAATTGCTTCTGTTTTATGGGATAGTTATTCAAAAGAGAAAGTCATCGAACTGAAAAGCGATTATGTGTTTCACACAGTGGACGAATTAAGGAATTTCCTGAAAACCAGTCTATAAAAAAAGCGGATCACTTTCCAATGATCCGCTCACCAATTACTTAGCTGCTATAATTACAACGGGAATATAAGTGAAACTCTCGGCTCTACTCTTTTCTGCGATTTATAATCAATAATTTTATCATTCAAATCTCTCACTGGAGCGAAAGTCCAGTTATAAACAATCGAAACCAGTAAGTACGAAGTGGGTTTGTAGCCAATTTCTGTAAATAAATATGAACGATCATCCAGTTTAAACATATCCCCTTCACCGCGGATATTTATTTTATCATATCCCGCCCTGAGCAGGAAAGACCCGTCTTCCGGATTTATTTCTGTTCCGATATGAAGTTTCCCACTGTTCGGATCATCGTCCAGCCTTTCATATGTACCTGTAATATCCAGTAGTCCAACAACACTTAATCCAAGTTCACCATAATATCCATTTCCTGGGTCAACTAGTGAAGCCAACTTAGCTGCTTTACTTGAGAATGTCCCGTTTGCAGTATCGACACTGAATCTTTCAATTTCATAAAGTGCGTCAAAATATGCAGGCAGGTAATGATCATTATTAAATCTTCTTTCAAGTTTGACAACTCCGCGCACCGCGCCAACGCATTAATATCAAATTTAAGTCCGGTTGCAAAACCGCTTCCAAAATTAATAATTTTTGAATAATCAGAATAAAGTGTTACATCAAGCATACCGGCATTCAATAAAGGAAGCCCAATATCAAAACCAATTATACTAAGACTTCCGTTATCCTGAGTAGTTACAAAATCATTTTTTGTTTTATCATAAAAACCGTTTATTATTCCCGCCTTGCTACTAAAATCATTCGCATATGTCGCTCCGATTTCCAGTCCACCAATAATTGGAATGTCAGCTTGTGGTGTAAACTGGAAGGGCCTGAAATATCCTCTTATGCCAATCACTCCTGATTGAAGAAAATTGCTGTACATTGATTCAAATCCGAACTTGCCGAAATCAATATCGGCGACCATTCCAATTTTTCTCGCATCGAAAGTCGGGCTATTATTATAGTAGTCTATAATAGTCCCATGACCTAGAGTATAATAATCAACGCACCAACCCGAACATAAACAGGGTCATTCTTTAATCCATATCTCACATACCTGATAATACTAAGGTAATCTGTAAATTCATTATAATTTTCTTTTCGGAATTTTCCTTCCTGATCAAAAGTAAGTTGAAGGTCGAGACCAAGTCCCCAATTATTAAAAGAAAATTCGGGTGCTAGATGAAGTGTATAATTTAACTTTCCATCAATCCAATTCATTCCAAGTCCTCCTTGAAATCTGCCCTGTCCCTCCATTGGATAACCATAATTTCTGCTACCATTAAACTGTGCGAATCCAGGAAATACAAAAATCACGAGGACAAATAAAACAATCAGTTTTTTCATTTTTTCCTATAATTATTTTTGGAGTTAATTTATTCAGGCAAATATATAATAAATTCGCAGGAAATTCCCGAAAGTTATGTCGGGCTTTTTATTTCTACCTGACGACTGCAAGCTTTTGTGTCAGGCTTTGAGTTTTACCTGCCGAAGTCATAATAGCTTTATAAAGGTAAACTCCATTGCCAACCAGATCACCATCCTGGTCTCTTCCGTCCCAGTATATCCTGTTAAAATCGTAATTAAGATCAGAAGAATGCCGGGTAAATTCTTTTATAAGCCTGCCTGCAACTGTAAATATTTTTATCTTAAGTTCATCAGGAATTTGAGTGAGCTTAAAAGTGAAATAAGTTTCATTGCTAAAGGGGTTAGGATAATTATAAAGGTTCAGAATTTTAGGAGAACTTGAAACTACAAATTGTTTCGTAATAACATCTGACTTATTTCCCAAACTATTCTTTGCCGTTAATGCAAGTGTATATTCTCCATCATCTAATTCAGGTGAATATTCAACCATCATTTTAGGATTAGCAGAATTAAAATTATAGTTCACGCGGGAATTACCTGCATAATAGATTTCTTTATTGTTCAGGCTAAACGAAATTGCACTTGTATCTGTTACAGGTAATAACGAAGGGTCATCTAATTCGAGTTTTATTTTAGGATTTGATGATACAAAATCGTTATCAACTATTTCACGATTATCAAAAGTAATTTTTAATTCTGGCTTGTTTGAATCCTCTTCAACGATAAAAGGCACTGAAAAGAAATTATTATCTTTTAATAATTCCGTAATTTTAGTCTCTGTATCTAGATATATGTAAAAATATTTAGGGCCTGATGATGAACCGGTATTATAATTTATTTCATAGTTTTTTCTTCCACCTGCCGAAAGATTGTTTTCTTGTTTATTGAATATTTCAGATTTCGAATTATCCTTGCTAACAACATCAACTTTTACATTAAAAGTATCTGCAGCTGATTCACCTATATTCATAACAGAAAAATCAAGTTTGATTTTCCCTCCTACTTTAACTGAATCTTTATCAACTGAAACAAGCTGGTAATTTGTACCGAGTTCAGGAACTCCAGTATAATAGACCTTGATAGAAGAAATAGAAGGGAGATTATTTGTATCTGATGCGGTGAATACAAAATCAAATTTTAAATCAGGATAATTTTTTGAATCCACATTTGAAAGATCGATTGAATTACTTCCCAGTAATTGACTTGATAATGTATCAATAGTATTATCTTTTTTAATCCCAATAGTTTTTAAATATATCTCAGAATTTAAGGGAATTTCCGAACTTATATTCAATTTTTCCCAGACTGCAGCCGGACCGATATTCTCAGTTACAAAGTTTCCTACTGATTTTTCTAATGTAATTGTTGTATCAAGAACAACAGGCCCATTAAACGGTGAAGAATACCCTTCTAGAACATGACCTGGAATATAATTTTTCTTAGTTATAATGCCCCACGTACTTCTGAATTCAACACTATCAATTTTTGTGCTTCCTATAGCTTTAAGTCTATCTTTTATTGAATTTGTTAAACCACCGCGTGGATCATCGTTTGTAGCTATTGCAATAATCTTATTATCGGGGATTGAATCTAGTGCAGCTATATATTTACTTTCAAAATTCTGACTATCACCATAGTAATTTAATAAAGTCTCACCTTCAAATTTTAGTGTTTTTTCATCAAACACCAGTATATGATGTCCAGCTAAATTTGACGAAGTTACATAGTTAATACCATTTACAGTGATTATTGCATAAGTGCCGTCGTAATATCCAGCTGTCTGCATTTTTAATTCTTTACGGGATTTTAGTAAATGCATTTTATTATCTGAAAAATCTACATTATTTAATTCAGATTTTGAAAATGATAATGAATCAGATAATAATATTTTTGCATCATTTTGACTATTATAAATAAATGAAAATAAACTGCCATACGGTTGTGCCGTTGTGTTAAGTTTTGATCTGACCCAATACCTTTGTCCTTCTGTAAGTCCTGGTAAACTAACTTTTGTGGCAAGAGTATCTAATTTTTTAATTATCACTTGTGAATTATTAAAATCCTGATTGTCAGCATACTGAACATTTATAGAATCAGAATTATTTCTTTTTATTGGATTAATAAACACAAAGTTACCGTTAGCAATTAGATTAGTAGAAGATGAAACCAGTGCTCTTACTGATGAATTTGAAACAAAAATATCAAAAGTAAAAGTGTTGTCTCCTTTTGATATTTCGTCAATTGAATTTCCAGAATCAAGCTGGACTTTTAATTTATGATCTCCTGCAAGTTTTTTAACAGGCAGATAAAATTCAAGACTGTCTTTATAATCAGGCAACCCTTTTGATATTATCTTATTAAAAAGTTCCCTGTTATCCAGATTATCTATTATACTAATATTAAAATGAGTTGTATCAACTTTACCTAAATTATAAAAATATATTTTTAATTTAACTGAATCCTGAGAGTCATCAATATTAATTGTTGAAGTTGCCAGATCGGCAGATGAAATTTTAAGATTTGGTTTTGGAGGAATTTTTAGTTTAATAATCGGGTCACCTAATAAGGCATTACAGAGAGCAAATATTCTATATACACTTGATTTACCGTAAGTTTCCAACAGTTTATTTTTTGCACTAGATTGTGTCATACCTATTGATTCTGAATTATTATTTAACAATTCAGAATAAAATAATTTAGGGAAAATTGTTGCAGTTGATGTAAACCCAAGAGAAGTATTACCAGTATAAGCAATTGCCTGTCCATCAGGTTGATTAATAAACAATTCAGAAAATGCCTTTACATCCGGTTCAGCAAATTTTCCTGTTGAACATCCCCAATCACTTATAAGTGATCCTTTTCCGCTATTATTTTTTAATTGTTCAATTGTATTTATTCCGTTATCCCACACCTGGGTACCGCTATGACCAATATAAGATATGAATAAACCTCCCACCCCAATAAAATCGGCAACTTGTTTATCAGTATATGGTCCGAAATCAGTTATAGGATTTTGAGTTTTGTATAAATGGTGAACAATCCCGCCTACCGGCGCTGGTTGAATAATGTTATTTGCAACAAAGTCATTTGTACTTTTTAAATATTGCAACTCGCTGGAGTTGTGTATATCTCCACTGGAAATAAGAAGGTACGTTTTATTAAAAGCGTCGAAAGAGTCAGATAGATATTTCTTGTGTTTATTTAAATAATGGTCAAACTCTGAAAGAGAGTTTACTGGTATTCTTCCGACATACATTTGCTGGACTAATGCATTTGTTGAATCCCAATCAACGAACCAGTTATCTGAAACCGGGTGTCCATATGAAGGCACGTAATTTTTAACTAATGGGCTGCCAAAATATTTATGTGTGTTTCCATAGTAGTCATAATTGGCATCACCAACAATAAAAAGATAGGATGGCTTTGGTGATTGCCAATATAAATTGGCAGCTTGTAAAAATATTTTTATTGGTTCAGGTGCAAAAAATCCATAGTTGTATTGATCATAAATATCGTTAACATTTACAACTTTAGTAGTAACATTATAATTCTGTTGAACGAATTTAACATAATCTCCTGCCTTATTTAAAAATTCCGGTGCTGTAATTAAGATATAATCTGCCTGATTTGAGGGTGCTGAAAGATCTTGAAATGTTTTTTTGTAATAAATTTTTGGAGCCTGGATTTTATCTTCCGGGAACACAAAATATTTGTTCTTAACAACCACAGAGTCATCGAAATATAAATCATTGTTAACAAGATTATAATCAACTATTTTTTTACTCTTTGAGATACCGCCAATCCGGTAAATTGCTAATTTATTAGTATTAATATTAGATACTTTAACAGTTTTCCATTCCCTGTAATTGTCATCTGACACATTCATAATAATAGAGTCACCAGAAGCAATATTATACTGCGGGTAATCAACTTCATACCAATCATAAGCTATTGAATTTAATGATGCATTTGTTGGGAATGAAATTGTTTTTAACCTATTACTACCATTTATTAATAGGTCAGATGAAAACTTAGCATTAACTACTCTTTGATCATATTTGTTAAAAAATGATGAGTCATAAACTGTGGGATCAGAATTTATACTTAAACCAACTTTATGTGCGTTAGCAGTAATATCACTCGCATAATCCTGAATTTTATAATATGCAAAAGCACTTTGACCAGGATAAACATTATTAACAGAAAAATTTCTATTAGCGGCACCAACTGATTGAAGGCCCCAAATCCAGGTTTCATTTTGTAGCCATTCAGGGTCCTGGCGGGTAATTAAACTGTTTATTGAATAGTCGAGATATTTGTTTTGTTCATAATGAACATTTTGATAATGATAATAAAGTGTATCAATATTACTGGTTGAAAGTACTCTGGAAGTGTCTATTCTCTTTCCTTTTGCCCCTCCCCAAGTTAGCCAGTAAACAGTTGTATCAGAATACCGGTCCTGATATTCTTTATATGATTCGCCTGGAGCGCTGGTTTCCTTATAATTTGCTCCCCAGTTCTTTTTGCCTATAAATTCAATATAATCGCCTGAATTAAATTGACCATCATTTTCTCCATAAACATAAATTGGTTGTTCATTCCCTTTACAAAATAATTTATATGTTGTAGGATCAATTGAATTTGCTACAATCCCGGAATTATTTAGATCATATAACCTGATCCTATAAACCCCATCTTCAGCAACTCCAATTTTTAGATATTCTGAATTGAAATCAATCCAGCTATCATTTTCCGTGATATTTTGCTTTAAATATAGTTGCTTGTTCAACGGCTTTGCTTCCCGATAATTTAATATTAATGCAGAAAGAGTCTTATCGAAATATTTATCATTGATATAATTTGCTTGAATTTTATTATTACCAGGATTTTGAACTATGATTTGTAAACTGGCTTTTTTTAATTCTTCAATAATATCAGTATTATTAAACCTGTATTGATTTATTTTTATTTCGACGCAATAATAATTCCTGATCCAGAGATACCCCATTATTTTATATAAGGGCTGGAAATTATTAGCTGTTGAAATCGTCGGATTGTAATTGTAGTTGATTGTGGAGTCATTCTTTAGGGAAACGAATGGATTTTTTTTCGGGATCCCATTTATCTTATTAACGAGTGTTGGAGTTAGGGTTACTTTTACTTTTGAAAATGCCGGAAGTGCTATAAAAATAGTCCGGTCTGGTAGTGCATTTAGCCCGGGATCTGATTCATTTATATAATTCTTAAATGTAACTGTCTCAATATTTTTTTTATTCTTAATTTTTGAATAAGGTATTGAATTTAGATTAAGCAAAAAAGATATTTGGTCTGTACTCTGTTTTATATTTTCAACTTTAATCTGTGGCAGAATATTTATTGAAAACATTATAATTATGTATAATACACTGCGTAATTTAATTGTAAACATTTTCTCTAATCTTCGAATATTTTATGTTCTAAAGGATAATAATTTACCAAAATTTAACACTTACCGCATTATTGCTCGGTAAAATATAATAAATGAAATATTACTTTTATAATACTTTTGTTAACGTTTTAAATCAAGAAGAATATTTAGAATATATTGATAAAAGTCTGAATACTTCAGGGACAACCCTATTTTACTATTTAAATTCATACAGCTTTTATCTGGCTAATAATAATAATGATTTTCAGAAAGCAATGGAATTGGCTGATTTTGTAATTGCTGATGGTTATAGTATTGTTAAAGTTTTAGGAAAAATCCATAATATCAACATTAATAAAGTTGTTTTTACATATTCATTTTTTAGCTTTTTAGCGGATTTTTTTATAAAGAACAAATTAAGAATTTATTTCCTTGGCGGAAAAGAAGCTGTTATTCAAAAATCTATCAAAAAATGCCATGAAAATTATTCGGACTTAAAAATAGCTGGATACAGGAACGGTTATTTTAATTCACAAAAGGAATCGGATCAAATAATTCAAAACATTAATAACTCAAAACCGGATATTTTGATAGTTGGAATGGGAATGCCGCGTGCTGAAATATGGATAGACCAATACAAACATCAAATCAATGCAAAATGTATTTTTAGTGTGGGAGGTTTTTTTGATTTTCTTGCTTCTGAGAAAAAAATTGCACCCAAGTTTTTATATAATTCAGGGTTTGAATGGGTTTTCAGAATGATTCAAGAACCAAATAGATTAGCCATCAGATATTTGAAAGCAAATATATCTTTAATTATTAAATTTGTACGATTAAAGTTAAAAAATTATTAGAAAACATACTTAATTAATATCAAATCTATCAATTTACAATCTCCTTAATTTTTCTTTTTAAAAAAACTATTGATCTTCTGGGTGAAATTAATCCACTTAATGCAATTAATAATATCCCTTTGAGCTGATTATTATTAACATAATTAAAGATACCCATTCTATAAAGAACGATTGCTTTAAATTCTAAATGCCTCAGTTTTGAAAATAAATATTGGGTAATATTTGAAAATTTATTCCGAGCTAATAAATCCTTATTAGCTCGACAAAAGTCTAATCTCGATTTTTCATATTTTTTCAGACCTTCATTAAGTTGATTTGACATAATACTCGCCTTATGTAGTCTTATATAAGCTAGATTACTTTTTAGATTTGCCATCTTACCATAATTGGTTAATTCTAAGAACAAAGCATAATCTGGGGCTGGAAAATATTCCTCATTATAGCCTCCAATACTTTTGACAACTTCAGTTCGCATCATAACAGTTGAATGTACAATTGAACTTAATCCCTTAATAAGTGCTCCAACTATTTGCTCATTTTCACTAGGCATTTTAATTGACCAAACTTTATTGAAGATAGAAGAACCAAAATATTTGATATTTGAACCAACTAGATTATAATCTGGTTTGCTAATAAGAAAATTTAATTGTTCCTCAAATCTTGTATTAGTATATATATCGTCAGAATCACAAATAGCAATAAATTGTGTTTTTGCGTATTGTATCCCCAGATTTAATGACTTTACTAGACCAATCTTCCCTGGAGAAATTATAGTTAGTCTTTCGTCTTGAATACTTTTTAAATAAGCTTCGCTTTCGTCAGTAGACCCATCATTTATAGCATAAATTTCAAACCTTTTTTCGGTTTGATTAAAAATTGATTCTAAAGTCTCGGGTAAAAATGAAATTGAATTTCTGACAGGCATAATAACACTAATAAGTGGCATTGAAGTCGATTTCATAATATTTTAATTAAATTTCATTATAGAACGATTCCATAGTTTTTATAAACGATGGTAGACTATATTTCGATTCCATTGCCAACAAAGCATTCTGGCTTAATTTTTTTTTCAATTCATTATGAAATAAAACTTTCTCTATACTAATAGTTCCTTCTTGAACTGAATTTTGCGGAAAAATAATACCACAATTTTCCTTCCCTATAATTTCATTAATTCCTCCAACATCGGTCGAGACGATAGGTGTACCAGAAGCCATGGCCTCCCAAAGTGCTAAGGGTAATCCTTCCCAATCTGAAGTAAATAATATTACATCAAAATATTTGATGTAATATTTAACGTTAGGAACAAATCCCATAAATTTTACGTTCTTATTTATTCCAAGTTTATAAGCAAGCGTACTCATTTCATATTCTAAAGGCCCATCACCAAAATATAGAAAGAATATATTTTTATGTTTCTGAATTAGTTTATTTGCTATATTTAGTGAAAGATCTATCCTTTTTTGAGCTTCCATCCTTGCTACTATGCCTACTATAATATATTTCATTTTTAGTTTTTCGATATAATTTATTACTTCAACTCTAAATTCCTTATTCAACTTAGGAGCATATCCGTTATAATAGACTTTTATTTGAGGAAACAATTTTGTCTCTTTATATAAAAGTTCTCTACTCTTAAATGAAGGTACAATAGCAAAATCAACCGCACTAAATAGATAAATTATCATATGTGAAATTCTATAGACAATTTTTTCTAACTTAGAATTATATAAATTATTTATAAAAAGGCCTTGATAGTTATGAATCATTTTTTTTCTTAAAAAGATATTTGTTAATCCGCCAATAGTATATGGTTTCAAAAAATGAGTTTGAATAATATCTATATGGTTTGATTTTACAAATTTATAAAATTGGAAAAAACTTTTAATTGGAACCTTTTTAGTTAGACTTGGAATAACATAATATTTAATTCCCAGAGACTCCATTTCATTTTCGATTTTCCGATTACCTTGGAAGACAATAAATTGTTCATATTTATTATTATCCAAATACTTAAATAACATCACTAAGTGAGTATACACACCGTCGCTTTTACCTGTTATGTGATTAACAAAATGACAAATTTTTAATTTCATAATTCTTTTTCATAACAATTAATATACATTTTTGAAATCCTATCCCAACCCAATTGATTAATAATTTTCTTTGCATTTTCTGATATATTATTAAGGTTAAATTTGCCATAATAAAGATTTTTGAGAATTTCATTTATTTTTTCAGGCTTATCATAGTCATATACAAATCCATTTTTGCCATTAATAATGTATTTTACACACCCCACTTTACTAGAAAGAATCACAATTAGTCCAGCAGCCATACATTCAATCGCAAAGATAGGAAAAGTGTCAAAAGTCGTAGATTTCAAAAGTATATGCTTATCAGCAAGGAAGGATTCTAATTCGTTTTTATTCATTGGACTACAAAGTTCAACATCTAAATTAATATCTAAAAAAACAGGTCGCCTACCAATTATATATAATTTCAATGGTAAACCTGAAATATTGAGAATATTTAATATTTTTTCTAGTCCCCTATCAATAAAATCATTATTCCCATTATAGAAAACAATCTTCAAGAAATTATCAATTTTTATTTTCCTATTTATATTTACAAATTCTTTTTCAACTCCATTGGGGATTATTGCTACTTTGCTTTTATTTATATTATAATATTCTTCGGCTAGAGCTAAATGATCAGCTGATAGAAATATCAATTTATCTGATAATTTAATTGCAAGCCATTCCCATATATAATCTCTATATCTATTAAATTCTTTTTTCTTTTTAACATTATTAGGGATTTCATATTTTTGGATACTATGAAAAGTAGTAACGATCTTACTTCTTATAAACACTTTGTATAAATAAACGAGTATCGTAAATCTCTCTGCAGTTAGGACATGAATAATATTTGGCTTTTGTTTTTTTAAATAATAAAATAAAGGGAAAAGGCCTAAACGCAGAACTTCAGGAGCTGAGGTAACTTTTTTTTGCCCTATCCAACTTTCTACAAAATTATTTTGTTTACAACGCTTAAAGAAATAGTCAATAAATGTTATCTTATAATCAGACGACGCAAATTGGAAAAGTCGTCTAGAAAATTTTTCAGGACCATTCATAATCTCATTTTCTACATATTTTCCAAGATATACAATCTTCATTCTATTTTAGCAAAACATTATTATTAAAAACATCTAATACTTTAATATTAACTTAAATCTTTATAAAACTAGATAATAGATGAAAGACTTTCTTTTGCAAATATTTTTATATCGATAAATTAGATATATTAATATCACAAGCAATCATTAAAATTCGACTCCAAAACTAATAACTAATATTCTCTTTACAAAAGGAGTTATAATTTTATTAAAAATTTTTCCTTATGATCAGTAATGTAGTTATATCGTTTTAAAGTAGAAAAAGGCCATGGTTCATTCTTAATAAATATTTTATTAATTCCTGGATCAGAAAATGATAAGTCATCAGTAAATAAGAATACTTCTAAATTGTGGCTGACAAAAAAATACTTTTTTATCGACTCGTATAATGAAGGTATAAAATTTATATAATTTCCTGTCGCAATAATTACCAGTGCAATATTGAGCTTTTTCTCTTCCATTTTTATAATTGATAGAAAATATGAGGTTGTTTTAATTACAGTGAATTTACAAAGTATTTTTTCAATCCTATATAAACTGAAAATACTCTTCGCAAACTTTTTCCCAGTTTAATAAATTATAAATTTTGGACGCTTCATAAGATAATTTCTTAATTTCTTCACGATCTTCATCTAATTTAAATAAAATTTCAATTAATTTACCTGCATCTCCATAATTAATAATATACCCATTTTTACCATGTTCAATGTATCTTGACATTCCTGTTTCTTTGGTAACAACCGGCACCAAGCCAGCGGCCATTGCTTCAACTACAGCAAGTGAAAAAGTTTCGTATGAACTGGTAGAAATGATAATATCCTTATCATTAAAAAATTCAGCCAATTCAGTACCAGGCATTTTACTAATTAAATGGGTTTTAAAATTATTTATAAAGTTTTTAGATGTTGAATGGTACCCTGATCCTATAATAAACAGTTCAACATTTAATTTACTTTGATTTAAACTGTCTATCAAAAAGTTTAATCCCTTTTCAATTCTATCAGCATCGCCAATAAAGACAAGTTTGATGGCCGATTGGTTTTGATATATTTTGTTGCTAAATGAACTATGAAATTCCAGATCTATACCATTAGGTACAATACTTACTTTGGACGATCTTATTGAATAATATTTTGATGCAATTTTTAATGCTTCCTCCGACAAAAAAAATAGTCTATCCGATTTCTTATAGTAAATGTATTCAGCTAATTTGTCTTTCAAATTATAATAGTTCCAAATTTTTCTATTAGTTAATTCCATTTCATGACTTATTATTCCATGAATAGTAAAGTAAATTTTGAATTTAATAACTGGCCTTAACAAAAAAGCTATTAGAGGGAATCTTCCAAAATCAATTACATGAACAATCCGAGGTCGTTTTTTCAATAATAATATAGCAAATTGTAATATTCCAAGTCGTAATATTTTCTTGTTCTGATTATTGTATTTACATTCCGTGCCAAATATTTTCTTAAAAATATTATATTTTCTTCCATCAGTAAAATATTCAATAAAAGAAACATCATAATCCAGCCGGGAAAATACGTCAAAAATTCCTTTGCCAACTTTTTCCGGACCAGAAATTATCTCATTTTCGGAATAATTACCTAAAAAATATATCTTAATTTTGTCCATTTTAAAAATCTAATATATTTAACCAGGCATTTTTTTTGCAATCAACATTATATTTGGAGTCACAATTTCCGAAAATTTAACATTGTATAATTTTTCAAGAACCTTTTGAAATATTCCAATTACAAATAATCTTTTACGCCCTATATAGGCATTAGTAACTTTAACATCCGAAAAACCCGATTCATTAAAAACCTGGGATAAACTCTCTCTAGTAAATCCTATTTCATGAGTAAAGTCTATATATCTGCTTTTTAAAGCAAATAAACTACCCATATTCGGAGTTCTTAAGATTATTGTACCATTTTCGTTTAGAGAATCAGACATATCTTTAATAAATTCTAATATTTTTTCCTTTTTTATGTGTTCAATTAAATCAAATAAAATAATCAGGTCATATTTAACTGAACAATTTTTAAGATAATTAGAAGCATTATCACAAATAACATTATGGCTTACATATTTTCTACATATATCTAATTGTTCATTTGAGATATCCAAACCTTTAATATTACCATGTCCATTGTGTATTAGAAAGTACATTAATCCCCCAATACCACACCCAAGTTCCAATATGCTTTTTGCATTAAATAAATTTTGATTATTTAATAGCTTATAATCAGTGTTATCAAGTTGTTTATTGAACCAATTCTTAATAGATTCTTCAGAATCGGGATTTATTCCGTTTATTTCAGCATAGTGCCTAGTAAAATAATTTTCCATCTTTTTTATTGACTAATAATATTAATACTAATTGCATTATAAATATAAAATATTCAGTAATAATAGTTGAAATTACGGCAGCCATAATTCCTATTTTCGGAAGGTAAATTATATTAATGATACTATTAATTGCAAACGCAAAAAAGGCCGATATCATCGCAAGTCTTTCCTTTTTTATTGAATTTAATATAACACCCGTAACGTTATTAAGGTATAAACCAGGGATAGCAATTATTAGAAGAACTAATATCCTTGATGAGATGGAATATTCAGGACCATAAACCATTACAATAATTTTGTCACCTGTTAAATATATTATTGCGCAAATCAAAACTGATATTCCAAATAAAAGAAAAACCGAACTATAAACACTCTTAAAACTAATTGAATTATTTTTACTATAATCTAATGAGAGTTCTGTAAACAAAGGGGTTAATACTATACCTGGGAAAAAAGCACTAAGTTGATAAACTGAATAAGAAACAGCGTAAATGGCAACTTCCCTATAACCTATTAAGTGTTGGATAAATATAATATCTGCTTTATTGTACAGCCATACAAATAACACTCCAATCCCCATTGGTAAAGATGACTTTAGAATGGTTTTAGTCAACTCTAGATCAAACAGATTTCGGAAGAGACTAATTTTATTTGCATTTAGAAATTTTAGATTAATATAGCTTTGACAAATTGAACTTATTAAAAGAGCTGTTATCAATATTTCCAAACTCGATTTTAAAAATACAGCTATTGAAAATAATACCACGAAAATAGTTCGGCTAATAAAAATTGATTTGAATGGAAGTATATATTTAGACAATCCGTTAAAGATACTAGAGAAAAGGGAATTAGTATTAATTATAAAAATCGAAATGATAATAAGAAGAAAAGAGAATAAACTTATATTAATCTTTGGAACTATGTAAGCAAAATTGATTAGCAAATAGAATACAAATGAAACCAGTCTAATATAAATAGCCTGATCAATTTTCCTTCCTGATTTATCCCCTGAAGATTTTACTTCTCTTTGAAAATAAGAATTTAGACCAAATTCAAAAAGTGAATAAATGATGGAAGAAAATGTAAACACCAAGATCACATTTCCATATAATCCTTTATTTAGATCCCTGGCAAGGTAAACAAACAGCACAAAGAAAGTAACTTTCTCTATAAGACTGTTATAAAATGTATACTGCCCTTTCCCTAAAAGCTTTTTTATAATATTTGTACAGTCCAATTTTATTTATGCGATATAGTTTCTGAAATTACGCTGTTTTCATTCGTACCTAGAAATAACCTAAATTTTGATGATTTAGTCATCATCAAAATTTAAGGAATTTTTAATCTAAATTGTGATTTAATCCAAATATTGGAATTAATTATCAAGATAATAACCAGGGGAATTACTAATAACATATGCTTATTGAATCGACAAATTACTAGCAGCAAAGTAATATTCATAGAACTGTTTGTTTCCAATTCAGAATGCACCAGGTAAAATTTTTGTTTCTCTAGAAAACAATTCAATTGCTGGCTAGGTCCAGGTTTTGTAACTTTCGCATTGAATCAGATCCTTTTGCAAAAATTGGAGAGATTATTGTAAAATCTGAGTTCAGAAACAAAGGTATAGGGGAAAGACTGTTGCAAGCAGCTGAAAATTGGTCAAAAGATAACGGTTTTGATAAAATAAGAGTCCGAAGCTGAACAACCAAGGATCCTCTTTACTTTTATGAAAGAGAAAATTTCATAATAAAAAATAAGAGCGAAATAGTTTTTTAAAAAATTTTGCTCTTAAATGGAGACGGAATTATTATTATCTGAACTTTTTACTTAACTAATTGATTTTCTTCCGTAAATTTTCGACCTGCGTGCAGAGCATCAATATTTAACTGGACGACTTTCTCACCTTTCTTTCCGAATATTTTTTGAATTCCCGATTCCAGGTTTTCAATTTTTATATTAAGAAACGGAGAGGCAGCACCGAGAACTACAATATTTGAGGATCTTCCCGATTTAAGTTCCTTTGCAATTTTATCTGCATCAAGCGCTATGTGCCTTGGCAATGAGTTAATTTCCTTCATCAAGGCATCCATCTCAGGATAATCGGTGATGTTATTAAACGGAGTTGTATTTGTAATTACCCAGCCTTCACCGGAAAGATTTGGCAGATAACGTAATGATTCCATTGGCTCTACTGAAATAATCAAATCAGCCTGCCCCATTGGAATTAAATCCGAAGATATTTCTTTATCTGATAAACGCAGATGAGACTGTACCGCTCCTCCCCGCTGACTCATTCCGTGAACCTCGGATTGTTTCAGGAATAAATTATTTTCGAGGGCAGCCATTCCGATAACAGCGGCAATTGAGAGTATTCCCTGACCTCCTACACCTGCTAAAATTATATCTGTTTTCATAAAATTCTTTTATTTTTTAATAAATATTATGCTGTAATTTTTTCTGTTTTTATTACTTTCTTTTTCCGCGTAGCAGTTTGTATGCATTCTCTTTCTGCAATTATTACTGAGACACCATTGTATTTCAATTCTTCTTTAATTACGTCAACCATCTCATTGTGTTTTTTAGGAACCGGCAATAATTTTTTAATATGATCTGGATCTACCCCAATTCCCTTACAAATTGATTCTATTTTTCCGTAAGCAGAAGAATCCTGTCCGCCTGTCATTCCGGTAGTGGAATTATCTGCGATAATTACAGTAATCGGGGTGTTTTCGTTAACGGCATCAAGAAGTCCGGTAATTCCTGAATGTGCAAAAGTTGAATCGCCTATGACTGCAACCGAAGGAATAAGTCCCGCATCTGCCGCACCTTTTGCCATGGTAATTGATGCGCCCATATCGACACAGGAATTTATCGCATTAAAAGGCGGAAGTGCACCGAGTGTATAACAGCCGATGTCCGAAAAAACTCTCATTTTCCCGTACTCTTTCATCGCTTCATTCAGTGAATTAAAAATATCCCTGTGGCTGCATCCGTTACATAATTCAGGTGGGCGATTTGCTACAAGGGATGGAATGGCTAATCCAGTGGTCTTTTCAAATCCCAAAGCTGCTGCAACAATGTTCGGATTTAATTCACCATCTCTGGGTACAGTTCCATCCAGGCGCCCTTTAATTTTTTTACCCCTGTTAAGTAATCCTTTTAATTGTTCTTCTACTAAAGGATAACCTTCTTCAAGCACTAATATCTCATTGCATTCATCAACTAATTTTTCAATTTTCTTTTTAGGTGCCGGATAGTGTCCAATCTGCAGGATTGGGAAATCACATTCCTTATCTTTAAAATTTTCCATCAGGTAATTGTAGCTTATACCGCAGGCTATAATTCCAAGTGATTTATCCTTTCCTTCATAATATTTGTTATAAACTGAATCTTCTGACATTTTTTCAAATTCAGACTGGTTTTCGAGTAAAATTTTATATCTTTTCCTGGCGTTGGAAGGTAGCAGAACAAACTGTATTGGATCTCCCGGAGTAGAAACAGAATTTTGTTCCTGTACATCTGAAGTTTCCACGCCTGCTCTTGAATGAGAAAGTCTTGTTGTAATTCTAATTAAAACCGGAATTTTATATTTTTCCGAAAGTGCGAAACCTTCACGTGCCATATCATAAGCTTCCTGCTGATTGACAGGTTCAAAAACCGGGATCATAGCAAACTTGCCATAAAATCTTGAGTCCTGTTCGTTCTGTGATGAATGCATCGATGGATCATCGGCGACTGTAACTATTAAGCCTCCATTTACACCAGTTATAGCCGAGTTAATAAAAGCATCGGCAGCAACATTTAATCCTACATGCTTCATACAAACCATTGCACGTTTTCCGGCATAAGACATACCAAGTGCAGTTTCCATTGCTGTTTTTTCATTAGCCGACCAGTTGCTGTGTATCTTTTTTTCAGACGCTGATTTAGACTTCTGAACATATTCTGTAATTTCTGTTGATGGGGTACCGGGATAAGCATATACGCCAGACATTCCGCCGTCTATTGCTCCCTGAGCAATTGCTTCAGCACCCAGAAGTAATAACTTTTTCATAATTTCTCAGTTTAAAATGATCAAAATGTTAACTACAAATTTATAAAATATTTAAATAAAAAGACTAAAAATAACACGAAAGGTAGCATATTATTCGGTTATTATATAAAAATACCGAAGAATACAACCATATTTACCCGGATATCAGAATAATCGACTAAACAGGAATATTTGGGTTCGTCCTTTCACGAGCTACATAAGTGGGTTATTTTTTTGCAAGCCAGACAGATGGGTTCTTGTGGTCGCGCGCATTCCAGATTTCAAAATGGAGAATATTTCCTTCGAGACTTTCACCAACTTTTCCTATCAGGCTGCCGGTTTTTAATTTATCCCCTTCATTCACAAAAATATCTCCGAGGTGGCTGTAAACTGTTCTGAAATCACCTTTGTGAGTAACGATCACAACGCTTCCGTATCCGGGAATCCAATCAATTGCAGAAACAACTCCATCCGCAACTGCTTTTACATCCATATCGTTGAACACTTTCATATCCACACCGTAATTTAATGTTACGGTATTTAGTTTTTTATTTTTGTTCTGCCCAAACTTTCTAATAATAGTTGCTTTTCGTACCGGCCAGTTAAGTTTTCCTTTTAATGTTGAAAAAGATGAAAAATTGTTTGTCGAGAGATCTACATCGTAACTACTTTCATTTGAAATAGACTCATTATTTTTTTCTTTATTTGCGTTAGCGTTTGCCAGTCTTGCGGCTTCTTCTCTTCTTCTATTTTCTTTTTCAATTAAGTTCGCAATCAAATCTTTAATTTTGTCTTCGGCTCCTTTCTTTGCCTCAATTTCATTCTTTAATTCCCGTTTATCGTGTTTTATTGCCGCAAGAATTTTATTACTCTCCTTCATTTTGGCAGAAAGGTCCCTTTCTTCGGCTTCTTTTTCTCTTGCAAGTAGTTCCTTTTCTCTTTTTTCTTTTTCAAGACGGGCTTTTAACTTGTTTAGTTTTGCAATGCTTGCTTTTATATCCTCAAGGTCTGTCTTCCTTCTTTCAGTAAATTTTTGAAGATATTTAAAACGCAGAAGAGCCTGTTGAAATGATTTTGAATTTATCAGCATCTCTAATTCTTCAGGTGTACCGTACTTATATATTGAGACCACATATTTCGAATAATTTTCCTTCAGTGTTTTAATTTCTTTCTCAAGCGAGGATATTTCACTTTTACTTTTTACAATTTCCTTTTCTTTTTGCCTTTCTTCCTTTTTAAGCTTATTGATTAGTTTGTTGAGCAGGAAATTTTGTTGATTATAATTTGCGAGAGTTGAGTAGGTATCTTTTTCTTTGCGGGTTTTCTGGTTTACCTGTTTTTCAAGGTCATTAATCTGCTTTTTTATTTCAGTAAGCTCATTCTTTTTTTCGTCTATTTTTTTCTGCTGAGAAAAAGCAAATGAGCCGGCTAAAAAAACAATTACTGTTATTAAATAAGTAAATCTTGTTTTTACCATTTAATTACTGTTGCATCGCCCGGAAGTTTAAAATCTATTGAAACATTTTGATTATTCGCCCTGATACGCTTGTACTGAATTGTTACAAGCTGATCTTCCCTTCTGTTTCTGACTTCAATATTGTATGGTACCGCTACATTTTCTACATCATTAAAATTGGAATATTTACCATCCAGGATTACATTTCCATTTTTGCTGAGTTGATAGTCAGTTATACCGAGTTCTTTAACATCCACTTTATAATTGGTGATTTCCCCGTTTGATGAGTCCACATATGTTAAAATATACTGATCACCGTCTACCAGGTATTTTGTGGGTTGTTTGTAAAGATGTTTTGTCAAATTAACTGAACCTATAAAGGCATCCATCATATCGCTGAAAGAAAGGTCAATTCTGAAAATATTTTTAAGCACATCTTCGCTTGTAGCCCCTTCATAAACCGTGTTTTGAAGTGCATCATAAAATTTAAATTCATCTTTAGTTACAAGAGATTGTGCAAGTTCAATTCCAAACGGACCCATAATTGTTAACGAAATTGAATCCGGTTTGATTAAAGTAACATTAAAAGTTGCGCTCGTATTTAGTTCCCGTGATTTTACTGTAATTGTTCCTGATCCTTCAAAACTGGAAATTTTTCTCCTGTTAGATTCAAGCTTACTGATCAATCTTTCTGATGGAAGAATTTCTGTTTCTTCTGTTGGTTTTGACGGGACACAGCCGTTAAAAGAGACTGAAAGATAAAGCAGAATTAATAATATCCCGGTTGAAATGTTTTTCAAATTGCACCTTTTTCAATTTTAGATTTCAAATCAGTATTTGAAGTATCTAGTTTATACGCTTTTTGCCACAGAGTTTTAGCTTCTTTTTTATTTCCCATCTTAAATTCTATATCGCCAAGGTGTTCAAGTGTAGTTGCACTTTCACCCCCGGCGTTTATCGCTTTGTTAATATATTCCTTCGCAAGATCATACTTTTTTAGCTTAAAATAAACCCAGCCCATTGTATCAAGATAGGAAGAATTTGCAGAATCGGCAGCAATTGCAATTTTAATCATCCTCAAAGCGTCATCAAGGCGAATTCCCCGTTCTGACAATGCATACGCAAAATTGTTGTTAACAAGAGCATTTGTAGAATCAATATCCAGTGCTTTTTGATAAATACTGTCACTCTTTACATCATTGTGCATGTTATTATAAACCAGCCCGAGAGTACCAAGCAGGTCAACGTTATCAGGCAATAGTGAGACCGCCCGGCTTAAATATTTTACAGCTTTTTCATTTTCATTCAGCTGACTTAAGACTAGTCCATATCCTGCTAAAGCATTCGGGTCCCCCGGGTTCAAGTCCACGGCCTTCCCCAGGATGGGTTTTGCATCCGTGTAATTTCCCTGCTGGCTAAGAGCAAGACCCATAATAAGATTGATGGTAAAATCCTGCGGGAAATTTACAATTGCTTCTCTCATTAATTTTTCTGCTTCGGCATATTTTTGATTGTCAAAATACATTCCGCCGAGCCTTATCCATCCGTCTGAATTCCATCTTGCAAGTTCAGTTACTTCTTTAAAATATTTTTCAGCAACTGAGTCTTTCCCCTCCGAATATGAAATTGCACCAAGGTACATTTTGATTTGCCAGTCAGTTGAGTCTTTATCAATATCTTTAAAGAATTTTTCTGTAACCGGAATAAGAGTGCTGTCCTTCAGGGATTGATTAAAATACATTATCCCAATCTGAACTTTATTATCATATTTAACATCCGGTTGATTCATAATAACCGCAAATTGCTTTGCGGCAGAGTCCCAGTCATTCTGATCGATGTAAATTTGTGCTTTTAGCTGACGGGCTCCCGGATCTTCAGGGGTAAACTGGATAATATCATTAACAACTTTTAAAGCATCATCGTACCTTTTTGCTTTAAGGTATACGTTGGTAAGCAGTTTTTGAATATTAATATTACTTGGATCAATTGTAAGCAATTTTTTCAAGGCATCGGCAGCCTGGTCAGTCTGGCCAAGTTTTTCATTTAAATTTGCGACCCTTATTAACACGTTCCAATCGGGCCCAAGTCTAGAGGTAAGTTTGTTATAAATTTTAATTGCCTGGAGCGGCTTTGAGTTTTCATAAATACGCGCCAGTTTATAATAGGTTTGCACCCTGTTTGAATCCGCTTTTATAATTCCTTCAAGAACTACCGCCGCGGAATCAAACTGGCTGGCCGCAGTAAATATATCGCCTAATAAATCCTGGTATTCAAGCTCGGTACTGTCCATAGAAATTGCTTTTTTACAATTTAGAAGGGCTCGTGGATATTTATTCAAACGAAAATAACTTTTGGCAAGGGCAAAATAAACCCCGGGTTTTGGATCGAGCCTCAGCGCGTCCTGATAATCTAAGATAGCGGAAGCGTAATCACCTTTTGCATCGTTAATAGCACCATCTATAAAATGATCCATTGCATCATCAGTTGTATCTGTTGATGTGGAATCTGTACTGGTAATTGAATTATTATTAACATTTACACCGGAATTGTCTTCGGTATTAGTAATTTCTTTTTGAGATGAACATCCGATAAGCAGGATGGAAAAAATTGCGCAAATGAAAAATTTAGTCATAAAATCTCTGTTGGTTTTAGCAAATATATAACTTACAGCCGATAACAACAATTATATTAGAATTGACCGGCCCCGGATTAGATAACATTAAACAGTTATAGCCTGTTTATGTTTCTAAAACCAATACAAATAATGCACAATGTTTGTAAAATACTGTAGTAAAACATATTTTTGGGTAAAATTTTAGCGACTGATGGAAAAATTTGACCTTGGCCTTGCTTACGTTTGGGAATATGATGTAGATTTCATTAATCTGGCCGAAAGAACTCTCCAGAATTCAGGAATTTCTACATACCAAATATCAAATCACAATATTTTTGATGTAACTCAAAAAATTAAAAATAAAGAACTGGCTTTCAACTTCTACCTGGACAGGGCTGCAGACGTTGACGAAGATTTTGAAGAACTCGGTAAAATTATTTCAAGAAGAAAAACAAAAATTTTTAATCCCTATAAAAAAACAGAACACGCTATCGATAAAGCCAATATGCACCTTGAATTCATTTCCGGCGGCCTTCATGTTCCTTATTCCATAATAATCCCTCCCCATAGCGAAACAGAAGAAATTTATATTTCACTTGATAACCTTTCAGTTTTAGGCAGGCCATTTATAATTAAACCCTGCAATACAACCGGCGGGGGAATTGGCGTTGTTACAGGCGCGGAAACTCTGCGGGAAATAATTGATGAAAGGATTACAAATCTTGATGATAAATACATTCTGCAGCAAAAGATTTATCCGGACTACCTGGAAGGTAAAAGAGGATGGTTCAGATGTTTCTGGGCTTTTGGTAAAGCTATACCCGCCTGGTGGGATGACCAGACACATATTTACAGAGAGCTAAATGAAAATGAGATTGAAAAATTTAATCTGAAAAAATTGTTTACTGTTACAAAAAAAATTGCAAAAATTACTGAACTTGATTTTTTTTCTACCGAAATTGTGCTGACGCCCGATAAAAATTTCGTAGTCGTTGACTATGTAAACGATCAGTGTGATATGAGATTTAAATCCTTCCACGTTGATGGCGTTCCTGATTCAATTGTAAAAGAGATAATAGATAGTATGAAAAGGATTATCATCCGGGAAAAGAAGAAGCTTAATTAAATTATGAGGAGAAAAAACATCTACCTTATATCATTTTTAATCTTGGCAATTATTACACTGCTATTCTACATGTATGTATTTAATATATACGAAGTAAATGGTTCTGTTTCACCTTCAGAATTATTTGCCGATGGCAAATCGACCGTGAAAATTGAAGCCGTACCTTTAAACTCATTTGGTAAGCGCGCACCATTCAGGAATGTATCTGCTGAATTTGAAATCACAGAAGGCAAAAATCTTGTAACTATAATAAGTATTGACAAAAGCAAAGGAACAATGACTCTGGAATCAAAATTTGAACCAGGTAAAGTTGCAGTAATGATAAAACCTGAAAAATCTCTCCTGCCAACGCTCGTAGAGATACCGGTTAATCCGAACTTTGCCGATGCAAATAAATTTTAATTAAACTAAGAAATTTAGTTTTAAATTGTTATTTTTTAATAGTTGATCACACACTTTCTTTAAAACATCGCCGGGGTATTATGAAAAAATTAGCATTTGTTATAACTCTAATGTTTGCTGCCCTCCCCGTTTTTGCACAGGGGTCAGCTGGAAGAGATGCAAAATTTGAATACCGTTCATTGGTTGATATGCCTACCGCAGGAATTCTTGAAAAAGGATTTGTAGGACAGACGACTGATGTTCTTCCCTACGGTGTAGTTATTGCAAAACTCGAAGTAGGTGTTTTTACAAATGTAAGTTTTGGAATTTCATACGGAGGTGCCAACATTATTGGATCCGGAAAAATTGATTGGTATAAACTCCCCGGTGTAAATTTCAGAATTAGATTATTAAATGAATCAGATGCATTTCCGGCAATCACTATAGGCTTTGATTCACAGGGGAAAGGTCAGTATGTGGATTCGTCCAGCCGCTACCAGATAAAATCTCCCGGATTTTTTGCAGCCACCAGCAAAAATTTTGCGCTGCTGGGTTATATGAGTCTGCACGGTACAATTAATTATTCTCTTGAAGCAAATGACGGCGATGATTTTGTAAATATGATGGTTGGAATTGAAAAAACTGTTGGACCAAGCGTATCAATTATATGTGAATATAATTTTGCCTGGAATGATAATAAGCAATACGGTAATTTCGGAAACGGAAATGGATATCTCAACGCCGGAATAAGGTGGGCCATTGGAACCGGCTTTACACTCGGTGTTGATTTGAGAGATCTTTTAAACAACAAAAGATTAAATCCAAGCAGCGCAGACAGGGCTATAAGACTGGAATATATAAAGAGCATATTCTAGTAATCAGAATCAAAAATTTTACACCTTCCTGTTTATCCTGTTTTGCAGGATTTCTGGACATATTTATCCCTCTTTTTGTGTTCAAATAACTATACAGGTCAGTTCTTTTTACTGTACAGGCGGCTTTCAGAAACCGCTATTTGGTGATTTTTTTCGACCTTTTATCAGGCGTGATTTTTGACAATATTGAGACAGTTAGAAATGTTGGAGAAATTATCATGAAAACATTAAAATTATTCTTACCGGGTATTTTTATCATACTCGCAATGTTTGTCATCAATGGATGCTATACGCAGGTTGCTTTGGAGAGCAGACACCCTGATGACAGAAATTATACGTATGATGACAATAATTATGAATACCAGGATGATTCAACGTACGCTGATAATAATGACTATTATTACGATGAAAACAATCAAGATGATTACTACTACAATTTAAGTTTTGGTTCTCCTTACAACATACGTTATTGGGGATGGAACAGACCCGGATTTTCATTTGGATACACATACGGGAATTATTATAACTCTTATTGTATCGATCCTTTCTTTTATTCCACTTGGTGCAGCCCATATAGTTTTTCCTATTACGATTATTACTATCCTTACAGGTATAATAATTATTGGGGTTACGGTGGCTATTATGATTATTACAACTATCACAACCCATATTATACTTATTCAAACACGGGATATAAATACAGATCTTCCAGCGGCTATAAATTAAGAAACAACAGTGGACTGAGAGGAGAAATTGGAAACAGGAATAGTACAGGTACCAGAACACAGTTAAATAAACCCGGCAATAATACCAGGTACAACTGGAATACCCGGAATCGTACTGGCAGTAGTATCAGGAATAGATCAAATACACGGGAGCAGGATAAAAATAGTATCCGATCAAGAGATTTGAACAAATCAGGCAGAAAGGATTATAACAGCAGAAGCAACCAGGGAAATACAAAGCCAAGAACGTATACAACTCCAAGAAGAAGCAGTACACCAAGATCATATTCTCCGCGGACACGTTCAAATAATCCTCCACCGAGAAGCGGAAATTCCCGTGGCAGCAGTAGCAGACAAAAAGACAACTCCTCTAAGAAAGGGAGAGGCAGATAATTCGATGAAAAAATATTTATTAAATATCGCAGCAATTTTTCTGCTCACATTTTCAATCACAGGTTGTTACACAGTAATCTGGGATCCATCTCAGCCTCAAATGCCGAACAATGAAACATCCGATAACAGCACCGGCTTTTACTCAGATCCATACTTCGGCGGATATGCGTACTATTATGACTCCCCCTGGTGGTTTGATATATCTCTTCCTACAACTAACGGAAATGATGTTAACAGGGATGAGAATACAAATATTTCATCTTTAAGAAATATCGGGAATGGAAGAGGTTCAGCAGCCAGAACTATCTGGAATTTATTCACTAATCCGGCTTCAAGAAGTTCTCAAAGCGGAAGCGTTAACAAAGGAAGCACAGGAAATACAGGCACAACAACTTCCGCACAATCAGGTGACAGGTCTTCTGATTCAAAAAGTTTAAGAAATAATAATGGTTCCAGAAAAACAGACAAAGATAGAGGGAGGAGCAGATGAAAAGCTTTTATTCTAATTTAGCAAAGCTTTCGGCAGCAATTATTTTACTTTTTGCAGTAAATACGAACGCACAAAATATTAGTGATGCACTGAGACTTGGACTTCCCGGATTGGGAGTTAGCGCAAGAGCTCTGGGAATGGGGAACAGTTATATCGGACTAAGTGACGATGCATCTGCGGCATATTTTAATCCTGCAGGATTAGGTTTATTAAAAAGGATAGAATTATCAGGTAATCTTGATTACAATAAATTTCAGAATTCGACTTCTTTTTTAGGACAAAATTCTAATGAATCAAATACGCAAACAAGACTTGATAGAGTAAGCCTTGCAATTCCCTTTCCAACATACCAGGGCAGTCTTGTTTTCGGAGTTTCATATCATACAAGCAAAGATCTTACCGGTGCTTTAAAATTTGACGGTTTCAACAGCGGGAATACGTCTATGATTCAGAATCTGCTGGACACCAACATTCCATATGATCTTTACCTTACCGATACATTAAATCAAACACCCATAAACGGAAATTTAAACCAGAGTGGAAGTATTCTTTCTTCAGGTTCGATTAATAACCTTGCGTTTACAGGAGCGATAGAAGTTTATAAAAATTTCTTTGTGGGTTTAAACTTCGATTATATCACCGGAAGTTATACATCTAACAATGATTATTATGAAGATGATACACACAATATTTACCAGGGAGAAACAGCAGCCGGTGAACCACAAACAAGAGATTTTCAGACATTTTATTTGAACAGAATTCTGGATTGGGATATAAAAGGATGGGATGCAAAACTCGGAATTTTGTACCAGATGAACAATTTTGCAAGAATTGGCGCAACAGTTCAATTCCCGAAATTTCATACAATTAAAGAAAAATTTACTGTAAACGGACGAAGCGATTTTAATACTGGAACATCATATAATTTATCAACAAGCCAATACAGCGACCAGGTTGAATATGATATTGTTACACCATTTGAACTTGGCGCCGGTTTTTCTGTAAATATTGTAGGACTAATTGTAAGCGCACAGGCAACACTAATAGATTATTCCCAGATGGAATATAAAAACCCTAAAGGTTTGAGCGATGAATATGTTGCCGGGTTAAATAAAGATATTACAACAACTCTAGGTGCTGTTATAAACCTGAACGCCGGGGCGGAATATACAATACCGGTAGTTGGGTTAAGATTGAGAGGCGGATTTATTCTGCAGCCTTCGGCTTATAAAAACGACCCCTCTGAATATGACAGGAAATATGTAACAGCCGGAGTTGGATTTCTTGTAGGCCAAACTGTTGGTGTAGATATTGGTTTTGCACACGGCTGGTGGAAAAATTACGGCGATAATTACGGGACTAATGTTTCCCGCACTTACCAGGATATTAAAACAAACAGGGTTATTCTGGGAATGACATACAGGTTTTAACTAGTACTCAATTTGACTTAAACAAACTGTGCTTAATTCTGCCCCGCTTGCGGGGCTGCCGCCTTGAGTTTACCTGCCGGAGGCTGGACGCAGGTTATACACCTATATTTCATTAAATTTGTTTATGGCCATATTAGCTAAGACTTTGATAACTTTGGACCATTTTTTCAAAAGCTCTATTCTATCAATATTAAATTGATCAGGTATTTCGGTAAATTCAATTTGAGATTCTTTTGAATGTACAATTGAGTTTCTAAAGTTGTAGGTTTCTTTTATAAACACGTCAAAATTATTTTCTTTAATTAGTCTATTGCTAACGGCTAAGTTGCATATAAATTTTTGTGTTTTATCATTTGTTATGTCTTTTAATAATCCTTTTAAATGATCCAGCTCTCCTTTAGTTGCGGCAAATTTTATCAGTTCTTCATCCGATATTGTTTTATTGAATCGGTAGTTTTTAATTTTATTTAGTTTATACCTATCAAAATAATATTCCAACACCCGATAAAATCCCAGGAACTGATTTTCACCACTTATCGTGCTAGCATAATTAAAAAGGACCAATGGCTCCTTATTCTCATTAATTAACTTTTTCTTTGTTTTGTGTTTAAGTGTTTTGGCTAATTTTCGATTTAACTTAAAGAAATCATTAAAGTCATCATATGGAAATATATGTCTAATAGACGCTGAAAGGTTTAACTTTTCAAAAATAGATGAGTTTAAATAATATAAAGCTTGATTAATGATATCTTCAGGATCTACTGAATTTAAGTTCTTTAATTTTATAGTGGCAGAGTTAGTTAAGTGTTCGTAATTATCATCTAAATCGAAATAATAATTATTAAGAAATAATATAAAATATGGACTGACTTTGCTAATTTCAATTTCACATTTATCAATTAGGAATATAAATTTTTCATCCTCAAGCCATAAGTCATCCCAACCAAAGGCTGAATAATCACTATAATGAAATTTTACTAAAAACTCCGCATAATTATTAAATGAAAAACCACTATGAGGGTGATGCTTGAAGTTGTTAACCTTTATAATAGAAGCGCCTTTATATAGAGCGTTAATATTTTTAGCATCTAATCGTAAAATCGCAGTACAAGAAGGAAGTGCTATTTCTACCATATTGGATTTAATCTTATAATCAAATCCATCTTTTTCAGATATACCTAATTCAAGTACCAATTCTATAAATTTATCACTAACCATTTTTTATTGGTGTATAACTATTATTAATACTGCACTGTTTAATTATTTAATTTGCATGATATTCCGGCAAAAACTGCACGTTTAACACATCATTGAGTTTTGTTTTCATATATACGGCTGTTACCTTCTGGTTCAGTAATTCCCCTTTCTGTCCCCTTGTTTCTGCAAAATCCGACTAATAGCCCAAATATGCAAGAATTTTCCAAAACAATTTATTTAAATGCCCCGCCGCTGGCGGGGTAAATATTATTCATTGAGTTAACGGTCAGAAATTTGGATAACTTGCCCGAATTTAGCTTTGACCCTATCTAAGAAATAATTGGGCTGAAACCCCTTCCTTACCCCATCTTTTATTCCCCGGGCTAAAGCCCGGGGCTAAATAATTAATCTCACTGATTTCTTGAAACAATTGAACTGTATATTATTTTTAATTTCTCCTGCAGGTAAAACTATTATTTGCCCCGACTTTTAAGTCGGGGATTAATTATTAAGATAGAATTTGGGCTTTAGCCCTGCCCACGGAACCCCAGATTTCACTAATTTTTTATAAATTATTAAGTATAATTAAATGAATTTCAGTCTTCAGGATTATTTTAAATGGAGGCAGTATTAAAGGCGTAATTTGCAGAATAGAAAGCAAGGATTACTACGTACTCCCCTCAAGCGGAGGTAGGCAGATAAGGTGCAGCCTGAAAGGGAAATTCAAAAACGATTTTAAGTTAAAAAAAGAGAAACTATATAAAACAGATATTGCAGTAGTAGGCGACTTTGTAGAATTCGAAAATGCGGATAAAAATTCCGGCGTAATTGACAAAATTGAAAAAAGAGAAAATTATATTTCGCGTAAGTCCCCCAAAATAAAGGGAGCCGGTTACCGCGGTGAAAGACTTGAGCAGGTAATTGCGGCAAACATCGATTCTCTTTTCATTATCAGCAGCGTCATACTCCCCTATTTTAATAATAAAGTAATTGACAGGTTTCTTGTAACGGCAGAAAGTTCCGGGATAAAACCGTACATAATAATTAACAAAACAGATCTGGACCAGGAAAATTTAATTGATGAATGGGCAGAGATTTATGAAAATATCGGTTACAAAGTTTTTAAATCAAGCGTAGTTGATAATTCAGGAATTGATGAAATAAGAAAATCACTTGCCGGTAAAAAGAATTTGTTCTGGGGACAATCCGGTGTAGGCAAATCTTCTATAATAAATAAGATATACCCCGGGTTAGACCTCGGAGTTGGTGAAATAAGTAATTTTACGGATAAAGGGAAACATACAACCGTAACCAGCATAATGATAGAAGCAGAAAAAGACACATTCATAATTGATACACCCGGCGTACGTGAAATTGATCCATATGGAATTAGAAAAGAAGACCTTGGACACTATTTTATTGAATTTCCTGACTTTGCGTTGGATTGCAGATTTAATACCTGCACACACCTTCACGAACCGGGTTGTGCAGTAATAGAAGCCGTTGAAAAAGGACAAATTTCACCAGAAAGATATGACAGCTATCTTAGAATTCTGGAAACAATTGAACAGGATATCGTTTTTTAATTTCACTTACAGGTGAAGACTAAATAATTGCCCCCGACCTTTGGGTCGGGGATAATAATTAAACCATATTTTGGGCTGAAGCCCTCCCTAACTTCATCATTTATTCCCCGGGCTAAAGCCCGGGGCTAAATGGTTAATGATACAAGATTATTAAAATAGTTGAAAGAAATTGTTTTTTAATATGTGCCTCCAGGTGGAGACTAATTAATTGCCCCGACCTTTAGGTCGGGGATAATGATTTAACCAGATTTTGGGCTTTAGCCCTTATTTTCAAACCTGTCTTTTAAATTGCTAACTTTTATCAATACTTATATATTTGCACAATAATTTTATGGAAAAATGGAAAAGTTAATTACTCACTCTACTGAATTATTTAGCAATTTTCTCACAGAGAATGAATCGGCTATTAAAAGTCACTCTGCCGAGAATTTACTCATCAGTTTTGTTTTTGATGCCGGGGAAATAAATAGCAACGGTAAAATTGATGCTTATCTGAAAAACTCAAAAATTTCATTTTATTTTGAGCAGCCTGAAAATCAATTTAATGTTTTTGCCGTAGATGATATATTAGATATCACAGAATCCGGTGATGGAAGATTTGCCATAACCGATAAGAAAATAAAAGGATGGAAAGAAAAAACTGTAAGCAACCACGGAAATTTTGCCGGGGCAAAAATTCCGCTTTTTGTCGGCGGAATGAAATTTATGGTAGAACACCCTGACAATGAATGGAAGGACTTTCAGGATTCCACCTGGTTTGTTCCCGCTATAATGTTCTTTAATAAAGGTAATGAAAATCTATTAGTATTAAACTTTCTGCACAATCCGAAAAAACCAATTGAACAACTGGTAAATCATTTTAGAACAAAGCTTGAAAATATCTTCAGGCAAAAATCAAATTCACCCGCTTCTCTCCCTGGTATCAGAAAAATTGAAGGAAATACTCCAAAAGACAAAAAGAAATGGAAGTCGATGATTTCTGAAGCGCTTGAAAGTATTGAAGAAAGAAAAATTCAAAAAGTGGTGCTTGCACGTAAGGTTACTCTGTTCCTCACAGCTGAACCCGGCTTTGAAGGAATTATAAATTCTTTGAAAGGGAATTATCCCGGTTGCAGTATTTTTATTTTCCGAAAAAATAATTCCACATTTTTCGGGGCAACACCGGAAACGCTTGGAAGGTTTAAAGGTAATATAGTTGAATTTGACGCGCTTGCAGGTTCCGCCCCACGGGGGAAAGATGAAAAAGAAGACAACGAATTTGAGAAGATGCTTCTTTCAAGTGAAAAGGACATTGCGGAGCATAATTTTGTTGTTGAACATATTAAAGACTCATTATCAGGTTTTTCAAACGAAATTGAGATTCATAATGGCCCGTCAGTAAAAAAACTCTCTAATATTCAGCACCTGCACACTTTTATTACTGCAAAACCCGAAAATGATTTTTCAATGTTTAATTTGCTGAAAGAACTTTATCCCACTCCTGCAATTTGCGGCTCTCCAAAAGATGCTGCATTACATGTAATAAAAAAATCAGAAACTTTCCGAAGAGGATTATATTCGGGCATAATTGGTTTCTTTAATTTTGATAATGAAGGAGAATTTGTTGTTGCCCTCCGCTCTGCCATATCTGCCGGTACAAAAGTGGTGGCATACGCCGGAAGCGGAATTGTGAATAATTCCGATCCGGGATCAGAATTTTCCGAAACCGAATTGAAATTAAAACCAGTTATGACTTTATTTAAGGATGAAAATTAAAGTTAATCGAAACATTCTGTGGACTGAGACATTTCTTAATGAACTGGTTTCGGTTGGAGTTAAATATGCCTGTATTTCTCCCGGATCAAGAAGCACACCTTTAACGCTCGCAGCAGCCAATAATAAAAAGATAAAATCATTTATAAATATAGATGAAAGAAGCAGCGCTTTTTTTGCTTTGGGACTTGCAAAATCAACAAATTCGCCCGTAATTTACTGATTTGTACTTCGGGAACTGCAACAGCGGAATTTTATCCCGCAATAATTGAAGCTTATCAGCAAAGAATACCTTTAATTGTCTGCACTGCAGATCGTCCACCCGAATTAATTAACGTGGGCGCTAACCAGACTATAAATCAGCGCAATCTTTACAAAAACCATATCAGGTGGTTTTGCCCTGTCGGTTTACCGGAAGCAAACGTAAAAGGAATAAAACACATTAAAGAATGTGCACGACAGGCATTCAAAGAAAGTTTTATCAATTCAAAAGGCCCTGTTCATTTAAATTTCCCTTTCAAAAAACCTTTTGAGCCAAAAACTTTTACCGATGAGGTTTCAAAAAAGGTTTTGGATTCAGCAAAGAAAACAGGTATAGAAAAAAAATATTTTTTTTGAAGCAAAGACTAAAGATTTATTTTCTGAAAAATGGTTCAGGGAAATTTCAAAATATTTGCTAAACTCGAAAAAAGTTTTAATAATTGCAGGTCCGGAGTATTATAATTCTGACTTCCCTGTCCAGATTTCAAAGCTGGCAGAAAAATTAAATATACCTGTTCTTGCAGATGGTTGTTCAAACCTGCGGTTTGGAAGACACAAAAAAGGAAATATCTTAACTAATTACGATGCGATACTCCGCTCAGATAAATTTGTAAAAAATAATCAGCCCGATTTTATTTTACATTTTGGAAGAACAGTTACATCAAAAACCCTTGAAACTTTTCTCGGTAAATGTACAGCGCCGAGATTTATGATAAACGAATTACGGTGATTGGTTTGATCCTTCAAATAAATCGATAGCTGCAATTGGTTGTAAGCCATTTGATTTTTGCCGGAAGATGAACCAATTCCTGGATAGCAAAATTATAAAAGAAAGAAATAAAAACTGGCTTGAAAATTTTCTTTCAGCTGACAGAATTGCCTCCGAGATAAGAAGTAAACTAATCGAGAACTCTACCTTTCTGAATGAAGGGAGACTTGTCTCAGAAATAATGGATTTAATTCCGAAAAATTCAAAACTTATGATTTCCAATAGTATGCCTGTAAGGGACTTTGATTATTTCGCTTCAAATTCGGAAAAGAAAATTTCGGTTTATAATAATCGTGGCGCAAGCGGAATAGACGGTATTACTTCAACTGCGCTTGGGATTGCAGTTCAGAGTAAAGAACCAACTATACTGGTTACGGGCGATCTTGCATTTTATTACGATTTGAACGGACTGTTGGCCGCAAAGAACTTCAAAATTCCACTTATTGTAATACTGATAAATAATGACGGAGGCGGAATTTTTGAGGTGCTTCCCATTTCAAAATATGGCAAATTCTTTAAGGATTATTTTATTGTTTCTCACAACCTTGATTTTTCATATTTTGTAAAGGCATACAGAGGCAATTTTAAGGGGATAAAGGACTGGAATGATTTTCGTTCCTCTTTTAAACGAGCATTAAAAACAAAATCCTTTTCAGTAATTGAAGTAAAAACAAATTCTAAACAATCATTAAAACTCCGTCAGAAATTTTGGAATGATGTTTCAAAAAAAATGAGCTAAATGGAAATTCAATTTCAAAATATTTCATTGAATTTTGAAGCTTATCAAAAAAACAGCTCCGCTGATTTTATTTTATTCCTTCATGGCTTTACAGGCTCTTCACAGGACTGGAAAGAAATAATTCCACATATCGATAACAGGTTTAACTGCGCCACAATGGATTTTGTCGGGCACGGCAAAAGTAAATCACCTCCGGAAATTAATTTTTACAACACCGATTCGATTGTTCAGCAGATTAATTCTGTGACTGAAAATATTAAGTGTAACAAAATTATTCTTATTGGTTATTCAATGGGTGGGCGTGCGGCACTGAACTTTGCAATAAAATATCCTGAGAAAGTTAAAGCGTTGATACTGGAAAGTGCAACTCCCGGAATAACCGGCGATAATCTCAGGAGCCAGAGGGTGCAAAATGATGAAGACCTTTCAAAATTTATTTTAAATAACCCGATTGAGAAATTTGTCGAATACTGGATGAATATTGACCTTTTTATGTCACAAAAAAATCTGCCACCGGAAATAATCTCGAAAGTACGTGAAAACAAATTAAAAAATAATCCGGTTGGTCTTTCCAATTCTCTAAAAGGCTTCAGCACAGGAAAAATGCCGCCGCTATTTGACAGACTTTCTGAAATAAAAGCCAAAACATTGCTGATTTCGGGTGAAAGCGACGATAAATTCACGGCAATAAATTTCTCAATGGAAAAATATATCAGCAATTCAGGACACAAAGTCATAAAAAGTGCCGGCCATAATACACATCTTGAAAATCCGGAAGATTTCATTAATGAAGTAAATAACTTTCTGAAACAATTCTAACTTTCCTCTATTTTCAATATTTTTGTATAATTCTAAGTTTATAAAAATCCCTTCAAAAAAAATTAATAGGTATTGATATGAGTTATAGCTGGAAAAAAGTAAACGATTATAAGGACATTATTTATGAGAAGATGGATGGAATTGCAAAAATTACAATAAACCGTCCGGAGGTTAGAAACGCTTTTCGTCCCGAAACTGTAATTGAAATGTATAATGCATTTGCAGACGCACGGGAAGACCAGGAAATCGGGGTTGTACTTTTGACAGGGAAAGGTCCGGCGGAAGACGGAAAATATGCTTTTTGTTCAGGCGGGGATCAGAGAATTCGCGGAGATAAAGGATATATCGGCGGCGACGGAGTCCCAAGATTAAATGTTCTTGATTTACAAAAACTTATTCGCAGCATGCCAAAACCTGTTATTGCTTTAGTTGCAGGATATGCCATTGGAGGAGGTCACGTTTTACACGTTGTTTGCGATTTAACAATTGCCGCGGACAACGCAATTTTCGGACAGACCGGTCCAAAAGTTGGAAGTTTTGATGGTGGTTTCGGCGCGAGTTACCTGGCCAGAATAGTTGGACAAAAGAAAGCCCGTGAAATCTGGTATCTTTGTGAACAATATGATGCAAATGAAGCTGAAGCAATGGGGCTGGTAAATAAAGTAGTCCCGGTTGATAAACTTGAAGAAGAAGGAGTTAATTGGGCAAATAAAATTCTTCAGCACAGCCCTATGTCAATCAGGTTATTAAAATCAGGATTTAATGCTGAACTGGACGGACAGGCAGGAATTCAGGAACTTGCAGGAAATGCTACACTACTTTATTATATGAGCGAAGAAGCACAGGAAGGAAAGAAAGCATATTTAGAAAAAAGAAAACCTGATTTCCGTAAATTCCCAAAACTGCCGTAACAAATATGACATCAACAAAAGAAGTTCCTTCAAAATTACAAAGCTGGTTTTTAGCCAGTCGTCCTAAAACACTTCTGGCTTCAGTTGTGCCTGTAATTGTTGGCTCTGCACTTGCTATCGGAGAAAGTAAATTTGTTTTGCTTTATTCGGTTATTGCGCTGCTCTGCTCAACATTAATTCAAACGGGTACAAATTATGTTAATGATCTTTACGATTTTTTAAACGGTGCTGATAACGAAGACAGGAAAGGTCCAACAAGAGTTCTGGCAGCCGGATATATTTCTGTTAAAGAAATGAAAATCGGAAGTGTTCTTATTTTTCTGTTGGCATTTTTACTCGGATTGTATCTTGTTTATGTGGGCGGAGAAATTGTTTTTATAATCGGCGTGCTGTCAATTATTGCTGGCATAGCCTACACAGCGGGGCCATTCCCTCTTGCATACAACGGTTTAGGAGATATTTTTGTTTTCCTTTTTTTTGGAATTGTTGGAACAGCCGGAACTTATTATGTGCAGACACAAAATTTTTCACTTTTATCACTTTTGGCTTCAATTCCAGTTGGAGCGCTAATAACCAATATTCTTGTAGTAAATAATTACAGGGATATTGAAGAGGATCGGTCGGCCAACAAACACACTCTTGCAGTTTTACTCGGTAAAAACTTCACGAGATTTCAATATATATTTTTGCTTCTGATTTCTTTTCTGACACCGCTTTTTCTTTTTGTAAAATTTGGTTTTAGTTACTGGATTTTTCTTCCCTATCTTACTTTACCAGTTGCGTTCAATCTTGTAAGAATGCTTTTCACATTGAATGGATTGGAATTGAACAAAACACTTGAAGTTTCAGCAAAACTTTCCGCAATATTTGGGATATTATTTTCAATAGGACTTGCTTTATGAATCAATTAACACTTAAATATCATCCTTATTCTTTAAATCTTAAAACTCCATTTGAAACATCCAGATCAAAAATTTCCGAAAGAAAAGGTTTTATAATTATTCTAAGCGATGGTGTTGCAGTTGGGGCGGGCGAAGCAGCTCCCTTACCGGATTTTGGTTCAGAGACCTATGAATCCGAAGTTGAATTTCTCAAAGATTTTAAATTGAAACTAAAACTGGATCTTTCAAATTTTCAGGATAGCCTGGAAGAAAATCTTGCTTCATTTGAAAAATTGCCCGCTTTACGTCACGGTTTTGAGCAGGCATTATTAAATTTCATGGGCGCAAAATCGAACATATCATTAAATGAGCTGCTCAACCAGGAATCTTCCCGTTCAATAAAAGTGAATGCCACAATCGGATTTCTATCACCCGAAGACATAAAAAACAGGACGAGCCAGCTTCTTAAAGAAGGTTTCCGGACTTTTAAAATAAAAGTCGGAAGAGAAAACTTTTCAGATGATCTCGAAGCAGTTAAGATTGTAAGAGAGATAATTCCTGCTGAAGGGAAAATCAGAACTGATGCTAATGGAAAATGGGCACTTAATTCAGCAATAGAGAATCTGAAACAACTCGAACAATTTGATATTGAATATTGCGAGCAACCTGTTAGCAGCATATCCGATTTTATCAAATTGAAAGGACAAACTAAAATTCCCCTTGCAGCGGATGAGTCAGTAAGAAATTATAAAGATGCAGAGGAAATAATTGATAAAAAAGCCGCCGATGTTCTGATATTAAAACCAATGATGCTCGGAGGCATTACACGTACAGTTAAAATAATTGACCTTGCGAAAAAAAATAATGTGAAAGTTATTATAACCTCATCAATTGAAACTGCTGTTGGCCGTTCATTTGCAGTACTTGCTTCTTCATTCCTGAAAGATGATAATGCTCACGGACTTGCAACGGGAGCATTTTTTGAAAAAGATTTTGTTGACGATCTTTATCCTGTGAAAAATGGAATTATTTCACTTGGTTGAAATATGAATTTTCTCGAGGAAATATCCCACAAAAGGAAAAACTTCAATCCTGAACTGCCCGCAATTATCGGGAAAAACAAAGTAATTTCCTATTCAGAATTAAAAGAAAAAACCCTTTCAGCTTCACAGTTTTTATCAGGTAAACAAATAAATAAAAATGAACCTGTTGCAATATTGTCCGATAACAATCCTGATTTTATAATTCTCACTTTAGCTCTGTGGCTTATAGATGCGATTCCAGTTCCGATAAATACAAAATTAAGAAGAGGTGAAATTCAGCAATTACTGGAAATTGCAGGATGTAAAAAAATATTTATTCATAAATCCTGCGATAATGGTCCAGAATTAACTTCGATTCATAAGTTTGGTTTTCCCTTCGAATCCAAAACAGTAACCGGAAATGTTGATCCATCAAAAGTTGATTTGGAAAACACGGCTGTCATTATATTCACATCAGGTTCATCGGGCACACCCAAAGGCGTAATGCTTTCATTCAGCAACCTGTTACGCAGTGCTGAGATCGGGAATCAGGTTTTGCAGCAAAGCGAAAAAGAAAGATGGTTAGCCAGCCTCCCCTTTTATCATATTGGTGGTTTTTCAATTATTACAAGGGCATTTTTATATGGTGCCTCCATAATAATACCGGAATCACTGTCAACTAGGGACCTGAAATTCTCTTTTGAAAATCAAAATCCAACACTCGCTTCACTTGTAGGTACGCAGTTAAAAAGATTAATAGAATTAAAAACAATTCCCGGTAAAGAATTAAAGAATTTGTTGCTTGGCGGAGGATTTGTAAATAACGATCTGGTTAATACTGCCATTAATAATGGATGGAAGATTTCAAAAGTTTACGGCTCAAGTGAAACTTCTTCTTTTGTAACAATGATTGAAGGGAAAGAGGTTTTGCAAAAAACGGATTCATCAGGAAAAATTTTACCTCCGAATAAGATTTATATTCTTGATGGATCAGGACAAAAACTCCCTGTCGGTAAATCTGGTGAAATAGTTGTAAAAAGTGATTCTGTAATGAAAGGATATATAAACAATGAAAAAGAATCGAGTAATAAATTAAAAGAAAGAATGTATTTCAGCGGTGATATCGGATACCTGGATGAGGAAGGATATTTGTTTGTTGAAGCACGCAGAAATGACCTGATAATTTCCGGGGGAGAAAACATAAATCCGCTTGAAGTTCAGAAAGCAATTCTTGAAAATCCTGATATTAAAGATTGCTATGTGTTTGGATTCGAAGATAAAACCTGGGGACACATTGTAGCCGCGGTGGTTGTCAAATTAAATGATACAAATATTAATTTAAAAGAATATTTAGGATCAAAACTTGCCGGCTATAAAATTCCAAAGAAAATAATTTATGTAGAGCGGATTCCTAAAACTTCTCTTGGAAAAATCGAAAAGGGAAAAGTAAGAGATTTATTTAACTGAGATATTTTTCATCAGACCTGTTTTGATGCCATCTGTAAGCGACTTTTTTTTCCAGTCTATCTTATCTATCAATACATGAACAGTCTTCACGTCAACACAGACATCACCATTTTCATTTTTACATTTATATTGTAATTCAAAAGATGAGGTTTTTATTTTTGTAACTCCCACCTCAACCGAAATTGTCTGTCCGTAAGTAATTGGCTTGTGATATCTTGCCTCGCTGTGCAAAATCGGGACTACATAATCATCATTTGCCCAGTAGTCTTCACCGAGATTAAAACTATCAATTAATCCTTCATATGCTGCGTGTGTCAGCTCATAAATCCGGGCATAAAATAATATGCCGGCGGGATCACAATCATAAAAGTTAATGGTCTTTTCATACAAGTACATTGGTGTTCTCCCAACTAATCAGGTTTATAAAAACAAGTCGATATAACTGTGACAAATATATAAAAAACCAGTCAATTGATGTATATTTCAACAAACCCTGGTAATATTATTCAAGAATTAGGTTTTTTAGCAAATTCATCCTCCCATTTTTTGAAAAAGTCACTAACAGTCTGTAACTTTGGTGTTCAAATCTAATCTTATTTATAAAATATACGTGAGCAAAAAGGAGACAAGTATGATATCATTAAGAAAACAATTTCCGGAATTTAAGAAAACTGCAGTAGTATCACTTGAAGCAGGAAAAGAATTTAAGACAATAACTTCTGAAGATTATAAAGCAGATGGTAAATGGATGATAATGTTCTGGTATCCGAAAGATTTTACCTTCGTTTGCCCTACAGAGATTGCAACATTTAACAAAAATTTTGATGAGTTTGCAAAGAAAAACACTGTACTTTACGGAGCTTCAACAGATTCAGAATTTGTCCATTTAGCCTGGAGAAATAACCATAATGATCTGAGAGATCTGAAATTTCCTCTTATTGCTGATACTTCCAAATCATTAGCTGATGAACTTGGAATTCTTGAAGCTGACGAAAAAGTAGCTTACCGTGCAACTTTCATCGTAGATCCTGAGGGAATTATTCGTTGGATTTCTGTTAACGATCTTAACGTAGGCAGAAATGTTGATGAAGTATTAAGAGTTCTCGACGGACTTCAGAATGGTGGACTGATTCCTTGTAACTGGGAACCCGGACAGGATGTAATTTCAGTTTAATTATTCAAAATTAATACTATAATAAAATCCCGCTTCATGCGGGATTTTTTATTTTAAATGTTTAGTATTGCCTAATTTCACTATCAAAACACTACCGGATTTTACCCTGCCTTGTTAAACTATCTATAATTCTGTAAATTCTTCAAAGACTTGCCGTAACCTCTGGTTGATCAATAACGTAAATGAAGTATGTAAAGATTTTAACAAACTAATCTTATTTAACAATTTATTAATTAAAGAGGGTTAAAAAATGGGAAAAGATAAACATCAGGATGAAACATCTTACAATACAAATGATGAAAGCAAATGTCCTTTTACAACAGGTGCTCTAAAGCACGTAGCAGGCAGCGGGACAAAAAACCGTGACTGGTGGCCTGGCAAACTGAATTTAAACATCCTCCGACAGCACACGTCTAAATCCAACCCGATGGGAGAGAAGTTCAACTACGCAAAAGAATTCAAGAAACTAGACCTGAAAGCAGTAAAAAAAGATATTAACAAACTAATGACCGATTCCCAGGATTGGTGGCCGGCTGATTTCGGTCACTATGGACCATTCTTTATTCGTATGGCGTGGCACAGTGCAGGTACATACCGCATTGCAGATGGCCGTGGAGGTGGCGGAACAGGTGCCCAGCGTTTTGAACCGCTAAATAGCTGGCCTGATAATGTGAATCTCGACAAAGCACGCAGGCTACTCTGGCCAATCAAGCAAAAATACGGAAAGAATATTTCCTGGGCGGACCTGATTATACTCGCCGGAAACTGTGCACTCGAATCTATGGGATTCAAGACTTTTGGTTTCGGCGGTGGACGTGAGGATATTTGGGAATCACCGGAAGATATTTATTGGGGCGCAGAAGGTGAATGGCTTGATGACAAACGTTATACCGGCGATCGTGATCTAGAAAATCCTCTCGCTGCAGTTCAGATGGGCCTGATATATGTAAATCCAGAAGGTCCGAACGGAAATCCTGATCCGCTTGAGGCTGCAAAAGATATACGCGAAACATTTGGCCGTATGGCAATGAATGATGAAGAAACGGTTGCATTAATTGCTGGTGGACACACATTCGGTAAAGCTCACGGTGCTGCTGTTCCTGACAAATACGTTGGACCGGAACCCGCAGCTGCAGGTATTGAAGAACAGGGACTCGGATGGAAAAGCAGTTTCGGTTCCGGTAAAGGTGGCGACACAATCGGCGGAGGCCCTGAAGTTACATGGACTACAACTCCGACAAAATGGAGCAATAATTTCTTCGAAAACCTGTTCGGATACGAATGGGAATTAACAAAGAGCCCCGCAGGTGCTCAACAGTGGGTTGCTAAAAACGCCCCTGATTCAATTCCGGATGCAGCAAATCCGTCAAAGAAACATCTGCCGACCATGCTTACGACTGATCTTTCTTTGAGATTTGATCCGGCATACGAAAAAATTTCAAGACGCTTTTATGAAAACCCTGATGAGTTCGCTGATGCTTTCGCACGAGCCTGGTTCAAACTAACTCACCGCGATATGGGTCCGAAAGTACGCTACCTTGGTAAGGAAGTGCCAAAGGAAGACCTGATCTGGCAGGATCCTGTTCCGGCTGTTAAAAAGAAAATTACCGGCAAAGATGTCACTGCACTGAAAAATAAAATTCTTAGTTCAAGGTTGTCGATTTCTGAACTGGTATCAACTGCATGGGCATCAGCATCTACATTCCGTGGTTCCGATAAACGTGGTGGAGCTAACGGTGCACGAATTCAGCTTGCACCTCAAAAAGACTGGGAGGTAAACAACCCTGCGCAGCTTGATAAAGTGCTTAATACTCTTAAAAAAATCCAAAAAGATTTCAACAATAAATCTAAAAGTAAGAACGTTTCCCTTGCAGATTTGATAGTACTTGGCGGTTGTGCAGCAGTTGAGAAAGCTGCGAAAAAGGCAGGCTTCAATGTTAAAGTTCCTTTTTCACCGGGACGCGGTGATGCAACACAGGAACAAACTGATGTTGAAGCATTTGGTGTACTTGAGCCGGTCGGAGACGGGTTCCGCAACTATCTAAGAAAAAAGAAAGGTTACACTGCATCAGCAGAAGAAATACTTATTGACAAGGCACAACTTTTAACACTTACAGCTCCTGAAATGACAGTTCTGATCGGAGGTATGCGCGCACTTAACACAAACTATGACGGCTCCAGACATGGTGTATTTACCAAAAAGAAAGATACACTTACAAACGACTTTTTCGTAAATCTGCTTGATCCGAATACGGAATGGAAGTCAACTTCTGAAGCCGGTGATACGTTTGAAGGCCTTGACCGTAAAACAGGCAAAGTTAATTGGAACGGCACCCGTGTCGATCTCATCTTCGGTTCAAATTCAGAACTTCGTGCACTCGCCGAGGTTTATGGATGCAAAGATTCTAAAGAAAAGTTCGTGAAGGACTTTGTTGCAGCGTGGGACAAGGTCATGAATCTCGACAGGTTTGACCTGAAGTAATAAAAGATTGCAAAATTATTCATTAAAAAAAGTGGTCCGGCAACGGACCACCTTTTTTATTTAACGATTTTTCCAAAATTTCAAACCAGGTAAATATCATCAAGAAAAGGAAGAGTTTTTCGCACCTCAATTACATTATCTTTTGATATTTCCGCCATTATTAATTTCTCTTCATCGTACCCGGTAATAACTTCATTTCCCATTGGATCAATCACTGTACAAAACCCGTTGTACTGAAGTTTGGGATCCTTGCCTACCCTGTTCACTCCTGCAACATAACACTGGTTTTCAATAGCACGTGCACGAAGAAGTGATTTCCAGTGTTCAATTCTTGTTACAGGCCAGTTAGCAATATTTACAATTAATTCCGTTCTCTCCTTTGCATACTTCCTGTACAATTCAGGAAACCTGAGATCATAACAAATAGAAAGTCCTGTTTTAAAATCTTCAATTTCAGTTATTACAGTTTTCTTTCCACGTGTGTAATATTTGTCTTCGGTCGAAAAAGAAAACGGATGAATCTTCCTGTATTTTTTTACCAGCTTTCCTTTTTTGTCAATATGAATAAGCGTGTTAAAATAATCCTCTTTATAAATTTCAATAATTCCTGCAAGAACATGACTTTTACAGTTTTTAGCCAGCCTGGAAAAATATTTAAAACTCTCCCCCCTAACCGGTTCAGCAAATTCCGCAGAATTCATCGTAAACCCGGTCAATGTCATTTCGGGGAAAATTAAGACATCTGCTTCCTTAAAATTATTTTCGATCAGCCAGGTTAACTTTTGCTTGTTTCTTTCCCTGTCTTCCCATTCAGGATCATATTGAACCAGTCCAAGCAGCATATTACCTCCCTGATAAATTTAACTAATCAAAATTAATCATTTTTTGGTTGAAATGATTATTATTTTTAAAGATCATTTGGTAGAGCATAATTCTTTATATATTATTGAGTTAAGACTAAAATCAATTTCCAAAAATAAAATTTCAGAGAGACTGAAAGTGAAGAAAAAAATTTCTGTTGGAATATTAGGGGCTACGGGTAGTGTCGGACAAAAATTTGTAGCGATGCTAGCAGATCACCCATGGTTTGAAGTTACCGAAATAGCAGCATCGGAGAGATCCGCGGGGAAAAGATATAAGGACGCAGTTAACTGGATTTTAACTACTCCCCTTCCAAAAAGAATCGGAGGATTAAAAGTTAAAGAATGTACACCTGATTTTAAATGTAATGTTGTTTTTTCCGGACTCGATTCAAGCATCGCAGGTAAGGTTGAAACGGAATTCGCAAAGGCTGGTTATATTGTCCTTTCAAATTCAAAAAACCACAGGATGGATAAAGATGTCCCTCTTCTGGTTCCGGAAATAAATGCTGATCACCTTGGACTAATAAAAACTCAGAAATTCGGCAAAGGCTGTATTGTAACAAATCCGAATTGTTCAACTATCGGGATGGTAATTGCGCTAAAACCTTTACTTGATAATTTTGGAATTGATAGAGTAAATGTAGTCACAATGCAGGCGTTATCAGGAGCCGGATATCCCGGAGTTTCAAGTCTTGATACAATCGATAATGTAATCCCTTTTATTTCAGGTGAAGAAGATAAACTTGAGACTGAACCGTTAAAAATTCTGGGGAAATTAAAATCCGGCAAAATTGAAAAAACAAGGTTGAAAATCAGCGCGCAATGCAACAGAGTTCCTGTTGTTGACGGCCACCTTGAATGTGTTCAGGTTAAACTGACGAAAAAAGCTACGCCTGAACAAATAAAAAATGCCTGGAAAAAATTTAATGGTGTGCCTCAAAAGTTGAAACTTCCAACAGCTCCGAAACAACCAGTTCATTATTTTGAAGAAGATAAATATCCCCAGCCTAAAATTCACAGAGATATTGATAAAGGAATGGCAGTATCAATCGGCAGGCTAAGAAAAGATGTCTTTTTTGATTACAAGTTTGTTGTGCTTTCTCATAATACTGTAAGAGGTGCGGCAGGCGGAGCAATACTCTGCGCCGAAATAATGGTTGCGAAAAAAATGATTAAATAAAATGAGAGACGAAATAAAAGTATTCGCACCGGCATCTGTAACAAACGTGGGTCCCGGATTTGATATAATGGGTTTCGCACTCAATCAACCCGGCGATGAAATAGTTTTACGCTTCACAAATAAACCCGGAATTAGTATTTTAAAAATTACCGGGGACAATGGTAAACTTCCTTTAGATTCATTGAAAAATACTGCCGGACTTTCCTTGATTTCACTTGCTGAACAATTAAAATTCGACCGGGGAATAGAAATTGAAATTCACAAAAAAATGGGAATTGGCAGCGGATTGGGATCAAGTGCCGCAAGTGCTGTTGCATCAGTTTTCGCTTTAAATGAAATTCTTGACAGGCCATTGAGCAAACAACAGTTGATACAACACGCTCTGAGAGGAGAAGAATTAACGAGCGGTGGAACCCCACACGCCGACAATGTTTCAGCCTGTTTATTTGGTGGATTTGTAATTGTCAGAAGCCTCTCCCCTCTTGATGTGATAAGCATTCCGACACACGAAGATTTATTCTGCACAGTAATCTATCCCCATGTTGAAATAAAAACTGAAGAAGCCAGGAAAATTTTGCCAAAACAAATCACACTTCAAGACGCTGTAATTCAATGGGGAAACGTAGCTGCTCTTGTTGCCGGGCTTTCGCAAGGTAATATGGATATAATTAAAAGATCTTTAAATGATATTATCAGTGAACCGGTTCGTTCAAAATTCATTCCCGGTTACGATGGTATTAAAACAGCAGCCATGGAAGCTGGAGCTATTGGGGCAAATATTTCCGGTTCAGGCCCCTCAGTGTTTGCATTGAGTTTAACTCCCGGTAATGCGGAAATAATTGGAGAAGCGATGCAAAAGGTGGTTTCTTCCTATAATATTAATTCCGACCTTTATATCTCAAAGATTAATCAAAACGGACCCAGAGTGTTATAAATTTTGAAACTTTACAACACAAAAGATAAATCAGATTTAGTTAGTTTTAAGGAAGCATTATTTAAAGGCATTGGCAGCAAAGGTGGATTATATATGCCCGTTGACATTCCACTTTTACAGAAATCATTCTTTGAAAACATTGAAGAAAAGACATTTCAGGAAATATGTTTTGAAATTTCAAACTTGTTCCTGAAAGATGAAATTCCTGAATCATCTCTTCAGAAGATAATCTCAAATGCAATAAATTTTGATACACCCCTGGTACACCTGTCTGATAAAATTAAAATACTGGAATTATTCCACGGGCCAACTCTTGCTTTTAAAGATTTTGGAGCAAGATTTATGGCGGAGTTATTTGCTCATTTTATACAAAACCAGGATCGTGAAACTACAATATTAGTTGCAACTTCGGGAGATACAGGCAGTGCTGTTGCAAACGCTTTTTACAAAAAAAACGGGATAAAAGTTATTCTGCTCTACCCTGCCGGGAAAGTTAGCAAAATACAGGAAATGCAGTTTGCAACTCTCGGGCAAAATATTTCCGCCCTGGAAATTTCCGGAACTTTTGATGATTGTCAATCACTGGTTAAAAAATCATTTGGTGACAAAGAAATTGCACGCAGAACAAATCTATCCTCGGCTAATTCAATTAATATCGCAAGACTGATTCCACAGACATTTTATTATTTCAGGGCATATCAGCAGCTTGCTAATAAATCGGAGCCATTTATATTTTGCGTACCGAGTGGTAACCTTGGCAATTTAACTGCAGGATTAATTTCACAAAAGATGGGATTACCCGTTCAAAAATTTATTTCTGCGGTAAACAGTAATTCTGTATTCTCAGATTATATCTCTACAGGATATTTTAAACCCCGCCCTTCAGTTTCAACTTTATCAAATGCAATGGACGTTGGAAATCCGAACAATTTTGAAAGAATTACAGAGATATTTAATTGCTCACACGAAGAGATAAAAAATAATATTGAAAGTATTTCTATTTCAGATAAAGAAACAATTGAAGTGATCAAGAAAGTATATGATGAATTTGATTATTTAATTGATCCGCATGGAGCAGTTGGTTTTTCGGCAATGCAAAAATTTCCTCAACTGTACGGACATACAAAAATTCTTCTTGAAACTGCACACCCCGCAAAATTTGGAAATGTTATTAAATCTGCAATTGGAAAAGATACAGACCTTCCTGAATCTCTTAAAACATCATTAAAAGGTAAAAAACAAACGGTAAACCTTTCAGGCAACTTTAAAGAGTTAAAAGAATTTTTATTACAGAATTAATAAAAAAAAGACACGGTGTGGTAGCCTAAGTTCATCACCGTGTCTCGGTAGGTCTGAAGGATTGGTCTCAACCTAAAACAGGAGTGGGTTGAATCATTAGATTGAGATATTGCTGGAACCTGTATTGGGACTATAACCCTAACCTTTCGGTTTTCCCCTATCTAGCCCCGGAGAAACTCTTATTTTTTAGTTCAGCAACCGATATTTTCAGACCTCAAAAAATCTATAGGGACATAAATTGTTCCCTTGTGTAAATATTATCAGCAATCTTCATTCCAAAGATTTCTAAAATCCAATTATCCAGTTTCTTTAAATTTAACGATGGTGTATTTCATAATATTCAAGCAAATTTCTCAGGGTTGAAATGCATTTGAAAGTCATTCCTAAAATCGGGAATTTTATTTAGATTGAGTCTTATTTAGCTAATTAATTGATTAAATTTCCAACATAATTTTGAAATTTTATCTTAATTATAGATCACTAAATTTTGCCGGGTTTGGCACTATTTTATATAAACAATAGTGATTTATTTTTTAGAATTCGCATAATTACTGCATATGGCTTATTTTTCTATATTAGATTTTGCAATTAATAAATCAGCATTCGGATGACACAAAAAGAAAAAACAAAAAAATTTAATTTTGGATTCGATATCTTTGAAAATTTTCAGGGTATGTGTTTCGTCCTTTCCGTACAGGGAAATGTTCTGGACTCTAATAAATCGGCAAGACAATATCTTGAAAAATCAAAAGAAGAACTTGAAGAATTTGATTTTTTTGAAATGTTTGATACTACTTACAAAGAAAAAGTAGCCAATGGTATTCAAATTTGTCTTGAAAATGCAGAAAGTTATAGCCTTCCCGCACAGATTAAAGTCAATAACAATACATATTCATTCAACCTGGTTTTAACACCTTTTAATGCTCCGGAAGATCCATCAACTAAATTTCTTTTTGCCCTTGCACGGGATATTTCTGCACAAAAAAAACTTGAAGATGATTTAGTAAAATTTTATGCAGTGGCCGAAAACACGGTGAATCCCTTACAGATTACCAATCTGGAAGGCAAAATGGTGTATGTAAATAAGGCGTTTGTTGAAGCCAGTGGTTATTCCAAAGAAGAATTGATTGGCAAGAATCCAAGTATTTTTGGCAGCCACAAGCATCCAAAGAAATTCTGGCAAAATATGTGGGATACAATTTCTTCCGGCAAAGTTTGGGTAGGCGAAGTAGAAAACAAGAAAAAAAATGGTAAAGATTTTTATACACAACTACTTATTTCACCGATTCTTGATGCCAGCGGGAAAGTTGTTTCATATTTTGGAGTTCACAGGGATCTGAGTGAAAAGAAAATGCTTGAGAAACAGCTTATTCACACACAAAAAATGGAAAGTATAGGAACCCTGGCTGCCGGGGTTGCGCACGAAGTCGGTAACCCGCTTGCTTCAATTTCCGCTCTCGTACAGGTTGTTCTTCGTTCCAGCAACGATCAATTTGTTACAGAGAAATTGGGACTTGTTAAAAGTCAGGTTACAAGAATTTCAAAAATAATCAGGGACCTCGTAGATTTTTCGCGCCCTTCAAATTATGAATTGCAATTAACTGATATAAACCAGGGTGTAATTGAAGCTGTAGAAATTGTAAAAGTTGGCAAAAAAGCAAAACAAATTGAATTTCTAACCGAACTGCAAGACAAAATTCCAAACCTCCCGCTGGTTGCGGATCAAATTCAGCAGGTATTTGTAAATATTTTATTAAATGCAGTAGATGCTATCTGCGAGCCGGATAATCCTAAACAGGAAAACCAGATATTCTGTCAGACTTCTAAAACCGATGATCATGTTATTATTAGTTGTACAGATTCAGGCACGGGAATTGCAGAAGATAATATTGCAAAAATATTTGAACCATTTTTTACTACAAAAAAAGAAGGCAGGGGAACCGGCCTTGGTCTCTGGGTTAGTTACGGAATTATAAAAAGTTTTCAGGGTGACTTAAAAGTAAAAAGTGCACCGGGTGAAGGTACCACTTTCACAATTTCATTACCAATACAAGCTTAACAGAGGAACTCCAATGTCACATAGAATACTGGTCGTTGACGATGAAGAAATTATAAGGGAATCACTTTCATTTGTCTTAAAAAAGGAAGGCTATACAGTTGAAGAAGCCGAAAATGGGAAAGTGGCTTATGATAAGATACTTCAGGAAGCATTCGATCTGGTGATTACAGATCTTGAAATGCCACAAATGAAAGGGACTCAATTAATTGAAGAGATTAAAAAATTAAATATTCAAACTGCAATTATTGTAATTACTGCATTTGGTTCTCTTGATACAGCAATAACAGCCTTAAGAAACGGCGCCAGTGATTATATACTTAAGCCGGTTGAATTTGATGAACTCCTGATAAAAGCAAAAAGATTGTTTGAAGTTAAAAGTCTTTTACTCGAAAACAGAATTTTGAGAAAAGAAATTCAGAGAAATTTTGATTTTGATGATATCGTTGGTAAAAGCCCTGCAATAAGAAGAGTATACGAAATGATTCAAACTGTAGCAGAAACAGAAAGCTCAGTTTTAATTACAGGAAAAAGTGGAACAGGTAAAGAACTTGTTGCACGCTCGCTTCATTTTAAAAGCAAAAGAAAAGAAAAACCATTTATGGCTGTTAATTGTGGGGCCATAGCTGAAAATTTAATTGAAAGTGAATTATTCGGACACAAGAAAGGGGCTTTCACAGGAGCTGTTTCAGATAAGGAAGGATTAATTAAAGCGGCAGACTCAGGCACTCTTTTTCTTGATGAAATTAGTGAAATGCCTTTGCAACTTCAGGTCAAATTTTTAAGAGCGTTGCAGGAAAGAGAAATTACCCCGGTTGGATCAACTGCAACAATTCCAGTAAACGTTAGAATAATTGCATCAACAAACCGCGATCTCAAAGAAGAAATTAAAACAGGAAGATTCAGAGAAGATCTTTATTACAGACTAAATGTAATTGAAATCGCACTTCCTTCGTTGAAAGAAAGAGAAGAAGATATTCCTCTTCTTGCCGATCATTTCCTTGACAAGTATAGAAAGGAAATGAACAAAAATATAAAAGGAATTGATAGTGATGCAGTGCGTGCTATGATTGCATATGATTGGAAAGGCGAGGTAAGAGAACTTGAAAATGTAATGGAAAGAGCAGTCATTTTTGCCAAAAGCGATTTTATTGCCGTGAAAGATCTGCCTGAGAACTTTTCCCACCATTCAACCACGGTGGATTTTTCTAAGTTGGGCTCCCTGGAAGAAGCAATCAGAAAATTTGAAAAAGATTATATAGTGAAAGCTCTTGACCTCAATAACAATGATAAAGAAAAAACTTCAGAACTTTTGCAGGTTGGGCTCTCAACACTTTATAGAAAACTGAAGGAATTGGAAATTAACATTTAATAATTGATAATTTCCGCTCATTTCTCATTTCATGAAAGTCAAAACCCGGTTTTTGCAATTTCGAGAAACTAAAAGACCGGGTTTTTCATTCTCCTGAATATATTTTCTTTATTTCTGCCCTGTTTTTCCCTTTTTTAACTTTCTACCCTGTAATTGAGAATTTCTTTTTTTGGCACACAAATAGAACATAGAAATCCTGTCATAGAACATTTAAATTAAAATTTGTTGAATGGTTTGAAAAAATTAAAGAAAATACTCTTTTATAGTCCGGATTTTAATCTTTGCCTGAGTTTACTCGTTTACCTTCAGGATAAATATAATATTACGACTACAACCGATTTGTCTATTCTTGAAGCAGTATCAGAAAACTCCACAGTTGATTTGGTATTGATGGATACAGAACCTTCAGGAGTAATTGAAAAACTTTGTGAAAATATCAGAGTAAAAAATTCGGAAGTACCAATAATTCTTACTTATGTTTATAAAAATCAGTTTAATGAGTTTGAAAAAAAGATGAAAACTTTAGTTAATTCAATTTTCTATAAACCTTATGATTTAAATGAGATTGCGTTAAAAATGAATTCGCTGATGGTTCAATAGAATCATTCCTGGGGGAAGCGATGCAAAAGTTTTATAATATATTAGTTCCTACTGACCTATCAATAAATTCCACAGCTGCCCTTGACTACGCCTGCAATATTGCAAAGGATTCCGGTGCTACAATTCATTTACTGCACTGCATAGAAATTATCCCCACAATGCATAACAGAGGTCCGAAAGGCCCTAAGGCTACTCCGGATTCTTTAAATAAAGCAAACAAAGAAATAAAAAAAATTCTTGAAAATTTTCCTGCTGATAATCTGAATATTATTGAAGTAGTGAAAAGTGGAAATCCCTACGACCAGATATTAAATTACGCCAAAGACGGCAAGATCGACCTTATTGTACTTGCTACTCACGGATCTGGAAAGCTTATAAATTCTGTTATGGGGCCTGTTGCCGAAAAAGTAACAAGATATTCTGATATTTCTGTTATTTTAGTTAAATCCTCCCTCCTTTCATTGCCAAAGGGTTTTAAACAGGGCAATACTACTGCTGAAAGCTGGGCAAGATAAACTTATTTAGTTACCAAATATATCCTAATAATAAAAAAATAGATTTCTTTTTATTGATATCTTATTATATTTCTTAAGGAGATATGTTACGAAATCACCAATTGATAAAAAATTATTTTATTGGTTACTTCTAATAAATTTAGTGTGAGATATAAGTTTTGTACGTATGAATTTACTGGGAACCATTCTTTGAAAATTATTTTTAATGAATTATTGATTAAATTATTCAATTCTTAAAAAGAATTGAGATTTTTAGTCACTTTGCGGCGTTAAATATAAAAAATTAGATTACCCTTGAAGAAAAGCCATGTAATCATGTATTAATAGTTTCAGACTGTTAATAAAAAAACACCCTATTTTTATGGGAAAAATAATATCTGTAGCAATGCCTAAAGGTGGTGTTGGCAAAACAACAACTGCCATAAATCTAGCTGCAAATCTAGCTCTAACTAATAAACGCACTCTTCTGGTTGATATGGACCCTATGGGTGACTGTAATATCGGCTTGGGGATTTCTATCGGATCATATGACGGCGGGCTATTTCAATTACTAAATTATATAAAACCCATTGAACAAGTTATCTATAAAACTTCGATTGATAATTTAAGTTTCATTCCTTCAATTCTAAAAAATGCATTGGATGAAGAAAGACTATCTAAACTTTCTCACAACAATATGTACCTTAGCAATGTATTACGATCTGTTATTTTTAATTATGATTTTATCATTCTGGACTGTCCCCCCTATCTCCGTGGACTGACTACTATTGCTTTAACGGCTTCAGACTCAGTAATTCTTCCGATGAAACCAGAAATGTTTTCGTTGAATGCGGCTATTAAAATTGTTGAACATATTAGCTGGGTTAAAAAAAATTGGAATAGTTTAATAAAAATAGAAGGTATTCTTATAACTATGTATGAACCAAGAACTAAAGCTTCATCCCAGATGCAGGACAGAATATTAAATCAATTTGCCCGGTATTTATTTAAGACAATCATCCCTAAAAATACAACCCTTAATGAGGCCACTTTAAACGGAAAACCAGCTATTTTATATAACCCCACCTCTAAGGGCGCCAAAGCATATTCAGACTTGGCTAATGAAATAATTTCACGCACTGAAAATCACTTTTGATTTTTCCGCCTAAGTCCAGCAATTAAGACTAAATATGAGGTTAATTTTTGTTTTCATTTTCGGGAAATTGTGTTTTTTTAACTTCCTGAATATGAGAAGAATACGCTAAAAATTGCCAAATTGTGACTTTTATGTCCCGATATGTATGGTATAGTCTTTGAAATAAACATTGTCATAAAATATGATATTTCTTGATTTAACAACTATAGGGAAATAATAATGAAGTACATAATCAGCTATTTATTGTTTATTGTAGCAATCGTTGCTCTTTTTGGATTTGCTTTCTCATTAGCATAGTTCATTGAAAATTTGAGGCCTGTGAATTAGCAACAGGTTTTTACTGCTAATCCATATTAATAAACCATTAAATTATCTCAATCTGAAAATTTTAAGCTGTCAAAATGAACATAAATAAAACACTTTCCGGTCTGATCCTTTTAAGCTTTTTAACCCTCGGTCTGTTTTCTGTTAATTTACGGGCACAATCAAATGATGATTGTTTGATGTGCCACAGCGATAACACATTAACAACTGAAAGAAATGGAAAAGAAGTCTCATTATTTGTTGACCAGGCAATATTAAATAAATCCCCTCATGCAAAATTAAATTGTGTCTCCTGCCACGTTGGATTTGATCCGGAGGAATTACCGCACAAAGAAAATATTACCCCTGTTACCTGCGTAAATTGTCATAAAAATGCTCCGGTAAAGCATCAATTTCATCCCCAGATTTTGAAAACAAACGGCAGAGGGACAAAGGTTGGTGAAAATTGCAAAGATTGCCATGGCACACATAATATTATTTCCCCCAAGAAAAAAGGCTCCCCTTTTTACAAAACAAATATTGTAAATGGCTGCGGAAGATGTCATAAAACTGAAAAGGAAAAATTTCTTAAGTCAACACACTACCAGGCATTTAAGAAAGATCTTAAAGGAGCACCTAATTGTTTAATATGCCATGAATCACCTATTACTGATATTACAATCAAACGTGATTCATTTCAGGTAAAAATTGCACAGGAAAAGTTGTGCTTGTCATGCCACCTGGATAATCCTGATGTTCGGAACAGAATAGCACCGAGCACTGCATTTATAAAATCGTATGAAAACAGTGTTCACGGCAAGGCATTAAACGGTGGAAATGCAAAAGCAGCTAATTGTGTTGATTGCCACACTGCACACGAGATGGAAAAGGGAACGAACTCCGAAATTCAACAGTTTTCAAGACTAATATTCCTAATACATGCGCGTAAATGTCATACATCAATTAAAAAAGAATATTTGCAAAGTATTCATGGAGTTGCACTGGAAAAAGGGAACCCGGACGCACCGGTTTGTACAGACTGCCACGGTGAACACAATATTTTAATGCATAACGACCCCAATTCCCCGGTTTCGGCTAAAAATGTCTCAGCAAAAGTCTGCACTCCCTGCCACAGTTCGGTAAAGCTAACAAGCAAATACGGGCTTTCAGCAAACAGGCCGGAAACTTTTCAGGATTCATTCCATGGACTTGCTATAGAAGGAGGATTCAACGACAGTTGCAAATTGCGCGAGCTGCCACAGCGCACACGATATTAAACCGGCAAGTGATCCTACATCTACGGTTTATAAAGGAAATCTGATTAAAACATGCGGAAAATGTCACCCCGGCGCAAATAAAAACTTTACGATTGGCAAGGTTCACCTGACAATGACAAAAAAAGCTGAACCCATTCTCTACTGGATTGCAAGCGCTTACATGTTACTAATATTTGTAGTTATAGGTGGAATGCTGATTCACAATATTCCTTGATTTCATTAAAAAAGCTAAAATCAAGAAGATGAAACAGCGTGGCTTAATAAAAGAAGAACACCACGGACATGCTCTTTATCTTAAGGATGACATTTGGCGAAAGAATACAACATGTTGCATTGCTCAGCAGTTTCCTTACTCTTGTTATTACTGGATTTATGCTCAAGATTCCCCGAAACATGGTGGGTAAGCCATTTAAGAGATTTAAGTGAATATGGATTTGAAATCCGTGGTATAATTCATAGAGTGGCAGCAGTAGTTATGGTAGCAGCTTCACTCTATCATCTCTATTACATATTGTTTACTACACGTGGCAAACAACTGGTCAAAGATCTTCTCCCAAGATATTCAGATATTACTGAAGCTATAGGAGTAGCAAAATATAATCTCGGTATTTCCAAAACCAAACCAAAATTAGATAGATTCAGTTATGTAGAAAAAGCCGAATACTGGGCCCTTATTTGGGGAACAATCGTAATGACAATAACAGGCATTATCTTATGGTTCGATAATACATTTATTGGCCTTCTTACAAAACTCGGCTGGGATATAGCCAGAACAATTCACTATTATGAAGCATGGTTGGCGTTCCTCGCAATTGTAGTATGGCATTTCTACTTTGTTATTTTTAATCCGGATGCGTACCCGATGAATATTGCCTGGCTAAAAGGCACAATTACTGAGGAAGAAATGGCAGAGGAACATCCGGCTGAATTAGAAAGAATAAAAAAGCAAAATCAGGAAGGCCAGGAAAATCGGGATAATAAAGAACAATAAAAATTAAGACTGTAATAATATCAAATTGCATAAACAATCGAATTCACCCAAATAAGTGTGGGTGAATTCGATAAAAAAGGGGTCATAAGTTGTATCATCGAAGTCTTTCTCTTTCAATATTATTTATAATACTCATCGCATTTAACTTTTCTAACGGGCAATCTAAAGACGATTGCCTGATGTGCCACGAGGACAGGACTTTAAAAGGGACCAAAAACGGAAGGTCTTTTTCTGTATTTGTAGACGCAAAAAAATTGGCTTCATCCGTACACGGTGATATTGATTGTATTATGTGTCATACAGATCTGGAAGAGACGGAATTTCCACACACTCAGGATGTAAAAAAAGCAACCTGTAATACCTGCCATGATGATGCTCAGGAAATGTATGATGAGGGTCTGCACGGACAAGCATATGCAAAAGGTGACAGACTGGCTCCAACATGCCAGACCTGCCACGGATCACATGATATAATAAAAGTAAAAGATCCTAAATCTGCGGTAGCGCCTATTAAAATTCCGTTTCTTTGTGGCAGTTGTCACAAAGAAGGAACCGCGGTTCAGAGACAAAGGAAAATCCCGCAAGACCACATACTCGAAAATTATTCTGAAAGTATGCACGGGGACGGACTTCTTAAAAAAGGATTGAGCGTAGCAGCTACCTGTGCTTCCTGTCACTCCCCGCACAGAGTATTGCCGCATACAGATCCAAGATCTACAATCGCGCGGAATAATATTGCAGCAACGTGTACTCAATGTCATATGGAAATTGAGCAGGTTCACAGAAAAGTTATTAAAGGTGAGCTCTGGGAAAAACAAGCACACGTTCTTCCGGCTTGTGTTGACTGCCATCAACCGCACAAAATCAGAAGTGCATTTTATGCGCAGGGAATGGCCGATGGTGATTGTTTGAGATGTCATTCTGACGTGAATTTAAAATCAAAAAAGGATGGTCATTCTGTTTTTGTTGATTATGATAAATTGCAGGAATCTATCCATAATAAAACTGCTTGTAGTCAATGCCACTCAGGCGTTAATCAATCAAAATTAAGACCTTGTGAGGGAATAACAGCTAAAGTTGATTGTGCTTCTTGTCACGCTGAAGTTGGTGAAGAGTATAAAATCAGCACACACGGTAAACTTCATGCCAAAAACGACAGCAACGCACCGTTTTGTTCAGACTGCCACGGTACTCATTATGTACTTGGAAAAAAGAATACCAAGTCACCAATATTTTCACCGAATATCCCTACTCTTTGTGCAAAATGTCATAGGGAAGGAGAAAAAGCTGCTGTAAAATATGACGGACCGGAAAAAAACATTATAAATAGTTATGTAGAAAGTATTCACGGGAAAGGATTATTAAAAAGCGGACTCACTGTAACTGCAACCTGTACAAACTGTCATACTGCACACCGTGAGTTACCACACACAGATCCACAATCGAGCATAAATAAAGACAACGTGGCAAAAACATGTGGTGCATGTCATTATGGAATTGAAGCCCAATTTGAAAAAAGTGTGCATTCTTCCACGGTTACCAAAACTGATAAACCGTTGCCAGTTTGTAATACATGCCACAGTGCGCACCAGATAAGTAGGACTGACCAGGCAGGATTTAGAATGGAAATAATGAATACCTGTGGTAACTGTCACAAAGAAATTGCAAAAACATATTTTGATACTTACCACGGAAAAGTTTCACAACTAGGATATTCAAAAACCGCAAAATGTTACGACTGCCACGGTTCGCACGATATACTTCCTACAACAGATCCTGCTTCTCACTTAAGCAGAGAAAATGTTTTGACTACCTGTCAAAAATGTCACCAGACGGCAACGAAACAATTTGCCGGATATTTTACACATGCGACTCATCACGACCCTGAAAAATATCCCTGGCTGTTCTGGACTTTCTGGGGAATGACCGGTTTGCTGTTAGGAACATTCGTAATAGCCGGTGCACACACACTATTGTGGCTCCCCCGTTCACTTCAATACAAACGTGAACTAAAAAAGAAAAAAGAAGAAAAAGAGAAAGAACGATTTAATAATTCTAATATGGATTCAAAAGAATAAAAAATGGAACGAGCTAAACAAGAAAAGATGGAAGTGCAGAGATTTACCAGGCTGCAACGTATTTTGCATATTTTAATGATTGTAAGTTTTTTAAGTCTTGCTCTCACCGGTATGACTCTAAAATTTGCATATACAAAATGGGCTTATATATTATCACACATACTTGGTGGTTTTGAATCAACGGGATTCATACACAGATTTGCCGCTGTTATTATGCTCGGTGTGTTTGTAACCCATTTGATTAATCTTTATAGATCAATGAAAAAAGAAAATAAGTCTGTATTACAGCTAATTTTCGGTCAGGACTCGATGATGTTCAATAAAAAAGACTGGCTTGATTTTAAAGGTTCTATGAAATGGTTTTTGGGAAAAGGTGAAAGACCCGATTACGGGCGTTGGACTTACTGGGAAAAATTTGATTATTTTGCAGTATTCTGGGGAATATTTGTAATTGGTTCAACAGGGATGTCATTATGGTTCCCGGAATTTTTCACAAGGTTTTTCCCCGGGTGGGTAATAAATGTTGCTACTATCATCCATAGTGATGAAGCATTGCTTGCAACCGGTTTTATTTTTACTGTACATTTTTTCAATACGCATTTACGACCCGAGAAATTTCCGATGGATATTGTTATTTTTACCGGCAGAATCGATCTGGATGAATTCGAAATAGAAAGACCGGCTGAATATAAAAGATTAAAAGATGCAGGGGAACTTGATAATTATATGGTCGAACCCTACCAGCCAATAGTTATCAGAGCAATTAAATTCTTTGGTTGGGCTGCTTTAAGTATTGGATTTAGTATTATCATCTGGATAATTTATGCAATGCTTTTCGTATACAGATAATTTATAAATCTAAACTATTGATAACATAATGAAAAAAAGATTTCCTGATTCGTTTTACAACCCCATTACATTTGCAGGTGCTATTACAGCTTCCGTAAGTTTTGGACTAATTTTATTTCTTACAATTCTGGATGCAACCTCTGCAGAGGAAAACCCTTATCTTGGAATTATTACCTTTATCATTTTCCCTTCAATTTTGGTTGTTGGCTTAGGCCTCATTGCCTATGGAATTTACAGAGCTCATAGACAAAAAATTAAGGGAACTTTTACAGCAAGTTCTTTCCCTGTCCTTGACTTAAATGATCCTAAGCATAGAGTTTCTTTCACATTTTTTGCTGTTGGAACAATTTTATTTCTGGTCTTTACTGCATTTGGAAGTTTTAAAGCTTACGAATATACTGAAACAGTGGAATTCTGCGGTACTGTTTGTCATAACGTAATGAATCCTGAGTACACAGCTTACAAAAACTCACCGCATTCCCGCGTTGCCTGCGTGCAATGCCACATAGGTAGCGGAACAACGTGGTATGTAAAATCTAAAATATCCGGTGCATACCAGGTGTACTCTGTACTCTTTCATAAATATTCAAAACCGATTCCCACACCAGTTGAAAATTTACGCCCAGCTCAGGGAACCTGTGAACAATGCCACTGGCCAAAAAATTTCTTTAGCGAAAAGAAAGTCGATTTTCATTATTACTTATCCGATAAAGCAAACACATCATCAAGCCTTACAATGCTTTTAAAAATTGGTGGTGGTAACAGTGAAATGGGAACAAGTGCCGGAATTCACTGGCATATGAATATAGACAATACTATTATGTACTATCCTTCTGATAAATCACGGCAGGATATTCCCTGGGTAAAAATAACTTCAAAAGAAACAGGAAAAACCGAGATTTATAAATTAAGAGATTTTGACGCCAAGAATATGCCTGCGGATAGTCTAAGGAAAATGGACTGTATCGATTGCCATAACAGGCCATCACATATTTATAATCCACCTGACAAGATGGTTAATCGTTACATGTCTCTGGACAGAATTGATCCAAAATTACCTTATATTAAAAGTGTCGCAGTTGACGTACTGGATAAGTCTTACTCAACGAAACCAATTGCCTTAGACAGTATTAAACTGGGAATTCAAAATTTTTATATTTCAAACTTTCCTCAATTAGCAAAATCTAAATCGGCTGAAATAGAACAAAGTATAAAATACATTCAGGATATTTATAAGAACAACTACTTCCCTTCTATGAATGTAAGCTGGAAAGGATTTCCTAACAATATTGGCCATACCTACGCACCGGGTTGTTTCCGATGTCACGATGGAAAACATTATTCTGAAAATGGAAAAATGATTTCAAATAATTGTAATATATGTCACACCATTATTGAACAAAAGACAGACGACGGAAAAGAACTGGTATCTTTAAAAGGACTGGAATTTCAACATCCTGTTGACCTCGGAAATTCCTTAAAAGATGAAAGCTGTGTTGATTGTCATTCCGCTAAAAAGAGTGACAATCTCTGATAAAATATAATGCAAAAGGAGTATATCTTTATACTCCCTTTGATAACAGCATTAACACTTTGAAATATTCCTCTAATTACTGACTAAAATATTCTCCTATTATTATAGTTAACCGATAGAATAATTAATTCTTTTAGATTAATTATTCCTATTGAGCTATTTTCATTTCCAACAAACAGGGGTCATTTGTTATGGAAGAGAATCCCAGTAGTCAAGGCCAAACAAGCAGAAGAGGCTTTCTGAAATATCTTCTCACAGGCGGATTAATTGGTTTTGCCGCCTCAATATTTTACCCACTTTTCTCATATCTCAAACCTCCCAAACAAACAGAAGTTGAGGTTTCCAGCGTTCTTGCTGGAAAAATCACTGACTTTGAACCGGATAAAGGAAAAATAATAAAGTTCGGCAGCAAGCCTGTAATTCTTATCAGGTTGAAGGATAAAACTTTTCGGGCTTTTGAAGCAACTTGCACTCATCTTGCCTGCACTGTTCAGTTCAGAAGTGATCTGGGTGTTATCTGGTGTGCCTGCCACAATGGAAAATACGATCTGAATGGGCGCAATATATCCGGACCACCTCCTCGTCCACTTACTGAATACAGTGTGATTCAAAAAGGCAAAGAAATTTACATATCAAAAAACGCGTAAAATATTATGAAAAATTTATTACAAGAATTCTACAAATGGGTTGATGAACGCGTGGAAGTAAAAGGGCTTGTTGAATATATGGGGAAAAAATACGTCCCTGTTCATCGTAACTCAATCTGGTACTATTTCGGGGGAGTTTCATTGTTCCTGTTTATCATTCAGGTGGTAACGGGAATATTACTTTTGTTTTATTATAAAGGCAGTTCAGATCTCGCATTTGAAAGTGTAAAATTTATTATGTCCAAAGTTCAGTTTGGATGGCTTGTTCGATCAATACACGCATGGTCTGCTAATCTTTTTATACTTTCTATCTTCATTCATATGTTCAGTGTTTATTTTGAAAAATCCTACCGTTATCCGCGTGAAATGACCTGGGTAACAGGATTTATTATGTTCCTGCTGGCTTTGTTTTTCGGTTTCAGCGGATACCTCCTTCCCTGGAATGAACTTTCCTTTTTTGCAACCAGGGTAGGTTCTGATATTGCCGGAGCTGTTCCCATAATTGGTCCTCCACTTAAAACTTTTATCAGAGGAGGAGAAGATGTTACAGGAGCAACTTTATCAAGATTATTCGGATTTCACGTTGCTTTACTGCCGGGTATTTTTACGATAATTCTCGGAATTCATCTTATACTAATTCAAAGGCAGGGTATAAGTGAGCCGCTTCACATGGAAAAGAAGAAAGAAAAAGAAAAAAAGAAAATGCCTTTCTTCCCTAATTTCATGCTGCGTGATCTTCTGCTCTGGTTAATAGTTCTGAATATTCTTGCTATACTTGCTGTTTACTTCCCTGCCGAACTTGGCCACAAAGCAGATCCATTTTCATCCGCCCCGGCGGGCATTAAACCCGAATGGTATTTCCTCTTTATGTTTCAGACACTAAAATATTTCCCTGGACATGTATTATTTATTGAAGGGGAAGTACTGGGAATTTTACTATTTGGTGCTGCAGGACTTCTCTGGTTACTCGTCCCGTTCTGGGATCGAAAGAGCGCCAGAGGTGAACATAATCGCCTTATTAATTACCTGGGAATTTTTGCCGTTATGTTCATCATAATCTTAACAATTTTGGGGTGGGTGTCATGAAAAATTTATTAACACTTCTTATAATTTTAACACTCTGCAGTGTCACCTACGGAATGCAAGCATCCTCCAAAGATCAATGCTATAATTGCCACGCACAGTTGGGTGGAGAACCAGCGGAGCTATTTAAGTACGATATCCATCATAAAGTTGGTCTATCCTGCAGTGACTGCCATGGAGGGAATAGGAATTCAGATGATATGGAAGCTTCGATGGATAAAAAGAGAGGATTTATCGGAGTTCCAAAAGGTGATGGAATTACTGAAGTATGTATAAAATGCCATGCATCGGAAGAAAAAATGGCTGCTTATGGATTTAAGATTCCAACAAATCAATTTGAATTACTAAAAGCCAGTGTGCACGGAGGTCTTTCTACAAACGGGAAAGATAGAATTGTTCAATGTATTACATGTCACGGCGCTCACGGAATTGTAAAAGTAACTAATCAACGTTCACCGGTTTATCCATTGAATGTTCCTAAAACCTGTTCAAAATGTCATAGCAACTCAGTGTTTATGAGAAATTATAACCCAGGTCTGCCGATTGATCAATATGATAAATACAGAACAAGTGTACATGGAATTCTTAACTCAAAAGGAGATCCAAAACCTGCTGAGTGTGCAAGCTGTCACGGAAGTCACGGAATAAAATCCACAAAGGATTTAAACTCTAGCGTTTACCCTGTAAATCTTCCATCCACTTGCTCAAAATGCCATAGCGATAAAAAATATATGGCTAAATACAAAATCCCAACCGATCAGTATGAAAAATATTCAAAAAGTGTACACGGCATCGCACTACTGAAGAAAAAGGATCTTGGCGCTCCTGCATGTAATAGCTGCCACGGAAACCATGCCGCAACGCCTCCGGGAATTTCATCTATTTCAAAAGTATGCGGTACCTGCCATGCACTTAATGCAGAATTGTTTGCTTCAAGTCCGCACAAAAAAGCATTTGATGAAAAGCATTACCCCGAATGTGAAACCTGTCATAGCAATCATCTGATAATAACAACAACCGATAAATTGCTCGGCACATCTAAAGATGCGGTTTGCACCAAATGTCACACACAGGAAAAATTACCGAAAGGATATTTAGCAGCAAAAGATATGCGAAATATGATTGACAGTCTTAAGAGTGCACAAATGTTTGCTTCAAAATTGATTGATGAAGCAGAACAAAAAGGAATGGAAATAGAAGATGAGAAATTCCATTTAAGAGATGCACATCAGGCTGTTTTAGAAGCAAGAACCGCGGTACATTCTTTTGACAGGAAGAAATTCGACGAGATTGTTGTAAAAAAAGGGCTTTCGGTTACAACGGAAGTAATAAAAGATGCCAGGGCTTCCATAGATGATTATTATTTCAGAAGAAAAGGCCTTGGCGCTGCTCTTATTATTACAATTCTTTTAGTAATTGGTTTGTACTTGTTCATCAGAAACTATGAGAAAGAACAAAAAAATAATTTATAGTAAAAATTAAATATTATTCTCTGTGCTACTATACCTGCTGATTTACGAATATAGTATCATTGCTACGGTATTATTTCCATTTAAGGAGAGGCATTATGAATTCTCTTTCCCAGGATCAGGACAGTAATAAGATCATCAAGCAATTGAATAAACTTGATAAAAGGATTTCCAGAATCGAAAAACATCTGGAACTTTACGGTAAAGAAACCACCACAGAATCTTCTGAAATTATAGTTGAAGAAACAATAGTTATCAAGAACAAAGAAGATGATGAAGACAAACTGGAATTTGAGATCGGCCAGTTCTGGTTTGCAAAAATTGGAATTATAATTTTCTTTATCGGTATTGCGTTCCTAATGTCCTTCCCTTTCGAGCATATTTCAGTAATTGCTGATATTATATTTGGTTATTTATTATCAATTGTTGTGTTTTTCATTTCCCGTCACTGGCGGGAATCTTATTCTCACCTCTCCGGGTACCTGCTTGGAGGCGGACTCTTTCTTTTCTTCTTCACAACTTTAAGGCTCAAATTTTTCGGAAATGATGTACTCATTACAGGGACTGCATTAGAAGTAGTACTTCTTTCTATAGCAACCGGAATAAGTTTCTGGATTGCATTAAAAAGAGATTCAAATTATCTAATTCTATTAAGTTTAGCCCTTGGTTATGTAACTGCAATTGTAAGTGAGAACCCATATTCAATATTTGTTTTACTGACAATTATTTCATCAATATCAGTTTACTTCAAACTAAAGCGTAACTGGCAGCCATTCTTATTTACGGGGATACTTTTAACTTATTTCACGCACTTCCTTTGGTTTATGAATAATCCGATATTAGGAAATACACTGGAACCGGTTCATAAACCGGCGATTAATCTTTTATTCCTTTTGATCTATTCAATAATCTTTGCAATGGGTAACAGGCTAAGAAAAGAGCCATATCCGGAAGACACACCAGTAATATTTGGTACAATTCTGAATGCCGCCGGCTGTTACGGAATATTTTTGCTAATTACTTTTATTACAGATGCCGGCACCAATTCAATTTATCATCTTCTGGCCTCTATTACTTTTCTATCTCTTGCAATACTATTATGGCAAAAAGAAAAAAGCAGGTATTCAACATTTGTATATGCAATGCTCGGTTATTTTGCATTGAGTGTTGCAATAATTTACCAGGTCAAATCACCGGGATTTTTTATTTTACTTTGCTGGCAAAGTGTAATCGTAATTTCAACAGCGATCTGGTTCAGATCAAAATTTATAATTCTTGCTAATTTTGTTATCTACATACTGATTATTGTCTCATATCTTGTATTAGACGGAAAAATAAGCGGCACCAGCATTAGTTTTGGTATTGTAGCATTAATAAGTGCGAGAATATTAAACTGGAAAAAGGACCGGCTGGAATTGACTACGGAACAAATGAGAAACGCTTATTTACTAACTGCGCTTGCAATAATTCCATATGCATTGTTCCATGCAATGCCGGCCGGCTGGGCCAGCGTTTCCTGGATAGGTGTTGCAATTGTTTATTATGTATTGAGCGTACTATTAAAGAGCAAAAAATATCGATGGATGGCCCTTTCTACATTAGGTTTAACTGTCGGCTATGTTTTTGTGATTGGAGTAACAAATGAGGATCCTGTTTACAAGATAGTTTCATTTCTCGCCCTCGGATTTGTAATGTTAATAATTTCAATTTTATATTCCAAGATGAAAAAGGGCAGACAAAAAACACAACAAGTTGAATAATTTTTCCTGTTAAAACGTTACTAAACATCAGTTTGATAAGAATGCTAAATTTCTTATTATTAGTTACGTTTACTGAATTTCTTAATCATTCAGATAAAAGTTGAACAAAAATTCACTTGAAAGAAAAAACTTTTAATAAGACATACACTTCCCTGTCAAAAAAAGCATCCGCGCTGTTTGAACGCGCCAGAATGACTGAACATACCTTTATGATTATCCTTGCAATCATAATTGGTATTCTAGGAGGATTTGGCGGAATTGGCATAAGGTGGATGATAAAGTTTATTTCTGATATTTCTTATCCCGGCCCGGGAAACATTTTACAAAACATTTTTGCAACATCCTGGTACTGGATTATTATAATTCCGGTAATTGGCGGAATGATAGTAGGTCCGATAATATACTTTTTAGCCCCGGAAGCAAAAGGCCACGGAGTTCCTGAAGTAATGCAGGCAATTTTGCTTAAAGGCGGAAATATCAGGCCGCGTGTGGCATTTATAAAAGCGATTGCCTCTGCAATTTCGATCGGAACAGGTGGGTCGGTAGGACGAGAAGGCCCGATTGTACAGATTGGTTCAAGCCTTGGTTCAACAGTTGGTCAATTCTTTCATGTTCCCAGCAAAAGATTAAAAACCCTTGTTGGTTGTGGAGCTGCAGCCGGTATTGCCGCCGCATTTAATGCACCCATCGCCGGAGCATTATTTGCTGTAGAAATTATATTAATGGATTTTGCAGTTGCTCAATTCTCCCCTATCGTAATTTCCTCTGTAATGGCAACTGTAATTTCACATACATTCGAAGGAAATTTAGTAGCGTTTCTTGTACCGAAGTATCAGCTTGCATCGCCCTACGAAATCATTTTTTATTTTGTACTCGGCGCTATCAGCGGACTCGTTTCATATGCCTTTATAAAATTACTTTACTTTTCAGAAGATATTTTTGACAACAAATTCAAAGTTCCTGAATATATTAAACCGGCAGTAGGCGGATTGATTCTTGGGCTGGTTGCTCTTTTATATCCTGAAATTATGGGGGTAGGTTATGAAACAATAAACCTGGCATTGAGAGGCGATATGCTCTGGTATATTGCTTTTATTCTGGTATTTGCAAAAATATTTGCTACTGCTGTAACACTTGGTTCCGGTGGATCGGGTGGTATTTTTGCTCCTTCTTTATTTATGGGTGCCATGCTCGGCTATTTTTTCGGTTCGTTTGTACATCAGACATTTCCTTTAATCACAGCAACTCCAAATGCATATGCGCTGGTAGCAATGGGCGGACTGGTAGCAGGAACAACAAGAGCACCGATTACGGCTATCATAATTGTATTTGAACTTACAAACGATTACAGGATTATTCTTCCTTTGATGATAACCTGTATTATTAGTATGATTATTTCTTCCAGGTTGTCACGTGAATCCATTTACACTTTGAAATTGCTACTCAGGAACATAAATATTAAAGAAGGTACAGAAACAAATGTAATGGAATCAATCTTTATAAAAGATGTTTACACACACGATTTCAAATCAATTTATGTTACTGATAATTTTAACCAGGTTATAAATAAAATAATTAAAGGCAAAGGCCCGGAATTTCCAGTCATTGATGAAAACAGCAATATCAGGGGAATGATTTCGATAAACGATTTAAAAGAATATCTTTATGATCGTGAAACTCTCCAAAATATTCTTATTGCAGGAGACATTGCAAATACTAATTTCAGGATGGTAAGCACAGAAGATAATTGTAAAGCCGCGCTTGATATTATGTCAAAATTTGATTGTGAAGGACTGCCTGTTTTCGATAAGAATAAGCCAAATGTTGTCATAGGGATGCTCTGGAGAAAAGACATTCAGGACGCATATCAGAAAGCTATTGAGGCAAGGGATTTAACCTCAAGTCTTGCAAGCAGTATAGTAATGAAAGAGGATGAGCCGCAAGTACACTTTATGGAGGGTTATTCAATTGCAGAAGTTAAACCGCCAAAATCATTCGTTAACAAATCCATTAAAGAACTGAATATCAGAGCCAGATATGGTGTAGAAGTTCTTTCCATAAAAACAAAGGAAGGACGTTCAGAAAAGATAAAAGCAATACCAAATGCAGATTATACATTCAAAGAAAATGATACACTTGTTATTGCCGGTGAAATAAGAAATATAAACCTTTTGAAGAACCTTGATTAGTTCAATTGCCCGGTAAGATCTTTTTCCCTTATTCTGCTATGACTTGCCTGCCACTTAACTTTCCCACTTTCATTTAGCCAGATAGCCTGTGGAGATTCGTGCCTGATGTTAAATTCTTCTGAAATTTCACGCGATAGTGGCCTTGAATCGATTACGTTTATTTTTACTGCGATAAGTTTGGTATCGTCGGGTAAATTATTAAACCATTCATTAAATGATTTTTCAACAAAGTAGCTTACCGGACAGACCGGGCTATATTTAAATATTACAACCTGGTAGCCTTCATTATTTTTATTTTGTTTTTCTTTTAAACTTTCAGAATCAAAAACTTCAACTAATTCCTTCAATGCAGTCCTCAGAGTAATTAAGAATTTCTTTCCACAAAATTAAAGAATTATTAAAAGAAATTCTTAAGTATATACCCTTTTTGTTCGAGCAACGATGCATTTTTCTCCAGGAATTCTGTAATCAATTCCATTGGGATGACTTTTGCTATTCCATATTTTAGATCTTCTTTTTCTACAGCATAAGCATTACCATTATAAGGTACCACACTACTGTATTGGATATTATTTTGTAATTTCTCAGGCTGTAAAACATAATGGATTTCTTCCGGAACAGCCCTGATGATTCCCACAAATTCAAAATTAGGAATTCCATCCCTGATGCTGAGTACAACACCACCGCTGAAACCTCTGTTAACAACTGCGTCAATTAAAAATGAACCTTTATTGTCATAATTAGGACTACTGACAATTGCTTTTGAAACCATCTTATAATTCATCGGGTAACCAAAGACATAAACGAATGTTCCCCATTCAAGGTCTTTAGCCTTACCTTTTGGATAAGGGAAAACCGGGAAATTATTATTATCCAGCGCTGAGAATGATTTTCCTAGCAAAGCAATATCATTTACCCTGTCACGGGCAATAATATCCATATCCCCATTACCCGGGAATCCTGCCGCAAAGATTAATTGATTTTCCCTTATAGAAACACTCTCAAGGTATTCAGTAAATTTGCCATCTCTATCTGTGTAATAACTCAGAATCGTATCCGGGAAACTCACAACGTGTGCACAGGTTAACAGCCCAACCTCACCATTTTGAGAATAAATTGTAGTTGCAGTACCAGAGCTGCTCTTGTCAAAATAGCCGATGCTATTTGAATTATTTTCCAGGGTGGTTTCATTAAGCTCTGATCTTTTTATATTGCTGCCCCTGTTAAAAATATAGGCTTTATAAAATGCTATACTGTTAACTCTGTTAACTGTTTTGCTGATCTGTTCCAGTTCTTCTGAACTCCCTTTGTACGGAAATTCACTGTCATATTTACCATCACTTAATGTTGGATAAACTGTCTTGTATATGGTGGAGGAACAACCTGAAAGAATTGGAAGTAATAATAAAACGAGAGAAATAATTAAAATATGTGATTTTGAAGTTTCCATCGTTCCCTCTATAAAAATATATAGGCTGCAGAAATACCCCTGAAGCCTTTGCTAAGATATGAATTAAGCCCTGTGAAAATCAACATATAAGTTTCTTTGACATTGTAAGACTCAAAAATTGTTAATAATGCCCAAAATCAAATATTTTTGTTTACACTTACAATTATTATTTTGTAGCTGAAAATATCATAGAAAAGAAATCTTAAATGATAAAACGACTATCCGTAGCTGTAATTATTATTACTACTTTTTATGCCTTTAATTTATTCCCGCAAAGTAATAATGGGCATCGGAATCATAATTCAAAAAGATTTTTACCCGGTTTCCATATCAGCAGTCACTACGCCGAGCAGGTAATGGAATTCAGCATGGAACCGGAAATAAAGGTCACCATTAATGCCCCTTCACCACAAATTTTTGATCCCTCTAAAAAAGTGATGCTGATATTTTATGGACTTCCGAATTTTAATACTACAGCACAAACTATCGGAAAGAAATTGCATGAAAATCACAACTGGCATTTTAATATTCAGCATATTGGCGCACAAACCAGATTTTTAAGACTGCAAAGAAAAAACTATAATATAGTTGTAGCCTATCTTGAAACAGGCAGGCAAAGCTGGCCGTGGTGGAGAAATTCTTTTCCGAATCCTGATGCAATAATTCATTCTGTAGCAGATTCAGTAATGAATTTATTTAAGAATTTTGATACAGAAGTTGTGTTGGACGGGCACAGCGGCGGAGGAAGTTTTATTTTCGGATATATCAATAGCCTTAAATCTATACCGGATAATATTAAAAGAATAGCTTTCCTGGATAGCAATTACGATTTTGAAAATGCACTCGGCCATGGTCGTAAATTAATTAGCTGGCTAAAAAGCTCTGATGACCATTTTCTGGATATAATTTGTTACAACGATCAGGGAGTGAAAGAAAATGGCAAAGTTTTTATGAATAAAACTTCCGGTACATTTTATAAAACCGGCCTGATGAAAAAAACTTTTGAAAGAGAATTCAGATTTACGGCGGAGAAAGATACTGCTTTTGAGGTCTATAATAAATTTATTGCACTTAACGGCCGACTGCAGATAATTTTTGTTGAAAATCCCAAGAAATTAATTCTGCACACCGTGCTTGTTGAAAGAAACGGATTTATACAAAGCATAAACTCCGGTACCGGGTTCGAAGGAAAAGGTTACCAGTTTATGGGCGCCCACGCCTACAATAAATGGATCACAAACTAGCGTATAGTCAATTAGCTCCGCCATAGGCGGGCAAGCGTACAGCGTATAGTTTTTTGAAATGTCACTGAATAAAACTATACGCTATTAAACTGGACGCTATATAACTAAAAAACGAGAAAAAATTGGATATTTCAGCTAAACTTAGTGAAGTGAAAGAGGGGTTTCACAAGTCATTCTGGGTCGCGAATATTATGGAGCTTTTTGAAAGGCTTGCGTATTACGGCCAGCAGATTGTATTCATGGTTTACATGCGTAATAAGCTTGGATTTTCAGAAGCACAGGCCGGCCAGCTTTCAGGAATTTTCGGCGGGTTGATTTACCTTCTCCCTATCCTTGGTGGTACGCTTGCAGATAAATGGGGATTCAGAAAGGCATTTAATGTTTGCTTCACAATTCTTGGCCTCGGCTATTTTCTGATCGGATCGGTCGGGATGCCTGCTTTCTCGGGTATCTACGGAAATATGGACCAATACTGGCTGATAATGGCATTTCTTATCTTCACGGCTATTGGTGGATGTTTCATAAAACCATCCGTACTTGGAACTGTAGCAGCCGGGTCAAAGCCAGAAACAAAATCACTTGGATTTGCAATTTATTACTGGCTTGTAAATATCGGCGCAATGATTGGCCCTACAATTGCCTACTTTGTAAGAGACAGCATAGGATATGAATTTGTTTACATGGTCTCCGCAATTTCCTGCTTCGCTATGTTGATTGTAAACCTGTTATTTTATAAAGATATCAAAAGTGAAATAACCGTTCCGGTTGAATCGCTCGGAAAAAAGATCAAGAATCTTTTTGTAGTCTTAGGCAACTTCAGATTCATGATCTTTCTGCTTATTTATTCCCTTTACTGGATAATCTTCTGGCAGGAATATATAATAATTCCATATTATATCACCGACTTTATCGGCAAAAACGCGCCTTATGAAATTATTCAATCATGGGGAGGGGCCGGAGCGATAATACTTTTTCAGATACCTATAAACTGGCTGACGAAAAAACTACCTACCGAGAAAGCAATACTTACAGGATTTTTTGTATCTAGTTTAATCTGGGTAATAATTGCGATACATCCGAGCATAATTACAATTGCGGCCGGGGTAGTTTCTTTCTCGATTGGAGAAATGACACAGGCTCCACGCTATTATGAATATATTTCTGAAATAGCTCCTGCCGGACAGCAGGGATTATACCAGGGATATGCTTTCCTCCCAATTGCTATTGCAAGGTTTGTCGGGGACCCAATTGGCGGGTGGCTTTATGAAACAGCGAAGGATACCAACAATATGAATCTTGTCTGGTTTTCTTTAATTGGAGTGGGTATCCTGGCAACGTTATTAATGTATCTTTATAATAGATTTTTAGCTGTTAAAACCGCTTAGGATTCTTTGTCCAACCCCTAACGGGGTTGTAATTTTTGTTTTGATGGATATTTTTTATAAATATTCAACCGCTAATGCGGTTGTTTTTTTAATTTTGCCAAGTATTCATTCATAAAGATATAATGAGATTTGTGACCTGAAAAGATTTGCGCTATGAAAATTGATTCCGTAACGTTAAGCGCCAAAATATGTTTGATGAGCCCGACGCGACTTAAGTCGTTGGTTAACGGTTTGCTTCAGATACCTGCCTGACGATTAATTTTTTAGTACTTAGTTGCCTTAATTTTTTTCAACAATGAAAATCCTAAATAAATCAATACTCTGCTAATTTGTTTACTTGCCCTCGACCTTTAGGTCGGGGAAAAAATAATTAGCCTTGAAACTTTTGGCTTTAGCCACATTTATTAATAATTATCTGAGTAATGGGGCTAAAGCCCGATCATTGGGCAGAACCTGGTCCCCGGGCTCAAGCCCGGGGCAAGGAAATGGAAGGAGGAAAGAAGACCCGATCATATCGGGATTTTTCATTTTAAAACTAAGATTTGTGACCTGAAAAGATTTACGTAAAGAATATTAATTCCCGTAACGTTAAGCGCCAAAATATGATTGATGAGCCCCGACGCGACTTAAGTCGTTGGTTAACGGTTTGCTTCAGATACCTGCCTGACGATTAATTTTTTAGTACTTAGTTGCCTTAATTTTTTTCAACAATGAAAATCCTAAATAAATCAATACTCTGCTAATTTGTTTACTTGCCCCCGACCTTTAGGTCGGGGAAAAATAATTAGCCTTGAAACTTTTGGCTTTAGCCACATTTATTAATAATTATCTGAGTAATGGGGCTAAAGCCTGCCTACCGGACAGGCAGGCCCGGGACAAAATGAAAAATTATCCGGTTTATAAAAAATGATCGTTACCTGAATTTTGAAGTAGTACGAGCATAATTCTTTAGTATTTTGACAAGGCTTGCCTTTGGAGGGAGAAAAGTACAAAAATAAGCCGTTCATCAATAAAAAGATTGTCTTATCATTTTTCGCTTTGAAAACATGAGAAAATTAATAATTTAACAGCAGAGAAGTTTCAAGTGAATCTAACAGAGGTAACAAAATGATGACATTCCTTTTATGGCTGGTTCTGCTGTTTTTCTGCTGGCCGCTCGCAATTTTAGCCATTATAGCCTACCCATTTGTCTGGCTTTTTATGTTACCGTTCAGACTTATAGGAATAACTGTAACCGGCTTATTTAAGGCTCTGGAGGCAATAATTACTCTCCCGGCACGTATTTTAAGGGGACCTTCCGGAATTAGGTAAAAAGCTAATTTTTAGCTAAAAGGTCATCTTAAAATGACTTACATCACAAGAGAATAGTTCCTATTATAATGAAATAATGTTTTCTTTAGACAAAGATATTTTGTATATTAGTTGTCTTTTTCCGTTAAAACAGGGGTGGAATTGGAACTTATTATAAGCCCGCGTGTTATATATTTTGAAAACTATAAATCATTCAGGAGTTGATAAAATTGAAGATAACAAAGCAATTTACAAACAGAGAAAGTAAATCTTTAGACCAGTATTTGCAGGAAATTGGAAAAGTTGACCTCCTTACTCCGGACCAGGAAATTGAGCTGGCAATCAGAATCCGTAAAGGTGATAAACGTGCACTTGATGCATTAACAAAAGCTAACCTTCGGTTCGTTGTCAGTGTAGCAAAGCAATTTCAGAATCAGGGATTATCTCTTGGCGATTTAATAAATGAAGGAAATCTTGGGCTTATTAAAGCCGCACAGAGATTTGATGAAACCCGTGGATTTAAGTTTATTTCTTACGCTGTTTGGTGGGTAAGACAGTCTATTATGCAGGCAATTGCAGACCAGTCAAGAATTGTACGTCTTCCTTTAAACAGAGTGGGCTCTTTAAGCAAAATCAGTAAAGCATACAGAGACCTTGAGCAGGAATATGAAAGAAAACCCACGACAAAAGAACTTGCCGGTATTCTTGATATGACTCAGGAAGATGTTGCATATGCAATGCAGATATCCGGACGTCACGTATCAATGGATGCACCATTTTCTGGTGATGATGATAAAAATAGTTTGATGGATGTTCTTCCTAATGATGACCAGCCTTCACCTGATACAACGTTGATGAGAGAATCACTCAAAAAAGAAGTTGAAAATGCGCTTTCTACTTTAAGTGAAAAAGAAGCGAAGGTTTTAAGATTATATTTTGGAATTGATGGTGAAAGATCAGCAACTCTGGAAGAAATCGGAGAAAAATTTGATCTTACACGCGAAAGAGTAAGGCAGATAAAAGAAAAAGCTCTCCGCAGATTGAAACACAATGTAAAGAGCAAGAACCTGAAAGCGTACCTGGGGTAGTAATTTAGCGTTTAGCGTAAAAGCGGATAGCGTATAGTCGAAAGGCTGTACGCTATTCGATTTTTAAAGTTCTTAGTTCAATGTTCAGGGTTCAAAGTTTGGTTTAGTTGTTTTTTAAGTATTTAATAAAACCTCCTATTAACCCCTTTATTTTATCAATTTGTTTATATATTTCTTCGAATTGATCCTCGGTATAATATTTTTGATCTCTAGCTACATATATTAAAGACTGCACTTCAGATGCTGATCGATAAGCAAAATTCAAGAAATTTATAAAGTGTTTATTCGAATGAGCATCAAATCCTTCCGCTATATTTGCCATAATGGATACTGATGCTCTTTGAAGTTGATCCTTCAAGCCAAAATCTTTTGATAAACCACCCACCTTATTAAGATTATAAATTGTATTGGTTAAGATTCTTGCTTCCTTCCAGGCTTCAATATCCTCAAATATAGATATTTTCATATAACCTCCAAATAAAAAATACCTTCCAGCTTTTAATGATATAACCGGAAGGCATAAAATTATTTTATAAGAAATCAGATTTTAGACAGATAGCTCCAACTCTGAAAATTGAATTTCGAACATAGAACGCTACTTATTTATGTCTATTTGATCCTTACCGCCTTTCAACCATCGATCAAGGTAATTATAATATATCTGCTGAATCAATAAATAACTTTGCATATTGTATGCTGCGCCGTGAGCTCCAGGAGGAAATATTCTCAGGTCAAAATCTTTTCCTGCATTTGCAAAAGCAGTTAATAATTGCATTGTATTTTGTACGTGCACGTTGTCATCTAAATCAGAGTGAATTAAAAGCAAATGGCCATTTAATTTGCCCGCATTTGTCGTTGGAGAACTACTGATATAGCCCTGTTCATTTTCACTCAGAAGTCCCATATATCTTTCAGTATATATATCATCGTATAATCTCCAGTCAGTTACCGGAGAATTAGCAATTCCAACTTTAAATACTCCCGGATGATTTACCATTGTATAGCATGTGCTGTAACCACCATAACTGGTTCCCATTATCCCCATATTGTCCTTATCCACGTACGGCAGCGTAGAAAGATATTTTGCTGTTTCAACAAAATCATTGCTTTCCCATTTGCCCAATTGTTCATAAACCTGTTTCATAAAATGGCTGCTGTAATTTGCCGTTCCCCTGTTGTTTACATTCACAATTATGTAGCCTTTTTGTGCCAGGTACTGGTGCCAGCTGCTCGATTCAAAAGAGTTATAAACCCCCTGCGAACCCGGGCCCCCGTAAATTGCGAAAATAACAGGGTATTTTTTATTTGGATCAAAATCGTATGGCTTTATAATTGAGCAATCCAGCTTTACTGAATCAGAAGTAGTGAAGCTGAACAATTCTTTTGGTGAGTAATAATGTTTATCCAGGTATTCACTAACCGATTTATTATCAACCAGTTTTTTTAGCATTCCGTCTGAGACACTGGAAATTTCAACCTGTGACGGTGTACTAATATTAGAGTACGTATCAATATAATATTCACAATTAGGTGATAAATTTATTCTGTGCGTTCCTTCAACTTTGGTAATTCTTTCCTTATCTGTACCATCAAAATTAATTGAATATAATTGGCGTTGAGTCGGGGAAACTTCTGTAGATTCAAAATAAATTTTATGATTTTTTGTGTCTATACCATCAACTTTTGTGGCTGTCCAATCCCCTTTAGTTACCTGGTTTATCAGGCTTCCGTCATAGGCATACCTGTAAACGTGCTGATGTCCGTCCCTGTCTGAGATATAGAAAAATTGGTCCATACCTTCAGGAAATGCAAACATATCGTTCACGCCACCATAAAAATCAAATACATCAATCCAGGCATTTGATTTTTCCTCCATAATTAATTTTTTCTCTTCTGTCACTACATTATAAAAATATAATTTCAGATGATTTTGTGCCCTGTTAAGAACAACAATTGCGAGTACATTTGGTGCACTAGTCCAGTAGATCCTCGGGATATAAAAATCACCTCTGTCTCCTGTATCTACCCAGATGTTTTTCCCTGATTTTACATCAACCACTCCAATTTTTACTTTTGGATTTGGATCGCCAACCTGCGGGTAGGCAATTTTCTGATATTCAGGATGCAGACCGGCAAAATCCGTCATCTGGAAAATCGGTACAGGACTTTCATCAAAATTCCAGTAAGCTATATATTTATCATCATTAGACCAGTTCCATGCCTGCGCCTGTCCGAACTCTTCTTCATACACCCAATCGTAATGACCATTAAAGTAGTCATCCTTTCCACCGTCCTTAGTTAACTGTTTTTCACTTTTTGAATTAAAATCATAAACGTACATATTTCCATCACGTTCATAACCAATCATCGATCCGTCGGGAGAAAGTTCGGCTGTCCTTGCATCTTTTGCAGCCTCTTTTAAATCTTTATCGGCAAGAGAATAAACATAGTAATCAGAGATTCCCGATCTTCTGTAAATCCTTCTGAAGTTACTCTGGAATAACAGGTGTTTTGAATCCTTAGCCCATTGAAATGACCTATATTCAAATGGATCCGTAGTATCCGGAAATGTCACCCCTTCTCCATTGAAAAGTAATTGGTCTTTGTCGTTTGCCGGATCATACTCCCATATTTCACTTTTATTTGCGGCTGGATTCTGCTTTATATAAGAATATTTAGAACCATTATCGATCCAGTTCACACTTGAAGGACCGGACTGTCCTCGAAGCGATCTGCCGGAAAGAATCGCGCTCCTGATATCTGAATACTTAGATTTTTCTTGTTGAGTTTGTGCAAATGAAACAATAAAGAGAGAAGAAAAAAGGAGGAAGAATATTCCTTTTAAAAAATAATTCTGATTTTTCATTTCTGTATCCTGAATTAATTTAGAATAAGGAAAAATTAATCATATCGGCAGGTATAATCAAGAAATTTGGGATGAATTAAGGGTTCGAAGTTCAGAGTTCAAGGTTCATTGTTGAACCCTGAACATTGAACATTGAACATTGAACATTGAACTTAAATATTTATCTTCTTCGGTTTTTCTGTGGGTATGTTCTCTTCTTTACCGTATTCGGTTTTGTCACTTTAACGGGCGGAGGAGGTGATACTAATAATTTAGCATCCGGGTGAATATAATTTAATTTATGGCCAATAAATTTTTCTATTGCAGGTAATGTAAAAGAATCGTCTTCGCTTGCAAAACTTATTGAAATTCCTGAAGCACCTGCTCTACCGGTTCTCCCGATCCTGTGTACGTAATCTTCAGGATCTTCCGGAAGTGTATAATTGACTACGTGACTGACGCCTTCAATGTGAATTCCCCTGCCGGCGACATCTGTTGCTACGAGAACTTTAATTTTCCCTTCTTTAAATGCATTCAGCACATTTATCCTTTTTCTCTGATCAACATCCCCGGAAATGACTTTTGCCTCTATTCCATTCCCGATCAAGCGGTTCCCAATCAATGTAGCTTCATCTTTCCTGTTGCAAAAAACCATCACTCGTTCAAGCTTTTCATTTTTTATGAGATTATAAAGCAATGGATACCGCTCTTCATTGCTTACCAGGTAAAATTTTTGTTCTACTGATTTTACAGCTATTTCACCGGGATCAATTGAAACCTGTTCCGGGTTCTCAGTCCATTGATTGGAAAGATTCCTGATGTCCTGATTAATCGTTGCACTAAAAAACATAGTCTGCCTGTTTTCTCTTTTTGGCAGTTTTCTTATAATTCTTTTTACATCCGGGATAAAACCCATATCCAGCATTCTGTCGGCTTCATCAAGTACAAGCACTTCTGCTTTACTCAGGTTAATATCATCCTTTTCGCAAAAGTCCAACAATCGTCCCGGAGTAGCTACAATAATATCTGCCGGGTATTTGTTCAGAATATTTCTTTGCTTCTGATAATCCATTCCACCAAAAACGGAAATAACATTTATATCTAAATATTTGCCGAGCAGTTTTGCGTCATTTGAAATCTGCATTACCAGCTCTCTGGTTGGTGCTATAATTAATACACGGGCAAATCCAATCTTATTTTTTACAGGATTCTTCCCAAGTTTTGTAAAGATTGAAATAAGAAACGCAGCCGTTTTCCCTGTGCCGGTTTGTGCCTGCCCAATTGCATCTTTTCCTGCAAGCGTATGGCTCAATAATTCTGATTGAATTGGAGTACAATAATGAAAACCAAGATCACTTATGGCATGCATTAATTCCGAAGATAAATTGAAATCGTGAAAACGCTTTTTACCTTCTGCCGGTTCAACTTTAAACTCAGCTGGGTTCCACTCAAGGGATTTCTCTTTTTTCGGAACCGGTACCGGACCCTTTTTTACGGGTTTGCGGGTACTTTGGGGACGAGCCTGATTTTTTGAGTTTTCCCTGGTTGATTTTTTGCTGTCAGGTCTTGTGGACTTTGTTTTAGGTAATTTTTTTTTTGCGGACTTAATTGGAGCTGAACCGGGAGCCTGAGCCAGCAACTCTTTCCTTCTTTTTTCCCAGGAACTATCATTATCTTGAGAGGTCTTTTTATCCGCTGTTTTTGATTTTCCTTTGCCTTTTAACTTATCTCTTAGCTTTCTAAATATATTCAGTGCCAAATCTTACTTTCTCCATAAATTGTGTTTATTTACATTATATCAACTTTAAATATAATCAGAAAGAGGATCATAAATGAGTATGTTTAAACGTTCTGGGTTCTTAGTTCAGCGTTGAACAATAGACATGCCTACTCACTTGCCTGCTCCTAGTCATTGCGAGACATCGAACTTTATGCAAAAATTCCTGTTCTGGATCCCCCTGGATCAGCAAACTCATCCCCCGGCCCCTTCTCTTGGAAAGAGAAGGCGTGTAGTAAACAATAATTGCTTTTTGTCCTAAAATAAATCGCGTTTGCCCGGCTCTGACGGGACAAAAGGACATTAAAACTAAAAAGCAATTACTCAATTATCAGCAAACTCATCCCCCTTTTATTCCCCCTTCTCTTATAAGAGAAGGGGGTTAGGGGGTTGAGTTACTATAGGTCACTTGATTTATATTGCATTTCAAGACTTTAAGCTATACGCTATTAAGCTACACGCTGTACGCTAATTTTCCCTATTTTTACCAGTACACTTTTAGAGATTAATACTTGAATTTATCAGCCGATAATTTAACCTATAAAAAAATATTCCTGTTCTGGATTCCTCTTGCCGCAACATGGATAATGATGTCTGTGGAGGGGCCTTTTCTCGCAGCGCTTGTAGCCAGGATGCCTCACCCTGAATTCAACCTTGCCGCATACGGCGTGGCGTTTTCTTTCGCCCTGATTATTGAAGCTCCGGTAATTTTAATGATGAGTGCCTCCACTTCTCTTGTAAAGGGACGATTTTCCTTTTGTAAATTGAGAAATTTTACATATTCACTTAATTCAATTGTAACAGTTCTGATGCTGGTACTTACAATACCTTCAATATTTTATTTTATCGCGATGACACTAATAAATCTGCCAGCAGAGGTGGCAAGACTTACACATATTGCAATAATAATACTTATACCCTGGCCGGGTGCAATAGGATACAGGAGATTTTACCAGGGAATATTAATAAGGAATAATCTGACTAAACGAGTGGCTTACGGAACTATAGTCCGGATTTCCTCTATGTCAATCACTGCCCTTGTTTTATTTTTATTTTTCAATGTTGATGGAGTTGTAATAGCAGCCTCGGCGCTTTCTGTAGCCGTAATTTGTGAGGCAATTGCCAGTAAAATAATGGCATATAAAATTGTTACTAAGATTAAAGCCGGGGAAAATGAATGGGATGAGAGTTCGGACCTAAATTATAAAAAGATATTTAGCTTCTATTACCCGCTTGCGCTCACATCCATACTTACACTAGGCGTACAACCAATGGTCACATTTTTTATCGGCCAAAGCAGGATGCCTCTTGAATCGCTGGCAGTTCTTCCCGTTGTTGTCTTTTTTGTTTTTATCTTTAGAAGTTTTGGAATGTCATTCCAGGAGGTAGGTATCGCATTGCTGGGAAAAAATATGGAGGGATTTCAAACTTTAAAAAGATTCGTAATAATTACCGGCTCAATTGTGGTTATTTCTTTGGGGATTATTGCACTCACTCCCCTATCAGGCATATGGTTTCATTATGTGTCAGGGTTATCGCCCGAACTTACAAAGCTGGCGCATCTTCCGCTTATAATTCTGATCCTGATTCCGGGAACATCATTCCTGTTGAGTTTCCAGACGGCAGTGCTGGTAGAAGCAAAGAACACGAAGCCTATTTCATTTGCCACGGGAATAGAATTCACGATGATAATAATTGTTCTTTTAGTTTCGATTAAATATTTTTCCGCGGTGGGGGTTATTGCGGCAGCGTTAGCGTTTATCATTGGAAGGCTGGCATCGAATGGATATCTCTTAAAGCCGATGATGAGAGCAATACGGAAGAATGGAGTTTTGGAGTAATGGAATATTTACCAAGTAGGTAGTAAGCAGTAAATAGTAAGTAGGTAGTAAGCAGTAAATAGTAAATAGTAAGTAGAAATTAATTACAGAATTTATCGGGATTATTAAGCATACGGTTTAGTATTTTACATACCTCACCATATTTTTCAATGAAATATTTATGCTTCAGTGGATTTATATACTTAAAATCTTTTGAAAAATCCAGCCATACGGTTGTTTCATCTGCTTCTCCTAATGAATCAATCAGAAGTCAGTCCGCCAAAGGCGGATCAGCGGTCAGCATTCAGATTTATGATTTGATCAGGAATGATTCAGGGTAGTGCGCAAAGTGCAGAGGGCAAAGTGCGAAGAGCAAACTAATTAAAGAACCAATTAATTGAAATTATCTGCTATTGGGCCAGAAGCACTTTCCAATTATTTTATTCCAATGATCTTCTGAAATTTGTGATTTTTCTACATAAAATGTCAAGTTGGTCCAAAAGTAGGTCAAGATCTTGTTTATCTACTATGTTTCTGCGATTCAGAATTATAAGGATATTAGCATTCTCAAATGTTGATCTACGTGCGATATTCAGAAACTGTTTAAATTCTTTTTTAGATGTAGAGCCGGATCCTTCCGCAATATTATTGCTCATAGACATTCCGGCCCCTCTAAGCTGTTCTGCAAACCGGTATAGTTTCCTCTTTTCTAGTTCATCGGCTATATCAAAAAGACTATTCCCGATTTCAATCGATTCCTTCCAAATCAGTAAATCTTGGAACCTAAATTTAGCCATATATTTCCCCTAGTATTGAAACTCTTTGCACTCAACTCTATGCACTTGGCTATATGTATTCTGCAAATTGCACTATAAACCATAGTACACCGATGCAAAAAACTGGCTTGTCCTTGTATCCACAAAACTACCATTCGATTGTTCTGCTGATACACTAGTTGACTTATAAACTCCCCTGACAAACAACTCGTGCATAATTTCGTATTTTACATCAAATCCCCAGTAAGTGTAATTCGTTCGGGGGCCAAATAAGAACGGCGGCTGTGGCTGTGTATATTGCTGATCTACAACACCTGCTCCACCTTTCCTGATATGTTCCGCCCAAACTGTTGCTTGAAGCCCTCGCATAAACCTGTAATTTAATGAAGCATAAATTAGATCCGCGTTATACCCCATCCAGTGGCCCATTAAATATGATGAACTTTCGTAAGTCTGTGTTGGAATATAGTGTGAGTAAACGAATGGATTAATGCGAGTATATTCAACTGTCGTTGTTAAATTCTCAACCGGCAAATCTGTCACTGATGCACCCACGGTAAACCCGAACTGATTTCGTCTTTTTTGTGCATTAAAAGCACCCGACAATGTAAACTCATCTATAAACCACGTTCCGTATAGATGAGTATTTTTAATATGATTTCTAGAACTAACGCCTAAAAAGAACTGGGAATTTGAACCAGCATCATTATTGCCATTGCTTAAATAATGGTCTGCGAGCCTGAAAAACATAATTGGCATTAAATAGGAAATTTCTAATTTATCACTATAGACTATCGATTCACCGAGAGAAACATCCAGGCCTTTTAATGGAGTAAGTGTAAGGGTGTGCGAAGCCAGATATTTATTTCTGAAAACATCTCTTATCTTACCGGCCCTATAAGTGGGATAGCTGGCAACAGAATCTATTACGTCAGAGTTGAGCCAGGCGTGGATATAATTAAAACGAAGCCAGTTTGTCGGATGAAGATCAAGCCTGATAAATGGAAACGACGGAGCTTTGTCAGAGAGAACTAAAAGCCCGCTTTCGCCATATCCCCAGTTAAGGAAATCCTTTCCTATAGTGACTTCTCCCCAGGACCAGTCGGTTGATATATTTGCGTGAACTTCGCTGTACTGGATACTGTTGCCTGTTCTTTTGTTGACTACTCCACCAGTCTGAGGAGTAAAAGATTTTGTCCTGTCTATATTATCACCGCTCTCGTCGTTGTCTCTAAAAGAAAAACTAAAGCCAATCTTATCGGTTAAATATCCATATAGAGAAACACCATTCCAGGTGTGGGTTTGTTTAGCGCCGTCATTTTTGCCCATTTGAATTCCGAGTATAGGGCTAACGTTTACTTTAAGTAAATCGCTTGAATAGGAAAACAATCTCCAGCGGCCGAATTGATCAAAACCAATCAATGATGAATTTTGAATGATGAATTTTGAATTATTGTTAATGGAATCTGCAGATTGAATACCTGAGAAATCTATACGCTTACTACTTTCCACTTCCTGCCCGTCCGGCAGGCGGGTTAACTTTTGACTTTCGAACGATAGTTCTATTCCATAATCTTTAAGATAAAATTCCAGCTCTTCCCTTTCAAGTGTAGTCAACTCACTGGATGCTGACCGCTGACCGCTGACCGCTTGCAACTCCTCAAGTTTCTCCGCAATATACTTCCTGCTCACCGGCCTGATGTTATCATTAAATGTAATTATGCCTTTCTGTGCCATTCTATCAAGGAATTTGTAAATATCGTCGTGGGAAATTGGTTCGTAGACGGTCTGGCTGAAGGAGTAAGTAGTAAGGAGTAAGAAGAAAGTAGTAAAAAGTAATATTTTTTTCATATCGTTTGAATGTTTGATTATCTAAATAATTATTAATGACAATTTTAATATAAAAAAAGATATTAAATTGTTGAAATGTTCAGTCATTCACGGTGAAATATTTACTCTAGTCCTTAAACACTAAAGAGATTCTTCACCCAATAAATTGGGTTCAGAATGACGGATAAAATGGTCATTCTGCACACGTTAGCTTCTCACAGCATAAACTCCGCGATAAATCTTTGGAATTGCTTGTTAGTATGTAAACGTAATATTGTTTCATATTTTACAAATTATTTATGAGATCCTTCATCCCGATGAACCTGTCTGCAGATAGGCAGGTCGGAATTCAGGATGACTGAGCAATGTAATCATTCTGAAGTCTGCTTTAGCGGGCTGAAGAATCTCCGGTATTGATCGGAAGATTCCTCGTTCCATCCGTTTTCAACGGATTCCACTCAGAATGACGGTGTGATGCAGTCATCCTGAGGACGAAGAAGGAGGACCAAGGATCTCCTTAATTATTCATTCCCACTCATCACTCAGATCCATCCATTCTTTATTCATCGATTCTATCAACGCCACCTTCTTTTTTCTAAGCCAGCCCTTTATTTGTTTCTCCCTTGCAATTGCTTCATCCGGTGTATTGTAAATTTCATAATAGACCAGTTTGCCAATATTATATTTTTTTGTAAAACCATCTATCAGCTTATTTTTATGCTCATATAAACGCCTGCTAAGATTATTTGTCACGCCTGTGTAAAGTGTTTTTGATTTGTTTGTTAATATGTAAACGTAATATTGTTTCATATTTTACAAATTATTTATGAGATCCTTCATCCCGATGAACCTGTCTGCAGATAGGCAGGTCGGGATTCAGGATGACTGAGCAATGTAAACATTATGAACCCAACCCGGTGGGAGATGAATCTTTGGAATTAATCGGAAGATTCTTCCCGCCAAAGGCCGGGCAAGCAGTCGTTCCTCCTCAGAATGACGGACTAAGTCGTCATTCTGAACGAAGTGAAGAATCTGCTTTTCTATTAAAGACACCCCTGCCTTCCGCTAAAGTGACGGATAGAATGGTTATTCTGAGCACATTCGCTTCGCTCAGCATAAACTCCGCGATAAATTTTTGGAATTGCTCGAGAGATTCTTCGTCGAAGACTCCTCAGAATGACGGACTAAGTGGCATTATGAACCCCCAATTTATTGGCTGACGAATCTCTTTGGCTGTAAAAGAGACCCCCTGCCTTCGGCTAAGGGTGACGGATAGAAGGGTCATTCTGAGCACATTCGCTTCGCTTAGCATAAACTACGCGATAAATCTTTGGAATTGCTTGTTAGTATGTAAACGTAATATTGTTTCATATTTTACAAATTATTTATGAGATCCTTCATCCCGATGAACCTGTCTGCAGATAGGCAGGTCGGGATTCAGGATGACTGAGCAATGTAATCATTATGATCCCAACCTGGTGGGAGATGAATCTTTGGAATTAATCGGAAGATTCTTCCCGCCAAAGGCCGGGCAAGCAGTCGAAGACTCCTCAGAATGGCAATTTCACGGGGTGAACACCAGTGGAATAGAGCAGGTTAAATTACAGTCTTAACCCCAATAAATTTTATTAATTCACCAAATTGAGCAAAGAATACCTGATTCCACGGGGTAAACCCTGTTAAATATTAGAAATACTATTTTGCTATTTGAAATTGCTAATGATATTATTTGACCTTTTCTAGGAGATTATACTTTTATTTCACGGGGTAAACCCAACAAAACCTAACATTTTTGAAAAAATATATTTTTAAAGTGCTATTTTACTCAATATTTACAGTTTTTGACTTTTTGTAGGAAACTATTTTTTACTATATTTAACTAAAATGGGCTTTTAAAAAGTTGATTTCTTAAACATTATTTACTAAACATTAACCAAATTAAAGCTAAGAGAGGATAACAACAGTTATGGGAATTACAAAAAAATGTGCTCTTTTTATGACCTTAAGAGCCAAAGGGGAAACTTTTGATGCAATTGCAAAAGAAATAAGAGTTTCTAAACCAACATTAATAAAATGGAACAAGGAATATTCTAAAGAAATAGGGAAAATAAGGAATGCTTTTCTTGAGGATATAGTTACTGAATTATTTAAAGAAGAAAGAGAACTAATTTTAACCCAAATAAGAAAAATGAAGAAAGAATTATTAAAGGATATAACCGGCAAAAAAGTGAAACCGGAGATGAAAAATATCATTAAACAATTAGACAGGAACTTAAGAATTAATATTAAAAAGATGAAAATTGAGTTTCATATAAACGGAGAGATTGACAGGATCGAGATTACATGTAAATAGAAAACAAAGTTGATTAGCGGGTAGCGTATAGGGGAAAGTGCATAGGGCGAAAGTGCATAGGGCAAAGAGCATAGGGCAAAGTGCATAGGGCAAAGAGCATAGGGCAAAGATCAGAGAACAGAGATCAGAGGTGAGTTATTTGTTAAAAATGATTTGGGGTTTTTAATCATTGAGCCCAGCATTTTGCCAACTTCTCTATTTATCTCAACCAATACTGAGTGTTCATTTTTATTTATATATTTACAGTCCTTCGCAAAATCGAGTAAAGAATCTGTTTCACTGTTTTTACCATCACAGTCTGTTAGTTTTTTAATAAAATGAGCCGTGTATTTTGGTTTTGCCCCGCACGCTTTGCGCGCTAGTATGCGTTCGGATCTCCTTTAATCATATTCCAAAGTGTTAGGAAAATTATTTGTATGTCCAGCCAGAATGACCAGTTTTCAATATACCAGATATCGTGGTCTATTCTTTTCTGCATTTTGCTTAACTTTTTAGTCTCGCCTCTAAAGCCGTTAACCTGTGCCCAACCTGTGATGCCCGGTTTTACCAGGTGCCTTAGCATATATAGATTCACCTTGTCTTTTGATTCCAGGTTCAGTGGAGTTGGATGAGGGCGCGGGCCAACAATACTCATTTCACCACCTTTTAAGACATTCCAAAATTGAGGAAGTTCATCCAGACTTGTTTTTCTTAAAAACTTTCCAATTTTAGTGACTCGCGGATCATTTTTTATTACCTGTTGAAACTTACCGCTATCATCCTTTTCACCACAATGATCTGTTCGCATTGATCTGAATTTATATGTTATAAAATGCCTGTTATCTCTACCCCATCTTTCCTGCTTGTAAAAAACAGGGCCGGGAGATGTAAGTTTTATGATCAATCCTATCAACGGCCAGAGCCAGGAAAAGACAAATATAAAAAGCAGAATAGTTGCAAATATATCAAATCCCCTTTTTAACAATCTCCAGTGCAGTTCGTTTATTCTGTCTTCCCTGACTGAAATTATTGGGAAATGACCAAACATAGAAACTTTATATTTGCTCGAAATAAAATTAAAATAATCCGGAATTATTTTTACTCTCGTAGTGTGTTTTTCACATATATGAATAACTTCTTCAATTCTCTCAGTCGCATAATTTGGAAGGGTAATAATAACGTCATCTACTTTCAGCGTATTGAGATAACCATCAAGCTCATTAATTTTACCGAGATACTGGCCGTTCAAAAATTGTTTCTGCTTATCGTCAAGGAAGCCTACAATATTATAACCAAAATGTGAATTATGTTTTGCAGACTCATAAAATTTCTTTCCTAAATCACCAGCCCCAACTATCAGCATATGCCTTAAGTTTCTGCCGTGTCTTCTGAAAAGGTGAAGTAACCTGCTGAGAGTGAATTTTTCTGCACTAATTAAAGCCAATGCCCCTACTGCATATAATACTACAAAGTACCTTGAAAAAGATTTTTCATTTAACATGTAAAGAATAATTATTGCGCTGATTGCCTGAACAAAACAAATTTTTATTACCAGGATAAGCTCAAAACTGAAGTTTCTTGACCTGAATTCATCATATAATCCTAACGTCTTGGAGGTAAAGAACCAGATTACAGCTAATGACAGAACCAGGAACTGTGCATTTACGCTGAGCAGAAACTCAAAATCCTTTACCGAAAGGTAGGCTGACAAAATGCAAACAGCAGATATTATGATTATATCCAGAGTAATTCGTAAAAGATATAAAGAGGTTCGATAGATTTGCATTTAAATTAAAATAGTAATTGGCTCAATAAAAAATTATATTTATACACAACTAAAATACTTAAACATGAACTAAAACAGTAAATACCTGGCATTAAACCCAATGAAGAATTATACACTAGCAATTGACTTTTAATTGGGGAAAATATAACAATATCCTTGCCAAAAAAACAGATCGGGTAATAAGTGGTTATATAATTCGATAAAAGGAAAGGTTTTTTTAATTTTGAGCTATTTCGGTTGGTCCAGGTAAGTGAAATATTTTCCAATTCATAATCCTTATTAAGCGTAAATTTTACCTGCCTGGCGTCTAATAATAATGATACGAAAATATGAATAATTAAATACCCGGTAAGTTAAAATAAATAAGCTCAGTGTTTTTAATGAATTTAAATGAATGGTTTTGTTCCGGATAGATAATAATGGAATCACCTGAAACAGCCAGTTCTTCTATTTCATCAGCAATAACTCTAATTGCACCACTTATAAGGTAAAATACTTCATATATACTTTCGTGAAAATGTTCATCTACTTCATCACCGGATTTAAAATTTGCTTTTGCAAATTGTAGCAAACCAGGAATTGCATCGTTTTTTAAGATTACTTTTTTAAAATATTGATCATTATGCGAAACAGGTTCTCTTAATATATCTTTATTTCTTTTTATTTTAACCATATTACAAAACCAACAGACTGTGAGAATTTGCGAGCCATCTTAAAATAAATAATATATTTAAAGTAATTTACTTTACTACTTCTTTAGATTTTCCAACCTGTTCACTGATCCAGGAATACGTTTTAGCAATTCCTTCTTTTAATGTTTTTGATGGTTTCCAACCAAGTTTTTCTTGTATCAATTTGTTATCGGAATTTCTTCCTCTTACTCCTAAAGGACCATCAATATGTTTTAGATTTAATTTCTTATCCGCAGCTTCCATCGCTATTTCTGCCAGCTTGTTAATTGTCACCATCTCATCGGAACCAATATTAACAGGTCCGTGAAAATCAGGTGAATCCATTAATTTTCTTACGCCTTCGAGGCATTCATCTATATAAAGGAATGATCTTGTCTGTTTGCCATCTCCCCAGATTTCTATTTCTCCCCCATCTTCCGCTTCCGCAACTTTCCTGCACATAGCAGCCGGAGCTTTTTCTTTACCGCCTGTCCAGGTTCCTTGTGGACCAAATATATTGTGAAATCTGGCAACTTTAACAGTTAAGCCATAATTTCTCTGGAAGGAAAAATATAATCTCTCACTGAATAATTTTTCCCAGCCATACTCACTATCAGGTTGGGCAGGATAAGCTGAATCTTCTGCCAAATTAGGATTATCCGGTTCTAGCTGGTTAAATTCCGGGTACATACAAGCTGAAGAGGAATAGAATATTTTTTTACTTTAATCTTTTTTATCTATTAAAATCTTATCAAACAAAGCTATATACTGATTAGTTATTTTTTCCCAGGTATAATTAGATTTAATTCTTTCCCTTGATTTAGCCCGAAGATCTTCTAATTCATTGGGATATTTTTCAATATGATGTATTAAGATTTTAAGATTTCCATCATTTTTTGTAAAAAATCTGCCATATTTGCCACTATCTAGCATTTCTTTTGTAAATACTGTATCGAGAGCCAATATAGCACTTCCATATGCTAACGCTTTTAGCATAGTTGGATTAGTGCCTCCAAATTCGTGTCCGTGGAAATATGCAAAACAATTATGATAAAGTTCTGCTAGATCACCCTGATCATAAACATACCCGGTAAATACTATGCGCGGATCATTTGTCGCTTTTATTTTTGACGCATATTCATCATCATACGGAACATCGCCAACAATGACCAGTTTTTTTTCTGAATTACTGTCAACAAATTCCCTAACGATTAAATCAGCATTATTATCAGGAATTAATCTGCCCACAATTAAATAATATGATTTTGGTTTGAGATTCCATTTTTTAATTAGCTCAGGCTTTTCTGAATAACGAATATTAGCTCCATAAGCAATTACAGTAGATTCTTTCCCAAATTCTTTTTTATATATATTTTCCATTTCGAAAGAATCTGTTATGATATTTTCGTACAATTTTGTTGATAATTTAGAAGCCAAATAAAAATATTTTGCGCCAAGACCTTTCCATTTGGGTCTCAGCCATTCTAAGCCGTCAACATTTATTGCAGTTTTTATTCCAAATATTTTTGTAATAATTCCAAAAGGACCATTTGCCGAGTTAACAACTAATAAGATGTCATAATTGCAGAAACAAGCGTGTATTATCGATTGAAATGAATGAACCAGTTGGCTAAGACTCTTTTTCTCTATTGTCTTTATGTAAACCAGATTAATTCCATTAACGCTTGCCGGATATACATTAAACAAATTTTTATGACAATAAACTGTCACTTCAATATTATGAATGACTAACCTTTCTGCAAGCTCTTTTACAAATGTTTCATAACCGCTGTAAACATATGGGTAACCTCTCGAACCAAGAATTGCTATTTTCATTAGAATAAAATATTTTGGACAGTATTAATTATTTAATTTAAAATAACCTTTAAGAATTTTTACTCTTTTAGTTTCATATCTAATTTTATTATTTGGATCATTTCCCAATTCTGCATCCCAGCCTTGATATCCTCTGTATGAATGATAACACCACGACCAACCATATTCTTCAAATAGACTAATTAAATCCTCAATATATTTATCTCCTCCAGGAGCCCATCTCAGACAACTAAATTCACCAATAAATATTATACATTTATTTTTAATCTGAAAATTTCTTGCAGATTTTAATGTTTCTTTTATTCCTTCTTTATCAAATACTAATTCCTTTTTTTTACCTGAATAAGACGAAACTTTTGTTAAAAATCCAGGATATTTTATTTTTTTATCTAGATTTTTATTTAATCCTTGTCTTGTAAATTCAGGTGGAAAGTAATAATGTGTACTAAAAATTGCGTTTTTAATATTGCTAATTTTAGTATCAAAATGCTGAAAATGAAGCCTATCTTCATTTTGAAATCTTGGGAGTTCAATAATAACAGGTGTTGTAATATCATAATGTCTTATTTTTTCAACAATGTGTATTATTAATGAATCATAATTCCATGCTGAAACACTTTGCAAATTTCTGTAAAATGTTGGTTCATTTATAAGATCATAACCAACAATATTTTTATAGTTTTTATACCTATTAGCAATTTTCCCCCAAGTTTCAATCAAAGTATCTTGATATTTTCTATCTTGCCAAATTAAATCAGAAGGGAAAGTTGTATTATTATTTTTTGCACCAGGGAAAGTGTGTATATCGAGAACTACATAAATATCATTGTTACTTAATGAATCTAACCAACTATCAAGGATATCCCAATTTTCTTCAATATAATTATATGGCGAATTCTTAGATCTCAATTGTAAATTGTTACAAGATAGCCTTACAAGATTTATGTCCCAGTCATTTTTTAAATTTTTAAAATCAGGGTATTTTTGAGATAATTTTATATTTATCCCTCTAAGCCCATTTTCCCATTTTTTATATTTATTAGTTTGAGATAAGCAATTAGTATGTATTGAAATAATTACAAAAAACACAAGCCAATATTTATTAATATTTATTTTCATGAATTTACTCCTACACTATTATATAAAGCAATAGTTCTTTTGGCAATTTCTGACCAGCTAATATTCTCATTTTTTAATTCCTGTCCGATTTTATTCAAGTCTAATTCGGAATTAAATATAAAATTTATTTTTTTTGCAAGAGATCTTGGATCGCCTTTTTTAAAAGAAAACCTGTATGATTATCAGTAATCAATTCTGAAAACTGTTCAATATTTGAGGCTAATATTGGAATTCCTAATGTCTGAGCGTATCGAAAAACCCCGCTTTCTGAAATAAAATTATATGGCAAAAGTATTAAGTCTGAGGAATAAAAATAATGTAATAAATCATCTTGATTTATAAAACCAGGGCGATATTCCAATAGTGAATTTAGTCTTTCTTCCTTTTCTAAAATCTGTAAGTTAATTTCATTAGTTAATGGTTTTCCTGCAATAATAAATTTAATTTTAGGTTCATAATTTTCATCCAATGCATCCAATAATACTTTTATACCTTTGTCTTTATGCAATGAACCTATTAATGTAACAACAAAATTACCTTCGTTAAGTTTAAGGCGTTTTCTAGAATCATATTTTGTTGAAAAGAAATTAATAAAATGTTCATATCCTCCGTGTGGTATAATTGTAATTTTGTGTGGATTTATATTGAACTCATTTAAAAAGATCTTTCTTGAACTATTATTATGTAAAACTACGTAATCAGAGATAACATATATGTTTTTCTGAAAGAATTTTTGAAATGGGACTTTTACTAATGGATATATATCGTGAACAGTATGAATGATTTTAACTCTTAAATAGTGTAATATTGCAAAAAATATAAGGTCTATAGGGAATAGTTCTAATATTTGAAAATGGACTGCTTGCACCTTATGTCTTTTAATGTATTTGATTAGTTTTATGTAAGATATAAAATAATTAAAGCCTTTTTTTAATTTGTTTATTTCTCCTGATATACCTGAGAATAGTTTTACTATTTGGAAGTTATTCTTACTAGAAGTTAGAATCCAAATATCTGAAGTTATTAAAGGAATTGACTTGATTTTATTTAGTTCTGTCAATAAAGCATATTCATAATATGCCATGCCGGTAAAGCCTTCAGGATCAACAACGATTATTTTCATATCTTTTTATTCAGCATACCATGCTGATAAATCTTTTTTTATCAATTTTTCAAGATTCAATATATCGCTTTTAAAAAATACTATAAGTTCATTCCTTACTGCTGAATCTAAAATGGGTTTTTTACTTTCTAATAAAATCCTTCGTTTAAATAATTTACGTACAGAATTTGGGAATAAAACTTTAACAATAATTCTATAAAATGAATTTGAATATATGTGATTCCAAAATAAATTTTTGGGAACAACAAAAGGATTATGCTTTTTATCATAACTCATCGAATCATATGTTTTAATTTCTAAAAATCTACATACTTCTTTCATAAATGTTTTAGAATCTTTTTGTAAATCTTTAAAATATAGAATTTTAACATTATCGTTAAATATTTCCAAATATCGTTTTACTTGGTTATAGTACTTACTTATTAAAAAGTATTGCTGATATTGTAAAGGAAATTTTGTTTCCTGATGAAAAATATTAATAAATTTTTCTCTAACATGGCCCAATCTATAATCCATAAGATAATGTGAAAAAGCTCTCTGGATAGGATCTCTTAAAATTATAATTATTTTTGCTTCTGGATTATATCTAAATATTTTATTAGGTATATTTGGATAATATAAATATGAAACGCTTGCATCACCTAATATTTTCTGGCTTTCATGTTGTGAATATAAATTTAAATATCCCCTTTCAGATTTAGTTATTTTGGCTTTATAATACAATTTTTGTTCAATAATCTCCTGATGAGAGAAATAATTTGTTTCTTTTAAATTTGGGAAATAAACTTCAGGATGTGTTTTTAAATAATAATATAAAGATGTTGTACTAGCTTTTGGGGCACCAACAATAAATAAATTAGTTTTTAATTCCATTTAGAAGGCCGTAATTTATATTTATTAATAATATTGTCGAAATCAGAATTGTAATAACTATAAAATTTTTTAATTGCTAATACTTCAGTTCCTTTTATATTTTCATAATTTTTGCTGTTAATTTTATCATAAATTGATTTGATTGCACCTTTGATTTTTGCGTGCTTACGAAAAAAAGGTTCATTTTGTAAATAAAATTTATGGGAATATTTACTTAAAAATTGATTCCTAGGTTTTAAGGATTTATTTTCATTTGTAAAATTATATTTCTCGTATTCATACTCAATATCTAACCACTCGCATATTTCTAATAAAACTTTTGAAAAATCTTTTACTAAATTTTCAAAATATACAATTTTTAGATTATTTCCGTAATTAATTATCCAATCCTCAATATAAAAAGAATAGCAACCTTCTCTTAAACTTCTAGAATAAAAATCATTACTGATATTACCGGAATTCAAATACTCATTAAATCTATAATTAGATTTATGATAAAATTCTGTTATTGTTTCATTTTTGTTAATTTCGCCTATTTTTAGTCCTTGTTTATAAAACGATATAAATCTTTGGGTTGGTTCCCTTAAAATTAAAATAATCTTTTGTTTGCCTAGTTTTTTAATTTCATTTATTAATCGAATTTTACCATAAAAATAAGAAGGACTAACATCAAGCAAGTATTTTTCATTTTTTACATCACTAAAATTTTTTTTGTATGAATCATAATTTAATTTTGTGTCAGAATATATTAGTGGCGTAAAATAATGAATTTCTTTCTGTAATGGCTTGAATATTTGACTATGATCACCTAAATATTTATACAAAGAGGTTGTTCCGGATTTATGTACACCAATTACAATTAAAAATATTTTATCCATATTTAAATTATTTATATGATTTAGCGTTAATAATTAATAGTATTATACTTTTAATAACCTGGAGTCTATATTTTGAAAACAAAATTAAATAACATATTTGGAAAAGATTTCTTGATAAATAATATATATTGAATATGAGATAATGAGAACCTTTAAGATGTTTCCTAAAAGTAAGATATTGATTTCTTCTTTTATAAAATATATGAAAACCAATATTAGGATTTGACTTATGAATTCCATTATATTGACTCTTTGAAGTACTTGCATTTACTTTGTGAAATACACTTGTATCAGCATTGTAATAAATCAACATATTTTCTTTCATTGCTCTAATTGATAATTCTAAATCCTCATAATACATAAAGAACTGCTCATCAAATCCTTTTAATTTTTTAATACTATATTCATTAAACATCATAACACAACCAGATGCAAAAGTAACAAAACGAGATTTATTAGCACCTACTGTGCTTGGTTTTTGATTGAAATCTGTTATTCTAGCCAAACCATATTTAAAGTCAATTTCACCGCCGCCATACCAAACAGTTTCTCTTTTGGTATCATACAATATTTTACAAGTTGAAATGCCGATGGAGTTATTAATTTTAAAAGGTTCTATTAAACTACTAATAGTATTTTTTTGAACAATTGTATCATTATTCAACAATAATAAATATTCAAAATTGATATTTGTTTGAGCCCAAATAATTCCCACATTATTGCCTCTTCCAAATCCACTATTTTCTTTAAGCTTGAGTAGTTTTAAATTTTTATATTCTTTTTGAAATTTATATTCTAATTTACACTGATCATTTGATGCGTTGTCAACGATTATTACATACAGCGAGTTTTCATTTTGTGTTTTTAAACTTTTTAAGCAAGCAATCGTATCTTCTGCATTATTAAAATTAACTAGTATTGTTACTACACGATACTTGAGCATTCTTTTTACTAATTTTTTATAGACGATATAACTGAATATTTATCTGAAAATTTCATAATAGGAAAAGTTAGGCCAATAAATAAGAAAAACCAGGGAAATGTTGATAATGGACCAGTTGCTAGAATAAAAGCAATATATCCAATTAATGTTCCCTGTAGGCCTATAATAAAATTTTTATGAAAAATAGTCTTTGAATTATTCTTAATTGAACTCATAATTTTAAATAGACCAATAAATAAAAACAAATAGGCTATAATTCCAATTATTCCACCGTCAATCATTATTTGGAATAGAAAACTTTCGAGACCGTATAATTGTTTATCTACATTGGTTAAATTCAATTCTCTTGCTTTACCAAAACCTAGCCCAGTCAGTGGAGATTGATTAAAATAATGGAGGCTAGCAAAAAACTGAACTACTCTCATTTCTAAAGAACTACCGCGAACAGAGTTTGGTACCAGAATTGCATCGATCAAATCATTAACAAAAGGCACTGTTAAAAACAATATACTAATTACAATGAATATAATTGGAAGTAGTTTATAAATTTTTTTCCTAACAATTTTACTAGATATAAAAAAGTAAGATAAAGAAATAAATAAAAAAATTACTGGGGATCTAGAATTTGTAATAAAAATTCCAATGAGTGAAAGTGCCATTGCAGGCATAATGAGTTTATACTTAATGGTTTTTTGAAAATTTAGTGTAAATGAAATTACAAATATAAAAACATTATATGCTCCATAAACCATCGGGTGGTTAAACGTCGATTGTGCTCTATTAAATCCAAAACGAAGCGGAACATTATCATATACAGATATTAAACTCCTATCTGTAGATTGAGAAAAAATATTGATATAAGGATTTGAATTTGAAATAAAATTATAAAGTCCATAAATGTTTACAATAATGCTGACAAATATAATAATTCGTAAAAGTGAAATAAAATGTTTTTCTTCTTCAATATAATACCACAATAGAAATACAATTAATATGTTTTCAAAACAAAGATTGATTAAAAAACCAAGACTTACCCCTATGCCTATGGAAGAATTTATTACAACTATAAGCAATAATAAAATAAAATAAAAGAAAACTTTGCTTGTTGGATTATTTTTAGGATAAAGATTTTTTCTAAAAGTGATATATTCAATAATAAAGCCTAATGTCAAGATTATTATTAAAATTCTATCTACATCAATCAACGGCAAACTTGGGACGTCAAGAATACTAAAACTTGAAAGTAAAAAAGGCTTTATCATTACATAAAGGATTAATGATTTCTTTACTCCTGAAATGGTCAATAACATAAATACAAATGTTACTAGAAATGCAAATATTAGTTGTAAGGACAAATTATTGTTTTTTGATTATTTTTATAAATATTCGTTATATATGAGAAGTAAAGTAGGTAACCTGCTACTATTATTGAATTACTTAAATATACATATATGGTAAAAACTTTTTTGTTTACTTAACTTTATATCTGATATTTCATATTATATAAATACAAATAATAAAACATTCATACAGATTTGCATTTATTGTTTGACGTCATTCATTATATTATTCATATATTTTTATACCATTCAATTTCTACTTTTAATATTTCTTCCAAAAAGGCCTTAGCAGAAGTATAATTATTAAATTCAGGTTTCTTTAGCAAAATGCTCTTTAATTTTGGAGCACTAAGTTTCAAATATTTGAAATATCTTTTGTAAATCTTAATTAAACTTTTCAAAAACAGGTTTTTAGGCACACCACTTGGATTAAATATTTTATTAGTTTCAAGTTGAATAGGATCGATATTAAGGAAACTCCATAGTTTATTCATTAGTTGAATTGGGTTATTTTTTAATTCATCAAATGATACAATTACTATTTGATCTTTAGGGAAAATATCTAAATATCGTTTAGCTTGATTACTGAACTGACTTAATTCTACATAAAGATTTGAAATGCCCCATCCTTTTAATTTAGCTTCATAATCACTTTTAATTGCTTTATAAGCATCTAACTCTTTTTGGCGATTTTGCGCCACATCCATAATGTAATGACTAATTGCTCTTTCAACCGGTTGCCTGAGAATAATAATTATTTTCGCACTTTTATTAAAATCATATATTTCTTTTGCAGCTAAATTAGAATATAAGTAGCTATTACTTACATCTATTAAATATTTTTCTTTTTTTGCATCTCGATATAATTTTAGATAATTATTTAAATCTTTTATATAAGCTATGTGTCTTTTTTCTAATTTTTCACATTTAAAGTAGCTTTTACCTATTATGTGATTTCTATTAAGATAGTCTTTCCTAAAATGTGCAAGGTCAATATCAGTACCAAAATGATTTGGTTCTTTTATTGGTGGTGCATATATTTCTGGATGCTGAGATAAATAATGAAATAGAGAAGTTGTACCTGCTTTCGCAGCACCTACTACAAAAAGATTTGGTTTATTCATTTTCTATATTCAATAAATGATTCCATTTATGAAACACTTTATTCGGAGCATAAGATTTGCCTCTTTGAAATGCTTGTTCTTGCAGATTTCTAAGATATTCTTTGTCATTGATTAATCTATCTAGCTTTTCAATCGTATTTTCTATATAATTTTGTTCTGGAAAAATAAAACCACATTTTTCATTTTCTATTATTTCTTTTGGCCCAGCATGATCAGTCGTAATTGGGAGACACCCACAAGACATTGATTCAATCAAAACCATACCAAATAATTCTTCCCACACTCTTTGTCGCTGTGATGGTAGTAAAATAATATCACTTCCAAGATAAATATTTCTTAAGTTTTCTCCTTTCAAAAATCCGTGATTAAAGGAATTGCTATTTTTATTACAAAATTTATTCAAGATTTCTTCTAATTCTCCTCTTCCTACAAAATGAAATTCAAAACTTTGGTCATCAATTTGATTTATTATCTGCAATATAATGTCAATTCCTTTTGGCTTAGTAAATCTGCCTACAAAAAGACATTTAATTTTTTTATTTTTAGGTTTTAAAAAAGTGTTTGAAACATATAGTGGGTCAATTGAATGATTAACTAAAGAAATATTTTTAACTTTGTAGTACTTTAATATCTCCTCTAACCCTTGCTTGTTAACACAAAATATCCCACTAGCATTTTCTATAAAACTAGTCCAAACTTTTTTCGATAATTTTGTTTTTGCCAAAAATATCCTTGAATATTTCTTATAACCCCAAACAGTTCTAGAAGTAAAAAAGAAGTAGTTATTTTTTTTTAATAGTGGATATATTAAAAACAGCTTCCAATTGTAAGGTGTTATTCCAACTATTATGTTTTTGTTTTTCTTAAAAAATAGACTAAAAAAGAAAAATATATTTATAAATTGTTTTTTTAATAAAATTAAATCGAACTTATAAAAAGATTTTATAATCTTTTTCGTTATTTCAAATTCACGAAATATCAATTTGATATCTTTTACTTCATCTTGCCGCCAAAGTAATGCGCGGAAATGACTTTTCGAACCACTTTCATGGTATATATAGAGAGATTTCAATATTATATTAAATTTTTAAACTATTGTTTGATTTATAAAACACTGTTGTTCTAGATAAGTTACTACCAATTTGCTTTAAACCTTCAAAATCAATTTTACTATACCCTAAATCGATTAAATAATCGACTCCTTCTTTATATTTTTCTCGATGAGAATCGTCAAGTAATATCACACCGTCATTTGTTAATGATTCTACAGCCTTTTTAATACAATTTACTCTATCTCTGCCATCAATAATTATTAAATTATATTTATTATCATTATAATGAGACGCTCTACAATATTCTCCATCAATATCATCTTTTTGAAATATTAAAGTAACATTATCGTCAATTATATTTGTTAAATATTTTAACCAATTTTTATTATGCTCTAGAGAAACAACTTTATTAACCAATTTAGAATAAAAGATAGTTGAATATCCACTCCCAAATTCAAATAATGTCATATTTTTGTTTAATCTTTCCTCAAGAAATATTATTATGGAATGATTCATCCAAGGTATTGCCTTTCCATTTTGACTACATGATGTACTTTGCTTTATTGATTCCATCCATCCTGTTTTATATAAAAATGATTCTTTATTCAATATTAATTTTTTAAATGCAAGTAAGTGAATTATAGGGAAAGGGAAATACAACTTTAGATTCTTTTTAATATTTGAAAACATATTTTGCTACCTCCGTTTATTTTATTAGTGCGGGGATTGACCAAAACCCTAAATGTATTCTCACAAAAATCATTTTTGTAAAGTTAATGGTTATTGTTATAAATGAAGTTACGATAGCTACACCAATCAAACCAAATAAAGTTATCATAAAATAATTTGATATTACAAATAATATTAAAAATGCTAATGTTATCTTATAATGCAATTTCTCTAGCCCGCACATATTCAACAATGTCGTAACGCTACCTGTTGATATATTAAACATTTGTCCAAAACTTAGAATGATTAATGGCCAATATGCCTTGGTAAATTGATTACCCCAGAGCGACAATATTTCTTTCCCGAAAATTAAAAAAACAATAAACGGTATAATTCCAAATAATAATAATCCCAAAGTTACTTGTTGTACCATCGTAGTTAAATCTTTCATTTTCTTTTGTGAATAAAGTGCAGCAATTTTTGGTGCTAATACAGAATTTGTAATTTGTAAAAAAAAACTAGTCAAAAATGCTAAAGTGAACGCTATTGAATAGAGTCCAACATCACGACTATTACTAAGCCATCCTAACATTATAGTATCTAAACTAGCTAGTGAAATATTTGTAATTGTAACTCCCCAAAAGGGTAATGCGCTTTTTATTAAACTAATTTTTGTTTTGCCAATTAAATGATTATTAAATAATTTTTTCCAATAAAGACCAACGACTAAAGTGACCAACAATCTGCTTATACCATATAATATTGCAGTATTGATTATATTTATTTGTATATCAAGTAAATATAATAACATCAACCCCGTAAATATAAAGACCATACTTAAAGTCTTATCTACTAAGTTACTCTGCCAAATTTTTTTTATACCAATTAAACCAGATGAAAAAATACGAGATAGTATTTGAGGAAACATTGCAATAGCAGCAATTATTAATGGATAGAATAATCTAGGTTCTTCAAATACAGAATAACTTAATACTTTAGATGATATAATTAGTACTATTATTATAATTACTCCGATACCACCATTAACAATAATTGCAGTTGTAAGATTCATAAATATATTATCATAATTTCTTTCATGGTAAGAAATTGAAATATTTTTTATTAACAAGTTAGGGAAACCGAGTAGGACGAATGACAATATCAGAAATATTACTTTATTAGCAAGATTTATAACACCTAAACCAACAGTCCCAAGTGTTCTACCGAGGAATACGCTTACCACCAGCCCAAATAACATTCCTAATACTTTTACCATTAAGGAAGAAGAGGATTTTTTAATTACTTCACGAGTATGTACATCTAAAAAATCAAGACGTTTAATTATTTTTTTTTGTATTTTCTTTAACATTACTTTATGACCAATTTGCCTGCTAGATTAAACAAAACAAATAAGATTACTTCTATATTTTGTAATAAATTTATATTGAAGGTTTTGGGAATATAAATCACAACTTTTGGTGAAACACTTTGTATCGAAATACAAATATATGGCAAAAATTAAATTTATTTATTTTTTATTTAACATTATCTTAACATTCCATTAACACTTAAATAATATTTAACTTTCATATTAAAATCAAAAAAAATTCTCAATTCTGTACTTTTAATAACACCAATAGAAATAATATCACAATTAATTTTAAGGATAGATTTATTTTAAATAATAAAACGATATTATTAGTATTAAAATTACACCAACAAAAAGTTGAAAGGGAAGGTCGATCTTTAAGTAATCGGAATATTTGTAACCGCCGTGTTCATCGTGTATTAGCGAATTAGCATACTGTCTAATATTAGTAATTTACCTGAATGCCACTAACCTCCCGCCGGCAGGCAAGTTCACGAATTTAATTTCGAATTAAAGGATTTAGAAAGCTACACAGCCAAACTGACATTTTTTTTAATCAAGGGTAATAAAAAGAAATTACTAATATTGAAATACCACCACACTATTACCTGCAATGGAAGGACCACTTTTAAATAATCGGAATATTTATGTTCCCCGGAACCGTAAACCATTGAATTAAATTACCGGATTACCGTATTAGCGAATTACTGCAGTAGTACACGGCGAGCAGGTTCGTCAATCCGAAAATCCGTCAATTCATAAATAATAAACAGAAATTATCAGTAATAAAATTATTATTCCAGGTATTCCTTGTTAATTGCTTAATCAAAAAGATAGGCTAGTATCAATTATCCTCTTATCATCCCTGCAGCAACAGTGTTGTTAGTTGCTTCGTCAATGAGAACAATACTTCCGGTAATCCTGTTTCTTTTATATCCATCAAAAAAGAGCGGCTTAGTTGCTCTTAATTTTACACGGAAGATATCATTCATCTGAATATTTTTATCACCGTCCATCCTGTGAAGTTGATTTATATCCATTTTATAGACTATATCTTTTACCATCGCGCGTGATTCACTGGACGTATGCCGCAAAATAAACTTACTGCCGATGGCGAGAGGTTTTGAATCAAACCAGCACATCATTGCATCTATATCCTGATTGCTCTCTGCCTGGTTATTTGGTTTAACTATCATATCACCCCTGCTTACGTCAAGGTCATCTTCAAGTTCAACACTAACGGACATCGGGGGGAAAGCCTCTTCAACTTCTTTATCTAAGTTACGAAGCGATTTAATTTTTGATGTAAATCCGGATGGAAGAATTGTGACTTCTTCCCCAACCCGGAATATTCCGCTTGCAATCCTGCCGGCAAAACCGCGGTAATCGTGAAAACCTTCTATTTTCTGCGGGCGAATTACATATTGCACAGGAATCCTGGGATCCTGATGATTATAGTCACTCGAGATGTGAATTGTCTCCAGAAGATGAAGCAAGGTTCCGCCTTTGTACCAATCCATATTTGTTGATCGTTCAACTACATTATCTCCGTTTAAAGCACTTATAGGTACAAAACGAACGTCTTTGATATCCATCTTGGCAGCAAATGCTTTAAAGTCGGACACAATCTCGTCATATTTATCTTCGGAATAATCAACCAGATCCATTTTATTTACACAAAGGACCAGGTGAGGAATTTTTAACAGGCTTGCAAGATATGAATGCCGCTTTGTTTGCTCAATTACTCCGGTTCTGGCATCCACTAAAATGAGAGCAAGGTTTGCCGTGGAAGCTCCTGTAACCATATTGCGGGTATATTGAACATGCCCCGGTGTATCTGCAATAATAAATTTTCTTTTGGGGGTGGCAAAATACCTGTAAGCAACATCGATAGTTATTCCCTGTTCCCGTTCAGCACGCAGCCCATCTGTCAGAAGCGCAAGATCAACAGTTTCCAGTCCTTTTCTACGACTGGTTTTTTGCACGGCTTCGAGTTGATCTTCAAAGATACCTTTACTATCAAATAAGAGCCTTCCTATTAAGGTAGATTTTCCGTCATCCACTGATCCGGCAGTTGTGAAGCGGAGAAGTTCCATATCTAAGTAAGTGTTGGTAGTCATAAGTTTATATATTTTTTATTGTCCGAAATTTATTTTTTTTAACCCATTTATAAGATTCATTGATTGGGTGATTGGATGAATGAAGAAATACAGATTGGTTGATTGAATAAAAACGGATTGGATGATTGAAAGACATCAGATTGGTTGATTGAATAAAAACGGATTGGATGATTGAAAGACATCAGATTGGTTGATTGAATAAAAACGGATTGGATGATTGAAAGACATCAGATTGGTTGATTGGCAATCATTCAATCTATTCTCAATCAGTCAATCTCCTTTCAATGAGTCAATCTATTTTCAATCATTAAATCTCATTTACTTCATACTTTTCTATTATTTCTTTGATAATATAATCATCTCGCCAATCGGATTTATCTTTTAATAATTTTATCTGTGATTTGTTATAATTTATCAACTTATTTTCCAGTTTGTAATGCTCTTTATCGTATTCGTCGAACCATTCGGAATCTATATCCCCGCCCTTATGTAAAGCGAATATTTGTGTGTAATTTTCTGCTAATGAGGAGAGGGCAATATTATTAAATTGAATATTCTCTTTTAAGCTTCTACGGCTGTATCCTTCTGCAATATTTGAAGGAACTGAAAAAGCCGAATCTTCTACTTGAGCACGGACTTTAAAAGGAACATCTTTTAAATTACGAACTTTTTTTTTGACAAAAACATATAAATCAATAGCTAGCTGCCAAACTTCTAACTTTCTGTAACCTCTGTTAATATTTTTGTTTCTTTCAATTAATTCTTGATTCATAAACGGATTGTATGATTGACGAAAAACTGATCGGATGATTTAAGAAAACAGATTGGGATAAAACAGATTGGATGATTGTTTGATTGAATGATTTTCAATCAGTCAATCGCTTTTCAATCAGTCAATCTTTTTTCATTCATTCAATCTCATTTTTTTCTTCTTCCTCACTAAATTCGTGAATCCGCAAATTAGATAATTCGACAATTTTTTAGAAGTATCCTTTAATTTTTCGATCTTCCATAGAGGTTTCGGAGCGTTTATCGTCGAATCTGCCACCGCGCTCGGTTATCCTTGAGGCGGCTACTTCCTGAATTATTTCTTCAATGGTTGATGCATCTGATCGCCAAACTCCTGTAGATGTCAGATCGCCCACCGTTCGGCAACGGACTACAAGTTCTTCAACTTTATCACCTTCATCAATTTGCACATAAGGTGAAACAGCCAGCATTATTCCATCACGATGAACTACTTTTCTTTTATGAGCAAAATATATTGAAGGGATGGGAATATTTTCCAACGCGATATACTGCCACACATCCATTTCAGTCCAATTGCTCAAAGGAAATACACGGAAATGTTCTCCAATATTTTTCTTCCCGTTTAAAATATTCCAGAGTTCGGGGCGTTGATTTTTTGGATCCCACTGTCCAAATTCATCGCGATGCGAAAAGAATCGTTCTTTAGCGCGGGCTTTTTCTTCATCACGCCTGGCTCCACCGATAGCACAATCATATTTATTCTCTTCTATTGCGTCTAATAATGTAGTGGTCTGAGCAACATTCCTGGAGGCATATCGGCCGGTCTCATCAACAACTCTTCCTTTTTTAACTGATTCTTCCACAGAAGCCACAACAAGACGAGCACCGATTTGTTGCATAAAATTGTCACGGAATTCTATAGTTTCATCAAAATTATGCCCGGTATCAACGTGCATCATTGGGTAGGGAATTTTAGCAGGAGAAAATGCTTTTTTTGAAAGCCAGCCGAGTACTATTGAATCTTTTCCACCGGAGAAAAGCAAAACCGGATTTTCAAATTGTGCAGCCACTTCTCTTAATATATATACTGCCTCAGATTCAAGTTCCTGCAAATGTGTTATATAATACCTGTTCATAAAAAGCGCCTTTAAATTTTTTCTATTTTTAATATCTCATTGATAAAGTTACTTAACTTCCGTTCAATCAATCAACTTTTTATTTCAAATCCAGTTATCCAACCCCAGAAGTTTATAAATTAACTAAGTCTTAACTGAATTATTGATTTTATAACTATACTGTACTTTTGGCTTAACCCAAAAGTACCAAAAAGTCAAGGCTTTAAATAAATTCCTAAAATTATGCTCGCTTGTACTTACGGAAAATAAACTCACCCGACTTGTCGTCGAGTTCAGACAGTATTTCCCGGTTGAGGTTTGTTAGTTAATTAGAATTTTACTTCTGTAATTGCTCATCTAAATATGGACGCATAATTTCTTGACCCCGGTAAGCTACCGCTTCACGGGGCAGGCGGAATTTATTCAGGCCGTACAATTTGGAATGCTTATTTAAATAATTTTAAACCAGTGTTGTTACCGAATTATTGAAGTAGTGCACTGCAGCAAGCAGGTTATATAAGACCAATCCATTAATTTACTTCTTTTATATTATCAAAGATTTTATTCGCTGCCTGTTCAATAGTTTCTTTACTTATATCAACATTTAATTCCCCGTCAGCCGGAGCTTCATATGGAGAATTTATCCCGGGAAAATTCTGCACATCACCATTTCGTGCTTTTTGAAAGATACCCGTAGTATCCTTTTCTTCACAAAATTTTAATGGAGTGGCTACATAAACCTCCATATAATTTTTGCAAATAGATTTTACAAAATCCCGTGATTCTTTATAAGGAGATAAAAAGGATGCAACAACAAAAATTCCCTGTTCCTCAAGCTTGCTTGCAAGATACCCGACTCTTTTTATGTGTTCATTAACTTCATATTTTGAATAACCTGTTTCAGGGAAAAAATGTCTTATAGTATGTCCATCAAGATGTTCGGCTTTAAATCCCTTTTCTTTTAATTTTTCTACTACGGATTTTGCTATTGCGGATTTACCGGATCTTGCAAGACCTGTTAACCATATAACAGATGGTTTAATCTCCTTTTTACCGTATTTAATTTTATCCCAAAATCTCTCGTGAAAAAAATATATAATAAGCTTAAGTACTACTTCAAATCCACCTACAGTAAGGGCCAGATCCAGTCTGCCTACAAATATAAGTACAAGAGATACTGTAGTTAAAGTTGCCCAGAATCTCCAGGATATTGTTTTTAATACCGATCTTAAATGTGTTTCTTTGTACATAAAAAAGAATGAATGAATGGATGATTGAATGATTGGATGTTATAATTATTGCAAAACAATCAACTAATTATTTTATTTTTACTTAA